>NZ_JPKG01000027.1 GCF_000735605.1 Allobosea sp. LC85
GCCAAGCTCAAGGCGCATCTCCGAAAGGCGCAGGCCAGAACCTTCGATGCGCTCTGGAAGGCCGTCGGCAACATCTGCGACCTATTCAAGCCGCAAGAGTGCCAAAACCTCTTCAAACATGTCGGGTATGCGTACGATTAAACGTCCGATGATCTAAGCTTCTGTGTTTGCATCGGCTTTGCCCCGAAAACCGCAATCCACTTTTCGGGCCGATGCCTTAGCGCGGCGCGCGCTTCGCCAGGATGCGCTGCAGGGTGCGCCGATGCATCCCAAGCCGCCGCGCCGTCTCGGAGACATTGCGGCTGCACAGCTCGTAGACACGCTGGATATGTTCCCAGCGGACACGATCGGCCGACATCGGATTTTCCGGCGGCATCGGCCGCGAATCGCGCGCGGCTGCCAGGGCGGAGTGGATTTCGTCAGCGTCAGCGGGTTTTGCAAGGAAATCGAAGGCACCGAGCTTCACGGCACTGACGGCGGTCGCGATGTTACCGTAACCGGTCAGCACGATACCGCGCGCGTCAGGCCGCCGCTCCTTCAGGCGGGCGATAACATCGAGCCCGTTACCGTCGGCAAGGCGCAGATCGATGACAGCAAAGGCCGGAGCCTCTTCCTCGACAGCAGCAAGACCGGCCGAGACACTTTCGGCGATGCGTACGGAGTAACCCCGCCCTTCCATTGCCCGCGCGAGCCGGGTCAGGAACGGCTTGTCGTCGTCGACGAGCAGCAGGGTCATGTCCGATTGGGCGGCGTCGTTCAGCGCCTGTTGCATCTCAACTCTCCTGCCACCGGTTCGGGCCGGCGGAATTGTAACGCGATCATGGGCTTCGCGCATCAGGACGGCGAGAAGGGGCCGTCACCCTCAGGTAGTGGCATTTCCCCCCGTTTTGAAGACCCGGAAGGTTTTGCGTCGGCCTCGAACACCGCCCTCGGCCAGACCATACGGACGGACGCGCCGCTCGCCGGGGATGGCAGATTCGAAAATTCAAGCGCTGCGCCGCCGCGTTCCAGCAGCGTCTTTGCAATGAAAAGCCCCAGACCCAAACCGCCGCCGGCGCGACTTTCTGCCGCTGCGCGGGAGAGATAAGGCTCGCCGGCGCGCATCAGGACGTCGGGAGGAAACCCCGGGCCATCATCGGCGATGGTCAGCATGACATGCGTGTCGGTCCATTGTGCGATGATCGCCACCTCGGACCGGGCAAAGTCGACGGCATTGTCGACGATGTTGCCGAGGCCGTAGATCATGCCCGGGTTGCGCCGGCAGACGGGCTCCGGCTTGTCGCCGATCATCTCGATCCGGAACGGCACGCCGAACGGCCGCTGCGGGCCGGCCGTCTCCTCGATCAGCAGGCGCAGGGAGAGTTGGTCGAGCGGGCCGGCATCGTCGTCCTGAAGCGAGGTGAGCTTGCCGAGGATGCCGCGACAGCGCTCGACCTGCTCGCGCAGCAGCGTGATATCCTCCGCCATCTCGCCTTCCGGCGGGGCCAGCCGTGACAATTCACGTGCCACCAGAGCGATCGTCGCGAGTGGCGTGCCGAGTTCATGCGCGGCTGCGGCGGCGAGGCCGTCGAGCTGTGAAAGATGCTGTTCGCGTGCCAGGACCAACTCGGTCGCAGCGAGGGCCTCCGAGAGGTCGCGCGCTTCCTTGGCGACGCGCCAGGCATAGATGCCGGTGAAGCCGAGCCCGAGCACGAGCGCGATCCAGGTGCCGGCCTGGTAGAACGGCGGCAATACCGGCCGGTTGGGCCCGGCCCAGGGCAGGGGCAGATGCGTGAAGTTGAGCACGCTCGCCAGCACGACCGCCAGGAGCCCGAGCAGCATGGTGCGCTGCGGCGGCAAGGCGGTCGCCGAAATCATCACCGGCGCCAGGAACAGAATTGCGAAGGGGTTCTGCAGACCGCCGGTCAGGTAGAGCAGGGCCGCGAGCTGGATGATGTCGAAGGCCAAGAGCGCAGTCGCCGCATCCTCGCGCAGCCGGTGGCTGAGCGGAAAGCGAATGCGCAGCGCAATGTTCAGCCAGGCGGAGATTGCGATGGCGAGGAAACACCAGCCGAACGGCAGGGTGAAGCCGAGCCCGAAATGCACGCCGGCGACCGCGAGGCTCTGGCCGGCGATTGCAAGCCAGCGCAGCCGCACCAGGGTGTCGAGGCGCAAATGGCGGCTGGATCGCGCCAGCGGCGGAAGATCGGCATCAGGGACGGTCATGACGCCCAGGCATCCGATGACGGGCTGGGGTTTTGCAGTGCAAAACTGTGGCAATTTGGCATTGAAGGGAAATCTTAGCCTTTAGCCGGATTGAATGAGAGCAGAAACAATCTAGGCTGCGCTGTTTGTTGCGGCGCATCATCAGGTGCATCCGGCACCGGGGAGACATCGCCGCATGTATGGAGCTGCCATGTCGTTCGCTTATCACGCCTACGAAGCGGTTCATACGATGGTCGCGCCCGTTCGTGGCATGTCGGATGCGCTGCAGCTGGCGTTCAAGAACCCAGCCAATCCGCTGACCTACACGCCGCTCGGCCGCACGGTTGCTGCGTCGTGCGAACTGTTCGAACGGATGACGCGGCGCTACGGCAAGCCCGCCTTCGATCTGAACGAGACCACGATCGATGGCGTCAAGGTGGCCGTCGAGGAGCGCGTCGTCTGGGAGCGGCCCTTCTGCAAGCTGGTCTATTTCGACCGCAAGATCGCCGGGCGGCGCAAGCCGCAGCCCAAGGTTCTGCTGGTTGCGCCGATGTCCGGCCACTATGCTACGTTGCTGAGAGGCACGGTCGAGGCCTTCCTGCCCGGCCATGAGGTCTACATCACCGACTGGACGGATGCCCGTCTGGTGCCGCTCGCCGCCGGGCGCTTCGATCTCGACGATTATATCGACTACGTCGTCGGCATGCTGCAGACGCTCGGCCCCGACACCCATGTCATGGCCGTCTGCCAGCCTGCCGTCCCGGTGATTGCCGCGATCGCGCGGATGGAAGCGGAGAATGATCCCAGTGCGCCGCGGTCGATGACCCTGATGGGTGGTCCGATCGATACCCGCCGCTCGCCCACTGCGGTCAACCAGCTTGCCATGGAGCGCGGCACCGAATGGTTCCGCCGCAACTGCATCACCATGGTGCCGTTCCCGCATATGGGCGCGTTCCGGGAGGTCTATCCCGGATTCATGCAGCTTTCGGGCTTCATGGCCATGAATATCGACCGGCACGTCTCGGCCCATTACGAGATGTACAAGCACCTCATCGCCGGAGATGGCGATTCGGCCGAGAAGCACCGCGATTTCTATGACGAGTATCTCGCGGTCATGGATCTGACGGCGGAATTCTATCTCCAGACGGTCGATACCGTGTTCGTCCAGCATGCCCTGCCCAAGGGCACCATGATGCACCGCGACAAGCCGGTTGATCTGAAAGCCATTCGTCGTGTCGCGCTGATGACGGTCGAGGGCGAGAACGACGATATCTCGGGTGTCGGCCAGACACAGGCTGCCCATGATCTCTGCGCCAATATCCCGGCCGACAAGCGCGTCCATTATCTCCAGAAGGGCGTCGGCCATTACGGCGTCTTCAACGGCTCGCGCTTCCGCGCCGAAATCGCGCCGCGCATTTCCGATTTCATGGTCAGCCTCGACATGGAAGCGGCCAAGGTTCGTCGGGACGACAGTGCCGCCGTCGCGCGCAAAGCCTTGAAGATCGCGAACTGAAGCCCTTCCGCATCGCCGGCGAATCCAGCACAATTGCGGGCGATGCGGCTCTCCCTGTTCAAGCGCCAGCCTGATCCGGATCGGATCGAGGTTGCTCATGCCGGTACGCTGTTTTCCGTTGCGGTGAAGCGGCGCGCGGCAGCGCGGCGGATGACATTGCGTGTCTCGCAGGCGACGGGCGAGATCACACTGACTCTGCCGGAGCGGGCAGACTTCCTCACCGGCAAGGTCTTCGCCGAGAATCATGGCGGCTGGATCGCGGCAAAGCTCGCCAGGCGTCCGCTTTCAGTGCCCTTCGAGCCGGGACAGGTCGTGCCCTTTCGCGGCGCGCCTCACCGTATCGTGCATTGGTCAAAGGTGCGCGGTATTACCCATGCCACCACCGACAAGGATGGTTCCGCCATCATCGCGGTGGCCGGCGAAGCGGCCCATGTCGCGCGCCGGGTCAAGGATTTCCTGCGCCGCGCGGCACTCGAGGATCTCGAGCGTGCGGTCAGGCACCACACGGCGACGCTCGGCATCCCCGCCCGCAAGATCACGATCCGCGATACCACGAGCCGCTGGGGCTCCTGTTCGTCGAAGGGGCACCTGAATTTCTCCTGGCGCCTGATCCTCGCGCCGCCCCTGGTGCTCGACTATCTCGCGGCCCATGAAGTCGCGCATCTCAAGGAGATGAACCATTCCCACCGCTTCTGGGCGCTGACGCATAAGCTCTGCCCGCGGACCGAAGAAGCGGAAGCCTGGCTGAAGCGCCATGGCGCCGGGCTGCACGGCTACGGCTGAAGCTGAGGCTGCCTGGGCCACAGGGGCTCGGCTCGACTTGAGACGCAACCTCCCCTAACCCGGCATCAGCCGAAACAGGGATGGTTCCGTGAAGCTGCGCCCCGACACGTTGGCAATGACCGCCGTGCTTGCCATGCTGACGGCCCTCGGGCCGCTCTCGACCGATTTCTATCTGCCGTCCCTGCCCGAGATCGTTCGCGTCATGGGCACGGATATTGCGGGGGCGCAGGCGACGCTCTCCGCCTTTCTGTTCGGTTTCGCCGGAGGCCAGATCGTCTGGGGGCCGCTCTCGGACCGATTGGGGCGCAAGCCAGTGCTCCTCACCGGTCTGGCGCTCTTCCTGGTCGCGACCCTCCTTTGCGCCCTCGCGCCCTCGATCGAGTGGCTGGTCGCAGGCCGGGTCCTGCAGGCACTCGGCGCTTCCGGGCCGATTGTGCTTGGCCGCGCCATGGTCAGGGATCTCTATGAGGGGCCGCGCGCCGGCCGGGAATTCGCCCGCATGGGCATGATCATGGGGTTGGTCCCAGCCGTCGCGCCGGCGATTGGCGGCATCCTGCAGGCGGCCTTCGGCTGGCGCTCGACCTTTATCGCGACGCTGGCCCTCGCGCTGCTGCTGGCGGTCGTGATCATCCTGTTCCTGCCGGAAACCATCCGCACGCGTTCATCGGAGCGGCTGTCGCTGTTGGCGATTTTCCGTAGCTTCGGCGTGTTGCTCAGGAACCGTCCCTATCGTGTCTATGTCGCGATCACGGCCTTGGCCTATGGCGGACTCTTCGCCTTCATCTCCGGCTCGTCTTTTGTGCTGATCAGCATCTACGGGCTGACGCCGCGCGATTACGGCCTGTCTTTCGGGTTCGGGGTGCTCGGCTTCATCCTGGGCACGATCATCGCCCAGCGTCTCGTCGGCAGGCATGGGCTGGACGGCGTCATTGCGCTCGGCGTGGCTTTTCTGGCGGCGGGCGGGCTGAGCATGCTGCTATGCCTCACCGCCGGCTTTGGCGGTGCGCTCGGCGTCACGGTACCCTGGGCGATCTATGCGATCGGCATCGGGCTCAGCATGCCGCAGGCCCAGGCCTCGGCGCTGATGCCCTTTCCGGATCGCGCCGGAGCTGCGTCATCCTTCGTCGGGCTCTGCCAGATGCTGTTCTCGGCCTGTGTCGGTCTTGTCGTCGGCAAGCTGCTGACCGACTCCGCCCTGCCGCTGCCCGCGATGATGTCACTGCTCGGCGTGTCGGCACTGGTCCTGTTTCACGCCTCGCGCAAGGTCAGAGCGGCCAGGACCTGAAAGACTCAACCGCCGAACAGCCGCTGGAGGAAGTTCTTCTCCTGTGGCGCAGGCGGCACCCAGGCGCGGTCGGAGCCTGCCGTCTGGGTCTGCGCTGGCGGCTGCATGCCGGCCACTGGCGCGCCACCATCGAAGATCGATTTCGGCCCTGCGCGCCACAGCCCGCCCGGCAAAGGCGACGGCTGCAGGCCGACATGGGCGGCCTTCATGTATTTGCCCCAGACTTCGAGCGGCAATCCGCTGCCATAGACCCGCTTCATCGCGCTGTTGTCGTCATTGCCGACCCAGACGGCGGTCACCAGCTTGGAGGTGAAGCCGACGAACCAGGCATCGCGGAAATCCTGCGTGGTGCCCGACTTGCCGCCGACCTCCCAGCCGGCAAGATTGCCCTTGCTGCCCGAGCCGCTCGTCATGGTCTCGTGGAACATGGCGTTGACCATTGGCAGCACCTGCGGCTGCACCACCGTGCCGAAATTCGTGGCCTTGCGGGCATAGATCACCTTGCCCGAAACCGACTTCACCTCGCGAATGACATAAGGCAGCACCGACTGCCCGCCATTGGCGAAGCTGGCATAGGCCGTCGTGAGCTCGATCGGCGTCACTTCCGAGGTGCCGAGCGCCAGCGAGCCATTGGCCTGAAGGCCCGAGGAAATGCCGAGCCGCTGCGCGGTGCGAACGACCTCCTTCGGCGTCACCTCCTGGTTCAGCTTCACCGCGACGGTGTTGATCGAGTGGGCGAAGGCGGTCTGCAACGTCACCGGGCCGCGATAGGTGCGACTGTTGTTTTCCGGCTGCCAGCCCTTGATCGAGACCGGGGAATCGTCGCGGATCGCGTCCGGCGTCAGGCCATGCTCGATCGCAGTCAGATAGACGAAGGGCTTGAAGGATGAGCCCGGCTGACGTTTGGCGGCGGTCGCGCGGTTGAACTGGCTCTTGGTGTAGTCGCGTCCGCCGATCAGCGCGCGCAGGGCCCCGTCCGGCGCCATGGAAACGACGGCACCCTGGCTGGCATTCAGCTTCCCACCCTGGGCGGCAAGCGACTCGACAAGGGTGGTTTCGGCCGCGGTCTGCAGTTTCGGATCGATCGTCGTCAGCACGGTGACGTCGCCCTCGACCGCACCGATGAAATCGTCGAGCACGTCCATGACGTAATCGGCCGCGTAGTTCACCGAACCGGCGCCGACGCGTTCGGCCGCTTCTGCCGGCGCGACCAATGCCGATTTCGCCGCAGCCTGGGTGACGAAGCCCTGCTCGGCCATGGCGGTGATCACGAGCTGCGCCCGCTTCTCGGCGGCATCGGGATTGCGGTTGGGAGCGAGCCGCGACGGCGCCTGCACCAGGCCCGCCAGCATGGCGGCTTCGGGGACGGTGACCGAGCGGGCGGACTTGTTGAAATAGCGCTGGGCCGCCGCCTCGACGCCATAAGCGCCTGAGCCGAAATAGACGCGGTTGAGATAAAGCTCGAGGATCTGGTCCTTGCTGTAGGTCTGCTCCAGCCACAGCGCCAGGATCGCTTCCTGGATCTTGCGCGCGGCCGTGCGGTCCTGGGTCAGGAACAGGTTCTTGGCGAGCTGTTGCGTCAGGGTGGAGCCGCCCTGGACGCCGCCTCCTCGGTTGGTGACGTTACGCACCAGGGCGCGGGCGATACCGATCGGGTCGATGCCGAAATGCTCGTAGAAGCGCCGATCCTCGATCGCGACGAAGGCCTTGGGCAGATAGGGCGGAACCTCGCCAAGCGTCACGGTACGCCCGCCAGTCTCGCCGCGATTGGCGAGCAGCGAGCCGTCGGCGGCGAGGATCGCGACGTTCGGAGGCCGCTTTGGTACGGTAAGCTGGTTGATCGGCGGCAATTGCGCCGCGTGATAGGCTACCAGCCCGCCGACACCGATGACGCACCAGAGTCCGAGGACCAGCGTCCAGTACATCATCCGGCCGAGGAAGGAGCGGCGCTTGCGGCCACGCCGCCGGCCACCGCCATTTCCGCTGCCCTTGCGGATCTTCGGCATCTCTTCTCTCGGCTCCTGACGTGCGGCGCCGCGATGGCTGCGGCTCGAGCGATCATCGGCGGAGAGGCGCATGTCGAAGGCGTCGGAACTCTCGTTCCGCCCGCTCTCGAAGGACGGCTCACGCCGCTCGCCGCCTCGTCTTGCCCGATCGTTCATTCTGCCCCGTTACAGCCCCGTGAAACCGCGCCTTTGCACCGAAAACGCGCGAACGTCACACAGGAGTCAAACATGGCGCTTTTAAGGGCCGGTTAAGGGAATCCGGATTTCGGCAGCGACCCGGAGCAGCGATGACTCGCACTTGTGGCAATTGCGTCAAGCCTGGCACTCCCGAAAGGAATGTTGCAGTGCAAACGTTCTTGTGAATTGAAAACCGTTAGAAACCGGACAACTTCGCCGCGCAGCCTCGATTCGATCCCGCAATTCGGCCCGAATCCAGACTGTTCCGATAGACTCGAGCTTCCGCGACCCAGAAGGTTATGTCCGAATGCAAGCCTCCAACTCCCTGAGCCGCTATGCGCCGCAGGCTCTCGCCGTTTTGCGCATCGTGACCGCGCTGATCTTCATCATCCATGGCACCCAGAAGCTCTTTGGTTTCCCGGCCGCGCCCGCCAGCGGCCTGCCCGGCGCCTTCACGCTGTTCTGGTTCGGCGCCATTCTGGAGGCCTTTGGCGGCTTCCTGATCCTGATCGGCCTGTGGACCCGTCCCGTCGCCTTCGTGCTGGCTGGCGAAATGGCCTATGCCTACTGGATGTTCCACGCACCGCGCAGCATCTACCCGCTGCTCAACGGCGGCGATGCGGCAATCCTCTACTGCTTCATCTTCCTTTACCTGGTCTTCGCCGGAGCAGGCGCCTGGAGCGTCGATTCCCGCTCGAAGGGCTGATTCTCCGATCGAATGGGCGCTATTCGCCCAACAGAAAGCCCGCCTCCCTCGCGGAAGGCGGGCTGATTATTGGGCCCGACAGCCCGGCAGAACTCAGACCGAGGCCGAAATCCAGCGCGAAAGGTCGCTCTTCGGGGCCGCGCCGACCTTCTGGGAGGCCAGCTTGCCGTCCTTGAACAGCATCAGGGTCGGAATCGAGCGGATGCCGAACTGGGCGGGAATCGCCTGGTTCTCATCGACATTCATCTTCACGATCTTGACCTTGCCGGCCATTTCCCCGGCGATCTCCTCGAGCGCCGGGCCGATCATCCGGCAGGGGCCGCACCACTCGGCCCAGAAATCGACCACGACCGGCTCGCTCGACTTGAGGACATCCGCCTCGAAGCTCGCATCGGTTACCTTGTTCGTCGCCATGGCTTCATCGCCTTTCAAAAGCAGTTCGCAGCACTGCTGCATTCGCCTCCGAAGCTATGAACGCGGGCAGCCCGGGTCAAGTTTCGTCGGCCTTGCATTGAAGCAGGGCTACCCTGCCAAATTCGCCAGCACAGCATCGAGTGCAGCGGCTTGCGGCTCCAACGTTGCGAGCGTCGCGGTGTAGATCACCAAGGTCCGCACCCGGCGCCCGGGATAGATCTGCCCGATCAGGGCACGATAGACGGCAAGCTGTGCCTGCGTCGCGGGCGGGATCGCCGTTTCATCGGCCGGCGGGCGTGACGCCGTCTTGAAATCGGCGATCAGCACCTCGTTCTCCGTGACGGCGAGCCGGTCGATCTGGCCCGAGACGGCGCGCACCGCACCATTCGCAAGCGTGATCTCGCCGGCAATCGGCACCTCAGCCAGCGATCCGGATGAAAACAGGGCGGAAAGTGTGGGATCGCGAAGCAACGCCAGCGTCTGGCCGATGACCGCCTCGCGTCTTGCGTCAGGCAAGCCGGCTCCGCGCAGGGTGGCAAGCGCCCGCGCCGTCGCGCTGCGCCCCGGCTCATCGACATCCGGCAGGATCTGCAGGAGCAGATGCGCCAGCCGGCCGGCTTGCGCAGCCTCGGCAAGGAACGGGCCGTCGCCCGGCCGCTCGGCCGCATCGGCGGCGCTGATCGCATTCGACGGCTTGAGCGGGGGTAACGGTTCATGTTCGGCGGGCGCGGAGGCGCGGAGCCAGCTGGGTTCGGCGAGCACCGCCTTGGACGGCGCCTCCTCCCCAGTATCGCTGGGCTTCGGTGCCGAGACCATGAAGCGCCGAATCGTGCCGGTTCCGTCGGGTGCCGAGACCTCCTGCAGGCCCGATGTCGCGAGCGAAAGTCCGCTTTCGATCATCGCATACCAGCTTCCCGGCGGCGCTTCGCCTTTCGCCTGTGCTCCGCAGACGATCAGTCGGTCCTCGGCCCGGGTCATCGCGACATAGAGGAGGCGATGATGCTCCTCGGCAAGCTGGTCGACGACCTGCGCCTTTGCCCTGCGGGTTGCCTCCGCATCGTCGGCCCTGGCCGGGGGCCAGATCGGCACGAGTTTGCCCCTGGGAGGTTCCACGGCGAGTATCTTCGGCAAGCGTTTGGCGCCAGGCTCGGGGGCGAGATCGGCGAGGATCACGATCTTCGCCTCCAGTCCCTTCGATCCGTGCACGGTCATGACGCGCACTTCGCCTGCGCTACTGGAAAGATCGCGCTTAACCTCCGTCCCGGCCTGGGTGATGTGGTGCAGGAAGCCGGCGAGCGATGGGCCGTGCCGCCGCTCATAGTCGAGTGCCGCGTTGAGGAAGGCGTCGAGCGCGTCGCCAGCCTCGGCGCCAAGCCGAGCCAGAGCGAGATTGCGCCCGCCTTCCGGCCCGAGCAGCTGCGCAAAGAAGCGAAAGGGCCCGGTGCGCCCTGCGTCGTCACCGAGTTGGGAAAGCCGCGCTTCGATGGCAGCGAAGCGCGGTTCGCTTTCGCCGATGCTGCGCAGGGCATTGCGCAGCGAGCCCTTTCGCTCCGGCGCGAAGCGCAGGAGATCATCGTCGTCGAGGCCGAGCAATGGCGTCTTCAGGGCGATGGCCAGCGACAGGTCGTCATCGGGCAGGAGCAGCGCCCGGCCGAGTGCGACCAGGTCTTCGACTGCCGGATGTGTCGCGAGGCTCAAGCGATCGCGGCCGGTCACCGGCACGCCCGCATCCTTCAGGGCTTTGACGATCGCCTCGAACAGCGGCCCGCGCTGGCGCAGCAGGATCATCACATCGCCGGGCTTGAAGCCTTGCCCGAGATCATCGTGCCCGCTGCGCGTCCAGCGTGCCAGCACGTCGGCGATGCGCGTCGCGAGCTTCACGGTCCCGCTGCGCTGCTCGGGCGCGTCGACCGGGGTCGTCCAGGCGTCCGGCGGCTCGCTCTGGTCGTCGGCGGATAGCGGCCAGAGATCGACGGCGCCCGGGTCGGCCTGGCGCACGGTGTCATGCACCTCCGGTCGGGCGCTGCCGTCGAAGACCAGCCCGCGGGCATGCTCCGCCACCGCGAAGACGATGTCCACTGCCCGCATGATGTCAGGCGCAGAGCGGAAGGAGGTGTTGAGGCTCACCGCCTCGAATGCGAGCTCTGCCTGCTGGATGTTCAGCCCGAGCCGGGTGCGCTGCTCGCCGAAGGCGCCCGGCGCGGCGCCCTGGAAGCCGTAGATCGACTGCTTCTCATCGCCGACGACGAAGATCGTCCGGGGTTTTAGGCCCTCTGCCCGCGTGCCCCGTCCGCCCGTGAACTCGTCGGCGAGCGCGCCCAGGATCGCCCATTGCGCCTCGCTGGTGTCCTGCGCCTCGTCGAGCAGGATGTGATCGATGCCGGCATCGAGCTTGTAGAGCACCCAGGCGGCCTCGACGCGCGAAAGCAGCGAGCGCGTCTTGGCGATCAGGTCGTCATAGTCGAGCAGCGAGCGCTCGCTCTTCAGCCGCTGATAGGAGGCGAGCATCCTTGTCACCAGCAGCGCGAGCGCGTGACTGCGATCGCGGATGGCGACGGCGTTGAGCTGGTCGATTGCGCCGAGCAGGAGATCGGCGAGCGCGTCGAGAACGGCCATCAGCGCCGGCTCGAGTTCGGACTTTCCCTTGCCCCTGATATGTGCGTTGACCGTGCCTTCGGCCGTGATGAAGCCGGATCGGCAGGTCGCGATCGGGTCGCCCTCGAATTGCGGGGCGCTCAGACTGCGCAGCGCAGCCGCAAATTTCTGCCGGGTCGCGCTGCCGGCTTCCAGCGCCGTGACAAGACCGGCAAGGCCAGGAGCGGAGGCAAGACGGCTCCGGAAATCGGCCAGCACCGCGTCATTCGTCAGGTCCGGTGCAATTCCCAGGAAACCTGAAATGCCCTCGCGCATCTCCTGCGCCGAGCGAGCGCGGCCCTCTGCATCGCTGAACAGGGTGCGCTGGCGCAAGGCTTCCTGCATCATCGCGTCAAAGGTGTCCTGCGCCGCCTGCCTGGCCAGCAGGTCGAGTGCCCGAGCCTCTGCGCCGGCGGGATCGGCGGCAATGGCGGCGAGCAATTCGCGCCTTGCGTCGTGCAGCAATTCGGCCTGAGCGAGGTCGTCGGCAACCTCGAAGCGCGGCGGTACATTCGCCTCGAAGGGCGCAGATTGCAGCACGCGCGTGCAGAAGGCGTGGATGGTTTCGATCCTGAGCCCGCCCGGCGTCTCCAGCGCCTCGGCAAAGAGCCGGCGCGCGCCTGCCCGCTGCCGCGCCGTCGCTCGCTCGCCGGTCAGGGCTTCCAGCGCCGCCGAAAGCGCGCCATCCGGCATCGTCGCCCAGGCGCCGAGCGCCTTGAACACCCGGTTCGCCATATTGGCCGCTGCGGCCTTGGTGTAGGTGATGCAGAGCATCCGGGCCGGCGCGACACCATCGAGCAGCAGCCGCAACACGCGGTTGACCAGCACATGCGTCTTGCCTGAACCGGCATTGGCCGAGACCCAGGCGCTGAGATCGGGCCGTGCGGCAAGTGCCTGGCGCTGGTTGGTCTGCGGGGGGACGATCCAGCCGGGCTTCATGCTTCGCCTCCGGGCTCGTCGCCATCCGGTGCGGCCGACCACTCCTTGACCCGCGCGAGCTGGTCATAGGGGCTGGCATATTTGATGTAGTCGGGCGCGCGCCGCGAGACATAGGCTTCGCGTCCGCTGCGCAGGGCATGGAGATGCTCGATCAGCCGTTCGAGATGGCGCGCGGCGACATCGGCCAGCGGTTCGCCATCGAACTCGAGCGGCTTGTCCTTGGCCCAGCCCTTCGGATCATGATGGAGCTTGAGATAGAGCAGCGCGTCGACCGGTGCGGGAAGAATATCCTCGCGAAAGCCGGCTCGCGCCGCGAGCTCGGCTTCCAGTGTCAATTGCGGCGCAAAGCCCTTCTCGACCTGCGCCTTGCTTGGGGGAGCTCCGGTCTTGAAGTCGATGATTCGCAGCGCGGGCTGCCGCGTGATCTCGATTCGGTCGGCCCGCCCGCTCAGCCGGAACTCCGCGCCGTCCGGCAGCTTGAACGTCGCTGCGGTTCCGCGTTCGACCGCAACCCGCACCAACTCACCGCGCCGGCGCTCCTCCCAGCCGATGAAATGACCGGCGGTCAGCAGGAAGCGCGGCCACCAGAAGGCGCGGACTTCGGGCGTATCGTCAAACGCCTGGAACAGGCGCTCGCCGATTGCGATCAGCTGATGGAGTGAGTCGGGGGGCAATTGCTCCGGATAGGTCTCCGCGAAACTCCCGACAATATCGTGCAGCAGGTTGCCGCGATCGCTGGCGCCGGGGTCACCAACAAGCTCCGGAAGGGCGTCGAGCTTCAGGATCTTGCGGGCAAAGATCTGGTAGGGGTCGCGGTAGAGCGTCTCGACCTCGGTCACGCTGAGCGCGACAGGCTGGAGCTGGCGCGCGGGCCGCGGCGCAGGGCGGCCAATGGGTTTGGTGTCGGTGGGTTTGCTCAGCAGTGAAGCAAGGCCCGTCAGACGCGCTCCCCTGGCGGCGGCGCCGTTCCAGACATCCTGCGGCGTGACCGCCTTCAGCCTTTGCCAGAAGCGAGAGGCGATGGTCTCGGCCTCGCCGGCCTTGCGCGCGCGGGTCAGGGTCACCCGCTGCGCCATCGCGCCCTGGATGAAATCATGCGCGGTCTGGCCGATGCGCCGTTCGGGAGGGCTCAAGCCCAGTTCGGCGCGCATCGGCCGGTTCAGGAAGGAATCGGTCTTGGCCTCCGGCGGCCAGACGGTCTCGACAAGGCCGCCCAGCACGACATGGTCGGCTTCCAGCAGGCGCGCTTCCAGCAAGCCCCAGATCTTGACGCGAGGATGGCCTGCGCCGCCGCGCCTGACCGCCGTCTCGGCCAGCAGACTGTCGAGGATCGCGATGACATCGCGGGCATGGCCGGTCTCCGGCGCATCGGGGAGGGCGCCGTCGATCTGGTCGAACAGCCCTGCGAGCGCCTCGCCGTCCGGCCCGACGAAGGCGAGCGTGGCGCCATTCTCCGCCCGGCTGAGCGCGACCAGCGCATCGCGGCTTGCCGTGACGACGGTAGCGAAGGCCGGCAAGGGGGCGGCCCATGCTGCGAGCAGCGGCGCCATGGCGGTGTCGAGCGCATCAAGGACCAGGCCCGCGGCGGCGAGGTCCGCGCTGTTCAAGCGTTTGCGCGGCGCCGGCGCATGCCGGTCCTGCATCAGCCCCGGAATCGCCGCGAAACTGCTGCGCAGGCCCGCAAATCCCTTTGCGACAGCTTCGCCCCGCCAGGCGCCGATCTCGAGTGCCGCGGCGCCCTGGGCCACGGTCTGTCGCGACAGTCCGAGCCGGCAAAGCGGGTGGGCCAGCAAGGGAACGAGGCTGGCCGGTGTCATCTGGGCTCGCGCGGCCTCCAGCAGGAGGCGCAGCAGGGCGCCTGCGGGCCAGCGCGCCAGCGGCAGTCCAGCAGAATCATCGGCTTCGATGCCCCAGCGCCGGAGTTCCACGGCGACCCGCTCGGCGAGACCGCGATCGGGCGTGATCAGTGCGGCTTGCTTGCCGCCCTCTTCCAGCGTTTCACGGAGCGCGATGGCAACTGCCAGCGCCTCCTCGCGCTCGTCGGCTGTCTCGACGATGCTGATCCCATCGAAGGCTGCTTCAGCCTCGCTGAGGGAGACGCGCGTCGCGAGATCGGCCCAGCATTCCGTGACCGATGCCGGAAGCATCGCCTCGCGCAGCAGCGCCGCGCGGGCCGCGAGGCCCGGTTCCGGCCTGGCCAGCGGCCGGGCGTCGTCACGGCCGGCTTTCAATGTGCCGAGCAGCCGATGCAACGCTGCCTGCGGATGGGACGGTGCGGGCTCCTTCTCGACCGCCTCCCAGGCGAGCTGAGCCAGGTCGAGGTCGAGATCGGGCAGTACGACCGCGCCATTGGGCATCCCAGCGATCGCTGCGAGAAGCCGCGCGGTGGCTGGGATCGTGCCGGTGGAGCCCGCAGCGATGATCGGCCCGGTTACGCTACCGGAAAGCAGCCGTTGGCGTTCGGCCTCGAGCATGCGGTTGCGAAACTCTGCCGGATCGCAGGCATCGCGGCTTTCGAGGATCTTCGGCCAGGCCTCGCCCAGAATGGCCAGGAAGCTCGCATTGAGCTGCCAGACCTGGTCGAAACGAGCGGCGTCAAGCGTCGCCAGCCGCTCGACCGGCACGCCTTCGGTCTGCATCTGGTCAAGCAGGGCGGCAAGGTCGCCGGCCAGCCCCCAGGCCTCGGCCAACGTCGAGGGCACGAGCGAGGGCTCTGACGGGTCGAGCTTCAGGTGGCTGCGGTTCGCCGTGCGCCCCCAGCTATCGACCAGCCGCGCCAGCAGCATGCGCCGCGCCAGCGGGTCGATCGGCCCGATGCGCGCGCCATCCCACCCGCCCGCGCCGATCAGTGCGGTCTCGGCCTCGTCGACATCGCCGAGCGGCACGATGCGTGGCAGCAGCAGCGGCTTGCCGCCAAGCCTTGCGGAAAGGCCGGCGACCAGGGCCCGCGCCGCCCGTCGCGTCGGGAGATAGAGCGTCGCGCGAGCCATCGCTGCCGGATCATCCGGCACGTAGACCTGGCCGAAACGTCCGTCCAGCACCGCCTGCGCCAGCACGTCGAGGAACGCTGTGCCAGCGGGGATGGTGAACAGGTTGAGCTCAGGCATGGAAGCTCTGGGCTGCCGCGAATGCATCTTCTGCCGGCGCGATCGCTTCCGGCGTGCCGACATGCAGCCACTGGCCCTGCAGAACATGCC
Source organism: Allobosea sp. LC85 (assembly GCF_000735605.1). GTDB lineage: Bacteria > Pseudomonadota > Alphaproteobacteria > Rhizobiales > Beijerinckiaceae > Allobosea. The sequence continues at coordinate 15,839 of NZ_JPKG01000027.1, forward strand.
CGAACAGGCGCTTTCGCGCGATGAGCCGGTCAAAGAGCAGGTTGAGCGAAAACGAGCCCTCGGGTGTATCGGCAAAGATCTCGGGTTTCATGATGATCACCCCGGCATAGACGACGGGTGCATTTGGCGCCTGCCCGCGCCGTGTCAGCCGGCCGTCCGCATCCTGGAAGAAGTCGCCGGCGCCGTCGAAGCCGACACTGTCCTCGCGCCGGGCGAGCAGCATCAGCATGTCCATGGCCGCCGGCGCCCAGGCCTCCGCCATGGCCGCGATGTTCGAGATGCCGGTCTCGCTCCAGAGCGAGTCGGAGTTGACGTGGAAGAATGGTTCGGTGCCGAGCAGGAGGAGGGCCTTCTTCACGCCGCCGCCGGTCTCAAGCAGCTCGTCGCGCTCGTCCGAGATGACGATCCGGGGATGCGTGCGTCCGGCGAGGTGAGCCTCGATCTGTTCGGCGAGGTGGTGGACATTGACGACGGCCTCGGTGACACCCGCTTCGGCGAGTCGGTCGAGCGCGTGATCGAGCATGGCCTTGCCGCCGATCCGGACCAGGGGCTTCGGCAGGCTGTCGGTGATCGGGCGCATGCGCTGGCCAATGCCTGCCGCCAGCACCATGGCCCGGCGGATCGGCCGCGAACCCGTCTCAGTCACGCGAATCTCCTGATTGCGATGAATCTGCGCGATCCATAGCGCGCCGAGGCCGCGCTTGTCGCGGGCGACCTCTCAGGGGCTCTCAGGCGTCTCGAACAGCTTCGGCAGATGGGCCTGATACCAGGCCTTCAGCTCTTCCAGTGCCGGGTGCTCGAGGTTGCGGCGCAAGTAGGCTTCGATTCGCGGCAGATGCTTGAGATAGGCAGGTTTGCCGTCGCGCTTGTCGAGGCGCGCGAAGATGCCGGCGATCTTGGTGTTGCGCTGCGCGCCCAGGATCGCATAGGCGCGAGCGAAGCCGGCGAGGTCGAAGCTTTCATCCGCCGCCCGCCGCGCCGAGCCATAGGCGGCGAGCAGCTTGAGTTCGAGCGCCGCCGGCACATCGACACGCGCGTCCTGTCCCAGCGAGACCAGATCATAGGCGGGGTGGCCTAGCACGACGTCCTGGAAATCGATCAGCCCGAGCCTGGCGTGTCCCTCACGTTTCGGCAGCCAGATCAGGTTCGGGGAGTGGAAGTCGCGGAGCGTCCAGGTCGATGGTGCGGCGAGGATCTCGTCGAACAGCTTGCCCCAGATGCGGTTGAATTCGGCATGCGTCACCGCGGGCAAGGTCACCCCGGCAATATGCGGGGCGTACCATTCGAGCACGAGTTCGGTCTCGATCGAGAGCGCGCCTCGATCATAGTCCGGCACGATGTAGTCGCGCCCGTCGGCGACTGGCAGGATCGCCGGCAGGGTGTGGCGATGCATGTCGGCCAGCAGCCGTGCGGCTGCTTCGTAGCGTTCGGGAATCGGTCCGTTCTCGTCGAGCACGCCTTCATCGCCGAGGTCCTCGATCAGCAGGAGGCCGGTTTCGAGATCCTGTGCAAAGATGTCGGGAGCCGAATAATTCAGCGAGCGCAGGCCACGATCCATACCGACGAAGGCATCGACCGATTCCGCCAGATGCGCGATGGCGCTGTAAGACTTGCCGAGGCGGATCGCAGGGCCGTCCGGACGCGGCGGCGAGATCATCAGGATGGCGGTTTGCCCGTCCGGACGGGTCAGCCGCTCATAGGCGCGGGTCGAGGCGTCGCCGAGCATGAAGTCGCGCTTGGCTTCACCCCATCCGGCAGAGTCGATCAGTCGCCGCGCCGCGATCGCGATGGCAAGGCGCGAGCGCCAAAGCACGCCGCCCGCGAGGCTGGCGATCCGCCCGGTCTCGGGTGCCTTAGGGTCGACATCCAGCACGATGTCGAGCCGCCGGCCTGCGGGCAGACGCGTACCGGCCCGGTCCGGCCATTCGACCAACGTGATGATGCGGTCGAGATCCTCGATCAGCCCGATATCATCGAGCTCGTCGGGCGATCGTACCCGGTAGAGATCGGCATGGATCACGCTGCCGCGCAGCGTGTCGTAGCTCTGCACCAGGGTAAAGGTCGGGCTCGGAGCTTCCAGTTCCGGGTTGTCGGCAAGCTCGCGCAGGATGGCGCGCGCCAGCAGCGACTTGCCGGCGCCGAGATGGCCGGAGATGGCCACGATATCGCCCGGCTTGAGGATGGCGGCGAGATCGCGGCCGAGCCGCACCGTGGCGCCTTCACCGGCCAGCGTCAGCCGATGCCCGCCCGTCTTCACGGTCTCCTCTGTCATTCAGCGGCATCCGAGAGCGGCATGCCTTCCGAGGGAAACACTGCGGTGACGCGCGTGCCCTGCCCAGGCGCGGAATCGAGCTCGACACGGCCACCATGCAGCTCGACGATCGAACGCACGATGGAGAGGCCAAGCCCGACGCCGCGATGCTTGGAGCCGAGGGAATGGCTCTCGAAGCGGTCAAACACCTTGTCCTTGACCTCGGCCGGGATGCCGCGGCCTTCGTCGACGACGGTGATGCGGACATCGCCGCCGCTGCGCCCGGCCGTGACCGTGATGGTCTGGCCGGGAGCGGAGAAGCCAATCGCATTCGAGATCAGGTTGAACAGCACCTGCCGCAACCTGCGGCCATCGGCACGCAAGGGGCCGGTCTGCGGCGCGATATCGACCTTGAGTGTCAGTTTGCTGTCGATCAGCCGATCGTGCAGCCCGGCCGTCGCCTGGGCAATGGTCTCGGCGACATCGACTTCCTGGAATTCGAGCGCCAAGGCGCCATTGTCGATCGAGGCGAGGTCGAGAATATCATTGATGATCGCGAGAAGTGCGCCGGAGGAGCGCACGATATGGCCGGTATAGTCGCGTTGCTTCTCGTTGAGCGCACCGATCGTCTCGGCGCCGAGCAATTGCGCGAAGCCGATGATGTTGGTCAGCGGCGAGCGCAGCTCATAGGAGACGTGGTGGACGAAATCCTCGCGCAGCCGCGAGACCTTCTCCAAAGCCTCGTTCTTCTCGGTCAGGGCACGTTCGACATTCACGCTGGCGGTGACGTCCGCGAAGGTGATCAGCGTCGCTCCGTCCGGCAGCGGCGCGGCGGCGCAATCGAGCACGGTGCCGTCACGACGCTCCATCCGGCAGCCATAGTCCTCACGCGCGTCGCGCACGCCGGTGATGACGCTCTGCAGCTCCGTCCAGACATCGTCATGCGGATAGAGCGGCCGGCAGAGCCGGACCACCTCGTCGATATGCGGCGTGGCTCCGGCCAGATCGCCATGGATCTTCCAGGCCTGGGCGAAAGCGGGGTTGGAGAGCTTGAGCCGCCCGTCCGAACCGAACACCGCGACGCCCTCGCGCAGCGAGTCGAGCGTTTCTCGTTGCGTGCGCGACAATGCGTTGAAGCGCGATTCGAGTGTGAAGCGTTCGGTCACGTCGTCGAAGAGATAGGTGACGCCGCCTTGCGGGTTGGGGCTCGAGACGACATGGATCGTCCGGCCGTCCGGCAGATACCACCAGTCCTCGTTGGCCCGCGGGCTTGTATAGGTGGCCTGCACCGCGGCCTTCCAGCTGCGATAGTCGCCGAGTTCAGGCAGGCGGCGCTCTGCCCTCAGCCGGTCGAGGATTTCGCTGTCGCTCGGTTTGCCCTCGAGGAAGGCGGAGTCGAGCGACCAGAGCGTCTCGAACCCGGAATTGCTGTAGACCAGCCGCTGTGACGCGTCGAACACGGCAACTGCCGTCTTCAGCCGGTCGAGCGTGCGCACATGCGCATCCATCTGGCGCTGCAGGTCGGCACGAACGGCCTCAAGCTCGCTCATGTCGGTCGCGATGCCGGCAAAGCCCGCCGGTGTCGGCATTTCCAGGATGTCGAGCGTATGCCGCTGGCCGGCCACCACAGCCGGAGCGCGCGTTGCGAACGGGCGCCCTTCGCTGCGCGCTTTGGCTGCGTTTTCCCGTTCATTGCGGTCGAGCAGCTCGAGGCCGCCCGTCACCGCCTCGCTGCCGCCCGCAGCTTCGACCGCGCGGGCATAGGCGGTGTTGGCCCAGCTCAGGCGTCCATCGGCATGGCGCGTCCAGACCGGTTGCGGCAGGCCGGCGAGCAAGGTCGAGAGCGCGGCATGATCGGCCGTGACGTGCTCAAGCTCGCTTTGCAGCGCCATGACCCGGGCCCGCTCGCCGCTGACCTCGCGGAAACGGATCACCGCGCGCCCTGCGACAGGGCGGCCTTCGACATCGATGAAGGGGCCGGAGCGGCTCCTGAGCGTGAAGCCGAAGGCTTCGCCGCGCTCCTTCAATGCGTCGGTGGCGAGTTCCAGGCGCTTGGCTTCGGCCGGAGGGGCCCAGCTGCCATAGGCAAGGGCAAGCGCAGCGCCGGGCGCGCCGAGAAAGCCGCTGTCGCCCTCGAAGATCGGCTCGGCGTTCTTTCCGTTCCAGCTCACCACGACCTGAGCGTCCGAGGCGAGCAGCGCGGCCAGGCGTTCCTGGTGGCTGCGGGCCGCCTCGAGCTCGCTCGCGAGCTCTCCTTCGCGGCGCTGCCAGCGTCCCCGCTCGCGCACATAGATGATCGAGGTTGTTGCCGCAAAGACCACAAGCCCGGCCAGGACGACCGAGAGGCTGCCTGCACCAAGCGCGCCTGTTGGCAGCGGCGCCATGATCTCGGTCTGTGCGATCACCGGAAGCGGGATGCTGCCGACGGCGAGGCCTGGGAGCAGTACGCTGTGGCGCCCCGCATCTCCGCTCCGTCTCTTTTGCCCCGCTCGTCTCATTCTGCTTCCGTCACTTGGTCTGAACCCGACCCTGGCGTTGAAGCGCCAGGGTGGAAAGCCGGTCGAAGCGCCGCAGCCCGGACCGGACGCACGCACACCACCAAACCAACCCGTTTGAGCTTGCTCGACCTCGCGCGAACGCAGCGGGGCCCGAATCAGCTCCACTCTAATCACCGGTGGAGTCCGGCAGGAAGTGCTTAATGGCCGGTAAATGCGTGGAAAATCGCGACCGAGTGCCGCTCCAGGTCAAGAAATCAACAAATTGAGCCTAGCCGTGGAAGACTGTCTATTAGTGGTGTCTTCTTATGGAAGTTGAGGACCGGCCAGATACAAAAAAGCCCGGCGCGAACGCCGGGCTTCTTCAATTTTGCGCCTGTTGGCGTGTCAGTAGCGGTAGAGCTCGGGCTTGAACGGCCCGGTCGGCGCCAGGCCAAGATACTTCGCCTGCGCCTCGTTGAGCACGGTCAGCTTGGCGCCGACCTTGGCGAGGTGGAGCGCCGCGACCTTCTCGTCGAGATGCTTCGGCAGCGTGTAGACCTTGTTCTCGTACTTGGCGTGGTGGTTCCAGAGCTCGACCTGGGCCAGCGTCTGATTCGAGAACGAGCAGGACATCACGAAGGACGGGTGGCCCGTGGCGTTGCCGAGATTCACCAGGCGACCTTCCGAGAGCAGGATGATGCGCTTGCCGTCCGGGAACTCGACCTCGTCGACCTGCGGCTTGACGTTGTCCCACTTGAAGTTCTTCAGGCCGGCGACCTGAATCTCCGAGTCGAAATGGCCGATATTGCAGACAATGGCGCGGTGCTTCATGGCGCGCATGTGCTCGACGGTGATGACGTCGAGATTGCCGGTGGCGGTCACGAAGATGTCGGCGCGGGGCGCAGCATCTTCCATGGTCACGACCTCATAGCCTTCCATCGCCGCCTGCAGCGCGCAGATCGGATCGATCTCGGTGACGAGCACGCGGCAACCGGCCTGGCGCAGCGAGGCGGACGAGCCCTTGCCGACGTCGCCATAGCCGGCGACGACCGCGACCTTGCCCGACATCATCACGTCGGTGCCGCGGCGGATGGCGTCGACCAGCGATTCACGGCAGCCATAGAGATTGTCGAATTTCGACTTGGTGACGGAGTCGTTGACGTTGATCGCGGGGAAGGGCATGCGGCCGGCCTTGGCCAGCTCGTAGAGGCGGTGCACGCCGGTGGTGGTCTCTTCGGAGACGCCCTTGATCGCGGCGCGGGTCTTGGTGAACCAGCCCGGATTGGCCTTGAGCTCCCGCTTGATCAGCTTGAAGAAGATCGTCTCTTCCTCGTTGCCCGGCTTGTCCAGGAACTCGGCCTTGCCGGCCTCGGCCTCGGCACCGAGGATGATCAGCATGGTCAGGTCGCCGCCATCGTCGAGGATCATGTTCGGCGTGCCGCCGTCACCCCAGGTCGCGGTGCGCAGGACGTATTCCCAATACTCCTCCAGCGTCTCGCCCTTGATGGCGAAGACCGGGGTGCCCGTCGCGGCGATCGCGGCGGCGGCGTGATCCTGGGTCGAGAAGATGTTGCAGGACGACCAGCGTACGTCGGCGCCGAGTTCCTTCAGCGTCTCGATCAGCACGGCGGTCTGAATGGTCATGTGCAGGCAGCCGGCGATGCGGGCGCCCTTGAGCGGGGCCTTGCCCTTGTGCTCGGCGCGGATCGCCATCAGGCCCGGCATTTCGTCCTGGGCCATGTTGATTTCCTTGCGGCCGTAATCCGCGAGGCTGATGTCCTTGACGATGTAGTCGTGCTTCGACACGGGGCTGCTCCAATGGCTTGATCTTGAATGACGCGCGGCTCTCTAGCAGCGACGGCGTCAGATGGCAATCAAAGATATAAAGATGTCTTTATATGCGCCGTGGGCGAGCATGCGCCGGAATGCCTGGACACCTCCCGTCAGGTGCGCATCCGGGGCGCTGCCCGCGTGTTTGCCATGCGCAGTCCGGGAAGGGATGGGGGGCGCCCGGTTTACCACCGGCGCATCTCCTGGCGCGCAGCGAAATCTGACCCTGATAAGCTGCACTGGAACCGGTCGGCGCCTGCGAGGCGAAGCATAACTGCCCGAGCGCGCAGTTCGCCGTGCCCGATCGTTGGACGGCGCTTGAGCCTATTCGCCTTCGCCAAACTTGTCGGCGACCAGCGCTTCGAGTGCCTTCAGCGCCTCCTGGGCGTCATGGCCTTTGGCGACGACGGTGATGGTCGAGCCGATGCCGGCACCAAGCGTCAGGATGCCCATGATCGAGGTTGCACCGACGGTCTCGCCGCAGCGGGTCACGGTAATGTCCGCATCGAAATTCGAGGCACACTGCACGAATTTCGCTGTGGCGCGGGCGTGCAGGCCCTTCTTGTTGACGATCGGCAGTTCGCAATAAAGCGCGCCGTTCGGGATCGCCGTCTCAGGGCAATCGCAATCGTCTTCGCTGCTGCTCACTGGGCTGCTGTTCACCTGGCCGCTCATCCTATTTTCCCGCCAGAACCCGGCTGGCGACGGTGATGTATTTTCGGCCGGCATCCTGCGCGCTGGTGACCGCCTCGTCGAGGGTCTTCTCCTCGCGCACGCTGGCGAGCTTGATCAGCATCGGCAGGTTGATCCCGGCCACGACGTCGATCCGACCGGGTTCCATCACCGAGATGGCCAGATTCGAGGGCGTGCCACCGAACATGTCGGTGAGAACGATCACGCCCTTGCCGTTCTCGACGGCTTCGACCGCCGCGATGATGTCGCGTCGACGGGCCTCCATGTCGTCATCGGGGGCGATGGCGATGGTGGCGAGGTTTTGCTGGGGGCCGACGACATGTTCGAGCGCTGAGCGGAACTCGGTCGCCAGATGCCCATGCGTCACAAGGACGAGTCCGATCATTCACTATCGCACCGGAGAGCGCTTGCAGGCGCCCGGACAAGGTCGCGGTTTATGCGGCAGGCGCGCCGGTTAGGCAAGACAGCTGGATTGAATCTTGTCGAAAACAAGGCTCACGTGTCTCCCATGAACAGGCGCAGGGCGGTGAGAACGAGCCGCTCGTCGCCGGCACGACCCTTCACGATGAGCCGCGGCAGATCGATGCCGGCGAGACGTTCCACCAGTGCTTCCGGCTCAGGCATGCGTTCCGGCTCTTCGCCGCTGCAATCGACAATCAGCCGGATCACCACGCCGGGCAAGGAGGGCTCAGGCGTGAGGCCGAGACCGCGTCGTTCGACCAGTCCCTCCAGCGGCGAGACCGGGTGGCCGACCAGCCTGTCGCCAATCGCCTTGATCTCGGTCCGGTCGTCGGCGACCAGGCGCGCGAACAGGCCATCTTGCCTGGCGAGGGCGATGAGGGCCAGCGCCAGAACCGACTTTCCGGCGCCCGATGGACCACGGATGATGATTCCTGCCTCGCCAATCGCGATCGTGCTGGCATGCACGCGCTCGCTGGCTGCGGTCTGGTTGGCTTTGTCCATGCGGGCAACTCAGGCGATGTGCTGAACGACGGGCAGCCGCACGACGAAGCGGGCACCGAGCCGTGGCGGGTCTTCCGCACCGGTCGAACGGTCGAGCCGGTTCTCGGCGCGAATGCTTCCGCGATGAGCTTCGACGATCTGGCGCGAGATCGAGAGGCCGAGCCCGGAATTCTGCCCAAAGCCCTCGTCCGGACGATCGGTATAGAAGCGCTCGAAGATGCGCTCGATGGCGTGGGGCGGGATACCCGGCCCGTCATCCTCGACGCTGATCAGGACGTCGGGGCCAACGCGCGACAGTATGACGCGCACAGGCTTGTCGGGCTGCGAGAAGGAACGAGCGTTGTCGATGAGATTGACCATGACCTGGCCGAGTCGGGAATCGTGGCCCATCACCAGGAAGTCCTGACGCCCGCCGGGGCGCTGCTCGCGCCGCTCGACCGAAAGCTCGATTCCGGGCTGACCGTCCCGGCGCGTCTGGTTCTGCAAGCCGACCACGGCCTCCAGGACCTGGGCCATGTCGACGGGGGCGGCATCGTTGCGTGCCAGTTCCGCGTCGAGCCGCGATGCGTCCGAAATATCCGAGATCAGGCGGTCGAGGCGCCGGACATCATGCTGGATCACGGCGAGCAGACGGCCGCGGGAATCGTCGTTCTTCACGCGCGGCAGCGTTTCCACGGCGCTGCGGAGAGACGTCAGCGGGTTCTTGAGTTCATGGGCGACATCGGCGGCGAAGCTCTCGATCGCCTCGATGCGGTTGTAGAGCGCCTTTGTCATGTCGCGCAGCGAGCCCGACAGATGTCCGATCTCGTCATGGCGATTGGTGAAATCGGGAATTTCCTCGCGCGACTTCACGCCCTTGCGCACGCGCTGAGCAGCGTCGGCGAGCTTGCGGATCGGCTCGGCGATCGTGCCGGCCAGCAGCACCGACAGCACGATCATCACGCCCGCGGCGACGGCAAAGACCTGGATGATGGCGTAGCGCTCGCCGGCGATGATGCCGTCGATGTCGCCGCCTTGCGTCGAGAGCAGTAGTGCTCCGCGCACGGCCCGGAAGCGCTGGACCGGGACGGCGACGGAGACGATGGTCTGCCCGCGGGTATTGACGCGCACGACGCTGGCTGGAACGCCGCTCAAGGCGCGGGCCACCTCCGGATAGGACTTGCCATTGGCATTGGCGAAATCGTCATAGGCCGGCACGTCGGCACGCCCGAGCCGGTTGCGCAGCATGTTCCAGGTGCGCTCGAGCAAGGGCGGCTCGTCCTGTTCGCCGAGCCGCGGCAAGTCGAGCCGGAGCACGTCGCCGCGCGAATAGAGGTTGCGCGAGTCGAGCGTCAGCATCCCGTCCTTGTCATAGACGCGGGCACGGGTCTTCGTCGGCGTCACCAGGCGTCTGAGCAGCGGCGCCACTTTCTCGGGATTGATCGAGAAATCGAGCGGATCATCGGCAATGCCGGCGCTTTCCCCCGCTTGCAGCTGCAGCAGCTTATCGGCGTCGATGCTGATCGTGTCGGTCTCGACCGTCGCGGAGGCCGCAATCGAGGCGGCAATGATCTCGCCCTGCGTCAGAAGGCTTTGCACCCGGGACTCGATCAATCCTTCGCGGAACTGATTGAGGTAGAGAAAGCCGAGCAGCAGTGCCACGAGCCCGGCGAGATTGAGGACGACGATGCGGCGCGTCAGGCTGGAGGCAGCGCGCGACGAGATGGCGCGCCAGGTATGCCGTCCCGCAAGCGCTACGCGCCGCCGCAGCGCCGGACGGCTGCGGCCGCCTTCGGCGCGGGGTCTGTCCTGTTCAATCGTCGCCATGCGTGATGCGTTCCAATTCCACGAAGGCGGTTAAGTGTCCCTCGGAGCAGGTCAAGGCATCGATCGCGATTCTCACATCTCCTTGAAGCGATAGCCGACACCGTACAGCGTCTCGATCATGTCGAACTCCGCGTCGACCTGATTGAACTTCTTGCGCAGCCGCTTGATATGGCTGTCGATGGTGCGGTCGTCGACATAGACCTCGTCGTCATAGGCGGCGTCCATCAGGGCGTTGCGGCTTTTCACCACGCCAGGACGCTGCGCCAGCGACTGCAGGATCAGGAATTCGGTGACGGTCAGCGTGACCGGCTCGCCCTTCCAGGTGCAGGTATGACGCTCCGGGTCCATGCGCAACTGGCCGCGCTCCAGGGCCTTGGCGTCTTCCGGCCGTGCCGGCGCGCTGACATCCTTGGCGCCTGCGCGGCGCAGGATCGCCTTGACGCGCTCGACCAGCAGCCGCTGCGAGAACGGCTTCCGGATGAATTCGTCCGCGCCCATCTTCAGGCCAAAGAGCTCGTCGATCTCCTCGTCCTTCGACGTCAGGAAGATCACCGGCAGGTCGGATTTCTGCCTGAGCCGCCGAAGCAGCTCCATCCCGTCCATGCGTGGCATCTTGATGTCGAAGATCGCCAGATCCGGCGGGTTCTGCTTCAGCCCATCGAGCGCCGATGCCCCGTCCGTATAGGTCATGATCCGGTATCCCTCGGCCTCGAGCGCGATGGAGACCGAGGTCAGGATGTTGCGGTCGTCGTCGACCAGCGCAATGGTTGGCATGGGCTTTACGTCTCTTGGCCGCGTTGCAATGACGGGTCCACTCTCGCGAGAGAGCGGCCAAACCGTGGCTGCAATCTAGCGGTGCCGTGACGGTTTCGCTACAGCCTAACGCATTGTTATGCCGAAGGGGTCCGAAGCGGCTATCGTCGGCTTCGCCTTGCGCAGCTCGCCAGGGCCGATTTTCGAGTGTGAGGAGCGTGCGATGTCTGAGGTTCAGGGACAGGCGATCACGCCGCGCGGCGTCGAGCTCGGCGGCACGGCACCGGATTCCTTCGATGCGGTCGCGATGGCGCGCGAGCTGCTGCGCATTGCCCGCACGGCCCCGCTGGCGACCCTCGACCCGGCAAGCGGATTTCCGTTGTCGACTCTCGTGAATGTCGCGACCGATGTCGATGGTACGCCGCTCCTTCTGCTCTCGAAGCTCGCATTGCACACGCGCAATCTCGATGCCGATCCGCGCTGCTCGATCCTGTGCTTTGCGCTCGGCAAGGGCGACCCCATGGCCAATTCGAAGCGCGTCAGCGTGGCCGGACGCGCATTGCGTACCGACGATCCGCGCGCGCGGCGCCGGTTCCTGGCGCGCCATCCCAAGTCAAAGCTCTACATCGATTTCCCGGATTTTTCGCTGTTCCGGCTCGAGGTCTCGGGGTTCCATCCGAATGGCGGGTTTGCCCGTGCTGCCGAGATCGCGACCGGTGACGTCCTGCTCGACCTGACGGGGTGCGATGCGCTGATCGAGGCCGAGGAGGGCGCCGTCGCGCATATGAACGAAGACCATGCCGAAGCGCTCGCACTCTATGCGACGCGGCTGCTGGGCGAAGCGGAGGGGCGCTGGCGGGCGACCGGTCTCGATCCCGAAGGGCTCGATCTCGTTTGCGGCGAGGCGGCGGCGCGCCTTGTCTTTCCCGAGCGCGTCACCAGCCCGGGTGCGCTGCGTGCCGCCCTGGTGGCCCTGGCCCAAAAGGCCCGTGCTGCGGCCTGATGACGCTGCGCGGGGAGCCTTGGTCCATTTAATCGATTTAAGGGAACTTGTGCCTGCCCAAGTTTCGTCGGTGACTTGAGCCGGCGTCGCCATGCGCTTAAAGAGCGCCGCACTTGATCTCGCCCACGGTGGCGGAAGCACAGTCCGCCATGTCGAAACAAGGCGTCGAAGGGCGCCGTTCGGGAGAATGCCTGTGGAGACCATCGGTCACTTCAACACCGCCTGCGGCGCCGACACATTCGGCTTCCGCAAGCTCAAGGCGGTGCGCTGGAACTTCGAAGCGGCGCGCCTTTACGAGGAGTCGCTGCGGCGCGGCGAGTCCGAGATCGCCCATGGTGGTGCGCTCTGCGCCGATACCGGCAGCCACACCGGCCGGTCTCCGAAGGACAAGTTCGTCGTCAAGGACGCGCTGACGGAAGGCACCGTCTGGTGGGAGAACAACGGCGCGATCACGCCGGCCCAGTTCGAGACCCTGCTCGCTGATTTCATCAGCCACGCCGAAGGCAAGGAACTCTTCGCCCAGGATCTCTATGGCGGGGCCGACCCGGTGCATCGCGTCAAGGCCCGGGTCTTCACCGAGTTCGCCTGGCACTCGCTCTTCATCCGCAACCTGCTGATCCGCCCGGCTCCGGAAGAGATTCCGGCCTATGTGCCGGAGATGACGATTGTCGATCTCCCGAGCTTCAAGGCCGATCCCAAGCGCCATGGCTGCCGCAGCGAGACCGTCGTCGCCATCGACTTCACCCGCAAGATCGTGCTGATCGGCGGCTCGGCCTATGCCGGCGAGATGAAGAAGTCGGTCTTCACCTATCTGAACTACATCCTGCCGACCAAGGGTGTCGTGCCGATGCATTGCTCAGCGAATGTCGGCCGCAATGACGAGCCGGCGATCTTCTTCGGCCTCTCCGGCACCGGCAAGACCACGCTGTCGGCAGACCCTGACCGCACGCTCATCGGCGATGACGAGCATGGCTGGTCGAAGGAGGGTATCTTCAATTTCGAGGGTGGCTGCTACGCCAAGACGATCAAGCTCTCGGCCGAGGCCGAGCCGCAGATCTATGCCGCTTCGCAGCGTTTTGGCACCGTGCTCGAGAACGTCGTACTCGACCCGATCAGCCGCGTCGTGGATTTCGACGACCAGAGCAAGACCGAGAACACCCGCTCGGCCTATCCGCTCGATTTCATCCCGAATGCGTCGCGTACCGGTCGGGCCGGCACGCCCAAGAACATCGTGATGCTGACGGCGGACGCATTTGGCGTGATGCCGCCGATCGCCAAGCTGACCCCGGCCGAGGCGATGTACCATTTCCTCTCCGGCTACACCGCCAAGGTTGCCGGCACGGAGCGCGGACTCGTCGGCGTCGAGCCGGAGTTCTCGACCTGCTTCGGCTCGCCCTTCCTGCCGCGTCACCCGTCCGAATACGCCAATCTGCTGCGCGACTTCATCGCCAAGCACCATGTCGATTGCTGGTTGGTGAACACTGGCTGGACCGGCGGCAAGTACGGCACCGGCCGGCGCATGCCGATCCGCGTTACCCGCCGCCTGCTGTCGGCGGCGCTGGATGGCTCGCTCAACCGTGCCGATTTCCGCCGCGATCCCTATTTCGGCTTCGCGGTACCGACCTCGGTGCCGGGCGTCGAGCCGCACATCCTCTATCCCGTCAAGACCTGGCAGGATAAGGCCGAGTTCGCCGAGACCGCCAAGAAGCTCGTCGGCATGTTCCGCGAGAACTTCAAGCGCTTCGAGAGCCATGTCGATGATGCCGTGAAAGCGGCGGCGCCGACCAGTTCGCTCGCGGCGTGACACCCGAATCGGTTTGATGTGTTACGAGAGGCGGCGATGAGCCGCCTCTCTTTGATTCTGCTGAAGCTTCTCACTACCTTCGTCATCGTCGGGGCGGGTCTTTGGGGGGGCGGTCTCCTGCTGTTCCGCCTGAATGGTGCGCTGGCCATCATGGGCGCCATCGGCTTCGGCTTCGCCGCGCTGGCCGGGCTGATCGGCATCTGGACCGGCGCGCTGCGGCTGCCGCTGGGCTTCGCAGTCCTGTTCCTCGGTCTGCTCGGCTGGTGGAACAGCATGCTGCCATCCCATGATCGCGACTGGATACCCGAACTCGCCCACCTGCCGGAGGTCGCGGGCGAAGGTGATCGCATCACCGTCACCAATCTGCGTCATTTCCGCTGGCGCACCGAAACCGACTACGATCAGCACTGGGAAACGCGCAGCTTCGACCTCTCGAAGATCGAGGGCGCCGATCTCTTCCTGTCCTACTGGTCCGGCGAGGCGATCGCGCACCTGCTCGTCAGCTTCACCTTTTCGGATTCTCTGCCGCTGACCTTTTCGATCGAGGTCCGGCGCGAGAAGGGCGAGGAATGGTCGTCGCTCGCCGGCTTCTTCCGGACCTATGAGATGGCCTATGTCGCCGCCGACGAGCGCGACATCGTTGGCCTGCGCACCCATGCGCGCGGCGAGGATGTGAGGCTGTTCCGGCTTGCCGCCACATCGGACCGTGCCCGCGATGTGCTGCTCGCCTATGTCGCCGACGTCAACCGGCTGGCGAAGAAGCCGCGCTGGTACAACACGCTGATGACCAATTGCACGACGGTGGTCTACCATCTCGTCGGCTCGGTTGCGCCGGGCTGGGCCTTCTCGCTGCCGCTCGATCCGCGCGTGCTGCTCTCGGGCTACCTGCCGGGCTACCTCGCCCGCATCGGTGCGATCCGCTCCGACATGCCGCTGGACGAGCTGATTCGACGCGGGCGCATCAGCGAGCGGGCGCGCATGCTTTCCCTCGACGATCCCGAATTCTCGCAGAGGATTCGCGAGGGCGTGCCGACGGGCCGGCCGTAACCCCTCGCAATCTCGTGACTAAAGCATCGCCCCAAAAAATGGATTGCGGTTTTCGGGGCAAAGCCGATGCAAACACAAAGAGTTGGATCATCGGCCCGGATACGATTTCCGGTTCGACGATCTGGGCTCGTCCGCCGGCACGCGCAGGGGCGGCGGATTGCGCGGCACGGGCCGGGCTGACGGTCAAGGCGGCTACCTGAAGAAGATCACCGTCTGAAGCAGGAAGAGCGGGATCAGGATCGCACCGGACCACATCATGTAGCCGAAGAAGCTCGGCATATTGACCTTCCGATCCTTGGCGATGGCGTAGACCATGAAGTTCGGCGCGTTGCCGATATAGCTGTTGGCTCCCATGAAGACGGCGCCGGCCGAGATCGCCGTCAGAGTCAACGCGCCGGTCGTCATCAGGGCTTTTGCGTTGCCACCGGCGAGCTCGAAGAAGACCAGATAGGTCGGGGCATTGTCGAGGAAAGACGAGAGGATGCCGGTCAGCCAGAAATAGGCGGCGTTGTTCGGCGTTCCGTCCGCATGCGTCACCATCGCGACGAGCGGTGCGAACGCCCCGTCCTTGCCGGCCTGCAGCATCGCCAGAACCGGAATGATGCAGACGAAGATGCCGGCAAAGAGCTTGGCGACCTCCTTGATCGGCCCCCAGCTGAATTCGTTGCCGGCGCGCACGGGCTTCGGCGTCAGCGCGAGCGAGAGCCCGGCAAGGCCGAGCAGGATCGCGTCGCGCACCACATCCTGCAGTTCGACACGAACGCCATGGAAGTCGAAGACGGTGCCGGGCTTCCAGTTCGCCGACATCAGGATGGCGAGGATGACGCCGCCGAGCAGCGCGATATTGATCTTGCCGAAGAGCTTGATGGCGCGGTCCGGCGTCGGATCCCTGAGCGCGGGGATGCCTTTTTCCTTGCTGACGAAGTAGCTGTCGAGCGCGAAGAACAGGGCCAGCAGCACGGCGACCGCGAAGCTGGTTTCCAGCAGAAGGTGCTGGGTCGTCCAGAAGAAGCTGACGCCGCGCAGGAAGCCGAGAAACAGCGGTGGATCTCCGAGCGGCGTCAGGGAGCCGCCGATATTCGAGACCAGGAAGATGAAGAACACGACGACATGCACATTGTGGTGGCGGTTGTCGTTGGCGCGTAGCAGCGGCCGGATCATGATGATCGAGGCGCCGGTCGTGCCGACCACGCTCGCCATCGCGGTCCCGATTGCCAGCAGAGCCGTATTGGTTGCTGGCGTGCCTTGAAGATTTCCGGTGATCAGGATGCCGCCGGCAATGGTGAAGAGCGCGAAGAGCAGGATGATGAAGGGGATGTATTCGAGCAGCGCCGTGTGAAGCAGCGATCCGAGCGCCGGATCAAAGCCGCGGAAGAGGACTAGCGGCACCAGCACGAGCGCCGCCCAGAAGGCTGCGAACTTGCCGTAATTGAGCTCCCAGAAATGCGGAAACAGGATCGGCCCGAGGGCGATCGAGAGCAGCATGCCGGCAAAGGGGAGAGCCCAGGCCGCACCGAGCGTCGCGCCGCCGATATCGCCTGCCGCGAACGCGATGCTGGGAACAAGGCACAGCGCCAAGGCCGCGCCCGCAAGCGAAATCACTGTCTTCAAGGACCGCTCTCCCCAATCCCGATATCGAGCGGTTTCCGTCATCGCCCGGTTGTGTTGTCGCGTAAAGGCTGATCGGAGGGCTAGCAACCTCACGGCGAAATGGCGTAGCTGCGCAATCCTGCCGATAGGGCGCGATTCAGATGGGGCTTCGACGATGCAACCGGCTTTCTCGACACTGTTCGGACTCGGCCTTTTGGCGGCGTCTTCAGCTTCGGCCTTCGCCCAGGTCGCGGTCGAGGAGATCAAGGCCCAGCTCTTCCTCGAGCGCACCGGCAGGCTCTCGGAGAATCTGGTCGGAACGAAGAAGGTGCTCCGCAACACGGTGATCGGCGAGGGCGATGTCGGCGAGCCGGCCGATGCGCTGCTGGTGACGCTTGCCTTCACCGGCGCGAAGAACACCAAATCCTCGGACAAGATCGCCCGCGATCTCGCCTCGCTCACCGTCAGGCAGAAGGCGAAGACCGGCGAGAAGATCCTGCTCAGGCGCGTCTATGGCGGGTTCCTCTTCGGCGAGGAGGGGCGCATCCACAAGGCTTTCCTGCTCGACAGCGCCACCTGCGCGCCGCTCGAGATCGAGGTGAAGGTCGGCAAGAGTCGTAAGGAAGCGAAGCTGGATTTCTTCTGTGGCGAGTAGAGTTCGGGGAAGATTTGTTATGTCAGGGTTCATTTTAGTGGAATAATCTCCTCGATGCGGCGTCCCGCCCGCAGCCTGATTCGGGACCGACCATGTGCCGTTTCCTCGCCTATTCCGGCGTTCCGGTTTTTCTTGAGGATTTCGTCGCCTCGCCCTGCCATTCGCTGATTCACCAGTCGCTCCATGCCGAGGAGACCAAGACCGGCACGAATGGCGACGGCTTTGGCGTCGGCTGGTATGGCGAGAAGCCGGAGCCCGGGCAGTATCGCGAGGTCAGGCCGGCCTGGTCCGACGAGAACCTGCTCTCGATCGCCCGTCAGGTGCGCTCGCATCTCTTCTTCGCGCATGTGCGCGCCGCGACAGGGACGGCGACGACGCGGGCCAATTGCCATCCCTTCGTCCATGGCCGGCATCTCTTCATGCATAACGGCCAGATCGGCGGCTACGCCCTGATCCGCCGCAAGCTCGAGAGCCTGATTCCCGATTCGCTCTACGCCGCCCGTGTCGGCACGACGGATTCGGAAGCGATCTTCCTGCTGGCGCTCGCCCGCATGGCGGATGGCTGCTCGCCCGGCGAAGCGTTGGCCTGGACCTTGGGCGAGGCGCTGGCCCTGATGCAGGCAGCCGGCATTCGCGAGCCCTTGCGCTGCGCCGCCGCGCTAGCCGATGGCGAGACGATCCACGCCTTTCGCTGGTCTTCGGATACGCGTCCGCCGACGCTCTACATCTGCAACCGCAGTGACAGCATCGTCGTCGCGTCCGAGCCGGTCGATGCCGCGCGCGACTGCTGGCAGGCGCTCGGATGCAACTCGATGGTGTCGGTGACATCCGGCGCAATCACGGTCAGCCCGTTCGAGGTGGGCCTTCGGCAGGCCGCCTGAGTCCCACCATCGCTTGCGTCCGTGCGCCGGCTGCGTCACATCGCGCCATGCGCGATTTCGATACCCCGCTTCCGATCGATGCCGTCCTGGGCGATCTCGCCGCGGCGCTGCGTGCCGGCCCGAATGCGGTGCTGGTCGCTCCTCCCGGCGCCGGCAAGACCACGCGCGTCCCGCTCGCTCTGCTCGACGAGCCCTGGGCGGCCGGCGGCAAGCTGATCGTCCTCGAGCCGCGCCGGCTCGCGGCACGGGGCGCTGCCGGCCGCATGGCGCAGACGCTGGGGGAGCGCGTTGGCGACACGGTTGGCCTGCGTGTCCGGCTCGGATCGAAGATCGGGCCGAACACGCGGATCGAGGTCGTCACCGAGGGCGTCTTTGCCCGGATGATCCTCGACGACCCGGCGCTCGATGGCATCGCTGCCGTGCTCTTCGACGAATTCCACGAACGCTCGCTCGATGCCGATTTCGGTCTCGCGCTGGCGCTCGACGCGCAAGGCGGACTGCGCGAGGACCTGCGCATCCTGGTGATGTCGGCCACGCTTGACGGGGCGCGGGTCGCAAAGCTGCTCGGCGCCGCGCCGGTCATCGAATCGCAGGGCCGGGCCTATCCGGTCGAGACGCGCTATCGCGGCCGGGATCCGCTGAAGCGGATCGAGGACCAGGTGACCGAGGCCGTGCAGCAGGCCCTGAACGAGCAACCGGGTTCGCTCCTCGTCTTCCTGCCGGGACAGGGTGAGATCAGGCGGGTCGAGGAGCGGCTGCGCGAACGCCTGCGCGACCCCGCGGTTGAGATCGCGCCGCTCTATGGCGCGCTCGATCAGGCCGAGCAGGATCGCGCCGTGCTGCCGGCGCCGGCCGGACGTCGCAAGATCGTGCTGGCGACCTCGATCGCCGAGACCTCGCTCACCATCGAGGGGGTGCGTGTGGTGGTCGATTCGGGCCTTGCACGCGTCCCCGTCTATGAGCCGGATATCGGCGTGACCCGGCTCGAGACCCGCCGGGTCAGCCGCGCTGCCGCTGACCAGCGCCGCGGCCGCGCCGGTCGCACCGAACCGGGAATGTGCTACCGCCTCTGGGAGGAGGCCGGCACCGGTGCGCTGGAAGCCTTCGCCCGGCCCGAAATCCTCTCTGCGGATCTCGCGCCCCTGCTGCTTGATTGCGCGGCCTGGGGCGTAGCCGATCCGACATCGCTCACCTTTCTCGACCAGCCGCCGGCGCCTGCCTTGAAGGAGGCGCGGGCACTGCTGCTCAATCTTGGTGCACTCGCCGCCGATGGGCGCATCACCGCCGATGGCCGGGCCTTGCAGGCCTTGCCGTTGCCGCCGCGCCTTGCCCGCATGGTCGTCGTTGCCGCGCGCTTCGATCAGGCCAGGGCAGCGGCGGAACTGGCGGCGCTTCTTGTCGAACGGGGCCTGGGTGGGGACGCGCCGGATCTCGCCGAGCGGGCCGAGCAATTCGGGCGGGAGCGCGGCGGTCGCGCCGCCGATATGCGCCGCCTCGCGGAGGGCTGGGCCCGGTTGGCGGAGAAGGCGAGCCCGCCTGGGCGCGACGCGCCGGGCTCCACCGGCTTCCTGCTCGCGCTCGCCTATCCCGATCGAATCGCCAGGCTCCGCGCACCGGGCTCGGGCCAGTATCTCCTGGCCAATGGCCGCGGTGCCGCGCTGGAACCGACGCAGCGCCTCGCCCGCGAGCCCTGGATCGTCGTTGCGGACATGACGGGCGCGGCGCAGCAGGCCCGAATCCTCGGCGGTGCTGCGATCGGCGAAGACGAGGTCATGCGGCAGGCCGCAGATGGCCTCGCGCCCTTCGGCCTGGAGGAACGGACGGAAACGATCTTCGATCGCAATGCCCGCGCCCTGCGCGCCCGCGCGCTCAGGCGCTATGGCGCGATCAGCCTGTCGGAGCGCCCGCTTCCGGTCGAGGGGACGCCGGAGAACGCTGCGATCCTGGCCGCGGGCGTCGCGACGCTGGGTGTGGGGTTGCTGCCATGGACAAAGGCGCAGCAGCAGTTGCGCGAGCGCGCCGCCTTCCTGCGGCAGGCCGCGGCAGGCACTGCCGGCGATAATCCCTGGCCCGATCTGTCCGATGCCGGGCTCGCGGCCGAGCCGGAACTCTGGCTGGCGCCCCATATCGAGGGTCGAGCCTCGCTCGCGGCGATCGAGCCGGCCGACCTCGACGCGGCGCTGGCAAGCCTGCTGCCCTGGGATCTGAAGCGCCGGCTCGATGCCGAGGCCCCGACGCATTTCGCCGCACCGACCGGCTCCCATCTCGCGGTCGACTACGCGGCCGAGGCAGGGCCGACCATCTCGGTGCGTGTGCAGGAGCTCTACGGGCTTAGCCAGCACCCCTCGCTCGCGGCTGGCCGGGTGCCGCTCGTCCTGGAGCTGCTGTCGCCGGCGCATCGGCCGATCCAGGTCACGCGCGACCTCCCGGGCTTCTGGCGCGGCTCATGGGCTGCGGTGAAGGCCGACATGAAGGGCCGCTATCCCCGCCATCTCTGGCCGGACGATCCGGCCGCTGCGCTGCCGACGACGCGGGCGAAGCCGCGCGGCACCTGAGTTCCCCTCAGTTCCCCATCCGGTCGCGCCACTGTCTCTCACCCGAGAGGCAGGACACACGCGACTCCTTGGACTGCGCCTTCCGGATGGTAGCCTCGGGAGCAGGGGCTTCGGGAGCAGGAGCTTCGGCAATCTCGCGCACCAGCTTGGTGCGGGTCGCATCAACGAACTGGTGACGCTCGCGGATCGGGATCACGAAGGCGCCAACGCCGGTGACCACACAATCCTCGTAATAGACGTCGAGATTGTCGATATCGAAATAGCTCGCCTGCTTCAGCATCACCGGCAGGCCGTTGATGCTGATGCCCTTGTCGCGGGCATCGTCGCGCGCTGCGGTGACGGGCCGCCCGTCATTGTTGGCGCCGTCGCCCGAGATGTCGATCACACGGCGCATCGCGGTGACATTGGCCTGCTCGAGCAGCGCCATTCCGAGATCGATCGCGCCCGAGATCGAGGTCCGCCGACCGCGCCGTGTCTGGGCCTCGCCCAGCTCCTCGGCAAAGGCGATGGCCGATTGCGGCGTGTCGATCACCGTCCAGGGCTTGACGATATGCTGGAAGTTGCCGCCGGCCCATTCGAAATAGGTCACGGCGATCTTGCCGATCGCGCCCTTGGCGATGGCCTCGTGCAACTGCTTCGAGCGAAAGGCCTCGATATAGCCGCTGCGCTGCAGCGCGAGCTCGTCGAGATCCATGGAGTAGGACACATCGACCGCCAGCACGAGGGCGACATCGACCTCGTCGGGTGGGGCTGCCGCCGGCTGCGCATTCGGCGCCGTGACCGTCCAGAAACCGGCCGCCGTGAGACCCAAGAGACCGAACAGCACGCGCCGCATCGCCACCTCCGTCATCAGGGAGCGGCGGGAGTGTGCGCCTCGTTTCGGCTCACGCCAAGGATGATTTATCGGCAGGATCAGCCCGCGCGGCGGGCATCCACGATGGCGATCGCGGCCGCGACCGCCTCCTCGACCGTCAGCGCCGAGGTGTCGAGGATATCCGCATCCTCCGCTGCCTTCAGCGGAGCATCGCTGCGGCCGGAATCGCGGGCATCGCGCCGCCTGATATCGGCCAGGATGCCGTCGAAGGTGGCAAGCTCGCCGCGCCCGGCCAGTTCCTTGTGGCGCCGGGCCGCCCGCACCTCGGGCGTCGCGGTGACGAAGAGCTTGGCTGGAGCCTCGGGGCAGATCACCGTGCCGATATCGCGCCCGTCGAGAACGGCCCCGCCCGGCTGCCCGGCGAAGCGGCGCTGACGGTCGATCAGCCCCTTGCGGACCGCCGGCATCGCCGCAACGACCGATGCAGCCTCGCCGATCTCGCGGCCACGCAGGCTGTCCTCGGCGAAGGCCTTTTCATCGAATGTCGAGACGATCACCGTGGCAGCCTCGGCATCATGGATATCCTTGCCCGCGTCCCGCATCGCGCGGGCCACCATGCGGTAGAGCAGGCCGGTATCGAGATAGGGCAGTCCGTAATGGGCCGCGAGCCGTCGCGCCAGCGTACCCTTGCCCGAGGCGGCAGGACCGTCCACGGCGATGACCAGGCGCTTGCGCATCGCGGCAGGGCTCATGCGATCTCTGCGCCCAATCCGTTCATCAGGCTGATGAAGGTCGGGAAGCTGGTCGCGATCATCGCTCCGTCATCGACCTGCATCGGGTTCTGCGTCGCCAGCCCCATGACGAGGAAGCTCATCGCGATGCGGTGGTCGAGATGGGTTGCGGCCGTGCCGCCCCCCGCGACCTTGCCATTTCCGCCTTCTACCACGAGGTCGTCGCCTTCGATCCGGCACGTCACGCCTGCCGTCTTCAATCCGGCCTCGACGGCGGCGAGCCGGTCCGATTCCTTGACGCGCAACTCCTGAAGTCCGCGCATCCGGGTCGTCCCGGTGGCAAAGGACGCGGCGACCGCGAGGACCGGGTACTCGTCGATCATCGATGGCGCGCGCTCCGGCGGCACCTCGACGCCCTTGAGCGCGCCGGCGCGGACGCGCAGCGTCGCGACCGTCTCGCCGCCTTCATTGGCCTCGCTCTCGACCGTGATGTCGGCGCCCATTTCGCGAAGCGTGGTCAGCAGCCCGCTGCGGAGCGGATTGGTCATCACGCTCTCGATCAGGATATCGGAGCCCGGCACGATCAGCGCCGCGACCAGCGGGAAGGCGGCGGAGGAGGGATCGGCAGGCACCACGATCGGTGCTGCCTGCAAGTCGGGCTGGCCCTTCAGCACGATACGCCGGCCATGGGCGCCTTCAGATGTCACCCGCACCTCGGCGCCGAAATGCGCCAGCATCTTCTCGGTATGGTCGCGCGTCGCTTCGGTCTCGATCACCGTGGTCTCGCCCGGGGCGGCGAGGCCGGCGAGCAGCACGGCTGACTTGATCTGTGCCGAGGCGACCGGTGTGCGATAGGTGATCGGCAGCGCCTCCTTCGGCCCGCGAATCGTCAACGGCACGCGCCCGCCCTCTTCCTGCGACAGGATGGTGGCGCCCATCAGTTCGAGCGGATCGAGGATGCGCCGCATCGGCCGCTTCCGGAGCGAGGCGTCGCCATCGAAGGTGGTCGTGATCGGGTGCGCGCCGCAGACGCCCATCATCAGGCGCGAGCCGGTGCCGGCATTGCCGAAATCCAGCAGACCGGCCGGCTCCCTCAACCCGCCGACGCCGACGCCCTGGACGCGCCAGGCGCCGGGTCCGTCATGATGCACGATCGCGCCCAGCGCGCGGGCCGCGTCGGCTGTCCGCAGCACGTCCTCGCCCTCGAGCAGGCCGGTGACCCTGGTCTCGCCGATGGCAAGCAAGCCGAAGATCATCGCGCGATGCGAGATCGACTTGTCGCCGGGGACCCTGACGCGGCCGGAGAGCGGGCCGGAGGCCCGGGCGGTGACGGGAGTTGGATGCTGCGCGTGGGCCACGTCGATCGTCTCTGGCTGCTTGATCTTGGACGCTGGCTGCCTAGCATGACCACCCGTCGCGCGCCACGCGCGAGACGGGAATGAAATCAACATTTGACAGGGCCGGCCGGCACGACTAACGGACGCGCCTGCTTTTCAGAACATGAATGAATGAAGGTCCGACGCAGTGGCGAAACCGGAACTTGGTACCAAGCGCGTTTGCCCGACCACGGGACGCAAATTTTACGACCTGAACAAGGACCCGATCGTCTCGCCCTATACGGGGCAGGCTTTCCCGCGTTCGATGTTCGAGCCGCAGGCCAAAGCGGCGGCGGTTGTCGCCAAGGAAGCGGATGACGAGGACGAGACCGAGGCCGCTGACGGCGCGGTCGAGCTTGTCTCTCTCGATGAGGCCGATGCCGAGACGAGCGAGAAGGACACGGTCGTCACCAGCGAGGACGACATCGAGGTCGAGGACGACGTCGCTGCCGAGGAAGACGACACCTTCCTGGAAGAGGATGAGGAAGACGACGACAATGTCTCCGACCTGATCGACGGCGACATCGAGGGCGACGAAGACGTCTGAGGACAAAAAATATTTCTGCGATATAGGTGCTTGTGTCTTCGGCCGAGCCCGCCTATAGAGCCCTCCGTCGCGACAGTGACGACGCGGACATCGCCGGGCTTCGAGGTTGAAGCCACTCCTGCGGTGTCCGGGAATTTGCCGGTTGACCCCCAAATCAATCGGCCAGCGTGGGGCCATAGCTCAGTTGGGAGAGCGCTTGAATGGCATTCAAGAGGTCGGCGGTTCGATTCCGCCTGGCTCCACCAAATTTTCCGACTAGGACCACATCATTGAGAGCGCCGGTCGACAGCCGCGGGCCTGGTCGCCGTTGCCACGCCCAGCCCTCAGGCTTGCTGAGAACCGGCGAACAGATCTTTCCATGAGAAACATCGTCGCAGCAGCCCGATCATGCCGGCGTTTTCGACCGGCCAGCGATTCGGTGATGCTGCGTCGGTGAGACCGCTGATTCCCTCAATTTGTCATTGCCCCCGCAGTAGGGCAAAGGGCTTGCCTGCAATGGGGAGAGGCAGGCCATGCGATCGCAGATCAATGCGCGCCTGAAGCTGCGGCAGATCGAGATCGTCATCGCCGTGGCCGAGCAGGGCAGCTTCCTGGCCGCCGCCCACAAGCTCAGCATCACCCAACCTGCCGTGTCGAAGGCTGTGCAGGATGTCGAGCAGATCATCGGCCATCCCATCTTCGACCGGATGGCGCGCGGCGTGATGATCAATCCCTTCGGCCGCGCCGTCGTGGAGCGCGGCCGGGCCATGCTGTCGCTGGTCGAGCGGCTCACCGACGATATCGGGTTGATCGAGCAGGGACAGGCCGGCACCCTGGTCATCGGCGCCCTGCCGACTGCGGCGACGAGCGTGCTGCCGCCGACGCTTGGCCGGCTGCGCGCGTCCAATCCCGAGTTGAACATCAGGCTGGTGCAGGGGCGCACGGCGGAACTGATGCCGCAGCTGGAGAGCGGCAAGCTCGATCTGATCGTCGGGCGGCTCTATGAGCTCGAGACGTCCCACGATGTCCACCGCGAGACGATCTATCACGAGCCGATCTCGGTCCTGGCACGGGCCGGCCATCCCCTGCTCGGGCGCCCCGGCAGCGCGGGGGCGGAGCTCGGGAAGTTCGGCCTCGTGCTGCCTTCCCTGGAGCAGCGCCTCGGCCAGGAGATCGATGCGGTGATCGCCTATTCCGGGTTGGAAATGCTGGCCGCTCCGCTGCGCTCGACCTCGATCTCCTTCATCCGCGAGCTCGTCCTGTCGAACGACTACGTCACCATCCTTCCGCGGCTGATGCTCGCCGGCGATCTCGGCCGCGGCGCTGTCAGAGTCTTGCCCGTTCCAATGGTCTCTGGCAGCCGGCCGGCCGGGATCATCACCTTGCGCCATCGCCGACGGTCGCCGAGCGTCGGGGCTTTGCTGGCGGCGCTGCGCGACCATCTGCGCGAATTGCGGGCGACGGGCCTGCTCGACGAGGATGGCGCCTCGCCGGATGCGCTCACCGGCAGCTGATATTCCCGGCGCTTATAGCTCTTGTGAACCTGCAGACGAAGACGCGACGGTCATCCTGCGGATAGCGTTCCGGCGTCACATCCGCAGGTTCGCCGATCATGCTTCAGCAGACTTCAAGACAGCGCGTATCCGAGCATTGCCTCGACCTTCTCTTCCGCGAGGCGCGCACTTATTACGGCTGGCTGCCGAAGCCGGTGTGCGACGCGCAGCTGCGCGAGCTCTACGAACTCGCGCGAATGCCGCCGACGAGCAGCAACATCAGTCCGCAGCGCATCGTCTTCGTCGTCTCACAGAATGCCAAGGAGCGGCTGCGGCCCGGGCTGAAACCCGGCAATGTCGACAAGACCATGGCTGCACCGGTGACCGCGATCCTCGGCATCGACGGCCGCTTCTTCGATCATCTCGAGCGCCTGGCGCCGCATGCGGTCGACAAGCGCGCCGGTTATCTCGCGGACCCCGACCTTGCCACCCGGGCAGCCTTCCGCAACGCGACCCTGCAGGGCGCTTACCTGCTGATGGCGGCCCGTGCGCTCGGTCTCGATTGCGGCCCGATGTCTGGGGTCCTGCATGATGTCGTGGATGCCGAATTCTTTCCAGGCGGTCAGGTCAGGTCCAATTTCCTGATCAATATCGGTCATGGCGACCCCACGAGCGTCAGAACCCGCGCCGCGCGTTTCGATTTCGACGATATCTGCCAGATTCTCTGACCGCGGAGCGCATCATGCTGCAAACCGTTTCCCCGCGCGCCAACCCACCGCGACTCTGCTTCATCGGCTTCGGCGAGGCCGGACAAGCCTTCGCCGGCGGCCTGCTCGAAGCCGGCATCGTCGAGATCTCCGCCTTCGACATCGCAGGTACGCAGGAGCGCGTCCGCAAGCCGGCAGAGCGCCTGGGCGTCCGGCTCACCAACAGCCTCGACGCTGCACTGGCTGGCGCGGACTTCGTGTTCTCGGCGGTGACCGCGGCCGACAGTCTCGACGCCGCCCGGCAGGTCGCGCCGCGCCTTGTATCCGGCCAGGTCTTCGTCGACGTCAATTCGGTCTCGCCTGGTCGCAAGCGCGAGGCGGCCGCTGCCTTTGCTGCGCCCGGTGCCTATCTCGACCTCGCGATCATGGCGCCGGTTCACCCCAAGCGCCATGCCACCCCCTGCCTGGTCGCCGGTGAGGCAGCCGAACGCTTCATCGAGATCTTCGGGGGCTTCGGCATGGAGCTCGGGCCGGCGGGACCGCAGATCGGCTCGGCAACGATCATCAAGATGGTCCGCAGCGTCATGGTCAAGGGGCTGGAGGCGCTGACCTACGAGTGTTTCATGGCGGCTCGCGTCGCCGGGATCGACCCGCTGATCCTCGACTCTCTCGGGCGCAGCTATCCCGGCCTCGATTGGCCAAAGGTCGTTCCCTACAATGTGAGCCGCATGCTGCAGCATGGCGTCCGGCGGGCCGCCGAAATGCGCGAGGTTGCGCTGACGCTTCGCGAGCTTGGCATCGACCCAGCCGTCACCGAGGGCGTCGTCCTGCAGCAGGAACGACTCGGGCGCTTGCCATTGCAGGCCGAGCCCGAAGACGGCCTCGCGATGCTCGATGCCGTGCGCAGCGCACTGAACCGGCAGGCGTCTGAGCCGTCATAGTCGCAAAAGTTATAACTGAAGCCCGAAACTCCGCGAAGACCGCTCCGGGCGAAGCCGATACCCAGTAGGCAAGCAAGAAAATGTGCCGGCCAAGAAAATGCGCCGGCACAGCAACCCGGCGCGACCGGCCTCGCCGGAAGGGGAGACAGACCATGGACCAGGACATTCGCGATCCGATCGTGCCAGCCGCGGCAAGCGCATTGCCCGATGTCTTGCCGCGCAACCGGAACCTCTACATCAACGGCAGCTGGCGCGAGGCGGCCGAGACCGCCGGGCTCGAACTGACCGGCCCGGCGACGGGCGAGTCGCTTGGCTTCGTGGCGCAGGCCGGAAGCGGCGATGTCGATGCCGCGGTCCAGGCTGCTGGTGCGGCCTATCGCAGCTGGCGCAACGTCGCCCCGGCCGAGCGCGCCAAGATCCTCCGGCGTATTGCCCAGATCGTCCGCGACAATGCGCGGGAACTCGCGCTCATCGACGCCGTGGACGGAGGCAATCCGGTCCACGAGATGCTCGGCGACGTTGCCAATGCGGCCTCTCAGCTCGATTTCTTCGCTGGCCTCGTCACCGAGATGAAGGGCCAATCGGTGCCGCTCGGCCGCGACTCGGTCAATTTCTCGGTGCGCGAACCGCGCGGCGTCATCGGCCGCATCATTCCGTTCAACCATCCGTTCATGTTCTGCGCCGCCAAGTCGGCCGCGCCGCTCGCGGCTGGCAACACCGTCATCGTCAAGCCGCCGGACCAGGCGCCGCTGAGCTCGCTACGCTTCGCCGAACTGATCGACGGGCTGCTGCCTCCCGGCGTCTTCAACGTACTCCCAGGCGGCCGCGAGGCCGGAGCGGCACTTGCCGCCCATCCCGGTGTCGCGATGATCTCGCTCATCGGCAGCGTCCAGGCCGGACGCGCCGTGATGAGGGCCGGCGCCGATACCATCAAGCCGGTCCTGCTTGAGCTCGGCGGCAAGAATGCGCTGATCGCGCTTGCCGATGCCGATCCCGACGAGGTGGCGGCTGCCGTGGTCGCCGGCATGAACTTCATCTGGTGCGGCCAGTCCTGCGGCTCGACCAGCCGGGCCTTTATCCACGAGGCGATCCATGACGCGGTCGTCTCGCGCATCGCCGAGCGCGTGAAGCAATTCCGCCCCGGCGATCCGACCGATCCAGCAACCACCATGGGCGCGATCATCAGCCGCGCACAGCTCGACAAGGTGATGGGCTTCATCGCCGACACCAAGGCGGAGGGTGCGAACCTGCTCTGCGGCGGCCGCCGCCCGCTCGATCCGGCGCTCGCAAAGGGCAATTTCGTCGAGCCCACCGTGTTTACCGAGGTGACGCCCGCGATGCGGCTGGCGCGCGAGGAGGTCTTCGGGCCGGTTCTCGCGGTCTTCCGCTGGTCGGACGAGGCGAGCATGCTCGAGACCGTCAACAGCGTCGAATACGGGCTGACCTGCTCGATCTGGACGAATGACGTCCGCAACGCGCACCGTCTCGCCGGCGAGGTCGAGGCCGGCTTCGTCTGGATCAACGAGGTTTCGCGGCATTTCCTCGGCACACCATTCGGCGGCTACAAGCAATCGGGCCTTGGCCGCGAGGAATGCCTCGAAGAACTGCTCAGCTACACCCAAGAAAAGCACATCCACGTCAACCTGAAGCGGCCGGCAAGAAGCTGACAGGAGCGACCGGAAATCCCCGCGTGGCTGATCGCGGGACATAAAATACATAACGGAGGGAGAAACATGCGTAGTCTCAATGACGCCGTCGCCCGCCTTGTCGGAGCCGGCATCGCACTCTCGGCTTCTGCCGGCCTCGCCTCGGCGCAGGCGCCGGCCTACCCGCCAGACCGCATCAACATGACGGTCGCTTTCGCCGCCGGCGGCTTCGTCGATACCTTTGCACGCATCGTCGGCCAGAAGCTCAACGAGAAATGGGGCAAGGCGGTCACGGTCGAGAACAAGGCCGGCGCCGGCGGCAATACGGCCGCTGCGATTGTCGCGCATGCGAAGCCGGACGGACTGACGCTGCTCGTCACCTCGACGGCGGTCGCCATCAATGAGACGCTCTACAAGAAGCGCGACTACGCGCTCGATCAGCTCGTCCCGGTGGCGATTGCGGTTTCGTCGCCGGAGACGATCGCGACGCATCCCTCGAAGCCCGGCAATCTGAAGGACTATCTCGCCTGGGCCAAGAAGGACGAAATCACCTTCGCCAGTGCCGGCGTCGGCTCCGGCTCGCATCTGGCGACCGAGTATTTCCTGAAACGCCTCGCCATGCAGCCGGCCTCGCACATTCCCTTCCGCGGCGGCGCCCTTTCGGTGCAGGCGGCACTGGGCAACCAGGTCGATATGGTCGCTTCGTCCTTCGGCATCATCCCGCAGGTCGCTGAGGGCAAGCTCAAGGGCCTGGCCGTTGCGAGCGAGACGCGTGTCGCGGCGATGCCCGATGTGCCGACCTATACCGAGTCCGGCTTCCCCTTCGTCGCCGAATCCTGGGTCGCCGTGCTCGCCCCGGCCAAGACGCCGCCGGCGATCATCGAGCAGCTCAACGCCGCCATCAACGAGATCGTCAGCGAGCCGCAGACCCGGGAGAAGCTCCTCGGCATGGGCTACCAGCTGCATGTCCGCTCGGCTCCCCAGGTTGCGACCTATCTGAAGGCTGAGGTCGTCAAATGGGGCGAGATGGTGCGCACCGTCGGCGTGACCGTCGAATGACGCCGAGCCGGCTGCAACACACCACCTCCCAAGCCAGGGCGAAGCTGCCATGAGCCAGTCCGAGCCTGTTGCTCCGTGGAAACGCGCCGTGCGTTCTCCGCAGAATCTGGTCTCCGGCCTGGTCCTCATCGCAGCGGCAATCGTCGTCGTGCTCATGCTCGGCAATCTCGCGCAGGGCACGCTGCGCGTCATTGGCCCGGCGATGGTGCCGCGCTGGACGGCGATCGCGATCGGCATCGGCGGCGCTGTCCTCGTCGTGCTGAGCTTCATCGAGGATGGCGACGCGCTCGAACGCTGGCATCTGCGTGGGCCGGCTTTCGTGCTTGCCGGAATCGTGCTCTTCGCTGCGACCATCCGTGAGCCCGGCTTCATCGTCGCGGCGCCGCTTGCCATGCTCGTCGCCGGCTTTGGCTCGCGTGAGGTCAGGCCGCGTGAGCTCATTGTCTTTGCTCTGGCGATGACGGTCGCCTGCGCTCTCCTGTTCCGCTTCGCGCTCAACCAGCCGATCCCGATGCTGGTGCTGCCGTCGTTCTCGATCAACGTCTGAGGCGCGCATGGAACTCCTGCAGAATCTCGGCCACGGCTTCGGCATCGCGCTGTCGCCGACCAATATCCTGCTCTGCTTTGCCGGCTGCATGCTGGGGACGCTGATCGGCGTCCTGCCTGGCATCGGTCCGATCGCGACCATCGCGATCCTGCTGCCGCTGACCTTCGGGCTCGATCCAACCGCCGCGCTGATCATGCTGGCAGGGATCTATTACGGAGCTCAATATGGCGGCTCCACCGCCTCGATCCTGCTCAATATCCCCGGCGAGTCGAGCGCCGTCGTCACCGCCATCGACGGCCATGAGATGGCGCGCCAGGGCCGCGCCGGCATCGCGCTCGGGATCTCGGCAATCGGCTCCTTCGTCGCCGGCACGATCGCGACCTTGGTGATTGCCGCTCTCGCCGCGCCGCTTGCCGGCATCGCGCTGATCTTCGGGCCGGCGGAGTATTTCGCGCTCATGCTGATGGGGCTCGCCTTCGCAGTCCTGTTGGCGCGCGGCTCGGTGCTCAAGGCCGTGGTGATGATCCTGGTCGGCGTGCTGCTCTCGACGGTCGGGCCAGACCTGACAACGGGCCAGCTCCGCCTGACCTTCGGGGCGACTTGGCTCGCCGACGGCATCGAGATCGCGCTGCTCGGCATGGGCCTGTTCGGCATCGCCGAGGTCTTCCGCAGCCTCGAGCATGGCGAGGCGAGGCAGGTGCGCGAGACCCATATCGGCCGGCTGCTGCCCGGGCCGGAGGAATTGCGGGCCTCGGCCAGGCCGATCCTGCGCGGAACCCTGCTCGGCTCGATCCTCGGCATCCTGCCGGGCAATGGCGCCGTCCTCGCGCCTTACGCCTCCTACACGCTCGAAAAGAAGCTGGCCCGCGACCCCCGCCGCTTCGGCCGCGGCGCCATCGAGGGCGTCGCCGGGCCGGAATCGGCCAATAATGCCGGGGCGCAGACCTCCTTCATTCCGCTGCTGACGCTCGGCATCCCGCCCAATGCCGTAATGGCCCTGATGGTCGGCGCGATGACGATCCACGGCATCGTGCCCGGCCCGCAGATCATGACCAAGATGCCCGACCTGTTCTGGGGGCTGATCGCCTCGATGTGGATCGGCAACCTGATGCTGCTGGTCATCAACCTGCCGGCGGTCGGGCTCTGGGTGAAGCTGCTGAAAGTGCCCTATCGCCTGATGTTCGTCGGCATCGTCATCTTCTGCTGCATCGGCGTCTACTCCATCAACAACGAGCCGGCTGACATCCTGATCATGGGAGCGCTGGCGGTGTTCGGCTACGGCCTCACCAAGTTCGGCTTCGAGCCGGCGCCGCTGACGCTCGGCTTCGTGCTCGGCCGCATGATGGAAGAAAACCTCCGCCAGGCGCTGATGATCTCGCGCGGCAACCCCATGACCTTCGTCGAGCGGCCGATCGCCGCCGTCCTCATCCTGATCGCGTTCGCGATGCTCACCGTCGCCGTCCTGCCGGCGATCCGTAAGGGCCGCGACGAGGTCTTCAGCGAGTAAGTGCGACAGCCAGATGGACATGACCATGCAGACCGAGGCGGGCGCGGCGGCGCCGATGACCGAAAAATGGGGCAGCGACGTCGTGGCCGAGACGATCAGGGCGCTGGGCTACAGATATGTCGCACTGGTTCCCGGAGCGAGCTTCCGGGGCCTGCACGACAGCCTGGTGAACCACCTCGGCAACCATGATCCGGCGATGATCGTCTGCCTGCACGAGGAACACGCGGTCGCGATCGCCGACGGATTCTCGCGGGTGGCGCAGGAGCCGATGGCCGTCATCCTGCATTCCAATGTCGGGCTGATGCATGCGACCATGACGATCTTCAACGCCTGGTGCGATCGCCGGCCGATGCTGATCCTCGGCGCCACCGGGCCCGTCGACGCGCATCGCCGCCGGCCCTGGATCGACTGGATCCACACCGCCCGCGACCAGGGCGCGCTGGTGCGCCATTACACCAAATGGGACGACCAGCCCGCCTCGGCCGAGGCCGCGGTCGAATCCGTTCTGCGCGCCGACCAGATCGCGCGGACCGCTCCGACCGGCCCTGTCTATGTCTGTCTCGATGCCGAAATGCAGGAAAGCAGACTTGACCGCGCGGTGAAGGTTCCAGATGTCCGCCGCTTTGCGCCGCCGCGGCCGGCAGCGGCTCCCACCGAGGACATCGCCCGGACGCTGGAAATCCTGCGCAACGCACGCGCCCCCCTGCTCCTGATCGGCCGGGTCTCGCGCAATGCCGGCGATTGGCAACGCCGCATCGCCTTGGCCGAGCGGCTTGGTGCGACGGTTCTGACGACCACGCATAATGCGCCGGGCTTCCCGACCGAGCATAGGCTCCATGCGCTGGCCCCTGTCGGCGAGCGCCCGAACGAGGCCGAGCAGCAATTGCTGCGCGAGGCCGACGCCATCATCAGCCTCGATTGGCACGATCTTGCCGGCTTCTTCAGCGCCCGCTGTGGCGCCTCGCAGACGCAGGAGCCGCTGGCGACCGCAATCGTCCATTGCTCGCTCGACGGCCATGTCGCCAATGGCTGGAGCATGGACCATCAGGCACTGCCGGCCTGCGATGTCAGGATCGCAGCCGATCCGGACCGCTTCGTCAGTCAGTTGCTGGAGGCCATCGGCACCGAGTGGCAACCGGTCCCGTCCCTGATTTCCGAAGGCAGCCACTGGACCCAGACAGCGCTCGAGGGGCCGGACCGCACGGCGCCGTTCAACGCCGAACAGATGGCCTTCACGATCTCGACCTTCGCGCGCGATCGGGAGGTGACTTTTGCGCGGCTCTCCTTCGGCTGGCCGCGCAGCGCCTGCCGCTTCCGCACACCGCTGGATTTCCTCGGCAAGGATGGCGGCGGGGCGGTCGGCACGGGGCCTGGCCACACGATCGGAGCCGCGATCGCGCTGAAGGACAGCGGCCGGATGACGATCGGCGTCATCGGCGACGGCGATTACCTGATGGGCGTTAACGCGCTCTGGACAGCCGCGCATCAGCGCGTGCCGATGCTGCTCGTCGTCGCCAATAACCGATCCTATTTCAACGACGAGGTTCATCAGGAGCGCATGGCGCGTCAGCGCGGCCGGCCGGTCGAGAACAAGTGGATCGGCCAGCGGCTGGACGATCCGGCGCCCGATATCATCGGGCTGGCGCGCGCGCAGGGCTTCGAAGGGGCGGTGTCGGTACGGAATGTCGACGAGTTGCTTGCCGAGCTGGAGCGGGGCGCGGCCGTCGTCGCGGCCGGCGGCCGCTACATCATCGATGCACTGATCATCCCCGGTTATTCCGACCGATGAGCCGCGCCCTGGGAGAGGACACGCGGCTCACGGTCGGCTGCGGCGCCTATGACCGGACCTGGCCGCTGATCGCGGGCATGTTCCGGCCACAGGGCTATACGTTGGACTGGTCGGTCCTGCCGCCGGAAGAGGTCTTCCTGCGCGGCATGCTCGGAGGCGAGTTCGCCATCACCGAGATGTCGCTCTCGACCTATCTCCTGCTGCGCGCGCGCGGCACCTGTCGCTATCTTGGTCTGCCGCTGTTCGTTTCGCGCAAATTTCGCCACAGCGCGCTCTATGTCCGCAGCGACGCCGGGATCGAGCGGCCAGAGGATTTCGTCGGCCGGCGCGTCGGCGTCCCGGAATATCAGCTCACGGCCAATGTCTGGGTGCGCGGCCTCCTGGCTGACGAATATGGCGTGCGGCCGGAAGCGATCCACTGGATCATCGGCGGCATCGATGCGCCCGGCCGCGAGGAGAAGGTGCCGGTCACGCTGCCCCCCCGGTTCGAGACGACGCGGCTGCCGGCCGGTGAGACGCTCTGGCAGTGGCTGCTCGAGGGCAAGCTCGACGCCATCATCGCGCCGCGCGCGCCGCAGGCCTTCGCCGAGGGGCATCCGGCGATCCGGCGGTTGTTTCCGGATGTCCCGGCGGCGGAGAGGGCTTACTTCCGCAAGACTGGTCTGTTTCCACTGATGCATCTGATCGGCATCCGCGCCGACATTGCCGATCGCCATCCGGATCTCGCCTTGTCGCTGACGGGCGCTTTCGAGCAGGCCAAGGCCTTCGCCGCCAGCGAGCTGCACCAGTTTGCCTATGACACGGCGATGCTGCCTTGGCAGGAGGCGGCGCTGCGCCAGACCGAAGAGGTCATGGGCAAGGACTACTGGCCTTACGGGATCGAGCCCAATCGCACGGCGATCGAGGCCATGGCCCGCTATTCATGGGAACAGGGGCTCACCGACAGGCCTCTCTCAATCCCGGACATCTTTCCATACCACCCATGACGGTCCCTTTCGCGGCGCTAAAGCATCGGCCCGAAAAGTGGATTGCGGTTTTCGGGAAAGCCGATGCAAACACAAAAAGCTCAGATCATCGCACCGGATACGATATCCGGTGCGATGATCTAAGCGACAACGCCGCTCCGCCTGGCCACAGGCTCAGTGAGCGAAGGACCGGTGCCGCGATCCCAGGGAGGATCCAACGGCCGATTGCCGAGCGCAGCTCTGCTTGTGAGCGGATTCAGCGGCCGCGAGTCACGCCAACGCACGGATATTCGCTTGTGCGGGCTTCCTTCACCTTGGCCAAGACCGTCCACACCGCCTAGTCTAGTATCAGGCAAATCGGCCCATGACATGCTGGCAGCGGGCGAATGAATCGCTATCCGATGTTCAACCCGCAGCTGCTGCTCAGTTTCGTCGCGGTCTGTGAGAGCCAAAGCTTCACCCGCGCCGCCGACCGTGTGTCGCTGTCGCAATCCACCGTCAGCCAGCAGGTCCGGCGCCTGGAGGAGATGCTGGGCAAGCCACTGTTCGAGCGCTCCTCGCATCAGGTTAAGCTGACCGAGGAGGGCGGCCGGCTGCTGAGCTATGCACGACGCATCATCGCCCTCAACGAGGAGGCGCATGACGCGCTGACCGGCTTCTGGCGCGACGGCGTGCTGCGGCTTGGCATGCCGGAGGATTTTACGGTCCCCACCGTCGACCTGCTGGCCGCATTCAGCCGTGAGCAGCCGCATCTGCGGCTGGACGTCACCAGCGGCCTCAGCGCCGATCTGCGCAGCGCCTATGAGCGCGAAGAACTGGATCTGATCCTGGTCAAGCAACGCCGCAGTCAACCGCCGCGCGCGGCCAGGCTGGAACCGTTGCTGTGGCTGGACAGCCTCGCTCACCCGGCCATCGAACGCTCCCCGGTGCCGCTGGCGGTCTTCCCGCTCAACGGACTTTATCGCGAGGAACTCTGCCAGGCGCTGGACAGCTTGGGAATTCGCTGGCGTGTGAGCTACAGCAGCGCCAGCCTGGCCGCCCTCGCTGCCGCATCCGCCGCCGGGCTGGGCGTGACCCTGCTGCCGGCCGGCTGCCTTCTGCCCAGCCACCGAACGCTGGGCGCAGCAGAAGGCCTGCCGCCGGTCAACGATTTCGAGCTGGCGCTGTACTACCGCGACAACGCTCCCGCCGCGGCCATCGTGCTGGCGGAAAGACTAGCCGAGTTCTGCCGGCTGGAACGGTGAGCAGGCCAGGTCGACGGTGATGCGTTCGCGACCGACATCATTGCCAGATCGAATAGTCATCATTGGCAAATATCGCTGCCAACCCGCGCAGTCCATTCGTAATCTAGGAGCCGAAACGCCCAGACCCCAGGTTAAGGAAACAAACGTGGAAAGCGTCCATCAACAAAGCCGCAGAGGCTTTCTCAGCCAGACCGGGAAACTCACCACCGCTTGCGCGGTCATCGGCCTGGCCGGAAGCGGTGCACAAGCCGCGCCGGCCAGCGTGGGCCGCCCTGCATCCGAGGCCGGCACGAGCACGCTGACCGACCGTCATTACTATCTGAGCGACGTGCGGCTTGAAGAAGGCTTCGAGTATGACGGCGACACGGTCATCGGCACCCGTACCGCGCTCCATGCTCTTGAGATCAAGGACGGCAAGTTCGTCGCACTGCATCCGGCAAATACAGTTCCGCCTGCCGGCGTGCCGCGCTACCAGGCGCACGGCCAGCTCATGCTGCCGGCGATGCGCGACATGCACATTCATCTCGACAAGACTTTCTACGGTGGTCCTTGGCAGGCACCGCGACCGCGCCAGGGCAAGACCATCCTGGACATGATCGCGCTGGAACAGAAACTGCTCCCCAAGCTGTTGCCGACCTCGCAACAACGCGCCGAGCAGCTGATTGCCCTGCTGCAATCCAAGGGCACCACCGTGGCGCGCAGCCATTGCAACATCGATCCGGTCAGTGGGCTGAAGAGCCTGGAGCACCTGCAGCGCGCGCTGGAGAATCATCGCAGCGATTTCAGCTGCGAGATCGTCGCGTTCCCGCAGCACGGCCTGCTTCATTCCAAGGTCGACGGCCTGATGCGCGAAGCCATGCAGATGGGCGTGCACTATGTCGGGGGGCTGGATCCGACCAATGTCGACGGTTCGATGCAGAAGTCGCTCGACGCGATGTTCCAGATCGCTCTCGATACCGGCAAGGGCGTGGATATCCACCTGCACGAGACCAATCCGGCCGGCGTGGCCGCGATCAACCACATGATCGATACGGTGGAGAAAAATCCGGCTCTACGGGGCAAGGTGACCATCAGCCATGCCTTCGCGCTCACCACGCTCGCTCCGGAGGCGTTGGCTGAAACCGCCTCCCGTCTGGCGGCGCAGCAGATGACCATCGCCTCGACGGTGCCGATCGGCGGCCTGATGATGCCGCTGCCGCGGTTGAGCGAAGCAGGCGTCTTCGTGATGACCGGTACCGACAGCGTGATCGATCACTGGTCGCCATTCGGTCGCGCCGACATGCTGGAAAAAGCCAACCTGTATGCTCAGCTCTACCGTGGTAGCGATGAGTTCCGGCTGTCGCGCGCCATGACCATCGCCACCGGCGGGGTGCTGCCCTTGGACGATAAGGGCAATCGCGTCTGGCCAAAGGCCGGCGATGACGCGGCCTTCACCCTGGTCGGGGCGAGTTGCTCCGCCGAGGCGGTCGCCCGCCTGCCCGCACGCAGCGCCACCTTCCACCGCGGGCGCATGGTCCATGGCAGCGTCGGCAACGCCTGAGACCCGGTTCGCTCTCGCCCTCCCGGCGGCCTGTCCGAGGCCGTCAGGAGGGACTCCGGGATGGACCCCGCTTGGTTGTCAGGCAGAGCGGCACTTCACCCCGTCGCGAAGAAGGCCAGCCGGGTAAAGAGCGTGTAGTGCGATTCCAGGACCATGATCGCGACGAAGACCAACAATACGGCGGGCGGCAGCAGGATCGCGTAGGAGAGCGCCAGGCGCTCCCAGGCCATGTGCATGAAGACCGCGATGATCAACCCCGCCTTGAGCGCCATGAAGAGCAGGATCAGCGACCAGCGCAGATAGCCAACGAGGCCGAAATAATCGACCATGTAGGAGCAGGCGCTGAGGACGAACAACCAGACCCAGACGACGAGATAGAGTCGGATCGGATGCTCCTGCGTATCGCCGTGCGTGGCGTTTGACTGAGCCATGTCGACCTCTCACCAGAGATAGAACAGCGCGAAGATGAAGACCCAGACGAGATCGACGAAGTGCCAGTACAGTCCGGTGATCTCGACGATTTCGTAGCGACCCTTCCGGCTCGTGAAGAAACCGGGCCGGGCCTCGTCGAAGTCGCCGCGCCAGACTTTCCGCGCGACGATGAGCAGGAAGATCACGCCAATCGTGACATGGGTGCCGTGGAAGCCGGTGATCATGAAAAAGCTCGAGCCGAATTGCTCGGCGCCCCACGGATTGCCCCAGGGACGGACCCCTTCCGCGATCAGTTTCGACCATTCGAAGGCCTGCATGCCGACGAAGGCGGCGCCGAGCAGCGCGGTCAGCAGCATCAGGATCGCCGTCTTCCGGCGGTCGCGCCGGTAGCCGAAATTGACCGCCATCGCCATGGTGCCGCTGCTGCTGATCAGCACGAAGGTCATGATGGCGATCAGGATCAGCGGCAGGTGGTGGCCGCCGATCTCGAGTGCGAAGACCTCGCTCGGATTGGGCCAGGGCACGACGGTCGACATCCTCACCGTCATGTAGGAGATCAGGAAGGTGCCGAAGATGAAGGTGTCGCTGAGCAGGAAGATCCACATCATGGCCTTCCCCCAGGAGGCTGTCCTGAACGCCCGCTGATCCGAGGACCAGTCCGCGACGATACCGCCCCAGCCGGTGGGATGCGTGCTCTCTGGCTTCAGGACGGTCGGCGATAGCTCGTTCATCGGTCGCGCCTCCTAGCTCAGCAATCCGCGACACATCTCGATCAGGTCGTCGGTCCAGCGCATCAGCAGGCTGAAGAGAACGAGCCAGACCAGCAGCAGGAAGTGCCAGTAGATCGCGCAGAGCTCGACGCTGAGGCGCAAAGCGCCCGATACCTGTGGGGCCGCGAAGGACCGGACCGTCGTCCGGCCCAGTACCACGAGCCCTCCCAGCATGTGCAGGCCGTGAATCGCGGTGACCAGATAGAAGAATGCACTGGCCGGGTTCGCCGCGCTGAAATAGCCGGCAGCCGCGAGTTCGCGCCAGGCGAGAACCTGTCCGACGAGGAAGGCGAGCGAGCAGACCCCTGCGGCCAGCAGCGCGGAGCGGAGGTTACCCGGCTCGTCGCAGCGCGCAGCAATCACCGCCGAATGCAGGGCGACGCTGGCGAGCATCAGCAGCCCTGTGTTGAACCAGAGCCCGATCGGCATCGGCAATGCGCGCCAGTCCGCCATGCTCATGCGCATCGAATAGGCGCTGATCAGGAGCGCGAAGAGCGA
The DNA here is from genome assembly GCF_000735605.1 of Allobosea sp. LC85. GTDB lineage: Bacteria > Pseudomonadota > Alphaproteobacteria > Rhizobiales > Beijerinckiaceae > Allobosea. Next base: position 54,732 of record NZ_JPKG01000027.1, read on the forward strand.
GCCGGCGACGGCGAGGAAGGCGCCGAGGCCGATCTTGGCGATCTGCGGAGATCGCGGCCTGGAATCTCGGGCCTCGTCGATGATTCCGACTTCAAGCCAGGGCTTGGCCGCCAGCCGCTGATGCGACAGCCACCAGCCGGCCAGCATTGCCATCAGGACCATGAACAGGACGATGACGATCACGATGCCGCCTCCTCACGCCGTTCGCGGATCGGGAGGCTGGTTCTGCGGCAGGAAATCCTCTGCAGCGCCGGGCACGCTGTAGTCATAGGCCCAGCGATAGACCACGGGCAGCGTCTTGCCCCAGTTGCCATGGGCCGGCGGCGTCTCGGGCGTCTGCCATTCCAGCGTCGTCGCTCGCCAGGGGTTGCCGCCGGCTGGCCGGCCTCGTTTCAGGCTCCAGGCGAGATTGAAGACGAAGACCAGCTGGGCTGCGCCGACGATCAGGGCGACGATGGTGATGAATCCGTTCAATGTCGCCGTCGATGCCGGCACGAAGGCCATGTCGCTGATCTCGTGATAGCGGCGCGGCACGCCCATCAGGCCGATATAGTGCATCGGGAAGAAGATCAGGTAGGCGCCCAGGAAGGTGACCCAGAAATGCAGCTTCCCGAGGGCGTCATCGAGCATCCGCCCGGTGACCTTCGGATACCAGTGATAGATCGCGCCGAAGATGACGAGGATCGGAGCGACACCCATCACCATGTGGAAATGGGCGACGACGAACATCGTGTCCGAGAGCGGCACGTCGACGACGACGTTGCCGAGGAACAGTCCGGTCAGCCCGCCATTGACGAAGGTGACGATGAAGCCGAGCGCGAACAGCATCGGCACGGTGAAATGGATGTCGCCGCGCCAGAGCGTCAGCACCCAGTTATAGACCTTGATGGCGGTCGGGATCGCGATGATCAGTGTCGTGGTCGCGAAGAAGAACCCGAAGCTGGGATGCATGCCGCTGACATACATATGGTGAGCCCAGACGACGAAGCTGAGCGCGCCGATCGCCACCAGCGCCCAGACCATCATGCGATAGCCGAAGATGTTCTTGCGTGCATGGGTGCTGATCAGGTCGGAGACGATGCCAAAGGCCGGCAACGCGACGATGTAGACTTCGGGGTGCCCGAAGAACCAGAACAGGTGCTGGAACAGGATCGGGCTGCCGCCGCGATAGGAGAGCTGTTCGCCCAGCGCCACGATCGCCGGCATGAAGAAACTCGTCCCGATCAGCCGGTCGAGCAGCATCATCACCGCCCCGACGAAGAGGGCGGGGAAGGCGAGCAGAGCCATGACGGTTGCGGTGAAGATGCCCCAGACGGTGAGCGGCATGCGCATCAGCGTCATGCCTTTCGCCCGGCCTTGCAGCACGGTCACGACATAGTTCAGCCCGCCCATGGTGAAGCCGATGATGAAGAGGATCAGCGAGACCAGCATCACGATGATGCCCCAGGACTGCCCGGGGGTGTTGGCGAGGATCGCCTGCGGCGGGTAGAGGGTCCAGCCGGCCCCTGTCGCTCCGCCAGGCACGAAGAAGCCGGCAACGAGCACCAGCACGGCAAGCAGATAGATCCAGTAGCTCAGCATGTTGGCATAGGGAAAAACCATGTCGCGCGCGCCGAGCATCAGCGGGATCAGGTAGTTGCCGAAGCCGCCGAGGAACAGCGCGGTCAGCAGGTAGATCACCATGATCATGCCGTGCATGGTGATCAGCTGGTAGTAGCGCTCAGGGTCGATGAAGGAGACGAGGCCCGGGAAGCCGAGCTGCAGCCGCATCAGCCAGGACAGGACGAGGGCGACGAGGCCGATCGCCAGCGCAGTCAGGGAATACTGGATCGCGATGATCTTGGCGTCCTGGGAGAAGACATATTTCGTGATCCAGCTTCTCGGATGATAGAGCTCGACATCCTCGACCTCGGCGGTCGATAGAGGTGCGGCAGCGTCACTCGGCACGTCGACCATAAAACCGCCTCCTGCTCTCCTTCAGACGGCACGCCTCGTCGGAGGCTCAGCCGCCTTCCGCCCCTAGTTTCTCGCCTGTGCTCGCGCCGCTGCAGCGAGTTCTGCGAAGGTCTTCTGTTGCTGCAGCCACGCGCGGTATTCACTCTCCGGCTCGACGACGACACCACCGCGCATGTAGGTGTGGCCGGTGCTGCAGAGTTCGGCGCACAGCGCCTCGAAGGTGCCGGTGCGGGTCGGCGTGAACCAGTAATAGGTGACGCTGCCCGGGATCATGTCCATCTTGGCGCGGAATTCGGGCACGTAGAAATCATGCACGACGTCGAGTGAGCGCAGCAGCACCTTCACCGGCTTGTCGAGCAGGAGGTGAAGCTGGTCGCCCTGGATGATGACGTCGTCCTGCCCGCGCGCATCCTTTGGATCGAGGCCAAGCGGGTTCTCGGCGCTGACAAGGGTCACGTCAGATGCTCCGAGCCGGCCATCGGCACCGGGCAGGCGGTAACTCCACTGCCATTGCTGGCCCACGATCTCGACCGTTGTGGCATCGGCCGGCACGGTGACAAACTGGTTCCAGACGACAAGACCAGGCGCCAGCATGGCGGCGACGCCGATGCCGGTCCCGATCGCGAGCCACCATTCCAGCCGCTTGTTCTCGGGCTCATAGGCCGCGCGGTGTCCCTCGCGATGGCGGAAACGGAACAGGCAATAGGCCATGAACAGCACGACGGCAGCGAAGACGATGCCGGTGATCCAGAAGGTGATGATGATGGTGTTGTCGATATAGTGCCAGTTGGACGCGATCGGCGTCCACCACCATGGGCTCAGCAGGTGGAACGCCACCGAACCGATCACGACCAGCGCAAGTACGACGGCAACACCCATGATCGGTCACCCTTGCCTATGGCGGCGATGAACGGGGTCCGGGTGGCGCCACGACGCGATCGAGGCGTTGCGGCGTCGGGGAGCGGCATGAAGGTGTCGGGAAGAGAAGACGGGAGGGACGGCGCAGAGGGATCGCGTGGCGCGGACTCGGACGAGCGCGTCAACCGGTTTCAAGCGTCGCTTCCTGCTCGCCATCGCCGAACCTCCCGGTCCGTCAGACGATTACGCGTCACATCTGACGCAAAAGCTCCCGCCCAGGCTGCAAAGCGCTCCGCTTCTCAGCCTATGGTCGATGAATATTGTCCGACTGCGCTCGCTGGTTGTCAATCGAGGCCGGGCTTGAGCCCGCCGCGCTATCGCCGCACCTGCGCGTCAAAGGCGGCTACTTCTTCTTTCCGTCGGCGTCGATCTGCTTGAGGAAGGCGACGAGATCGTCGATTTCCTGTTCGGATTTCAGGCCGGCGAACACCATCGTGGTGCTGGGGATCTTGGCCTGGGGAGCCTTGATGCAATCCCGGAACGTCGACTCGTCCCAGACGAGGCCCGAATTCTTGTTGGCGGCCGAGTAGCTGTAGCCCTCGATGGACCCGCCGGCCGCCCAAGCAGACCGTTGAGCTTTGGCCCGACCGGGTTCTTCGAGGTCTCGCCGATCTGGTGGCAGGCGCGGCATCGCCCGGGCGCCGCGCCATTGCGATGCACCCACTCCGCGGCCAGCGCGGCGGCTGTCGGAAGCGGCATTTCTGACGCCGGATCCGAAACCTCGATCCAGGCAAAGGCCCTGTGTCCGGCAAACCGTCTCGAGGATGTGCTGGACGGCAGGCAGGCCGGTTTCCCGCCTGTCGAACAGCCCGAGGCCGCCGCTTGCTCTACTGGCGGCGCGCCGGGACGGCAGCGCGCGGTCTCATCCCGGGCCGGTCGCTTCAGTGGCGCCGAGCCGGGCTGCTGCCGTTGCGCATCCCCTCGAAAGTCGTCCTAGGCTGAGTGCTTCTTCACCCAGGCGACATAGGCATCCATCCAGCCCTTCAGGAAGGCCCGGCTGGATTCGCCGATCTCGCCACTGTCGGTGAACAGCCCTTCCTTGGCCTGGATGAAGATTTCCGGCTGTCCGAGTGTCGGCATGTCGAGATAGGCGAGGACATTGCGCAGATGCTGCTGCGCTATCGCCGTTCCGATGGCGCCGACCGACATGCCGAGAACTCCGGCCGGCTTGCCGGCCCAGGCGCTCTGCCCATAGGGCCGCGAGGCATGATCGATCGCGTTCTTCAGCACGCCGGGGATGGAACGGTTATATTCGGCCGTGACGAAGATGACCCCCTGGGAGCCGGCGATTTCGGCCTTCAGCCGCTTCACGGCCTGGGCCTGGTTCGCATCGTCATCTTGATTGTAGAGCGGCAGATCGCCGATCGCGACCTGATGCAATTTGAACTCCGGCGGCGCCAGTTTGGCGATGGCGGTGGCGAGCTTGCGATTGAAGGAATCGCGCCGAAGGCTGCCGATGACGACGGCAATTCTGAATTCGCTCATGGTCTGTCCCATCACGGAGTGCTGATTGCGGCGTCGAGCCTAGGGTCCGACATCCGATTTGTCGCGCGCGATCATTCCGGCCGCGCGCCAACGTGATCTGAGCTTTTTGTGTTTGCATCGGCTTTCCCGAAAACCGCAACCCACTTTCGGGCCGATGTTTTAGATCGAGCTTCCCGCGTTCTCCGCCGTCACCTCGGCTTTCGCCGCCGGCCCTGTATCCTTGGCCGGGCGAGGGTCGCGCCAGTCGATGAGCCGGTAGAACATCGGGATGAAGAAGGTGGCGATGAAAGTCGCCGCCAGCATGCCGCCGATCACGCCCGTACCGATCGAGTGCCGGCTCGCGGAGCCCGCGCCGCTGCTGATGGCGAGCGGAACGACGCCGAGGATGAAGGCGAGCGAGGTCATCACGATCGGCCGGAAGCGCAGCCGCGCCGCTTCCAGCGCAGCCTCGGCGGCACTCATGCCCTCCTGCCGGACGAGAACGGCGAATTCGACGATCAGGATGGCGTTCTTGGCTGCCAGACCGATCAGCGTGACAAGGCCGATCTGGAAATAGACGTCGTTGGTCAGGCCGCGGAGCCAGACCGCCAGCAAGGCTCCGAACAGCGCGAACGGAACCGCGAGAATGACCGCCAGCGGCAGGCTCCATTTCTCGTACTGCGCAGCGAGGATCAGGAACACCATGATGATGCCGAAGATCATGGCCTGCGAGCCGGTCCCGCTGGTTGCGAGTTCCTGATAGGCCGAGCCGGTCCAGGCGATCTGGAAGCCCTGCGGCAGCTCACGCGCCACCTCCTGCATCGCCGCGATCGCAGCCCCCGAGGTGTATCCGGGCGCCGGGTTGCCCATCACCTTGGCGGCGGCAAAGGCATTGAAACGCTCGAACTGGTCGGGACCGGCGACGCGCACGGCTTTCACCAGCGTATCGAGCGGCACCATCTTGTTGTTGGACGAGCGCACGAAGACCTGCTTGAGATCCTTCGGCGCCTGACGGAAAGCGGCCTCCGACTGCAGATTGACGCGGTAGTTGCGCCCATAGAGCGTGAAGTCATTGACGTAGAGGCTGCCGAACGTGCTTTGCATCGTCTCGAAGACGGAGCTGATCGGCACGCCCAGCGCCTTGGCCATGTCGCGGTCCAGGTCGAGCCGATATTGCGGAACACCGGTATCGAAGGTCGTGCGCACGCCGGCCAGTTCGGGACGTTTCGAGGCGGCTTCGATCAGTTGTGCGGTGGCGGCAGAGAGCGACTGGACACCGCCTCCGGTGCGGTCCTGCACATAGAGCTCGAACCCGCCCGTGGTGCTCAGCCCGCTGATCGGCGGCGGATTGAAGAACAGCACCATGGCGTCCTTGATCCCGATATTCATGCCGGTGAACGTCTTGACCAGGTTGCGCGCATCGAGGTCCGGGGTCCTGCGCTCGCTCCAGTCCTTCAGCGTCACGAAGGTCGTTGCGGCACTGGTTCGCTCGCTTCCGGAGAGAAGGTCGAACCCCGAAATGGCGAAGACATTCTCGACAGCCGGGTGCTTGCCGATATTGACCGCGGCCTGATCCATCACGGCCACGGTGCGGTTCAGCGAGGCGGCCGGAGGCAGGATGGCCACCCCGAACAGCACGCCCTGGTCTTCGTCCGGAACCAGCGAGCCCGGAACGGTCCGGAACAGGATGCCCGTACCGGCGATGAGCACGGCGAAGAGCACGAGGCCGATGGCGAAACGCTTGACCAGGAAGCCGACGCCGGAGACATAGCCGCTCGTCAGCTTGTCGAAGAAGCGGTTGAACAGCCGAAACGGCAGTGCCGGCTCCTGATGGCCCGGCTTCAGGATCAGCGCGCACAAGGCCGGGGTCAGCGTCAGCGCGACGATGCCCGAGATCGTGACCGACAGGGCGATCGTGACCGCAAACTGCTTGTACATCGCACCGGCCAGCCCGCCCATGAACGACACGGGAATGAAGACCGCACACAGCACCAGGACGATCGCGATCACCGGCCCGGTGACCTCGCTCATCGCCTTGATCGCGGCCTCTCGCGGCGGCAGGTGCTCGGTCGCCATGATCCGCTCGACATTTTCCAGAACCACGATCGCGTCGTCGACGACGATGCCGATGGCGAGGACGAGGCCGAACAGGGTGAGCAGGTTGATCGAGAAACCGAACATGTACATGCCGGCAAACGTGCCGATGATCGAGATCGGCACCGCGATGACCGGGATGAGCGTCGCCCGGAAGTTCTGCAGGAAGAGGAAGACGACGAGGATGACCAGGACGATGGCCTCGACGAAGGTCTTGACCACCTCCTCGATCGAGACCTGGATGAACTTCGTCGTGTCATAGGGAATGCTGTAGGCCATGCCCTCCGGGAAGGACTGCCTGAGCTCTTCCATGCGGCTCTTGAGCGCCTCCATGGTCGAGAGCGCATTCGCTCCCGTCTGAAGATAGACCGCGAGTGGTACTGCGGGCTTGCCGTTGAGCTTGCTGTCGACGGTGTAGCTGGCCGAGCCGAGCTCGACCCGCGCCACGTCCTTGATCCTGAGCGTCGCCGCGTTGATGTCGGAACGCAGGATGATGTTGCCGAACGCCTCGGCATCCGGGAGGCGCCCCTGGGTCGTCGCGGAATAGGTGAAGGGGGTGGATGGGTCGTTCGGCTCATCGCCGAAGCGGCCGGCTGCGAACTGCGCATTCTGTTCGCGAATGGCCGCCGCGACATCGGTGGTCGTCAGGCCATAGCGGGCGAGCTTGTCGGGACTCAGCCAGATTCGCATCGAGTAGTCGCGCTGGCCGAGCAGTGCCGCGTCGCCGACGCCAGGAATGCGCTTCAGATCGTCAATGACGTTGAGCAGGGCATAATTGCCGACATAGGTCGTGTCGAAGCGGTCGTTCTCCGAGTACATCGCCACCAGGCCGAGGATGGAGGTCGAGCGCTGGCTGACCGTTACGCCGAGCCGAGTGACCTCTTGCGGCAAAGTCGGCGTCGCGCGTTGGACGCGATTATTGACGTCGATTGTCGCCTGATCGGGATCGGTGCCCTGAGCGAATGTCACCGTCAGCGACATCTGGCCACTGCTGGAGTTCGAGGACTGCATGTAGAGCATGCCCTCGACGCCGTTGATCTGCTGTTCGAGCGGCGCTGCCACCGTTTGCGCGATCGTCTCGGCGCTGGCGCCGGGATAGGTGGCGCTGACGACGATCTGCGGCGGCGTCAGCTCGGGATATTGCGCGATCGGAAGCGCCCGGATCGCGACGATACCGGCAAGCACGATGACGATCGAGATGACGGCGGCGAAGACGGGCCTGTCGATGAAGAAGCGATTCATGGCTTGGGAGCTCCGGGCGCCGCGGCGGCGATCGAGACCGGAGCGCCGGGACGAACCTTGATAATCCCTTCCGTGATCAGCTTGTCGCCGGGCTTGAGGCCCGAGGTGACGATCCAGCCGTCGGTGACCTGACGACCGAGCACGACGGGGCGGGCTTCGGCCTTCCCCTGGCTGTCGACCGTGTAGACGAACTGTCCGCGCGGTCCCTGCGAGACCGCGGCCTGCGGAACGACGATGGCGTCGTTGAGGACGACCCCCATCACGATCGCGCGCAAGAACTGGCCGGGCAGCAGGCGCCGCTCGGGATTGGGGACAACGGCACGCAGCCGCAGTGTCCCGGTTTCCGGATCAAGGCCAGAGGAGGCGAAATCGATGACGCCGGATTGCGCATAGACGCGGCCATCGCCGAAGGTGAGCTTGACCGACAGGACCTCCCCGGCACGGTCCCAGATGCCCTGAGCCTCGAGCAGGGCCCTGACTTCGGCGACTTCGCTCTCGCTTGAGTTGAAGATGACGTAGACCGGGTCGAGCTGGGTGATCTTGGTGAGCAGGCTGCTATCGCCCGTGGTGCCGATCAGGCTGCCCTCGGGCAGCTCCTCGCGGCTCGTGACCCCACTGATCGGCGCCCTCACATTGGTGTAGCCGAGATTGAGCTCCGCGACGTTCAGGTCGGCGTGGGCGACGGCGACCGAGGCCGTCGCGAGTTCCTTGGCGGAGAGGGCGTCATCGCGCGCCTTTTCCGTACCGGAGCCGCTCTGGGCCAGCCGCGTATAGCGCTCGGCATCGCGCGTCGCCTGGGCGAGTTGTGCCTCCGCCTGCTGGAGCTGTGCCTTTGCCTTGGCGACGTCCGCCTCGTAGCGCCTCGGGTCGATCTCGAAGAGGATATCGCCGGCCTTGACCTCGGCGCCCTCGACGAAGTTCCGCTTCAGGAGAATCCCGCCGACCTGGGCCCGGACCTGAACCTCGCGCGAAGCCTCGACGCGCGCGGCAAACTCGAAGGTCAGCGGCACCTTGCCGGCCTGGACCTCGACCACGGTCACCTGCGGCGGCGGTGCGGCCCCCTGCGCCTGGGCCAGGGTCGCCGCACCGAGGAGCGGCCAGATCAAGGCAAGGCTGAAGAGCGCGAAACGGCGCCGCGGCGTGTGGGTCGTCATCCGTCGCATCCTTCCATTGGTGCCGGTCGCAGCGCGCTCGCCGTCGCTCTCCCTTGGCGCATCGAGCAGTGTTTCACGAGCAAGGACCACATCCAACCACGGCCCTTCTTCGCCGGAATCGTGGGCGGCCCTCATCGCGCTTGCGGGGGAATGAGGCACTATGATCCCTTCCCTAGTCAGGCCTGGACAGGAATACGGCGATGAGATTCTCAAGGAAATGCTCCTGAAACTGACTGCGGTCCATGGGGCTCGCGGACAGGGATTGAACGAGGTCGGGTGCCGTCGACGGCCAGAAAAATGCGCCGGCGAGAATCGAGAAGGCGATGAAGGGGTCGCTCGCATGCGTGACACCTTCGCGAACCGCCTGATCGAGTAGCGGCATGAAGGCATCGAGCGCAGGGCGAAGCAGGCGCTCTTTCAGGGCCGCCAGCCGTGTCCCGCTTTCCCTCGCCTGCTGTGCGATGAAGAGGCCGAGTTCCGGATGGTTGAAGTGGAAATTCACCGTCAGGCGAATGGCGTCGGTCACTCGCTGCCTGAGTGGGCGCGTCTCGGCGGACAGGCGTCGGATCTCGGCGTGCAGCTGAGTCGTATACGAGGCGACATGGTCGATGCTCGCGAGCCAGAGCCCCTCCTTCCCGCCAAAATGCACGCGCACCAGCCCAGGATCGACCTTGGCGGCGGCGGCCAGGCTGCGCAGGTCGACGCTGTCATAGCCGTGGCGCGCAAACGCACTCGTCGCGGCGAGAAGCAGGGCCTCGCGGCCCGGCATCTGGTCCTTGAGCCGCCGACCGCGAGGGCGGCGCGGAGCGGGACTGGGGGGAGTGGATTGGTCGGATCGGGGCATTGTTCGGGGAAGCATAATAAATCTACAAGTGAGGATATTTCAATGCGACATGAGATGCAAGGCCAGTGGCGCGTCCGGTGACGGGGCGCCTTTCACGGGGGCATTACGCAAGGGAGGTATAGCGAATGGCCAAGGTTCACGCGGTCATGGCGTAATGTCAGCGGCGCTGATGGGCCGAAATGCAAGTCGTTGGCTCGCAAGTCTAGCGCGCGAGCGCGGATGCCTGAAAGGAGAGCTATGTTGATCTGCATCAACAGAGCATGATGATTTTGTATTTTATGAATGATGTGACTTACTCGTGCGGTGAAGGCCGGACTCTTGTTTCTTGGCTGAATATTTTGAATGCACTCCGACTTGCGGCCGATCTGTCATCGCCGACGGGGCTGGCCGTGGAAATCAGGGCTTCAGATTTTCGGGTATTTTTTGAGAGGTTGTGCATCCGGCGCTCTGGAAGAGGCGTAACGCAGGAATTCAACTGACCGGAGACACGAAGTGATTGGAACAAGCGCCAGGTAATGCCGTTCTGAACCTCCAGCGGGGCTGGGTATGACCAAAGATAACGGCAGCGGAGAACGCATGGTCTGGTCTGAACTGGCCGGGCAGATGGTCGCGATCTCGTCGCCGGAATGGTGCCACGAGCGCGATGTCGACTATCTTCTGTGGCTGCCCTCGCTGGAACGGGGCCGGGTGCTGCGTGGATATCCTCCGGAGATCGCCGAGCGCCTTTGTGCCGACATCGAACGCTTGCGGGACATCAGGAAGCGCCGCTGAGCGTCGGGCATCGCGAAGCGGCGGATCACCCCCGGGTGACCCGGCGCACTTGACCGTTCAGGGCTTGACGATCCACTCATGGGCCGGATCGTTGGCGAATTTCCAGACCCGCTTCGGGCCCGCCATCACGTTGAGATAATAAAGCTCATAGCCGTGCGGTGCTGCGACCGGATGGTAGCCCCTGGGCACCAGCACGACATCGCCGTCCTCGGCGCAGAGCGTCTCGTCGAGCGAGCGGTCGTCGGTGTAAACGCGCTGCAGCGCAAAGCCCTGGGGCGGCGAGAGCCGGTGGTAATAGGTCTCTTCCAGCAGCGATTCCTGCGGCAGCCGGTCCTGGTCGTGCTTGTGCGGCGGATAGCTCGACCAGTTGCCCGAGGGCGTGATCACCTCGACGACGAGCAGCCCGTCGGCGGGCTCGGTCTCGGGCAGGATATTGCGGACATGGCGGGTATTCGTGCCGCTGCCGCGCGTCATGCAGCCGACATCGCGAGGCGCGATCACCCGCGGTGCCGAACCTGGTTTTCCCGGTGCCGAGCAGATTGCCAGTTCGCAGGGGCCTTGCGCCGTCAGGGCAAAGCGCAACCCGGCCGGCACGTAGAGCGACCAGGGTTCGGGTTCGAACGGCGAGGATCGCCCGCCAATAACGCCGAAATCGGTGCCCGCGGCCATGGCTGTGACCTTCCCCGACAGCAGGACGACGCAAACCTCCCGGTCGCCGGTTTCCCGTGCGAGCGCCTGGCCGTCCGCGAGCCGGTAGACCTCGAAGCCGACATGGCCCCAGCCAGCCGATTTCGGGGTGACGTGATGGATGCGGCCGTCCTGATCAGGGGCGGATGGTTTGACGAGCAGCTTCGACATGGCGCATCCGGACCTCAGACGAGTCCGGCCTCCTTCAGGCTTTGCTTGAGATGGGCGACGCCCTTCTTGGCATAGGTCAGCGGATGGGCCTTTTCCGGATCCTGCTCGGCTTCGACCACGACCCAGCCGGAATAGCCCGGCAATGCGCGGAATACGGCGGGATAATCGACCATCCCGTCGCCCGGCACGGTATAGATGCCGAGATCGCTGCCCTTGCCGAGCACGGCGTCAAGGAAGCTCCAGCCTTCGGCTGCGGCCTGCGTCATGACATGCGGGCGCACGTCCTTGGCGTGGACATGGCTGATCCGGTCGCGATAGCGCGCGGCGAGCGTCGCAGGGTCCGCGCCACCCCAGGTGGCATGGCCGGTGTCGAGCAGGAGATGCACGGCCGGGCCCGTCGCCGCCATGAAGGCGTCGATGTCGGCTTCGCTCTGCACGATCGTGCCCATGTGGTGATGATAGACCAGCCGGACGCCTTCGCTCAGCGTGCGTTCGGCAACCTGCGTGATCCGGCGGCCGAACTCGGCCCAGTCCTGCGCGCTCATCACGGGGCGCTGCGAGAGCGGCTTTGAGCGGTCGCCATGGATCGCATTCGAGGTCTCGGCGAAGACCAGCACGGTCGAGCCCATGGCCTTGAGCAGATCGAGATGCGGCCGGAGATGGCGCATCTCCTCGTCGGCGCCGCGCTGGAGAAGCTCCGCCGAGTACCAGCCCGAGATGCAGTCCATGCCGAAGGGGGCGAGTGCCGCCTTCAGGGCCGCCGGCTGGCGTGGAAACTTGTGACCAAGCTCCATGCCGGTGAAGCCGGCTTCGCGCGCCTCGGCGAGGCAGGTTTCGAGCGGTGTCGCGCCGCCGATCTCCTGGAGATCGTCATTCGACCAGCCAATCGGGTTGGCACCAATGCGGATGGGCATGGAAAAGCGTCCTTCGGGATCAGGGGCGTGACTTCAGCGCGGTCTCATAGCGCTCGCGCGCCTGTCGGACTTCGGCGCGCGCGGAGGTTGCCGGTACGGCGACATCCCACCAATGGCCGCCGGCATCGGTCGAGGCGAGCGGGTCGGTATCGATCACCACGACGCTGGTCCGCGCATGCGCGCGAGCGGCACGCAGCGCTTCGTCCAGTTCGGAGAGGCTGCCGGCCTTCGTGGCAATGGCGCCGAGCGAGGCGGCATGCCCGGCAAAATCGATTGCCGGCAGCGTTTCGTGGCGGGTGTCGCGCAGCAGATTGTTGAAGGAAGCGCCGCCCGTCGCATTCTGCAGCCGGTTGATGCAGCCGTAACCGTGATTATCGAGCAGGACGATCGTCAGTTTCAGGCCCAGCATCACCGAGGTCGCGATCTCGGAGTTCATCATCAGATAGGAGCCGTCGCCGACCATGACGACGACCTCGCGGGTCGGATCGGCCATCTTGACGCCGAGCCCGCCGGCGATCTCGTAGCCCATGCAGGAATAGCCGTATTCCATGTGGTAGCCACCGGGCGCGCCGGCCTGCCAGAGCTTGTGCAACTCGCCGGGCAGTCCGCCGGCGGCGCAGAGCACGACATCGGACGGTTCGCTCCAGCGCTGCACGGCACCGATCACCTGGGCATCGCTCGGCAGGGGCTGGTTGCCGGGATCGGTGTAGCGCGCGGCGAGGCCAAGCCAGGTCTTGCCCTCGGTTTCCGCCCGCTCCGTCCATGTCGCTGGGGCGCGATGTCCTGTCAGGGCTCCGGCCAGCTCGGAAAGGCCGGCCTGCGCATCGCAGACCAACGGAAGGGCGCGGTGCTTGCCGGCATCGAAGGCTTGCGTGTTCAGCCCGATGATCCGGCAGGCCGGGTTGGCGAAGAGCGCCCAGGAGCCGGTGGTGAAATCCTGCAGCCTCGTGCCGACGGCAAGCACGAGATCGGCCTCGCGCGCCAGTGCATTGGCGGCGGCCGTGCCGGTGACGCCGATGGCGCCGAGATTGAGCCTATGGGTCGAGCTCAGGCTGCTCTTGCCGGCCTGCGTCTCCGCGGCGGGGATCCCGTGCGCCTCGCAGAATGCGGCGAGCGCGGCCTCGGCGCCGCTATAGAGCACGCCGCCGCCGGCAACGACGAGTGGCTTCTTCGCGGCCTTGAGCAGTTTGACCGCCTCGGCCAGTTCCTGCTCGTCCGGGCGGGCGCGGCGTGGCGTCCAGAGCCGCTCGGCAAAGAAGCTCTCGGGATAGTCATAGGCTTCGGCCTGCACGTCCTGGCAGAGCGCCAGCGTCACCGGCCCGCATTCGGCCGGATCGGTCAGGACGGCCATCGCCCGCTCGAAAGCCGGCATCAGCTGTTCCGGCCGCGTCAACCGGTCGAAATAGCGCGAGACCGGCCGAAAGCAGTCATTGGCGGAGACCGTGCCGTCGCCGAAATCCTCGATCTGTTGCAGCACGGGGTCGGGCAGGCGCCCGGCGAAGACATCGCCTGGCAGCAGCAGCAGCGGCAGGCGGTTGACATGCGCGACGGCGGCGGCCGTGACCATGTTGGTGGCTCCGGGCCCGATCGAGCTCGTCACCGCCATCATCCGACGCCGGCGCGAAGCCTTGGCGAAGGCGATCGCGGCATGCGCCATCGCCTGCTCGTTATGGGCGCGATAGGTCGGCAGCGCGTCGCGCGCGGCATGCAGGGCTTCTCCGAGCCCGGCGACATTGCCGTGGCCGAAGATGGCCCAGACGCCCGCGAAGATCGGCACGGTCTTGCCGTCGATCACCGTCTTCTGTGCCTGCATGACGCGTGTCAGCGCCTGCGCCATGGTGAGGCGGATCGTACCCATCGGGAGTTCCTCAGCGTTCCTGCCAGGCTGCGACCAGCCGGGCGAAGCGTTCTGCCATCATCGCGGTCGCAGCCTCGTCGTCGAGGCCGCCGGCAAGCCAGCTACGCGCCGCGTCTCCAAAAATAGTCCGGCCGACCGCGAATCCCTTGACCGATGCCGAGCCTTGCGCCGCGCGGAAGGCTTGAGCAACCGTCTCTTCCGGCGCGTCGAGGCCGAGCAGCAATATGCCGCGGCAATAGGGGTCATGGCCGGCGATGACCGCATCGATCTCGCGCCATGCGGCCGGCGAGGGCTGGCCTTCGAGCTTCCACCAGTCCGGCCTGATGCCGATCGCGTAGAGCCGTGTCATCACCCGCGCGACCGTGTCATCCGCGACCGGACCGTGCTTCGAGGCAATGATCTCGACCAGCAATTCCCGCCCGACCTGCCGGCAGGCGAGCGCGACGCGCTTCAGCACCTGCTCCTGCGCGCTCCTGAGAGTCTCGGGGTCATCCGGGTGGTAGAAACACAGGCATTTGGCGACATGGCCGACCGGCCACTCGGCCAGGGTGGCGCCGAGCGAACCCGTCGCGTCGGTCTCCAGCGCGAGCGGTCGCGAGCCGGCGAGTTCCAGGGGGCGGGCGATCCAGAAGTCGTGATCCGCAGCCCGGAACAGCGCTTCGCGGCCATGGGTGCCGTCGACCAGCATGCCGAAGCCAGGGCGTCCGTCGGCGACACGGGCTGCCGCCTTCACCGCAAGCGTCTTGAAATGGGCGATCCGCTCATGCGGCACGCCCGCCGCGTCGGCCATCTCCTCGAGCTGGGCCCGATGGTCGATGGCGAGCGCCATCACGCCCGCGGGCTGCGGCAGGCGTGTCGTCGCCCAATGCACATGGTTGATCTCGGCGTCGCGGCGCAGCGCCCGGTGGGGCGAGCCATGGGCAAGGAAATATTGCAGTTCGGGGAAGGTCGGGCTTTCCGGTGAGCACAGCAGCCGCGAGACCGCGAAGGCGCCGCAGGCATTGGCGAAGGCGCAGCAGGTTGCGAGCGGCTCGTCGCGCAGCCAGCCGCGCAGGAAGCCGGACATGAAGGCGTCGCCGGCACCGAGCACGTTATAGACCTCGACCGGGAAGCCAGGCCCCTTGATCCCGTCCTCGAGCGAGGCAGGGATCGCGCCGGGAAACACCACGCAGCCCATCGGCCCACGCTTGCAGACGATCGTCGCGGTGCTCAGGGATCGAATCGTGCGGATGGCTTGAAGCGTATCCTCCGAGCCGCCAGCGGCGTGGAGCTCTTCTTCGGTGCCGACGATCAGGTCGCAATCGGGCAGGATCGCCTGGAGATGTTCGGTCACCGTCTCGGAACGGATATAGCGCTCCTCCCCGGCCTGGTGCCCGGCGAGTCCCCAGAGATTGGGCCGGTAGTCGACATCGAACACGACCTTGCGGCCATGCTTGCGGGCAAGCGCGATCGCCTTCTTCTGCGCCGCGGCCGCGTTGGGAATGGCGAAATGCGTGCCGGTGACGACGATCGCCCTGGCGGAGGCGATGAAGGCCTCGTCGATCTCGCTTTCCTGCAGCGCGGCGTCGGCGCAGTCGGTGCGGTAGAAGATCAGCGGGAAGGTCTTTTCGTCGCGGACCCCGAGGATGACGAGTGCGGTCAGTCGCTTGGGGTCGGTGATCACGCCGCTCGTCTCGACGCCCTCGCGCTCCAGCTGTTCGCGGACGAAGCGGCCCATCTGCTCGTCGCCGACGCGGGTGATCACGGCCGATTTCAGGCCAAGGCGCGCGGTCCCGATCGCGATATTGGTCGGGCAGCCTCCGACCGCCTTGAGGAAGCTGCCCATGTCTTCAAGCCGGCCGCCGATTTGCTGGCCGTAGAGATCGACCGAGGAGCGGCCGATCGTGATGACGTCGAGCTGAGGGGCGACGGGCATGGAGCTTCGGCCTTCCGCACTAACCTGCGAGTTCGGGATCGGCGCTGGCGCCGACGTGTTCGGCGGTAGCGACCGCGAGCGCCATCGCCAGGGTGAAGCTGGCCGCCATCGAGCGGAATGCGCCGAAATCTGCCTCCGCGACATCGAGCCAGAGATCACAGTTCTCGGCGAGCGGACTGAGCGGGCTGTCGGTCAGGGCCAGTACCGGAATGCCGCGCTGATGCGCGGCGGCAGCGATCTCGACCGTGGCCGTCGTATAGGGCGCGCAACTGATCGCCAGAATGGCGTCGCCTGGTCCGGCAAGGGCGGCCTGCTCCAGGCCGAGGCCGCCGACATGGTCGACCAGCACCGCCCTGATGCCGAGCTTGCCGAAGGCATAGGCGAGGTAGGACACCACCGGAAACATGCGTCGCGCGCCGACGAGGACGATGGTTTGCGCCCTGGCAAGCAAGGCAGCGGCCTCTTCCAGCTGGTCGGGCCTGACAGCCGCCCTGAGCTGGGCAAGCGATGCTTCGCTCGCCTGGGTGAAGCCGTCGAGCAGGGCCGCGGCGCCACCCGAGCCTGCGCCCGCCGTCCGCAGGGCGGCCAGGCGATCGCGATGGTCCGCGGCATGCCGGCGCAGCCGCGAACGAAACACCTCCTGGAGTTCGCTGAAGCCGGAATAGTCGAGCGCCTGCGCGAAACGCACCAGCGTCGAGGCCTGCACGCCGGCCTTCTCCGCGATCTGCGCGGTGGAGCCGAAGGCCATGTCGTCGAGATGGGCAAGTGCGTGATCAGCGACCTGTTTCAGCCGTTTCGGCAGCGATGGCCGCCGTTCGCGCAGCAAGGCGACGAAACGGTCGAATTCCGGCCTGTCCGTGGGCTGAGTCTGCGATCCTGATGACATGTCGGTTCCGGTGAAAGCGCCTTGACTTCAAGCGCTGATCGGCGGAATGTTTATTCCAAAATCAGGCAAAGACAATCCATTCATATCAAAATTTCGCTGGGGAGCGTGGCGTCAGGTGTCAGGGAAGGAAGCATTCGGTCGTGATCTGACCGGCAAGGCCGCTATCGTCACCGGTGGCAGCCAGGGGCTTGGTGAAGCCGTCGCCCGCGAATTCTCTGCGCGCGGAATCGCTTCGTTGCTGCTGACGGGCCGCAATCGCGAGCGCGGCGAGGCGGTTGCCCGCGATCTTCGCAATGCCGGCTGCGATGTTCGCTTCCATGCCGCCGATCTTTCCGATCTCGATCAGGTCAAGTCAATCGTTCCGGCTGCCGAGGCGGCGTTCGGTCGTCTCGACATCCTGGTCAACGCGGCCGGCGACACGGATCGCGGCTCCATCCTCGAGACGACGCCCGAGCTCTATGAGCGCATCATGGCGGTTAATCTGCGTGCGCCCTTCTTCCTGATCCAGGGCGCCGCCGAGCTGATGTGCCGGCTCCGGATCGAGGGCGCCATCGTCAATATCCAGTCGATGTCGGCGCATGGCGGCCAGCCATTCCTGAGCGCCTACAGCGTCTCCAAGGGGGCGCTGGCGACGCTGACCCGCAATGCCGCCTTCGGGCTGCTGCCCCACCGTATCCGGGTCAATGGCCTGAATATCGGCTGGATGGCGACGCCGGGCGAAGATGCGATCATGCGCTTGCGCCATGACGCGCAGGATGGCTGGCTCGATCAGGCTGCGGCGAGCCAGCCCTTCGGCCGCCTGCTCGATCCGCATGAGGTCGCCCGCGCCGTCGCTTATCTGGCCTCGGCCGAATCGGGCCTGATGACAGGCTCGAACATCGATTTCGACCAGACGATTCTTGGAGCGCGGCAGTAACGCTGCCGCAGCCACAGCCTTGACGACAGGACATATGACGATGCGCATGGGATTGCTGGGTGCCGGCCGGATCGGACGCATTCATGGGTTGAATCTTGCGGCGCGCAAGGACGCGACGCTGGTTTCGGTCGCGGACGCTTTTGCGGATGCGGCAGCCTCGCTGGCGGCCGAGACGGGCGCGGCAGTTGCCAGCCTCGACGCGATTCTCGCCGACGAGACGCTCGATGCGGTGCTGATCTGTACGCCGACCGACACCCATGCCGATCTGATCGAAGCCGCTGTCGCCGCAGGCAAGGCGGTGTTCTGCGAGAAGCCGGTCGATCTGGACGCCGCGCGCATCAGGACATGCCTCGAGACCGTCGCCAAGACCGGCAGGCCGCTGATGATCGGCTTCAACCGGCGCTTCGATCCGAGCTTCGCTGCGCTCCAGAACCGCCTGCGGGCGGGCGAAGCGGGCGCGATCGAGATCGTCAGCGTGATCTCGCGCGATCCCTCGCCGCCGCCGGTCGACTATGTCAGACGCTCGGGCGGCCTGTTCCGCGACATGATGATCCATGATTTCGACATGGCCCGCTTCCTCCTGGCCGAAGAGCCGGTCGAGGTCTTCGCGCTCGGTTCGGCGCTGGTCGATCCGGCGATCGGGCAGGCCGGCGATGTCGATACCGCTGCGGTTCTGATGCGCACGGCGTCTGGCAAGATCGCGCAGATCTCGAATTCGCGCCGCGCCAGCTATGGCTATGACCAGCGCATCGAAGTCCATGGCTCGAAGGGCATGCTGCGGGCCGGCAATATCCACGAGACCACGGTCGAGATCGCGACCGGCGCCGGTTTCCGGGCTGACCCGGTGCAGAATTTCTTCCTTGAGCGCTATGCCGCCGCCTATCGCGCCGAACTCGATGCCTTCGTCGCCGCCCTGAAGGGCAAGACGGCGCCGCTGCCCTCCGGAGAGGACGGCCTGAAGGCGCAGATCCTGGCCGATGCCGCGACCGAATCTGCCCGCAGCGGCAAGCCGGTCGCCGTCGATCTCAGGGCGATCTGATCATGACGCCCGCCGATCTCGATCTGCGCCAATATGCCGTGCAGGGCCTCGTCCAGCAGGCCGGGTTCATGGCGCTCGACTATTTCAACAAGAGCGAAAGCCTCGGCGTCACGATGAAGGGCGCCCAGGACTGGCTCACCGTCGCCGACGGCGCGGTCGAGGAGTTCCTGCGGCAGCGGCTTGCCGTGATGTTCCCGCAGGATGCGATCATCGGCGAAGAGGGCGGCGGCGAGGCCTCGGACGCGGTCTGGATCATCGACCCGATCGACGGCACCTCGAATTTCGCCCGTGGCGACCGCAACTGGTGCATCTCGATCGGTTTTCTGCTGAACGGCGTCCCCGAGATCGGCATCCTTGCTGCGCCGGCGCTGGGCGAGATCTATGTCGGGCGCAAGGGGCGGGGCGCGACCCTGAATGGCGAGGCGATCAAGGTGTCGGGGCAGACCGATATCACGCGCGCCTATGTCGAGCTGGGCTGGTCGACGCGGATCCCGGCCGAACGCTATGTCGCGATGATCGGGCGCGGCTACGCCGCAGGCGCCTCGGTCAAGCGCGGTGGCTCCGGTGCGCTCGGGCTGGCCCATGTCGCGAATGGCCGGACGGAGGCCTATGCCGAACTCCATATCAATGCCTGGGATGTTGCGGCCGGTGTCGTGATCGCAGCCGAAGCCGGCGCCTTTGTCAGCGATTTCTTCAGCGGGAACGGCATCGCCAAGGGCAACCCGATCCTGTGCTGCACGCCGGGGCTTCGCCGCGAACTCGAGCAGGTCATCCAGATCGGGAGCGGGCCGGCAAGCGATTGATCTTTGCCGGCAACACGTCACTATCAAGCCAAGAACAAGATCAAGAACGACACGAAACGGGAGGATGACATGCAGGGATTTCAATGGCTCCGGACCGGGGTCCTGGCGGCGCTGGCCAGCGGGGCCGCCTTTGCGGCAGCCCCCGCACAGGCCCAGGGTGCACTCGTCATGTATTGCGGCGTCCAGGAGGAATGGTGCCGCGCCATGTCGACCGCGTTCGAGCGCGATACGGGGATCAAGGTCGCGATGACCCGCAAATCGGCGGGCGAGATCTACGCCCAGCTCAAGGCGGAATCGTCCAATCCGCGGGGCGATATCTGGTGGGGCGGCACGGGTGACCCCCATCTCCAGGCTGCCGAGGAAGGGCTGACCCTCGAATATGAATCGCCCGTCAACAAGGACCTTCACGACTGGGCGCTGTCGCAGTGGAAGGCGGCACAGAAGCGCTCCGTCGGCATTTACGCCGGCGCTCTCGGCTTCGGCTTCAACACCCAGCAGATCAAGCAGAAGGGCCTGAGCGAGCCGAAATGCTGGGCCGATCTGCTCGACCCGAAGCTCAAGGACGACGTCCAGGTCGCCGATCCGAACTCGTCGGGAACGGCCTATAACCTGCTCGCGACCGTGGTCCAGCTGATGGGTGAGGAGAAGGGCTTCGACTATCTCAAGAAGCTGCACAAGAACGTCAGCCAGTACACCAAGTCGGGCGCTGCCCCGGCCAAGGCCGCGAGCCTCGGCGAAACCGCGGTCGGCATCGTCTTCATCCACGACGCGGTCGTCTTCGCGGTCCAGGGCGATCCGATCAAGGCGGTCGCGCCTTGCGAGGGCACCGGCTACGAGATCGGCTCGATGTCGATCATCAAGGGCGCACGCAATCTCGACAGCGCCAGGAAGTTCTATGACTGGGCCCTGACCCCGGCGGCGCAGGCGCTGGCAGCTCCGGCGAAGTCCTATCAGGTCCCTTCCAACAAGAACTCCACGGTGCCTCCGCAGGCGCCGAAGATGTCCGAGATGAAGATGATCGACTACGACTTCGTCAAATACGGCTCCTCCGCCGAGCGGACCAGGCTGCTGACGAAGTGGGACAAGGAGGTCAAGGCGCTGCCGAAATAAGTCACCGTCCAGCGCCCTGAAGAGATCCCCTGCGATGCGTCCTGCGACACGGCTCGTCCTGCTGCTCGGCTGGCTCGGCTATGCGGTCATTCCCTGGTACCTGCCCGACGGCGTCAGCCTGAGCCAGTTCGGCTGGCTCGCGGGCTACCCGTTCGGCAAGGCCGGCACGGCGCTCGCGCTGGGCCTGTCCGGCACGGCCCCCTGGCTGCTGCCGGTTGGCCTGGCGTTGCTGGCCGTGACGCTGCTGGTCGGCCGCAGCGAGAGTGCTGCGGTCGGCAGGACGCTGATCTGGGCGGGGCTGATCGGCATGGTCCTGTTCTTCGCGCAGGGCTTTGCCATCACGCTGCAGGGCCAGGGCATCCCCTGGCTCGCCGCGCTGCTCGGCGGCAGCGGCGCGGCTCAGGGCGGCATGGGCTTCGGCGCCTTCCTGACGGTGCTCTCGCTCCTGCTCCTGCTCTGTCACGGGCTCGCCTATCGCGGCTTCTGCCGGGGCGACATCTTCACCACCAGCTCGATCGGCATCATCGTCCTGCTGATCGGGCTCTTCATCTTCTTCCCCGTGGCGACGATCCTGCAAAGCGCGCTTGTCGATCAGGCCGGCGCCTTCGCGCCCGGTATCTTCGTCGCGCGCCTCCTCGATTCCTCGATCTGGGGGCTTGGCTGCGTCACCGCGAACACCAATTGCGGCGTCGCCTGGAACACGCTGATCCTTGCCGTGCTGACCGGCGTCATCACGACCCTGCTCGGACTTGCCTGCGCGCTGCTCGTGCTGCGGACGCGCATGCCGGGCAAGCGCCTGATGCGCGCGCTCACCGTGTTGCCGATCATCACACCCCCCTTCGTCATCGGTCTCGCGCTGATCCTGCTCTTCGGCCGCTCCGGCGTGGTCTCCGGACTGCTCTATGACTGGTTTTCGATCCCGCGCTCGCGCTGGATCTACGGGTTGCCCGGCGTGCTGCTGGCCCAGGTCCTGGCCTTTGCGCCGATCGCGTTCCTCGTCCTGATCGGGGTCGTGCAGGGCATCAGCCCCAGCCTGGAGGAAGCCTCGCAGACGCTCGGCGCCAAGCGCTGGGCGACGTTCCGCACGGTGACATGGCCGCTGCTCAAGCCCGGCCTCGCCAATGCCTTCCTGCTCGGCTTCGTCGAGAGCATGGCCGATTTCGGCAATCCCCTGGTGCTCGGCGGCAATTTCGAGGTGCTTTCGACGAAGATCTTCTTCGCCGTGGTCGGCGCCGCCCACAATCAGGGGCAGGCGGCGGTGCTGGCGATCGTGCTTCTCGTCTTCACGCTCGGCGCTTTCTGGGTGCAGCAGCGCTGGCTCGGCGGCAAATCCTATACGACCGTCACCGGCAAGGGCGATTCCGGCTTGCCGGCAAAACTGCCGAAGCCGGTCATCATCATCTCCGCGCTGGTGATCGTGCCCTGGGTGGCGCTGACCTTCGTGATCTACGTGATCATCCTGATGGGCGGCTTCGTGAAGACCATGGGCCGCGACCACACCCCGACGCTGGAGCATTATCGCACCGGCTTCGCCATCGATTTCAGCCGTGGCTTGTTCTTCGAGGGCGCGGCCTGGGATTCGCTGTTCACGACGCTGAAGGTTGCGGCGATCTCGGCCCCGCTGACGGCACTGCTCGGCCTGCTCACCGCCTATTTGCTGATGCGGCAGCAGTTCCGCGGCCGCCACGTGCTCGAATTCACCACCATGCTGAGCTTTGCCATCCCCGGCACGGTGCTCGGCGTCGCCTATATCCTCGCCTTCAACGTGCCACCGGTCGAGATCACCGGGACCGGGTTGATCCTGATCATCGCCTTCGTCTTCCGGAACATGCCCGTCGGTGTCCGTTCCGGCATCGCCGGCTTGTCGCAGATCGACAAGAGCCTCGACGAGGCTTCGATCACCTTGCGGGCGCGCAGCTTCACCACGCTCTGGCGCGTGGTGCTGCCCTTGCTGCGCCCTGCGCTCGTCTCCGCGCTGGTCTACAGCTTCGTGCGCAGCATCACCTCGGTCAGCGCCGTGATCTTCCTGGTCTCCGCGGAGTACAATCTGGCGACGGCCTATATCGTCGGGCGCGTCGAGGCCGGCGAGTTCGGGCTCGCCATTGCCTATTCCTCGGTCCTGATCGTGGTCATGGCCGTCGGCATCAGCCTGATCCAGCTCGGCGTCGGCGAGCGCAAGCTCGGGCGGCGCAGTGTGATCCCGCTCGCCACATCCGCCGCACAGCCAGTCAAGTAAGGAGCAGCACCTCTCATGGCCAAGGCGGGACCTGCCTCAGTCGAATTCCGCAATGTCAGCATGCGCTATGGCGCGGTGACTGCCGTCGACAATATCAGCTTCACGATCGAGCCGGGAAAGCTGGTGACCCTGCTCGGCCCCTCAGGCTGCGGCAAGACCACGACCTTGCGCATGATCGCGGGACTGGAGATTGCCAGCGAGGGCCAGGTGCTGATCGGCGGCAAGGATGTCACGCGGCTTTCGGCCGCTGACCGCGACGTCAGCATGGTCTTCCAGTCCTATGCCCTGTTTCCGCATATGAGTGTGCTGGAGAATGCCGCCTACGGGCCGCTGGTGAAGGGATTGCCGAAGGCTGAGGCGCAGGACATGGCGCTGGCCAAGCTCGCCCTCGTCGGCCTCAAGGGCTTCGAGAAGCGCTACCCCTCGGAGCTCTCGGGCGGCCAGCAGCAACGCGTCGCCGTGGCGCGCGCGCTGGTGCTCGAGCCGCAGGTCCTGCTCTTCGACGAGCCGCTGTCGAACCTCGACGCCAAGCTGCGCCGCAAGGTGCGCGAGGAGATTCGCGAGCTGCAGCAGAGCCTCAATCTGACGGTCGCCTATGTCACCCATGATCAGGAGGAGGCGCTCGCTGTCTCGGACCGCATCATCGTGATGTCGAATGCCCGCATCGCGCAGGAGGGCTCGCCCCGCGAGCTCTATGAAGAGCCGGCCAATGCCTTCGTCGCTGACTTCATCGGTGATGCCAACATGGTCGAGGTCACGATCGCTGACGTTTCCGAAGGCATCGCCGATGTGATGATCGGCACGGCAAAGGTGAAATTGCCGGCGCGCGGTCTGGTGGCCGGACCGGCGAGGGCGGCGATCCGGCCCGAAAGCCTGTTGATGGGGCCTGCCTCCGGGCCGGGTCTGCGCGGCACCGTCCGCAAATGCGCCTATCTCGGCAACCACCTTGACCTGATGATCGAGACCGAGGTCGGCGAGCTCTTCGTCGTCCAGCCGGGCGGGCGCGATCTGCTGCCTTATGGCAGCGAGGTCGGGCTCTCCTTTGCAACCTCGGGCGTCACGCTCATTCCCCAGAGCTGACCAGCCAGCGCTCGGCTCCGGTCGCTCCGGCCGCAGCGTGGTCCGCGGCAGGATCGGTGCCATCCCCTCAGGTGGAGCAAGACGATGCAGGGCGCGCGTGGATCGCGCGCTATCGCAGCCTCACAGATGCCTGAGCCACTCCGCGGCCGCTTCCGCGGGCGGCCGCTCGATATTGAAGGCACCGACGAAACCGCCCTTCTTGTCCATGAGATAGACGAGCGCGGTATGGTCCATCGTGTAGTCGCTATCCTTGAGCGGCACCTTCTTGGAATAGGCACGATAGGCCTTGATCGTGGCGTCGATGGCCGCGCGGTCGCCGGTCAGGCCGACGATGCGCGGGTCGAAGCTGCCAATATAGCTCTTCAGCACCTCGGGTGTGTCGCGCTCCGGGTCGACGCTGATGAACAGCGCGCGCAGCCTTTCGCCCTTGGGGCCGGCGGCGCGCAGGACCTCGGAAATCTCGAAGAGCTTGGTCGGGCAGATATCCGGGCAATGGGTAAAGCCGAAGAAGACGAGGAAGGGGGCGCCGCGCAGGTCGGCGTCGGTCAGCTGCTTGCCCTCAGCGGTCGTCAGCGCGAAGGGGCCGCCGACACTGGAGGTGGCGCCCTGGCCCTGGCGCGCCGGGCTGAAGGTCAGGATTGCAGCCGCCGCCAGGGCGAGCGCGCCGGCCAGGAAGACGACGAGAGGCAGGATGAGGCGACGGTTCACGGGATCCTCGGAGAAGTCGGACGGCGCAAGGCGCGCCTCAGAAACAGGCAACGATGGCGGCGATGAGGCCGTCGGTGAAGAGCCGGTCGCCCTCGCGCCACCAGAGCAGCAGCCCGGTCAGCAGCAGCGCAAAAGCGCCGCCGCCGAGCAGCCATAACCCGGTCCGCGAAGCCTGAGCCTCGTGCTCGGCGCCTGTCTGATCCGATTGCGTCATGGCCGCGAGCATAGCCGCGCATGGGCGAGGCCGGAAGCGGCAACCGTGACGCAGGGGAGTGACACGATGGCGAAGCGAAGCTCGATTCGTATCTCAAAAATCGTTGTCGACGCTCTCAGGATCTTGGGGTGACGAAAAGCGAGATCGACGCTGGTGATCCAAGCGCTCATTGGCAATGGCTCGCCGAGGGCGTTCGGACGTCGATAAGATCCTTTACTGACAACGAGCCGCGCTTCGTTAGGCTAGGCGATCTCGCAAACCGCCGTGCTCATTATGGTACGAGCCATTTGGGTCAGCCATGGAGACTCGGCCCTGAGTTGTCCGAAAGGTTATGGAGAACGCGGCCTTTTGTCGGCAGCCTCAAGCTGCGCGGAAACTCCGTCAAAGCTGATCTTTAGAAGCTCCCGAAGAAAGGGCATTATTGCCTCGTCCGGCTTGATTAGCTGGAGCAAACTCTGCCGCTTCCTCACATGAAAAAACGTCCCTGGGCGTCCTGACGCCGGCACGTCCTCTCGTTCCACTAGAAGCTCGTGCTTCTTCATCAGTTCACTCAGAACGGGCCAATCCGGATCATCCAATATGCGCCTTGCATTTCGATCATCTCCGTCCTTGATCCAGAATGGCTTATAGCGGGCAATCCGCTGCAGCAGGTTGAAGAGCGGAAAACGGCCTAACACGCGGTCGATGTCAGCAGGATCGACGGGCCCCAACGCCAGGCTATACTGGCGCCTGAGCCATTTTTCTATTTCCTCCCTGACGGTGATCATACGGTCAGGTAAGTCCAATCGGGAAGGGCGCGGCATGGGGTCTGAAGGGATAAAAGTGCCATCGGCAATAATTGTACCGATATAGCATTCCGAGTTGAATTCCATGTTACGAAGATCAGCCTCGCGGGCATACAGCTGAGCTATCGATACAGAATCCAAAACAATGTTTGATATCGTTTCAGCGGTATATACCTCGTCAAGACTTACGAATTTCAGAACAGGAGTATAACTTGGGCTTGCAACGCATGCGGACGCGATCACGAGCGCTCCTAGGTTTCTCCGCGCTCGATCATAATCCGGAATCTCATCGATTAGTCGGATCGCATTCTGAATAAAGACTTCCATCTCGCTTGGATTGCGTGACCGGGCAACCGAGCAAAAATTCTCAAGAAAGTCTGTTCCATAAATATTCCGCCGAATGAATTTCGGGACCTCGCCATTGACAATTGATTCAAATGTCACGTGAGACAGGAAATAGTTAGAAATCTGCTCATGGCTAAATCTCCGAAATCCCCGCCGCTCATCAACAGTCAAGAACGCGAGAACGCCGGCTCTGTTCTTTAAGATGCTAATAACACTTTCCGGAACCATCTCCGGAGCGACCATCTCAGCAATCCAAGCCACGGATTCAGATGCGATGGCGTCCGTTTGATTCTCAGCGAGATCGCGAGCGATTTCCTCCATCATTCGCCACACAAAACGCTCTCTTTGCTCTCGCGTAGTTACAGCTTCGACATCCCTTCCGAACTTTCCGGCCTCCCGGACAACAGCAGAACGGACAATGAATGAAAGGAGATCGTCGATCTCACCACGAGCTAACTGCTCAGCTACCGCACCGCCTGCCAATTCGGACAGAAAAAAAGGACGCAGAGCGTAAGAGTTATTTTCAAACAGCGGCTTGGAAACTTCCGAATCCAAGATTGATTGTGTCCAGCCGGAGGACCTCAACCATTCGCGTGCAACCTCCGGATCGACCGGATTTAGTGTGAAGGAATCAACAGCGTCCCTGCCTGGATCAATTCCCGTTAGCGCCGACAGTAGTCTGTCCCTGCCAATGAACGTCTCTCTGCCCGACAGGATGATGGTGCCGGATCCCCGACAATCTTTAATTAGCTCGTTTACCTGGGCCCAAGCCAGCTCATATCCGTTAGGATCGCCCAATTCATCGAAGCCATCTATCGCGAGAGAAACCAATCCATTTCGAACGAGCGCTGGGACCTGGTCATACGTGACGGTGGAGCGTAGCGTCTGCAAACTAAACGCCATCAAATCCGACAGATTTTGTAGCATACGACCGCGGCTTTCCACGTGGAGAACCACAGGGCGTTGCGTGCGCCTGTAATTCTCGGCACGATTCCGGCATAGTGATCGAATCACGGAAGTCTTACCGATGCCGGCTGGGCCGTCGATCAAAACAATATTGGTTCTCGAAACGTCTGCAAATGCGGTAGATGACATGTGGTCGTCTAATACATTTACGTTGCCTCTTTTGTGATTTGTCGACAATGTGCCAATCAGCTCGATGCTGGTTTGGCTGAAATTTTGCTTTAGCCGGAGAAGTTGTGCATCTGCCCACCGTCCGATGTCGGCGAATTTGGGTGAGGCAAGTAGGGCTCTGAGATTCCTATGCCTGCTAGTTCTGCCAGCTTCCCGCTCTTCAACGGCCCCATCGGATGAGAAAATTAGCTCCAGATCGCTGGCATCGCGGCTCATTCGGACAATGAATGAGCCACCGCTTTCTCTGATAACCGGAGCTTCTGTTCCCAGATCAGCGAACGGGGATAGATCATTCAAAAGCCTGTCTGCAGAGTATCTCATGGCGAAATCCAAAGATTATCGAGATTCAAAAACGGGGTTCCTCCCCGAGTCCTAACCAATATTATACGACCGTCTGAATTTGTACGAATGCTCTCAGCAACAAATATCGGCGGCACGAGATCATCGTCTTCTCCGAAGACTATTAACCATCGCGAACGATCACTGAATGCCTCATATACGACATCGCTCGCGATAGCAGTGTCAACCATCTTTTCTTCAAAGTCGGAATCGCCTCGTGACGCTCTCCTTAGTGTATTTGGCAGATGGCAACTCAATCTTTGATGCAATCTTATATTCCTGGCAAAAATTAAAGCGTCTCCGAATTGAACAATGGGGCGGATAAGTACATTTGGTTTCCGCGACATGTATGACAATTCATAGTCGCTGGTCGAATTTATAATAGCTTTCTTTCGATCAGTTACTTCAAATCCTTTATGCCATCCGTGATAGAGACGAAGTGTGACATCATAGCGCGTAGCTGATGACTGCGAATTGAGTACTCGACCAATCGTTCTGGCAACGTAATCCAGGGTATGTGCCGCGATTTGCCGCTCATCGGCATGACGCGGAGGCTTTGACGCATGAATCTGAGAGTTCCAATCGATGAATGCAGTGACAGAGGCAATGCTGGCAATAGACATCTAAGTGCTCGATCAGCGTGGCAATCAGCTAGAATCAGGCGAAGGCTACATGAAGTCCTTAGCGTCCGCACCAGCTATGCGGCGATCTTGATGGTTCTGCGCTTCGCGGCGCAGCCGGAGTCCGCAAGACGACCGTCGGTCTCTCCGGATGAGTGAAGTGGGTTGCGCTGTCTCGCCATCATGCTGTTCAGCGAAGTTGATGTTGCATAGCCGAATCCAGAGTGATGGGAAGTGTCGCGCAATTCAAAAATTGTTCAACAAGAGTTGGACCATTGAAAACTTACATCTTTTTTGTTTCAAAAGATTGTTTCATAATGCTTGGATGATTTACGGATATGCGCGCGTATCAACTGATGGCCAGACTCTCGAAGGCCAGATAGAACGCATTAAGTTCGCTGGCGTTCAGAAGATATTCTGTGGGAAGGCGAGCGCAGCTACGATGGATCGACCGGAGCTGACAAAACTGCTGACATCGATCGGCGATGGTGACGTGCTGATCGTGGCCCGCTTGGATCGCTTGGCACGATCAACCCGGGACCTATTGCTTATTCTGGACGAACTGGGAAAGCGAGCCGCCGGCTTTCGATCTCTCGCTGATACATGGGCTGATACGACGACCCCGCACGGCCGGCTCGTCACAACTATGATGGCGGGCTTTGCAGAATTTGAACGGTCGCTGATCCTGGCCCGAACCCACGAAGGTCGAGCAAGGGCTAAGGCGCGGGGTGTCAAGTTAGGTCGCCCCTATTGCTTGACTCCGCATCAGCGTCAGGAAGCTCGCTCTCGGAAAGCGGTTGGCGAGCCGGTTCGAGATATTGCGCGCAGCTACAATGTAAGTCCCAGCACCATCTCGAGACTGTAGAGCGGGTCACGAATCCGGAAGCGCGGCATGGGAGCCACGAAAGGCTTCCGCCTGCTTTCGACCGGATCCCCTCAATTCGCAAGGCTTTCCGATTTTGCCCTATGCCGGGCCTTGCCGAATGGACGCGGTCTCGGCAGCGAGATCCTCCCCGGTCGATCGAAGCCGCTATACGGCCCTTCCGACAACTTGCAGGCGGTGAGCGGCTATAAGAGGATCGGGCAAAGCCTCGCTACTTTTTCTCAAGGCTCCATTCACAAGAATCAGTTGGAGGGTTTGTGTTGCATACGTTGCAGCCGTCAATAGGACCTGTGCCTGCCGAGCAGACTCCCCAGACAAGTTTGGGCGCCGTCGAAATAACCCTCGAGCCGGTGCCATACATGACGTCGCTCTTCGGCCCGCACGTGTATCTCCTAGAGCAGGCTACATTCGCCTGGGCAAACTGACTGTCAGCTGACCAAATTCCCTCTGCCGCCCGAGCAGACGGCGCAATTAGATACGAAGCCAACGCGTATATAGAGATTACGGCAACAGTAGAATACGTCATCACTTAAGACTCCGGTTTAAAGAGCGAACGGAAAACGGTTAGGTATTAGATAAAACACGATTAATTTTGATGAGTTAATCTCGGGATTTTGATTGAAACAAAACGCCGTTGTCTGATCGGATGAAAGATCCGATATAAATCGACGATTGTCCGGCGAATCCATTGCCTTCAAGGTATATATCGAAGCTTTCTCCGTGATCATACAATAATCCGTGAATACCTATATCATGAGTATTGCAAAACATTGAATATATAACAAGTCTGTCAAATGGACCTTTATAATTCTTAATTATGTCCATAGAGTTTTTATCGAATAGCGTAATATTTTTGTCCATCTTAACGTAATCGTGTTCTGAGCGGCATCTTAACGTATAGCTTTCCACGCCCGCAAACTGATCTCTCTGTCGTACAGCCAATCCGGTCATAAGTGTTGGCGTGGATGGATACGCATGGACTGTTTGAGACTCCGCCCCCTCATGGACGAGCCAAACTATTCGTTCTCCGCTGGAACGAGACCGTTCAATCGGAAACCGGTGATTAGGGAGGTCCATAGACCTAAACTCGACAAATGGGTTGAGTAAACCTTTATAAAATACCTCGATGTCGTCTTGTCCTAGTTTTAGCGTAAATATGTTATATTCGAAATTAATCTTATTCAGCGCAAATGGGTAGTACATACTATTCTTTGTGTGCTCAAACAGCCTCCGCTCTAGAGCGTCGCTGATTAACGAAATATTCTGAGCAATATATGTGTCGATATCAACGGCGTTCTTAGATTCAGGAGCGAGTTCATGAATTATAGCTGATAGATTCGTTTTGTTTATGTAAAGACCTCCGATAAGTTGTGAGGCAACGAGCCTATCGACTGAGCAATTCAGATGTATATCAACGCCATTAGACAAAAAGCACTTCGCAGCAGCTGCTTTTAAAGAAATGTCTTCTTCGTACAAGCGGCGGTCGATCGAAAAATCGGAAAATAAATCCTTGCCACAAAGAACCGTCCTAATTAAACTGACAGAATGAGTGCGCATAAATGAGCAACTAGCCGCAATATAATCTAGTAAGATAAAGTCACTGTTAATTTCATCTGCCTTGAACGTTGACAGCACGTCGTTGGATCGATCCGAGACAAAATTCGCGATTGAAGGCAATCTTCTATGCAGCGCGCGAGCACCCTGAGCGAAGCTGATATTGCGTCTGAAGTCTGTTACAGCAAGGCCGAAATCGACATATTTTTCCAATGCAATTGCATTGGGAAGAAATTTATGGATTGGGACAAAGGAAATACTCTCGGGCCGTCCGGGATCGCTCTCGCGACCTTTTGCAAGTTCTCCTATAAAGCTCCATATCTTTTCAAACGACGTAATCGAAGTGGGTAATTGTTTAATAGCATCTCCTACGCCAATCGTTCCATTCTTCGCTTCGATACTGAATTCAGCAGTTATACTTTGTATCGTTTTATTATTCTCAAACTCCTTGAAAATTTCATTCGTGCCACCCACCGCCAGGGAATAGTCGCCATAGACTTTCGAATTGAACTCACCAGCGGTTGATGCGGCCCACTTTCTCTCAAATTTCTTTTTTGTTTCTCTGGAATTAAAGTTAACATTAACACGAGCTATAATACGTATTCCTAACTCCTCCTCGACCGCAACGAAATATCCACATTTCTGGAAGAATTCTCCTAACCCTATATTAAAGGCGTTCTCACCAATCGCATTTTTTGTACCGATTGATGCTATGTTCAAGCCAGAAAACACTATCCATTCCGCCACCATACTGACAGCGGTTTCAGAGGTTTTTAGTGATTCTTCTTTTGCTGAGGCTGTCGAGAATTTGCCCTTGCCTGATGCAATCCCGTATTTCGCTGATGATTGTACGTCCAGGGTTTTGATCAATTTCGTTAAGGACCTAGACTGAAATTCTTCGCTTACGAGTGTTGCCTTGAAGCGTGATAATTGAGAATTTGACGGAATAATTGTCGTTTGAAAGCAGGAAGGCTTCCCGTCGCCATTTTCAATATCGTAGCCGTCGCCGATTCTGTATCTACGGAGATCAATGCCATCATCTCCCCTCAGTACAATTGACTGTGCCAAAGCATCAAATCCGAAAATTCCGATAACTAAACCTAATGTCACCAAGATCTTGCAGAAGCGAAAAATTTGATGATGCATGGAATCGCCCCCCGCGGATGAGAACTACGTCGAATGCATGGGCAGATTAAACTAATTCAAGGCATCGAGTGGCGTCGTCATTATTATCAACGCTCTTCGCGGGAAACGCTGCCGCTGTTTCCTCGCGGGCTTATTAAGCAGTACTTTACGCCTTGCGAAGCCTTATGCAAGCCTGCATCTACTTGATGCGGCCACTCAAATCTGTTCAGCCATGAATGGTGGTCCAGCACGCCGGAACATGACCTTAGTTCGGATTGAAATTCGACCTCCGAGCGTTCACCAACAAGCTCGCTCGCATCAGCTGGAGCGTGCTGCGCCACGGCCGGTCCTTCGACGCCCAAATGGAGGTCGTCGCCATCCAGCGACCTCCCAAGGAATCCGCGCCGGAGCAGGCAGGAAACGGATCAATTTGCACATGCTGAGCCGGGTGGCCCTTTTGGCCCATGATCGGCCGATCCGTAAATGAGGCAAAGGTGCGCGCGTACTCCCGCCAAGGACAGCACGCGAGCCGATCAGTACGCTGAATACATATGCGTGACTTCGTTAGCCCCGCCAAATCCGTTGTGAAACGCAGCCTGTCCATACTAATGGGCCAACTCTGCCCATTAGATAGCAATCTTCACTTGTCTCAGATGGGTCACCCATAACGGAAGTCCAGACGACGGCCGGGGCGCGTCACGCTCATCCCTGACCATTGCGGCT
Source organism: Allobosea sp. LC85 (assembly GCF_000735605.1). Lineage (GTDB taxonomy): Bacteria > Pseudomonadota > Alphaproteobacteria > Rhizobiales > Beijerinckiaceae > Allobosea. The sequence goes on from NZ_JPKG01000027.1 coordinate 87,220, forward strand.
CCGATGGAATGACCCCTTGAAGCTACGGCGCGCACCGCTGAAATGTTTCTCCTGTCGCCGACTTGAGGTTGTTGCCGACAAGCGTGAAACGATCACTGATTGGTTCGAAGCCTGCCTCTTCGGCGGAGCAGGAACCGCGAATTGAAAGAGTTTGCCCCAATGGTCGCCGCAACCCGACGGTGATCACTCTGTATGAGCTCGCTCAGGCGATGGACGCGGAGATTTGCGAATTTCTCCGCCCGAGCTCCGAGTCTGAGAGCCAAGCTCACTCTGCCAAATGAGTATGACGACTGTAGCTATCTTGTAGCTACTTGACCCTCGGCTTGACGGTCGGAGGGTCTAACCCATTGAAATATTGGAGCGGGCGATCGGGATCGAACCGACGACATTCAGCTTGGGAAGCTGACGTTCTACCACTGAACTACGCCCGCATGCGCTCGCAGCGACCGCAGATCAACGGCGAGGACACGAATCTCATAGCGGCTTCCGGCGCAGGTGTCATCCGGCAATCGCGAGGGATGTGGGCGCAGGTTCGCTCAGTCGCGAAAATGCTTCGAGAGCTTGAGCGCCTGGCCCTGGTAGTTCGATTTCAGATCGGCACCGTAGAGGGCGTCCGGCCGTGCTGCCATGTGCTCATAGACCAGCCGGCCGACGATCTGGCCGTCCTCGATGATGAAGGGCACGTCGCGCGAGCGGACCTCGAGAACGGCACGCGCGCCCTTGCCGCCGGCGCCGCCATGGCCGAAGCCAGGATCGAAGAAGCCGGCATAGTGGACGCGAAACTCGCCGACGAGCGCATCGAATGGCGTCATCTCGACGGCGTAGTCCGGAGGCACATGCACCGCCTCCTTCGAGGCCAGGATATAGAACTGGTCCGGATCGAGGATCAGGGAGCGGGAGGCGTCGGCCTGGATCGGCTCCCAGAAATCGGCGACGCGATAGGCACCGACCCGGTCGACATCGACGAGCGCGGTATGGCGCTTGCCGCGATAGCCCACGAGACCGTCGAAGCCGGCGAGATCGACACTGACGGCGACGCCGCTCTGGAACGAGGGAGTGGCTGCGCTGACCAGCGTCTCGCGCTCGTGCAATTCGCCCAGGGTGCGGTCGTCGAGCCGGGCCTCGCCGGCGCGGAAACGGATTTGCGAGAGCCGCGAGCCGGAGCGCACCAGAACTGGGAAGGTGCGTGGCGAGATCTCGATGAAGAGCGGGCCCTCATAGCCTTCCTCGACCAGATCGAATTCGCGCGCCCGGTCGGTGATGACGCGGGTGAAGACGTCGAGCCGTCCCGTCGAACTCTTCGGGTTGGCGGCGGCGCGCAGGCCCTGGGGCAGCGCCAGCCCTTCCATCAGCTCCGCGACATAGACGCAGCCGGTCTCGAGCACAGCGCCCCTGGTCAGGTCGATCTCATGCAGGGCGAGCTGGTCGAGCCGCCGTACGACGGTCGATCCCGGGCCGGGCAGAAAGCTGGCGCGGACGCGATAGGCCTTGTCGCCGAGCCTGAGGTCGAGGCTGGCAGGCTGGATCTGGCCCTCCGCGGGCGGCCGCGCGAGCTTGATCACGCCCTCTTCGATGAAGGCGCGGATGCGACTGTCGGGCTGGATGCCGGGCAGGAAGGGCAGCATGAGCGTCGGACCTGTTCAGCCTGAGCTAGCGAAGCCGGGCGCAAAGGCCAGGCGGGCGCAGTCCTATCGCCCGTTTCCGGGGCGGTTGTCCATGCGAGAATCACTCTGACCGGTGCTGCGCCGGGCCAAAAGCAGGACCGTCCAGTGCCGCTTCGGGATTGACGCTGCCGCCGGCCGGTCCATAACTGGGACGTCGTTCCCGGCTCCTTTCCACCCGCCGGCGAACCCGCAACGGCACGGAGCCGCTGAGCATGTATCAGGCGCAAACCCGAGGCGTGCGCGTGACCGCCGTTCCCGAGTTCATGGAACGGGAATCCGCCCATGATCAGGGCCGCTATTTCTGGGCCTACACGATCGAGATCGTGAACCAGTCGCGACAGACCGTGCAGTTGATGACGCGGCACTGGTTCATCACCGATGGCCGCGGCGAGGTCCATGAAGTGCGCGGCGATGGCGTGGTCGGCAAGCAGCCGGTGCTGCGCCCGGGCGAGAGCTTCAGCTATACGTCGGGCTGCCCGCTGATGACGCCAGACGGCTCGATGCGCGGCTATTACGCCATGCTGGGCGAGGATGGCGTGGTCTTCGATGTCGAGGTGCCGCTCTTCCCGCTTGATTCCCCCTATGTGAAGAAGGTTCTGCATTGACCATTCCGACCACGGCCGCGCGGCGCTACACGCCGCTCGAAATGCTGTCGCGCCTCGTCGCCTTCGACACGGTGAGCGCCAAGTCCAATCTCGATCTCATCGCCTTCGTCGCGGATTATCTCGAGAGCTGGGGCGTACCCTCGATCCGCATTCCGAATGCCGAGGGTGACAAGGCGGCGCTCTTCGCCAGCATCGGCCCGGCCGATCGCGGCGGCATCGTGCTGTCCGGCCATACCGATGTCGTGCCCGTCGCGGGCCAGGCCTGGTCGAGCGATCCCTTCACCCTGCGCATTGCCGATGGCAGGGCCTATGGTCGAGGCGCCGTCGATATGAAGGGCTTTGTGGCGCTGGGGCTTGCCCTGGTGCCGGATTTCCTGGCCGCCGACCTGACGACGCCGATCCATCTCTTCCTGTCCTATGACGAAGAGCTCACCTGCCTCGGCGTGGTGGACGGCATTGCCCGCATGGGCCGCGATCTGCCGCTGCCGCGCGCCGTCATCGTCGGCGAACCGACCTCGCTCGAGATTGCCGACGCGCATAAGGGCATCCGCACCTTCAACACGATCGTCACCGGCTTTGCCGCCCATTCCTCGAAGCCGCATCTCGGCGCCAGCGCCGTCCATGCCGGGGCACTGCTCGCCGCGGAGCTCGACCGGATGGCGCAGGAGTTGATGGAGCGGGCCGATCCGGCCGATCGCTTCGATCCGCCCTACGACACGGTCCATGTCGGCAAGCTCCATGGCGGCATTGCCCGCAACATCCTGGCCGATCGCTGCGAGCTGGGCTGGGAGGTGCGCACGCTGCCGGGCTCGGATCCGGACGAGGTCCCAGGTCGCTTCGCTGCCTATGCCGAGACGGTGCTCGCGCGCATGCGCCGGACCGCGCCGTCCTCGGCGATCACGACCGTGATGACATCGGATGTGCCGGGCCTTGCACCCGATGCCGGCTCGAGCGCCGAGACCCTCGCCATGCGGCTTGCCGGCCGCAACAGTACGATTGCCGTGCCCTATGCGACCGAGGCTGGCCATTTCCAGCGTGCCGGCCTGCCCACCGTCGTCTGCGGCCCGGGCTCGATCGATCAGGCGCATCAGCCGGACGAGTTCATCACGCTCGAGCAACTCGCTGCCGGCGAGGCATTCATGCGCGACCTGATGGAGAGCTGCCGAAGCTGAAAAGCCCGGAGCCCCGGCATCGGTGACGGCAGGCTGCCGAGGCAAGCGTCGCCTCGGCGGGTTGGGGGCCAAGGCCGCCCAGCCAGCCGCCTCCCAACGCTCTGCAGTTCGACGCACCCCGGGGCCGAGGCCTGGGCGAGGTGCGTCGTCTTGCCCGTGCTGAACTCCGTCGCATAACGCCGTACACGTCGCAGCGCAGGTGGTCGTGCAGGGACAGCCACCTGCGCTGTCTTGCCTCGCTTGCGCGTGGCGCACATCATTGGAAAATGCATACGATTAGTAATAATGTATGCATACATTAATTGGAAACGGCGGCAGTGACCCATTGCTCGCCGAACTCTGGTGAAGCGATGGAAAACGCGTCAAGCTCGGGCTCACCTGCGGGAAACCTGCCTCGGCAGAGGCGCGGGTGAGGAGCTGAGATGTTCGGCTTGACCGCACTTGAACTGGCCCGCATCCAGTTCGGCTTCACCATCTCGTTCCACATCGTTTTCCCGGCGATCACGATCGGGCTTGCGAGCTATCTCGCCGTGCTCGAAGGCCTGTGGCTGTGGAAGCGCGACACGGTCTATCGCGACCTCTACCATTTCTGGTCGGCGATCTTTGCCGTGAACTTTGCCATGGGCGTCGTCTCCGGGCTGGTCATGGCCTACCAGTTCGGCACGAACTGGAGCTATTTCTCCTCCTTCGCCGGCAGCGTCACCGGGCCGCTCCTCACCTATGAGGTGCTGACCGCGTTCTTCCTCGAGGCCGGTTTCCTCGGGGTGATGCTGTTCGGCTGGAACAAGGTTGGACCTGGACTGCATTTCTTCGCGACGATCATGGTCGCGCTGGGCACGCTCGTCTCGGCGACCTGGATCCTTGCCTCCAACAGCTGGATGCAGACGCCGCAGGGGTTCGAGATCGTCGATGGCCGGGTCATCCCGGTCGACTGGCTGAAGATCATCTTCAACCCATCCTTCCCCTATCGTCTCGTGCACATGACCATCGCAGCCTATCTCGCGACGGCCCTGTTCGTCGCTGCCTCCGGCGCCTGGCATCTGCTGCGCGGCCGCAACACGCCGGCAATCAGGACGATGCTCTCGATGGCGATGTGGATGTTGCTGGTTGTCGCGCCGCTGCAGATCGCCGTCGGCGACGCACATGGTCTGAATACGCTGAAGTACCAGCCCGCCAAGATCGCCGCGGTCGAAGGACATTGGGAGAACAAGCCGGGCGAGGGGGTGCCGCTGGTGCTGTTCGGCTGGCCCGACATGGCGGCAGAGACGACCCGCTACAAGCTCGAGATCCCGCGCCTGGGAAGCCTGATCCTGACCCATGACTGGAATGGACAGATCCAGGGCCTGAAGGAGTTCGCTCCTGAGGACCGGCCCAACTCGACCATCGTGTTCTGGAGCTTCCGCCTCATGGTCGGCCTCGGCTTCCTCATGCTGCTGCTCGGCATCTGCAGCGTCTGGCTGCGCTGGCGCGGTGGCTTGTTCGAGTCGAAGCTGTTCCTGCGCTTTGCCCTGCTGATGGGGCCGTCGGGGCTGGTCGCCATCCTCGCCGGCTGGTTCACCACGGAGATCGGTCGTCAGCCCTGGATCGTCTATGGCGTGATGCGAACGAAGGACGCGGTCTCCAACCACTCGGCACTGGCGCTGTCGGCGACGCTGATCGTCTTCATCGTCATGTACATCGCCGTCTTCGGAACAGGTGTCAGCTATATGCTGAAGCTGGTCGGACATGGTCCCGAGAGCCACGGTCCGGAGCCGGAAGCCCATGGCGACGAACTCTTGAACCAACGCCCGGCCCGGCCGCTCTCGGCTGCGCCGGACCACCTCGATGCCCGCAGCGGCGTCGGCAAGGGAGCGTGAGCGAGATGGGCATCGACCTTCCGATCATCTGGGCGCTGATCATCGGCTTCGGCCTGATGATGTATGTGATCATGGACGGTTTCGACCTTGGCATCGGGATCCTGTTCCCCTTCGTGAAGGGCAGGGAGGATCGCGACACCATGGTCAACACGGTGGCGCCGGTCTGGGACGGCAATGAAACCTGGCTGGTGCTGGGCGGTGCAGCGTTGATGGCTGCCTTTCCGCTCGCCTATGCCGTGATCCTCAGCGCGCTTTATCTTCCGCTCGTCCTGATGCTGGCGGGGCTGATCTGGCGCGGCGTCGCCTTCGAGTTCCGCTTCAAGGCCGACGAGGCGCACAAGCCGTTCTGGGACAAGGCCTTTGCCTGGGGCTCCTACATCGCCACCTATTTCCAGGGCGTGTCGCTCGGCGCCTTCATCAATGGTTTTGTGGTGCGCGACGGCGCCTTTGCCGGCGGCGCGCTCGACTGGCTGACACCGTTCAGCCTGTTCACCGGCCTCGGACTCCTGGTGGCCTATGCGCTGCTGGGCAGCACCTGGCTGATCATGAAGACGGAGGAGCAACTGCAGCAGCGCATGATCGCGCTCGCCCGCCCGATCGTCATCGCCCTGCTCGCGGCAATCGTGCTTGTCAGCCTGTGGACGCCATTGCTGCATCAGCGCGTGGCGGAGCGCTGGTTCACGCTGCCGAACCTGTTCTTCTTCGCGCCCGTCCCCATCCTGGTATTCGCCACGGCCGCCCTGATCCTGTCGGTCCTGAAGCGGTCGCCGCATGCAGCCCCCTTCCTGCTCTCCCTGGTGCTGCTCTTCCTCGGCTATAGCGGCCTTGCGATCAGCCTCTGGCCCAACATCATCCCGCCGGACATCTCGATCCGCGCGGCAGCGGCTCCGCCGCAGAGCCTGGGCTTCACGCTGGTCGGGGCGCTCTTCATCATCCCGATCATCCTCGCCTATACCGCGTGGTCCTATTACGTGTTCCGCGGCAAGGTGAAGGCGGGAGAGGGCTACCACTGATGGCGCCGGTCACAGCCCCCCGCAAGCCCTGGCTCAGCCGCTTCGGCTGGCTCGTCCTGATCTGGGGCGCAAGCGTACTGACGCTCGGCGTCGTTGCCCTCGGTTTCCGCGTCCTGATGAAAGCCGCGGGACTATCGCTCTGAGAGAATGGCCCGAGCGAGAGCCACGGCGCCGTCAGGGCGAGGCGCTCAGCCCGGCCTCGACCTCGGCCGGGTCGAAATCATAGCGCCGCGAGCAGAATTCGCAGGTGACGGCGAGCGTGCCGTCATCGGCGACCATCGCCCGGCGGTCTTCGGCGGAAAAGCCGCGCAGCATGCCGAGCACGCGCTCGCGCGAGCAGCGGCAGGCCTCATGCACGATCACCGGCTCGAAGACGCGTGCGCCACGCTCGTGGAACAGGCGATAGAGCAGCCGCTCGCTTTCCAGCATCGGGTCGAGCAACTCGTGATCCTCGATCGTCTCGACCAGTGAGCGGGCCTCGGCCCAGGCATCGTCGGCGATCCCGTCGGGGTGCTCGCTGGCCAGGATCTCGTGGCCTTGCGGAGCATCGCCCGGATGGATATCGGCGGCGCGCAGCCGGTCGGGCGAGGTCGGCATGAACTGCACGATCAGCCCGCCGGCCCGCCATTGCCGCCCCGCGCCGGTGACAACGCTGCCGACGCCGAGCCGCACCCGGCTCGGAATCTGCTCGGACTGCTTGAAGTACTGGTGTGCCGCGTCTTCCAGGCTCTGATGCTCGAGTGCGACCACGCCCTGATAGCGCGTCGACTGCGAGCCCTGATCGACCGTCAGGCCGAGATGGCCCTTGCCGAGCAGCTCGCCCGTGCTCAGCGTGCCTTCCGCGACCGCCTGCTGCAGCCGCGCCTCGTCGTAATGCGCGACGGCGCGATAATTGTCGGGCGCATTGAAATCGACCACCAGCATGGAGATCGGCCCATCGCTCTTGGTCTGGACCTGGAAACGGCCTTCGAACTTCAGTGCGGTGCCGAGCAGAACGGTGAGCGCGGCTGCTTCGCCGAGGACGCGCGAGACCGGCTCCGGATAGTTGTGACGCTCGAGAACCGTGTCGATCGAGGCGCCGAGTCGCACGACCCGGCCGCGAATGTCGAGGTCCGGGACCGTGAACGGCACGACGCGATCGTCGAGCGCCGCCGTCTCCGAAGGGGTGTCAGCGACGGCCATCAGGCTGCGACGCCGCCAAAGCACCAGGCCAGGATGCCCTTCTGCGCATGCAGCCGGTTCTCGGCTTCGTCGAAGACGGCCGATTGCGGCCCGTCCATGACCGCATCGGTGACTTCCTCGCCGCGGCTCGCCGGCAGGCAGTGCATGAAGATCGCATCCTTCTCGGCGCGGCCGAGCAGGCGCTCGTCGACCTGATAGGGGCGCAGCAGGTTGTGGCGCGTGCCTTCCTCGTCACCCATCGAGACCCAGCAGTCGGTGATGACGCAATCGGCGCCCTCGACTGCGGCTTCAGGCCGGCTGGTCAGCCGGATCCTGGCACCCTGCTTGCGAGCCCAGTCGATCAGTGCCGGCGGCGGAGAGAGCTCTTCGGGCGTCGCGATCGCGAGCTCGAAATCGAGCCGTCCGGCCGCATGCACCCAGGAGGTCAGGACATTGTTCGTGTCGCCCGTCCAGGCGATGCGCTTGCCGGCGATCGGGCCCCTGCGCTCCTCGAAGGTCATGACATCGGCCATGACCTGACAGGGATGCTGGCGCTTGGTCAGTCCGTTGATGACCGGCACGGTGGCGTATTTCGCCATCTCGACCACGGAATCATGGTCGAGCATGCGGATCATGATGGCGTCGACATAGCGCGACAGCACGCGGGCGGTATCGGCAATAGTCTCGCGCTCGCCGAGCTCGATCTCCTGCCCCGTCACCATCATCGGCGAGCCGCCAAGCTCACGGATTCCGACGTCGAAGGAGACGCGGGTTCGCAAGGAAGGCTGTTCGAAGATCATGGCGATGACCTTGCCTTCGAGCAGGCGGTCGGAGGCTGCCGCCGGGGTGCGACGGCGGGCCTTGATCTCCTCGCCTGCCCGCAGGATGGCGCGGAGCTGGTCGCTGGAGAAATCGGAAAGATCGAGGAAATGGCGCATCGTCGGCGCTTCCTTCAAAAAAACGTGCCGTGGGCGGAGGGTTCGTTATTCGGCCGCCGGTCGCTTCAGGGTGGCCTCGACCGCCTGCGCAGCCCTTTCGAGCCGCGCGACCGCCTCGGCGGCGTCGGCCTCGGTGATGATCAGCGGCGGCAGCAGGCGCACGACATTGTCGCCGGCCGCGACGACCAGCAGCCCGGCCGCACGCGCCTCGACCACGAAATCGGTGTTCGGCGTGTTGAGCTTCAGGCCGATCATCAGCCCCTCGCCGCGGATCTCCGAGATCACGTCGGGATGGTGATCCCTGAGCTGGGCCAGCGATTGCCGCAGGCGCAGGCTCATCTGTTGCACATGCTCGAGGAAGCCCCGTGCCAGCACGACATCGAGCACGGCATTGCCGACCGCCATGGCGAGCGGATTGCCGCCGAACGTCGTGCCATGCGTGCCGAGCGTCATGCCCGAGGCCGCTTCCTCGGTGGCGAGGCAGGCGCCCATCGGGAAGCCGCCCCCGATGCCCTTGGCGATCGCCATGATGTCGGGCGCGATGCCCGAGAGCTCATAGGAGAAGAACTTGCCGGTGCGCCCGACGCCGGTCTGGATCTCGTCGAAGATCAGCATCAGGCCATGCGTGTCGCAGAGCTCGCGGAGCAGTTTGAGGAAGCGCACCGGCGCCGAGCGTAGGCCACCCTCGCCCTGGATCGGCTCGATCATCAGCGCAGCCGTCTCGGGCCCGATCGCGGCCTTCAGCGCGGCCTCGTCGTCGAAGGGCACCTGGTCGAAGCCGTCGACCTTCGGGCCGAAGCCGTCGATGTATTTCTGCTGGCCGCCGGCGGCGATGGTCGCAAGCGTGCGACCATGGAAGGCGCCCTCGAAGGTGATGATGCGATAGCGCTCGGGATGGCCCTTCGCCGCATGGTACTTGCGCGCCATCTTGATGGCGCACTCATTGGCCTCGGCGCCGGAATTGGTGAAGAACACCCGTTCCGCGAAGGTCGCCTCGCAGAGCCGCCGGGCCAGCCGCTCGCCTTCCGGCATGCTGTAGAGGTTCGACGTGTGCCAGATGCGCGAGGCCTGCTCGGTCAGCGCCTGGACCAGATGCGGATGCGCATGGCCGAGCGCATTGACGGCGATGCCGGCGCCGAAATCGAGATAGCGCTGGCCATCCGAAGCGACCACCCAGGCGCCTTCGCCGCGCTCGAGCGCGATCGGCGCGCGGGCATAGGTCGGCAGCAGCACGGACTGGGAGGGATTAACGGGAGCAGGGGTCATGACAGGCGATCCTCGCGGAAGGGCGAATGAGAACGGGTGGGCGCTGGATGGAAGAACGGCGTCGCGGGGCAAAACCTGGCAGCCCTCTGCGACCCGCCGGCGACATTATCGTCGCAGCCAGTTCCCGACGTCTCGTCGCGCCGTCATCCGCATCGCCAAAAAGACCTCGAGCCGTCAAAAACATAAGCGCCGCCCGTGGAGGGCGGCTAGGTAGCTGCGACTATGCAAAACCGGTTCCCCGCTGTCAATTCCGCGGGGTGAGGTCAGTTCCTCCGCAGACAGGGGCTTGACCCGCGATCCGCGAATGGCTGGGGAAAAATCAATTTCCGATTCGGGGACTCTTGTGGCCGAGTCCCGGCATCTTGTATGGTCCGTTCTGTCAGATACGACATCTCGTGCGGCGTCTCCTGTACCGTCAATTCCGGGTGTAACGGCCTCCGTTTAACAGCGGGAGCTGCCGGTTTCGGATTCCGCCCACGATCGGCCCATAGGCCGGTTCCGTGAAGGAGCTGGCCGGATGAGACAGGTGAAGCCATGAACGACGTCGGAGCATGGACGGACGAACGCGTCGAGCTTCTCAAGAAGCTCTGGAGCGACGGACTGAGCGCCAGCCAGATCGCCGGCGAGCTCGGCAATGTCACGCGTAACGCCGTGATCGGCAAGGTGCACCGGCTCGGTCTTTCCGGCCGCGCCAAGAGCCCGGCCGCCTCGTCGACGCCGCGCCCCCGCAAGGCGCCGACCCGCGCGCCGAGCCACCCGGTTGGCGGGAATGCCGGCATGACCCGCGGCGCCAATGCGCTCGCGCCGCAATACGAGCCCGTGGTCGAGGTCGAGGCCGAACAGGCGCCGGCTTTGCCTGAGGACGTCGTGGTGCCGTTCTCCGAGCGGGTCACCATCATGGATCTGCGCGAATATATGTGCCGCTGGCCGATGGGCGACCCGACCACCCCGGAGTTCCGCTTCTGCGGTGGCCGTTCCCAGACCGGCATGCCTTATTGCAGCTACCACGCCCGCATCGCCTATCAGCCCGCGGCCGATCGCCGTCGCGACCGCAAGGTCGTGCGCGCCTGAGCCAAGGCTCTTTCGATGCCTCCTGCGATCCGAGATGAAAAGCCGGCCGCGAGGCCGGCTTTTTCATTGGGCTGCTGGAGCCGGACCGGTCATGCCGACGGGACGGCGACCTAACCCAGTTTGCGCTTCTCGAGGCGCTTGCTCCAGCGCGAGAGCGCATAACAGATCAGCCAGTAGATCGCCCCGGCAAAGGCATAGGCCTCCATGTTCATCCCGACCCAGTTGGGATCGGCAAGCGAGGCCTGGGCGATGCCGAGCAGGTCGAGGATCGAGACGACGAGCACGAGCGTCGTGTTCTTGATCAGCGCGATGAATTCGTTGGTCATCGCCGGCAAGGAAATCCGCAAGGCCTGCGGCAGAACGATCAGCCCCGTCGCCTTCCAATAGGTCAGCCCCAGCGCGGTTGCGGCTTCGCGCTGGCCGGTGGGGAGGGCCTGCAATCCGCCGCGGACGGCTTCAGCCATATAGGCGGCGATGACGAGGCCGAGCCCGATCACGGCGCGCGCCAGGCGGTCGATGCCCGTGCCGCTCGGCAGGATCAGCGGCAGCAGCAGCGAGGCGAGGAAGATGACTGCGATGATCGGCACGCCGCGCCAGAACTCGATGAACAGCACGCTGATCAGCCGCACCACCTTGAGCTGCGACTGGCGTCCGAGCGCCAGCAGGATGCCGAGCGGGATCGCGATCAGGCTGGCATAGACCGAGATGAAGAGCGTCAGCATCAGCCCGCCCCATTCCCGCGTCTCGACCGGGCGCAGGCCGAACCCGCCGGCAAGCAGCCAGACGCCGAGCGGCGGCAGGATGATCAGCGCGAGGATCGCGAGCCGGATCCGCATGGGTTTGGGCGAGAGATAGAGGCCAAGTCCCGAGAGCGCGAAGATGGCTCCGGCGAGGTCGGCTCGCCAGCGCTCGTCGACGGGATAGAGCCCGTACATGAACTGGCCGAAGCGGGCCCGGATGAAGACCCAGCAGGCACCGCTGCCGGTGCAGTCATTGCGGGTCGTGCCGGACCAGGTTGCGTCGATCAGCGCCCAGCGGATCAGCGGGACCGCGACCCAGGCGATGCCGAGTGCGAGGACAACGGTAACGGCGGCGGTTGCCGGCGTGCCGAACAGCCTCTGGCGCCAGAGCGGAAAGGTCGCTGTGCTCATCGCGTCACCAGCGCGATCCTGGCATTGTACCAGTTCATGAAGGCAGAGACGGCAAGCCCGATCACCAGATAGACCGCGAGCGTCATCGCGATGATCTCGATCGCCTGCCCGGTATTGTTCAGCGCCGAGCCCATGAACAGGCTGACGATGTCGGGATAGGCGATGGCCGCACCGAAGGACGAATTCTTCAGCACGTTGAGATACTGGTTGGTCATCGGCGGTACCATCACACGCAGCGCCTGCGGAATGACGACGAGCCGCAGGATCTGCCCGGGACGCAGCCCGAGCGCGGCAGACGCCTCGCTCTGGCCATGCGGCACGGCCTGGATGCCGCCGCGCACGATCTCGGCGATGAAGCCTGCCGTGTAGGTGACCAGCGCCGCGAGCAGCGCGACGAATTCAGGGATCACGACGAAGCCGCCGCGGTAATTGAAGCCGCGCAGCACCGGCACGTCCCAGCGTACGGCGAGCCCGGCCCAGGTGAAGGCGAGCGCGGGCACGATCAGCACGAACAGGATGCCGAGCATCAGGACGGGCGCGTCGCGGCCGGTCTCCTCCTTCCGCCGGCGTGCCCAGCGCATCACCAGCCATTGCGCCAGCCAGGACAGGAGCATGACCGCCAATGCCCAGCGGAAATTCGCGGATGAGTCGGGCAGCGGAATCGTCAGGCCGCGATTATTGAGGAAGGCGACGCCAAAGAGGCTCAGCGAGGCGCGTGGCGCCGGCAGGGCCGCGATCACGCCGAAATACCAGAACAGGACGAAGAACAGCAGCGGGATATTGCGGACGAACTCGATATAGGCGCCGGCGATCGTCGAGAGCAGCCAGTGCGAGGACAGCCGCGCGATGCCGACGACGAAGCCGAGCAAGGTGGCAAGCGCGATCGCGATCACCGTGACGAGCATCGTGTTGGCGATGCCGACCCAGAACAGGGCGAGGATATTGTCCTGCTGGGTGTAGCCGGTCAGGACGAAGGGAACCTCTATCCCCGATGTGCGCCAGAGAAAGTCGAAACCCGACGCGATGCCGGCCTTGACCATGTTCTCCGAGGCATTGCGCACGAACCACACGGTCGCGCCGACGAGCCCCAGCACGAGCGCGGCCTGATAGAACAGGTCGCGCACCCGCTTGTCGTTGATGAAGGATAGAACGCTGGCCACGGGTGCCGCCTCTTAGACAAGGGTGCGTGGCGAAGGAGGTGCGTCATTCCGGGCGAAGCGAAACGCAGGCCCGGAAACCATCGACAGGCGTTGCGCTCTGCGATGGCTTCCGGAGCTGCACGGCTTTGCCGCCTGTCCGGAATGACGCCCGATTTCTCGAAGCACCGTCAGGCGCCCGATACCGCGGCGCCTCTCACTGGAAGGGCGGCGTGAACAGCAACCCGCCCTTGGTCCAGAGCTGGTTCTGGCCGCGCTCGAGCTTCAGGGCCGAGCCCATGCCGACCGAGCGCTCATAGCTCTCGCCATAGTTTCCGACCTGCTTGATGGCCTTGTACATCCAGTCGTCCGGCAGGCCCATCATCGCGCCGAAACCACCTTCGACGCCGAGCAGGCGGCGGACTTCCGAGTTCTTCGAATTGGCCTTCATCTCATCGACATTGGCCGAGGTGACGCCGAGCATCTCGGCGGCGATGGTGCCGTTCAGCACCCAGCGCACGATCAGTTGCCAGCGCTCGTCGCCGTAGCGTGTCACCGGCCCCTGGGGATCGTTCGAGATCGGCTGGGTCAGGATGACGTGTTCGCCGGGGACCTTGAGCTTGGCGCGCTGGCCGGCGAGCGCGCCGACGCCCGCGGTATAGGCGTCGCAGCGGCCGGCATCATAGGCGGCGATGGCGTCGTCGTTTTTCTGGAAATTGGTGATCGTCACCTTGAGGTTGCGCTCGCGGAACCAGTCGGCCGCGTTCTTCTCCTCGGTCGAGCCGGCGGCGACGCAGACCGAGGCGCCGTCGAGATCGGCCGCCGTCTTGGCGTTGGTCGACTTGCGGACGATGAAGGTCTGGCCTTCGTAGAAATTGATGCCCTGGAAGTTCAGGCCCAGTGTCGCATTGCGCGAGAAGGTGATGGTCGAGTTGCGCGAGAGCAGGTCGACCTGCCCCGACTGCAGGATCGGCCAGCGCTGCTGCACCGAGGTCGGCGTGAACTTCACCTTGGTGGCATCGCCCAGCACGGCTGCGGCCAGTGCCTTGCAGTAATCGACATCGAGCCCCGTCCACTCGCCCTTGTCATTGGCGAAGGAAAAACCGGGCAGGCCGAGATGCACGCCGCATTCGAGGTGTCCGCGGGCTTTCACGGCATCCAGCGTCGGGCTTGGCGCCAGCTGTTGCGCATGGGCGGAGGTCGCTGCGGCCGCAAGGGCGGCCACGGCCCCCAGGATCATTATCTTCGTCATTGTCGTTTCCCCGAAGCCTGGGCGGCTTTCTGCATGGTGGCGTGACTATGCAACAGCTGAGCCGCAAAGGGGAGTGGGGGGATTTCGAATCCCGGATGCGATGTCGAGCGGGATACGGCAGGCCTCTGCCCTCATTGGCGTGTCATCGCGCCGTCATGATCGCTTCCACGAATCCGTCCTCGACATAGGTGACGCTGCCGTCCGGCAGTCCGAGGATGCGGTCTATGGCGATGCCCTGGAAACGCAGCTGCTGATCGAGCGCATCGATCGCGGCCGGAGCGTCCGTGGTTCCCGATGCCGAGATCGCCCGGGCCATGGCGTCGTGACTGGTGGCGCTGAGATGCAGCACGATCTCAGCCGCGATTCCGGCATCGGGCACTTTGAACACGCCTTCAGCCTTGCCCGCCGCGATGATGCGGGTGAGCACCGGCACCACGAGCGGGATCACGGTTGCGTTGATGCGGTGATAGAGCACGATGTTCTCGGGCTTGAACAGGACATCGAATGTCGCCCTCAGCCTGGGGGCATCCTCGAGCTTGATTTGCCGGGCGCGCGCCAGAAAGCCGTTCAATTGCGCAAGCGGTGCGAGATCGGGCGCCTCCGTCAGATCCGTGAGGCGCTCGACCGAGGACAAGGCGAGCCGGGTCGCCAACGCCGCAAGCAGATCCTCCTTGGCGGTGAAGTGGTGATAGAACCCGCCCTTGGAGATGCCGGCGCGTGCAATCACGTCGTTGATCGTCGTGCGCTCGTACCCGCGTTCGAAGAACAGCGCCTGGGCGCAGTCGAGCAGCTCGTTCCTGCGATCATCGGGGTGTTTTACCACGCGCGGCATGCCGGCTCGGCCTCTCCAACTTGACGACCGACCGTCGGTCTGTAAAATGACCGACGGTCGGTCTGTAATTTTAGCGCCTTGATCGATGCCGGAGCAATGAAAAATCGCGTTGCCCTGCCATGTCGCTGCCGCCTCCTCCCGGGAGGGATGCCTTGAAGCTCGTTCGTCGTCTGCTTGTCCTGGTCGTGCTCGTGGTCGCGGCCGCGACTTATTGGTCCTTCACCCGGCCGGCGCTGGTTTCCACCGTGCTGGCGAAGCGTGGCGACGCGGCGGCCATCGTCTATGCGACGGGCGTCGTCGAGCCGCGGACCTGGGCCAAGGTGACGCCGCTCATTCGCGAGCGCATTGTCGAACTCTGCAACTGCGAAGGCACCCGGGTCGAGGAGGGGCAGGTCCTGGCCAAGCTGGACAGGGCCCAGGCCGAGGCGACGCTGGCCGAATTGAAGGCGCGCCACGCCCTCGCCTCGACGGAGCTTGACCGGCTTGCCACGCTTGTCGAGCGCAAGGTCGTCACCCAGCAGGCGCTTGATCGCGCCCGCAGCGAGATCGGACAGACCTCGGCGCTCGTCGCAGGCCAGACGGCCCGGCTGGAAAACTACCTGCTCCGCGCGCCGATGCGCGGCACCGTCCTGCGCCGCGACGGCGAGGTTGGCGAGATCGCCGAGCCCGGCACGGTTCTATTCTGGATTGGCGAGGCGAAGCCGCTCCGCGTCGTCGCCGAGGTGAACGAGGAGGATATTCCCCAGGTCAAGGTCGGCCAGAAGGCCCTGCTGATGGCCGATGCCTTCCCGGGCCGGAAGCTCGAAGCCACGGTCGACAGCATCACGCCCAAGGGCGATCCCATCGCCAAGACCTATCGTGTCTATCTGGCCTTGCCCGACGACACGCCCGTGATGATCGGCATGACGGTCGAAATCAACATCATCGCGCGCGTGTCGCAGAATGCCCTGCTGCTGCCGACCAACGCCGTTCACGGCAACGCGGTGTTCGTCGTCGAGGGCGATGTCGTGCGCCGCCGCGAGCTGACGATCGGCATCCGCGGCACGAGCGAGGTGGAGATCCTCTCGGGGATGCCGGACACGGTGCGCGTCATTGCGCCCTATCCCGAACGTATCAGTGACGGCGCACGCGTCAGGGTCCAGGGAGGGTGAGGCCATGCGGTTGATCCTCGATCTTGCCCTGACGCATATCCTCGGGCGCGGTCGGCAGACGCTCGTCGCCGTGCTCGGCGTGGCGCTGGGAGTCGGCTTCTCCATCGCGATGGCGGCCCTGATGCAGGGGGGCGAGGACGATTTCGTCGCGAGGCTTGTCGACACCATGCCGCATGTCGACATCACCGACGAGCGGCGCACCGCGCGCCGGCAACCGGCGCAGGACCAGTTCGCATCGATCCAGATCGCTGGGCTGAGACCAAAGGACGATCGCCGCGGTATCCTCAACCCGACCGAAGCGACGGCGTTGCTGAGAGCCTGGGTTCCCGGCCAAATGGCATCGAGCCTGAAGACGCAAGGGGTGGTGCGCTATGCCGGGCGCGATGTCGGCATCGGCATCATCGGCATCGAGCCGCAGGCCGAAATGCGCGTCTCGTCGATCGCCAGGGATTTCCGCGAGGGCAGCTTCACCTCGCTGATCGCCGGGGGCAACAACATCGTCGTCGGAGACCGCCTGGCCCAGCGTCTCGGTGCCGACCTCGGGACAACCGTGACGGTGGTCTCCTCCACCGGCCAGACCCGTGCCTTCAAGATCGTCGGCCTGTTCCATACCGGAACGACCGCGCGTGACGAGGGTGAGGGCTATGTCCTGCTCAAGAATGCACAGATTCTGAGCGAGCGGCCGAATGCGATCAACGAGATCCGGCTGAAGCTCGACGATCCCGCTTTCGCGCCTCAGGTGGCGCGGCGCGCCGAGGCGCTGATCGGCTACAAGGCGGTGGCCTGGCAGGAGGCGAACGAGTCGCTGCTTGAGGCTTTGGTGATCCGCAATGTCATCATGTACACCGTCGTTGGCGCGATTCTGCTGGTGGCCGGTTTCGGCATCTTCAACATCATCTCGACCATCACCCATGAGAAGGCGCGCGACATCGCCATCCTGAAGTCGCTCGGCTTCACGGAAACCGACATGCGTCGCCTGTTCCTCCTGGAGGGACTTGTGCTCGGGGCCGGAGGCTCCCTGATCGGGTGGGCGGTCGGCTTTGCCCTGTGCTTCGCGCTCTCGCTCGTCCGCTTCGAACTCTCGGGGGCGTCGGTGGTGCAGGAAATCACCCGCCTGCCGCTGGCCTGGAGCATCTGGCATTACCTGATTGCGGCCGGCTTCGCGCTGGTTTCTGCCGGGATAGCCGGCTATCTGCCGGCGCGGCAGGCTGCCCGGCTCAACCCGGTCGACATCATCCGGGGCGCGACATGACGGCGCTGATCGAGGCGACCGGCTTGACGCGCGTGCTTCCCGCTGCCGTGCCCGTCACGCTGGTGGAGGATGTGTCGCTGACGATCGGCGAGGGCGAATTCGTCGCCATCACCGGCCCGTCCGGCTCGGGCAAGTCCTCGCTGCTCTATCTGCTCGGCCTGCTCGACCGACCGACAGGAGGCGTACTCCGGCTCGGGGGCCGCGACACGGAGGGGCTCAGCGAACGGGACAGCGCGCGGATCAGGCTGGAGACACTCGGCTTCGTCTTCCAGTTCCATTTCCTGCTGCCGGAATTCACCGTGCGCGAGAATGTCGAGATCCCGATGCGCCGGCTCGGGCGCCTCCCGCCTGGAGCGATGCGCGAGCGCTCGACGCAGCTGCTCGAGGCGCTCGGCCTCGCGGGGCATCTCGACAAGCGGCCAGACCAGCTCTCGGGCGGGCAGCGCCAGCGTGTCGCCGTGGCGCGAGCGCTCGCCAACGACCCACCGCTCGTCCTTGCCGACGAGCCGACCGGTAGCCTCGACAGCAAGAACTCGGAGCAGGTCTTCGCGATACTGGACGCGCTGGTGCGTGAGCGCGGCAAGACCGTGGTTGCCGTCACTCACGATCTGGAGATGGCTGCCTTGACCAGCCGCCGCATTCATCTCGTCGACGGCCGGGTGACCGAGGACGAAGCCCTGCCGGGCGGCTGAGCCGCCGCCCGCGCAAGCGCCTCAGGTGCCGAATATCGTATTCAGCTGGCTGCCGACCATGATGAAGGTGGTGCGCTTGGGCATCTCCTTCAGCCGAACGGCGCCGATATAGGTCATGGCTGAGCGCACGCCGCCCATCAGCTCCTGCATCGTACCCTCGACCGGGCCGCGATAGGGCACTTCGACAGTCTTGCCCTCGGAGGCGCGGTATTTCGCGACGCCGCCGGAATAGCGCTTCATCGCCGTGTCCGAGGACATGCCGTAGAAGGTCATCGCGACCGGAGCCTTCTTGCCGTCGCGCTCCTCGTAGCGGATCTTGCCCTCGCATTCGTCATGGCCGGCGAGCATGCCGCCCAGCATGACGAAATCGGCACCGCCGCCATAGGCCTTGGCGAGGTCGCCCGGCACGGTGCAGCCGCCATCACCGCAAACCAGGCCTTTCAGGCCATGCGCCGCATCGGAGCATTCGATGATGGCGGAGAGTTGCGGGTAGCCGACGCCGGTCATCTTGCGGGTGGTGCAGACCGAGCCGGGGCCGATGCCGACCTTGACGATGTCGGCGCCGGCAAGAAGCAGCGCTTCCGTCATGTCGCCGGTCACGACATTGCCGGCCATGATCGCCGCATGCGGGAAGGCTTCGCGGGTCGCCTTGACGGTGTCGACGAATTTTTCGGTGTAGCCGTTGGCAACATCGAGGCAGATCTTGCTGATCGGTGCCTTGGAATGGACGTGCTTCAGCTTCTCGTGATCGGTCTCGGTGGTGCCGAGCGAATAGAAGGCGTTGGCCGATTCCTTCTCCTTGAAGAAGGCGATCAGATCGTCGGCATCGTAATGCTTGTGCAGGGCCACCATCGCGCCATGCTTCAGCAAGGCGCGCGCCATGCTCATTGTGCCGACCACATCCATGTTGGCGGCGATCAGCGGGAAGCCGGTCCAGTCCTTGCCGGTATGGGCGAAGCGGAACGTGCGGTTGACGTCGACATGGGCACGACTGCCCAGCGTCGACCGCTTGGGCCGGATCAGCACGTCCCGGAAGTCGAGCTTGGGATCGTTCTCGATACGCATGATGGAAGCCTCGGCTGCTTTGGCGCGGAATTTGGGCGCACGCGCTGAGGAGGCGTGCCGGGACTCATAGCCGGTCACGGGCCTTGGACGCAAATAGCGCGGTGCCGTTTCGCGATAACACTTTAGCAGTTGCTAAATAATTCTGGACAGCCCCGCCGTGCCAGGATACTTAAGCGCATGCTTCACCAACCGGCGCAGCTCGACTTGATGTTCCAGGCATTGGCGGATCCGACCCGCCGGCTGATGGTGGAGCGCCTGTGCGATGGGCCGGCCTCGGTGAGCGAACTCGCCGCGCCGCTGGCGATGACGTTGTCGGCAGTGGTGCAGCATCTCGCGGTGCTCGAGGAAAGCGGACTCATCCGCTCGCAGAAGCAGGGACGGGTCCGGACCTGCCACGTCGAGACGCAGGCGCTGCGCGCCGCCGAGCGCTGGATCAGCGAGCGCCGAATGGTGTGGGAGCGGCGCTTCGATCGCCTGGGCGCCTATCTCGCAGAGAACCCGGAAGAACCGGATGAAGGAAACCCGACATGACTGACCGCGAACAATAAGGATGGCCTGATCCGACAAAGCGCCCGACCACCAATGAGCAGAGGAGCACGGGATGACAGAACACAGTGTCACGCATGCCACCTTCACCATCGAACGCGTCTATGACGCCTCCACGGCCCGCGTTTTCGCGGCCTGGGCCGATCCGGCGATTAAGCGGCGCTGGTTTGCCTGCCACGACGACTGGGAGGCCGGTGCGCACACGCTCGACTTCTCGGTCGGTGGCCAGGAACATCTGACAACGCGGGATTCCGACGGCGTCGACCACATCTACGACGCCGTCTACCAGGACATCGTGCCCGGCAACCGCATCGTCTACGCTTATGCGATGCGCTTGGCCGAGCGGCGCATTTCGGTGTCGCTGGCGACCGTCCTGTTCAGGGCGGAAGGCTCGCGAACACGGTTCGTCTTTACCGAGCAGGCTGCCTTTCTTGACGGTTACGACCGCCCGGAGGAACGGGAACGCGGTACCCGCATCGGCCTCGACAATCTCGCCCGCGAATTGCAGCGCCAGTCTGCCGCTGCCTGACATCACACGGAGGCTCGCCCATGTCGCTGACGCTGCATTTCCATCCGCTCTCCTCGTTCTGCCAGAAGGTGGTGATCGCGCTCTACGAGAACGGCACGCCCTTCACGCCAAAGCTTGTCGACCTGGGTGATCCCGAACAGCGCACGGCTCTGCTGAAGCTCTGGCCGATGGGGCGGTTTCCCGTGCTGCAGGATGAAGCGCGGGGGCGCATCGTGCCTGAGTCCAGCATCATCATCGAATATCTCGACCGAACCCATCCGGGGGCGTTTCGGCTGATCCCGGACGACGCCGCTCTCGCGCTCGAAGTCCGGCTGCAGGACCGCTTCTTCGACATTTATCTCAATGAGACCATCCAGAAGATCGTCGGGGACCGCATAAGGCCGGCCGACGGCAAGGACCCGACGGGCGTCGAACAGGCAAGGAAACGGCTGCAGACGGCCTATGATGTGCTCGAGCACACGCTGGTCGGGCGCCGTTGGGCTGCGGGGGATGCCTTCACCATGGCCGACTGCGCTGCCGCGCCGGCGCTCTATTATTCCGAGCTGGTGCTGCCCTTCCGCGACACGCACAGGGCCGTCGCAGCCTATTTCGACCGGCTGCTGGAGCGCCCCTCCTATATGCGTGTGCTGCGAGAGGCCGGGCCCTACCTGCATATGTTCCCACGCGGCTAGCGGTTTTCGCGATCGTCCCTTGCATCATGACTGCAGACTGTACCGCTCGGGATGAAACACGCCTTCAGCCTGCGTCGGCGAGCGCAGGTCTTCAGGCCGGCGTCGAGCTGGTGGCGGGTCACGGGGGCATCCTGTGAGGGAGGGCGACGGTCAGGCCGGAGAGGTCAGCGGCCTGGCGTTCTTGCGCATCGTGTAGAGCGTTGCCCCGATCACGAAGGTGGCGCCGATCCAGGTGGTGAGCGCCGGAACCTCCGAGAAGAAGACGAAGCCGGTGAAGCTCGCCAGCAGCAGGCGCGTGAAATCGAGCGGGGCGAGCGCGGCTGCTTCCCCGACCTGATAGGCGCGCGTGATCAGCCATTGCCCTGCCGTGCCGAACAGGCTGAGCAGGGTCAGCGAAAGCCATTGTTCGGCGGTCGGCTGGACCCAGAAGATCCAGGTCGGCACGGCGAGCACGATGATCAGGACGATGCCCTGATAGATCAGGATCGTGTCGGTCCGCTCCGTTGCTGCCAACTTGCGTACGCTGATGGTGATGCCCGCCCCGAGAAACGCGCCGGCGACGGACATCAGCGCGTAGATGTTCAGCCCCTCCGCCGATGGGTTGAGCATGATGACGACGCCGATGAAGCCGATGATGGTCGCGACCCAGCGGCGGGCATCGACCTTCTCCTTCAGCAGCAGCACTGCGGCGATGGTGACGAACAGCACCTGGCTGAACCCGATCGCGGTCGCTTGAGCCAGCGGAATGTAGATGATGGCGCTGAAACCGCAGAGCATCGAGGCGAGCGTGATCAGGCCGCGGAAGACCTGCAGTCCCAGACGCGAGGTCCGCATCATGGCCGGCAGCTGGTTGGCCGCGAAGGCGATGATGATCACGCTCATGATCACCTGTCGGATCAGCAGCGTCTGGACCAGTGGAATGGTTGAGCCGATATGCTTGATCAGCCCGACCATCACCGCATAGACCAGCATCGCCGACAGCATGTAGACCGAACCGCGCAGGTTCGGTGTCGAGCCGCGCCACCAATGTGTCAGCCGGTGCCGGCGGCCGGCGAGCCAGCCTGAGGGGCCGGGTTCGATCACGCCGGCAATGGCGGCCAGCACGATCGGCGGAGCCTCGTCGCGCCTGGATGCTGGAGGTTCGGAATCCTCCGGCGATGCGTGCCGTAACGGGTTCGACAGCTCGCCGACACCGTCGTCAGAACCCGAGCCGCGCCGCTGCTCGGAAAGCCGGTCTTCGCTCATCGCCCGAACCATTGGCCGAGTGCGAATGCACCCTCGGCTCATCACATCGCACATGCCCTGAAACCATTGATGATCTTCGACACCCTGACCAGATGGTCAGCGGGCATGGCTGGGTTGTGATGGAGGGTGGTCGTCATGCGCCGATCCGTTCGGGCCGCGGAGCCGACATTCCACCGGCGTACTGTATGCGCCGGCCGAAGCGGTGTAGGAGCCGTGCCACCATCGACGCGTTTCCGGCCTTCGCCGGGTTGAAGGGCACGACAGACGCATGCGGGAATTGCTGTCCGATTTCGTGAGCGGCCTGCGTTCGCTCTCTCCCCGGCGCTTCCCCTATCGCCGTTTTGCCCTCGCCCTGGCGCTCGGCGGTCTCGGCGGCTGGCTCTTCGTGCAGGCGAAATTGCCACTGCCCTGGATGCTGGGCTCCATGGTGTTCTGCACCGTTGCCGCGCTGCTCAAGGCGCCGGTTTCCGCGCCCGGCGTCATTCGTCCTCCGATGAGCGCTGTGATCGGCGTCATGCTCGGCGCGGGATTCCGTCCCGATCTCGTGGCGCAATTGCCGAACTGGCTGCCGACACTGATCGGCCTCGTTCTGTTCATGACCGCCTGTGGCCTGTGTTGCGTCACCTATTTCCGCCGCGTCGCCGGCTTCGATCGGGTGACCGCCTTTTTTGCCGGTATGCCGGGCGGGCTGATGGAGATGGTTCTCCTCGGCGAGGAGAAGGGCGGCGATGCCCGCATCATCGCGCTGATCCACTCGGCGCGCGTCCTGCTCGTGGTGATGACGCTGCCCTTCATCGTACAGTCGATCGAGGGCGTCTCGCTGTCGGCAACGCGCAATGCCGGTCCCTCGCTGGCGCAGACTCCGCTCTTCGCCGAACTCTGGCTCATCGGCTGCGGCGTCTTCGGCGTGATCCTCGGACATCTGCTGCGGCTGCCGGCCAAACACCTGCTCGGGCCGATGGTAGTCAGTGCGCTGGTTCATTTCCTCGGCTGGAGCGATTCCGCGCCGCCCTTCCAGGTCGTCAATGCAGCCCAGCTCGTGCTCGGCGTCACCGTCGGCTGCCGCTTTGTCGGCACCTCGCCAAGCGTGATCCTGCGTGTCCTCCTGCTCTCGGTCGGCTCGACGGCGGTGCTGCTCGCCCTGACGATCGCGTTCGCCTGGGGCGTCTCAAAGGTCTCGATCTATGGTCATGTGCCGCTGATCCTGGCCTATTCGCCGGGTGGGCTCGCCGAGATGAGCCTGATCGCGCTGGCGCTCCACACCGAGGTCGCTTTCGTCGCAGCCCATCACATCATTCGCGTCTTCCTGGTCATGATCGGCGCCGGGCCCGTCTTCGGCTTGATCCTCGGCGACAGGCGCAAGACCAAGACCGCACCGGCGGAGTAGCGCCTGAAGCATCGAACAGTGGATTGCGGTTTTCGGGAAAGCCGATGATCTAGCGGCGCGCGGCCTCGAGCCCGGCGGCCAGTGCGCTCGCCAGGGCATCCCTCTGGATGGCCATGAAGGCCGCTCCATCGATGCGTTGAGAGTTTCCCTCGCGCGCGGTTCGCACGCGTTCGGTCAGGGCCTGGGCAAAGGTCTCCGGCCTGTCCGCGAGCGAGAAATTCTCCGGCAGCGTTGTAAAGCCGCGGCAGGAGAGTGTCGTCGCCACGGCTGGCATGCCGAGTTGCATCGCCTCGATCGTCTTCAACTGCACGCCGGTTCCTGCGCGGCTCGACAAGGCCAGCACATGGCAGGATTGGAGGAAGGCGTTCGCATCAGCGACGCGCCCGACCAGTCGCACCTGGGCAGGGACCGGCGCCATCTCCGCAGGCAGTCGCCCGGCGACTGCCACCGAGATGTCTGCCGGGAGGAGCGGAGCGACCTCGCGCAAGAACCAGTCGAGCCCGATGAAATTCGGCTGCCAGGTCCAGGTCCCGATCATGCCGACGTCGAAGGCTGGCGCGATCGGTTCGGCCGTGGCCGCCGGCTGCGGGCCACTGCCGGAGACGAGCGGGAGGACCGCCGCCTTCGTTGCGGCAGGCCCGAGCGCAAGCCGGTCTTCCTCGGCCAGCGTCCAGATATAGCCGACCTCGTTCCAGAGGCGCGTCTCGACGGCTTCCAGCAACCTGGACTCGCGGGCATAGAGCCAACCCATCAGCCCGGTGCCGGCATGCGCTGCATTCTGGCCGGCCGAGACATGCTCGATATTGTGCTCGACCAGCACGCAAGGGCCGAGCGTGGTCAGCTCCGGAAAGGCGCCGGGCAGCATCACCGAGTTGAGAATCAGTGCGTCGAACGGGCCGCGGGTCCTTACCGCCTCGACCAGCTTGCCCGCTCCGGCGAGCCGCAGCTTGGCGCAGGCGACAGGCAGGCCGCGGCTGAGCGCAGAACCGAGCCATTGCAGCTTGCGGCTTGCGGGAGCGACCGCGTTCTCGATATCGACGGCGCCGATCACCACGGCCTGAGCGGGGTCGGCCGGCGCTTCGCCCGGGCGCAGGAATCCGAAGGCCGTGACCTCGTGCCCGGCGGAGCGCAGCGCATCGAGGATTGCGGCATTGGCGATCTCGAAGCCGGTATCGGGCTTTGCAACCGGGATCAGCGAGGTGATGAAGGCAAGGCGCAACGGGGCCGATCCTGACGATAGGGACGACTGTGAGAGAGGCGTCAGATGCTCGGCCGGGTCAAGTTCGGCGACACACTATCCTGAACATCAGGCGTCGGGGGTGTCCGCGCGGGCAGAAATCGCCGACACCGAACCTTAAGCGGAGATGCGGCATGGTGGGGCACCATGGCTGACCCCGTCCAACAATCCGCCGGCAGTTTGGAAGGCGCCTCGCGGCGTGCCTCCATTCCTGGCTTCGATACGCCCGAAACCTTCGAGATCGTCGCGGCTTCGCCGGAGGCGGCGCTGCGAAGCGTCGAAAGCGTCATTTGCGTACCGACTTTCAAGCGTCCGGAGTTGCTGGAGCGCACCTTGCGTTCCTTGGCAGCGCAGCAGGGCGGGCATGACTTCGCAATCATCGTCGTCGAAAACGAAGGCGTCGAACGCGCCGGCGCAGAGCGGGCGTGCGCCCTTCACACAGCGGGGTTGTTCAAGGGATACGTCATCGTCGAGCCACGCCAGGGCAATTGCAAGGCCTACAATGCCGCCTGGCGCTGCGGGCTCACCCGTCTTCCCGCGCTGAAGCAGGTCCTCGGCATTGATGACGACGAGGAGGCGCTGCCGCTCTGGCTCGACTCACTTCTTCGCGCGGCGGCGACTGCGCCGGCCCAGCTCTTCGGCGGCTCGGTGACCCCCGTCTTCGAGGATCAATCGCGGGCCTGGCTGAGCGCACACCCGGTCTTCCGATCGCATTATGATGCCTCGGGCGAGGTGCCGATCCTGTTCTCGAGTGCCAATTACCTGATCCGGTGCGAGGTGCTGGAGACGCTCGGCTACCCCTTTCTCGACGAGAGCTTTGATTTCACCGGGGGCGGCGACAGTGACTTCTTCCGGCGCAGCAAGGAAGCCGGCTTCCGTTTCTGGTGGGTCCAGGACGCCGCGATGCGCGAGACCATGCCGGGGCGGCGCACGGAATTCAGTTGGATCGCAGCCCGCAGCCTGCGCAATGGCGCGATCTCGGCCACGATCGAACGACGCCTGGATCCATCGGTGCGGGGGCGGCTCAAGGTTCTGGCTAAGAGTCTCGTGCTGCTCGCAGCCTCGCCTTTTCGCGGGCTTCCACTCGGTCTGCGCACCGGCTCGGTCACGATCGGGCTCTATCACATGCAGGTGGCGTTCGGTCGCCTGATGTCGGAGCTCGGCGTCAGCAACGAGCAGTACCGCAAGCCGGACAAGAACTAGAGCATGCTGCGAAAAAGTGGCAACGGTTTTTCGCATAAAGCATGTTCTAAGCTATTAGAGTCAATCACGTTTTCTGCGTTTGGACGATTTCGTCCAAACGCAGCGTGATCTAGGGCGCGCGGCATGGCGAATGGTGATGCGGCTCCGAGCGGAGCGGAGCGCTTTTGCTGGGGCATTGTCGGAACCGGCGTGATCGCGCGGCGGTTTGCTGCCGATCTCGCCCTCATGCCCGACGCCCGGATCGGCGCGGTCCAGTCCCGTGCGCTGGACAAGGCGCAAGCCTTTGCGGCGGAGTTCGGAGCGACCGTCGCCTATGGCGACGCCGAGGCCCTGCTCGCCGATCCGGCCATCGATGCGCTTTACGTCGCGACGCCGAATTCCCTGCATGTCGAGCAAGGCCTCCGGGGGATCGCCGCCGGCAAGCCGGTGTTGATCGAAAAGCCGATCGCCCTCACCTCCGTCGATGTTCTCGGCTTGATTGAGGCGAGCCGGACGCATCATGTCTTCGCGATGGAGGCGATGTGGACGCGCTTCCTGCCGGCCGTGGTGGCGGCGCGCGAGCAGGTGGCCGCGGGAAGGATCGGCAAGGTTCGGCGCATTCGGGCGGATCTCTCCTATCTCCGCCAGGAAATCCCCGGCAGTCGCTTCTTCGACCCGGCGCTGGGCGGAGGCTCGGCATTCGACCTTGGGGTCTATCCGGTCTCGCTCGCCCTGCATTGGCTTGGCAGCCCGGAGCGCGTCACCGGCCGCTGGCTCGCGGCGCTGAGCGGCGTCGATCTGCGTTGCGAGTTCGTCCTGCACTATCCGGAAGCGGTGGCGGAACTCTCCTGCGGCTTTGATCGCAACGGAACGAACCAGTTCCTGATCGAGGGGGACGCAGGTGCGATCCGGCTGGATGCGCCCTTCCTGAAGGCGCAGCGGCTGACACACTATACCACCGCGGCATTCGGGTGTTCGTGGCGAGGGCCACGGCTCCGGAATGGACTGGCCGGAAAGCTGCTCGGCCGGCTGCCGATGCCGGGGCGCAGCCAGGAGAGCTACCGCTTTGCCGGCAATGGACTGCAGTTTCAGGCTCGCGCCGTGATGGATGCCGTCCGGCGCGGTGAGATCGGCTGCGCAGCCATGCCGCTCGCTGAAAGCGCGGCCGTGTTGAGCATCATCGAGACGGTTCTGGCGCAGCCGCCGGCCAGAACCTTCTGATCAGAAACGGCTCTGCATCCGATAGGGCTGCGGCAGGTCGCGGGCATTGTTCAGCGCCAGCGCAAGCTCGGTGATGTGGAGTGCGAGCGCCCCCGAGAAGACAGGCTTCTGCTTCGCCGCGATCGCAGTTGCCTGGTCGGCGATGCCGCGCGCGAAGTCGATCTGCGAGGGGAAGGCCGGCAGGGTCGACCGGCTTGTGGTGGACGGATATGCGAGTTTGCGGCCGGGCTCCGGCTTCCAGGGCAGGAAGCGGCCGAGCCGCGCCTCGACGCGGTTCGCCAGGAGACGGGGGAGGCTGCGCGGTGCATCCGTGCGTTCGAGATAGACCGCGGATCGGTTGTCCCAGAGGTCGCGCACCGTGATCGTTCCCTTGTCTCCAAGGATCTGCAGCGAACGGTCCTTGGGTGCCGCCAGGCCGCAACTCAACCGGGCGACGGGGCCGGAGCGAAAGGTGAGGCAGCCGACCGAGAAATCCGGAGCCATGGTGATGGTCTCGGTGCCGGGCCCCTTGTCGGGGAATGTCACCGCCGAGAACGCGGTCAGGGCTTCGACCGCACCGAAGAGGGAGACGAGCCAGGACAATGCGTAGCCCGCATGTTCCAGCGTGCAGCCAATCTCGAACTCGTGCAGGCCAGGCCATGGCGCGCCGGAGCGCGACCGCCAGGTCGTCCAATTGCCCCGGAAGACCGGACCGTCCTCCATCGCGGCATAGGCCAGCCGCGGCGTTCCGATCGCGCCCTGCGAGAGCGCGTCGCTCACCAGCCGGTGGGCGTCGCTGAGGCCGTTCGCCGGTGCGGTGGCCAGCGTCAATCCAGCGGCATCCGCGAGGGCGACGAGCTCGCGTGCCTGCTCGAGCTGCATGGCCAGCGGCTTTTCACAATAGACATGCTTGCCGGCGGCAAGCGCCTGCCTCGTGACCTCATAGTGGCTTTCGGGCGTCGTCAGGTTGACGACGATGCCGACCTGCGGATCGGCCAGCACGGCCTCCAGCCCTTCATAAGGTCTCGTGCCGTGAAAGGCGCAGAACGCCCGGAGACGGTCCGGCGAGCGATCATAGACGCCGGCAAGCTCAAGCTCGCGATGGTTGGCCAGCGTGGTCATGTAGTAGTCGGCCACGAATCCTGTGCCGATAAGCGCGATCTTCATCACGGTGTCCTGTCTGGCGATCGGGAGCGACGGCAGCCCTCAGGCTTCGTTGCTGACGAAGCCGCGGATCTTGGCTGCGTTCTTGCCCAGTGCCGCACTTGCCTGCTGGAGTTCGCCCGCGCCGACCTCGCCCTCGCGACCGACCAGAACGATGTCGTCGACTGCATCCGCGAAACGCTGTGTGAACGCGTCGGAGCCCAGCGACGCACCATCGATGAAGACCGGCCCGAAGCGGCGGGCCGCGCCGAAGAAGTCGTGGCTGATCTGTTCGGCCGTGACGAGTTCCGAGTGCCCCTTGCGCGGCACGAAGAACAGTCCGGTGCCCTCGTCCTGCAGTGCTGCACGGATCAGACTTGCGCTGCCGGAGACGATCTCGTGCACACCTGCCTGCGCATCCGGCGCAAAGACGGTTGTCAGACTGTTTCCGCCGAGGCCGGCATCGACCAGCATAGCCGGCAATCCCGCCTGCGCGGCGTCGAGCGCGAGGTTGAGCGCCAGCGTCGAGGCGCCGGCATTACGGCGCAATCCGACGACGAGGACCCGCCGATTGGGGCTGCCCTGGCTCGCGAGCTCGGTTCGGATGCCGCGGATCGCCCTGGCGAAGGACGCATTCGGTTTGTCGATGACGTCGACGAGATGAGCCTTGGCCTGGAAAACCGAGCGCACCTCGCCATCCCGCCGCCAGCGTCGATGCCTCACGACCGGTAGTTTTGCCAGGAGTACGGGGGGTGTCGCGGTGGCTTGCTCGACCTCCGGAGTACCGGCCGGTTGGCCGCCTTGGATCGTCATGAAACGCCGCCATCCGGTCCTGGCTGGGACCACAGCCGTAGCTGGGGAAGACGGCTCCGTAGCAGGGGGGATTAACGGGACAGGCTCAACAGGTGCGGCTGGAGGCGCGGCTGCGGCAGCAGGCTCACGGCGGGTGCGGAACGGCCAGCGGCGGAGCCCGGGTGGCGGTGCAGGCAGGGAGCCGCCAAACAGCGCCAGTCCGAGCGTGGCGATCGCGCCCAGGCCGCCGCCGGCAATGCCTCCGAGCATGACGACGGTGCGCCTGCTGACGCCGCTCTTCTCGAGAGCCGGCATGGCCATGCTGATGACGCGCGCATTCGTCGTGTCGATGCCGGATTGTTCCCCGGTCTCACGCGCCCGGCGCAGGAAGGCGTCATAGACGGCCCGCGAGGATTCGATCTCGCGTTCGAGCTCGCGCAACTGCACCGAAGCGCGGCCGGCGCTGTATTGCTGCCTGGTCAGCTCCTCGACGCGGCGGGCGATCTGCCTCTCGGCGTCGACGGCGCGGTCGTATTCGATCTTGGCCGCGCGCGCGATGCGGGCAAGTTCCTCGTTGATCTGCCGGCGCGCATCGCGCACCTGAGCCCGTGCCGAGGCGAGCGCCGGGTGCCGTGAGCCAAGCGAGGCCAGCAGATCGGCTTCCTTGCTGAGCGCCGCGCCCAGCTGGGAACGGAGCGCGGTCATGGTGTTCGACGCGACAGCCTCGGGTATGGCACCCGCCTCGACGCTGGAGGCGCGAGTCGCAAGCGTCTGGTCGTATTTTGCCTTGGCTTCGCTGACCTTGGTGCGCAAGGCGACGAGCTGGGCATTGTTCAGGGCAAGCTGCTCTTCGCCGATCGACTTGCCGCCCGCACCGACGAGGCTGTTGGCCTCCTTGTATTTCTCGGCCTTCTCCTCGGCGATGCGCAGGCGGTTGCGCAACTCCTCCAGGCGCCCGGTCAGCGCGCCGGTGGCGCGTTGTGCAGCCTCGGCACGGACGGAAGCCTGATCGTCGAGATAGGCGGTGGCAAGCGCATTGGCGATCCGCGCCGCCTTGTCAGGATCGCGCGAGGTGACCGAGATGTCGATGACGAAGGTACGCTCGCCACGCCGGACCGTGACGCTCTTATCGAGCGCTGCGAGGGCGTAGAGCAGTCCGTCACGAGAGGAGGTGCTGCTGCCGGAGAGAAGTCGGGCCAGCCCGCTCTTGGCGGCCTCGCCCCCGAATTCCGGATCCTTGTCGAGGCCCTCGCTCTTGATCACGCGCGCCTTGATACTGTCCGAGGCAATGATGCGCGCCTGGCTTTCGAGATAGGCCGTGATCGAGGTCGGGTCGCTGCCGACCGCATTTGGCGAGACTTCGTTCTGCAGCACGCGCAGGTCGCGCGGATCGATGAAGAGCTGTGCGGTCGAGACGTATTTCGGCGGAATGAACAGGCTCGCCAGAGCGGCAAGGAGAGCGCCCGCCAGCGCCGCCGCTGTGATCAGTCCCTTTCGGCTCCACAGCGTCTGAAAGAGCCAGGCCGGGTTGGTCAGGCGCGCCAGTGCCGACGGCATGGCTCCGCCGGCCGCCGGCTCCGCGCGGCTGCCGGCCTGTTCGGTTCTGCTGAGCTCGCCATCGGCGCTCTCGGTCGTGAACATGACGCTACGCTTCACTCAACCCCGCCCGGCCCGGGATGATGGTCACCCCGGCGGACATCGAACTCACCACGCCGCTCAGCTCGTCCCCAGCCGATAACGGTCAAGTACCTGCATCATCGGCTTCCCCCTGTAGTCCTCATCGAGGGGGAGCGGCCGGGCCTTGGCAGAATCCTTACGCGCGAAGGTCTCTCCGATCCATGAATAGCGGTCGCTGAGGCCCCAGGTGACGATCGCCTTGGGCTGGCGCGCGGAGACCACCGCCTTCAGGAAGGTCGAAACGAGCTCTGCCGCGGCGCTGTCGCGCTGTCCCGGGTCAGCGGGCAGCTTCCAATCGATCACGTCGAGTTCGGTGATCTCGACATCGACGCCGAGCGTGCCGAGATCCTGCATGAACTGCTGCAGGCCGGACGTATCGATGGCGCGTTCGCCATAGAGATGGGCCTGCATGCCGAGGCCATGGACCGGGATGCCCTTGTCGCGCAGGTCCCGGATGATCGAGAGAGCCGCGGCGCGGCGCCTCGCGATGCGCGGATCGGCGTCCTCGAAATCATAGTCGTTGATCACCAGCCGCGCCTCCGGATCGATCTGCGCCGCGGTCCGGAAAGCGATCTCGATATGTTCGGGGCCGAGCAGGCGCTGCCAGATCGTGTCGCGATAGGGCTGCTCGAGTGTCGGATCGTGAGCGATCACCTCGTTGACGACGTCCCAGGTCGCGATGGCGCCCCTGTAGCGGTCGACGACGGTCTCGATATGGGTGATCAGTTCGCGCTCGGCTTCCGCCCGCGTGCTCATCTCCTTGGCCCAGGGCGGCAAGGCCATGCCCCAGAGCAAGGCATGGCCGCGCAATGCCTGCCTGTTCTCGCGCGCGAAGGCGACCAGCTCGTCGGCTCCGGAGAAGTCGAACCGGGAGCGGTCGTGCCGCAGCGCTTCCCATTTGAGGTCGTTCATCGGCACGATGACGTTGCAATAGGTTTTCAGGGCCTCGCGGTAGCGCGGGTCGGCGCGGAAGGGTTCGATCTGCGCGGCCGAGCCGAATGGAATGGCGGGTCGACCTGCCTGTGCGAGACCTGCTCCCGGCCAGGCCAGGGCGAGGCTGGCAGTTCCGGCCAGGGCGTCGCGTCTGGAGATGTGGCTCATGTTCCGTTCCGATTCCAGGCGGCTGCGCGGGGGCAGCTCTGCCCATGCTCCGTTTAGGGTCGCTCAATGCCTTTGCGTTAAGCGAGGTTCGGGCTCAATTTTGGCATGAGCAGGGCCCGAACCAGCTCTCGCAGCCGCCGCAACGGACTCCATGTCGCCAGATCGTGCCACCATATCCGCCTACCTTACGATCCTGAGCGGCTCAGCCGGTCGTCTCATCATCTCTCTTGTATATTTCCTCATCGTTGCGAATACGTTGACCCTTGGTGAGTTTGGCCTGTTCGCGACCGCCTCCTCGACGGGCCTCATTCTCTCGCGGTTGCTGGCCTTCGGCTTCGTCTCGCCGGTCTATCGTGTCGCCACAGTCAAGCCGCGCCTGCTCGGCGCCTATCTCGCCGGCTTCGGCGGGCTTGCCGTCCTGTCGCTGCCGCTGATCGCTGCAGTCGCAGCGCTTGCCTATGTCGCACTGTTCAGGGAGCGGCTGGATCTCCTGCCCTTCGCCCTGGTCATCATGGCTGAGGTGCTCGGTTGGCGCCTCGTCGAGGTCGTCGCCATCATCAACAACGGTCTCAGGCGTTTCAGGCAGTCGGCTCTGCTCGTCATCATCGGCTCCTCGCTGCGCACGCTTGCTGCGGTGGCCTTCTATGGTCTGGGCCATGCGAGCCTGGAAACCTGGGTCTGGGCCTATCTCGGCACCACGATCCTGTCCGCAGTGATCGCACTGACGCTGTTTCTGCCGCCGCTGCGCCTGCGTTTCGTCCGGGCCCTCTATCCCCGCCGCATGGCTGATGCCGTCTTTGCGGGCGCCGCCGACGTCGTGTTCTACGTCCAGTCCGAACTCGACAAGCTGCTGATGCTGGCGCTGGCGGGCGAGCGCACAGCGGGGCTCTATGCCATCGCCATGCGTGTCATCGATCTCACCGCGATGCCGGTGCGCAGCTTCAACCAGATGCTGGTCCAGAAGATCATGAAGGACCGCGGCCTCGGCGGCGGCTGGCGCCGCAAGATGCTGGTCGAGCTCGCGATCGCGCTCGTCTCGATCGGCGGCCTGGTCGCCATCGTCATCCTGCTGATGCCGTTTCCCCGCGCGCTCGGCCGCAACGTCTCCGAGGCCGCCTACCTCTTCCTGCCGATGCTCGCGGTGCCTGCCTTCCGCAATCTCGTCGAGTATCACGCCGAACTGCTCTACGCGCGGGAACGTACCGGTTCGCGTATCACGCTGCTTTGCGCCATCACCGCGCTCAAGGCGGCGCTGATCGCCTGGGTGATGCTACGCTTTGGCCAGGACGAAGCCTGGGCGCCCTGGTTCAACGCCGTCTTCGGCGCCGTCTACCTGCTCTCGGCCACGGTCACCTATCGGTTGCTCGGCCGGGCACGCTGAACAGGGACTACTGCGCCTCGAACAGAGCCTTCAGGCGCTCAACGGGCTGCCCGATGAAGGATTGCACGCCGACCGCGACCTGTCCCGGTTCCAGTATCTCCTCGAAGCTGCGCAACGTCGCCAGCTCTCCGACATCTTCCGGAAACCAGTAAACCTTGCAGAGCTCGTGTTCGTCCGGCCAGTGGCCGGCGGCTTCGAGCCCGAGCACGCGCTCAACGAAATAGCCATAGATCAGGTACTCAGAGAATTGCCGGTGCGTTGCGATCGCCTCGACCCAGCTGCGGCCGGCTATCCCTTCGATGCGCGTCATCATCGCCGCGACGGCGTCCCGTCGCCAGCTGACGAGATTGTTGATGTAGTCGGCGCTGGGAAATGTTGGCTCCGGCAGCCCGAGCAGGCGAGCCGCCATCGTGCACCAGTCGGCATGCTGGGCCATCGTGCCGGCGATGCCATCCGGCTTGCGGTAGAGCCGGACCTTGCCGTCCCGGCCGAGGCGCGTGACGTCGAAAGGCCGCAGGAACATCATGTCGGAATCGGCGAAGATCACGACGTCTTCGTAGCTCTTCATCGGAAAGGCAAACTTGCGCAGCTGTTGCGCGTGCCAGCCGCGCAGTGGCGGCAACCCGCGCCGCAGGGCACCAAGGCCCGTCCAGACCCGGCGACGTCCGAAGCTCAGGAGATCGGGTCGGGGTTTCAGCCAGGAGGGCAGAAGCTCCGCTTCCGCGATCACCCGGCGCCGCGGACCTTCCAGCTGTTTGAACAGCGCGACATCCCGATCCTCGACCAGAAGGTAATGCGCTGTGTGGCCGGTGACGAAACGGTCGATGCTGGCGCAAAGCAGCCGGCAGCGTTCGAAGTCACCGGCATAGCTCGGCGTCGCGATGGCGTAGCTGTAGCTCATTGCGTCGGACCGCGGGGCTGGAACCTGATACGCAGTATCCGCAGCAGGAAAGCGGGGTTGCCGAGCACATAGCGCCGCCACAGCCGGCGGGGCTCCAGCAGGAGGCGGTAGAGCCATTCGAGCCGGAGGCGCCGCATGACATCCGGTGCACGCTCGACTTCGCCTGCCAGGAAATCGAACAGCGCACCAATACCGGCCGCGATCGTCGCGTGCCGGGGCGTGATCTTCTCGGCGATCCAGCGTTCCTGAAGCGGGTTCCCGAAAGCCACGAGCAGGAGATCGGGCGGGTTTTCGGCCAGCTGCGCCAGAATCCCGGCTTCTTCACTCGGAGCAAAATAACCGTGGCTCAGCACAATGAAGCCGTGCCGTGGATAATCCTGCGCCAGGCGGGCCGCAGCGCGCTGGGCGACACCCGGCTGCCCGCCGAGCAAGGTCACGCGCAGGGAACGGTTCTGAGCCGCGAGCAGGGCCGGGATGAAGTCGGTGCCATTGAGGTTTGCGGGGAAGGACGCGCCATGGAGAAGCCGGGAGCCGATATCGACGCCGATTCCGTCCGCAAGCACCAGGAAATCTTCGAGCTGCGCCCGGAGCTTTGCATTCACCGCGGCCAGATTGACGAGGTTCGCATTGCAGAAGGCCAGCTTCACGTGGCGGCGATGAGCAAGCGCCGCGTCAAGCACGGTGAGCGCCTGCGTGCGATCAAGCACCGCCACACCGATGCCGCCGATGTCGCGGCGCGCATGGACGGGATGATCAGCTGGCTGCGCGTGCGATGACATGTCGAAGAAAATGGCAGTCACGATCTCGTTCATTTCGAGGCGTTGTCGGTCCCAGTCTTGACTGCTCGCTCCGCTGATCGAGCCAAGCCCGGGTGGGCGCTGAACACCCCTTGATGCTGACTAACATCAGACCGGCTGCCGAGGAGTTGCGGGACGGGATTGAGGCTGTCTCATAACGGGACGTCGTCATGTCGGCCATTGCCGCCGACTTCCCTGCGCCATTCGCGTCCAGGTCGAACCCCGGGGGCGGCGTCTCATTCCGGTGCGTGACCGAGCGGCATGGCGCTTGCCGCCTGCAGCGGTGAGTGCGGTTGGAAGGGAGCGCCCTGTTCCCTTCCGGAGCGCTCGCCGCCGGCCGCCTGGCCGCTGTGGCTCCGGAGAGCCTGCCGCGATGATGAGCGTCAACGATCTGAACTATGCGGCGGCCACCGCAGCCGACGATCGCGCCAATGCCTGGCGCCACTGGATCGGTCTCGTCACGGCGCTGACGGACGCGGTCGTGGTGTTGACGATCGTGTCCCTCGCCTCGGTGGTCTACCATCTCCAGGTCTACGGCCATTTCGGCGATGTCCGGATCACACGCGAACTGGCGATGATGATCGCGGCGATCTTCGTCTTCACCAATGTCATGCGCGGTCGTTACCAGCTCAGCCATTACCTCTCCACCAAGGGGCAGATCGCCTCGGCCTTCACGGTCTGGAACATCACCATGGTGGCTTTCATAGCCGTCGCGTTCCTCGCCAAGATCGTCGATCACTATTCGCGCGCCGTCGTGCTCGTCACCTATCTCTCCGGCATTCCGCTGATCACTTTGGCGCGCGCCGGCATCGCCCGGATCATTTCGGTGGCCAGCAAGACTGGCCACATCACCACGGAACGGGTGTTCCTGATCGGCCGCGAGCCTGACGTGATGTCCTTCGTCTCGCGCCACCAGCCGTGGAATATGGGCTTCGCCATCATCGATGTCGCTTTCCTGCACAGCAACGACGCGCGCCGCATCAATGATCCGATTGCCGCGCTCAAGGCCGATCTGGCCACTGCTGCAGCGCGCTGTCGGCAGATGCGGCCGGACGCGGTCTTCATCGCCTTGCCCTGGTCCGATCAGGAGACGATCGACGCCTGCATCGATGCCTTCATGAACCTGCCTGTCGCGATCCACCTCGCGCCCGAGCGGATCATGGATCGGTTCGACAGCCCCCATATCGTGCGCATCGGCTCGCTCGCCAGCCTGCGGCTGACCCGCCCGGCGCTGTCCGCCGCCGCGATCGTCGCGAAGCGCGGCTTCGACATCGTAGCCGCATCAACCATCCTGGTTCTCGCGATGCCGGTTCTGCTGATCATTGCAGGGTTGATCAGGCTCGACACGCGGGGGCCGGTGCTCTTCCTGCAGCGACGCTACGGCTTCAACCAGCAGCCCTTCAGGATCTTCAAGTTCCGCACGATGACGACGACCGATGACGGCGACGTCATTCGTCAGGCGACACGCAACGATCCGCGCATCACGCGCATTGGCCGCATTCTGCGGCGCTATAACCTCGACGAGCTGCCGCAGCTCCTGAACGTCGTCGCCGGCCAGATGTCCCTGGTTGGGCCGCGCCCGCATGCACTCGCCCATGATCACGCGTTCCAGCGCAAGATCGCTCTCTATGCGCGGCGCCATAACGTGAAGCCGGGCATCACCGGTTGGGCCCAGGTCAACGGCCTGCGCGGTGAGACCGACACTGACGAAAAGATGGCCAGGCGTGTCGCCTTCGATCACTGGTACATCGACAATTGGTCGTTCTGGCTCGATCTCGGCATTCTTCTGCGCACGGTGTTCAGCGCGCGGGCCTATCTCAACGCCAAGTAATCGACTCTCCGATCAGCCCCGATTTGCGCAGACCGGCATGGCACCGAGCGCGCTGGCCTAGCGGATATCTGGCGGCTACCGTGCAGCCCGACTTCTCAGCCGGGGGCTTGCCATGAACCAAATCGATTTAGACGGTCGCGTCGCCATTGTGACCGGTGGAGCGCAAGGGATAGGCCGCGCTGTTGCAGAGCGCTTCGCGGCGAGTGGCGCCAAGGTCGAGATCTGGGACCTCGATGGCGCGCTCGCAGCGAAGGCGGCGGTCGAGATCGGCAAGGGGGCGACCGGAATCGCCGTCGACGTTACCAATGCTGCGGCCGTGAAGCAGGCAGCGGACGCGCTTGAGGCCCGCCTCGGCAGCGTCGACATCCTCGTCACCAGCGCCGGCATCGCGGGCCCCAATCTGAAGACCTGGGAATACCCGCTCGATGAATGGGCGAAGATCATGCGCCTGAATGTCGATGGCACGCTGCATTGCTGCCAGGCGGTGATCCCCGGAATGCTGAAGCGCAATTACGGCCGGCTGGTGCTGGTCGCGTCGATCGCCGGCAAGGAAGGCAACCCTAACGCCTCTGCCTATTCCGCCTCGAAGGCGGCGGTGATCGCGTTGACCAAATCGCTCGGCAAGGAGCTCGCCGACAAGGATATCGCGGTCAACTGCATCACGCCCGCGGCGGCGCGGACCCGCATCTTCGACCAGATGAGCGAGGAGCATATCGGCTACATGCTGGCCAAGATTCCGCGCGGCCGCTTCCTGCAGCCTGACGAGGTCGCCTCGATGGTTGGCTTTCTGGCTTCCGCCGAAAACAGCTTCACCACCGGCGCGGTGTTCGATCTATCCGGCGGGCGGGCGACCTACTGATCAAGGCCTGCGCAGCGCGGGTTCTGCGCGGCGCAGGCCTCTTGTCTGGTCAGATGCGCTGGCCGACATCGATCCTGTCGCCGTCCGGATCGGCGAAGACGAAGGATCGCAGGCCGTATTCCTGGTCGCGCAGCCCCTTGATGATGCGCAGCCCTTCGCGCTGGCAGATCGCGTGCAGGGCCTCGACATCGCCGACCATCAGATGGGCGACGTTGAATGGGGCGGCGGGATGCGTCTTCTGCAGGGTGAGATGCAGCTCGGCTTCATCGCGCTTCAGGATCATGAAGCCGACGGGGGCACCGTTCTCGAAGGTTTTCCGGAAGCCGAGCACCCGTGTGTAGAAGTCGTGGGCCTTGTCCATGTCGCGTACCGGCAACATGGCGGCAATCCGGCCGAAGCGGATGCCGTGGTCGGTTGGATCGGTCATGGCAACGTCTCGCGATTGGGAACCGCATCATCCAGTCCCGGCGGTGCGGAGCGGACGAGCGCTTTTCAGGGGATGAAGAGAGACGGTGCTCCGGGCGATGCTTAGCAGGCGGACGGGCCGTCGCGCCAGTGATGGAAATTCGGCGCGGAAATGCCTCTGGCCGCTTCCCCCGCAGGGCCGATGCGCTATGGTTTGGACATGACCGCCTCGCTTCCCTCCGCCGCCGTCCTTGGTGCCCGCGCCTTTGCCGCACTTGATGGACTGAACCGTTTCACCGACGAGCCGGGCAAGATCACCCGCCTCTACCTGTCCCCTTCGCATCGGCAGGCCGCCGAGTGGACGAAAGGCGCGATGGAAGTGGCGGGGCTCGACGCCTTCATCGATGCGGCCGGATCTGTCCAAGGCCGACGCGAGGGCGCAAAGCCAGGTCTTCCTGCCGTCCTGATCGGCTCGCATATCGATACGGTGAAGGATGGCGGCCGGTTTGACGGCAATCTCGGCGTCGTCGCCGGTGTCCTCGCAGCGCAGGCTCTTCGCGATGCCGGCATCATCCTGCCCTTCGCGCTGGAGGTGGTTGCCTTCGGTGACGAGGAGACGGTGCGCTTTCCGACCTCCCTTTCGACCTCATCGGCCTTGATCGGGCACTATGATCCGGCCTGGCTCGACTCGCGCGACGCTGATGGCGTGGTGCTGCGTGATGCCCTCGTCGCCTTTGGCGGCGACCCATCCGGGGTTGCCGCCTTGAAGCGCAAGCCCGGCTCCGTGAAGGCCTATCTCGAGGTCCATATCGAGCAGGGCCCGGTGCTGGAGAGCGAGAACGAGTCTGTCGGCATCGTCACCGCCATCAACGCCCAGAAGCGCGCCCGGGTCCGCGTCAGCGGCGAGGCCGGCCATGCCGGGACGGTCCCGATGAAGCTGCGCAAGGATGCACTCGCCGCTGCCGCGGAGATGGCGCTGGCGCTCGAGGATATCGCAGCCGCGCATGAGCAGGCGGTCGGCACGGTTGGCGTGTTCCGGCCCGACCCGGGCGCCACCAATGTCGTGCCCGGCGCGGTCGACTTCACCATCGATTTCCGTTCGCCGCGTAACGATACGCTTGCGAGCATGGACAAGGCCATTGCCGAGCGCTTCGCTGCGATCGCGGCACGGCGCGGTGTCGGGTTGGAGATCACGGCCTATTCGCAGGAAGATGCGACGCCGATGGCGGAGAGACTGCAGGAGGCTTTTGCGACGGGCATCGCCCGCACGGGCTCGAACCTCAGCGCTCGCCGTCTTCCGTCCGGCGCCGGCCACGACGCCATGGCGATGGCACGGCTTTGTCCCGCAGCCATGCTCTTTGTCCGCTGCGAGAAGGGCATCAGCCATTCGCCGCTGGAGAACATGACCGAACTCGACGCCGGTATCGCGATCCGGGTGCTGCTCGAGACCATCCTGGAGCTGGCGCGGCAGGAGGGGTGATCTCCCCGTCCTGCTCGGCCGTGCTGCCGAGCAGCCATCTCTCGAACCGCGCCGCATGGCAGCGCGGCGGGCCAGGGCAAGCCCGGCCATGTTGCGTGGCGGCTGGCCTTACTCCAGCGCCCCGATCACGGCCTCGACCGCCTCGACGATCGCGCCCGAGCGCACCAGCGCCGTCGCCTGATTCATCTCGGCGGCGTACCAGCGGTCGCCGTCGAGCGCGGGCGGGATCGTCTCGCGCAACGCGTCGAGCGCAGCCTGCGTGCCCCGCCCGAGCGGATGGCCCTTGGCCGTCTCCGCGATCAGCGTCAGCGCCTGGCAGGCCATCAGGATTTCCATGGCGATGATCATCTCGACATTCTCGACCACGGTCCG
The DNA here is from genome assembly GCF_000735605.1 of Allobosea sp. LC85. Lineage (GTDB taxonomy): Bacteria > Pseudomonadota > Alphaproteobacteria > Rhizobiales > Beijerinckiaceae > Allobosea. The sequence goes on from NZ_JPKG01000027.1 coordinate 127,233, forward strand.
AGCCTTGCGGCCGCACAAGGTCGAGTTCGAGACATGGTCCTCGGCATTCGATTTGCCGGGGATGGAATCGACGGATCCCGGCGCCGACAGCGTCCGGTTCTCCATCACCAGCGCCGACATCGAGCACTGCACCGTGGCGAAGCCGGTGTTGAGGCCGCGCTTGCCGGCGAGCAGATTGCGCGGCAGGCCGTAGCTGAGCGTCGGGTCGATCAGACGGGCGAGGCGGCGTTCGCAGATCGAGCCGAGATCAGTCATGGCCATGGCAAGCAGGTCCATCGCCTGCGCGACGTACTGGCCATGGAAATGACCGCCGGAAATCACGGTGTAGCTGCCGCTCTCCTCGAAGATCAGCGGGTTGTCCGTGGCCGAGTTGGTCTCGGTGCCGATGACGCGCAACACGTAGTCGAGCGCCTCGCGCGCCGGACCATGCACCTGCGGGCCGCAGCGCAGCGAATAGACGTCCTGCACGCGCGGTGACGGCGGCTTGCCTTGCGTGCGACCGATCTCGTCAGGGTAGATCGTCTCGCGGGCCGAAGCCGAGCAGCGCTTCGAGCCCTGCGTCAGTTTCAGGATATTGCGCGCGACCAGCCCCTGGCCGGGATGGGGACGCGCGGCATGGACGCGCGGATCGAAGGCTGCAAGCTCGCCGCGCATCGCCTCCAGCGAAAGCGCGAGCCCGATATCGGCCGCCTTGACCAAGCGCTTGGCATCCTCGCTCGCCAGCACGCCGAGCGCGAGCGAAACCGTCGAGCCGTTGATCAGGGCAGACGCATCCTTGGCGCCGAGCGGGAAATCGGGTGTGAGGCCGGCCTTTGCCAGCGCGTCGCGCGCCGGCATGCGCCTGCCCTTGTAGATCGCTTCGGCCTCGGCGAAGCCGCAGACGGCCGCCGACATATGGGCGAGCGGGGCAAGATCGCCGGAGGCGCCGACCGAGCCCTTCTGCGGGATGACCGGGTGCACGCCGGCATTGAGGCAGGCGAGCAGGCGCTCGACGAGCTCGACCTGGGGGCCGGAATAGTTCGAGGCAAAGGCGTTGGCGCGCAGCAGCATGGTCGCGCGCGTCACGTCTTCGGGGAAGGGCTCGCCGATGCCGGTCGCATGCGCATAGACGCTCTTGCGCTGATACTCGGTCATCTCCGACATCAGCACGCGCTGGTCCTTGAACAGGCCGACGCCGGTGTTGAAGGAATACATGAACGGCGCATCGTCGGTCATGAAATGCGCATCGATATGGGCGCGCGTCGCCGCGATACGCTCGCGCGCCGCCTTGGCGAGGCCGGCCTTCTCGCAGCGGCCGGAAGGGCCGGGCCTTGCGACCTTGAGAACCTGCTTGCCCTTGAGCGTGCGCCCGTCGATCGAAACCGCCATGCTCGTCCCTTCCGCGTGGTCCGTTCTGTTTCCTCTGGTCTAGAGCATGGCATCCGAAAGGGGAAACCGGCTTTCCTACGATTTCGCGGCCTAACTCCTTGATAGGAGACGGGTTCAGGTTTCAAACCAAGCAGCTTTGCCGTTTCGTGAATAATCATCCGGCTCTTGCGGCATGTGCCGCAAGCGAAAATGGCCGGGTGCCGATGGGCGAGGTCAAGATTTGGAATTGGTCGCTCGGCCAGCGCCAGCGCATGGTGTGCCGAACGCCTCATCATGAGCGCTCCTGAAAGACGGATTCGCCTGCCAATGCCCCGCATGATCGACTATTTCTTCACGCTGTCCTCGCCCTGGGCCTATCTCGGGCATGCGGCTTTCATCGAGACTGCCAAGCGCCATGGCGCGACGGTGACCTACCGGCCGATGCCGGTGCGGGCGGTCTTCGACGAGACGGGCGGATTGCCGCTGCCCAAGCGCCACCCCTCGCGCCAGCGCTATCGTCTCGTCGAGCTGCAGCGTTGGCGCGAACGGCGTGGCCTGCCGCTCGTGCTGCAGCCAAAGCATGTGCCGTTCGATCCTTCGCTGGCGGATCGCTTCGTCACGGCGCTGGTGGCGGCGGGTCATGATCCGGATCCGTTCGTGCGCCGCGCCTTCCACACCATCTGGTCGGACGAGCGGGACATGGGCGATCGCTCGGTGATCGCCGGGCTGGCGACCGCAGAGGGGCTTCCGGCCGAGGCCCTGCTGACTGCGGCCGAGAGCGCGGCGAGTACGCAACGCTATGAGGCCAGCCGCGTTGACGCGATCGCCGCCGGCGTCTTCGGCGCTCCCTCCTATGTGCTCGATGGCGAAGTCTTCTGGGGCCAGGACCGTGTCGAACTCCTCGACGCCGCCCTGGCGAGCGGGCGAGCCGCCTATCTCCCGCAGGCCTGACCAGTCTCTCGCACAGCCGATCTGATGCGACGCCTCGGGTGCCCTGCGCCCGAGGCGCTGGTATGCCGCGTCCCGCGCTATATGGTTCGACGGGAACGCCTCCTCCGGCGTGCTCAAGAGTTCAATCGATTAAAGGAGCGTTGAGCGCGATGACACAGGATCATACGGCGCCGAACTGGCCACAACTGGCTGATCTCAGGGGCAAGAGGGTGCTGATCACCGGCGCCAGCACCGGCATTGGCGCGGCGGCTGCCCGAGCCTTCGGTGCCAATGGGGCCCGCGTCGGCGTTCACTACAATGCCAGCCGCGACAAGGCGGAAGCGGTTGCCCGCGAGGTCGAGGCGGCCGGTGGCAAGGCCGTGCTGATCGGCGGCGACGTGACGAAGAGCGCCGAGATCCCACGCATCATGGCGGAGGCGCTCTCGGGCCTCGGCGGGCTCGATGTGCTGATCAATAATGCCGGTGGGCTGGTGAAGCGCGTGCCGGTCACCGATTATGACGATGGAATCATCGACGGCATCATCGACCTCAACATCCGCCAGGTCGCGCATTTCATGCGTGAGGCGGCCAGGACCCTGATCGCACAGGGCACGGGCGGCAGCATCGTCAATGTCAGCTCGGTCGCGGCGCGCATCGGCGGCGGGCCCGGCTCCGTGCTCTACGCCGCTTCAAAGGGTTTCATCTCGACAGCAACCCGTGGCTGGGCCCGCGAGCTGGTCAAGCACCGGATTCGGGTCAATGCCGTCTCGCCGGGTGTGATCATGACGCCGTTCCACGAGCGCTACTCGACGCCCGAGCAACTCGTCGCAATGCAGGCCGGCATCCCGATGGACCGGCTTGGCCAGGCAGATGAATGCGTCGGCGCCTTCCTATACCTAGCGTCCGAGACACTCGGCAGCTTCGTCACCGGCCAGATACTCGAGGTCAACGGCGGCCAATACATGCCGTAGGAGTCGTCCGTAACGGCCCCCGCGACACCGCGCACCATTTCGCGCTAGGCTCCTCTCTCGTAGGAGAGGCCCGTCGCAGGAGGCCGCCGATGGACTACGAACACTTCTTCCGCACGGAGCTCGACGCGCTTCGCAAGGAGGGACGCTATCGGGTCTTCGCCGATCTGGAGCGCATCGTCGGGCGCTTTCCGCGTGCGCGCTATCATGGCGCGGACGGCCCCCGCGAGATCACCGTCTGGTGCTCCAACGACTATCTCGGCATGGGCCAGCATCCCGACGTCCTGGCCGCGATGCAGGAGGCTCTTGCCGGTTGCGGCGCCGGCGCCGGCGGCACCCGCAATATCAGCGGCACCAACCACTACCATGTGCTGCTCGAGCAGGAGCTGGCCGACCTGCACGGCAAGGAAGCAGCGCTCCTCTTCAACTCCGGTTACATGTCGAACTGGGCCTCGCTCTCGACGCTGGCCTCGCGGCTCCCGGGCTGCGTGGTGCTGACCGATGCGCTGAACCATGCCTCGATGATCGAGGGTATCCGGCATTCGCGCGCGGAGAAGCTGATCTTCGCCCATAACGATCCCGATGACCTGCGCCGCAAGCTGCAGGGCATCGATCCGGCCCGGCCCAAGCTGATCGCCTTCGAGTCGGTCTATTCGATGGACGGCGATATCGCCCCGGTCGCCGCCTTCTGCGATATCGCCGACGAGTTCGGCGCCATGACCTATATCGACGAGGTCCACGCCGTCGGCATCTATGGGCCGCGCGGCGGCGGCATCAGCGAGCGCGACGGCTTGAGCGATCGCCTGACCCTGATCGAGGGCACGCTGGCCAAATCCTTCGGCGTGATGGGGGGCTATATCGCTGGCTCGGCTGCGCTCTGCGACTATGTCCGCAGCTTTGCCTCGGGCTTCATCTTCTCGAGCTCCTTGCCGCCGAACCTCGCGGCGGGCGCGCTCGCCGCGATCCGTCATCTCAAGGCGAGCTCCGTCGAGCGCGAGCGCCAGAGCGACCGGGTCATGGCCTTGCGGAACAGGCTCGACGCTGTCGGCATCGCGCATCTCGTCAATCCGAGCCATATCGTCCCGGTGATGGTGGGCGACGCAGTGCTTTGCAAGGCGATCAGCGACGAGCTGCTGGCGCGCTTCGACATCTATGTCCAGCCGATCAACTATCCGACGGTGCCGCGCGGCACCGAGCGGCTGCGCCTCACGCCTTCGCCGCTGCACAGCGATGCTGATATCGAGCAGCTCGTGGCGGCGCTGACCGAGATCTGGAGCAGGGTGGGACTGAAGCGCGCGGCATAGCCGCCGCCGATCCTGTCCGAAGGGTGATCTTGGATCCATTCCGGAGTGCTCTGGATCCCGGCGCCAGATCACGCTGCTGTTGGACGAAACCGTCCAACAGCAGAAAACGTGATCGACGTCAGACCGCCGCCAGCGCGCGCTCGAAATCGGCGATCAGGTCGTCGGGATGTTCGAGCCCGACCGAGAAGCGCACCAACCCATCGGTGACGCCCATGCTGGCGCGAACCTCCGGCGTGAAGCGCTGATGCGTCGTCGTGGCGGGGTGCACGATCAGGCTCTTGGCATCGCCGAGATTGTTGGAGATGCGGATCAGCTTGAGCGCATTGAGCAGGCGGTAGACGGCCTCCTTGCCCCCATTGACCTCGAAGGCGACCAGGGTCGAGGGACCGCTCATCTGGCGCGCGATGATCTCGGCCTGCGGGTGATTGGGATCGCCCGGGAAGGTCACCTTCGGCAGTTTGGGCTGCCTCTTCAGCCAGGCGGCAAGGATCGCGGCGCTCTGTGCCTGGCGGTTGACGCGCAGCGGCAGCGTCTCCAGGGCCTTCAGCATCACCCAGGCGTTGAAGGGCGACATTGCCGGCCCGGTCTGGCGCAGAAAGGTCTGGATCTCGCTCTGGATCAATTCCTCAGAGGCCAGGACCAGTCCGCCAAGGCAGCGGCCTTGCCCGTCGATATGCTTCGTTGCCGAGTAGACGACGCAGTCGGCGCCGAGTTCGAGCGGTCGTTGGAAGAGCGGGGTGGCGAAGACGTTGTCGACGACGAGCTTGGCGCCGACCTCCTTCGCCAGCGCGGCGACGGCCGCGATATCGATGACCTCGAGCGTCGGGTTCGCCGGGCTTTCCAGGAAGAAGACCTTGGTGTTGGGCCGCACGGCCTTCTGCCACGCGTCGATATCCGGGCCGTTCACCAGCGTCGATTCCACGCCGTAGCGCGGCAGATGATCCTCGACGACATAGCGACAGGAGCCGAACAGGGCCTGCGCCGCAACGACATGGTCGCCGGCACGCACGAGGCTCATCAGTGCTGCCGTCACGGCGGCCATGCCGGTCGCGGTGGCGCGACAGGCTTCGGCCCCCTCGAAGGCGGCCATGCGCTGTTCCAGCATGGTCACGGTCGGGTTCGAGAAGCGGGCATACTGGAAGCCCGGATCCTTGTTCAGGAAGCGCGCCTCGCACTGCTCGGCGCTGTCATAGACATGGCCCTGCGTCAGGAAGAGTGCTTCCGACGTCTCGCCGAACTGCGAGCGCAGGGTGCCGGCATGGACCAGCCGCGTTTCGGGATGCAGCGCCTTTGCGCCAGCGTCTGGACCTGACATGAACTGAACTCCGGCCGTTCGTTATAACGGACATGGGGAATAACAGCTCAGCAATCGTTCGTAAAGACGGACAAAAATTCTCCGGAAGGAACGCCCGCGATCTGCTCCCTGAAGCATCGGCCCGAAAAGTGGATTGCGGTTTTCGGGAAAGCCGATGCAAACATAAAAAGGCTAGATTATTGAAGCGGATACGATATCCGGTCCGATAATCTAGCGTGACCCTTTTGTCGGGCGCCCGAGCGGGGCGAGGAACCCGGTCAGGTCGGTCGTGACATGATGGACATGGCCGGCTTCGATCGCGGCCTGCTCCCAGGCCTCTCGGAACGGGTCCGGTGTCTGCGGAATGATCAGCACGGTCTTCATGCCAAGCGCGCTGGGGACAAGCAGGTTCTTCTCGATGTCCTCGAACATGGCGGCGCGGCCGGGATCGACCGCGTGTTTCGCCAGGAAATGCTCATAGGTCGCGCGCTCGGGCTTCGGCAGGAAGCCCGCCTCGACGATGTCGAAGATATCCTCGAAATGGTGGAGGATGCCGAGCTTGCCCGCGACATTCTCGGCATGGCCGCGCGAGCCGTTGGTGAGGATGAGCTTGCGCCCCGGCAGGGCGGCGATGGCGTCGCCAAGTGCGGGGTTGGGATCGAGCAGGGACAGGTCGATCTGGTGCGCGAAATCGAGGAAGTCGTCGGGATTGACGCCATGCTCCTCCATCAGCCCCTTCAGGGTCGTGCCGTAGCGCTGGTAATAGTATTTCTGCAATGCCCGCGACGACAGCCCGTCGAGCCCGAACAGCTCGCCCAGGAACAGCGTGATGCGCTCGTCGACCTGCGGCCAGACCTTCGCCTCGTGCGAATAGAGCGTGTTGTCGAGATCGAAAACCCAGTGCTCGACATGCGCAAACGCTTCCGCATTCGGCAGGAGCGGCGTCGGAGCGGATATGATCGGTTTCTGATTCATGGGTTATGTCATGTGGCGACGCCAGCGTCGCATGCAAGTCTGGTTTACCGGAGAGCGACGAAATCGACACCGGACGATCGGCGGCCAGGCAGCTAGCCGACGATCAAAGCAATTGTCGGGCCGTTCGCTCGAGCGCTTCACGTGGCGCGAACGGATCGCGCATAAGACTCATGCGGGCCGTCTCCCGACCTTAAGGTGCGAAACGGCGTGCCGCTTCGCACCGGCACGCGCGCAACGTCCACTCGCCGGCGTGCCATGATGCGCAAGAGTGCAACGCTGACATGATCAGCGAGAAGCCGAGGCCGATGGTGATCGAGTAATCCATGATGGCTCCTCCCGCGAGAGCGCCCCCGGGAGGATGATGAACCTGTCATTGCCGGTACGCATCACCGGCAAAGGTGGATCACCTTCTGATGATGGTGCCCGAACCGGTATCGGTGAAGAGTTCGATCAGCGCCGCGTGCGGGATCTTTCCGTCGAGGATGACGACTGCCTCGACGCCCTTTTCAAGCGCGTAGATGCAGGTCTCGATCTTCGGGATCATGCCGCCGGAGATGGTGCCGTCCGCGATCAGACGGCGGCATTGTTCCACCGTCAGCTCCGGAATCAGATTCTTGTCCTTGTCGAGCACGCCGGGCACGTCGGTGAGCAGCAGCAGGCGCTTGGCGTTGAGCGCACCGGCAATCGCGCCTGCAAAGGTGTCGGCATTGACGTTGTAGGTCTGGCCGTCGGCGGCGGCACAGACCGGCGCCAGCACGGGAATCAGCTCCGCCTTCAGCACGGCCTCCAGCACGCTGATATTCACCGCTTCCGGCTCGCCGACAAAGCCGAGATCCAGCACCTGCTCGATCTTGGAATCGGGATCGACGACGGTGCGCGTCACCTTGCGGGCGGTCACCATATTGCCGTCCTTGCCGCAGAGCCCGATCGCCTTGCCGCCCTCGCGCGAGATGTAGCCGACGATCTCCTTGTTGACCGAGCCGGCCAGAACCATCTCGACGACATCGACGGTTGCCCGGTCGGTAACCCGCAGGCCCTGCTTGAACTCCGACTTGATGCCGAGCTTGTCGAGCATGCGGGCGATCTGCGGCCCGCCGCCATGGCAGACGACAGGCTTCAGGCCGGACTGTTCGAGCAGGACGATATCTTCGGCAAAATCCTCGGCGGTGGCCGCATCGCCCATGGCGTTGCCGCCATACTTGATCACGATGATTTCCTGATCGTAGCGCTGCATATGCGGCAGCGCCTGAACCAGAAGTTCTGCCGATTGCGACGGCGTCAGGTGGACGGCGGGATTGATCATCGGCAGGCTCCGCGGGACGCGAGGATCGCGCGCCGGGCCTTCTAGCCGAAGAATGGCCGGGGCGGAAGCCGGCGGGCGCGGTTCAGCTACGCCGCGCGAACAGGGCGGAGACGGTCAGCGCGAGCCAGCCGGCCAACATCAGGAAGCCACCGGCTGGCGCGGCGCCCGCGAAGAGCCGCTCCTCATAGAAGCCACGCCGGGTAAGATCGGCGGCAAAAAGCGCGACGCCGAGGATGATGACGGAGAGCGCGACACGCGCCAGCAAGTCGGCGAGCAGGCCGGCCTTGCGCGCAGCCGTCGCGCCCAGGATCACCGGGGCGTGGGTCAGCAGCATCTGGCCGGCGGTCTGGAGGCCGCTCGTGCCCGGACCATGCGCCGCTGCGGCCAGGAGCGTCACGCCGGCGAGGCCCATCAGCGCGGCCAGCGTGAGATGAATCTTCGCGGCGTTCATGGCAGCTGCGGTGCTCATGCCCGCTCCGCCAGCACGCGCGCGATCGCGGCGCGCAATTCCGGAATGCCGAGGCCCTTTTCGCTTGAGGTCAGCAACACCTCCGGGAAGGCGGCCGGCCGGCGCTTGATCTCGTCGAAGGTTGCTTCCTGCATGAACTGCTGGTCTGCCTTCTTGATCGCGTCGCCCTTGGTCAGCACGACCTGATAGGAGACGGCCGCCTTGTCGAGGGTCTCGAGTACCGCGCCGTCGAGATCCTTGATGCCGTGGCGGGCGTCGATCAGCACATAGACCCGCATCAGGTTGGAGCGGCCGCGCAGGTATTCGTGGATCAGATTGGTCCAGGCCGCGACCTTGTCGCGACCGACGGCGGCGTAGCCGTAGCCGGGCATGTCGACAATGGTCAGCCGCTCGTCATGGTCGACTTGGCGGAAGAAGTTGAGCTGTTGGGTGCGGCCGGGCGTATGCGAGGTCCGCGCCAGCGCATTGCGCCGCGTCAGGGCGTTGATCAGGCTCGACTTGCCGACATTGGAGCGGCCGGCAAAGGCGATCTCCTGGCCGACCATGGGTGGCAGGTCGTCGATCTTGGTCGAGGCCCAGACGAAATCCCAGGGACCTTCGAAGAGCTTGCGGGCGCTCTCGATCTCGTCCGGGGTGAAGGGGGCTGTCGTGCTTGTTGTCATGGGTCCTGCCTACACGGCGGCGCGCAAGGCGTCGATGTTGGCGCCGGCGATTGCACCGAGATTGCGGGCGATTGTCTCTGCATCCCAATCCCACCAGCGAATGGCGAGGAGCTCTGCGACCGTCTCGGCCGGGAAGCGCATCTTTACGATCCGGCCGGGATTGCCGACAACCACCGCATAGGGTGGTACATCGCGCGAGACCTGTGCCCGCGTCCCGATGATGGCGCCGTCGCCAACCGTCACGCCGGGCATGATCACCGCCTCGCGGCCGATCCAGACATCATTGCCGATCACCGTGTCGCCGCGCAGGCCGAGCTTGTCCTGCGTCATCTCGGGAGCGCCCTCGAATCCGAACATCTGGAAAGGGTAGGTCGAGAAGCCGCCCATCGGGTGGTTCGCGCCGTTCATGATGAACTGCGCCGCCTGGGCGATGGCGACGAATTTGCCGATGACCAGCCGGTCGCCGATGAAGTCGAAATGATAGCGCACGCAGCGGCCGACGAAATGCTCCGGCCCGCGCGAGTCGTCATAGTAGCTGTAGTCGCCGACCGCGATCAGCGGGTGGTCGACGACGGCCTTCAGGAAGGCCGTGCCCTTCCAGCCCGGGATCGGGTGAAGGGTCCGCGGATCGGGAAGCGGCATGGAAGCTCCCTTTCGAAAGCAGCGTGAATGAGGTCCAGAAAAGCAAAAGCCCCCCTCCCGAGGGAGAGGGGCGTCGCGTCGCAGCCTGGTGGCTTACTTCGCCTTGTTGCTGTTCGCCGGCTTTCCGGGCGCCGGCGTGGCGGCTGCCGCGGCCGGCTTCTTGCCGAACATGCCCTTCAGATTGTCGAACAATTCGATCTTCACGCCGTGCTTGCGCATGATGAAGCCCTGCTGGACGATCGAGAGCAGGTTGTTCCAGCTCCAGTAGATCACCAGGCCGGCCGGGAACGAGCCGAGCAGGAAGGTGAAGAACACCGGCATCCAGGTGAACATCATCTTCTGCACCGGGTCCGGCGGCTCCGGGTTCATCTTCATCTGGATGAACATCGTGATGCCCATGAAGATCGGCCAGGCGCCAATCATCAGCATGGCGGGCACGGCGAAGGGCAGCAGCCCGAACAGGTTGAAGACTGAGGTCGGATCGGGGGCGGCAAGATCCTTGATCCAGCCGAAGAACGGCGCGTGCCGCATTTCGATGGTGATGAACAGGATCTTGTAGAGCGCGAAGAAGACCGGGATCTGCACCAGCACCGGCCAGCAGCCGGCGAGCGGGTTGATCTTCTGGGTCTTGTACAGCTCCATCAGAGCCTGCTGCTGCTTCATCTTGTCGTCGGCGTAGCGCTCGCGAATGGCGAGCATCTCCGGCTGCACCGCCTTCATCTTCGCCATCGAGGCGTAGGACTTGTTGGCGAGCGGGAAGAACAGCGCCTTGAGCAGCACGGTGACGATCAGGATCGAGACGCCGAAATTGCCGACGTGCTTGTAGACCCAGTCCATCACGAAAAAGAGCGGCTTGGTGATGAAATAGAACCAGCCCCAGTCGATCATCAGCTCGAAGCGCTTGATGCCGAGATTCTTCTCGTAGCCGTCGATGGCGGCGACTTCCTTGGCGCCGGCGAAGAGCCGGGCATTGGCGGTCGCGCTGGCGCCCGGCGCCACGGTGACGGCCTCGCCGAGGAAATCGGCCTGGTAGGTGTGCGAATTGCCGGTCTGGACCGAGGAATAGCGCCCGTCATATTTGCGCTGCTGGTCGGGGATGACCGCGGCCGCCCAGTACTTGTCGGTGATGCCGAGGAAGCCGCCGACGGCATCCTTCCAGACCTTGCCGGTGGTGCCGGGCGAGAGTGCCGGTTCCTTGTCGATCTTGTCGTAGGTGTATTCCTGCAGGCCCTGCTCGCCGAGATTGCCGACAAGGCCCTCGTGCAGCACGTAGTAGCCGAGCGTGGGCGGCTTGCCGTGGCGAACCACCTGGCCGAACGGATACAGCGTGACCGGCGCACCGCCCTTGTTCTCGACCTCGTCGCGGATCGAGAACATGGCGTTGTCGTCGACCGTGATCATGCGCTTGAACAGCAGGCCCTGGCCATTGTCCCAGGTCAGCGTCAGCGGCGTACCGGGGCGGAGCACTTGCGCGTCCGCGGTCCAGATGGTCGTCGCGTTCGGCAGCGCGACATTGGCGCCGGGTGCGGCGACCCAGCCGAAATCGGAATAATAGGCGTTCGGTCCGCCGAGCGGCGAGAGCAGCACGATGTTCGGGCTGCTGCGGTCTACGGTCTCGTGATAGGCCCTGAGCGAGACATCGTCGATGCGCGCGCCAGTGAGCGAGATGGAGCCGGCAATCTTGGGCGTGTCGATCTTGACGCGCGGACCACGGGCGAGCGCCTGCCCGCGGGTCTCGACAGCAGCAACCGCCTGGGCCGTGCCGGGAGCGGCGGTCGCTGCCGGTTGGCCCGGAACGGTCGCCGGCGCCGGAGCAGCTGACGAGCCGGGCTGAGCCGTCTGGCTCTGTGCCTGCTGGCTCTGCTGCGCGGCCTGCTTCTGCTTTTCCATCTGCGGCACGCCGTAGAAGAACTGCCAGCCGAGCAGCACGACCACCGACAGGGTGATCGCCAGAAGCAGGTTGCGATTGTCTTCTTTCATCATGACCGGAAACGGATCTCGCTGAATGCCCTGAGGGGCTTTTGGCCTAAGGCTGGGAACGGGTGCCACCACTGGTGGGGCGCTTGTCGGTCGGCCTGCGGCCGGGTTTTGCGGGTCTGGCGCGATCGAGCGCGACGGAAAGATCGGCGATCAGCGCAGAAAACGAAGCTGTCAGCACCTCGCGCCGGGCAACGATCACGAGATCGCAGGGCCGGTCGGCCTGGGCGGCAAGGGCTTGTTCCGCGGCGGCGCGCAGGCGGCGGCGGATGCGGTTGCGCTCGACGGCATCGCCGACCTTGCGGGAGGCGGTCAGGCCGAGGCGCAGGCCATGACGGCCTTCTTCACCCGCGGCGTCGCGCACCTGCGCCGTGAAGGCAGGCGAACGAAAACGGCGGCCATGCTCGGCCGCCGCCAGAAACTGTTTGCGTTCGGTCAGACGGGCGTGGCGCATGGCGATGGGCCTGTCTTCCGGAAACGGCGCGTGCAGGTCACGCGCCGGTCGCTCAGGCCGACAGGCGCTTGCGGCCATGTGCCCGGCGGGCGGCGATGACCTTGCGGCCACCCTTGGTCGCCATACGGGCGCGGTAACCGTGGCGGCGCTTGCGAACCAGCTTGCTGGGTTGATAGGTTCTTTTCACGGTCCGTCTCCGGGGCCTTGTTCCGGCATGGCGACCGGGTTCCCGCAGGGGAAAATCGGCCGGCCAAGCCTGTCATGCAAAAGGGGCGGCGCCGCCCGGAAGGCTGCGCAGGTCGCGGGCTTATGGCGGAAGGGCGTGGGCGAGTCAATGCCGAAGGCGCATGCTGCGACGATGCCGCGCGGATCGACAGGCTCGGCTGCCTAACCGGAGTGTGCTTCGAGGGTGTTTACCATCCGTGCTGCGACGCAGCCGGCCAGCAGAAGACCTCCAACGGCGAGCGCCGGAAAGTCGTCCTCGACGAATATGCCGATCAGCAGGGCAGGCTGCTTCATCGGGCTGGCTCTGTGGCGGGACGGCAGGCGCCCGGTGCTGGCTGAGCGGCTGGTCCGGTCGGAGACGATACCTTGACGCTTATGCGCAAAATCTCGTCGCGGCGCAGGCAAGATCACTTCGCGGCGCAGGATGGAAAATCGCCCGGTTGAACTGCGCGACAAGGCGTAGCTCCTGCTTGCGCTCTCGATCGACATGCACGATATAGCGCCCGGGAGGTTGGCGAGGGACGTCTCACTCGCCAACCGGGTCAGGTCCGGAAGGAAGCAGCCCTAACGAGACCGAACGGGTCTTCGTCCAGCCTCCCACTTAGCGGCTGCCTTGCGCGCCGCTCCCGCCCGGCCAGGCCTTGGATCCAGGGCCTTGGATCCAAGCCTTGGACTAAGGTCGCTCCTGCCTCGTCCCGGCCGGAGTATTGCAAGTCCGGCGTTGACCGTCGCCTCCCGATTGGCGAAAGCATGCGGATGACCGACGAGACCGCCGCTGCCGATTCCGTTGAAGAGCTGGGCTTCCCCGGCCTCGCGCCAGCGCCCGTCGCGACCGCGGCCCCCTATCGGGTGCTTGCGCGCAAATACCGTCCGGCCCATTTCGGCGACCTGATCGGCCAGGACGCGATGGTGCGTACCTTGACCAACGCCTTCGCTGCCGGCCGCATCCCGCAGGCGTGGATGCTGACGGGCGTCCGCGGTGTCGGCAAGACGACCACGGCCCGCATTCTGGCTCGTGCCTTGAATTTCCAGAGCGCGGACGGTTCGGGTGGGCCGACCACCGATCTCTCGCGTTTCGGCGTGCATTGCCGCGAAATCATCGAGGGCAGGCATATCGACGTGATGGAGATCGACGCCGCCTCGAACAACGGCGTCGACAATATCCGCCAGATCAACGACAGCGTGCGCTATGCGCCGGTCTCCGCGCGCTACAAGGTCTACATCATCGACGAAGTGCACATGATGACCGGGGCGGCGTTCAATGCCTTCCTGAAGACGCTGGAAGAGCCGCCGCCGCACGCAAAGTTCATCTTCGCCACGACCGAGATCCGCAAGGTGCCGGTGACGGTGCTGTCGCGCTGCCAGCGTTTCGATTTGCGCCGGGTCGATGGCAATCTGCTCGTCGGTCATCTCTCGAACATCTGCAAGGCCGAAGGGGTCGACGCTGAGGAGGAGGCGCTCGGCGCGGTTGCCCGCGCTGCCGAAGGCTCGGTTCGCGATTCTCTCTCGATCCTCGACCAGGCCATCGCCCATGCGGCCGGCCGAATCACGCTCGAGGATGTGCGTTCCATGCTCGGCCTCGCCGATCGGGCCCGCGTCATCGACCTGTTCGAGTCGGTGATGAAGGGCGATATCGCGGCGGCGCTCGGTGAACTCAGGGCGCAGTATGATGCCGGTGCCGATCCGGTCGTGGTGCTGACCGATCTCGCCGAGTTCACCCATCTGGTGACGCGTCTGAAACTCGTGCCGGAAGCCGCCAGGGATAACGGCCTGAGCCAGGCGGAGCGCGTGCGCGGCGGTGATTTCGCGGCTCGCCTGTCGGTGCGCGTGCTGGCTCGCGCCTGGCAGATGCTGTTGCGCGGTATGGCCGAGGTGAAACAGGCCGACAGGCCGGTGATGGCGGCCGAGATGGTGCTGGTCCGCCTGACCCATGCAGCCGACCTGCCGACGCCTGACGAGGCCATGCGGATGCTGCGGGACGGCAATGGCTCTCCCGCTGGTGCCGGCAATGGCGCGGGGCAAGCCGCGCCGCGTCCGCCCTCCGGCGGGGGTAACACGGCGCTTGCTGCACGGCCTGTGCTCGCCAGCGCCAACCCCGCGCCTGCTGCCGCCCCGCGTGCGGTTGCGGCCCCTGCCGTGCTCGTCGCCTCGATCGAAGATATCGTCGCGCTCGCTTCGCAGAATCGCGACATCACCTTGAAGATTGCACTCGAGCGCGATGTGCGGCCCGTCCGCTTCGAGCAGGGGCGGATCGAGTTCGCCCTTGTCGAAGGTGGTTCGCGCACGCTCGCCAATGATCTGTCGCGCCGTCTCAAGGAGTGGACCGGACAGACCTGGATGGTCGTCATCGTCAATGCCGACGGAGGCGCGACACTGCGCGAGCAGGCCGTTGCCGCCAAGGACCAGCGCGAGAGCGATGCCGCCGCGCATCCTGCCGTGAAAGCGGTGCTCGAGCGCTTTCCCGGCGCCCGCATTGTCAATGTGCGCGATCCGCGGGCTGCCGAGGCGCAATCCTCGGATTCGGCCGGCGATGACTATCTGCCTGATGCCGAGCCGTTGTTCGACGACAGCGAGCCGGATTTCGACGGCATCGATTTCTGACACTTTCGCAGACGGAGAGACACCATGCGCGACATGATGGGCCTGATGAAGCAGGCGCAGCAGATGCAGCAGAAGATGGCCGATGTTCAGGCCGAGCTCGACATGATCGAGGTCGAGGGCGCTTCCGGCGGCGGCATGGTCACCGTGACGATGACCGCCAAGGGGGCGCTCAAGTCGGTCAGGATCGACCCGAGCCTGATGATGGCCGATGAGCGCGAGATCCTCGAGGATCTGATCGTCGCGGCCAGCACCGACGCCCGCGTCCGCGCCGAGCGCGTCATGCAGGAGCGCATGGCTGAGATCACCAAGGGCCTGCCGATCCCGCCCGGCATGAAACTGTTCTGAGCCTCAAGCCCCGCATGTCACGCGCCATTGCCGGCCCCGAGATCGAGCGGCTGATCCAGCTCCTCGCCAAGCTGCCGGGCCTCGGGCCCCGGTCGGCCCGGCGCGCTGCCCTGCATCTCGTCAAGAAGCGCGAGCAGCTTCTGGGCCCGCTCGCCGAGGCCATGGCGACGGCGCGCGAGCGCATCGTCGTCTGCACGACCTGCGGCAATATCGATACCAGCAATCCCTGCTCGGTCTGTCGCGACGCTCGCCGCGACGATGGATTGATCGTCGTCGTCGCCGACGTCTCGGACCTATGGGCGCTCGAGCGCTCGGGCGCTGTTTCGGGCCGCTATCATGTTCTGGGCGGCGTGCTCTCGGCGCTCGACGGCATCCGGCCCGAGCACCTGACGCTCGATGCGTTGGTGGCCCGTGCCTCCGATCCGGCCGTGAAGGAGGTCATCCTGGCGCTCAACGCCACGGTCGACGGGCAGACCACGGCGCATTTCATCACCGATCTGCTTGCCCATTTTCCGGTCAAGGTGACGAAGCTCGCCCATGGCGTGCCGGTCGGCGGCGAGCTCGACTATCTCGACGACGGCACGCTCGCAGCCGCCATTCGCCAGCGCACGGGCTTCTGATCCGGGCTTCCGGCCGTCAGAACTTGTAGCTCAGGCTTGTGCGGACACTGTGCAGCGTCGAATCCTGATCGGTCGTCACGCCAAGGAAGGCGCCCTGCGCCAGGCGGCTGAACCGGCCGAAATCGGTGTAGCGATATTCGAGGCCGGCGATCAGGTGGTCGGTCAGGGCAAAGGAAAGGCCGCCGCCCACGCTCCAGCCCGTGCGTGATGTCTGGGCGCCGTCACGCGCTCCCGAGGTCGGATCGAACAGGTGCTGGTCGAACTCGGTGAAGGTCGCGCCACCTGTGGCGTAGATCATGAAGCGGTCCATCGCAAAGCCCAGGCGACCACGCACCGAGGCCTGCCAGTCGCGCTTCACCTCGCCGATGCCGAGGGAATGGTTGAAGCGACCATCGCTGTTCAGGGCCTCGACATCGCCTTCGACGCCCACGACAAAGGAGCCGAACTGGTAGTTGAAGCCGGCATGGCCGCCGCCGAGCACCGAATCGGTATCGGAGGAGAAGGCTGCGCCGATGCCGTTGGCGGCGACGAAGCGAGTGCGATCCGAGCCCCAAGAATAACCGATCTGACCGCCGGCATAGAACCCGGTCCAGGAAAAGAATTCCGGCAGCGCTGGCGCCGGCGGCAGGGTACTCTTGCGATAAGGCATGTCCGCCGCGGACGCCGCACCGCCAGCCAGAAGGGCGAGGCTCGCAAGGCCGGCTTTCAGGAACATCTTCATCGCAGGTCTCTGCATGTCGTTCGCCGATCGGGAGGCCAGATGCGGTGCCTCCGGTCATCCAGGACGAGGAGGCCGCAAGCCTTTGCTGGCGCGTTTGAAGTGCGCGCTTTCTGGCCTTGATTAGGAACTGTTAAGGTTAACAAACGGATAAGCGACCTCGGGAGGCCCCCGCGCAGGGAACAAACTCTCTGACCGTCCGGTTTGCCCTAGGCTGGTGCCAGGCCGCGTGTCGACCCACCGTGGCGGAGACTTTTCATGGCCTTCTTGAAACGCATCACGGGCGCGGCAGGCGCGGGGGTGGCGTTGGGCTATGTGGCCGAGGCGATCTCGCGTTGGCGTGCGCGGCCTTCGCGGAAGGAGGTTGCACGCGGCCGCGACGCGGCTTCGCCGCTCGAGATGACCTGGCTTGGCTGGAAGGATGTCCTGCTGCGTTTTGCCGGCAATGTCGCCGATAACCGCCTCAGTTCGCTGGCCGGCGCGGTCGCGTTCTTCACCTTGCTTTCGCTGGTCCCGGCGCTCGCGCTCCTTGTCGCGCTGTACCGCTATTTCACCGACCCGCTGACCATCGCCGGCCAGCTGGACAGTCTCACCACGGTCCTTCCGGCCGCCGCACGCGAGCTGATCCGGGAGCAGGCGATGCGGCTTGCGACGCAATCCACTGCCGGCCTCTCCCTCGCCGTTCTGATCAGTCTGCTCGTGGCGGCCTGGAGTGCGAACGCCGCAGTGAAGGCGGTCTTCGATGCGCTCAACATCATCTATCGCGAGCGGGAGAAGCGCAGCTTCTTCAGGCTGAACCTGATCTCGCTGCTGACCACACTCAGCGGGGTCGTGCTGCTGATGGCGGCCCTGATCGCCATCGCCATCCTGCCGGTCATCTCCGCCTTCTTCCCGTTCCACTACGAGCTCGAGCAACTGGTCCGGTTGGTGCGCTGGCCGACTTTTGTCGTGATGGCGACGCTGGCAATCGCCTGCCTCTACTGGATTGGGCCGAGTCGGCGACCGCCGCGCTTCGCCTGGGTCATGCCCGGCGCCATCGCCGCCTCGCTGCTCTGGGCAGCCGCCTCATGGGCCTTCTCCTGGTATGTCGGCACGCTCGGCAATTACACGACTACCTATGGCTCGCTCTCGACGGTGGTGGTCTTCATGACCTGGCTTTGGCTGTCGGCGATGATCGTGCTCGCCGGGGCCGAACTCAATGCCGAGCTCGAGCATCAGACCGAGCGCGACACCACGATTGGCCGACCCAAGCCGCTCGGTCGCCGCGGCGCGACCATGGCGGACAGGGTCGGCGCCGCCATGGCGGACGAGTAGGCGATGCTGGATCCCGGCGGCGCGCGCCAGAGCGACCTGCACAGGGGCTCGAGTCCCTGGCGGGCAGGTGCTCCACCCGGCGAGACGCTTGCCCCAGCGCCTTCCATCCCCGTGATACGGTCCGGCTCGCGGCTGGGGAGGTCGGGCTAGCGTATCCCGCGCGAGCGGGCGGGCTTGCCGGGCTCGCTCGCGCCCTGCTTGATGGCAGAGAGAAGCCTTGGTTCTCTCATTTCGCGAAAGACCGGCGGGAACCGGCCTGATGTCGGGTGACATTGCGCCACTGCAATCTTGGTCTTGCCATGCCAAGGGGCGACAATGGCTCGGATTATTGCCATTTGAAGGTCGCGGCGGTCATCGGGCCGTATCAAGTTCGGAGGCGGCGATGCTTACGGTACAGGACAAGGTTTCGTCACCGGTACGGCTGGAGGCCTATGACGCGCCTTATCATATTGGTGCGGTGTCGTTGCGGGTGAGCGATCTGCCGCGCCTGACGGACTTCTATCGCGATGCGATCGGGCTGGCGCTGATCTCGGAAGAGCCCGGTCTCTCGGTGCTTGGCGTCGACGGCGTACCGCTGGTGCGGCTCGAAGCGGGTGCGAGCGCGCCGACATCGGCCGCCGGCCTCTTCCATCTCGCGCTCCTGCTGCCCTCGCGTGGCGACCTCGCCAACTGGCTGGCGCACGCGGCCAGGACCCGCGTGCCGCTGGAAGGCGCCTCCAACCATCTCGTCAGCGAGGCACTTTACCTCTCTGATCCGGAGGGTAACGGCATCGAGATCTATCGTGATCGCAGCCGGCCGGAATGGCCGCGTCTCGACGGCGGCGCCATCAAGATGTCGACCGACCGGCTCGATCTCGACCAGCTTTTGCGTGAGTCGGACGGAGCCGAATATTCCGGCATGCCGAGTGGCACGGGCATGGGGCATGTTCATTTGCGCGTCGGCGATACCGCCCACGCGGAGGGCTTCTATCGCGATGGGCTCGGCTTTGACGTGATGGTGCATTATCCCGGCGCCAGCTTCCTCGCGACCGGCGGCTACCACCACCATATCGCCGTCAATGTCTGGGGCAGTCGGGGGGCAGGCATACGCGCTGACGGCGACGCGGGGCTAGCGAGCTTCGAGCTCGTTGCCGCTGACGACCAGGCCTTCGCAGCGATGCGGACGCGGATGATCGCTGCCGGCGGCCGCGATCAGGTCGGCACCGTCACGGTCGCCGATCCCTGGAATAATCGTCTGATCCTGCGCCGCTAGAGCATTTTCGAGCGAAGTGGACACCGGTTCGCGTGAAGAAAATGCGATAAAACAAAGAGCTAGAGCATTTCCGCGATTCGGAGAAATACGGAAATGCTCTAGCGCGTGAGCAGATGGCTGCGCCGTGTGCCGCCGCCATCGGGCTTGAAGCCCATGGCTTCCCAGAATGCGGCCGCGCCGGAATCCGCGGCGTTGAGCGAGAGCCTGGGCGCCAGAGACAGCCCTTGTTGCACGAGTGCGCTCGCCAGCAGGCGGCCGACTCCACTGCGTCGGCCGATCGGCCGTACATAAACATGGCGAATGCGCAGGAGGTCGGGCGCCGGGTCATAAGGGTCCGGCGTCACCGCGCCGATTGCGGCGAGCACACCGTCGCGAAACACGGCGAACAGAGCGTTCCGCTCGTCTGCGCCGCGATAACGGCCGGATTGCCATTCTTCCCGCAAGCCGTCGACGAAGCGGTAGCCTTCGGCCGCCGCTTCGTCCTGCAGGGCAGAAAAATCGTCCGGCAGCGTTTCGCTGAGCCGGACGACCTGAAGCGTCGTGGGGGTCACAGGCCTTCGAAGAGAGCGCTCGAAATATAGCGCTCGGCGAAGGAGGGGATGATCACGACGATGGTCTTGCCTTCGTTGCCGGGTCGCGCGCCGATTTCCAGTGCAGCAGCGACTGCCGCACCGGAGGAGATCCCGGCCGGGATGCCTTCGAGGCGGGCCAGCGCGCGAGCCGTGTCGAAGGAGGTCTGGTTGCCGACGGTCACCACCTCGTCGATCACCGAGCGGTCGAGCACGCCCGGCACGAAGCCGGCGCCGATGCCCTGGATCTTGTGCGGCCCTGGCTGGCCGCCGGAAAGGACCGGGGAGTCCTCAGGCTCGACCGCGACGATCTTCAGCCCGGGCCGGCGCGGCTTCAGCACCTGGCTGACACCGGTGATCGTGCCACCGGTGCCGACACCGGAGACAAAGATGTCGATCGTGCCGTTGGTGTCGTTCCAGATCTCTTCGGCGGTCGTCTTGCGGTGAATCTCGGGGTTGGCCGGATTCTCGAACTGCTGGGGAATGATAGCGCCGGGGATTTCGGCCTTGAGCTCTTCGGCCTTGGCAACGGCACCGCGCATGCCGCCCGGCCCAGGCGTCAGCACGAGCTCGGCACCGAGCAGCGCCAGCATCTTGCGACGCTCCAGCGACATCGTCTCCGGCATGACCAGGATCAGGCGGTAGCCGCGGGCGGCGGCGACGAAGGCGAGCGCGATGCCGGTATTGCCCGAGGTCGGCTCGATCAGCGTGCCGCCCGGCTTCAGAGCGCCCGAGGCTTCCAGCGCATCGACCATGTTGACGCCGATACGGTCCTTGACGCTGGAGATCGGGTTGAAGAACTCGAGCTTGGCCAGGATCGTCGCCTTGACGCCGCGTTCTGCCGGGAGACGGTTCAGCCGTACCAGCGGGGTGTCACCAATCGTATCGGTGATCGACTCATAGATCCGGCCCCGACCCGGCGCCTTGTCCTGTACGGGATTGAGCTTCTGTGCTGCTTCGGCCATGTCGGCCTCCCTTGCGTCATGTGGTCAGGATCGAAGGGCTAACGCATTTCACATCTACTGTCGATAAATAACATTAATAACATATCTATATTGTGAAATCGGCTCTCTGGGCGATGTCCCCGAAGACCGCCTTCTGCTCGGACTGGCGACAGAGATCTTCGACCGTGACACTGT
The DNA here is from genome assembly GCF_000735605.1 of Allobosea sp. LC85. Classification (GTDB taxonomy): domain Bacteria; phylum Pseudomonadota; class Alphaproteobacteria; order Rhizobiales; family Beijerinckiaceae; genus Allobosea. The sequence goes on from NZ_JPKG01000027.1 coordinate 148,341, forward strand.
CGAGCTCGGCCAGGAAGGCATCGGTGGCCCGCCTCAGCGCCGGGCCGACCACCTCGTCGATAAGCCGGGACCGCGGCAGGGGCGTGGATTCATCGCTCGTTTCCTGCATGGCTGCACGCGCGATATCCCCGGCCGTGATGCGGCGCCGTTCGCGAGCGAGTTCGTAGCCGCCGCGCGGACCGCGCACTCCCTTCAGGATGCCGGCGCGCACCAGGGCCTGCAGCATGGTTTCGAGATGGCGCGGCGGCAGGTCGTGGCGTGCAGCCAGGAATTTGGCGGCGACCGGCGACGGGCGGGCATGCAGTGCGATATCGACCACTGCGGCGACGGCGAGGAGGCTGCGATGCGAGAGCAGCATCATCGGCCGCTCCCTTGCGCCGCCGCCTTGCCACCGGCGATGCCGGTCGAGCCGAAGCCGTCGGCCCCGCGCGCGGTCTCGTCGAGTGCCGCAGCCTCGACCAGGGCAGCCTGCGAGACGGGGGCGACAACAAGCTGGGCGATGCGGTCGCCGCGCCGGATCACGAAGTCTTCCGCGCCGAGATTGATCAGGATCACCTTGATCTCCCCACGATAGTCGCTGTCGACGGTGCCGGGCGAGTTCAGCACCGTGACGCCATGCTTGAAGGCTAGGCCCGAGCGCGGCCGGACCTGCGCCTCGAAACCCTGCGGCACTTGCAGCACGATCCCTGTCGGGATGAGACCGCGCCCGCCGGCGGCCAGAACGCAGGGTTCATCGGCGGGCAAGGCAGCACGGAGGTCCATGCCGGCGGCACCGCTGCTCTCATAGGCCGGCAGCGGCAGGTCGGCGCCATGGGGGAGGCGCTGGATGGGAAGCGTGACCATGGCGATCAGCGTTCCGTCTCGCTGGCCTGCGGCATGGCCGCCAGATGAGCGATCAGCCGGCTCGCGACCTCGCCCTTGGGCAAGGTCGGCCAGGTTTCGACATTGTCGGAGGTGACGAGATGCACGGTGTTGGCGTCGCCGCCCATCACGCCGGTGCCGCCGACATCGTTTGCGACGATGAGGTCGCAGCCCTTCTTCGCCAGCTTGGCACGGGCATGGTCGATCACGTGATCGGTCTCGGCCGCGAAGCCCACGACCAGGGCCGGGCGATCGATCTCGCGGGCGGAAATGGTCGCCAGGATGTCGGGATTCTCGACGAGTGCGAGGGCCGGCGCGCCCGCGCCGGCCCGTTTCTTGAGCTTTCCGGGAGCTTCTTCCGCGACGCGCCAGTCGGCGACCGCGGCGGCGAAGATCGCGATGTCGGCGGGCAGCGCTCCTTCGACCGCGGCGAGCATATCGCGGGCGGACTCGACATGGATCGTGGTAACACCTTCGGGGTCGGCGATCGCGACCGGGCCGGATACCAGTATTACGCTGGCGCCTGCGGCCGCGGCTGCGGCTGCGATCGCGTGACCCTGCTTTCCGGAGGAACGGTTGGCGATGTAGCGCACGGGGTCGATCGGCTCATGTGTCGGCCCGGAGGTGATGAGCACACGCTTGCCGGCGAGCAGCTTGGGGGCACCGGACGGGCCGCCCGGATTGCGACCGAGGAAGCCGATCGCTCCAACCGGGGAGAGCCGGGTTTCGCCGGCCAGCGCCTGTTCGATCGCCGCCAGCAACTCATGCGGCTCGGCCATGCGGCCGGGTCCGTTTTCGCCCCGCTCCGCCATGGCACCGGAGTTCGGCCCGACGACGAGCACCCCGTCCGTCTCGAGTTGCGCCATGTTGCGCCGTGTCGCCGGGTGCTCCCACATGCGTGGGTTCATTGCGGGCGCGATCAGGATGCGCTTGTCGGTGGCGAGCAGCGCTGTCGAGGCAAGGTCATTGGCGAGGCCTGTCGCCATCTTGGCGATCAGGTCGGCAGTTGCGGGAGCGACGACGACCAGATCGGTCGAGCGCGACAGCGCGATATGGCCTATATCGGCCTCGTCGGTCAGCGAGAACAAATCGGTGAAGCAGCGTTCGCCCGCCAGCGATGAGACGGCGAGCGGCGTCACGAACTCTTCGCCGGCCTTGGTCAGGATGCAGCGCGAGGCGATGCCGTGGTCTTTCAGGCGCCGGATCAGCTCCAGCACCTTATAGGCGGCGATTCCCCCGCCGATGATCAGCAGAACGGAGCGAGATGCGGACAAGGGCGGGCTCCCGAGGCAAGAAGCCCTTCACCTAGCATCGCTTAGGCGCGGCTGTCATGGGGCGGACGTGCAGGGGGGCCTTATCGGAAGGGCGGCTCGTCGAAGGAGCGCAGTTTTCGCGAATGGATCGTGCTGCCGGCTTCCTTGAGCTTCTCCAGCGCGGCCAGTCCGATCTTCAGATGCTCGCCGACGGCGCGCTCGTAAAAGGCATTGGCGGCGCCGGGCAGCTTGATCTCGCCGTGAAGCGGCTTGTCGGAGACGCAGAGCAAGGTGCCGTAGGGCACGCGCAGCCGGTAGCCCTGTGCTGCGATGGTCCCGGATTCCATGTCGACCGCGATGGCGCGCGACAGGTTGATACGGCGGCGCTCCTTCGTCCAGCGCAGCTCCCAGTTGCGGTCGTCCTGCGTCACGACGGTGCCGGTGCGCAGCCTCTGCTTCAGCCGGTCGCCCTTCTCGCCCGTGACCTCGGCCGCAGCCTGCTGCAAGGCGACCTGGACCTCGGCGAGCGCCGGAATCGGAATATCCGGCGGTACGTGTTCATCCAGAATGCCGTCTTGGCGGAGATAGGCGTGGGCCAGCACGTAATCGCCGATGATCTGCGTCTGTCGAAGGCCGCCGCAATGGCCGACCATCAACCAGCAATTCGGCCGGAGCACCGCGAGATGATCGGTGATGTTCTTCGCATTGGACGGACCGACCCCGATATTGACCAGGGTGACGCCTTCGCCTCCGGCGCGAATGAGGTGATAGGCCGGCATCTGGAAGCGATGCCAGGGCGCCGACATCACGCGCTCGGCGGCGCTGACATCGATGCCTTCGCGGTCGATCCGGATGCCGCCCGGCGCGACGAGCGCTTCTGCGGTGCCGGCTTCGATCTCGGCCAGCGCCAGCCGCACGAACTGGTCGACATAGCGATGGTAGTTGGTCAGCAGCACCCAAGGCTGCACCAGCCGCCAGTCGGTACCGGTATAGTGGACCAGCCGCCGCAGCGAATAATCGACGCGCACCGCATCGAAGAGCGAGAGCGGGCGTGGCTCGCCCTCGATGATGTCGAAGGTGCCGTCGGCGATCTCGTCGCCGACCAGCGAGAGCAGCGGCGTCGGGAAATGCCGCGCGAGCTCCGCCGGCGAGATTCGGCCGCCGCCCAGTTCGTCGCCGCCCTCGATCGCATAGGGGTAGGGAATTTCCTGGGTGCTGATGCCTGTCTCGATGGTGGCGCCGTATTCCTTCGCCAGGGGCTCGAGCTGGTCGAGCAGATAGGCACGGAACTCGGCCGGCTGGGTCACCGTGGTCGAATAGATACCGGGCGCCGCAAACTTGGCGAAGCCGCGGCGTGTCGCTGCCGGCAGCTTCGACGGCTCATAGGTGACGCGCAGCATCGGATAGCGATAGCGGGCGCGTTCCTCCTGCGTCGGCGGCTGTCTCGTGTCGAAAAAGCGTTGGAGATCGGCGCGTAGTGCGTCCTTCGCTTCGCCATAAAGCGCCTCCAACCGGTCGATGGCGTCATGCGGTGTGGCGGCGATCTCGAAGCTCATGGCCGACTCTAGCCGGCTGCGGGCGCTCCTGACAACAACCGGCATCGCGCCGGCCGATGGTCGCCATGCCGGGGCGTTCGGCGGGCTCGCGAGGGGCGCTTGACGTTACGGCTTTGCTGCAGTAGTAAACCGATCAATTAATTAACTGATCGGTTTAGTGAATGACGCCGGACCACCTCAGCGCCACGCTCTCTGCCCTCGCCGACCCAACGCGGCGGGCCATCCTGGCGCGCCTCGCGCTTGGGGAAACCTCGGTCAAGGAACTGGCGGAGCCTTTCGCGATGAGCCTGCCGGCCGTCTCGAAGCATCTGAAGGTGCTGGAGAAGGCGGGCCTGATTTCGCGTGGCCGCGAGGCCCAGTGGCGACCCTGCCGGCTCGATCCCGGCCCGCTGCGCGATGTGGCCGCCTGGCTCGAGCACTATCGGGTCTTCTGGGACCGGAGCCTGGACAGGCTGGAGAGCCTGATTCTGGATCTGAGGACTGAGGACCAGGGTGCGGCGCCGTCGTTGAGCCTGCCTTCGCAGGGAGAGGACGGACAATGATCGCGGCCCGTCATCGCCCGGGAGCGCAGGTGGGCTTGTCTGCTCGCAATGAGACATTGGATCAAAATTAAACAACTTAGGAGAGTATCATGTCTCTATCGATGACCGAGCCCGTGTTCGCAGAGCCAAGAGCCAAGCTCTGGACGGGACGGGTGCTGAGCGGAGTGGTCGTCGCGTTCCTGCTGTTCGACGGCGGCATCAAGCTGGCGCCCCTGCAGGTGGTCAACGATACGCTGCAGCAGCTGGGTTATTCCGGAAGTAACGAGCTGGCGCGGGGGCTCGGCGTCATGACGCTGATCATTGCGCTGCTTTATGCCTATCCCCGCACCTCCATTCTTGGCGCCGTGCTGCTCACCGGGCTGATTGGCGGCGCTATGGCGACGCATCTGCGCGTCGGCAGCCCGCTCTTCAGCCACCTCTTCTTTGGGCTCTATCTCGGCCTCATGGCCTGGGGCGGACTCTACCTGCGCGATCCGAGGCTGCGCGCACTCATCCCGCTGCGAAGCGTCTAGCAGCCCTCGCCACTCCATCTCGACCCGTCACAGGAGCGTTCCGTGCTCAACACTTTTCTTTGGGCCATTGCCGCCATCCTCGCCCTCGGTATCGTCGTCGTGCTCGTACTGGCCGCGATGAAGCCCGACAGCTTCCGCGTCCAGCGTTCGCTTGCCATCAACGCACCGCCAGAGCGCGTCTTTCCGCTGATCAACGGGTTTCGGAGCTGGGGTGCCTGGTCGCCCTGGGAGAAGAAGGACCCGGCGATGAAGCGCAGCTTCAGCGGTGCGGAAAGCGGCATCGGCGCGGTCTATGCCTGGGACGGCGACAAGAATGTCGGCCAGGGCCGTATGGAGATCGTCGAGGCCTCGGCTCCCCGCAGGATTGGACTGAAGCTCGATTTCATCAAGCCCTTCGAGGCTCATAACGAGGTCACATTCGCGCTCGAACCTCGCGAGGCAGCGACCGAGGTGACCTGGACCGAGGTGACCTGGACCATGACCGGCCCGGCGCCGTTCCTAGCCCGGATCATGCACGTCTTCTTCAATGTCGATCGCATGGTCGGGAGCGATTTCGAAACCGGCCTCGCCAATCTGAAGGTGGCGGCCGAGCGCTAGACCCGTCTCATTTCCCGAAGATCCAGCAAAAGGAGGACATTCCCATGCAGACTGTCGAACCGCAGGACGAACATCGCTGGCTTCAGCAGCTCCTCGGCAACTGGACCTATGAATCGAACTGCTCGCCCGACAAGCCGGACGAGGTCTTCAAGGGCTCGGAGACCTTTCGTTCCATCGGCGATCTCTGGGTTGTCGGCGAGAGCACGAGCGAGATGCCCGGCGGAGGTGCCTCCACCATGCAGATCACGCTCGGATTCGATCCCCAGAAGGGCCGTTTCGTCGGAACCTGGCTGGGCTCGATGATGGCGATGATCTGGACCTATGAAGGTTTCCTCGACGACAGCCGCAAGATCCTGACGCTCGAATCCGAAGGGCCGAGCTTCTCCGGCGACGGCACGACGGCGAAATACCGGGATATCGTCGAACTCAGGAGCCCGACCGAGCGGCTGTTCTATTCGAAGGTGCTCGGTGCCGACGGTAGTTGGACCGAGTTCATGAAGGCCCGCTACCAGAAGATCTGATCAGCCAGCCGATCCAGGCCGGCGTGACCGGCCGTTTCTCAAGGGAATAGCCCAATGAAGCTCTCGACATATCTGATGTTCAACGGCAATTGCGAAGACGCGTTCACGACCTACCAGAAGGTGCTCGGCGGCAAGATCACCGCAATGATGAGCCATGAAGGCACGCCGGCGGAGAACGACGTCTCGCCGGAATGGCGCAAGAAGATCATCCATGCCTGCCTGGAACTCGACGGCCAGATGCTGATGGCCTCCGATGCGCCGCCGGACCGCAGCAGCGGCCCGATGCGCAGCGTCTACGTCAACGTCATGGTCAAGGAAGTCGCGGAGGCCGAGCGCATCTTCAAGGGGCTGTCGGAGGGCGCCCAGATCCAGATGCCGATCGGGGAGACATTCTGGTCCAAGAGCTTCGGAATGCTGACCGACCGCTTCGGTACGCATTGGATGGTCAATGCCGAGTTCAAGAACGGATAAGCGCTGGCTTGTCTGAAAGGGCCTCGCCGACATGGCCGCCGCGATGCGCGGCTATGTCACGCGCGGTACCGTCGCCGGGATCGTCACGCTGATCGCGGGCGGCTGGGGCTTCGGCGTCGGGGTCGTGACGCGGCCCGACCCCGGTGCCGGGACGCTATGGCTGGGAGGACGGGTTCGACACCAGCCTCAACATCGACCCGTATCGCGACCTCGTCACCATCTTCCTGAGCCAGCGACTGATGCAGGGGCTGGAGGAAGCGGCCCTCGACGAGGTATTCCAGGCCCTGGCCTATCGGGGCGGTCGCCGGCTGAGGATCGTCAGCTGAAGATGCCGTAGGCCAGCACGCCCGCGATCAGCCACAGCGCCCAGTTGCCCCAACGGTTGCGCCGGGCTTCGGCCCGGCCGATCTCCTGGATGCTGCGTTCGTCAAGGACAAAGCCCTGGCGCGAGGCGTCCTCGAGCTGTCCCAGCACGCGCTCGGCCCGGGCAGCGGTTTCAGGCAGGCTGGCCAGTGTCGAGAGCAGGGACTGGGCGCCTCGGCCGACCTCCTCGATCTTGCCGAGGGGGCCGAGATTGCGGGTGATCCACTCCCGCACCACCGGCTCGGCCGTCTTCCACATGTCGAGCTGCGGATCGAGCGAGCGTGCCACGCCTTCGACCACGACCATGGTCTTCTGCAGCATCACGAGCTCGGTCCGGGTCGCCATGTCGAACAGCCCGGTGATCTCGAAGAGCAGGGTCAGAACCTTGGCCATCGAGATCTCGTCGGCACGCCGGTCATGAATCGGCTCGCCGACGGCCCGGATCGCCTGGGCGAAATCCGCGACATCGTGACGGGCCGGAACATAGCCGGCCTCGAAATGGACCCGGGCCACGCGGGCGTAGTCACGCGTGATGAAGCCGAGCAGGATTTCGGCGAGGAAGCGCCGCTCCTTGAGGCCGAGCCGCCCCATGATGCCGCCATCGACCGCAACCAGCCGCCCCTGCGCATCGACGAACAGGTTTCCGGGATGCATGTCGGCATGGAAGAAGCCGTCGCGGATGGCGTGCTTCAGGAAGGACTGGATGACATTGCGGGCGAGCGCCACGAGGTCATGGCCGGCGGCGCGCAGCGCTTCGACGTCGGAGAGGCGAATGCCGTCGATCCATTCGTCGACGAGCACCTCGCGCGCCGTCAGCTGCCAGTCCGGCTTCGGTACGCGGAAATCGGCGTCTTCCCTCGTGTTCTCGGCGAATTCCGAAAGCGCTGCGGCCTCGAGCCGGAGGTCCATTTCCATGGTGACGGAGCGCGCCAGCGTCTCGACCACGCCGGAAAAGCGCAGGCGGCGCGCCTCGTGCGAGCGGCTCTCGGCGAGTTCGGCGCCGAAGCGCATCGCCGCCAGATCACGGTTGAAACGATCACGGATGCCGGGCCGGAGCACCTTGACCGCGACCTCCGAGCCATCCTTCAGCCGAGCGCGATGAACCTGCGCGATGGAGGCGGCCGCGACCGGCTCGCCGAATTCGGAGAACAGCGCCTCGACCGGCTCGCCATGCGCGGCTTCGATCGTGGCGCGCGCCTGTTCCATCGGGAACGGCGCCATCCTGTCCTGCAGCGCCGACAGGTCTTCGGCGATCTTCATCCCGACCACATCTGGCCGCGTCGCCAGAAACTGGCCGAACTTGACATAGGACGGACCAAGCCGGGTCATCGCAGCGGCAAGGCGCGTGGCCGAGGAGCCAGCGCCCCGGCGCTCGATCAGCCGGCCGACCCTGATCAGTGCGCGCGCCGCGGGCGGCAGAACCGAGGGATCGACCAGCGCGAGCGCGCCTTCGCGAGCCAGAACGAAACCAACCCGCGCCATGCGGGCGAAATGGGCGATTGAGGAGATCATGCTGGAAGGCGGGCCGTCACAGCTTCCAGCCGGAATGCAGTGCCACGACGCCACCGGTCATGGGCGTGAAGCGCGCCCGCCGGAAGCCGGTTGCGGCGATCATGTCGGCGAAAACCTGCGGCTTCGGGAACTTGCGGATCGATTCGACCAGATAGCGATAGGGCTCCGCATCTCCCGTCACGAGCCTGCCCATCGGCGGGATCAGGTTGAAGGAATAGGTCTCGTAGATCTTGTCGAGCATCGGCACGTCGACATGGCTGAATTCGAGGCAAAGGAAGCGCCCGCCACGCTTCAGGACGCGATGCGCTTCGGCCAGCGCCTTGTGGATGCGCGGGACGTTGCGGATGCCGAAGGCGATCGTATAGGCGTCGAAACTGTTGTCCGGCAGGCCGAGCTCCTCGGCATTGCCCTGGACGAAGCGGATGCGGTCATCGCCGGGAAAGCGCTTCTGCGCGCGTTCGCGTCCGACGCTCAGCATCTCGCCATTGATGTCGAGCACCGTCACCTCGGTTGCGGGGCCGCCGGCTTCCAGGACCTGGAAGGCGACATCGCCTGTGCCGCCGGCCACGTCGAGATGGCGGAAAATCCGGTCGCGCGGCGGCTTCAGCGTCGAGATCAGCGCGTCCTTCCAGAGCCGGTGCAGGCCTGCCGACATCAGGTCGTTCATCAGATCGTAGCGGCCGGCGACCTTGTGGAAGACGTCGTCGACCTTGGCCTGCTTCTCGACAAGCGGCACGGTCTCGAAGCCGAAATGGGTGGTATCGGAGGCTGCTGTCACGGCTTGGCCTGGCGCTTGTGTTCTGGTGAGGCGGTAACTAGAGCCGGATGAATAGCGAAACGAGCGAGCCTTGTCGCGGCCCGTCTCGACGCATGCTGAAGAGCGAAGTGCAATGCCCGAGCTTCCCGAGGTCGAAACCGTCCGCCGTGGGCTGGAGCCCGCCATGCTCGGCCAGGTGCTGGCCCGGGTCGAACAGCGCCGGCCCGATCTGCGCTTTCCATTGCCGGAACATTTCGTCGAGCGCCTGACCGGGCGGCGGGTTGAAGGCCTGTCGCGCCGCGCCAAGTACCTGATCGCCGATCTCGATGATGGCGAGGCGCTGATCATGCATCTCGGCATGAGCGGCCGTTTCGTGGTCGAGGCGCCGGGCACGCCACCCACCGAACCTGGCGCCTATTACAACGAGATCGGACGGCACCTGCAGCACGACCACGTCGTCTTCCATCTCGGGTCAGGCGCACGCGTCACCTATAACGATGTCCGTCGCTTCGGTTTCATGGATCTCCTGCCGCGGGCCGACCTGGAGACCTCGAAGCATTTTGCGGGAATGGGAATCGAACCCCTCGGCAACGAGCTCTCCGGTGAGGTCCTGGCAAGGCTCTTTGCCGGCAAGCTCGCACCGCTGAAGGCGGCGCTGCTCGACCAGCGGCTCGTTGCCGGCCTCGGCAATATCTATGTCTGCGAGGCGCTGTTCCGGGCGGGACTTCACCCGGAAGCTGCGGCCGGCACGATCGCGACGCCAACCGGTCGGCCACGCGAGGCGGCGCATGCGCTCGCGCAGATCATTCGCGAGGTTCTCGACGAGGCGGTGGCCGCTGGCGGCTCGACCCTGCGCGACTTCGCCCATGCCGACGGCTCGCTCGGCTATTTCCAGCATCGCTTCAAAGTCTATGATCGCGAGGGCGAGCCTTGTGTCACGCCCGGCTGCGGCGGCCTGGTGAAGCGGCTCGTCCAGTCCGGTCGCTCGACCTTCTATTGCGAGAGCTGCCAACCGAAACGCTGACTGTGCGTCATATCGCGCAGAGCGGTGTCGGTGAGCACGGCCTCCGCAGGGTTCGCAGCCGCCTTTGCGCGGGCGCGCATGGACCGCGCCCGCGCCCGCCGCTAATGCTGCAGGCGAAGCATCATCCGGGAGGCCGCCATGGCTTATGAGACCATTCTCGTCGAGGTGAAGGGCAAGGTGGGCGTCATCACGCTGAACCGCCCGCAGGCGCTGAATGCGCTCAACGGCCAACTAATCGGCGAGGTCAACACCGCGATCGATGGTTTCGAGAAGGATGCCGGCATCGGCTGCATCATCATCACCGGTTCGGAGAAGGCCTTCGCCGCCGGCGCCGACATCAAGGAGATGCAGTCCCGCACCTTCCCCGAGACCTATCTCGACGACAAGTTCGAGCCTTGGGATCGCATTGGCCAGCGCCGCAAGCCGATCATCGCCGCAGTCGCGGGCTTCGCGCTCGGCGGCGGCTGCGAACTTGCCATGATGTGCGATTTCATCATCGCCGCGGACAACGCCCGCTTCGGCCAGCCCGAGATCAATCTTGGTGTCATACCCGGCGCCGGAGGCACGCAGCGCCTGACCAAGGCGATCGGCAAGGCCAAGGCCATGGATCTCTGCCTCACCGGCCGGATGATGGACGTGAACGAGGCCGAGCGCTCCGGCCTCGTCGCCCGCATCGTTCCGCTGGCCGACCTGATGAAGGAAGCGCTGAAGGCGGCCGAGGCGATCGCGGCGAAATCGCTGCCCTCCGTGATGATGGTCAAGGAATCCGTCAACAGAGCTTTCGAGGTCACCCTCAGCGAGGGGTTGCGCTTCGAGCGCCGGGTGTTCTCCTCGCTCTTCGCGACGCAGGATCAGAAGGAAGGAATGGCCGCCTTCTCCGAGAAGCGGCCGCCGGATTTCAAGAACCGCTGAGCGCAGCCATGAGCGGGGCGAATGCCGGGGCCGACGATCTTTGATTTGCGGCTCAGCCCCGCTTGCTGACACGATGCGGGTTCTCTTCGAAGCTAGGGATACCAGATGACCGCTGCCGCTCCTTCCGCCACGGGCGGGCTCGTCCTGCCGACCTATGAGGATGTCGTGACGGCGGCGGGCCGTCTCCAGGGCATCGCGCACCGGACGCCGGCGTTGACCTCGCGAACCGCCAATGCCCGTACGGAGGCCTCGCTGGTCTTCAAGGCCGAGAACCTGCAGCGCATGGGCGCATTCAAGTTCCGTGGCGCTTTCAACGCGATTTCAGCGCTGAGCGCCGAACAGAAGCGCGCCGGGGTTGTCACCTTCTCCTCGGGCAATCACGCTCAGGCGATTGCTCTGTCGGGCAAGTTGCTCGGCGTGCCGACCGTCATCCTGATGCCGCAGGATGCGCCTGCCGCAAAGGTTGCGGCGACCCGTGGCTATGGTGCCGAGGTCGTGCTCTTCGACCGCTACAGCCAGGATCGCGACGCGCTCGGCCGCGAGCTGGCCGAAATGCGCGGCCTCGCCCTGATCCCGCCCTATGATCACCCCGATGTCATAGCCGGCCAGGGCACCGCAACCAAGGAGCTGATCGAGGAGGCCGGGCCGCTCGATATCCTGCTGGTCCCCCTCGGCGGCGGCGGTTTGATTTCCGGCGGCGCTCTGGCGGCCAAGGCGCTCAACCCCGGCATCCGCGTCTTCGGCGTCGAGCCCGAGGCCGGCAATGACGGCCAGCAATCCCTGCGCAGCGGCAAGATCGTCAAGATCGACGTGCCCAAGACCATTGCCGATGGCGCCCAGACCGCCTTCCTCGGCCATTACACCTTCCCGCTCATCCAGAGCCTGGTCGAGGATATCGTCACGGTGTCCGATGCGGCGCTGATCGAGACGATGCGCTTCTTCGCCGAGCGCATGAAGCTCGTGGTCGAGCCGACCGGCTGCCTTGCGGCTGCCGCTGCCTTCACCGGGGCGGTTCCGGTCGCGGGCAAGCGTGTCGGCGTCATCATCAGCGGCGGCAATGTCGATCTCGCTGCCTTCGCGCGTTTCGTCGGAGCGTCGGCATGAGCGGCATCGAGACCGTCACGTCGCCGGAGGTGCCGGCTCCGGCGGGGCATTATGCGCATGCCGTGGCCTATAAGGACCTCGTCTTCGTCTCCGGCCAGCTCGCTCCCCGCCCTGACGGCAGTCACACCTCGGCCGAGCCCTTCGCCGTCCAGGCGCGTCAGGCGCTGGCGAACCTGCTCGCGATCCTCACGGCGGCCGGCTGTGCGCGGCCGATGTCGTCAAGGTCACGGCCTATCTGGTCGGGGTGGGCAACTGGCCCGAATTCAACCGGATCTACGCTGAGGCCTTCGGTGATCACCGCCCCGCGCGCTCGGTCGTGCCGGTGCCCGAGCTGCATCATGGCTATCTGATCGAGATCGAGGCTGTGGCGGTTCGAAAGGGCTGATCTCGCACTCGTGGCGTGATACAGCCATTCCGGCGTTGACGCGGCCCGCTCAAGATACTATAGGCCAGCGTCTCGCGACGGCTAGCGCAAGCAACCGCCGCCGCACATGCATTTCAATCAAGGTAGCGGCCCGAACCCGCCAGGCAAATCCGCCGGGTGTTCGGTCGCAATGAAGACGAGGACGATCGATGGCCAATACGACGTCGGCCAAGAAGGCCACGCGCAAGATCGCGCGGCGCACCGAGGTGAACAAGGCTCGCCGCAGCCGGATGCGCACCTTCCTGCGCAAGGTCGAGGAGGCAATCGCCTCGGGCGACAAGGGCGCCGCAGCCGAGGCGCTCAAGGCCGCTCAGCCGGAAATCATGCGCGCCGCTCAGAAGGGCGTCGTTCATAAGAACACCGCTTCACGCAGGGTCTCGCGCCTGGCGCATCGGATCGGCGCCCTCGCTTCCTGAGCGGCGTTCTGCAGAGCAGTTTCTGACTGAAAAGCCCGGCCGTCAGGCCGGGCTTTTTTGTTTGCTGTGTTAACCGTCCGCTAGGTGAACTTACTTGCCGCAGACGAGAAAAATTTCATCGGCCAGGCCGATTCCGTACTCTTTCCGCAGCGTTATGGACTTGACTTCGGTTGTGGTTTCAGGGCGCAAAAAGGGTCCTTTTTCGCCTTTTGACCGCGCAAATAAATCCCATATTTTTCATGAGCTTAGCGGGCAAAGGAATCTGCCGTCGGGAATCGCCGGAGCTTCTGCAGGCCTCTTCGCCGCTTCCTGAAAAAAAGATTCGCGCTCCGCGCGCAGCCTCCGCCGTAAAAAAAACGTTAAGTTCCCCAACCTATTGGGCCTGCCTTGCCTATAGGTCAGGGCTGTCCTGAAGGGGCTCGAGTCTCCGAAGCCGGCTGAGGGGGATATTGCCCCCGTTCGAGGCGCCCTTGTAAGGTCCTTTCATCGCCGGGCGGACAGCAATGACCTCCGGGGGTTTCCAAAGATCAACGGCGTTTTTGGCTCACGCCCCAGAGGGGAGAGGATGCGGCTCTTTGTCTGTTTGAGTTGAGATGAAGTAGCGGCTCCGTCCTTTGGCGAGCCTTCTAAGCGTAATCAAAAATGGACCGAGAGCTGTCACCCGCCGGCGCATGCCGTCGAGTGGGCGTCATTCTCTTTGCCCAAACAACAGCACCGGCAGGCGGTCCACCAAGAGCCGCCGCCGACGGCGCATCTCTTGATATTGAAATGGGGCACGAAATGTTCGAGCGGCAAGGCATGGACGAGATTACCGAGGCAAAGGCTGTGCCGGCGTCTGTGATCGCGACCACGACTGCGAGCATCCAGGGTGAGGGGGCAGCGCTTTCCCTGGCCGAAGCCTGGGACCGTGTGCGCCGCCGCCTGCGTGCCGAACTGGGCGAGGATGTTTTCTCCAGCTGGTTCGCGCGTGTCGAGATCGGCGGCCTCGTCGATGGCGTGGCGTATCTCACCGTGCCGACCCGTTTCCTGAAGAGCTGGCTGGAGGCGCATTATGCCGAGCGCCTGCGGGCGCATTGCCTGGCCGAGTTGCCTGCTGCCAATGGCATCCTGCTCTCGGTGCGCCAGGCTGCCCGGGATTCCATTCCGGCCGCGGTCCGCGAGGCCGCCATGGCTGCTCCGCGTGCGGCAGCGCCTGTCCCCGTCACTGCCGCTCGCTCGGCGGAGACCGGGGCGCTGCCCTGCGAGCAGGAACTCGTTGACGCCTGCGGCACGATGCTCGACCGGCGTCTGAACTTCCAAAGCTTCATCGTCGGCAAGTCGAACCAACTCGCCTTTGCCGCAGCCGAGCGAATTGCCGCGGCCCCGGCCGGAACGACCCCCTATAATCCGCTTTACCTTCATGCCGGGGTCGGGCTTGGCAAGACGCATCTCCTGCAGGCGATTGCTCAGGATGCGCGCAATCATGGCAAGCGCGTGGCCTATTTCACGGCCGATCGCTTCATGTACGGTTTCGTGGCGGCGCTGAAGTCGCAGACGGCGCTCGCCTTCAAGGAAAAGCTGCGCGGCATCGACCTGCTGATCGTCGACGACGTGCAGTTCATCCAGGGGCGCTCGATCCAGCAGGAGTTCGGCCACACGATCAACGCCTTGATCGATGCCGGCAAGCAGATCGTGGTCGCGGCCGACCGGCTCGCCAATGATCTCGAAGCGCTCGACGAGCGCATCCGCTCGCGGCTGGCCGGCGGCCTTGTCGTCGAGGTCGGCGAGCTGGACGAGGCGCTGCGCGTGAAGATTCTCGGAAGTCGGCTGGAGTCGCTGCAGGCGGCGCATTCGAGTTTCCACGTCAATTCCGACGTGATCGCCTATGTCGCTCGCGTCATCACCACCAATGGCCGCGATCTTGACGGCGCCGCCAATCGGCTGCTGGCCCACGCCACCCTGTCCGGCAATGCGGTGACGCTGGAAACGGCGGAGGCTGCGATCCGCGACCTGGTCCGGACCCGCGAGCCGCGCCGCGTCAAGATCGAGGACATCCAGAAACTGGTCGCCACCCGCTACAATGTCAGCCGGGCCGACATTCTCTCCGAGCGCCGCACCGCGGCAGTGGTGAAGCCGCGCCAGATCGCGATGTATCTGTCCAAGGCGCTGACTCCGCGCTCGCTGCCGGAGATCGGCCGCCGCTTCGGTGGTCGCGATCACACCACAGTGCTGCATGCTGTGCGCAAGATCGAAAAGGCGATCGCGGAAGATCGCCTGCTGCATGACGAGGTCGATCTCCTGAAGCGGATGCTGCAGGAGTGAGCTGCCTGCCGCGCTGTGCCCCGGAGGCGAGCGCGGCTTTGGCTGTGGCCGGTTGTGAGAGCGCCCTTGCGCCACCGGCGCGCGTCCTGCAATGTCGCGGGCCATTCCGTCGCCCGCGCAGTCGCTGCTCGGGCGCTAGCACGCCAGAAGACAGACGATGAAGGTCACGGTCGAACGTTCTACGCTGTTGAAGTCGCTGGGTCATGTCCACCGCGTGGTGGAACGCCGCAACACGATCCCGATCCTGTCGAACCTTTTGCTGAGCGCGGACGGTGCCGGCCTTAAGCTGAAGGCGACCGATCTCGACATCGAGGTGGTCGAGACCGTCCCTGCCGATGTCCCGGAGCCGGGTGCGACGACCGTGCCCGCGCATACGCTCTACGATATCGTGCGCAAGCTGCCCGACGGCGCCCAGGTCTCGCTCGAGACGACTGGCGAAGCGGGGTTGACGCTCCGCTCCGGCCGCTCGCGTTTCATGCTGCAGACCCTGCCCGAGGGCGATTTCCCCGACATTACCGCGGGCGAGATGGCGCATCGCTTCACGCTCGCGGCTGGCGAGCTCAAGCGCCTGATCGACAAGACCCAGTTCGCGATCTCCACCGAGGAGACGCGCTATTATCTGAACGGCATCTATCTCCACACCATTGATGTCGAAGGCCGCAGCCTGCTGCGCGCCGTCGCGACTGACGGACACCGGCTCGCCCGCGTCGATACCGCGGCCCCGAGCGGGGCCGCCGGCATGCCGGGCGTGATCGTGCCGCGCAAGGCCGTGGCGGAGATCCAGAAGCTGCTGGAGGATGGCGACACCGAGGTTTCGGTCGAGCTCTCCGCCACCAAGATCCGTGTCGCGACGCAGGCCGTGGTGCTGACCTCCAAGCTGATCGATGGCACTTTCCCGGATTATCAGCGGGTGATTCCAAGCGGAAATGACAAGCGGCTGACAGTCGACAAGGGCGATTTCGCCGCCTCGGTCGATCGTGTCTCGACAATCTCCTCCGAGCGCGGCCGTGCGGTGAAGCTGTCCATCGCCGATGGCCGCCTGACCCTGTCGGTCACCAATCCCGATTCCGGGTCGGCAACCGAAGAGGTCGAGGTCGACTATGACGCGAGCCCGCTCGATATCGGCTTCAACGCCCGCTACCTGATGGATATCGCCGCGCAGCTCGATGGCGACACGGCGCTCCTCAAGCTTGCCGATCCCGGCTCGCCGACCGTGATCCAGGATCGCGAGGGCGCGTCCGCGCTCTACGTGCTGATGCCGATGCGGGTTTAGGCTGCGCTCGCATCTTGACCACGGTCGCGCGCCTGATCCTTCAGGATTTCCGCTCCTATGAGGCCCTCGATCTCGCGATCGGGGGCCAAATCGTTGCGCTTGTCGGCGAGAACGGCGCCGGCAAGACCAATCTGCTCGAAGCCTTGTCTCTGTTCGCGCCGGGCCGGGGCTTGCGCCGCGCGGATCTCTCCGAGATGGCGCGCCAGGCCGGACCGGGCTCCTTCGCCGTATCGATTGCGCTTGCGGACGATGGGCCGCGCCTCGGCATCGGGCTCGGCAGCGAAAGCGACGGGCGGCGTGCAAGGCTTGCCCGTATCGACGGGGTTCAGGTCGGTTCGGCGCTGGCTTTCAGCGACTATCTCCGCGTGGTCTGGCTGACGCCGGATCTCGACGGGTTGTTCCGCGGCGCAGCCGGCGACCGCCGCCGCTTCCTCGACCGGCTCGTGCTTGCGGTCGATCCTGGCCATGCGACGCGCTCGAACGCGCTCGAACGCGCCCTGCGCTCGCGCAACCGGATCCTCGAGGAGACCCCGCATGAGGTGTCCTGGCTCGATGCGATCGAGCGGGAAATAGCCGAACTCGGCGTGGCCGTTGCGGCGGCGAGGGCCGAGACGGTCGGCCGCCTGGCGACAATCATCGCGGCCACTGCCGACGAAGCATCTCCCTTTCCCCGTGCCGCGCTCGGCCTTGAAGGCGAACTCGACCGGCTTGTGGCGGGCCTCCCTGCCCTCGATGCCGAGGATCGCTATCGCGACATCCTGAGGCAGGGCCGCCAACGCGATCGCGCGGCTGGGCGCACCCTCGTCGGCCCGCAAGCTTCGGACCTCCTCGTGCGCCATGCCGCCAAGGATATTCCGGCCGAGCAGGGTTCGACCGGCGAGCAGAAAGCTCTGCTGATCGGCCTCGTCCTTGCCCATGCGAGGCTGGTCCGGAGCATGAGCGGGCTCCCACCGCTGGTCTTGCTCGACGAAGTCGCCGCTCATCTCGACCCGCGCCGCCGCGCTGCGCTCTATGCCGAACTTGCCGAGCTGGGCTCGCAGGTCTGGATGACGGGGGCCGACCCGGCGCTCTTCACCGACCTGCCGGCGGGGGCGCAGTGTTTCACGGTGACGTCCGGGCAGGTTGAAGCCATCGGCTGAGGCGCACCAGCCGGGCTGATTGGTCAGATCACGCGTCGCAATGAGACGCCTGGGGTGCATTCTGCTAGGGTTGCCGCTGCTCCGAAGAGGCTGCTCCCATGGAACTCACAGGTCTTCTGGTTTTTGCCGGCGTCTATTTTCTGGCGGTCGCTTCGCCCGGTCCTGCCGTCGCTGCCCTGGTTGCGCGTTCGCTCGGCACCGGCTTTCGCCGCTCGCTTCCCTTTGCGGCGGGAATCGTTGCAGGCGATCTGATCTGGTTCTCCTGCACGGCGTTTGGCCTTGCCGTGCTGATGCAGAGCTTCCATGGGCTCTTCGTCGCGATCAAATATGCCGGTTGCGCCTATTTGCTCTATCTCGCCTGGAAGCTCTGGACCGCCCCGGCCGAGGCGCCGCGTCAGCCGCCAAGCGCTCGCGGGGAGGGCTTGCGCCTGTTTCTGGGGGGCATTGCGCTGACGCTCGGCAACCCCAAGGTCATGGTTTTCTTCCTGTCGATCCTGCCTCTCGTCGTCGATCTTGGCCGGATGACGATGCTCGCCTTCGTCGAGGTTGCGTTGCTGCTGAGCCTGATCATCGGCTCGACGATGCTCGCCTATGCCTATGCCGCCGATCGGGCTCGGCGGCTGGTGGCGAGCCCGACGGCGATGCGTCGGATCAATCGCCTGACCGGCGGCGTCATGGCCGGTGCGGCGGCTGCCATCGCTGCGCGGGGCTGAAAGGCCGTTCCAACGGGTCAGAAAGGTCGCAGCTTGGGGCTGGCCATTGCCGCCGGCCTCGGGCAAACCCTTCGGCATGCCGCATTCTCGCGAATCACAGGCGCGCGCGACGCTGAAATCCGTCTTCGGCTATGACGATTTCCGTCCCGGACAATGGGAGGTCATCGCGGCCGCGCTCGCGGGAAACGACGTTTTCGCGGTGATGCCGACCGGCTCCGGCAAGTCGATGTGCTACCAGCTGCCCGCGCTGGTCACTGGCGGGTTGACGCTGGTGGTCTCGCCGCTGATCGCGCTGATGCGCGATCAGGTCGGGCAGTTGACGCGGGCCGGCGTCGCGGCCGCTTCGCTCAACTCGATGAACAGCGAGAGCGAAGCGACGGATGCCTGGACAAAGCTCAACGCCGGCGACTTGCGGCTGCTCTTCGTCTCGCCGGAGCGATTGGCGGGGGAGGGACTCGTCGCGCGGCTGCGCAGGCTCGGCGTTGCCCGGCTTGCCATCGACGAGGCCCATTGCGTCTCGCAATGGGGCCATGATTTTCGACCGGAATACCGCTTGCTCGCCAAGGCTCGCGAAGCGCTCGGCGGCGTCCCGGTCACCGCGCTGACGGCCACTGCAGATCGGCAGACGCGCGATGACATCGCCCAGCAGCTGTTCCCGAAGCCGCCTGTCACGGTCATCCATTCGTTCGACCGGCCGAATCTGAAGCTCGCCTTCGCACCGAAGGACCAGCCGCGGCGCCAGATCGCCGATTTCCTGAAGCGGCATCGTGGTGGCAGCGGCATCGTCTATTGTTCGTCGCGCGGCCGTACCGAGCGCCTCGCCGAAGGCCTGCGCGAGCAGGGCTACAAGGCTTTTGCCTATCATGCCGGCATGGAGCAGCAGGAGCGCAACCGCAACCAGGACCTCTTCTTGCAGGAAGATGGTGTGGTGATCTGCGCCACCATCGCCTTCGGCATGGGCATCAACAAGCCCGATGTCCGCTTCGTCGTCCATGCCGACATGCCTGGCTCGATCGAGGGCTATTATCAGGAGATCGGCCGCGCCGGCCGTGACGGACTGCCGGCTGATACGCTCACCCTCTATGGTGTTGAGGACATGGCGCTGCGCCGCCGCCAGATCGAGGAGAAGGCGATCGACGACGAGCGCCGGCGCATCGAGCATAAGCGCCTCGGCGCGATGATCGACCTGTGCGAATCGGCGCTCTGCCGGCGCTCCTCCCTGCTCGCCTATTTCGGTGAGGAAACGCCGCCTTGCCGGCATCGGGAGGCACAGTTCCGCTGCGATCTCTGCGGGGGAGAGGCGACGCTCCAGGATGCCACGCTTGATGCCCGAAAGCTGCTCTCGGCGGTGGCGCGCTCCGGACAGCGCTTCGGCGCCGGACATCTCGCCGATATCCTGACCGGAACGATGAGCGAGGCGGTCCGCCGCCAGAACCATGACGGGCTGAAGACCTTCGGCGTCGGCAACGACAAGCCCAAGGCCGCCTGGGCGGCCCTGACCCGTAAGCTTTTCGCCGCCGGCGCGCTCGCGGAAGCCAGCGTCGAGCATGGCGGGTTCTGCCTGACCGAGAAGGGCGAAGACATCCTGTTCGGGCGCGAACCGATCGCGCTCAGGGCCGATGCCCTTCCAGTGCGGCGCGGTCGAGCTGCCGAGCGTGGCGCGCGGGCCGATGGCCTCGATGAAGGCACCGCCGCCCTGTTCGAGCATTTGCGCCAGCTTCGGCTGACCATCGCCCGCGAGGAAGGCGTTGCGGCCTATATCATCTTCACCGATCGCACGCTGATTGCCATGGCACGCGAGCGGCCGCTCGGGCTGGATCAGATGCGCGGGATCGAGGGCGTCGGCGAGCGCAAGCTCGCCCAGTATGGCGAGGTCTTCGCCGATGCCATCGCGGGCTTTCGGGGGTAATGGGGCAGTTCCGTCATGGCGCGTGGGCGCCTGCGCGCACGTACGCGTACGCGCGTGAAAAAGCCACCGTTCCCGCCTATATTCATGATACGAATCAAGACGATCGCGGGCATAGCCTCGCCCGCTGAAGGACCCCGACATGAGTGATGCTGCCCGCGACCTTGAAGACGCTGCCTATGGCGCCGATTCCATCAAGGTTCTCAAAGGCCTGGATGCGGTGCGCAAGCGCCCCGGCATGTATATCGGCGACACCGATGACGGCTCGGGCCTGCACCACATGGTTTACGAGGTGGTCGACAACGCCATCGACGAGTCACTGGCTGGGCATGCCGACCTCGTCACTGTCACGCTGAACGCCGACGGTTCGGTCACGGTCACCGATAATGGTCGCGGCATCCCGACCGATATCCACAGCGAGGAGGGCATTTCCGCCGCCGAGGTCATCATGACCCAGCTCCATGCCGGCGGAAAGTTCGACCAGAATTCCTACAAGGTTTCGGGCGGCCTGCACGGCGTCGGCGTCTCCGTCGTCAACGCACTCTCGGTCTCGCTCAAGCTGCGCATCTGGCGCGGCGGCAATGAGCATTTCATGGAGTTCCACCATGGCGACGCGGTCGCGCCGCTCGCCATTGTCGGCCCGGCCGGCGACAAGCGCGGCACCGAAGTCACCTTCCTGCCCTCGACCCAGACTTTCACGATGGTCGAGTTCGACTACAAGACGCTCGAGCATCGCCTGCGCGAACTCGCCTTCCTGAATTCAGGCGTCCGCATCGTCCTCACCGACGCGCGCCATGCCGAGGTCGTTCGTGAAGAGCTGATGTATGAGGGCGGCGTCGAGGCCTTCGTGCGCTATCTCGACCGCGCCAAGACCCCTGTCGTCGACAAGCCGGTGGTGCTCGGCGCCGAGAAGGACGGCATCACTGTCGATGTCGCGCTGTGGTGGAATGACAGCTACCACGAGAACGTCCTGTGCTTCACCAACAACATCCCGCAGCGGGACGGCGGCACTCACTTAGCCGGCTTTCGTGCCGCGCTGACCCGCCAGATCACCGGCTATGCCGAGAACTCCGGCATGATGAAGAAGGAAAAGGTCTCGCTCACCGGCGACGACTGCCGCGAAGGTCTGACGGCGATCGTTTCGGTGAAGGTGCCGGACCCGAAATTCTCCTCGCAGACCAAGGACAAGCTGGTTTCGTCCGAGGTGCGTCCCGTCGTCGAGAACATCGTCAACCAGGCACTTTCGACCTGGCTCGAGGAGCACCCGAACGAAGCCAAGACGATCGTCGGCAAGGTGGCGGAAGCTGCCGCGGCGCGCGAGGCCGCCCGCAAGGCACGCGATCTGACCCGGCGCAAGGGCGCGCTCGACATCGCCTCGCTGCCCGGCAAGCTCGCGGATTGCCAGGAGCGCGACCCCGCCAAATCAGAAATCTTCATCGTCGAGGGTGACTCGGCCGGCGGCTCCGCCAAGCAGGGCCGCGCCCGCGAATACCAGGCGGTGCTCCCGCTGCGCGGCAAGATTCTCAATGTCGAACGCGCGCGCGTCGACAAGATGCTCTCCTCCGAGCAGGTCGGCACGCTGATCATCGCGCTCGGAGCCGGCATCCGCGAGGAATTCAACATCGAGAAGCTGCGCTACCACAAGATCATCATCATGACCGACGCGGACGTGGACGGCGCCCATATCCGCACCCTGCTGCTGACCTTCTTCTTCCGGCAGATGCCGGAGGTGATCGAGCGCGGGCATCTCTTCATCGCCCAGCCGCCGCTCTACAAGGCGGCGCGCGGCAAGTCGCAGACCTATCTCAAGGACGAGCGCGCGCTCGAGGAATACCTCGTTGACTCGACGTTGGACGGTGCTGTTTTCCGAACAGGGGACGGCATCGAGCGCGCCGGTCCCGACCTGCGCAGTCTGATCGAGGAGGCGCGCGGCGTGCGCCATACGCTGTCGCAGCTGCATTCGCGCTATGACCGGCGCATCGTCGAGCAGATGGCGATCGCAGGCGCGCTGCACCCCCTGACCAACGAGAGCGACGAGCAGGCCAACGAGGCCGCGGCCTCTGTCGCGCGCCGGCTGGATGCGATCTCCGATGATCTCGAGCGCGGCTGGGAAGGCCGGGCCGAGGATGGCGGCTTCACCTTCTCGCGGCTCGTGCGCGGCGTGAAGCAGGTCGCAGTGCTTGATGCCGGCCTGCTCGCGAGCGCCGAGGCACGCAAGCTCGATGCGGCAGCCGTTTCGCTGCAGGAAGCCTATGCCCAGCCGGGCGTGCTCAGCCGCAAGGGCGATGACCATATCGTCAATGGCCCGAGCGATCTTTTCGACGCGGTCAGCGCCATCGGCAAGAAGGGCGTTTCGCTGCAGCGCTACAAAGGTCTCGGCGAAATGAACCCGGAGCAGCTCTGGGAGACGACGCTCGATCGCGATGTGCGCTCGCTGCTCAGGGTCAAGAACGACCAGAACGACGAGGCCGATGATCTCTTCGTCAAGCTGATGGGCGACGTCGTCGAACCCCGCCGCGACTTCATCCAGAGCAATGCACTGAACGCGACCGTCGATACGTGAGGGCGCGGCGGCTGGAGCCAATCATCAGGTTCCAGCCCATTTTGCCGGACAGGAACCGTATCGGCAGTCTCGCGAAATGAAGCTGTCCATCGGCCCTGTGATCGGGCGGATGGGGTGCGTGCGATTGAGCGTACTCGGTCAGGCGCTTCCGCGATGATTTCGCTCCGGACGCCTTGATCGGTTTCGGGCTTAGAGCGTCGGACGATTAATTGGACGCATATCCGGCGTGGCTGAAGAGGTTTCGGCATTCTGCAGGGGTGACGAGATCGCAGATGTTGCCGACGGCGCGCCAGAGTGCGTCGAATGTTCTTGCTGCGGCCTTTCGCAGATGGGCCTTGAGCTTGGCGAAGGCCATCTCGATCGGGTTGAGATCTGGGCTGTATGGCGGCAGGAAGAGGAACCAGGCGCCCCTGTCGGCGAGGCACTGGGCCGCCCGCGCGCTTTTGTGGACGGCGAGATTGTCGAGGATGACGATGTCGCCCTTCGCCAGTGTGGGGGCGAGCTGGGTCTCGACATAGAGATCGAATGCGATCCGATCCATGGCCTTGTCGATGATCCATGGTGCGGTCAGGCCATGACAGCGCAGGCCTGCGATGAAGCTCTGGGTTCGCCAATGCCCGAAAGGAGCAGATGCGCGCAGTCTCTCTCCGCACGGGCTGCGGCCGCGCAGCCTGACCATCTTGGTGTTGATCGAGGTCTCGTCGATGAAGACGAGGTTCGAGGCGCATGCGCGGCTGACGGCGCTCGATCCACAGATGACGCTGCTCATGAATGTCGGCGCGAGCGCATTCCGACGCCATCAGCGCTTTTTTTATATGTGAAGCCCAACCGGCACAAAAAGCGCGACAGGACCGCCGGCGCGGCCTTGACCCCGGTCGCCTCGGCCAGCCGAGCCGCCAGTTCCGGCATCGTCATGTCGGGCTGCGCTTCCACCTGCGCCACCAGAAAGGCGCCGTGCCCATCGAGCCGACTGCCGGGTGGGCGACCCTGTCGAGCCGGCCGCACCGTCTTCAATCGCGTCACCCGCTGCAGCAGCTTCACCGCAAAGCTCTCGCTCACGCCGAAATGCCGCGCCGCAGCCCGACGGGACTGCCCCGCCTCGACCAGCCCGGCAACCCGTTCGCGAAGATCGTTCGAATAGCTTCGACCCATGATCCACCTCCAGAAACGGTGAATCACAAAGCCACCCTCAAGGGAATCCTCGGATTCCGATTTTCAGTCCGACGCTCTAGGGATCGATCGGCAGGGCGAAGCTTGCCTTCACGCGGTCCATCACCACCATGGTCTTGAAGCCCTTGATGTCCGGATTCTCATAGAAAAATCGACGCGTGAAGCGCTCATAGTCCTCCATGTCGCTGGCTGTGACATAAAGAACGAAATCGGCGTCGCCGGTGACGTAGAGGCCGATCATCACCTCCCGGGTCGCGCGGATCGAAGCCTTGAAGCGGTCGACGATATCGGCGCGCTCTCGCTCCAGGGTCACCAGCACGAGCATCGAGACCGGGCGGCCGACGGCCTTCGGCGAGACCACCGCAATATCGGCCTCGATAACCCCCGCGTCGCGCAGGCGCTTGAGACGCCGCTGGCAGGCCGTCGCCGAGAGGCCGACGCGCTCGCCGAGCTCCGCAGTCGTCAGCCGGTTGTCTTGCTGCACGGCATCGAGAAGGCGACGGTCGAGGCTGTCGAGATCGATCATGCAGTAATCCTGCGGCAGATGCTTAGTTGAAGCTGAATTACGGCATCAATTGTGTTGCTTTGGAGCTTTGCGCTGCACGGTCTGCGCTAGTTTTCCGGGGAATTCAATCATCCGAACCGGAGGATGGCGATGCGGGGAATGTCCTCAAAAGCACTGAAAGGGCTCGCGCGGGCTGACCTGCTGGAAAGCCGGGCTTTCCTGAACGGCGCGTGGCGAGACGCAGACGATCGGCTGCCGGTCGTCGATCCGGCGACTGGGGAGACGATCGCGGAAGTCACCTCTCTGCCGCTCGATACCGTCGATGAAGCGGTTTCCGCGGCGGTCGCCGCGCAGCGACTCTGGCGTGACCGCCTACCAATCGAGCGCGGTTTGCTGCTGCGTGAGTGGGCCTCCGCGATGCGGCGCAATGCCGAAGACCTCGCCATCATCATGACAGCCGAGCAGGGCAAGCCTCTGGCCGAGTCGCATGGCGAGATCACTTATGCAGCCGCCTTCCTCGACTGGTTTGCCGCTGAGGGCGAGCGCGCCTATGGCGAGACGATCCCGAGCCATCTCCCGAGCAGTCGGCTTTCGGTGCAGATGCAGCCGCTCGGCGTCGCCGCGGCCGTTACACCCTGGAACTTTCCGAGCGCCATGATCACCCGCAAGGCAGGCGCAGCGCTGGCTGCCGGCTGCGCGATGGTGGTGAAGCCCGCGCCCGAGACGCCGCTTTCAGCGCTGGCGCTGGCGAAGCTCGCCGAACAGGTCGGGTTTCCCGCCGGCATCTTCCAGGTGCTGACCGGGGAAGCCGCTCCACTGGCGCACCGCCTGCTCGCGCATAGCGATATCCGCGCCTTCTCCTTCACGGGCTCGACCGAGGTCGGCCGGCTGCTGCTCGGCCAGGCGGCACAGACGGTGAAGCGCGCCTCACTCGAGCTCGGTGGCCATGCCCCTTTCATCGTGTTCGACGATGCCCCGCTCGCTGCCACCGTTGCCGGCTGCATCGCGGCGAAGTTTGCGACCTCCGGGCAGGATTGCCTTTCCGCCAACCGGATCTATGTCCAGCGCGGCGCCTATCCGCGCTTCGTTTCCGCCTTCGCCGAGGCGGCTGCGCGACTGAAGGTCGGCCATGGCCTCAGCGAGGGCGTCGATATCGGGCCGATGACCAGGGCCTCGGTGGCAGAAAAATGCCGCCACCAGATCGCGCAGGCGGTCGCAGCGGGCGCGCGCATCGTCGCTGGCGGGCAGGACAGCCCGCTCGGGGGTAATTTTGTGCAGCCGACCGTTCTGGCCGATGTCACCGACGCCATGACGATCGCGCGCGAGGAAACCTTCGGTCCAGTCGCGGCGATCCTGCCGTTCGACGACGAGGCGGACGTCGTGGCGCGCGCCAACGCGACGGAGATGGGCCTCGCGGCCTATGTCTATACCGACGACCTGCGCCGGGCGATGCGGCTCACCGACCGGCTCGAATACGGCATGGTCGCGGTCAACACGCCGAAATTCACCGGCGCGCCGATCCCCTTCGGCGGCTGGAAGCAGTCCGGCCTCGGCCGCGAGGGCTCGCGCCACGGCCTCACTGAGTATCTCGAAGCCAAATATGTCTGCTTCGGAAATCTGGCAGCATGATCAAGGAGAAACGCCTATGACGATCGATGTCGCAGCCATCGGCGCGCTGGATCGCGCCAGCGTCCTGCATCCCTTCACCCAGCTCAAGGATTTCGCCACCGGCAAGCTCGGTGAGCCGACCATCGTCGAAACCGGCAAGGGCATCCGCATCCAGGATGCAACCGGCCGCAGCTATATCGACGGCTTCGCCGGGCTCTATTGCGTCAATATCGGCTATGGCCGCACCGAGGTGGCCGAGGCGATTTCGCGGCAGGCCTACCGGTTGGCTTACTACCACTCCTATGCCGCGCACACGACAGATGAACTCGCCATCCTCTCCGACCGGCTCGTGAAGATGGCGCCGGGCAGGATGAGCAAGGTCTTCTACGGCATGTCCGGCTCGGACGCGAACGAGACCCAGGCCAAGCTCGTCTGGTACTACAACAACCTGCGCGGCCAGCCGAAGAAGAAGAAGATCATCTCGCGACTGCGCGGCTATCACGGCTGCAGCGTCGTCTCGGGCTCGATGACGGGGATGAGCTTCTACCACGACCATATGGACCTGCCGTTCTCCGGCATCCTTCATACCGGCGCACCGCATCACTACTGGGGAGCCCAGACCGGCGAGACCGAAATCGAGTTCTCGAAACGCCTCGCGGACGAACTCGAAGGCCTGATCCTGCGCGAGGGACCTGAGACGGTTGGCGCCTTCATCGGCGAGCCGGTGCTCGGCACCGGCGGCATCACCCCGCCGCCTGAGGGCTACTGGCAAGCGATCCAGCCGGTACTGCGCAAATACGACGTGCTGCTGATCGCCGACGAGGTGGTGACCGGCTTCGGCCGCGTCGGGACGCCATTCGGCTCCCATCTCTACGGTATCGAGCCGGATCTGATTACCGTCGCCAAAGGGCTGACCTCGGCCTATTTTCCACTCTCGGCCGCGATCGTCGGCGAGAAGGTCTACAAGGTGCTGGAGGATGGCGCGGACCGCGTCGGCGCCTTCTCGCATGGCTACACCTATTCCGGCCATCCGATCGGAGCGGCTGCGGCCAATGCGGTGCTCGATATCGTCGAGCGCGAGGATCTGGCTGGCAAGGCGCGCGATGTCGGCGGTTATTTCCAGGACCGGCTGAAGGCGACCTTCGCGCAATTGCCGATCGTCGGCGAGGTGCGCGGAATCGGTATGCTGGGTGCGCTCGAATTCGTCGCGGATCGCTCTGCCAAAACCCGCTTCAACCCCGCTCTCAAGGTCGGTGCCCGCATCTCCAAGGCCGCGCGCGATCGTGGACTGATCGCCCGTGCCATGCCGCATGGCGACATCCTCGGCTTCGCGCCGCCGCTGGTGACGACCAGGGACGAGATCGACGAGATCGTCGGCATCGCAGAGAAGGCCGTGCGCCAGGTGTTGGATGAGTTGGCGCGCGATAAGGCGGCGGTGGCCTGACACTGCCGGCGATGCACTAGGCAACGGCACAGCGCGAAAGGGCCCGCCGATCTGGCGGGCCCCGATTTCATGATCGTGCTCTGGTGCACTACGCTGCAGAAACGTCAGGCGTTCTCCAGCTCCCGCTTCATCTCGTCCATGTCCTGGAAGCGATCGGCGAGACGCGGATGGGCGCGGCTGTTGTCGGCGGCGCCGATGGCGACCAGAACCTCATCGGCGCCCGGCGCGTCGGGAATCTGGAAGTTCGCGGTGAGGAAGTGCGAGCGCTTGCCGGTCTCGGTCTTGTGGATCATCGGCAGCGAGAGCAAGGCGCCCGGCGCGATGCGCGTGTTGGTGAAGCTCAGATAGGCGGTACCCTTGACTGCGTCGCGGAACATGTTGCCGAAGCGCAGCGTGTGGATAAGCGCCGAAGCGTGCTCGATCTCGCCGTTGGCGCCGACGGCGGCGGCCTTGCCATAGGCCTCGACCTGCTCGGCCGGCATTACGGCAACGAGGCGTTTTGTCAGTTCGGCGCCGAGATGCGGAGCGATCCGCAGGATCTCCGGCCGCAGGTTCTCGACGAAGCCTTGTCCCGCCCAGGGATTGCGCAGCACGGCGGCGACCACGACGAAGCGCACCGGCCTGTCGGTGGCCTTGCCGCCCTCGATGAAGGTTTCCTCGACGAAGGTCGAGATCTTGCGCAGACCATAATCCATGGGATGTCCACCTGTTGCGATTGTCGAATGGTGGTGAAGGGTAAAGTCCTGCTTCCATGCACGTCTTCCGCCGGATCGCCGGAAGAATATCCTGACCTCCCCTTCGATGCGGGGTAAGATCGAGCATGTCGCGGCTGGAGACTGGAATGGCGGATCAGGCATCGCAGATGCGCTCCTTGAGGGATGTCGCCAGCCGGATCAATGCAGGCGGCGATCTCGATACCGTCCTGCGCGATCTCATCCGCGCGGCCTGCGAGCATGGCGGCTGGGCGCTCGGCTCGGTCATGGCGATCGATGCCCCACATGGCGACGCGCATGTCATCGTGCGGCACGATCCGACCCTGCTGCGCAGGCAACTGGAGAATCGCTGGGAATTGGCGACGAGCCCCGCCCTCATCGCGCTCCAACGCAACGAGCCGGTCTATATCCGCGATGCCCGTGCCTCCGATGAGTTTCCCGGCTATCGGCGCGAGGCCTTCGAACGCGACTATCGCACCGTGCTCGTGCTGCCCATGAGCTGCGCTGATGCGGAAGGGCGGCCGATGGTGCTGAACGTGGTTTCGCGCGACGTCACCGAGGTCTCGCCCGACGATCTCGCCTTCATGAGCATGATCGTCCATCTCGGCGGCATCGCGGTCGAGCGCGAGCACCGGCTCCGGGCCGAACGCCATGCGGCCGAGCAACTACAGAAGGCACTGCAGACGCAGACAACGCTGCTGCAGGAAGTCCTGTCCGGCGGTTCGAGTTCGGCGTTGGCGGCGATGTTGGCGGATCTGCTGCCAGACCCCGTGCTGGTCGTCGATTTCTCCGGCAATGCACTGGTAGCCAGCCGCTCGCCGACGCCGCTTCATTTCGACGACGCTGGCTGGCAGCGGGCGATCGACACCAGCCTCAGCGGTCAGATCATCACGGCTGCGCGGGACGCCGTCGCGGCCGAACGCATCGAGCCGCAGAGCCTGCGGCTCGATGACGGCGCGCGACGCCTGCAGCTCATGGCCCGGATCGAGCCCCTGAATGTCGACGGACAGGTCGTCGGCGCTCTCGTGATATTTGCGGCGGCGCAGCCGGCCGGCGACCTCGAACGGCTTCTGCTCGACAGCGTGAAATTCGCCCTCAGCGTCCAGATGATGCGCAGCGTCATCCGCTTCCGCTTCGAGACGCGCACGCTGACCGAGCTGTTCTTCGAGATTGTTGAACGCCGCTGGCGGGATGCCGACGACGTGCTCCAGCGCGGGCGCAGGCTCGGCCTCGCGCTCAGCGCTCCGGCGCGCATGGTGGTCGTCGATTTTCCGGACGCGCCGTCCCTGCCGGCCGACATCACCGTCGATTGCCACCATGCGGTGACGCGGCTGGCGCGCCAGCTGAACATTACCGCCAGCGTCGTCGCCGTCGGCGGCGGGCTGGTCTGCCTGCTGCCGCATGATGCTGACGGCGATCAGGAGAGGGCCGGGCGCCTGGCGCGGCGCATGGTCGAGACGCTGCGGCACAGTTTCAACCGCGAGCCGATCGTGGTCCTTGGCGGCGTCTGCGACGGTCTCGACGCCTATCCCAAGGAATGGGAGCGCTGCTGGCGGATGATCCGCATCGCGCGCGCCTTCGGCCGCACCGGGACCTTGTCGGCCTCGGATTTCGGGCCGATGCCAATGCTGATCGGAGCGGCGGAATCAGCCGATGTGCGCAGCTTCGTCGAGGGTAGCATCGGCGCGGTCGTCGCTCATGACCGCAAGCACGATACGCCCTATCTGGAAACCCTCGCCGCCTATCTGCGCGAGGGCTGCCGGGCCCAGGCCTGCGCCGATGCGATGGGGCTGCATGTGACGACGCTGCGCTACCGGCTGTCGCGCATCCACGACCTGTTCGGGATCGACCCGGAGACGCCGGACCGCCGTTTTGCGATCGAGCTGGCGATCCGGTTGCATGGCGTTATCGAGAACGGCTCCGCCGCGGCTGGCTGAGGCGAGCCCACGCTTTCCCGTTCTTCATAGAAGTTTTTTGCCGTTCCGTCCCCCTCTTCATAGGAAGAAGAGGGCTGCGCCGCCGCCTAGCCTTCACCCGGTCCCGCATTGATCGAGGTGAAGCGCATGCTCGCTCCGGCCGCCAGCACGTCCAGTCCGATCGACTCCGTCGCACTGCGCCGTGCGCTAGGAACATTCGTCACGGGCGTGACCGTCATTACCACCCGCGACGCCGACGGCACCCCGCGCGGCATGACGGCGAACTCGTTCACCTCCGTCTCGCTTGATCCGCCGTTGCTGCTGGTCTGCGTCGGCAAGAGCGCACACAGCTTCGCGGCCTTCAACAGCTCGCCATCCTTCGCGGTCAATCTGCTGCATGAGGGGCAGACCGACGTCTCCAACCTGTTTGCCTCGAAGGCCGCCAACAAGTTCGATACGGTCAGTCACGACCGCATTCATACCGGCTCGCCTGTCCTGACAGATTGCCTCTCCTGGTTCGACTGCACGGTCCATCGCCGCGTCGATGCCGGCGACCATGTCGTGCTGATCGGCGAGGTTCAGGCCTTCGGAACAAGCCCGTCGGCTCCACTTGGCTTCTGCCGCGGGCGTTACGCCAACGTCAAGGATCCGCTGCCGCCTGGCTGGCTGGCCTCACATGGCATGATCGTCGGTTACCTGATCGAGGCTGACGGGCAGCTGCTGCTGCGCTCGGACGGCAAGGGCGGCTGGGTGCTGCCAAGCGCGAAGCGCCGCATTGCCGACAACGAACTGAAGCTCGAGGGAGGCGATGCACTCACGCTCGTGCCGGACGACACCTTCCTCTACTCGGTCTTTGACGTCACCGATGGCGATCCCGGCTATCTGATTTACCGCGCCCGCCTTGCGCAGGACTCCGCTTCGGCCGCGCTTTCCGCGGGGCTCCGATTCTTCCCGATCGACCAGCTTCCCTATGATGCGATTCCGACGCGCGAGATCAGCGCGATGCTGCGCCGCTATGCCCGCGAAAGCGCGAGCAAGCGCTTCGGAATCTACATGGATTCCAACGATGGCGGGCGCCTCGCCATGGTCGGCGCGGCCCAGCCCTGGGCGCCAAACTCGCAATCTTGAGCCGGCAAAGTAAATTAGATGAAGACCACCGTCAAAAACCTCGAAGGCTCACGCCAGGATCTCTTCATCGACGGCCGCTTCGTCGCGCCCAAGAGCGGCGTCTACGTGCCGTCCTACGATCCGACAATCGCCGAGCCCTGGTACGAATTCGCCCAGGCCGATGCGACCGATGTCGATGCCGCCGTGCGCTCGGCGCGCTCTGCGCTGGTCAACCCCGCCTGGCAGCGTCTGACGCAGACCGATCGCGGCAAGCTGGTGCGACGGCTCGCCGAACTCGTGCTGGAGAACGCTGACGAACTCGCGATGATCGAGTGCCGTGACAACGGCAAGCTGCTCAAGGAAATGCGCGCCCAGATGCGGGCGATTCCGGATTCCTATCTCTATTTCGCCGGCATGGCCGACAAGCTCCAGGGCGACACAATCCCGGTCAACAAGCTCGACACCCTGAACTTCAATCTGCGCGAGCCGATCGGTGTGGTCGGGATGATCATCCCGTGGAACTCGCCGCTGATGATGCTGACGGGCACGCTCGCGCCTTGCCTCGCGATCGGCAACACCATCGTGGTGAAGCCCTCCGAGCATGCGACGGCCTCGACGCTGGCGCTGGCCGAGCTCGTCATCGAGGCCGGCATTCCGCCCGGAGTCGTCAATGTCGTCACCGGTGACGGCGCGACGACGGGCGATGCGCTGACGCGCCATCCCGGCATCGCGAAATACGTCTTCACCGGCTCGACCTTCACTGGCCGCAAGATCGCGGGCAACGCCGCCAACAACCTGGTTCCCTGCCAGATGGAGCTGGGCGGAAAGTCGCCCCACGTCATCTTCTCCGATGTCGATATCGACAAGGCGGTGAACGGCGTCGTCTCCGGCGTCTTCGCCGCGGCGGGCCAGACCTGCGTCGCCGGCTCGCGTTGCTTCGTCGAGCAGCCGATCTACGACCGCTTCGTCGAAGCGCTGGTCGAGCGCACGCGGCGCATCAAGGTCGGCCATCCGCAGGTCGAGGACACCGATATGGGGCCGCTGGCGCTCTCCGCCCAGCTCGCCAAGGTCGAGGACTATGTCTCCTCCGGCGTGCGGGAGGGCGCGAAGATCGCGGCTGGCGGGCGCAAGCCGCAGGACGGCGAACTCGCGCGCGGCTGGTATTTCGAGCCGACGGTGATGACCGAGGCGGGCAACGACATGCGCTTCATGCGCGAGGAGATCTTCGGGCCCGTCGTCGGCGTCGTGCCGTTCAAGAGCGAGGAGGAGATGATCGCTCTCGCCAACGACACCGAATACGGCCTGGCGTCCGGCATCTGGACCCAAAACATCGATCGCGCGATGCGCTTTGCCCGCAACATCGAGGCCGGCACGGTCTGGATCAACACCTACCGCTCTGCCGCCTACATGTCCGCCAATGGCGGCATGAAGAACAGCGGTTATGGCCGCCGGGGCGGCTTCGAGGTCATGCGCGAATTCTCGCGCCTGAAGAACGTGGTGATCGACTACTCGGGCGCCATGCAGGACCCGTTCGTGATCCGCCTGCGCTGAGCGGTCACGGCAACAAGCCCAGAACGGAGGAAAGCCATGAAATTCGCCGTTTCCATCAGCATGGAGCGTTTCTCGCCGGACGCTTCGATGCAGGAAGCCGTCAGGAACTTCCGCGCGCTGGCGAAGATCGCCGACGAGGGCGGTTTCGAGACGCTGTGGACCGCCGAGCACCACACCATCGAATGCACGGTCTCCCCCAACCCATTCACGGTGCTGACCTGGCTCGGCCAGCACACCGATCGGATCAGGCTCGGCACCGCGACGCTGGTCGCCCCCTATTGGTCGCCGATCCGGCTGGCCGGAGAGGCCGCGCTCTGCGACCACCTGACCGGCGGCCGGCTCGAATTCGGTATCGCGCGCGGCGCCTATCAATACGAGTTCGATCGCATGGCCGGCGGCATTCCCCAGCAGGAGGGCGTCGCCTTCATGAAGGAATTGGTGCCGGCGGTGCAAAAGCTCTGGGCCGGAGACTATGCCCATGACGGGTACTACTGGAAGTTCCCGCTCGCGACCTCGGTGCCCAAGCCGCTGCAGCAGCCGCATCCGGCGATCTGGGTCGCGGCGCGCGATCCCGGCACTTTCGACTGGGCGGTCGGGATCGGCGCCAACATCCTGTCGACGCCGCTGTCTTCACCACCGGCCGAGGTCGGGGTCCTCGGCGAGAAGTTTCGCAAGGCCGTGGCCGACCATCCCGAGCGTCCGCGTCCCCGGCTGATGATGCAGCGCCGAACCTGCGTCTACGACCGCAAGGAGGACTGGGAAATCGCCGTGCGCCACTCTGTCGATTATGGGCGCTATTTCGAGAACCTGATGCAGAACATCGGCACGGTGACCAATGGCTTCCCCGAAGCGGTGCCGTTCGAGACCGTCGCCAATCGCGACAACTACAATCCGCAGGCAGTCCACGACAACCTGATGTTTGGCACGCCGGACGAGGTCATCAGGAAGCTGCAGATCTATGAGGATGCCGGCGTCGACCAGTACTGCCTCGGGCTGTCCTTCAATCTGCCCTTCGAACTGCAGATGAAGACGCTGCGGCTGTTCATCGACGAGGTGATGCCGCATTTCGCCGCCCGTGAGCAGGAGCGCGCCGCGGCGCCGCGCTTTGCAGCAGCCGGGTATTGAGCCATGGGCGCTGCGATACAGGCGGCGCGCGCGCCGCAGCAGCATGGCGCGACGAGCCTGACGATCGGCGACGTCACCCTGAACTATCGCCTGCAGGGCAGTGGTACACCGCTTGTCTGCATTCATGGCGTCGGCTCCTATCTGGAAGCCTGGGAAGGCGTGGCCGAGCGCCTGGCCGATCAGTTCCGCATCCTCACCTTCGACCTGCGCGGCCACGGCCGCTCGACCAAGGTGCAGGGGCGCTATGAAATCGACGATTTCGTCGGCGATGCGCTTGCGCTGGCTGATCATGCCGGGTTCGAGACCTTCCATCTCGCCGGCTTCTCCTTGGGCGGGCTGATCGCGCAGCGCCTGGCGCTGACGCATCAGGAGCGGATCCGGCGGCTGGTGCTGCTCGCGACCGTGGCCGGGCGCACCGAGGATGAGCGCGCGCGCGTCGCGGCACGTCTGGCCGCGCTACAGGCAGGCGACCGAGGCTCGCACTACGACGCCTCGCTGTCGCGCTGGCTGACCGAGGATTTCCAGGCGCGCAATCCCGAGCTGATCGCGATGCTGCGCCGACGCAACGCCGAGAACGATCCGGAATGCTACGCTGCTGCCTATCGCGTGCTGGCACAGACCGATTTCGGCGGGCTGCTCGATCAGATCCGGGTGCCAGTGCTGGTCGCGACGGGGGAGGAGGACGCCGCCTCCAACCCGCGCATGGCGCGCTATATGCACGAGCGCATCGGCGGCTCCGAACTGCACATTCTACCCGGCATGCGTCATTCGATCCTGACCGAGGCACCCGAGCAGGTGGCCGCGCTGATGCGCGGATTTCTCGGCAGCCGTTCCGGAGATACGCGATGATCGTCGAGGAGCGAATCTACCGCATTCGCAACGGGCGGATGGGACGCTATCTCCAGCTCGTGCGTGATGAGGGGCTGGCGATCCAGCAGCCCATCCTCGGCCATCTGATCGGCTACTTCACGACCGAGATCGGTCTGCTCAGCCACGTGACCCATCTCTGGGCCTATGCCGATTTCGAGGACAGGACGCGGCGGCGCCAGCAATTGGCGGATGATCCGCTCTGGCAGGCGTTTCTGCCGAAGCTGTCGGAGAACATCGAGCAGGCGGAGAACCGCATCCTGCTGCCGACCGAATTCTCGCCGTTGCGATGAAGCGGGAGGAGTTCGGTTCGATGTTCCCGCTTTTGCGACAAATAACGAAAATATTCGTCCTACGGATCATAGGAAGACAGGTGCGGGCGCCGGGCTCTTAAATCGGGACAGCAGGCAGGTCGAACAAGCCCGACGACACAAGGCGCCGAGAGGAGGGGACGGGATATGGCCGAGCGACTGCAGATCCAGAATCTGTACAAGATATTCTCAGGCACTCCGGAGGCTGCGTTGCAGATCCTCGCGAATGGCGGGGACAAGAACACGGTCTTCGAGAAGCTCGGCGCGGTCGTCGGGCTCAACAATGTCTCCCTGAGCGTGCCGCAGGGCGCCATGTACATGGTCATGGGCCTGTCGGGCTCCGGCAAGTCGACGCTCGCACGTTGTATCAACCGGCTGAACGAACCGAGCGCCGGGAAGATCCTGCTCGACGGCCGCGACATCGTCGCGCTTGGCGATGACGATTTGCGAGAGGTGCGCCGCACCCGCATCTCGATGGTCTTCCAGCATTTCGCGCTGCTGCCGAACCAGCGCGTCATCGAGAATGTCGAGTTCGGGCTCAAGCTGCGCGGCGTATCGCCCCAGGAACGCCGGCGCCGTGCCGACCAGGTTCTGAACGTCGTCGGCCTCGGGCGCTGGGGCTATCATTACCCGCATGAGCTGAGCGGCGGCATGCGCCAGCGGGTTGGCCTGGCGCGCGCGCTCGCAACCGACGCCGACATCCTGATCATGGACGAAGCGTTCAGCGCCCTCGACCCGCTGATCCGCACGGAAATGCAGGACGAGCTGCTGCGCCTGCAGCGCACGCTGAACAAAACGATCCTGTTCATCACCCATGATTTTCAGGAGGCGCTGAAGCTCGGCACCCGCATCGCCATCATGTCAGAGGGCGAACTCGTTCGCGAAGGCACGCCGCAATCGATCGTGCTTGAGCCGGGGAGCGACTATGTCGCGGCTTTCACCCGCGAGATCGACCGGGCCAGGCTGTTCGACGCACGCTCGGTGATGCGTGCGACGACGCCGATCCTCCAATCGGAGCGCGGCATCCTGGTAGGCGATGCTACGGGCGCTGCAGGCGCCGGCTTCGTGCTTGACGGCGAGGGCAGGGTCCTGGGCGCGCTCGATGCTGCTGCGCTCAGCCGCGCCCGCGACAGCGGCGATATCGGCACGCCAAGCGCCGACTATGTCAGCGTGCCGGGCAACGCCAAGCTGCTCGAGGTTGCCCGCAGCTATCGCGATGGCCGGCCAATCGCCGTCGTGGACGAGGACGGCAAGTTCGTCGGAACGCTCGGCGTCGACGCGCTGCTTTCGCGCATCTCTGCGACCAATCCCAAGACAGCATCAGCCGGAGATCGCCATGTTTAAGGCCGACGATCTTGCCATTTTCCCGATCGACAGCTGGATCCAGCATGGCGTCAGCTGGGTCGCGCTCAATCTGCGCCCCCTCTTCCTCGCCATCAAATGGCCGGTAGAAGCGCTGCTCAGCCTGAACGACGCGCTGCTGCACGCGATTCCGTTCCCGGTTTTCGTCGTCGGCTTCACCCTGCTGGCATGGCGTCTGGCGACGGCCGGCATCGCGGCCTTCAGCGCGATGTCGCTCGTGGTGATCGCGATGCTCGGCGTCTGGAACGAGGCGATGACGACACTCTCGCTGATCTCGACTGCGATCGTGTTCTGCGCGGCGATCGGCATCCCGATGGGGATTTGGTGCGCGCGCAGCGACCGCGTCTGGAACGTGGTGCGGCCAATCCTCGACATCATGCAGACGACGCCGAGCTTCGTCTATCTGGTGCCGGTGGTGATGCTGTTCGGTGTCGGCACCGTGCCGGGTGAAGTTGCAGTCGTCACGGCTGCGGCGCCGCCGCTGATCCGCTTTACCAATCTCGGTATCCGTATGGTCGAGCATGAGATCGTCGAGGCCGGCCTCGCCTTCGGCGCCGACAAGCGCCAGCTCCTGTTCGAGATCCAGCTTCCCCTTGCCATTCCGACCATCCTTGGCGGCCTCAACCAGACGGTGCTCACCGCGATGGTGCTCTCCGTCGTCGTCGCGATGATCGGTGCCGAGGGGCTGGGGCTCGTCGTTCTCCAGGGCCTGGGGCGTCTCGATGTTGGCCGCGCTGCGGTCGGCGGTATCGCCATCGTGCTGCTGGCGATGGTGCTCGACCGTGTCACGCAGAAGATGGCCGAGCCCAAGCGCGGCGGCGGCACGCAAGGCTCCCTGCTGCGCACCGTGCTTCGGCTCGTACGTAGCGAGCGCCCCGACGAGCCGGCAGTGCCTGCCGGCCGGGCCAAGGAAGCTCTCTGAATGCGAAGGAGGGCCGTTCCGGGCTGCTCTCACTGAAGGTGCCGGCCGCCACATCCAGCCATCTCGGCTGGGCCGGTGGTGATGCCCTGGCTCGAAGACCCGCCGCGTGGCGGGGGTGGGGAAACCAAAAGACGATCGAACAGATCGACGATCCAGCAGGAGAACGCAATGACAGCCATGACCAGACTGAAGATGCTGACGGCTGCAGCCGTCGCGCTGGGCGCATTCGCCCTCGCAACAGGCCCGTCGACGGCGCAGGACCTGCCGGGCAAGGGCAAGACCGTGCGCTACGCACAGAGCGACAGCCTCGGCGCCAATTATGTGACGGCGCAGATCGTCATCAAGGCGCTGAAGGAGCTTGGCTATGACATCAAGCTTAGCACCGTCAACACGACGCTGTTCTTCCAGGCGGCGGCGCAGGGCGACCTCGACATCGCGACGGACGTGAACTTCCCCCAGCGCGAGCCGGGATTTCGCGCGGTCGAGAAACAGGCGATGGTTGTCGGCGGCGGCATGATCGTCGGGGGCGGCATCAACGGTTACCTGATCGACAAGAAGACCGCGACCGCCCACAACATCACCAGCCTCGAGCAGATGAAGGATCCGAAACTCGCAGCCCTGTTCGGCCGGGACGGCAAGGCGGACCTGATCAACTGCGATCCGGGCTGGAGCTGCGGCGACGTGGTCGATTTTCAGCTCGACAAGTTCGGCCTCAAGGGCACCGTCAAATCGATCCGCGGCAAATATGAGGCGCTGATGGTCGAGGCAGTTGCCCGCGTGAAGCGCGGCGAGCCGGCCTTCTTCTACGCGTGGAGCCCGTCCTGGATGAACAATGCGCTAGTCCCCGGACAGGACGTGGTCTGGCTGCCGACGCCGGCCGACGCGCTACCGCCTTCCGTGCCGAACAAGGGCTCGGCGCTCGTCAGCGGCGTCAAGGGCTGCGCCGGGGGCGCCGACCCCTGCCGCATGGCGATGGCTTCGTGGAACTGGGCGGCGGTCGCCAATAAGGAGTTTGTCGCGGCCAATCCGGCCGTAAGAACGCTGGTCGAGAACCTGAAGTTCCCTCTCGAAGACTGGTCCAGCTGGGAGTTCAACATCAACAAGAACGGCGGTAGCACGGCGCTGGTGACGAAGCTGGCCGATGAGTGGATCGGCGCGCACAAGGCGCAGTTCGACGGATGGGTCGCCACGGCCCGAACTGCGAAATAAGCGTTGCTTCATACCGACAACGTCGAAGCGAGGCCGGTTTTCTGGCCTCGCTTTTGTGCGTCGGTATGAGGGCGAACGAATGGCGAAGATCTGCGCTTCTGGTCTGGCCCTCTCAACGGGCCAGACCGAACGTCCTGCCCGCCACCGATGAACGGCGGCAGCGCGTGCCGTTGCAGCGCTACGGCAGGAGCGATGAAATCGCGGGCACGATCGCCTTCCTCGCCCCCGACGATGCCGGCTACATCACCGGGCAGAACATTTGCGTCGATGGTGGCACCACGCGCGGGATCTGAGTGGCGGGGGTGAGCAGAGCCTTGGGTGTCCAAGGTGCTGGCTGGACGTAGGCTGTCTAAATGCTGCAGCGCACTCAGGAGTGACCGGTTCCTGATGGGTTGAACACCGACCAGCCTGTCGCCTCGGCAATGCGCTCCAGCGCGAGGGTGCCGAGACGGGAATTGCCGCATTCGTTCAGGCCGGGCGACCATACGGCGATTGCGGCCTTGCCCGGCGCGATCGCCAGGATGCCGCCGCCGACGCCGGACTTTCCGGGCAGGCCGACGCGGAAGGCGAAGTCGCCGGAAGCATCGTAATGACCGCAGGTCAGCATCAGGGCGTTGATGCGGCGGGCTCGTTGTGCCGAGATCACCCGCGCCCCGCCCGGCGAATGCAGGCCCCCAAGCATCAGGTAGCGCCCGGCCATGGCGAGCTGCCGGCAGCTCATGGCGATGGCGCATTGGTGGAAATAGACGCCAAGGGTCAGCGGCGCCGGATGCGTCAGATTGCCGAAGGCCTTCATGTAATTGGCCAGCGCAATATTGCGGAACCCGGTCTCCTGTTCGGCGCGCGCCACTGTCTCGTCGATGACGATCGTCTCGTCCTCGGCGAGATAGCGGATGAAGCGCAGCAATTCCCCGATCGCGACGCGCGGTTCATGCCCGGCGAGATTGATGTCGCTGACGACGAGCGCACCGGCATTGATGAAGGGATTGCGCGGAATGCCCTGCTCGCGCTCGAGCTGGACGATCGAGTTGAAGGGGGTTCCGGAAGGCTCGCGCCCGACGCGACGCCAGAGTGTGTCGCCGACCTTGCCGAGCGCCTGGGTCAGCGCAAAGACCTTTGAGACGCTCTGGATCGAGAAGGGCTCTTCGGCATCGCCGGCGGCATGCGCAACGCCGTCGGACGTGACGATGCAAAGGCCGAACTGTCCGGGATCGACATGGGCGAGAGGTGGAATATAGCTCGCGACCTCGCCCCGCTCGGGATGGGCGGCCATCTCCTCGGCCACCTCGTGGACGATTCGTCCGATCTCTGCCACGGCCGCTCTCCACTTCCCCGCACGCAGGAAGCCCGAGGGTGGCGAGGGGGTCAAGATTGTGGCGCGCCAGGCCGGCCTCGCAACGAGATTGCCGATGGCGCGATCGGTTTCCGGAGCGGCCGGATGACCGTTCTGGGGCAGGAGGGCTGCGAGCCGCAGCAGCCCCCGGATCCTGGGCTCAGTGCAGTTGGCAGGCTGAGGCCACCAGCAGCGGCTTGGTCGGGAAGGGCCGGTCAAGTTCGCTCTGCGACGCAATCATGCAGCGAGACTTGCCGCGCGACTTGGCCTGGTAGAGAGCGCCGTCTGCCGCGGCGAGCAGGGTCATCATGTCGGTGCCGTGTTCCGGCGCAAGCGCAATCCCAACCGAAGCACCCACGGTGACCTCATGCTTGTTGTCGAGCTCGTAGGGCCGCGAGATCTCGCGGATCAGCCTTTCGCCGAAACCGAGGAGCTGCGTGGCTTCGG
Source organism: Allobosea sp. LC85 (assembly GCF_000735605.1). Taxonomy (GTDB): domain Bacteria; phylum Pseudomonadota; class Alphaproteobacteria; order Rhizobiales; family Beijerinckiaceae; genus Allobosea. The sequence continues at coordinate 188,651 of NZ_JPKG01000027.1, forward strand.
TCTGCTCGGACAAGACGATGAACTCGTCACCACCGATCCGGGCGGCGAGATCACCATTGCGGATCATGCCGCGCAACCGCTCGGCGACGAGCTGCAACAGCCGGTCTCCGGCCATATGACCGTAGCTGTCGTTGACGACCTTGAAGCCGTCGAGATCGAGATAGATCAGCGCGAGCCGCTTCTGCCCGGCGTCGCGGGCGAAATGCGCGTCGAGCGCCTTCGTCAGGCCCGAGCGGTTCGAGAGCCCGGTCAACATGTCATGGCGGGCATGGAACTCGTTCTCGCGCTCGGCGCGCATCGTCGTGACCAACATCTTGTTGAGCGTACGGGTCGCCCGGCTCATGCTGAACAGATAGAACGGGATCTGCATGAAGACGATCAGCATGATCGGCTCGCCGAGGAAGGGCGCGGCAAAACAGCAGGCCCCGAGCGTGAGGAAGATCATCACTCCCGCGAGCCGTGGCGCCCCGAAATTGCGGAAGCAGATGCCGCCGACCATCGCGGCCGCCGACAGGCAGGCGAGCGTGGCCACGACCCAGTCGCCGCTGGTCAGGCTGATGAAGGTGCCGTAGCCGACACCGCCGGCCCAGCCGACGCCGAGCAGGATGTAGAGATCCGTTGGCGTTTCCTTGCCCTGCTTCGCCCGCTTCTGGGCGAGGAGCAGCACGAAGAGCCGCGTCACACAGCAGATGACCTCGAAAGCGCACCAGAGCACGAATGGCAGCGCCGGAATCCGCATCGCGATCAGAAACGACACCGCTATGGTGTTGATCACGCCGCCGGCGAAGATCGGCAAGGTGCCGTAGAGGCTTCCAATCAGGGCGACCCTGATGTCGGCTGGAACATCGGGGCCAGCATCGGTCAGCCAGCGCGTCAGGCGCCAGCGCGGCAAACTGTAGCTTGATGCCTGGCCACTCATGCGCGTGTTGCGACTCCCTGGCCGTGAGGTCCTGGAAGAGACCGGTTCGAGCCCGGTGCTCTTGTTCGCGGCTCATAGGGCCGAGCCGTTACGATTCCGTGTGGAAGGCGCGATGACTTGTGCACTTCCCTAAGAGCATGCTGCGAAAAATGGCAACGGTTTTTCGCATAAAGCATGCTCTAAACTATTGGAGTCGATCACGTTTTCTGCGTTTGGACGATTTCGTCCAAGCGCAGCGTGATCTAGCGTCCGATCGTCACGCCGCCGCGATTACAGGCCCTTGCCGGAAAGATTGAGCAACCGGGCCACCTGGGCATCCAAGAAACCGCTGCTGCGCGCATCGGTGAGGTTGCCATCGGCATCGAACACCTTGTCGGCGAAACTGACGGCGACCATCTCGGGCACCATCAGCGCGCCGAAGCCGAGTTCGAGTGACGTTCGCAACTGGGTCAGCCCGCGATAGGCGCCGAGCGAGCCGGTGGAGGCTCCGCCGAGCGCCACGACCTTGCCGGCAAGGCCGCTGGCGGGGGGGCCAGGCTTGGCGGTCGATGCCCAGTCGAGCGCGTTCTTCAAGGCCGGCGCGTAGCCGGCATTGTATTCGGGGCTCGCGATGTAGAGGCCGTCATGCGCGTCGATCAATGCGCGCAGTTCGTGGGCTGCCTGCGGCGCGTTGCCAAATCCGGTGGCATCGACCAGAGGAAGCGGGTAGTCGCCGAGTGAGATCTGCTTCACCTCTGCCCCGGCGGCGCGCAGCCTCCTTGCCGCCAGCGTCGCGAGCTTGGTGTTGAGTGAGCCCTCGCGCCAGGAACCGGCGAAAACGAAAATCCTAGGTGCAGGCATGCGACCTCCCCATGGCGTAGCCGGGAAGCTCCACCTGTCCGCGATCAGGAAAGCCTGCACGCTTGTTGCCGGCCTGAGAACCCGGGCTGCGGTATCGACACCATGCACGGGAAGGCGGGGTACACCACAGTGAGGGAGGCGTCGCAGTCCTATCCTGCGCGACGATAGACCCAGACGCGCGCTGGCGGGATATTCCGCAAGACCCAGTCGGACACCATGGCCTTGAGTCCCGAGCCCTTCCGGGGCACCGGCGAGATCACGGAGTAAGTGAACTGGATAAAGGGCGCGTCCTGGACGAGTAGCGTGAAAGCGTCCTTGACGAGGGCGGTGCGCGTGGCTGGCGGCCGCGTGAACAGCGGCAGGCTGGAGACGACCGCTGCGGCCTTCTCGCTCAGATGCCCGGCCAGCGTCGTCGACAGCGCATAGGCGTCGCCTTCCACCACGGTGGCGCGCGGAAAACGCTCGCGCAGCAGCTTGCAGAACTCGGGGCTGTATTCGACCAGGATCAGCCTGGACTCGTCGATGCCGCGTTCGATCAGCGCCTCGGTCACAGGGCCGGTGCCGGGACCGATCTCGATCACTGGACCAGGCGCGTTCGGATCGACGAAGGAGGCCATGCGGCGTGCCAGGAACGGGCTCGACGGTGTCACCGAGCCGGTGCGCAGCGGGTCGTCGATCCAGGATTTCAGGAAGCGGGCATCGTCGCCGAACTTCGCCTTGGCCTCATTGACCCGCGTCTTCAGCTTCCCGGCCGTGTTGCGGACCTCGCCCTCGACCTTGTAGCGCACGGCTGCGACCTTCAGCTTGGCCTCCGCCACGCTGTCCGCCAGCTCCGCGGCAGTGACGCGCATTTCACCCTCGATGCGAGCGGCAACGCTCGATTTGCCGAGCCGTCCGGCAAGCGCGCCGCGAGAATCCCGGGTGGTGGAAGAACGCGTCATGAAACCTCAGGCCTCGCCCCGCTAGCCGAAGCATCAGAACGAACAGATGCCTCTAGCGCGCAGAATTGACGTTAACCGTCAAGGCGTTCGGGTCAAGAGCGCCGCGTAGCGGTTGGGCTGTTTCAGATCAACGGTCTCGGATGGCGTTCCCGTTCGAAAAGCAAGGCCATGCGCGCGGTCAGCCGTGGGTTGAGCAAGGTGAGCCGCCCTCCCGCAAGGGAGAAGAGGCCGGCGCGGCGCAGCCGGGACCAGGTCTTGCTGGTGTGGACAAGCGACAGTCCCAGCGCGTCTGCGAGATGCTGTTGCGTCAGCGGGAACTGGAAACTGTTGTCGCTGACGAGATCGAGCGCCTCGGCTCGGCGATAAAGCGAGATCACCAGCGCCGCGATGCGCTCGCCGGCATTGCGCTGGCCGACCGAGGTCAGGTTCTCGTCGATCAGGCTTTCCTCGCGGGAGCCAAGCCACGCGATCTCGTAGGACAGCGACGGCATGTGCACGAAAAGGTCCCAGATGCGCTTGCGCGGAAAGGTGCAGAGCTCGACATCGGTCAGCGCCTCGATGCCATGCTGGGCCGCGCTCAGGAGGGAAGCCTGAAGCCCGACCAGATCGCCCGGCAGCAGGAAGTTCAGAATCTGACGCCGTCCGTCAGAGAGCGATTTGTAGCGAAAGGCCCAGCCGGAGAACAACGTGAAGAGTTCGGCATTGTCCTGCCCGGGGTGAATGACTTCCGATCCGGCAGGAACGGACCGATGATCGATCTTCATTCCCTGAATGAAGCGCATGTCCTCATCGCTCTTGTCCTTGAATGCCGGCTTCAGCCGCAATGGGCAGGCCAGGCAGGGCACTCCGAGCAGGGCTGCGCTGGCATGGTCGGGCATGGTCTTCATGACGCCATTATGCGCGGATGATCCGGCACAGCTCAATGTCAAATCGCATGCTTCGTGCGGTGCAACATATCCTCGGCGGTTGACGGAACTGGCAGATGCTTCGCGGCGTTCTAGCGCCGTGGAGCGTGGCGATCTCCAGCCTCCGGGTTATGATTGCGGCACCTCGCGATGATGCTCCGGTCAAAGACATCTCGGGCGGGAGGTGCAAGGTCATGGCTGAGAGGCCGCAACCATCCAGGCGTTTGCGCATGCGGCAGTTTTTCCGCATCGCGCTGCGGTTCTGGAGCGGCAAGACCCGGTTGCGAGCCTGGGCGCTGACGATAGCCGTCCTGGTCTTCATCGCCACACAGACGGCCACCGCCGTCGGCATCAATAGCTGGAACCGGTTCTTCTTCGACGCGCTGGAAAAGCGCGATATCGGTGCTGTCTGGTCGGTGATCGCCTGGCTGCCGGCGCTGGTCGTCGCATTCAGCCTGTCGCTCTCGGCCCTTGTGGTCAGCCGCATGCTGCTTCAGGCGCGGTGGCGGGAGGACTTGACCAGCCGTCTTGCTGGCTGGTGGATCGCCGATCAGCGCTATTACAGGCTGGGTTTCCTCACCAAGAGGCAAACCGCCCCCGAATATCGCATCGCAGACGATGTCCGGCTGGCGATCGAGCCGCTCGTTGAATTCGCGATCGGATTGATCAGCGCTGCGGTGACGGCCGCGACCTTTGCCACCATCCTCTGGCAGGTCGCAGGCTCCGCCCGCTTCATGCTCGGTGGCACGCAGGTCGTGATCCCGAGCTACATGGCGATCGCTGCGATCGCCTATGCGGTGGTTGCGTCGCTCGCTGCCTATCTCACCGGGCGACCGCTGGTTGCTCGCATTGCGGCCAAGAACGAGGCCGAGGCTCTGTTCCGGGCCGAAATGACGCGATTGCGTGAGAATGCCGAGAGTATCGCCTTGATCAAGGGCGACGCCGACGAGCGCGCATCGGTCGGCGAGAATTATGGCCGCGTCCTTGCCGCCTGGCTCCGCGTCATTCGCCAGCAGGGCGTGATCGCATTGGTGCTCAACACCAATGGAGCCTTGTTCCCGGTCGTTCCGCTGTTGCTGATCGCGCCGAAATATCTCTCTGGTGAGGTCACGCTCGGCGCCGTGATGCAGGTCGTCGCGGCGTTCAGCGCCGTTCAGGCCGCGCTGATCTGGTTCGTCGACAATTTCGTCCGGCTGGCCGAGTGGTTCGCCTCCGTCACCCGCGTCGACGAGCTGGTCGAAGAACTCGAAGCGCTCGATGTCGGCACGATCATGGAGGGTGAGACCCAGATCTCGTTCGGCGAGAGTGACGACGGCGCGATCCATATCAAGGAGCTCTCGCTCGCCCACAGCAACGGGCGCGTCGTCATTGCAGACGCGACGGTCGTGATCGAACTCGGCGAAAAGGTGCTGATCGTGGGCGAGAGCGGCTCCGGCAAGAGCACGCTGATCCGGTCGTTGGCCGGCCTCTGGCCCTGGGGCTCGGGCTCGATCCAGGTCCCTCGCGGCAAGCGCATCGCCTTCGTGCCACAGAAGCCCTACTTGCCCCTCGGCGATTTCAGGGCCGTGCTGCTCTATCCCGATTCCGAGATCCCCGTCAGCGAAGAGACCATCGTTGCCGCGCTTCGGCGCTGTGGCCTGGCCTATATGGCGAAGCGCCTGAACGAGGAGGACAATTGGGATCGCGTCCTGTCCGGCGGCGAACGCCAGCGCGTCGCCTTCGCTCGATTGCTGATCCAGAATCCCGATATCATCATCATGGACGAAGCGACTTCGGCACTCGACGAGGACAGCCAGAATTCGCTCCTTGGATTGTTCGAGGGTGAGCTTGCGCACGCCACCGTCATCAGCGTCGGCCACCGCCCCGGTCTCGAGGATTTCCATGACCGCAAGATCACGCTGGAAAAGCGCCTGGCAGGCGCCCATCTGAGCTCGCGCCGGATCGGCAAGTCGCTCTGGCGACTGTTCCGTAGCCGCCAGCCCGCCAACGAGGATGAGGTGGCCTGAGCGCTGCTCCCGGTTTTGTGATCGCGGCCAGGCGGGCAGCGGGAACCGAACCGGCGGCGTCGCGTTCTCTTCGACGTAAACTGGTCAATGGTGGCCAGTCGTGGCGTAGGGAGAGACAGATGTTGAATGACAGCCTTGCCCCCATCAAACGCGCCTTCGCTTTCTTTGGAATCATGGGCGCGGTGGTGGCCACGCTGACCTTCGGCTCGGCTCTCCAGAGCGCAACCGATCAGAGTTCGACCTCCGTCGCTGAGGCCAAGAGTCGAAATCACATCCCGACAGATAGCCAACTGGCATCGGTGGACCCCGCCCAGAGGGTCGCCGATCGGACCAAGCGCGCGATCGCGACCTCCCAGGAGGCTCGCGTCATCGGGCCCAGCGTTATTCGCTGAGCTGGGACATTCTGCGGGCAGGACATTCTGCGCGAAAGCGGAACCGGGCGCTCGGTCGCGATGCGATGGGGCGCCCTCGCGCTTGTCACGCGTGAAGCCGCCTTCGGGCGGCTTGTTTTGTCGGTGGCCGCGCCGGCTACCATGGCCCGTCGCTTGGCCTGGAGGGTCCTGTGCACCTGCGTATTCGTCACGCGACCACTTATCGCTACGCCCAGCCCGTCGAGTTCGGACCGCATCGCCTGATGCTGAGGCCGCGGGACAGTTTCGACCTGCGCGTCGTGGAAACCGCGCTCAGCATCACGCCGGCGGCGCAGTTGCGCTGGATGCATGATGCCTATGGCAATTCGGTTGCCATCGCGAGTTTCGAGGGGCAGGCCGATAGCCTCGACATCGTCAGCGAACTGGTGGTCGAGCGCTTCGGGCCGGCTCTTCCAAGCCCGGTGCTCGCGCCGGATGCGGCGATCACCGGGGTCGTCTACACTCCCTCCGAACGCGCGGCCCTCCAGCCCTATCTGGCTCTGGCAACGGCTGACCCCGATGGCGCGCTCGACCAATGGCTCCTCGCCTTTCGCGCGCGGATTGGCGCCGGAACCGGGCACCTGTTGCGGGATCTCGCCCATGCCATCAATGACACATTGACCTACGTCATTCGCTATGACGAGGGCACGCAGCACCCGCTCGACACGCTTCAGCTGGGGAGCGGCTCCTGCCGCGACTATGCGTGGCTGTTTATCGAGCTGGCGCGTCGCCTGGGCTTCGCCGCCCGTTTCGTGACCGGCTATATTCACGAACGCAGCCTGGAAAACGGAGGGCTCGTCTCACCGGCCGGCCTGACGCATGCGTGGGCTGATGTCTTCATCCCCTTCGACGGCTGGGTCGAGTTCGATCCGACCAATGATCTGGTGGCGGATCGCCAACTGCTGCGCATCGCTGTTGCTCGTGTGCCTGAGGACGCATCGCCAGTCTCTGGCAGCTATACCGGGCTCGCCGGCGCTTTCCTCGGCTTGAACGTTGGAGTCAGCATCGAACCCGTCGAGACGACCCAGTGCTGAACAGGCTCAGTCACGATGCACGATACGCCAGGAGCCCAATGAGCGCCCGCCCGGCGCGGAGACCTCGGTGGCCACGATCTGTGTCAGCAGACCAGCAAAGAGCCTGGGTGGCTCGGCATGGTCGATCTCGCGATCAGCCTCGATGCTGATTTCAATGATTTCCCGACCGATATCGGCAGCCGTGACGGTCACGGTGAGGCCCGGGCCGTGGCGCAAGGCGCGCCCCACCACGTCGACGATCAGGAAGCCGAGCGGAATGATCCGGTCGACAGAAAGTGACGACATCGTCTCGATTCGACTCATGACGCCCTGGTCGCGGCGGCGGATGAGGTTCGAGATCATCGTCATGACGTCGTCGAGGAACAGGTCGACGCGAACCGGCTGCATTTCTCCGTCGGCGAGTGTGAAGCGATAGGCTGCCGAGAGGACGTGGACGCGGCATTCGGCGTCGGCGAGCGCAAGTCTGGCTTCGCCGCGAGAATCGCGCTTGGTCAACCCGATATAACTCTGGACGACCTGGAGGCTGTTCTTCACCCGATGATGCAGCTCGCGGACCAGGAAGCGATTGTCGTCGAGGGCGTTGGAGAGCTTGCGCTGTCGCATCTCCTCCTCCTCGACCATGGTGTTGAAGGCCTCCGCCACGCTGCGCATGTCGCTCGGCATGTCCGCCGCGACCGGGGCCCGGGCGCTCGACAGTTTCGCACGCGCCCTGGCTGCCGCTTCGAGGCCGCGCAGCCAGCGCACGCAATGCCGGTCGATTGCGCGCAGGTAGACGAAGCAGAGCAGGGCGAGTGTGAGGAGCGGGGTCAGCAGCAGAATGAGGAACTGCGTCTGGGCTGCACGCTCCGCTGCGTTGTCGAAACTCGCGATCACATAGAGGTCCGGCTCGGCAACCATGCGGGCGGCATAGGCGCGGCTGGGGCCAGCCCTGCTTGCCGCCTCCCAGCGCGCCTTGACGTCGGGCACCACTTCCTGAGCCGGTAGCCAGGACTCGTCGCCTTCATCCGCTCCTCGGCTGGTGACAATTCCGCTGCCACGATGGATCAGTGCGACCGCAAGGTTCTTATCGCTCTCGCCGAGATCGAAGACCTTGTTGAGAAGGTCGGGCTCCGCGAGCAGCAGAGCTTCCTGGGTGAGCTGTTCGGGGTCATTGCTGTGAGCATAGACCGCGAGATAGCGTTGCTGATCGAGGATCACATCGTCATAGCGCACGATCGCCAGTTCTGTGCCCGCCCAGATGCGGACCGGTGGTTTGGCGCTCAGTCGCTCTGCGGTTGCGGCAAGCTTGGCGGCGGTAACGGACGGATCGAGCGAGACCGAGCAGATTTCGCCGTTGCGCATCTTGAGGTGAAGCGCGCTGTAGCCGGTCACCCGCTTCAGAACTTCGTGGGCGGCCGCATCGCAATCTCCGGTGCTCGACGTGCCCGCTGCTGCGCCCACCGTCAGCAGCGAGCGCAAGGCGCCGCGATACCAGACACGCGCGCGTACCGCATAGTCGTCCGCCGTGCGGATCTGGAAACTCTGAATCGAAGCAATGACCGTCCGATAGGTCGTGATCGCGGCGATCGCCGACAGGCAGGCGATTGGCAACGCAATTGCGACCAGCAGGGCGAGAAGCCTGCCGCGGACGGTCTTGAACCGCGCCAGTCGCATTAGGGTCGGATGGGTTCGGAGCTGGTCCTGTGAACCGCCGCTGCACTCTGACGATCGGGCCCGAGGTCATCGAGACCTTTGATCGACAGCAGCTCCGCAAGCTTGGTACGCGCCCTGTTGACGCGGCTCTTGATGGTGCCGATCGCGACGCCGCAGATCTCAGCGGCCTCCTCATAGGAGAGGCCCGTTGCGCCGACCATGATCAGCACTTCGCGCTGCTCCTCGGGCAGCTTGGCCAGGGCCTTGCGAAAATCGGCAAGATCGAGATGGCTTTCCTGATTGCCATGCACGGCCATGCGCTCGGCATAGGTGCCTTCACTGTCCTGCACCTCGCGGCCGCGCTTGCGGTAGAGCGAGTAGTAGGTGTTGCGCAGGATGGTGAAGAGCCAAGCGCGCAGGCTGGTGCCCGGTTCGAACTTGTCCGAATTGCCCCAGGCTTTGAGCAGAGTATCCTGGACCAGATCGTCAGCGAGCTGCATCGAACCCGAAAGCGACGCCGCGAAGGCACGCAGGTTCGGGATTTCCTTGATCAGACCGTCCTTGAATTCAGGGGCGCTCATCGCTTGCTTCCTCAGCGGATGAACGGCTTTCCTTGGCTTCCAGCTGCGCCAGCAGAACCAGGAATTTGTCGGGAATGGGTGCGTTGATCAGATCGTCGTAATGCGCTTTCAGCGAACGGCCAATCGATTCCTGAACCCTGGGATCCAGAATGGCTTCGAAATCCGGCTCGTCGCCTCCGTTTGACTCTGGCATCTCGATCTTCATACCACTCATCATACCCTCGCGCCGACGCCGCTCCGCTCTTCCAGGGGGCGGCGGATTGCCCTGTTCAACCGACTTTCCAATCCCGGCCGATCAAGATCAGCCGGGAGCATCATTGACACGTATGCGGCCAGATAACGGTCGAGTTTCAGAAAAGTTCCAGGCAAATCGTAAAATAAATTACTTGTCAGAAACACGTTGCGGGTGCTCACTTTCGGTAGGTTGAAGAAGGACCCGTCAATGTCGGTTGCGAAGGAAATTGCCCCGCATTTGCCCTATCTGCGCCGCTTCGCGCGAGCTTTGAACGGCACTCAGGCGAGCGGCGATGCCTATGTCGTTGAGATGCTCGAAGCGCTGGTCGTCGATCCGAACTCCTTTCCGCGCGACGTCGATACCCGCACCGGACTGTACAGGACTTTCCTGAAGCTCTGGTCTTCGGTCGGCATCAACAACCAGCCTTCTTCGGGCGGCCAGTCTTCTTCGGGCGCCGTCGAGCGCTCATCGGCCGAGCGCAATCTCAGCGCGCTGACCCCACGTCCCAGGCAGGCTTTCCTGCTGCGCACGGTCGAGGGCTTTTCGCTCGACGAGGTCTCTGCGATCATGGAGGTCTCGGCGGCGGAGGTGGCAAATCTCGTCCAGGTCGCCGGGCAGGAAATCGCCGATCAGGTCGCGACAGATGTGCTGATCATCGAAGACGAGCCCATCATCGCGCTCGATATCGAAACGATGGTCGAGGAGCTCGGACATACGGTGACCGGCGTCGCCCGGACCCATCGCGAGGCGATCGCGTCGGTCGCGAAGAAGCGACCGGGCCTGGTGTTGGCCGATATCCAGCTTGCTGACGGCAGTTCCGGCCTTGAGGCCGTCAATGAGATCCTGAGCGCCATCGACGTCCCGGTGATCTTTATTACGGCCTATCCGGAACGGCTTCTGACCGGAGACCGGCCCGAGCCTGCCTTCCTGATCACCAAGCCGTTCCAGCCGGAGGCGGTGAAGGCGGCGATCAGCCAGGCGCTGTTCTTTGATCGGCGCGCGGGACGCAAGGCCGCCTGACTTGGGTTCACTCGAACAGCGGGGTCCGCGGCGCCGTGGCGCCCCGGACCTCTTTCTCATGCGCCTTACCACCCCAGAAAATAGGCGATCAGAAGTGCCGGAAACGGCAACGCGACGATCATCGGCGCAATCCATTTCATGACATCTCTCCTGGCGCCTGGTCTCTCCTGGCGCCTGGTCGGCTCACGACCGCCGCCCCTTGCTCATTGCAATCAGGCCGGTGACCGCCGCAGCCACGAGCGCAGCGAAGAAGACGATTCTTGCTGCCACCATCGCCAGCCCTGGCACGCCACCAAAGGCCGGCATCCCTGCGACAAGCGCAGCGATCAGAAATGTCACGGTCCACCCGGACATCGAGAATCCTCAGAATTCAGCATAGATTTTGAAGCAACGGTTCTGCCGTTGCAAAAATTCCAGCTTGACTGCCCGGGCATAAGAATGTCGGGAGGAACAAGTTTTACGCGCTCTACGTTAGCTAATGGTACGTTATGAAACGTGAAGTGCGCTGTGAGTGACAAAGTTGTTCCGGATTGGTGCCTTTTGCTTGCATCGGCGGTATCTGGTTATTTGGCCGAAACGTAGAAAGCGAAATGGCCACTCAAGGTCTGGCCCTTGTTTCTCGTCGCTGCGCCACTTTTGCCCGTCCCTCTGAAATCGTGATGAGGGGCCCGTACAAGGAGGGAGATGCCCGGATGACGGCCAAGCGCATGAGGCAGTTCGCGGCATTATGCGGCATTGGCGCGGTGGTCGCGATTGTCTCCTTTTTCACGCTCTCCCAGGCCGAAGCGGCCTCCGGGGCAAAGGCTGAGACGCGCCCTGCGCCCGCCGGCTTGCCGCCACTGCGGCCGAAGGATCTGGCGCTACCGTCGCCTGCAGCAGTGCCGGTTCCCTCGGAACAGTCACCTGCGAAGCCTCGCGAAGCGCAGCCATCCGTCACTTCCAGTGCGCCCGGTGAGAGCGCCTGCATGCGGGCGTTGGCAGCCGTTGCGGGCAATCGCATTCGCCAGCCCGATGCGATGCAATACCGGGCAACGGAATCAACCTGCCAGGTGCAGGAGCCGATCGTGGTGGAGGCGCTTGCCTATCGCGCGGCTGACGGGCCGGGAACAGTTGTCTTCGCGCCGCCGGTCACGATCAGCTGTGCCATGGCGACGCGGGTTTCCCAGTGGCTTGATGACACGATCCAGCCCCTCGCCCGAGGTTATTTTGGGCAGGATCTCTCGCGCCTTCAGGTCGGGGGCGGCCATGAGTGTCGTCGGCGCAACCGCTCGACGGCTGGCCCGCTCAGCGAGCATGCGACGGGACAGGCACTCGACATCTTCGCCTTCGTCATGGGCGAGGAGCGTTCGGGCGGTGTTCGTGTCATGGTCGAGAAGCCGGCTGGCTTGGCCCAGGACCGCTTCCTGAAGGCGGTGAGGCAATCGGCTTGCGGAGCTTTCGCTACGAGCCTAGGCCCCGGCTCCGACGCCGCCCATGCCAATCATCTTCATGTCGATATCCAGCCGCGCCGCTCCGCCTCGACGCGCTTCTGCCAGTGACCGGGGGGCGCCGGCGCTCAAGCGACGCTGTCGGAGACTTCGTCGAGTTCGACGCGGTTGAACCGCCAAGGGTCGCCCGGGCGATACAGAGCGGCCGGTGCCCGGCCGGGTTCGGCCTGCGCGCGCCGTAGCGCGAGGATATTGAGCGCCGTGCTCTGGTCGAGCCCCGACGCAATCAGATCCTCAAGTTCCCAAAAGGGAGGGAGCCGATCCGGCTCGCTGCCCGTCGGCATCAGCGTCGCTTGCAGAGGTGGGCCAATACGAGTGAACATCTCACGTTTCCGTCCAGGGGCGGAATTGGAACGCAACGCTCCTGCTTAGGTTCCAGACTGATCGGGAACTGTGGAGCTATTGCGGCATTTTTTGGTAACCATGTTGTCAGGAGATTCGTCATGATCCATCGGTCTGCCAAAATTGCCGCCGCAACCGCGCTCTGCGTTGCCGTGTTGAGCTCTCTTTCAACGGCTGCCAGTGCGCAGAGCGGAGCTCCGGCAGGTCGGCTCAACTGCCATGTCGGCGGGGGGCTCAGCCTCATCGTGACGTCGCAGAAGCCAATGGAGTGCCGCTTTACGCCGCGCCGCGGGCCCATCCAGCGCTATGCCGGCATTGTGCGCAATTTCGGGCTCGATGTCGGCACGTTCAAGCGCAGCACCATGGCCTGGCGCGTCTTTGGACCTTATGCGCGGGCCCCCTTGGGAGCTTTGGCAGGCACTTATGTTGGTGCGAGCGCCGGCGCTTCGGCGGGAGCGGGAGGATCGGCGAACATGCTCATTGGTGGCGTCGATAAGGATGTCATGCTGCAACCCCTCTCGCTGCAAAACCTGCGTGGCTTCAATGTTGCTGTTGGCGTTACGGGTCTCGAGCTTTCGCTCGTCCCGTCTTCATCGCGCGGGCGTCGCTGACGCCGCCCTGTTTCCTCGCGACCGAGAGGCTTTTTGAGAGGGTTACGCTTCGCTAACCTTCTTGCCCCATGTTTAGTTCAATTTGAAGCTTTCCGTCGCGGTGCGTCCCGCGTGCCGGAACAAGGCCATGCTTCGCCGCGTTCCTCCGCCAGAGCGCGATAGATCAATGGCAGATCGAGAAAGGACGCGGGATTGATGAGCCAGATCCGCATCCTGATCGTCGAGGACGACCCTTTCATCGCGATGGATATCGAGTATGCCGTGATGGATAAGCTCGGCGAGGATGCCGAGCTTATCATCGTCGGTTCCGTCGAGGAGGCTCGGCGCGCCATCGGTTCGCCGGTTTCCTGCGCGTTGCTGGACATCGACGTTGTTGGCGGCAAGACCTTCGACGTTGCCAGAAGCCTGCTGAGCCGGGGTACGCCGATCGCGTTTGTGTCCGGCGCGACACCAGGCGATGTGCCCGACGCGTTGCGCCAGGTGCGCTTTCTGCGCAAGCCATTCTCGACGCGCGAGATTGCCAGCTTCGTATCACGCGCATTGAAGGCGCACTGACAGCCCCCTGGGGTTCTGCCCAGGGCAGTTCGCGTGGTCAGCTCAGTCCCTCGTTCAGCTCAGTCCCTCTTGGGGAATATCAGGGTGACCCGTGTCCCAGGGCGCTCTGTGCCCGGGGTGCGGGCGGCGATATCCATGGTCGCCCGCATGCTGCGCAACAGGCTTGCAATGACCGTCTGGCCGAGCCCCTTGGCTTCGGCCCGGGGCGGCATTCCAACGCCGTCATCTTCGATCGTCAGGATGAGGGTCGGCGCTTCCGCATCATCACCTCTGCCGAAGCGAATGACGACCCGCCCGGTCATGTTCCCCGGAAATGCATGCTTGATCGCGTTGGTGACGAGCTCGTTGACGATCACCACGAAGGAGACTGCGTCGCGCCCGGGCAGGCGGATCGAATCCATTTCGAGATCGATCGTGATCGGTCGACCTTCGGCCGCCTTGCCGATCTCGTCCAGCAGGTCCTCCATATAGGGGCGGGCGTCGATCTCGTCGGTCTCGATGTCGAGACGCAGCCGGCGCTGCCCGGCGGCGATCGCCTGGATGCGCGATTGCGCCTCGGCGAGGGCCGTCTTGACCGCTGGCTCCCGCGTCTGCCGGCTCTGTACATTGAGCAGAGCGGAAACCATGGCGAGGTTGTTCCCGACGCGGTGGTTGACGTCGCGCAGCAGCGCCTCGATGCGCAATCGCTCGCCTTCGAGCTGCTGTGTGCGCTCGCCGACGATCCGTTCGAGTTCCGCATTGGTCATCGCGAGCGCTGCGGAGCGGCGCTGGCGGGCTCGCACTTGCAGCCACGCCGCGAATGCGAGACCGGCCAGTGCCACCACGATCCCGATGCTGGCCCAGAGCCGCCGACGCTCCTCGCTGCGGCTTAAAGCGACGAGCTTGATGTTCTCGGCGAGCTGAATCTGCTGGATCGTCCCGCGCAGCTCTTCCATCGCCGCAATGCCATGGCCATCGCGGATAAGCGCCAGCGCTTCAGCCTGCCGGCCTTCGCGCGCAAGCGTCACGGTTGCGTCGAGTTCCTCGAACTTGCGGGCAATCTGGGCGCGGACCAGCGCCAACCGCTCGCTCTGCTGCTTGTTGTCGGAGACGAGACGCTCCAGCACCTCGAGATCGGAAGGAGCGGCGGCGCGCCCTGTGGTAAACGGGGCGAGGTAGGTTGCGGTACCCGTCAGCAGATAACCGCGCTGTCCGGTTTCAGCATCCCGGACATGCCCGAGCAGGCGTTCTGCCCGTTCGCGGATCTCGACCGAGTGAGCGACCTCGCGCGAGGTGTCGATCGCTTGCGAATTGATCCAGGCCGCCAGGATGATCGCAACGCCGACGACCGTGATGGCGGCAATGGTCGTGGTCGCGGAGCGCAGCCGCCGGGCCAGCGTCGGCAATGGCGACAAAAGGATCGGGCCTTGCGGCCTTGCTTGGGCGGACATGGGCACCGTGATAGCCGACCGAAGTCACAATCCCTATGTAAAAAGACAGGATTCGTCCATGCTCGGCGGCGCACAGCGCCTATGAGGCCGCCGCGAGCGGACTCGGGTAGCGAGGGTCTCAGCTCTCTCCGTCGGGTCCGCCGTCCCCCTTGAAGAGCTGACGTCCGAGGATCGCGCCCAGGATCACCACGCCGCCGACGAGAGCGGCGCTCCACTTCTTGCGAGAGGTCAGCAGCGAGGCGGCGATCGGGGCTGCGGCCAGAGCAGTTGCAGCGAGCGGTGGGGCCGGCCGGCGACGGCTGCTGATGAAGGCCGCGATCGCGAAGATCAGCAGACCGGCAATGACAAGCCCGCCTGCGATGATCAGGCTCGCCTGGACCTTGCCGTAAAGCTGCTCCAGCACCGCATGCAGGGCGCCGAGTGCAAAGCCGGCGGCGCAGATCATCAGCAGGGCCGCTAGCCCGTACAGGCCGTAGACGACGATATTACGCTTCACCCTGCCGCGGATTTCCGACGCCAGAAGCGCTCCCAGCCCCCCAATCATGATTTCAGCGGGCCGAAAGGAAGCCGACGAACAGTCCGACAGCCGCGGCGACGCCAAGCGCGCGCAACGGGCGCTCCTGAATTTCCGCGACGATCAGGCGCTGCAGCTCTGTCGCCTGCTCCTTGGCGACGTCGACCATCTTGTCGGTATCGACGCCGACCGCCCTGAGCTTGTCGCTGACCGTGGCAGCGAGATCCTCGGCACTCCGCGACAGGCTCTCCTGGGTATTCTCGGCTTCGGAGCGGATGCGGCGGCCCGCCGTGGCTGCGCGCTTGGCGATGCCGTCGGCACCGGCTGCGATCTCATCCCCGGCGCTCTTGACGGAAGTCTCCGCCTGACGCTTCGCGGAAGTGGGCGTCTTGGCCATGTCTGTCGTTCCCTGTGTCTGGAAAACCGGGTCAGTCGAGAAATCGACGCGTCATGGTGGCAACGCGCCATTATCGCTCCGGTTCCGCGAGCTGCTCGGTGACCAGCTCGGCCGTTAAGCCGGTTTGGTCTCGTCGCCGGCTTCGTCAAGCTGCGCCTTGCGATACCGCGCGAACTCCTCTTGCGCCACCATGGCAACGAGCAGGATCGGAGTCGAGAGCACCGCGCCGACCGGCCCCCAGAGCCAGAGCCAGAAGATGAAGCCGATGAAGACCAGGAAGGGCGACACCGTCAGCTTGCCGCCAACGAAGATCGGCGTGATCGCATTCCCTTCGAGAAGATGGAGCACATAATAGGCGGCCGCCGGCCAGACTGCGATGAGGAGCGATGGCGCATCGAGCAATGCGCCGGCAAACAGCATCACCGTGACGATGATCGGACCAATGAAGGCGAGATAGTTGAGGAGGAAGGCAAGTGCGCCCCAGAACACCGGGAAGGGAAGCCCCGCGAGCCAGGCGATCGCCATCGAGGCCAGGCCCATGCCGAGGTTGATCAGCGTGACAAGGCCGAAATAGCGGGCCACCCGCACTTCGATCTCCTCGAAGAAGGATCCGGCGGATCGGCGTGCGCCATGGCCGAGGCAGAGCCTGAGAACGCGCGCCTTGAAATGTCGGCGTGTCGCCAGCCAGAAATACACCGTCGCCACGAAGATCAGCAGCCCGCCGGCAGCAGTGGAGGAACCGAGCGCGATGTCGAAGAGCGGGTTGCCTTGTGAGACGTTCAGTTCAACGCCGCTCTTGCCGGAGAGACTGGCTGCCGTCTTCTTGAATTCGTCCATGAAGACAAGAACGCCGGCGAGCTTTGAGCGCAGCCCGGCCAGCATGGCCGGGAACTGATCGATCCAGGTTGCGATCGGCACCGCCAGCACGGTCAGAGAACCCAGCAGCAGCAGCACGCCGACAAGGACCACGAGGAAGGCCGCCAAGAGCTGCGGCACGCCATGGCGCACCAGCCAGTCGACGACCGGGCCGAGCACAAGGCCGAAGATCACTCCCGCAGTGACCGGCAGGGCGATGACCTTGGTGATGGAGAGTGCCGCGGTGGCCAGGATCACGAAAATGCCGACGATGGCATAACGCAGGATCAGGTCATGCTCATGAGGCGTGACGCTGCGGCCATTGTCTTCCTCGACGACCTCAGGCTCCGCCATGTAGCGCGGAAAAGGCCTCCAGGCCGAGTTGCTGAGCATGTAGCGCTTCCCCCCGCGCCCCCAAGGCACGACGGAACGATAACGTCACTGCGGCCGCTCTGGTTCCGGTTCGGTTGTGCCGGTGCTCAGTGTGCTTCGTCCCAGTTGCCGGCTGCGCGGGCATCGACCTGGAGTGGCACCCGCAATTGCACCGCCGGGTGCGGCGCCTCGACCATCACCTTGGTGATCACCGGCAGGGTCGCCTCGACCTGAGCGTCTGGCACCTCGAAGACGAGTTCGTCGTGCACCTGCAGCAGCATGCGGGCGTCGAGCCTGGCCTCAGTCAGCGCCCCTTCCATCCGGATCATGGCGCGGCGGATGATGTCGGCAGCTGAGCCCTGGATCGGTGCGTTGATCGCCTGCCGCTCGACGAAGGCGCGCTCGGATGGGTTCTTCGAGGCGACGGCCGGGAAATGGCAGACGCGGCCGAAGATCGTGGTGACATGGCCGTTCGCCCTGACCGTCGTCTTGGTCTGATCCATATAGTCGCGGATGCCTGGGAAGCGCTCGAAATACTTGCGGATATAGGCGCCCGCCTCCTCGCGCCCGATGCCGAGCTGATTGGCGAGGCCGAAGGCCGAGATGCCGTAGATGATGCCGAAATTGATGGCCTTGGCGCGGCGGCGCACCTCGCTCGGCATGCCTGCGACCGGCACGCCAAACATTTCCGACGCGGTCATGGCGTGGATGTCGATGCCGTCGGCAAAAGCCTGCCGGAGCTGCGGGATGTCGGCGATATGGGCGAGAAGGCGCAGTTCGATCTGGCTATAATCGGCCGAGATCAGTTTGTGACCCCTCTCCGGAATGAAGGCGGTGCGGATCTTGCGGCCGGCCTCGGTGCGGATCGGGATGTTCTGCAGATTGGGCTCCGAGGAGGAGAGCCGACCCGTCGTCGTCGCGGCCAGGGCATAGGACGTGTGCACCCGGTTGGTCGCCGGGTTCACGTAGGCTGGCAGTGAATCGGTATAGGTTGATTTCAGCTTGGCGAGCTGGCGCCATTCCAGGATCTTCGACGGCAGCGGATGGCCCTGCTCCGCGAGATCTTCCAACACGCCGGCGCCCGTCGCCCATTGCCCCGTCGCGGTCTTCTTGGCGCCCGCGAGGCCCATCTTGCCGAACAGAATGTCGCCGAGCTGCTTCGGGCTGCCGATCGTGAACTTCTCGCCGGCGAGTTCGTAGATCTCGTCCTCGAGGCGCGCGAGCCCTTGTGCGAAATCACCCGAGAGCCGCGACAGGATCTGACGGTCGATGGCGATGCCGCGGCTTTCCATGCGTGCGAGCACGGCGACCAGCGGGCGCTCGAGTGTCTCGTAGACCGTGATCTTGCTCTCGGCCGTCAGCCGCGGCCTCAGCGTGCGCCAGAGCCGCAAGGTGACGTCGGCATCTTCTGCAGCATAGGCGGTCGCCTTCTCCAGATCGACCTTGTCGAAAGTCACCTGCGCCTTGCCGGTGCCCGCGACCTGCGAATAGGGGATGGTCTCGTGGCCCAGATGCAGCTCCGAGAGCTTGTCCATGCCATGGCTGTTATTGCCGGCATCGAGCGCATAGGAGATCAGCATCGTGTCCTCGATCGGGGACATTGCGAGCCCATGACGCTGCAGGACGAGAAGGTCGTATTTCAGGTTCTGACCGATCTTCAGCACGCCGGCATCGGCTAGCAGCGGCTTCAGCGCCGCGATTGCGTCGGTGAGCGGAATCTGGCCATCCAGCATGCCGCCGCCGAACAGGTCGGTGCCGCCGCGATGCTGCAACGGGACATAGCAGGCCCGGCCGGGCGCGACGGCGAGCGAGATGCCGACGAGATCGGCCTGCATCGCATCGAGCGAGTTCGTTTCAGTGTCGAGCGCGACCTGGCCGGCCTCATAGGACCAGGCGATCCAGCGCTGGAGATCGGCGAGCGTGCGCACACATTCATAGGTCGAGCGGTCGATCGGCTGCTTCGCGACCTCGTCGCGCCGCTGCGCCACGAGATCGGCCGGCTTCATCCAGCCATCCGCAACGGCTGCTCGGGCGGCTGGTGCCTGTCCTGAGCCCGGAACAGCGGCCGTTCCGCCGGTCGTGGCAGCGATGGCGTCACCGGCCGGTGCATCCGTGCCGGCGTAGAGCGCCTTGAGTTCGGCTGCGCGCGATCCACCCGGCGCCAGCGCCGGGTCAGGGTCGACCGCTGCGACATCGACCTCGTAGGCCTCGGCAACGCGCTTCGTGATCGTGGTGAATTCCATGGCCTTGAGGAAGGCGACGAGCCTGGCCGGATCGGGCTGGCTCAGTGTCAGGTCGGCAAGCGGCGTCTCGACCGCGACATCGTCGACCAGAGTGACGAGCTTGTGCGAGATGCGGACCTTCTCGACCACGTCGGGGTTGGTCAGCGTCTCCCGGCGCTTCGGCTGCTTGATCTCGCCGGCGCGCGCCAGCAGCGTCTCGAGATCGCCGAACTCGCCGATGAGCTGGGCAGCGGTCTTGATGCCGATGCCGGGCGCGCCCGGCACATTGTCGGTCGCATCGCCGGCAAGCGCCTGCACGTCGACGACCTTGTCGGGCGTCACGCCGAAATACTCGACCACCTCGGGCTCGCCGATCTTGCGCTCGGCACGAAAGCCCTTGCCCTTGGAGGCATCCCCGGAGGCAGGATCGTACATGGCGACGCCCGGCCGGACGAGCTGCATCAGATCCTTGTCGGCCGAGACGATCAGCACGTCGGCGCCGGCCTCGCGCGCCTGTTTTGCATAGGTCGCGATCAGATCGTCGGCCTCGTAGACATCCTGCTCGACCGGGATCAGGCCAAAGGCACGCACCGCCTCGCGCATCAGCGGGAATTGCGGGATCAGGTCAGCCGGAGGCTCGGAGCGGTTGCCCTTGTAGGCCGGGTAGAGCGCCTTGCGGAACGAGTTCTCGGTCTTGTCGAAGACGATGGCGAGGTGGGTCGGCTTCACGCCGAGCACGCCCTCGCGCACGAACTGGAAGAGCTTGGTCGCAAACAGCCTGACCGCGCCGGAGGGTAGCCCATCCGAGCGCGAAAGATACTTCCGGTCCTGATTGATCGACTGGAAATAGGCGCGGAAGATGAAGTTGGAGCCGTCGACGAGAAAGAGATGGTCGCCGGGCTTGAGGTCTGGTGCGGTCGTGCTCATGGCGCGGACCTTATGCGGGGCGCGCGGCCGGGTCCATTGCATCCGGGGCGCGATTCGCAGCAAGCTGCGCCAAAACACGTCAGGAGCGAAACGTCATGAGTCCCTACGTCACCATGCCTCTGGTTTTCGAGGGTGTTCCCGAGGATCAGATGCAGGGGCGCGCCGAGGCCTTCCTCGCCCGCATGCGCAAGCGCCGCACGGTGCGCGACTATTCGCAGCGGCCGGTGCCACGCGAACTGATCGAGATGGCGGTTCGCGTTGCCGGAACCGCTCCGTCCGGCGCGAACCAGCAGCCCTGGACCTTCGTCTGCATCTCCGATCCCGAGCGCAAGAGGCTGATCCGCGAGGGAGCGGAAGAGGAAGAGCGCGCCTTCTATGCCGGTCGTGCCGGCGAGGAGTGGCTCGATGCGCTTTCTCATCTTGGCACCGACGACAACAAGCCCTTCCTCGAAAAGGCGCCCTGGTTGATCGCGATCTTTGCGCAACGCTGGGGCTATGATGCGCAGGGCCGCAAGGTGAAGCACTATTACGTTCCGGAATCGGTCGGCATCGCGACCGGCTTCCTGATTGCGGCGCTGCACGATGCCGGGCTCGCGACCCTGACCCATACGCCGGCGCCGATGAATTTCCTGAACGAGATTTGCGGGCGGCCCGACAACGAGAAGGCGCTGATCCTGCTCGTCGTCGGCTATCCCGCCGACGATTGCGTCGTTCCCGCGATCGGCAAGAAGCCGCTGGAGGAGATCGCGAGTTTCCTGTGAGGGCGGCGGACCTTGATGCTGGCGACTTCGGCGAGCATCAAGGCCCTGAACACGGGCCTCGACCGGCGAGGACGTGCATGGTCGGGGCAAGCCTGGCCATGACGGGACATGGCTCGGCCCAAAGCCTCCGGCAGCTTATGCGGTGATTGCGTCGATCTCTGCCAGCTCCTCGGCGTTGAGCTTCCAGCCCGCAGCCTTCACATTGGCTTCGATCTGCTCGGGCCTGGTGGCGCCCGCGATCACGCTGGAAACGACCGGCTGAGCCGCCAGCCAGGAGAAGGCCAGCTCGACCATCGTCTTGCCGTGCTTCTCGCAGAAGGCGGAGAGCTTCTCGGTCTTCTGCCAGTTCGCCTCGGTCAGGACCTCGTTGGCGCGCTGGGCCTCACGCGTCATGCGCGCGCCGTCCGGCATCGGCTGATTGCGCTTGTACTTGCCGGTAAGCAGGCCATTGGCGAGCGGGAAATACGGCAAGAGCCCCATGCCAAAATGACGTGCCGCCGGAATCAGCTCCTTTTCCGCGCCGCGGACCAGCAGGCTGTATTCATCTTGGCAGGAGGCAAAGCCTTCGATGCCATGGTTGCGTGCCGTCCAGTAGGCATCGGCGACCTGCCAGCTCGGCAGATTCGAGCAGCCGATATAGCGCACCTTGCCCTGCCGGATCAGGTCCTCGAGCGTACGCAGCGTCTCCTCGATGGGGGTCAGCGGGTCCGGCCGGTGGATCTGGTAGAGGTCGATCCAGTCCGTCTTCAGCCGCTTCAGCGAGGCCTCGACGGCCTCCACGATATAGCGCCGGGAGCCGCCCTTCTTGATGCCCTCGGCATCCATGTCCATGCCGAACTTGGTCGCCAGCACGATGTCCTTGCGGCGCGCTCCGAGGAGTTCGCCGAGAGCCGTCTCCGAGCCGCCCCGGGCGCCATAGATGTCGGCGGTGTCGAACAGGGTGATGCCGCTCTCGATCGCCTTGTCGACGACCTTGCGGGCCGCCTCGAGATCGATCCGGCCGCCGAAATTGTTGCAGCCGAGGCCGACGAGCGAAACGCGCAGGCCGGTATGGCCGAGATTGCGGGTAAGCATGATGTGATCCTCCCAGAGAGGGCGGCAGAGGATCAGAGCCAAGGCGAGGTGGCAATCGCCGCTATCGTCATTCGCGGGCTGCGCGAGGCGCAGGTTCGAAGAGGTCCACGAATGCCAGGCCGTTCACAACGAAAAATGGCCGGGCGAGGGGCCCGGCCATCGTGCAGTAGCCGTTACGCCACTGCTTCCTTTTGCTTCTGGGAGCGCTTGCGCTCGTTGGGGTCGAGCACGCCCTTGCGCAGGCGGATCGACTTCGGCGTCACCTCGACCAGCTCGTCGTCGTCGATCCAGGCGAGCGAACGCTCCAGCGTCATCCGGATCGGCGGCGTCAGGCGCACGGCCTCGTCCTTCGAGGTGGTGCGGATATTGGTGAGCTTCTTGCCCTTGAGCACGTTCACCTCGAGATCGTTCTCGCGGGTGTGCTCGCCGACGATCATGCCCTGATAGACCTTCCAGCCGGGCTCGATCATCATCGGGCCGCGATCCTCGAGGTTCCACAGCGCATAGGCCACGGCCTCGCCAGTCTCCATCGCGATCAGCACGCCGTTGCGGCGCCCGCCGATCTCGCCCTTGTAGGGCAGATAGTCATGGAACAACCGGTTCATGATGGCGGTGCCGCGGGTGTCGGTCAAAAGTTCGCCCTGATAGCCGATCAGGCCGCGGGTCGGAGCGTGGAAGACCAGACGCAGGCGGTTGCCGCCCGAAGGCCGCATCTCCAGCATGTCGGCCTTGCGTTCGGACATCTTCTGCACGACGACGCCGGAATGCTCCTCGTCGACGTCGATCACGACCTCTTCGATCGGCTCGAGCAGCTGGCCGTCCTCGCCGCGCTTCAGCACGACGCGGGGGCGCGAGACGCCGAGCTCGAAGCCCTCGCGGCGCATCTGCTCGATCAGGATGGCAAGCTGCAATTCGCCGCGGCCGGAGACGATGTAGCTGTCCTTGTCGGTGGCTTCCTCGACCTTGAGCGCGACATTGCCCTCGGCCTCCTTCAGGAGCCGGTCGCGGATGACGCGGGTCGTGACCTTGTCGCCCTCGGTGCCGGCCAGCGGCGAATCGTTGACCATGAAGGTCATCGAGACGGTCGGCGGGTCGATCGGCTGCGCCTTGATCGCGGTCTCGACCGACGGATCGCAGAAGGTGTCGGCGACCGAGCCCTTCACCAGGCCGGCGATCGAGACGATGTCGCCGGGAATGGCTTCCTCGATCGGCGTGCGCTCGAGGCCGCGGAAGGCCAGGATCTTGCTGATGCGGCCGGTCTCGACGACGGTGCCGTCGCCCGACAGCACCTTGATGGTCTGGTTTGGCTTGGCAGTGCCGGAGACGACGCGGCCGGTGATGATGCGGCCGAGATAGGGATTGGCCTCGAGCAGCGTGCCGAGCATCCGGAACGGGCCTTCCTCGATGCGCGGCTCGGGCACATGGCTGAGGATCAGGTCGTACATCGGGGCCAGGCCCTGGTCCTGCGGACCTGCCGGATCATGCGCCATCCAGCCCTGCTTGCCCGAACCGTAGAGGATCGGGAAATCGAGCTGCTCGTCATTGGCGTCGAGCGCGGCGAAGAGATCGAAGACCTCGTTGATGACTTCCTGGACGCGGGCGTCGGGCTTGTCGACCTTGTTGATCGCCACGATCGGACGCAGGCCGAGCTTCAGCGCCTTGGAAACCACGAACTTGGTCTGCGGCATCGGGCCCTCGGCCGCGTCGACCAGCACGATGGCGGAGTCGACCATGTTCAGGATGCGCTCGACCTCGCCGCCGAAATCGGCGTGGCCTGGGGTGTCGACGATGTTGATACGCGTATCCTTCCAGACCACCGAGGTGGCCTTGGCCAGGATGGTGATGCCGCGTTCCTTTTCGAGCTCGTTGGAATCCATCACGCGCTCGATCACGCGCTGGTTTTCGCGATAGGTACCCGACTGCTGGAGCAGCTTGTCGACCAGTGTCGTCTTGCCATGATCGACGTGGGCGATGATGGCGATATTGCGCATGGACATGCGTGGGGTACCTTTTCAGGACCGCGAGCCGGCGCGGAAAGCCCGGCCGGCGCAGTTCACTTTCGTATGGGGTTCTGGAATTCGTTGCGCTGCACATAAACGCTAGAGGGCGTTTGGGCAACCTTGATCGACAGCCGCCCGGCAACAGGGGCAGCGCTGGCGCGTGAATCTCAGCGGGCGGGGGGCCTGCAATTGCCGCCAGACCCAATAGGAATAGCTGAAGGTTCCGGCGATCAGGATGGCAAGGCCGAGCAACGTGGCTGTGGCCAGGACGAGAGGCGCCGCGGCGCCAAGCGAGAGGCCGACGAGGGCAAGGCCGAGGCAGACGGAGCCCCAGCCGTAGAGCCTGTGGGTCCTTTGCCAGATCCGCTCGTCCGACAGCGTCCACGGCGTTCTGACGCCAAATAGCAGCATCGAGCGCGTCTTGCCTGCGACATTGCCGGTGGCGATCAGGAAGAGGCCGAGCATCGCAGTCACCAAGCGCGGAACATCGGCCGCAAATCCGAGCGCGTGGGCAATCAGAAGCGCGTGGCACGCAGCGAGCACGAGCACGACGGCATTCCAGGTCGCGGTGTAGGCCTTGCCGGAGCGGGCAAGGTTGCCGGCGCGCGGCTCCAGTTGCGGAAGCAGGGCAAACAGCACGGTGACGAGCGCTGCGATGGCGGGCAGGCTCAGGAACGCCATCCAAGGCTCGGCGAAGCCATCTGGCTGGCCATCGATTCCGAAATGAATGGCGATCCGGGCATCAGGCGACACGTGCATCAGCGCAACGGCCGACGCGGCCAGCATGCTGCAGAGGACGACAAGGCTCAGGGTCATGGCGGAGCGGATCATGATTGAGCGTCCTTTGCGGTGGCCGTGCGAGGCCTGGGTTCGAGAGCGAGGCCGAAATGGTCGAGGAACAGGCACATCGCCTCTTCCAGCACGGACAGGTTCAGGCGGTAGGTGATGGTGGTGCCGAGCTTGTCGCTCTGGATCAGGTCCGCCTCTCGCAATACAGCGAAATGGCCGGATAAGGTGGGTTTGGCGAGGTTGAAGCGGGCGGCGATCTCTCCGGCCGTCATGTCGCGCTCGCGCAGCAGCCGCAGGATTTCACGGCGTGTCGGGTCGGAGAGGGCTTTGAAGACCAAATTCATTTTCGTTATTTAGCAAATTACCAAAATAGACGCAAGCGCCGCTGCTTGCCTATGCCGCCATGACGGTGGCTCGCAGCAGCCGGATCACCCTGCCGGCGTGTCCTCGGCGTCGAGCAGAATCTGCCTGCGCTCGGCCACGGCGCGCCCGACCTGATCCATGGCCAGCCGATAGGCGGCGAGGCCGCTGGCGTCGACGTGGCCACTCGAAAAGCTCGAGAGCACTTCGGCCAGGATCGCATCGGCCGTGCGCTCGAAATCCTGGAGGGCGGTCTGGTCCTGTTCGGAGCGGATGGCCGAGAGCATCGCGACAAGCCGGTCGAGCCCCGCCATGGCCTTGCGCCGGCGCAGCGCGCTGTCATGGCTGAGCAGGCCGGCGAAGCCGGTGCCAAGCAGCGAGAGCGCCATCACGCCCAGATAGAACCAGTCGCCATAGCGCTCGAAGAAGGTTTCCTGATCGCCGTCGATGAAGGCGGCCGCGCCAGGATGAACCGGCAGCGGCGTGTCCTTGTCGGTTGAAGGCGTTTCCAGGCCCTGTATCGAAGGGAGTTCGGCTGCCAGCGTCAGCCGCAGCGCGAGCAGATCCTTGACCAGATCCCCGACAATGGTGTCGTCGAGGCTCTGGGCGGCAACCAGTCGCGAGGTGACGGAGATCGTCGTCAGGCTCTCCGAGGGGCGTGGCGGGTCTCCGCCGAGTGCTCCGCGCACGATCACCCCGGTTTCGATCGATCTGTGGCGGGCGGTGATCGCATCCGCGGCACTGATCGGGATGAGGACCGGGTCGTCTCCCCAGGCCGATTTGAGTTTGCTCAGGCCGTCATTGTTGATGCGTGAGCCGACGGCGTTAATCGAAAAGAAGGCATCGATCCTGCGCTCGCGGGCAGCGGGTACGATTTCCTCGGAGGTCAGCCCGACGATCTCGACCTCCTCCGGCGTGACCTCGTATTGCGCCAGCACGCGCTTGAGCAGCGTGATATTGCCGGCCGGATTGCGCACCACGCCGATCCTGTGTCGGCGCAGATCGGCGATACGCCCGATCGCGGTTTCCTTGTTGGTGATCAGGAAGGGAAAGGTGCGGCGCGTGATCAGGGCCGTGTCGGCGTTCTCCGGCAGGGCGATATCGGAGCGGATGATGGCGAGATCGGCCTGGCCATTGTCGACGCGCTTGGCGCTCTCCTCGGAGCCGTCCGTCAGGATCAGGCGCAGCCGGATCGAGGATTTTTCGCGACTGAGCCCCTGCACGAAGCCAGCGGCCATGCGCGCGTCTTCCGATCCGAGCGGACCGACGGCGAGCCTGAGCGTCCGCGGTTGGTTCAGGACGTAGAAGGCCGAAGCGGCGACGCCGAAGATCGCCAGCAGGCCCGCCAGAGCCATGAAACCGCGCCGCCCCATGCCGGACCAATCCTGACCGTTCTGCCGCCGCCCCCGCGACGAACTTGGCTTCGCTTGTGATCATGTCGCAAGTGGGGCGCGCCGCAAGAGGGCATGGGCGGGCGAGGACACGGAGGTTGCCGGGCCCGTTGCAGATGTCCTATTGCCGGGGAATGTCGCAAAGCCCCGATGCCTTCACGATCAAGATTTGCGGTCTCTCCACGCGTGAGACGATGGCGGCGGCGCTCGCTGCCGGTGCCGACATGGTCGGGCTTGTCTTCCACCCGAAGAGCCCGCGCTTCGTCGATATGGCTCGTGCGGTTGCGCTCGCCGAGATGGCGCGCGGCCGCGCCGAGATCGTGGCCCTGATCGTGGATTACGATGTGGCGCGGGCAAGGGAACTCGCAGACACGCTCAGGCCGGACTGGCTTCAGCTGCATGGCAGCGAGACGCCGGAGCAGGTGCTGGCGCTCAAGGCTGCGACCGGGCTTCGCATGATGAAGGCGCTTGGTGTCGCTTCGCCGTCCGACCTTGCCGCCATGTCGTCTTATGTCGCCGTGACGGACCGCATCCTGCTCGATGCCAAGCCGCCGAAGGATGCCGCCTATCCGGGCGGCCATGGCCGGCCCTTCGACTGGACGATCCTGTCCGGCCTCGACCCGGCTTCGCGCTTCATGCTATCGGGCGGCCTCGATCCGGCGAATGTTGCCGATGCCATCCGCATTGCCCGGCCTGCCGGGGTCGATGTGTCGTCCGGCGTCGAAGGCGCCCCCGGCGTCAAGGATATCGGCCGGATCAGGGATTTCATCGCTGCCGCGCGTCAGGCGGCGCAGGATTTGAAGAAGGCAGGCCCGACATGAACGCGCCCCGCAATCCGAATACCTTTCGTTCCGGGCCCGACGAGAACGGCCGTTTCGGCATGTTCGGGGGTCGTTTCGTCGCCGAAACGTTGATGCCCCTGATCCTGGAGCTCGAACAGGCCTATGACGCCGCCAAGGTCGATCCCGCCTATCACGCCGAGATGGCCGGCGGCCTCAAGCACTATGTCGGCCGGCCGTCGCCGCTCTATCTGGCTGAGCGCCTGACAGATCATTTCGGTGGCGCAAGGATCTATCTCAAGCGCGAAGAGCTGAATCACACCGGCTCGCACAAGGTGAACAACGTGCTCGGCCAGATCCTGCTGGCGCGGCGCATGGGCAAGAAGCGCATCATTGCCGAGACCGGCGCCGGTCAGCACGGCGTCGCCACCGCGACGCTGTGCGCGCGTTATGGCCTCGAATGCATCGTTTATATGGGCGCGGTCGACGTCGCCCGTCAGGCGCCGAACGTCTTTCGCATGCAGATGCTGGGCGCCACCGTGGTGCCGGTCGAATCCGGAACCAAGACGCTCAAGGATGCGATGAACGAGGCCTTGCGCGACTGGGTCACCAACGTCGCGACGACCTTCTACTGCATCGGTACGGTGGCCGGCCCGCATCCCTATCCGGCCATGGTTCGCGACTTCCAGTCGATCATCGGCAAGGAAACGCGCGAGCAGATGCAGGAACTCGAGGGGCGCCTGCCGGATTCGCTGATCGCCTGCATTGGCGGGGGCTCGAATGCGATGGGGCTGTTTCATCCCTTCCTCGACGATCCCACGGTCGAGATCTATGGCGTCGAGGCGGCTGGGCACGGCATCCCGAGCGGCCTGCATGCGGCCTCGCTGACGGGGGGGCGGCCCGGCGTACTGCACGGCAACCGCACCTATCTGCTGATGGATGATGACGGGCAGATCAAGGATGCGCACTCGATCTCGGCCGGTCTCGACTATCCCGGCATCGGGCCGGAGCATTCCTGGCTCAACGATGTCGGCCGGGTCAAATACCTGTCCGCCACGGACGAGGAGGCGCTGGAGGCCTTCCAGCTCATCTCCAAGCTGGAAGGCATCATTCCCGCCTTGGAATCGGCACATGCGCTTGCTCGTGTAGCGGAGCTTGCGCCGCAAAAGCCGAAGGATCACCTCATGGTGGTCAACCTCTCCGGTCGCGGCGACAAGGATATTCCGCAAGTGGCGGAGATTCTGGCGGGACGGTGATGCCGGCCCGCCCGAAAGCCTGAGGATAAAGCGATGAAGAAGACGATCCTGCTCGCCGCCATGCTGGTTTTGTCGGGCCCCGTAATGGCCGAGACCGTGACTGCGTTGGCTCCCGCCGAGGGGATCGTCATCCGTACCGAGGGGGAGGTCAGGGTCAGGCCCGATATCGCCATCCTGCAGGCCGGGATCGTCAGCGAAGGCAAGACAGCCGCCGAGGCTCTTGCCCAGAACACGCCGGCGCTGGCCAGGCTGGTCGAGGCCGTCAAGGCTGCGGGCATCGCCCCGGGCGATCTGATGACCTCACAGGTCTCGCTGATGCCGCGCATGACGCAGCCTCCCGTGTCTCCAGGTCCGAAGCCGCCGCGCGCCGCCACGATCGACGGCTACGAGGCCCGCACCGGCTTGACCGTCACCGTGCGCGACCTCGCCAAGGCCGGACCGCTGATCGACGCCCTGGCCAAGGCCGGCGCAAACGAGATGTCCGGAATCAGCTTCGGGCTGGCTGATGAGAGCAAGGCCAAGGATACCGCCCGCCTCAAGGCGGCCGAAGTGGCGCGCGCGCGCGCCGAACTCCATGCCACGGCGCTCGGCGTGAAGGTCGGGGAACTGGTCTCGATCGTCGAGGCGGAAGCGGAGGTTCCGGGCCGCGGCGCGGGCGATGTCCGTGCCTTCCGCATGGCGGCTGGTGCTGCGCCGATTTCGATCGAACCCGGCGAGATCACCGTGACGAGTTCGCTGCGTACGGTTTGGCGGATCGCGCCCTGAGCCCTCGCCAGCCCGCCCCCTTCATGCTAACCGCACGCTCATGACAGAGACCGGCCAGACCCGCATCCAGTCCCGCTTCGCCGCTTGTGCTGCCCAAGGCCGGGCAGCACTGGTGACCTTCGTCACCGCTGGCGATCCGGATTTCGAGACCGCAAGCGCGATCCTCAATGCCCTGCCCGAGGCAGGCGCGGATGTGATCGAGCTCGGCGTGCCCTTCACCGATCCGATGGCTGACGGCGTACCGATTCAGCTTGCCGGCCAGCGAGCCTTGAAGGCAGGCCAGACGCTGAAGAAGACGCTCGCCATGGTCGAGGCCTTCCGCAAGGCCGGCCATGACACGCCGATCGTGCTGATGGGTTACTACAATCCGATCTGGGCCTATGGCGTCGGGCGCTTCCTGCAGGATGCGCGCCGGATCGGCGTCGACGGGCTCATCGTCGTCGACCTGCCGCCGGAAGAGGATTCCGAGCTCTGCCTGCCGGCCCTTCAGGCCGGAATCAGCTTCATCCGTCTGGCCACGCCGACGACCGACGACAAGCGCCTGCCGAAGGTCCTCAGCAACACCTCGGGGTTCGTCTACTATGTCTCGATGACCGGCGTCACCGGCGGCGCGATCGCGAGCTATGACGCGGTTGGCGATGCGGTCGCCCGTATCAAGCGTCACACGGACTTGCCGGTTGCTGTCGGCTTTGGCGTGAAGACGGCGGCCGATGCCGCGGCCATCGCGAAGGGCGCTGACGGGGTCGTAGTCGGTTCCGCTCTGGTCGAGCGGGTCCGCCTCTCGCTGGACACCGAGGGCAAGGCCACGGAAAAGACGGTTTCGGCGGTCATCTCGCTGGTCACGGAACTGGCTGCCGGCATCCGCACGGTCTCCAAGGCGGCCTGAGCCGGCCGCTCCAGTCACACGTTTCAAGGATGATCCGATGAACTGGATTTCCGAAGTCGTTCGCCCGCGCATCAAGACGCTGTTCAAGCGTGAGAGCCCCGAGAACCTTTGGATCAAGTGCCCTGATTCCGGGCAAATGGTCTTCCACAAGGACGTCGAGGCCAATGGCTTCGTCATTCCGGGCTCCGACCACCATATGCGCGTCACCGCGCAGGACCGGCTGCGCCTGACCTTCGACGAAGGCAAATGGGTCGATGTCCCGCTGCCGGAGGTCGCGGTCGATCCGCTGAAGTTCCGTGACGAGAAGCGCTATGTCGACCGCCTCAAGGACGCTCGCGCCAAGACCGGCGCAGCCGATGCCTTCAAGGTCGGCTTTGGCCGCGTCCAGGGCCTGCCCCTGACGATTGCCGTGCAGGACTTCCACTTCATGGGCGGCTCGCTCGGCATGGCGGCGGGCGAAGCCTTCATCAAGGGCGCCGAGACAGCGCTCGAGAAGAAGACCCCCTATGTCGTGTTCGCGGCCTCCGGCGGTGCGCGCATGCAGGAGGGCATCCTTTCGCTGATGCAGCTGCCGCGGACGACGGTCGCGATCAGGCGTCTGCGCGCGGCTGGATTGCCCTATTTTGTGGTTCTGACCAACCCGACCACCGGCGGCGTCACCGCGTCCTACGCGATGCTGGGCGACGTCCACATCGCCGAGCCTGGAGCCTTGATCGGTTTCGCAGGTCCGCGCGTCATCGAGCAGACCATCCGCGAGAAGCTGCCCGAAGGCTTCCAGCGCGCCGAATATCTCAAGGATCACGGCATGGTCGACATGGTTGTCCATCGCCACCACATTCCGGCGACACTGGCGCGGCTCGGCCGCCTGCTGACCAAGCAGTCCGAGCCGACTGCAGACGCCAAGCAGCCGGTCGGGCCCGTCCCCGAAGCGGCCTGACACGGATCACGAGACGGCCGGGGGCCGAACGCATCATGGGGTCTTCCGACACGCTGCTGGCGCGTTTCCTGGCGCTGCATCCCAAGCTGATCGATCTCTCGCTGGGCCGTATCCTGACCTTGCTGGAGCGGCTCGACGATCCGCACAAGCGCCTGCCGCCGGTGATCCATGTCGCTGGCACCAACGGCAAGGGCTCGACCATCGCCTTCATGCGGGCGATCCTCGAGGCGGCGGGTCTCAGCGTCCATGTCTACACGTCGCCGCATCTGGTGCGCTTTCACGAGCGCATCCGGCTCGGCCGGCCGGGCGGTGGTCGCTTCGTCGACGAGGCCGTGCTGGTCGAGGCGCTGGAGCGCTGCGAGCGGGCCAATGCCGGCGACCAGATCACCTTCTTCGAGATCACCACTTCGGCTGCCATGCTGCTCTTCTCGGAGCACAAGGCCGATGTTCTGCTGCTCGAGGTCGGCCTCGGCGGCCGCTTCGATACGACCAATGTCGTTGCGCATCCGGCCTGTACGGTGGTGACGCCGGTCTCGATGGATCACGCCGAGTATCTCGGCGATACCGTGACCAAGATCGCGGGCGAGAAGGCCGGTATCTTCAAGCGCGGAGCCCCGGCGGTGATCGCACCGCAGGAACCGGAGCCGACGGCCGTGCTGGAAGCTGCGGCCGAGCGCGCAGGCGCCTCGAAAATTCTGGTCGGCGCGCAGGACTTCAACATTCACGAGGCGGGCGGACGCCTGGTCTATGAGGATGGCGACGGCCTGCTTGATCTGCCGCTGCCGCGCCTCACAGGGCGTCATCAACACATCAATGCCGGTACGGCCATCGCGGCCTTGCGCGCAGCCGGTTATGGCGGCCTGCCGGCGCGTGCCTTCGAGCAGGGCATGCTCAATGCCGAATGGCCGGCACGGCTGCAAAGGCTGGCGCGCGGCCAACTCGCAGAACTCGTGCCCCCTGGCGCCGAGCTCTGGCTCGATGGCGGTCATAATCCCGATGGCGGCCGCGTTCTCGCGCAGGCCATGGCCGATCTGGAGGAGAAGAATCCGGCTCCGCTCGTCATGATCGCGGGACTGCTCTCGACAAAGGACGCGGTGGCGACGCTCGGGCATTTCAAGGGCCTGGCTCATGCGCTCTTCGCCGTGCCGATCCACAACCAGCTTGCCGCCCGCCCGGCCGAGGAGGTTGCGGCTCTCGCGCGCGGCGCCGGGCTGAATGCCGAGGTCGCGGGTTCCGTCGAGCAGGCGCTGCGCGAGATCGCGGTGCGGCCCTGGAGGGCGCCTCCGCGCGTCCTGATCTGCGGCTCGCTCTATCTGGCGGGCGAGGTACTCTCGGCCAACGGCACGCCGCCGGTGTGACACCGCAACAGATGGGGAGCGCGCGATGCAGGCCCGGCAATTTGGAGCCAATGGTCCTTCCATCCCCGTCATCGGGCAGGGTACCTGGAACATCGAACTCGCGGACCCTGCCGGCGCGGTGGCGGCTTTGCGTCGCGGACTCGACCTTGGCCTGCGCCATCTCGACACGGCTGAGATGTATGGCTCCGGTCGCTCGGAGGAGATTGTCGGAGAGGCCATCGCCGGGCGGAGAGACGACGTCTTCCTCGTCTCGAAGGTACTGCCGTACAACGCCTCTCGTGCCGGTACGCGCAAGGCCTGTGAGGATACGCTGAAGCGGCTCCGTACGGACAGGCTCGACTGCTTCCTGCTGCATTGGCGCGGATCATACGCGCTGGAGGAGACTTTCGCGGCCTTCGAGGACCTGAAGCGCGAGGGCAAGCTTCTATCCTGGGGAGTCAGCAATTTCGATGTCGATGATCTCGACGAGGCGCTCGCGATTGCAGGCGAGGGCGGCATCGCCTGCAACCAGGTGCTGTATCATCTCGGCGAACGCGCCATCGAGCATGAGGTGATCCCCTGGTGTGAGCGCCACGGCGTTGCGGTGACCGCCTACAGCCCATTTGGTCAGGATGATTTCCCCCTGCCCGCAAGCGCCGGCGGACACGTGCTCGCCGATGTCGCGATCTCGCACGGAGCAACATCGCGTCAGGTCGCGCTTGCCTTCCTGACCCGCCGCTCCCCGGTCTTCGCGATCCCGAAGGCCGCCACGGTCGAGCATGTCGAGGACAATGCCGGCGCGCTGCATCTGCGCCTGAGCGACAGCGAGATCGCGCGGATCGACGCTGCTTTTCCACGTGGGCCCAAGCCCCGCTCCCTGCCGATGCTATAGGGCCGTCTGCAGGCCAACCGACCTTGCGGAAACCAAGTTGTGGCTTTCTGCTTTACAACTGGGGGCTGACAGGCGTTTCCTAGAGTAAAGGCGGCGGAGCACTGCATCCGACAACGCCGAATTCTTGCAACGGTTGCGTCTTCAGGAGTGCTGTGATGCGTCGCGTCCTTGGCGTCCTCGCCGTATTGTTTCTTTCGCTTGCCGGCCTGGCTTCGGCCCAGGCCGGCGTTCAGGTTCGCGTCGACCTTGCCGCCCAGCGCATGCAGGTGACGACGACTGACGGAGAGATCTACAACTGGGCGATCTCATCCGGCCGCAAGGGTTTCCGCTCGCCCAACGGCGTCTATCGCCCGACGCGGCTGGAGCGGAGCTGGTACTCGCGCAAATTTGGCGGAGCGATGCCCTATTCCGTGTTCTTCCGCGGTGGCTATGCCATCCATGGCACGACCTCGGTGGGTGCGCTTGGCCGGCCGGCATCGCATGGCTGCATCCGCCTGCATCCTGCAAATGCTGCCAAGCTGTTCACGCTGGTCAAGAAGCACGGTGCCGGCCAGACGCGCATCGCGCTGAACGGGGCCAGCTCGGATGGGTTGTCGCAATTTGCCAAGGCAGGCGGTGCCAAGAGCAAGCTTGCAAAGGCTTCCCATAAGAACAAGGTCGCCATCGCACAGTCGAAATCCAACCAGCGGGCGGCAGCGATCGCGCATCAGCGCGGCGTGCCGAACTGGGATGCGGCGCGTGATCAGCTCTTCATGCGGCCGACCCTGCCGCCCAACGCCTATGGCTACCAGCCCTACCGGGCCGGGCCGACCTGGAGATAAGGCTTCAGATCGCCTCCACGGCGATCCGCATCCAGCCGCTGAGCGTCTCGCCCGGTTGAAGCCGCGTGAGCGGAGAGGCTGCACGCGCTGCAGTCTCGCTCGGCGAACCGATGGCGTGGCTTTGCGGCTCGACGCAGAGGAAGTCGGCGCCGGCAGGCGCCCATACGACCGGGCTGCGCAGCGTTTCGCTCGCCGTTACGGTAATGGCGACGCCGCGCGAAGGTGTTTCCATGCGCGCAATGCCATCCCAGCCGAGGAAGCTCCAGGCTGTTTCCGTCTCAGTTGCGAAGAGCGGGCCGGTTGCATAGGGGCCGCCGCCTTCGAGGTCTTGCGCGCCGCTCGCGCGGAAGCCGTTGCCGAGGATCAGCGCGCCCTCGGAGCACATCCTGAGGCGCGTATCCGCGGCCGCGGGAAACCAGGGATGCAGCCCGAAACCGAAGGGTAGGGCGACGTCCGCCTCGTTGATGATCGCAAGGGCGATGGTCATACCGGAATCGTCGAGGCTGATCTCCTGCCGCGCGCGGTAGCGGTAGGGGTCTTCACCGGTGCTGCGCCGATATTCCAGAACGGTATGGCCGTGGTCATACCGCACGACCTCCCAGGCCGACTGCCAGCCGAAACCATGAATGCTGCCGGTTCCCGCGGGATCGTTGGCCGGCACCCGAAAGCGCTGCTCGCCATCGTCGATGATGCAATCGAAGGCGCGATTGGCAAAGGGCAGCATGGCCCAGCTGCCGAAGCGATTAGGGGCTTCGGTCGAGGGCATCGCCCCCGCCGGTGCCCGCAGGAGCGAATGCAACTGCCCGTCAGGCGCGCGCCATTCGAGCGCGGTCACCATCGCGCCGATCTCGGGCGCGACCGCGGCGGAGAGAGGTCCGGACTGCAGGGCAAGCATCGTCATGTCCTCACTTGATCAGCGGGCGCAGCATCGCCTGCATCGAGCGCATGCGCGGCAGGAACTGCGCCACCATCTCCTCGGCCGAGGTTCGCTGCACCTGCCCGGAGATATTGAAGGCGGCAACGGTCTCGCCACGCGCATTGGCAAGGGGGAGTGCCATCGAGATCAGGCCGAGTTCAAGTTCCTGATCGACCACGCTGTAACCCTGTTCGCGCGCCGCCGCCAAGGCGGTCATGATCCGCTCGGGGTCTGTCACGGTATGGGGCGTCAGCGCTCGCGGTCGGCCGGCCAGAATCCGTTCGCGTGCCGCGTCCGATGGCAGCGCTGCGAGCAGGACGCGCCCCATCGAGGTGCAGAAGGCGGGCAGGCGCGAGCCGACGGAAAGGCCGACGGACATGATCCGCCTCTGCGCCGAACGCGCGATATAGACGATCTCGTGCCCGTCGAGCAGCGAAGCCGAGGAGGATTCGTGGGTTTCCTCGGACAACCGCTCCAGGAAGGGCTGGACGAGCTGGGGCAGGGCGCTGGAGGCCAGCCAGGCATGGCCGAGCCGGAGCACCCGCGGCGTCAGCCGGAAGAACTTGCCGTCGAATTCGGCGTAGCCGATCCTTGTGAGGGTCAAAAGGCAGCGCCGGGCCGCTGCGCGGGACAGCTCGGTGGCGCGCGCCACATCTGCGATGGTCAGCTTCTCATGTGCCGCGTCGAAGCATTCGATCACGGCCAGCCCCTTTTCCAGGGCGGCCATATGGTCGCGATCCGACGCTGTCGTGTCCAATCTTGACCCCTGCTGGTGCAACAGCTATTGTGCGAAAATCAAAACGATGTGCGATTAACGCACAATATGAGGAGATGTCAAGGTGGCTGAGTTCGTCTCCCTCGCCGAGGGGATCGAGTCGGTGGTGCGTGACGGCTGCTCCGTCGCGATGGAAGGCTTCACTCACCTCATCCCGCATGCTGCCGGTCATGAGGCGATCCGCCAGGGGCGCAAGCGGCTGACGCTGATCCGCATGACGCCGGACCTGATCTACGATCAGATGATCGGCATGGGCTGCGCCGAGAAGCTGGTCTTCTCCTGGGGCGGCAATCCTGGCGTCGGCTCGCTGCACCGCCTGCGCGATGCAGTTGAGAATGGCTGGCCGCACAAGCTTGAGCTTGAAGAGCACAGCCACGCGGCCATGGCCAATGCCTACGAGGCCGGCGCCGCCAACCTGCCCTTCGCGGTGTTTCGCGGCTACAAGGGCGTCGACCTGCCCAAGGTCAATCCCCGGATCAGGTCCGTCACTTGCCCCTATACCGGCGAGGTTCTGGCGACGGTTCCCGCCATCCGGCCTGATGCCGCCGTCATTCATGCGCTGAAGGCTGATCGCGAGGGCAATGTCCTGCTCGAAGGCATTGTCGGCGTGCAGAAGGAGGTCGTGCTGGCCGCCAAGCGTTCGCTGGTCACCGTCGAGGAGATCGTCGAGGACTTTGGCCCACGCAATGCCAATGCCGTCATCCTGCCGTCCTGGGCGGTGACCGCCATCGCCAGGGTGCCGGGCGGCGCCTATCCGTCCTACGCCCACGGTTATTACAAGCGCGCCAACGACTTCTACATTGCCTGGGACAAGATCGCCCGGGAGCGCGACCCATTCCTGGCCTGGATGAAGGCAAATGTCCTGGAGCAGGGCCCGGAGGTGTTTGCGCACCATGCCGGCCTTGCTCGGCAGGCCGCGTGAGGGTGAGCGCCATGAGCCAAATTCCCATGAGCCACACACCCATGAGCCACACGCCCACCGAGATGATGAGCATCGCGGCCGCCCGCCTGCTGACCAATGACGACGTCTGCTTCGTCGGCATCGGTGCGCCCTCGGCGGCCTGCAACCTGGCGCGCCTGACCCATGCGCCGAGGATCACGCTGATCTACGAATCCGGCACGCTCTCGACCCGTCCCTCCGTGTTGCCGCTTTCGATCGGCGACGGCGAACTCTGCGATACCGCGCTGACCACGGTCGGTGTGCCCGAGATGTTCCGTTACTGGCTGCAGGGCGGGCGGATCACCATTGGTTTCCTGGGCGGCGCGCAGATCGATCGCTATGCCAATCTGAACACCACGGTCGTCGGGGATTATGCCGCGCCGAAGGTGAGGCTTCCCGGTGGCGGCGGCGCGCCGGAGATCGCCAGCAATTGCGGCGAGATCTTCATCACCATGGCGATGGGCTCGCGCGCCTTCGTCGAGACGCTGCCCTTCA
Organism: Allobosea sp. LC85; assembly: GCF_000735605.1. Taxonomy (GTDB): domain Bacteria; phylum Pseudomonadota; class Alphaproteobacteria; order Rhizobiales; family Beijerinckiaceae; genus Allobosea. Next base: position 226,060 of record NZ_JPKG01000027.1, read on the forward strand.
TCACCTCCTTCGGCCACGGCAAGGGCAAGGGCGACCGGGAACGGCTCGGCCTCAAGACCAAGGGGCCGACCAAGGTGATCACCGATCTCTGCGTGATGGAACCCGATTCCGAGACGGCGGAACTGACCGTGACCGCGCTGCATCCCGGCGTGACACGTGATCAGGTCCAGGCCGGTTGCGGCTGGACCTTGCGCTTCGCTGGCAAACTCGTGGAGACTCCGGCGCCGACCGCGCAGGAGATCGAGATCCTGCGCGATCTGCATGCCCGGACCAAGCGAGCGCATGGAGTTGCGGCATGAGTCTGATCTATCCGCGCGATGGCCTGAAGGCCCATCCGCTCAACGCATCGCCGGCCTATGCGAGCACGCTGAAGCGCGCGCCCTCCCAGCCGCTGATCCTGCTGCCGCATACGCTGTCGGAGATTAGCGGTCCGGCGTTCGGTCATAGCGCCGTGCAAGCCGGCGATTCAGATCTGACCTTGCGGCATGAGGGCGAGCCGCTCGGCGAGCGGATCATCGTGACGGGCCGGGTGCTCGACGAGGATGGCAGGCCGGTGCCGCATACCCTGATCGAGATCTGGCAAGCCAACGCGGCCGGGCGCTACGTCCATCTGCGCGATCAGCATCCCGCCCCGCTCGATCCGAATTTCACGGGGGCCGGCCGGGCACTGACCGATGCGGAGGGGCGCTATCGCTTCGTCACGATCAAGCCCGGCGCCTATCCCTGGCGCAACCATCACAATGCCTGGCGCCCGGCCCATATCCATTTCTCGCTATTCGGGCCGAGCTTCCTCTCGCGCGTGATCACCCAGATGTATTTCCCGGGCGATCCGCTCTTCGCCTATGACCCGATCTTCCAGTCGATCCCGGATGCGAAGGCGCGCGAGCGCCTGATCTCGCGCTTCGATATCGACACGACCGAGCCGGAATGGGCGCTGGGCTACCAGTTCGACATCGTCCTGCGCGGTCGCAACGCGACGCCGCTCGAGGAGCCGCATGATGACTGAGCGCAGGGCCGCCTTGGGCCTCACCCCCTCGCAGACAGTCGGTCCCTTCTACGCCTATGCGCTGACGCCCCGCGCCTATGGCGGTTCGGAGCTGGTCAATGAGCGGGTCGCGACTGATGGCGTTCCGGGCGAGCGCATCACCATTCGTGGCCATGTCCTCGATGGTGATGGCGAGCCGGTTCCGGACGCCATGATCGAGATCTGGCAGGCGGATGCGGATGGACGTCATAATGCCGGTGGCAATGCCGGCTTCACGGGCTTCGGCCGGGCAGAAACGTCGCCGGAAGGCTTTTTCCACTTCGAGACGGTTCGGCCGGGCTCTGTGCAGGGCCCTGACGGCACGAAGCAGGCGCCGCATCTCGCCGTTTCGGTCTTCGCGCGCGGGCTCCTGCTCCGGCTGGTGACTCGCATCTATTTCTCGGACGACTCTGCCAATGCGGCCGATCCCGTGCTCGCGCTGGTCCCGCATGAGCGCCGTGAAACGCTAATCGCGCAACGCGGCCCGGACGGCGTCTTCCATTTCGACATCCGGCTGCAGGGCGAGGGCGAGACGGTCTTCTTCGACGTCTGAGCCTGTGCGACGCGCGCGGGCTTGACCCCGGCTTGCGGGCCAAGGAGATAGTCGGGTCAGTGCTTTGCTTCGCCCGCGCCTGACGCGGCAAGGCAGAGCTATCACTGACGCCGTGCCGGAGCCCGCCATGCCGAAACCCTTGATCGCGCTCGACTGGGGCACCACCCGCGCCCGCGCCTTCCTCATCGGCGAGGATGGCAGCGTGATGGATCGGCGGATTGCGGACCAGGGCATCCAATCAGTGCCGGCCGGCGGGTTCCCAGCGGCTTTCGAGGGGATCGCCGGTGATTTCCGCCGCAAGCGGCCGGATGCCGCGATCGTGCTCGCCGGGATGGTCGGCAGCCGTAATGGCTGGGTCGAGGCGCCTTACGTCGCGTGCCCGGCCTTGCCCGAGGCGCTGGCAGCTGCCGGCATCGCGGTGACGCTGGAGGACGGAACAGGCGCGACCGTGCTGCCCGGCCTTTCCTGGGACGATGGTGCCTTCGACGTGATGCGTGGCGAGGAAACGCTGATCGTCGGCCTTGGTCTCGATGACGGAATCGCCTGTCTTCCCGGCACCCATTCGAAATGGGCCGAAGTGCGGGCCGGACGGATCACGCGCTTTGCCAGCTTCATGACCGGCGAGATCTATGGCCTGCTGCGTCAGCATTCGATTCTGGCGCGCCTCGCCGAAGAGCCGTCGGGAGACGACGCAAGCACCGGTGCCGCGCGGGGCTCTGCTGCAGCGGCGCGGCCAGCCGGGTTGCTCAATGCAGCCTTTGCGGCGCGCACCGAGGTTTTGGCGGGGCGGATGAAGGGCGGCGCAGTCGGCCCCTATCTCTCGGCGCTGCTGGTCGGTCAGGAGATTGCCGGCGCACAGGCGCTGTTCGGACGGCCAGTCACCGTCGATCTGGTGGCCGATGGAGCGCTTGCCGCAAGCTATCGAGCGGCATTCGAGGCGGCGGGCCTGCCGTTCCGGATCACGACGCCGGAAGACGCCTTCATTGCGGGTGTGAAGCGCCTCGCTGCGAGGCTGCTGGCGTGATCACCGTCTTCGGGTCGCTGAATGTCGATCTTGTCACGCCGGTCGAGCGCCTGCCGGGCGCCGGCGAGACGGTGATGGGCCCGGGCTATGCGCTGCATCCCGGCGGCAAGGGGGGCAACCAGGCGCTTGCCGCCCGTAGGGCAGGCGCCGAGGTGGTGCTCGTCGGGGCTGTCGGGCGCGATGCCTTTGCCGAGATCGCCCTGTCGCTGCTGGCCGCCGACGGAATCGATCTCGCGCTGGTCGAGCGGGTCGAGGCGCCGACGGGCGCTGCCTTCATCGCGGTCGATCCGGCCGGTGCCAATCAGATTGTCGTGGCGGCCGGTGCGAATGCCCAAGCCAGGGCCGATGGCTTGCTTGACCTGCCACTTGGCCAGCGCAACATCCTGCTCTTGCAGCGAGAGGTTCCGGAGACGGAGTGCATCGCGGCGGCCCGGCTGGCGAAGCAGGCCGGCGGGCGCGTCATCCTGAATCTGGCGCCTGCCGGTTCGCCTGCTCCCGAACTGCTCGATTGCTTGGACATGCTGATCGTCAACGAGCACGAGGCGCTGGTGCTTGCCCGCGCATGGGACTGGGCTGAACGCGAGCCCGACGCCTTTGCGCAGCGCGTCGACGCCGAGCGTGGCATTGCCTGTGTCGTGACGCTCGGTGGCGAGGGCGTCGTCGGCTGGCATGGCGGCGTTCGCCGCCGCCTCGAAGCGCCGAAGGTCGAGGTCGTCGACACGGTTGCCGCCGGGGACAGCTTCGTCGGGGCCTTCGCGGCGGCGCTTGATGCCGGCTATGGTTTTTCCGGCGCGCTCCAGCGCGGGCTCGCGGCGGGCTCGCTCGCCTGCACGGTGCCGGGCGCACAGCCAAGCGTGCCGCGGCAGGCCGAGATCGAGGCCCTGGCTGGCGCCGAGTTCCTCTGAGATGTCCTCAATCCGGATGACGATACGTTAAGTCTGTTTGGATTCGTCACCCGCAAGCCCAGGCAAATCCGCCAATCCGTGTGTTCGCATTCATTCTTCCGCAGTGTCCTCGGGGCAGCATTCCGGGAACGTGGAGGAGGCTGGAAACAGATGGCGCAACGGCCCATCATCTGGGCGCTCGGGGTAGCCTTTGCCGTCGGTTACGGCGCGATGTCTTACGGCACGCGTCTGGCCGGGCATTTCGGGCATGATGACACGCCGGGCATGGCCGCCGTCGCGACCGGCCCGCAGCCTGGTTCGTCGCCAGCTCCCGCGGCCCGACCGAGCGAGCCTCCCACGGTCACCGTGGCCGCAGATTCTCGCGGCCATTACATGGTCCACCCGACTATCGATAACTACCGCGTCAGGATGCTGGTCGATACTGGCGCGAGTTTCATTGCGCTGACGGAGAGCGACGCTCTCGGGCTCGGCATCCGCCCCGCACCCTCCGACTACAAGATCACGCTGCGCACAGCCAACGGCGTCGTACGAGGCGCCCGGGTGAACCTGCGCGAGGTCAGGCTCGGCGCTATCATCGTGCGCAATGTCGAGGCCATGGTATTGCCCGCCGGGGCGCTGTCCGTCAGCCTGCTTGGAACCTCTTTTCTGAGCAAGCTCAAGGGCTACGAGGTCCAGACCGGCCGCATGATCCTGCGCGGCTAGGCGGTCTCCGGCGTTCCCTAATCCGCCGCGATCCGTTATGCCAAGGATCCGTCAAGACGGCGTCGCTGCCGTGTCACGGTCAGGCTGCATTCATGTGGCTTGATGCTTCGTTCGCCCTGCTTGTTCCCTTGCAATGGATGACTTGATGTTCCCGAAGCCGCTGCCTGAGCTGTTCCCGAATACCTTCGAGTATGAATCCCTGCCGATGGTGAAGCCGACGGGGTTCCGCGAATATGACGCGCGCTGGTTCTTCGGCAAGGAACTGAACCTGATGGGCGTGCAGGCCGTCGGCATGGGGCTGGGCACGCTGATCAAGCGCATGGGCATCAAGCCCGAGATCGTCACCGGCCATGATTTCCGCGGCTACTCGTCATCGATCAAGATGGCGCTGGTCACCGGCCTGATGGCGGCGGGCTGCAAGGTCCATGATATCGGCCTCGCCATGTCTCCGATGGCCTATTTCGCCCAGTTCGCGCTCGACGTCCCCTGCGTCGCGATGGTCACGGCTTCGCATAACGACAATGGCTGGACCGGCGTGAAGATGGGCGCGCAGCGCCCCGTCACCTTCGGTCCCGACGAGATGGGCCAGCTCCGCGATATTGTGCTGGCGGCCGATTTCGAGCTTTCGGGCGGCGGTTCCTATGTCTTCGTTCCGGATTTTCCGGCCGTCTACATCAAGGACCTAACCAACCGACCGAAGATCACGCGCAAGCTCAAGGTCATCGCGGCTTGCGGCAACGGCACGGCCGGCGCCTTCGCCCCGCAGGTTCTGGAGGCGATCGGTTGCGAGGTCATCCCGATGGATGCCGAGCTCGACCACTCCTTCCCGCGTTACAATCCCAACCCTGAAGACATGAAGATGCTGCATGCCATGGCGGATGCCGTGAAGCAGCACGGCGCCGACGTTGCGCTCGGCTTCGACGGCGACGGCGACCGCTGCGGCGTGGTCGACAATCACGGCGAGGAAATCTTCGCCGACAAGATCGGCGTGATGCTGGCGCGCGACCTCGGCAGGCTGCATCCCGGTGCCCAGTTCGTCGTCGACGTGAAATCGACCGGCCTCTTCAGCACCGACCCCGAACTGCAGAAGCTCGGCGTGAAGACGGACTACTGGAAGACCGGCCATTCCTACATCAAGCGTCGTGTCCGCGATCTCAACGCGCTGGCGGGTTTCGAGAAGTCGGGCCATTTCTTCTTCAACGCGCCGGTCGGGCGCGGCTATGACGATGGTGTCGTCACGGCGCTGGCGGTCATCGACATGCTCGACCGCAACCCGGATAAGTCGATGGCGGAACTCTATGCTGCCGTTCCCAAGACCTGGGGCACGCCGACCATGGCCGCCAAATGCGCCGACGAGATCAAGTACGAGGTCAGCGATCGCGTGACGAAGCGCATCGAGGCGATGCAGACCAAGGGCGAAACTATCGCCGGCCAGAAGATCCGCGACGTGATCACCGTCAACGGCGTCCGCGTCGTCAACGAGGATGGCACCTGGGGCCTGGTCCGCGCCTCCTCAAACAAGCCGGAGCTTGTCGTCGTCTGCGAAAGCCCGGTCTCGGAAGCACGCATGCGCGAGATGTTTGCAGCCATCGACGGCGTGCTGCGCGAGAACCCGGAAGTCGGCGCGTATAATCAGACGATCTGAGGCTGGCGAGCCCGGGCAAGGGCCGTCCCGGAGCGAGCGACCTCGTATCGGGACACCCCACTTGCCGCAGAGCTTTTCAGCGGCGAGTGCCCGCAACAGCTCAGGGGCAGGCGGTTGTCGTGGCGGCGCTGCCAGTCCCCTTGATTCGCACGACCTGCTCGATGTTGAGCGTGCCTGTTTTCGCGGCCATGCGTGGGCGCATGTAGATCCTGTTGCCACCCAAGGTGAGGGCGCTTTTGACCACCAGGTCGCCGAGCAAGGGTTCATAGACGTAGCTGGCTTCGGCCATGATCACAGAGGTCTTGGGAATGAGCAGTCCGTCCGGCAATGTGATGTTTGCCGGCGGAGCGGTCGTGTTTTTCTGTGCGCTCCAACACAGCTTTGCCACACCCTTGTCGTCCACGACGACACTGGCGATGGTCATCTTTAGCGTCGTTGGCGTGGAGATGGCGCCCATGATCATTTGCCCGACCGCAAAGGCCAGGTCGGCATCGTTATCGTCCAGTGCGGTCTTCCGTGAGGCGAGATCGACGAGGGACCGGTTCAGTTGGGTCACGCGGCGATCGGCCATGGCGGCCTGCCCGAGCTCGACAACGCCATAATACAGCACGAGCATCACGGGCAGGATGAGAGCGAACTCGACAGCGGCGACGCCCCTTCCATCCCTTTGGAGGCGACGCCTGAGGCGGCGAAGCGCGACCCTGTTGCGGCGGATCGAGACGAACGGCCTCATGGTGTCTCACCTGCCTTAGGGTTCGTTTCGGAACGTCGCGATAGCCATGATGGCGCGTTCACCACCATCGATATTGGCAAGCGAGTTTGACCAGCCGCTCAGGTAGAGCGAATAGCGTAACGCCGCCCATACGACGACGACCTGGTTTGTTCCAGGCTGATTGTAGCTGAAGCCGCTGGTGTCCAGCGTCCTCCCGCTGAGCGGATTGCGCTTGGCCATATCGGCCAGAGCCTCCGCGGGTGTTGCATAGCCCCGCACGTCGACACGCAGCTTCTCGCAATCGACGAGTGCCGGAGCCTGTGCACAGACCTCGAGCCTGAACGCTTCCGTGGACGTCTTGGCGGCGTGCGGCAAGGGGTTGGAGGGGGTGCTGTAGATTGCAACTGACTCTCCAGTCAGGAGCGTCCGCGACGCCTGCGTTACGGCATCTTGGAGCACCTGGTTTGTCCATAGCATCAGCGCCGTTTCGATGATCGTGAACACGACCAGAAGGAACGGCATCGCGACGAGGCCGAATTCGACGGCAGTTGCACCATTCTGGTTGCTGGAAAAGCCGTTGGATCCCAACGGTGGGTTCCTGAGGAGGCGTCGGGCGACGCGTCCGCGCGATCTGGAAAGAGATGTGACCATGACCAGTTAAGCCAACCATCCGGATACGGATGCCGCGAGGGGGCTCCGCTCTTCAGTGGGAATACCCTAGCGGGAAAGCATTGCCGACTTGTTAGGGCTTTGCTCAGCGAGGCCGCACCGGCGTTAGCGAAACTTTCACCTTGAGCGGCGCGACCGCTATTTATCGCTGCCGCTGGCGAGAGCATTGCGTCTGGTCGTCTGCCCGCCGACGTCCCCGAAATATTTGGTTGCGTCTCCGAGTTGCACGGTCGGTTGGCAGGTCGGCGTGCAGGAATAGCTTTCCCGTTCCATGCCGCGCTGGACCGTGAGAATCGAATCCGCGGCCGCGCTGACGCGCACGAGCGATTCAGCCAGCAGGCTGCCGCCGGCATCGAGCGCGATGAGATTGGTGACGCCGAAGCTCTTGCCCGTCACCACCATCACCCCGTTCCTCTGCACGGAAACATCGGCTATCGCCGGATTGCCGACGATCACGGTCTGGGCCTTTTCCGGCAACCTGACGAGCTTGGCGTGATCGACCGTAACGGCGACCGTCTCGGGCCTGGCTGGCTCTGGCGCGGATCGGGCCGCGGGCACGTTTCCCAACAGGATCGCGCCGGACGCGGCCATGGCCAGCGCTCCGCGGCGCAGGCGGAGGGCACAGCTGAGGACAGTCGACATGGTGGCGCCCTAGGTTTCCGACATCTGGAATTAAGCCGAAAATGATGAACCGAATCCTAACACTGCCTCACAGGCACGTTTATCGAGGCGGTGATTCCCAAAGGGTGAGATGCACTCTCGTCTCAGGTCATGCTTCTCTGCGAGGTAAACATCAGCCGAACTGCTGAATTCAATTATGTGGATACGTATAGTCGCCGTTAAATTCAACTATGAATTGATATTTAACATGGTGACGGCTTTTGAGTTCAATAAATCTGGCGTTAACCATCCAGGAAATGTATGCAAAGAACATCGAATGCTTTGTTTCGTTTAACTGATCCGCAAGAGCTTCTGGGTAGTGTCCGTCTTGTCGCTGACCGAAGCCGTTCAGAGCGAAGGCAGCAGTCAAACCGTGGTGCAATAGGAGTTCCGTCATGAAGAATCTGTTCGCTCGCTTTGCCAAGGACGAATCCGGCGCGACCGCCATCGAATACGGCCTGATCGCGGGCCTGATCGCCGTCGTCATCATCGGCGCCGCCACGATTCTCGGCACGCAGCTCGCCCTGCTGTTCGGCCGGATCAGCACCGCGCTGATGACCATCGCCTGAATCCCTTTCTGCCTTACGCAGCGAACGCCCCGGCTCGTCCGGGGCGTTTTGCGTCCCGGTTCCCGCTCGACCGCCCAGATACTGCTTTTACAGGGTTGGGTGCGATGCTGACGCATCGTTCGTGAAGCTGCATTGCCAGGAGACCATTCGATGTCGCTCCCGTTGCTGTTCCTCCTCGTCCTCTTTCCGGCGGCGATGGTCTATGCCGCTGCGAGCGACCTGCTGTCGATGACGATTTCGAACCGGCTTTGCCTCGGCCTCGCCGTGCTTTTCGTGCCCAGTGCTCTCGTCATCGGCCTGCCCTGGCTTCAGATTGCCTGGCATTTTGCCGCAGGGGGCCTTGTTCTTGCGATATGCTTCGGCCTGTTCGCCGCGGGCTGGATCGGCGGCGGGGATGCCAAACTGGCTGCCGCCACGGCGCTCTGGTTCGGCTTTGGGCAGTTGATGCCCTATCTGTTTGTGGCTGCCATGTTCGGCGCCGTGCTGACACTCATCGTGATCAAGCTGCGTACAGTACCCTTGCCGGCGCTGGGGGAGAACTGGCCATGGTTGCGCCGGCTTCATGAGACTAATCAGGGCGTGCCCTATGGAATCGCCCTTGCCTGCTCGGCGCTCTTCGTGTTGCCGGACACGGCGATCTGGCGTGCTGCCATCGGCCTCTAGGTTCTGAACCCATAAAGGTTGTAATGGTGGGTTTGGGTTGGTTCAACGTTTCCGAGAGGAGGCGTTGATGGCGCGATACGATCTGAGTGAGATGGAGTGGCGATTGATCGAGCCGCTTCTGCCGAACAAGCCGCGCGGCATCGCCCAGGTGGGCGACCGACGTGTCAGTATCGGCGTTTTCGTCCTTGGCTTCGGCTAGCGGCCCCCGTTTTCGACACAGGAATTGGGAATGCCAGCGGCGCGGGCGATCTCGTGCCAGTTCCGAGCATAGGCAAACCCGGCATGGGGTCTCGCCGATGATCAGCGGGCCAATGCGGCGCTTGGCCGGAATCTGCTGCGACTTCGGCTTTGAGTGCGGCGACGGCGGCCTCTCCCCGAACGCTTTGGAAATCCTTCGCTTTCGCGATCGACGGCGCCTGGAATGCCGTCGAGAAGCTCCGCTCGCTGCGGCTCCGGCATGGTCATGCTCGCGCAAGGGATCTCAAGTCGGCTGCGCCGGCCGATTTTGCCGGGGCTGGGCAACGACCGGGGACATCTCGCGCCCCCAAAAAAATTTAACCATCGCGATTGAGTTCGGCTTAAATCTTCAGCTGCATAGTGCCACCGCAACGTAAGGTGACACTATGACGGCGGCGGATACGACACTGGCGCGGCGATCCAATCAGCTTGTCCGGTCTATCATCATCGGACTTCTGCTGATCGACTTGGCCTGGCTACCCTTCTCGGCTATCCGCCTCAATGCCGTTTCACTCTTGGTGCCGCTTGTCGCGGCCCTCGTTCTGACATTCGTCGCCCATCTCTACCGCGAGCGGAGGGCGGAGCATAAGCTCGCCGATGGCTTGGATTGCTCTGCTCAGATCGTCGGCTTCTTCGCCGTCGGGGCATTATTCTCCTATCTGCTCGCCTCTCTCGGTTTTCCCCTGCAGGATTCGGTCCTGTATGAAGTCGACCGTACTCTTGGGCTCGACTGGATGGCCTATCTCAAGGCCGTTAATCAGCGTCCGCTGCTCGGCCTGCTGTTTCAATTGGCCTATGACAGTTTCATCCCACAAGTCTTGATCTTGATCGTGACACTGTCGTTCACCGGGCGGGGTAGCGCCGCGCGTGCGATGATCCTGGCAATGATCCTCGCCGGGTTTGTGACGATCCTGATCTCGGGCTTCTTTCCAGCGATGGCGATGTTCGTCCATCTGAACCTGAGTCCCGCCGACTTCCCCCATCTGTCGCCGTCCGCAGCCTTCGTGCATGTGCATGATATGCAGGCCTTGCGGTCGGGCGCTCCCTTCGATCTCGACCTGGCGAAGGCTCAGGGAATCATCACCTTTCCATCTTACCATGCGGCGCTCGGGCTCCTGATGCTGCTCGGCGGGCTCGCACACCCGGTGCTGCGCTGGCCAGTCGCCGCTGTGAACCTGACGATGATCGCGGCGACACCGATCGATGGCGGCCACTACTTTGTCGATGTCGGCGCAGGTCTGATCATCGCCGGGGCCTGCTACCTGTTGGCGCACCGCCTCCTGCAACCCGCATCCGGTGATGCGACCCGGTTCGTTCCGGTGGTCACGACTGCGGAAGTCGCAGAATCCTGAAGCGCGATTCGCGCGCGCCCCGATCCAGTACTCTATCTCATTCCGAGCTGAATTCGGGGAGGAAATGATGAAAGTTACGCCGGGTTAACCATAATTTGACGAATCCCCGGTCACGATCCCCTCCGAGAGCCAACGCAGCTTGGCTGAGGATCGGCGTACATGAGTCCTGCCCGCATCATCATCCTGGTCGTCGCGCTCATTGCGGGGCTTGGCGCAGCGTTGCTGATCCAACGCCCCAAGGCGCCACCGGCACCGGTGACACGCTATGAGCCGGCGCCGACCGTTCCGGTGCTGGTTGCGGCAGCCGATATCCCGGTTGGCAACACGCTGGCCGCTGGCGACATGCGCTGGATCGACTGGCCTGCAGACAGTGTTCCGGCCGGGGTCATCCGCAAGAGCGAGGCACCCGAGGCCGAAACGGAATTGGCCGGACAATTGGCGCGCTTCGCGGTGTCGGGCGGAGAACCGATCCGTCGCGAGAAGCTGATCAAGACCGACGGCACCGGTTTTCTCTCGGCGGTTCTGCCGGCCGGCAAGAGGGCAACCGCGATCGGCACCGACAGCCGTGGAGCCAATACGGCGGGTGGCTTCATCCTGCCGAACGACCGGGTCGACGTCATCCGGACCTATCAGGAAGCGGGGGGCGGCAACGCGAATAGCGGCGGCGAGAGCTTCATCAGTGAAACGATCCTGACCAATGTCCGGGTGCTGGCGATTGGTCAGAACATTCAGGAACGCAATGGCGAGAAGGTCGTCATCGGCGAGACGGCGACGCTCGAGCTCGAGCCGCGCCAGGTGGAGATCGTCGCTCAGGCGCAGCGCAACGGCACACTTTCGCTCGCATTGCGCAGCCTCAAGGACGCCGGCGATGCGGGGCGCCCCGACACCGAAGGCGGCCTGACCCTCGTCCGCTACGGCGTCACCAGCAAGAGCGTGAAGCCATGATCCCGAAACGCGTTCGCCTGTCCGTCGCGGGGTCGGTTCTGGCGCTGCTGCTCGGCATGCCGGCCATGGCTCAGTCGACGGAGCCCGCTCCGGTTCTGAATGTCGGTTCCAGCGAGCATGCCATAGCCCGCAAGCTCACGCTCTCGATCGGCCGTTCGTTGATCGTCGAATTGCCGCGTGACGCGAAGGAAGTCTTCGTCGCCAACCCCAAGGTCGCCAACGCGGTCGTCCGCTCGGCGCGCAAGCTCTTCATCATCGGCATCGCCGACGGTTCGACCTCGATGTTCGTGATCGATTCCGAAGGTCGTCAGATTTCGGCGCTCGAGATCGAAGTCGGGCGGGATCTCAACGTGCTGCGCCAGACGCTCCGTGCGGCCATGCCCAGAGCCCATATCGAGGTCAAGCCGGCGGGCAACTCCATCCTCCTGCTCGGCAATGTCGCCAATGCGTCGGAAGCAACCCAGGCGGTCGACATCGCGAACGCCTTCGTTGGAACGGCCTCCGGCATCTTCTCCTCGTCCAAGGGCGCCGTGATCAACTCGCTGACGATCCGCGATCGCGATCAGGTGATGGTCAAGGTTGTGATCTCCGAGGTTTCGCGCAAGGCGATCAAGCAGCTCGGCATCAACTCGTCCGGCGAGTGGAAGCTCGGCAATTTCTCGCTCACGCCGTCGATCGAGAATCCGCTTCCCCTGCAACCTCAATCCCTGGCCGCGACGGCGATCGGCGCGGGAATCGGAAACTCGACCAATTTCACCCTGCGTGCGCTTGAGCGGGCAGGCCTCGCTCGCGTTCTGGCGGAGCCGATGGTCACTGCGATCTCCGGGGAAAGCGCCAAATTCACGGCCGGTGGCGATGTCCCCGTGCCCAACGGCTATTCCTGCGACTCGTCGGGGATCTGCACGCTTGGCATCAGCTATAAGCCGGTCGGCGTTTCCCTGAACTTCACCCCGATTGTCCTGTCCGACAACAAGATCAGCATGCGGATTGCGACCGAAGTGACGGAGCTCGATTTCGAGAACCAGCTCCGGCTGAGCAATACGAGCAATATTCAGCGCGGCACCAATACCCGGGAATCCGTGAATGCCCCCGCCTTCCGCGTGCGCAAGTCCGACACCACTGTCGAACTGCCGTCGGGCGGGACTCTGGCGACGGCCGGGCTGATCCAGCGCGTCTCGAAGCAGTCGATCAACGGTTTCCCGGGGCTGATGAACCTGCCGGTGATCGGCGTGCTCTTCCGCTCGCGCGACTATCAGCGCGAGGAGACCGAATTGATGATCACGGTCACGCCCTACATCGCCAAGCCGATGGAGCCGAACCAGGTCCAGCGCCCGGATGACGGCTTCGTCGATGCCCATGATGCGCAGGCCGTCCTGCTCGGCCGGCTGAACAAGATATATGGCACCAATAGCGGGCCGTTGCCCCAGGCCTACAGGGGTCGGGTCGGCTTTATTGCCGACTAAGGGTGCTCTCATGAACGTGCAAGGGGTGGCTCGGGCCATGACAGATCAGGGACAGCAGAGGACAGGCCACTGGCCTCTTGCCGCCGTTCTGGCCGCCGGCGTCGCTCTTGGCGCCTGCGCGACGAAGACCGATGTGACTGGGTCGATCAGTGCCAGCGATCTGCGCGAGCGGCATCCGATCGTGCTGCGTGACGCTCCACGTTCGCTTGATGTCTTCATCGTGCGGGCCGGTGCAGGCCTCGACAGGCGCCAGGCCGAAGACGTCGCCAGTTTCGCGGCAGATTACCGGCGCGGCGGGCGCGGAGGAATCGTTGCCCAGGTGCCAACCGGCGGCGGCCGGGAGATGGCAACCCATGGCACGCTCGAATCGATACGCGGAGCCCTGGCGCGTGGCGGCGTGTCGCCCGCCTCGCTCTCGGTCAGGACCTATCCGATCGTAGACCCCAATCTCGCCTCGCCCATTCGCCTGACATTCGCCTCGCTGCAGGCGGGCCTGCCGCATTCCTGCGGACAATGGACCCAGGACGCGGGCGTCTCCGACTGGAAACTGGACATGGCGAACGAGCCGCTCTGGAATTTCGGCTGCTCCAGCCAGGCGACGCTGGCAGCGCAGGTCGCCGATCCCATCGATCTCGTCCGCAGCCGCACGGAGGGCCGCGCCGACATCGTCAAGCGCATGAACGCGATCGGCAAACTGCGTGAGGGCAAGGACCCCTCGACCCAGTACCGGCAGGAAACGCCTCAGATCAACCAGTCGGTCGGAGGCCGCTGATGGATCCGGCGCAGAATTTCGAAGCCCAGGTCGCGAGCGCTGCCAGCGACGAGGTCATCGCACCGCTGCCCCGCATCACGCTGCAGGCCTTTTGCGAAACGCCTGCCATTGCTGCTGCCATGCAGACCGCGACCACAGACCGGCGCATGGAGAAGACGCATTCGCGTGTCCAGATGGGAGGACCCGCGGCCGCAGTCGAGGCGTTCCGCACCGCACCCACGCCCAATGTCATTGTGCTGGAAACGGTGTCCGATGGTGGAACGCTCGTCAGCCATCTCGATGCCCTGGCCCAGAGCTGTGATGCCGGCACGAAGGTCGTCGTCATCGGTCATGTCAACGACGTCCAGCTCTACCGTGACCTGATCCGCCGCGGTGTCAGCGATTATCTGATCGCTCCGCTCGAGCCGCTCGATATCCTGCGCACCCTGTCCGAGCTCTACGTCGCGCCTGGGGCTCGCAATCTCGGGCGCATTGTCGCCGTGATGGGCGCCAAGGGCGGGGTCGGCGCCTCGACCGTGGCGCATAACGTCGCCTGGGCGATGGCGCGCAATCTCGATGCATCGACCGTGATCGTCGATCTCGATATCGCCTTCGGCACGGCGGGGCTCGATTTCAACCAGGATCCGCCGCAGGGCATCGCGGAGGCGGTGTTCGCGCCCGAGCGGCTTGATGCCAATATGCTTGATCGCCTGCTCTCGCGCTGCAGCGACAATCTCGCCTTGCTGGCGGCGCCGGCAATGCTGGACCGGACACTCGACCTGCAGGAGGACGCGTTCGAGCAGCTCTTCGATCTGTTGCGCGCCAGCGTGCCCTGCGTGGTTCTCGATGTGCCGCATCTCTGGAGCGGCTGGGTCAGGCGCTGCCTGATCGGTGCGGACGAGGTCATGATCGTCGCCGGGCCCGAGCTCGCCTCGCTGCGGAACGCCAAGAACCTGATCGATCTGGCACGAGCCAGCCGCCCGAATGATTCGCCACCGCGTCTGGTGCTCAATCAGGTCGGCCTGCCCAAGCGGCCCGAGATCGACGCCGGGGAATTCGCCAAGGCTCTGGGTGTCGAGGTGCTCGTCGCGATTCCCTTCGACGCCCAAGTCTTCGGTACGGCTGCAAATAACGGGCAGATGGTTGCGGAAGTCCAGTCCGGCGGCAAGATCAACGAGGCCTTCGTTCAGATCGCAAGCACCCTGACGGGGCGCGGTGAGGCCAGGCGCGGAAAGCGAAGCCTGCTGGAGCCGTTGGTCGCCAAGCTCAAGCGGCGCAGGGCCTGAGCCGTGAAGTTTTGTTCGCCACTGCCTGCTCGCTCCGACTGTCCGGCCGGCCGTTTCTCGGCGTGAAAGGGGGGGAGATGTTCGGAAAACGATCCTCGAACGCTGTGTCGACGCAACCGCTGAGTCCGAAGGCTCCCGGCCCGACCTCGGCCGCGCGTCTGCGCGAATCGTCCGCGCCCCTACCCGATATGCGTCGTCAGGTGCCGGCGGCGCCCATGGCTTCGGTCGAAACACCGAAGTCCGACGACTATTACCAGATGAAGAGCATGATCTTCGGGGCGCTGATCGAGGCGATCGACCTCTCTCAGCTCGCGAAGCTCGACGGTGAATCGGCACGGGAGGAAATCCGCGACATCATCAACGAGATCATCTCGCTGAAGAACGTCGTGCTCTCCATCGCCGAGCAGGAGGAACTGCTCGACGACATCTGCAACGACGTGCTCGGCTACGGACCCCTGGAGCCGCTGCTGGCGCGGGATGATATCGCCGACATCATGGTCAACGGGGCCTCACGCACCTTCATCGAGACCGGCGGCAAGATCCAGCTGACCAATATCCGCTTTCGCGACAACGCGCAGCTGATGAACATCTGCCAGCGCATCGTCAGCCAGGTTGGCCGGCGCGTCGACGATTCCTCGCCGATCTGCGACGCTCGGCTTGCCGACGGTTCCCGCGTCAACGTCATCGCGCCGCCGCTGGCGATCGACGGGCCGGCGCTCACCATCCGCAAGTTCAAGAAGGACAAGCTGACGCTGGATCAGCTCGTCCGCTTTGGCGCGATCTCGCCGCCCGGCGCGGAAATCCTCAAGATCATCGGCAAGGTGCGCTGCAACATCGTGATCTCCGGCGGTACAGGTTCCGGCAAGACGACTCTGCTGAACTGCCTGACCAACTATATCGAGCATGACGAGCGGGTCATCACCTGCGAGGACGCGGCCGAATTGCAGCTCCAGCAACCCCATGTCGTGCGCCTCGAAACGCGCCCGCCCAATCTCGAGGGCACCGGTGCGATCACCATGCGCGACCTCGTCAAGAACTGCCTGCGCATGCGGCCCGAGCGGATCATCGTCGGTGAGGTGCGTGGCCCGGAAGCCTTCGACCTGTTGCAGGCGATGAACACCGGCCATGACGGATCGATGGGGACGCTGCACGCCAACACGCCGCGCGAATGCCTCAGCCGTATCGAATCCATGATCACCATGGGCGGGTTCAGCCTGCCTTCGAAGACATTGCGGGAGATGATCTGCTCCTCGGTCGATGTCGTCATCCAGGCCCAGCGCATGCGCGACGGCTCGCGCCGGATCACGCATATCACCGAGGTGATGGGCATGGAGGGCGATGTCATCATCACCCAGGATCTGATGAACTATGAGGTCCTCGGCGAGGATGCCGCAGGCAAGCTGATCGGCCGCCACCGCTCGACCGGCATTGGTCGACCGCGCTTCTGGGAGCGTGCCCGCTATTTCGGCGAAGAGCAGCGGCTTGCCACGGCGATCGATCAACTCGCGGTCCAGGATGAAGCGAATGCCGCGTGATCGCAGCTATGGACGGCACTGAGCCATGGACCTGAGTGTCATTGCCGTTGTCGTGCTGGCGACCCTCGCGGCAGGTGGCGTGGTCTACGCTCTGTTCTATCCGTCTCTGAGCGGGCAGGCACGGGTGGAGAAGCGCCGCAAGGAATTCGCAGCCCCGGTCGCTGTCCGGACGGTCGATCGCGAAGTCCAGGCGCGGCAGAAGCGCGGCCAGATCGCCCAGAGCCTCAAGGATATCGAAACCCGGGAGAACGCTCGCAACAAGCTCACGCTCGAGCTCCTGCTGCTGCAGGCGGGGCTGAGTTGGGACCGCCGCAAGTTCTACCTCATCAGCGCCGTTTCGAGCGTGGTCGTCGGCTTCCTGTTTTTCCTGGCAACAGCCAACCTGCTGCTTCTTCTGGTGGGGCTGTTCATTGGCGGCTTCGGCCTGCCGCGTTGGCTTCTGTCACGGGCCCGGACGAAGCGGCTGAAGAAGTTCGGCAACGAATTTCCGAATGCGCTCGACATCATCGTACGCGGCATCAAGTCAGGCTTGCCGCTCAACGACTGCCTGCGGATCATCGCTGCCGAAGCGGTCGAGCCCGTCCGGACGGAGTTTCGGCTGATCATCGAGAGTCAGACCTTGGGGCTTCCGCTGACCGAGGCGGCCGCCAAGCTCTTCGAGCGCATGCCCTGCGCCGAGGCCAATTTCTTCGGCATCGTGCTGGCGATCCAACAGAAGACAGGCGGCAATCTCGCGGAGACCCTCGGCAATCTGTCGAAGGTCCTTCGCGAACGTCGCAAGATGCGCGACAAGATCCAGGCGGTTTCGATGGAGGCAAAGGCTTCGGCAGGGATCATTGGCGCCTTGCCCCCGGTTGTTGCGACCCTCGTATACCTGACCGCCCCGAGATATATCGAGCTTCTTTGGCTCACCCAGATTGGCAAGGTCGCGCTCGTCGCCTGCGGAGTCTGGATGTTGATCGGCATCATGACGATGCGCAAGATGATCAATTTCAACATCTGAGGCTGCGGGAATGATTGCCGTCATCGCCGACAAGCTCGCCGACAGCCAGTTCCTGGTCGCGCTGCTCGCCGCCGTGGCTGCCGCTGCTACGGTTCTGACCTTGGCGATGCCATTGGTCGAAGGCAACGACCTCAACAAGCGCATGAAGAATGTGGCGATCGAACGCGACAAGATCCGTGCGCGCGAGCGGGACCGCCTGAACCGGCAGAAGGACAAGGTCTCGCTGCGCCAGGAACCAAAGGCGTTCATGCGGCGCATTGTCGATCAGTTCAAACTGGGCGACTGGCTCGGCACTGAAACGGCGAAGAAGCAGCTCGCAATGGCGGGTTATCGCGGCCCACAGGCCGAGATCGGCTTCCTGTTCTTCCGTCTGGTGACGCCGATCGGTCTCTTTCTGTTCACGCTCTTCTACGTCTTCTTCATCAAGGACTTTGGGCTGCCGCCCTTGATCCGGTTCGGCATGGCCATCGGCGGAGCCTATCTCGGCATCAAGGCGCCCGAGATATTCCTGTCGAACCAGATCTCGAAGCGCCAGGCGTCGATGCAGCAGGCCTTTCCCGATGCGCTCGACCTCTTGCTGATCTGTGTCGAGGCGGGCATGTCGATCGAACATGCTTTCCGCAAGGTCTCGACCGAGATTGGCGGTCAGTCGGTTCCTCTCGCCGAGGAGTTTGCGCTTTGCACGGCCGAGCTTTCCTACCTCGCTGAACGACGCCAGGCCTATGAGAACCTTGCGATCCGCACCGGGCTGGAAGGGGTGAAATCCGTCTCCACCGCACTGGTTCAGGCCGAACGCTATGGCACGCCGCTCGGCAGTGCGCTGCGTACGCTGGCACAGGAAAGTCGGGACCAGCGCATGATGGCAGCGGAGAAGAAGGCTGCGGCCCTGCCGCCAATGCTGACGGTGCCGATGATCCTGTTCTTCCTGCCGGTGCTCTTCGTCGTCATCATGACACCGGCGATCATTCAGGTGATGAGGCTGAAATAGCCTCGTCGGCAGCCGACCTTCTTGTCGGATCTCTCACTCGGAATGAGACTGCCTCACTCAACTTGAGACTACACGCGCAAAAAAACTCGCGAGAATGAGACCGACAGCACTTCGTGCTGATCGAAATGAGCAACAATATCAAGGATGTATACCGAACAGAAGCCCCTGGAAGTGCTGGCTGGTGTCCGGCGATTGCCATCCAGGCACTTCGGGTAGCGACGCCAGGTGCGTGGCCGCTCTAACCACGGTATTCTTTGGTCGCCCTCCTGTTTCGTCGCCTCATGCGGCGGTGCGCCGCTCAGCATCGTCGCAGAATTCGTCAAAGTCCTCCACGAGAGCCGCCCTTCGGCCGGCCTCACCTCCCTCCCAGCCCTCGAGGGCTGGGTTTTTCGCGAGGTATTCGATGAAGCTGCGACCCATCATGATTGCTGCATCATCGGTCCTCCTGGCGGCCTGCAATTCGGCTGGCTATTCGACTGGGCCGTGGGGGCCACGCAGCGCGTACGGCCCAGCGCCTGGTTACCCGGCGCCTTGGGATGCTCCGCCGTATGTCGTTGTTGAAACAGAACCCTACATCGATAACGGCGGCATGGATCCCTTCCCGAGCGATGTCGCGCCGCCCGCTGGACGTGTCGTGGTTGGCTTGCCGCCAGATCCTATTCCCACTGGCCCAGGTTCCGCGCCGGAACCGTATGAGGACGGCGAGTTTCCTCAGCCGGGAGAGGTGATCGAAGAGCAACCGCAGCCTGCTCGAAGGCTTGCGACAAACCAGCCCTCTGCTGTGCAGGCAATTCCACCTGCATCCAGCCCATCAGCATACGCCGGAGCCTGGAGAGCTGTGGATGCCAGCGGAAAAGCCTGCAGGGTTCAACTCTCCACCACGTCCTCGATCGACCTCTATAAGGCCTCCGTGAGTGGTTGTGCCGGATCTCCGCTGCAATCCGTCAACCTCTGGAGTTTCTCGGGAGGCAATGTCGCGCTGTACTCGCGTGAGCGGGTCGTTGCCCGCCTTTCGGGGCAGGAGGCAAGTCTTTCAGGCTCGGTTGAATCAGGTGGTGGCTCGCTTCGCATGACGCGTTGAAGTACTGCCGATCGCTTTTTATCGCGTTGCTCGAAAGCCAACGTGGACCGGCCATGTCATGGTCTTTGATCTGGAGGTCCGCGACCGCGCATCCGCCACCAGAACAAGCGATACTTCGTCTAGGCCCGGCCGGAGTTCTATGCCGATCTGCCCCCGGCACCGCGTCGGACGCAGCTCTTCGTGCGGTTTGATACCCGCAAGCGATCCGATTATGGTCTCGGCCGAGGCATGTTCACACCCAGAGGAAGCAGCATGATGCGCGCCTTGGGGATGGTTCTATTCGCCGTCGCTATTTCGAATGGAATGGTTGCAGCTCCTGCAAGAGCTGCCGGCGATTTCCCACTTGCCTCTTGCGCTTCTTGGAATGGAACCATCATCGAGCGAGAGGGCATCGACACCAGAACCGCAATGATGAAGGGCATCGTCACGAAAGCCGATCTTCAGGACTACTGCGAGCGTGACCCCGGGGGCGAGGTCAAGCCGCCCGGCAGCAAGTCAGGCATCAGCCAGTGCGTGGCGCGCCATCTCAAGACCGAAAGCGACGCGGAACTTCTTGCGATGGCGAACTGCCCTGCTGGCTTGCTTGAATTCCAGTACGGTTCCAACGCGCCACGCCGTCTGAAATTTCCGCTTCGATCAAATGCCGACGTTTCATGCGCTTCTGGTAATCCGCCATTGATCGCGCAATTCAAGAAACTTTGCCCGAAAGCTGCCAGTCGAATGCGGTTGAACTAAAGAGAGCGAGTATTTGCACCAAGTTTCCGGGCGTTGGGGAGGTTTAAGCCAATGACCGGAGCGCCATGGGCGTCGAGCTCTCGATTGGGGCGGTCCACTGATCATCTCACCAAACGCATGTTCAGCCGGCGCGAGGCGAGGCACTCGCTCCCGCGATCGCCGGCGAGGCTCTGGCGTGCTCTTGCGGGCAGGGCGGGCCGCTCGCCCGCGGACGAGCCTCGCGCATCATTGGCGCAACGTCCTCGGGCGGAACTGGCGCGATACGGGCACCAGCTCCGGGAGACCTCCGTCCGTCACCGCTGCGCCAGGCGCCCTTCGGCAAGGTCGCGCGCCTGCGCTTCCGGATCGCGCTCCGCCGGCGGACCGTAGCCGCCGGCACCCGGCGTGATGATCTCGACGATCTGTCCGGGTTCGAGCGCGCCATCGCCCCTTATGAAAGGAGCGACGCCCTCGCTGAAGGAGAAGGAGCCGCCCTGTCCTGGCTCGCCGCCGGCGATGCCCCAGGGCCGCGACTTCAGGCGCGAATTATCGACGTTGAGCCGGCACGGAGCCTCGGCCCGGTAGACGCGGCGCAGGCCCATGCCACCGCGCTGGCGGCCGCGCCCACCCGAGCCATCGACCAGTTCATAGCGCAGCAGCGTCAGGGGGTATTCGACCTCCAGCGCCTCGACCGGCAGGTTCGAGGTATTGGTCATGTGGACATGCACGCCGTCGAGACCGTCCTTGCGGGCGCGTGCGCCGGAACCGCCTCCGATCGTCTCAAGATAAACCCAGAGATCACCGCTATCGGGCATCGCCCCCATGAAGGTCGCGGATGCCACGGCCCCGGAGCAGGCCGCGATGACACGCTCGGGCACCGCCTGGGCGAGCGCGCCATGGATCAGGTCGACGACACGCTGGCAGGGCGCGATGCGCCCGTTCACCGCCGCCGGATGCAGGCAGTTCAGCACCGTGCCTTCCTTTGCGGCCACCGTGAGTGGCCGGGCGAGGCCGGCATTGGGCGGGATGGTCGGGTCGGCCACCGTCTTGACAGCGTAATAGACGGTCGAGAGTAGCGCGGTATAGACCATGTTGAAGCCGGCGCGCGCCTGTGGCGGGCTGTCGAAGGCGAGTGTCATCTCCTCGCCCGCGACCGTGATCGCGACCGAGAACTCCATCTCGTCATCGAGCTCGGGATTGTCGAAACGATCGCTGAACCGATAGACGCCGTCGAGTATCGAGGCGATGCCGGCGCGCATCTTGCGCTCGGCATAGTCCTGCAGCGCCTTGCCGGCCGTGAGCACGGTGGTGCGGCCATATTTGTCGCATAACGCCCTGACGCGCTCGACGCCAAGGCGGTTCGCCGCCATCTGGGCGCGCAGATCCGAGAGCCGCTCGCGAGGAACCTGGCAGTTGAGCAGGATCAGCTCCTGCACATCCTTCATCAGCGTGCCGCCGTCATAGAGCCGGATCGGCGGGATACGCAGGCCCTCCTGATAGATATGGGCGTGGCCGCGATCGGCGAAATCGGAATGATGCGCCGTGTTGACGGCCCAGGCGACCATCTTGCCGTCGTGGAAGACCGGCTCGGCCAGCACGATGTCGGGAAGGTGGGTGCCTCCGCCCTCATAGGCGTCGTTGCCGATGAAGACATCGCCCGGCTTCATCTCCGAGGTGGCATGGCGCTTCAGGATATGCGGGATGATGCCGATGAAGGAGCCGAGGTGCATCGGGATGTGCTCGGCCTGGCAAAGCGTGTTGCCTTCAATGTCGAAGAGCGCAGTCGAGCAGTCGCGGCGTTCCTTGATATTGGTCGAGTAACTCGCCTTGACCAGCGCCTCGCCCATTTCCTCGGTGATGGAGGCGAAGGCGCTGCCAATGACCTCGACGGTGATCGGATCGACGGTGACGGGTGCGGGCGCGTTCATCACGGCGTCTCCAGGATCAGGTTGAGATAGGGTTCGACGCGGGCGGTCATGCCGGGCAGCAGCACCGTGGTCGCATCCATCTGCTCGATGATCGCCGGCCCCTCGATCAGATTGCCCGATTTGAGCTTGTCGCGGTCGTAGAGCGCACAATCGACGAAGCCTCCGGCTTCCGGGAACCAGACCTCGCGCCGCCCCATGATGGCCGCGGAAGCGTCCGGTCCGGCGTCAGGCTCGGGCCGGAACTCGGCCTTGGGCACGAAGCCGATCGCCTCGACGCGGTAGGTCACGAGCTGCACCGGTTCGCCTTCGGCCACGAATCCGTAAAGGCGCTTGTGGGCCTCGGCAAAGCCGTCCGCCAAAGCCCTGATGGTTGTAGGTGTGATCGGCCCGTCCGGGACGTCGATGGCGAGCTCGTAGTTCTGGCCGTGATAGCGCAGATCGGCCGTGCGCTTCAGCTCGCGATCGGCAGGCGCGACAGTCTCCTCGGCAAACCAGTGCTCGGCCTGGGCTTCAAGGCCTGCGAAAATCTCGGCCATGTCGGGGACGAGCCCATCCCCCAGCGTCGCGAGCCGGGTGGTGGCGAAATTGGCGCGCAGGTCGGTCAGAAGCAGGCCGAGTGCACAGCCGATTCCGGGATTGCGCGGCACGACGATGCGCTTCATCTCCAGCTCGCGCGCCAGCCGCGCGGCATGGAGCGGCCCGGCGCCGCCGAAGGCGACAAGCGCGTAGTCGCGCGGATCATGGCCGCGCTGCACGGAGATGACGCGGATCGCCTTGGCCATATTGGCGGTCACCACCGAGACGATGCCCTGCGCCGTCGCCATCAGGTCGAGGCCGAGCTGGTCCGCAATCCGGCCGATCGCCTGTTTGGAGAGCGCCTGGTCGATCGGCATGCGGCCACCGAGCAGATGGGTCGGGTTCAGCGTCTGGAGCACGACATTGGCGTCGGTGACCGCCGGTTCGGTCGAGCCGCGGGCATAGCAGACCGGCCCGGGATCGGCGCCGGCACTGCGCGGGCCTACCTTGAGCAGGCCGCCGGAGTCGATCGCCGCAATCGAGCCGCCGCCGGCGCCGACGGTGTGGATGTCGAGCATCGGCGCCTTGATCGGGTAGCCATGGACATTGGCCTCGCTGGCGAGCTTGGCCTCGCCGCCGCGAAGCAGCGCGACATCGGACGAGGTGCCGCCCATGTCGAAGGTGATCAGGTTCTCGATGCCGGTCATCCGGCCGATCGCCTGCGCAGCAACCACGCCGGTCGAGGGGCCCGAAAGCACGGTCCGCACCGGCAGGCGTGCCGCCATGTCGAACCCGATGACGCCGCCATTGGACTGCGTCAGATGCGGCGTGGTGGTGACGCCGAGTTCCTTGAGCCGCTCGGCGAGGCGTTGGATATAGCCCTGCATCACGGGGCCGAGATAGGCGTTCACCACCGCCGTCGAGATGCGCTCATACTCCCGGAACTCGGGCGCGACCTCATGCGAGGCGCAAATAAAAGCCTCCGGAAACTCCTCCGCGACGATGCGCCTTGCCGTTTCCTCGTGTTCGGGCCTGACGAAACCGTAGAGGAAGCCAATGGCGACCGCCTTGACGCCCGCCTCCCTCAGTTCTCGCGCGGCCTGACGCACGCCATCCTCGTCGAGCGGCGTCTCGACGGAACCGTCATGGCGCAGCCGTTCCGCGACGCCGAAGCGCAGGTCGCGGGTGACCAGCGGCGCCGCCTTGTCGACCTGAAGATCATAGAGATCCGGCCGCTTTTGCCGGCCGATCTCGATCAGATCGCGAAAGCCGTCGGTCGTGATCAGCCCGGTCCTGACGCCGCGGTGCTGGATCAGGGCATTGGTGCCCACCGTCGTGCCGTGGCCGAAATAGGCGACATCTCCGGGCTTGGCGCCGACGCGCTCTGTCCCTTCCTGGGTGCCGCGCGCGATGGCGCGGGAGGGATCGTCCGGGGTCGAGGGGACTTTCCAGACGGCGACCTGACCACTCGCATCATCGAAAAGGCAGACATCGGTGAAGGTGCCTCCGGAGTCGATCCCGATACGCCAGGCCATGAGCTCAAACCCTCCCCATCAACAGGCCGCGATCTCCGCAGCCGCGGACCATGGCGTGCCATGGCCAAAACCACCCTGATAGGCGCAGACCGCCGCTGCATGGGCAGCGCCCGCCGTCAGGGCCTCCGGAACCTCTCGCCCCTCCAGCACCGCCAGAAGGAACGCGGCGATGAAACCGTCTCCCGCGCCCAGCGTATCGACGATTTGGGCGGGGGTGATCCCATGGCGATGGAATACCCCACCTGCCAGGGCGAGCGAGCCGCGCTCGCCGCGCGTCACCACCACGAGACCCGGACCGGCCTCGGAGCAGCGTCGGGCGAGGTCGCGGCATTCCGCGTCGGAGCCCGTGGGGAAGGACAGGAAGGCGATGTCGAGATGGGGGAGCGTGGCCGCCAGATTGGCATCGGTCCAGTGCTCGGAGAAATCGTAGGAGAAGCGGCGCACCGAGGGGCGCAGCGCCGCGAGATCGGCATCCAGTTCGCTGTAGATGCTCGAGTGGACCAGATCGAAGCCGGCGATATAGGCAAGATCCTCGGGCAGGAAACCGCCCCATTGTCCGCGGACGCCGCGCTGCGAGCGCAGGAAATAGCGGTCATTGCCGTCATGGCCAATGAAGGCACGGGCATTGTCGCCGGCGAGCACCCGGCAGCGGCGGGTATCGACCCCCTCCTGGTGCAAGGCCTTGGCGATCAGTTTCCCGGCTTCGTCGGAGCCCAGGCATCCCATGTATCCCGTCTCGGCGCCGAGACGATGCGCCAGCACCGCGACATTGACCGCATTGCCGCCCGGAAACTGCAGCGCGCGATCGACATAGGTGTCGACCGTGTTATCGCCGAGTCCGAGCAGCCTGCAGGTCATGGACGTTTTCCTGGACGTTTTCCTGGACGTGTTCCTGGCCGTTTTCCCAAGCGACTGATCAGCAGGCCGCCTGATCAGTAGGCGACCTTCCACATGTAGCGGCGGGTCGAGAGCGGCTGGTTGTGGAGCACCGAGAGATGCGCCGCCATCCGCTTCAGCGCCGATTGCAGGATATAGGGCGCGACGATGGGGCGGATTTCCGGCGCGACACCCGCCATCGCGAAATCGCGGGAATCATATTTCATGACGCGCTCCGCATAGATGTCGCAGAAGCTTGAGACCCGCTCCATCAGCGGGCGGCTCGGGTCCTCTCCGGTGATCAGGATCAGTGGTGTCTCGCGATCGATGATCTCGAACGGGCCGTGGAAGAACTCTGCCGCCTCGATCGGATAGCTGTGCAGCCAGAGCATCTCCATCAGGATGCAGACGCCGAAGACATAGGCCGTGGTGAAGCCCGGCCCCGAAGCGACATGGTAGAAGTTGCGCTCCTTGGCATAGAGGTGAGCATCGGCCGCTGCCCGCTCCTCGTTTTGCTCGGCAGCATCACAGATGGCCGCCGGGAGCGCGTCCAGCGAGGCAATGAGCTTGTCACCGAGCGGCCAGCCTTCCTTCGCGCTCATGATGCCGCCGACCAGCGCCTGCATCAGCATGAACATGGCGGCGAAGGACTCGCTGGTATCGCCCACCACGAAGCTTTCGGGCGCGGCGGCAGCAAGCGGCTTGTCGGCATATTGGCTGAAGGCCACGACCTTGCAGGGCTTCCCCATCAGGGTCGCCGCGGCGGCGACTGTCTCGGGTGTGGTGCCGGACTTGGAGGCGAGCAGAACCAGCGTGCGCTCGTCGAGCCGCGGCGGATTGATCGCCATGAACTCGGCCGGAAAATAGCGGCGCACTTCGATCCCCAGGGAATAATGCTCGAGCCAGTACTTGATGCCGAGCATGGCGCGGTTCGCCGACCCGCAGGCGACGAGGTAGATCCGGTCGATCTGCGGGGCGAGGCGGCGGCCGAGCGCGTAAGCCTCGGGCACGGCGGCGCGAGTCTGGGCGAAGCCCTCATAAACGCGGGTGCGGTCAAAGGCGATTGACATGGGAGGAACCGATTCCAGACGGCGGAGAATTGCGGGGTTCAAAGAATTGGTATACACCAATCACCTATACCAATTTGTGTCAAGCATAGTCCAGCTGACTGATGACCGCCTTCGCCAACAACGGATTCCCGTGTTTCTGCGCCTCCGGGGATGTGGAGCCGGCGCAATCCCCGCTATATGCGGAAACGGGAGAGGTCCGAGAGACACCAGCCATGCGCGAACCCGAGAAGCGGGCGAAGCCGATCTATGTCGAGGTTCAGGACTACCTGCTCGACCTCATCAGCGGACCGGATTACGGCCCCGGCGACCGCGTGCCGTCCGAGCGCGCGCTGGCCGACACGCTCGGCATCAACCGGATGACCGTGCGCAAGGCGATCGACAAGCTGGTCGACCGCAATGTGCTGGAGCGCAACGGCACCAGCGGCACGCGCGTTCCGCTGGTCCAGGTGACGCGCCCGATCGAGGTGCAATCGACGCTCGGAATCACCCGGATCATCCGCAACGCCGGCGGCAACCCGGGCAGCAAGCTGCTGCATTTCGGAGAGGAGAAGGCGACCGAGAGCATCGCGCGCCGGCTCGATATCCCGGTCGGCGCCGAGTTGATCATGTTTCGCCGGCTGCGCAGCGTGAACGACGAGCCCTTCTGCATCGAGACCAGCCACCTGCCGGCTTCGCGCTTCGCCGGGCTGCTTGCGGAAGACCTCGTCGGAGGACAATCGCTCTATGAGCTGCTGCGGGAACGCTACGGCGTCGAGGCCAGCGCCCGCGACCGCGAGATCGGGGTCGGCATCGCGACCGATCTCGAAGCCCGGTTGCTGCAGCTCAAACCCGGCTCGCCGACGCTCGTCCTGCGGCTGATCGCCCGCGATGGCGAAGGCAAGCCGATCGAATACATGAAATCGGTCAACCACCCGCATCACGTCGTCTTCCGCAGTTCAACGCCGGCCTCACAGGACTGACCATGCCGCTGCCCGCCTCCCGTTCCCGGCCGGAGGCCGGGCCAAAAGCATCGGCCCGAAAAGTGGATTGCGGTTTTCGGGAAAGCCGATGCAAACACAAAGGGTTAGATCATCGGACCGGATACGATTTCCGGTCCGATGATCTGTCGACTCCGAGCGCGGAACAGGCCTGATGGGCATCACCATCGAGACCATTGACCCGGATGCTGGTCTCCCGGCGCGCAGCGATGTCGTCATTATTGGTGGTGGCATCATCGGCATCACGACCGCACTCTTCCTGGCCAGGGACGGGATTTCCGTCACGGTCTGCGAGAAGGGCGAGGTCGGTCATGAGCAATCCGGCCGCAATTGGGGCTGGGTCCGGATCATGGGCCGCGACCCTGGCGAGATCCCGCTCGGGCTGGAAAGCATGCGGCTCTGGTCGGAGATGGACAAGCTTGTCGGCGGCGATACCGGCTTCACCCGCTCCGGCATCGTCTATGTCGCCGATACGCCATCCGCCCTCGCCCAGCATGAGGCCTGGCTCGACCATGCCAGGCAATACCAGCTGGACTCCCGGTTGTTGAGCTCGCGCGAGATCGCGACCGTTCTGCCCGGCTGCAAGCGCAGCTTTGCCGGTGCCTTGTTCACACCGAGCGATGCTCGGGCCGAGCCGCAAAAGGCGGTGCCTGCCATGGCGCGTGCGCTGCGCCGGCATGGTGGCACCGTCCTGACACGTTGCGCGGTGCGCGGTATCGAGACCAAGGCTGGCCGGGTCAGCGCCGTGGTGACGGAGCGCGGCACGATCGCCTGCTCACAGGTCGTGCTGGCCGGCGGTGCGTGGTCGCGGCTCTTCCTTGGCAATCTCGGCATCGACTTTCCGCAGCTCAAGGTGCTCGGTTCGGTGCTGCGCACCGAACCGCTGGACGGTCCGCCGCCCTATGCCGTCGGCGCCTCCGATTTCGCCTTCCGCAAGCGCCAGGACGGCGGCTACACGGTCGCTCATCGCGGCGCGAGCACGGCCGAGATCGTGCCCGACTCCTTCCGACTCTTTGCCGATTTCCTGCCCTCGCTGGTGAAGCAGCGGCAGGAGCTCCGACTGCGTCTGAGCCGGCGCTTCCTGGACGAAGCGCGGACGCCGCGAGGCTGGGGCCTCGACGATGTAACGCCTTTCGAGCGCATGCGCGTGCTTGATCCGACCCCGTCGGCGGCGATCCTGGACGAGGCGAAGGCCAACCTGATCAAGGCGTTTCCGGCCTTCGCAGGCATGAGGATCGCGCAGGCCTGGGGCGGCTTCATCGATGCGACGCCTGACGCTGTCCCGGTGATCGGCGAAGTGCCGCGCCTGCCGGGCTTCTTCATCGCCAGCGGCTTCTCCGGCCATGGTTTCGGCATCGGCCCCGGTGCGGGTCGGCTGGTTGCCGATCTCGTCAGGGGGGCGACGCCGATGATCGACACCAAACCCTTCCGGCTCGAGCGCTTCGCCCGCCTGGAGCGCACGACGCGCGTGGCGTGAGTCCGTCGTCAGACGTCATTCCGGCCCTTCCCGGAATGACCGAACTTGGCTGAGGCAATGCGCGGCCCCGTCGCTTAGAGCATCGGACCGAAAAGTGGAGTCCATTTTTCGGAGAAATCCGATGCTCAAACAAAGAGATAGATCGCCCCTCCTGCGTCCGAATGGACGCACGGCGATCTAGCCCAGTGCCGTCTCTTCCATCGAATAGGCCGAGAAGAAGTTCGTACCGCCGGGCAGACCCTTGAAGCCGGTGACGCTCTTGACCATGCCATAGCCCTGCGAGCGCCAGGCCAGGCCGACGAGCGGCGCCTGCTCGAGCGCAAGCCTTTCGAGCTCGGCATAGATCGCCTTGCGCTTGGCGACATCGAACTCGGCACGGCCCTTGGCAAAGAGCGCGTGAATCTCCGGTGTCGGCAGGCCGAAGCTGCGCGAGATATTGGCCGGCAATTCGCCGTCGAGCAGCGGGGCGAGCCCGTCGGGGTCATTATTGTCGGCGGTCGTGCCCTGGACGCAGAATTCGTAGCGCCCCTTACCGCCGAGATCGACGCGCTGCGCCCAGTCCGGCAGGTTGAGCTTCACGTCGATGCCGATCTCGCCGAGCTGAGCCTGCACCACCTCCGCCGTCGATTTGTGCATGCCATATTGCGCGGTCGAGAGCAGCGTACAGGAAAAGCCCTTCGGCACGCCGGCTTCCGCCATCAGCTTCTTTGCCCGGTCGGGATCATAGCTCCAGAACTTCGCGCGGCCGGTATCGTAGTAGGGACTCGTCTCCGGAATCGGGATCCCCTGCAGCGGCGTGCCGCGCCCGTAGAAGGCGGCCTGGACGATCTCCTCGCGGCGAATCGCGAAACCCACGGCCTGACGCAGTCGCGCGTCCTTGAAGGGTCCGGTCGTGCCGTTGAAATTCAGCCCCATGAAGGGGCCATTGGCGGCGTCGAGCTTGAGGCGTGGATCCTTCTCGATCGCCGCCATGTGCTGCCAGGGCACATATTCGATCAGGTCGATATCGCCGGCCTGAAGCCCCGCCACCCGGAGATTCTCGTCGGCATAGGCGGTCAGCTTGATGCCGGCGAGCTTGGGCAAGCCGGGCTTGTAGTACTTGTCGAAGGCTGCGACCTCGATCGAGACCCCACGCTCCTGATCCTTGATCATGAAGGGGCCGGCCCCGATGCCGAGCCCGCGCCCTTCGATCGAATCCTTGGCGATGATGGGCGCATGGGGGCTGGCGAGCCAGATCGGCAAGGTCACCGTAGGCTGCTTCATCACGATGCGGACGGTGCGTGGATCGGGCGTCTCGATTTTCTCGATACCGCCGAACTCGGACTTCAGGAACGCTGTCGAATTCGGCAGGGCGATCTGTTCGAGCGTCCATTTCACATCTTCGGCCGTGACCGGCTTGCCGTTGTGGAAGCTCGCCTGCCTGAGCTTGAAGACCCAGCCGGTGTCACCATCCTGCGTCCAGGTTTCCGCCAGTTCGGGCCGAACCTCGCCCTTTTCGTCGAACCCGGTGAGACCGCGGAAGATCAGCAGCTTGACCGTCAGCGCGGCGGTTCCGGTATGAACCCATGGCTGCAGGCTTGGCGGGAAGCTCGACAGGCCGAAGCGCAGGATCTTCTTTGGCGATGCTTGCGAGAAGGCGGAGCCTTGCAGCAGCGGCAGGCTCGCTCCAGCGGCAAGAAGGGCACGGCGCGAAATCATCGTCATCGGAGATCCCCTAATTATCGGCCTTCGGGGCAGCATGGATTGGTGTATACCAATCTGTCAATTCATGATTTGCGAGCTGTTCGGGTGTCATGTCCGGCCTGTTCTGACGATGCCTGGCCGGAGGAACGAGGCAAGAGGCAAGAGGCGAGGGATCATAACGCGTCCCTGAAATCTGCTGGAAGAGAATGATTGCCTCGGCAACCAACGGCCTCGAGCAAGATTATTTCTCCGCCCAGACTCCGCGGTGTTCCCGGCCCGGGAGCGAAGCCGGCTGAGGGCAGGGACGGCCACTCTCCCATCCCACCCTCCAATCCTCCTCCCGAGACATCCTTGACAGCGCTGCATCACTTGAATGGTATATACCAATCTTGCTGGCTTTGAGCCGGCGAGGTGAGTGACCGACCTGCGGCGAGCCCCGTCGCCTTCCCACCGACTGCGCCTTCAAGGAGAAGCCCTGTGAGCGAGATCATCAAAGTCAAATCCGGGAGCAAATACGAGGAGCTGAACAGCTATTCGCGCGTGGTGGTCGCCGGCGACATGATCTTCGTCTCCAATACGGCCGGACGGAATTACAAGACGCGCGCCATCGCCAGTGATGCCCGGGGCCAGGCCGAGCAGGCCTTCAGCAATATCGAGGGCGCGCTCGCGGCGGTCGACGCCGCGCTGAAGGACGTGGTCGCAATCAAGGTGTTCGTGCCGAACATCGCCGACATGGAAGAAGTCAACGAAGTGGTCGGCCGCAAGTTCAGGGGTATCGACCCCGCCAATACCACGACCTGCACGCCGCTCGGCCAGCCCGAATTGAAGGTCGAGTTCGAGGTCACCGCCTATAAGCGCCGCAACCCCGGCGAAGCCGAAAAGCGGATCAGCGTCGACCTCTCCTGAGCCGAGGCGCTGCCATGCCGGATGTCGTTATCGTCGGAGGCGGGATCAGCGGCGTCGCGGCCGCTTACGAGATCGCCCGCGCCGGCCATTCCGTGACGCTGGTCGAAGCGCGCCGCCTGGCGTCGATGGCCTCGGGCTGGACACTCGGCGGCGTCCGGCAATCCGGGCGCGACCCGGCCGAACTTCCGCTCGCCAAGGCCGCGGTTGAACGCTGGAGCGGGCTCGATACGGAACTCGATGCCGCGACGGGCTATCGCCGACGCGGCAATCTCCGCCTCGCCCGTACCGAGGCGGAAACCGAGACGATCCGCGAAC
The DNA here is from genome assembly GCF_000735605.1 of Allobosea sp. LC85. Taxonomy (GTDB): domain Bacteria; phylum Pseudomonadota; class Alphaproteobacteria; order Rhizobiales; family Beijerinckiaceae; genus Allobosea. Next base: position 257,824 of record NZ_JPKG01000027.1, read on the forward strand.
TGGTGGCGCAGCAGCGGCAGCTCGGTCTCGAGATCGACTATCTGCCTGACAACGCTGCGATCCGTGCCATTGCGCCGGCGATCGGCCCGTCGATCCTTGCGGCCTCCTTCTGCCCCGGCGACGGCCATGCCGACCCGGTCCTGGCCGTGCGCGCCTTTGCGGCAGCGGCGTCCCGTCACGGCGCCATCATCCGCGAGGATGTGGCGGTCCGCGCATTGACGTGCTCAGGCTCCAGAGTCACCGGTGTCGAGACGATGAGCGGCGAGGTGGTTCCGGCCGACCGGGTGATCGTTGCAACCGGCATCCACGCGCCCGAATTGCTGCAGCCGCTCGGACTTGCATTACCGCTGATGGTGAAGCTCGTCTGCGTGATGCAGAGCGTGCCGCTGCCGCCGCTGTTCGAGCAGGTTTTCGGCGTCGCCAATGCCGATGCCGCGGGCCGGCAGGAGATCGACGGGCGCCTGCGCGTCACCACCGGCATCGGCGACTGGCCGCATGAGCCGCGCTCCTGGACGTCGGATGCCCTTGCGCCGCGCGCCTCCGATATCGCGACGCTGATCGCGCGGGTCACGCAGGTGCTGCCGGCGTTCGCCGATGCCGGGATCGCGCGGCTCTGGGGCGGACTGATCGACCTGACGCCCGATGCCCTGCCGGCAATCGACGCCCATACCGGCATCGAGGGGCTGATCATTGCCGCCGGCTTCTCCGGGCATGGGTTCGGCATCGGCCCGGTCACGGGCGAGATCCTGGCCGATCTCGCCCTGTCGCGGCAGCCGCGCTTCGATCTTGCGCCCTTCAGGCTGGATCGGTTTGCCGGCGCCACGAAACGCGATGCCGAACCGACCCTGCACGGCTAGAGGACGCCCGACATGCTTGCCCCCGATGGACGCGTGATCCTGATTTCCGGCGCCAATCGCGGGATCGGCCGCGCTATCGCCGAGGTGCTCCATGCGGAGGGCTACAGCCTGAGCCTGGGTGGGCGCGACCTCGCCTCGCTGAAGGCGATGAGTGCTGGCTGGGATGCCGCGCCTGTCCACATCGCCCGCTATGATGCGCGCGACTGGGCCAGCCAGCGCGCCTGGGTCGATGCCGCCGCTGCCCGCTTCGGGCGGATCGACGGGCTCGTCAACAATGCCGGCATGCATAGCGCGATGACGCTGCGCATGCCGGACGAGGCTGAGCTCGACGCGATCTGGGCGGTGAACTGCAAGGGGCCGCTCAACCTGATCCATTGTGCCTTGCCGCATCTGGAGGCGAGCGGGGCGGGGCGCATCGTCAATGTCTCCTCGATGTCGGGCAAGCGGGTGCGCAACGACCACATCGCCTACAACATGACCAAGCATGCGATGATCGCGCTGAACCATGCAGCGCGGCGCATCGCCTGGGACAAGGGCGTTCGCGCGACCGCGCTTTGCCCCTCCTTCGTGCGGACCGACATGACCGCAGCCAGCACGGCACTCCCGCCCGACGCAATGACGCAACCGGAGGATCTGGCACGGCTGGTTGCCACCATGATCGCGCTGCCCAACAATGCTGCCATCGCAGAATTGCTGGTCAATTGCAGGCTGGAGGATACGCTCTAGGCGCAGGTTCCAAGACAGGGACAGGACGGGCCAGGATCCCACGGGATCACCGCCCTGCCCCGATATCACCGGCGTGAAACCCGGGATCGTCGACATCCAAGAAAAGAAGGGAACAGCAATGAAACGAACCGGTTCAATCCTCGCCGCCATGCTGGCGAGCGCGCTCATGGCAAGCCCGGCGCTGGCCCAGAAGACGGTCCTGACCGTCGGCATGCAGAGCGCCGATGCCGGCGTGCTCGACCCGCATCTGAACTCCGGCACGCCTGGCAAGGCGATGCTGCAATGGATGTTCAACGGCCTGGTCCGCATCAAGCCGGGCGAGCTCTCGCCCGAATTCATGGAGCCCGATCTCGCGGAGAGCTGGACCGCCTCGGCCGACGGCAAGGAATGGACGTTCAAGCTGCGCCAGGGCGTGCAGTGCCACCACGGTTATGGCGAATTCACCTCCGAGGACGCGGTCTATTCGCTGAACCGCGCCGCGACCAAGGAAAGCTCCGCCTTCTCGTCGGATTACGGCGCCTTCGACAAGGTCGAGGCCCCCGACAAATACACGGTGAAGATCACGCTGAAACAGGCAGTCCCGAGCCTGCTCGGCATCGTCATGAACTACCATGGCGGCAACATGATCTGTAAGAAGGCGGCCGAGGAACTGGGCAAGGACGGCTTCGCCAAGAAGCCGGTCGGCACCGGCCCGTTCATGTTCTCCGAATATGTCCCGCAGCAATACGCCAAGCTCGTCGCCAACCCGAACTATTTCCGCGGCAAGCCGAAGCTGACCGAGATCCTCTACCGCTTCATCCCCTCCGATTCCTCGCGCGACCTCGCCTTCCAGTCCGGCGAACTCGACATGATGCTCGGCCGGCAGGAGCAGGCCTGGGTCGACCGCATGAACGCCTTGCCCGGCGTCAAGGTCGTGGCAATGGGGCCGGCCGAGATGTCGGTGCTCCACCTCAACACCAGTCAGCCGCCGCTCGACAATCTCAAGGTCCGCCAGGCAATCGCGCATGCCATCGACCGCAATGCGATCTGGCAGTTCCGCGGCAAGAACATTTCGCGCCCGAGCGTCTCGGTGGTGCCGTCAGGCTATCTCGGCACTGACGAGAAGGCCCCGCTGCTGCCCTTCGATCTGGCAAAGTCAAAGGCCTTGCTGGCCGAGGCCGGGTTCCCGAACGGCGTGACGATCAAGGCGATCAACACCACGCTGCCTTCGATGCTGAGCTTCACTGAGGCTGTGCAGGCGCTGCTGAAGCGCGCGGGTATCACACTCGAGATCCAGCCGGTCGAGCACGCGACCTTCCACCAGCAGATCCGCCAGGATCTGTCGCAGGTGGTACATTTCCAGGCCGCGCGCTTCCCGGTTGCCGACGTCTATCTCTCGCAGTTCTTCCACTCGCGCGCGATCGTGAAGACGCCGACGGCAGTGACCAATTTCTCGCATTGCAAGGTTGCCGATGCCGAGATCGACCAGGCCCGCTCCGAGACCGACAAGGCAAAGCAGCTGGCGCTCTGGAAGACGGCACAGGGGAAGATCATCGCGGAGGTCTGCGCCGTGCCGGTCAACGAGATGATGCAGCTCTGGGCCTATAAGGACAGCCTCGATCTCGGCTACGAGCTCAGGGCCTCGCTCAATCTCGGCCCGCCGGTCCTGGAAACCACGCGTTTCACCAAGTGATCGTCTCGGTCCGGGGATGCGGATCTTCGTCTCCCCGGATACATCGAAGCGCAGAGCCCGGCACCAGCAGAGGCCTCGGCGCTCGATACTGCATCCCGCTGCTTCTGTCGGGATGATGGTTGTGGTTCCGCGCGAGGCAATCCAGCCTCCCGCTTCCGGGATCTTCCTTATGTCAGGCATGGCGGCAGCATGAGCGCCTTCCTCGTCAAACGCCTCGGCTTCGCAGTCGTCACGCTCTGGGCCGTACTCTCACTCGTCTTCGTCGTTGTCCGGATCGTGCCGGGCGATCCGGCGCAGGTCATCCTCGGCGACCAGGCGGACGCGACCGCGATCGCCGCGATGCGCACACGGCTCGGGCTCGATGCGCCGATCGCCGTGCAATACTGGACCTTCCTGTCCGGCGCACTCAGGGGCGATTGGGGCGTTTCGCTCGTGACCGGCCGTCCGGTGATCCAGGAGATCCTCGCCGTCCTGCCCTGGACGATCGAGCTGACCATCGTCTCGATGGCGATCGGCATCGTCATCGGGGTGCCGCTCGGCGTCTGGGCGGCGATCAACCGCAACCGGATGCCTGACTATGTCACCCGGATCGCCTCGCTGCTCGGCCTATCCTTCCCGCCCTTCGTCTCGGCGATCATCCTGCTGATCGTCTTCGCGATCATGCTGCGCTGGTTCCCGGTGATCAGCGCCGGCCAGGGCTCTGCCTCCGCCTGGTTCCAGGCCATGGCGTTGCCGGCGCTCAATCTCGGCCTGATCATGGCCGCCTACATCACCCGCGTCGCCCGCTCCGCGATGCTTGAAGTGATGCAGGAGGATTATGTCCGCAGCGCCCGCGCCAAGGGTGTGCCCTGGCGCGTCGTCGTCTGGCGGCATGCCCTGCGCAACGCGCTGATCCCGATCATCACCATCGTCGGGCTCTATCTCGGCATCCTGATCGGCAATTCGGTGCTGACCGAGATCGTCTTCAACCGGCCCGGGCTGGGCAAGCTCATTGTCGGAGCGCTGAACCAGCGCGACTACACGATGCTGCAGGGCATGATGGTGATCTACACGTTGATCGTCGTGCTGGTGAACATCGCGACCGACCTGACCTATGCCCTCGCCGACCCCAGGGTGAAGCTGTCATGAGCGCCTCCGTCCATGATGCCGCGCCGGTGGCCCCGCCGCGGTTGCGCTGGCTCAAGGCGACGATCAGCGCCTTCAATGCCAACAAGACCTCCTGGGTCGGGCTCGTCATCGTCGTTGCGGTGATCCTTGCCGCCGTGCTGGCGCCGGTGATCGCGCCGCATGATCCGCTGGAGCAGAACATCCTGTCGCGGCTGCAGCCGCCGCATGAGAACTACTATCTTGGCACCGATTATTTCGGGCGCGACATCCTCTCGCGCCTGCTCTACGGCGCCCGGATCTCGCTGGTGATCGGCATTGCGTCGACCGTCATCGCGATGCTTGCCGGTTCGCTGATCGGCATCCTCGCGGGCTGGTATGGCGGACGTTTCGACGTGGTCGTGATGCAGGCAATGGATATCCTGCTCGCTTTCCCCTCGCTGATCCTCGGGCTGATCCTGGTCGCCATGCTCGGCCCCTCGATGGAGAACATCACCATCGCGATCGCGCTGACGTCGATCCCCTCCTTTGCACGGATCGCCCGCGCGCCGACCATCTCGGTAAAGGAGCGCGACTATATCGAAGCTGGCCGCGCGCTCGCCTTCTCCGATGCGCGGATCATGGCCCGGCACATCCTGCCCAATATCTTCCCCGAAATCCTGGTGATGGCCTCGCTCTGGCTCGCCAACGCGATCCGGACCGAAGCCTCGCTCGCCTTCATCGGGCTTGGCGTCAAACCGCCGGTTGCGACCTGGGGCGGCATGATCCGCGAGGGCTTCGAGAACATCCTCGACAGCTACTGGCTGGTGCTGGCGCCGAGCCTCGCCATCCTGATCATCGTCTTCGCACTCAACATCCTCGGCGACGGTCTGCGCGATGCCATCGATCCCAAGCTGAAGGGCGAGCGATGAGCGCACCGGTCCTTTCCGTCCAGAACCTGCAGACCGCCTTCCGCATTGGCGGGCAATGGCGCTGGGCCGTCGAAGATCTCAGCTTCGACGTCGCACCGGGGCAGACGGTTGCGATCGTCGGCGAATCCGGCTCCGGCAAGAGCGTCACCGCGCTTTCGATCATGCGGCTGGTCTCGGCTGCCAACGGCCGGATCGAAGGCAGGATCGCGCTTGAGGGGCGCGACCTGCTGGCGCTGCCGGAAGAGGAGATGCGCAAGGTTCGCGGCAATGATGTCGCGATGATCTTCCAGGAACCGATGACGAGCCTGAACCCGGTGCTCACCGTCGGATTCCAGATTGCCGAGGTGCTGCGCTACCATCGTGGGCTCGACAGGGCGGCAGCCGAGGCCGAGGCGTTGCGGATGCTGGAACGGGTGCGGATCCCCTCCGCGAAGGCCCGCTTCAGCAATTACCCGCACCAGCTCTCCGGTGGCATGCGCCAGCGCGTGATGATCGCGACGGCGCTCGCCTGCAAGCCAAAGCTCCTGATCGCCGACGAGCCGACGACGGCGCTCGACGTCACGATCCAGGCGCAGATCCTTGAGCTGATCAAGACGCTGCAGGACGAAGAGGGCATGTCCGTTCTGTTCATCACCCATGACATGGGCGTCGTCGCCGAGATTGCCGACCGAGTCGTGGTGATGTGGAAGGGCCGCAAGCTCGAGGACGCGCCCTCGGCGCAGGTCTTCAATTCGCCCGTCCACGGCTACACCAAGGCGTTGCTCGCCGCCGTGCCCAGGCTCGGCGACATGCTGGGGCACGGTCTCCCGTTGCGCTTTCCCCGGATCGACCCGGACAATGGCGAGGTGCGTGGCCAGCCGGTCGAAGCGGCGGATACGGTCAAGGCAGGTGAGGCGCCGCTGCTCGAGGTCTCAGGGCTGACGACGCGCTTCGGCATTCGCGGCGGCGTGCTCGGGCGGCTGCGTGGCCGGGTGCATGCGGTCGAGGATGTCTCCTTCACCTTGCAGCGTGGCGAAACGCTCGCCCTGGTCGGTGAATCCGGCTGCGGCAAGTCGACGACCGGCCGTTCGATCCTGCGGCTGATCGAGCCTTCGGCGGGCACGGTGCGCTTCGGTGGCCGCGACGTCACCAAGCTCGGCAAGGCCGATCTGCTCGATGTTCGCCGCAGCATGCAGATGATCTTCCAGGACCCCTTCGCCAGCCTGAACCCACGCAAGAGCGTCGGCAGCGCGCTGGCGGAGCCGATCCTGGTCCATGGCCTCGCCAAGGGCACTGAAGCGCAGGAGCGCGTCGCGGACCTCTTGCGCCGGGTCGGGTTGGCGCCCGAGATGGGGGTGCGCTTCCCGCATGAATTCTCCGGTGGCCAGCGCCAGCGTATCGCGATTGCACGCGCGCTGGCACTCTCGCCCAAGCTGGTTGTGGCGGATGAGGCGGTCTCGGCGCTCGACGTCTCGGTGAAGGCGCAGGTGCTCAATCTGATGCTCGACCTGCAGGCCGAGTTCGGCCTCGCCTACCTCTTCATTTCGCATGACATGGCCGTGGTCGAACGCGTCAGCCACCGGGTCGCGGTGATGTATCTCGGCGAGATCGTCGAGCTCGGCCCACGCGAAGCCGTGTTCTCCGACCCGCAGCATCCCTACACACGCAAGCTGCTCTCGGCGGTGCCGGTGCCGGATCCGGCCCGGCGCAGCCTGCGCCGCGAACTTGCGGTGGACGAGATCCCCAGCCCGATCCGCACCCTGGACTGGTCTGCGCCAAGGCAAACGCTGGTGGAGACGGCTCCCGGCCATTTCGTCAGGCAGGCATTGTGAAGCGATTCGTGCGCGGCAGGCGCGCCAATTGGCGTTGCGGAGAAGGCCCTGGGTGAGCGGACAGCGGGCCTAACGCATCGGCCCGAAAAGTGCATTGCGGTTTTCGGGCCGATGCAAACACAAAAAGGTTAGCTCATCCGGTCCGATGAGCTAGCCCTGTGGGCTAGGGTTATGCCGACCTGCGCGTTCGGTCTGTGCTGATGCCGCGGTCTTTGCCTTGCTGCCGCCCTTGAGCATGTTCCAGCTGTTGGGCTGGCTGACGCTGCGCTTGAGATAAGCGATCGTTGCCGCCGCTTCTGTCGGACTCTGGTCCTGTTGCGCCAGCGCTTCCGCTTCGCCAAATCTGCCCTGCAGCCCGAGCACCAGAACGAGGTTCTGCCGGATTCGTGCGTCAGCCCGGTTGGAGTTCGCAGCCTCGCGCAGCACGCGCTCGGCCTCCGGCAAGCGCTTGGACAGCGCGAGCGACAGGCCGAGATTGGACATCACCGTGGGCTCGCCGGGAGCGAGCTTGAGGGCAGTCTCATAGATCTGCTGGGCGCGGGCATGTTCGCCAAGCTGGTCGGCGACGGTGCCTTGTGCCGACAGGATGCGCCAGTCGGGCCGTTCCGGCGAATGGGCACGCGAGAGCACCTCGTCCGCTTCCTTGTAGCGGCCGTTATCGGCCAGCGAACGACCATAGGCACCGAGCATTTCGCGATCGTCGCTGTGCACGAGCACCGCGTTCTGCAGAACGGCGAGGGCCTGTGCGTTCTGGTCGAGCGCCCGCAGCGCGCGGGCATAATAGAAAGCGGAATTCCGGTCCTTCTGGTTCGCGTCGTAGCGCTTGCCCCATTGGTCGGCCTCGGCGCGCCATTCGGCGGGCCCGCGTGGCTGGGTCGGAGCGGACCTGCCGATGGAGCCGGTAACGTCGCCGATCCCGCCGCGGCCCTGGCAGCCGGCCAGCGCGAGCGAGGCGAGGCACAGCACTGCCAACAGGCCGCCGCGGGAGGCCGCAGCCGAACGATACGTGACTGCTGGGAAGCAGCGGGACATGGGCCGGATTGCCTTGCCACGAGAGAGAACTGGTCGTTCTGGTGGTAAAACGTTAACCCTAATGCTTCCTTAACTGGCCTCGCCGATTACCCTCTCCAACAGGTCCCTTCAGCCGTGCACAGCCTGCTCCTTGCCTCTGCGCCTTTCGCCGTCCCGGTCCATCTCGTCTCGAAGGCGGGGTGGCCGGCACTGCTCGAGCGCCTTGCGCCCGAGGCGGCGCGCTTCGCGAAGGCCCATGGCTTCGCAGCGCGCCCTGGGCAGCATGTTGTGCTGCCGGACGGAGCGGGTGCCGTCAGCGCGGTGCTCCTTGGTGTCGAGGGGGCATCGGCGCGGCGGCGCGACCCGTTTGCTCCCGGACGGCTCGCCGCGATGCTGCCGGAGGGCGATTATCGTCTGGAGGGCGAGGTCGATGATTCCGGCCTTGCGGCGCTCGGCTGGCTGCTCCAGTCCTATCGTTTCGAGCGCTATCGCAAGCCGCAGCCGGCCCGCGCCCGGTTGGTGTTGCCAGAGGGCGTCGATGGTGTGGAGCTGAGCGCGCTCGCCGCGGCGGTCGCCATCGCGCGCGATCTCGTCAATACGCCGGCGAGCGATATGGGGCCCGCCGAGATCGAGGCTGCGATCCGCCAGCTCGGGCAAGATTTTGGTGCGAGCGTAAGCAGCGTCGTCGGGGATGATCTGCTCGAGCACAACTTCCCGATGATCCACGCCGTCGGTCGGGCGTCGCCGCGCGCTCCGCGCCTGATCGACCTTGCGTGGGGCAACGCGGCCGATCCCAAGGTGACACTCGTCGGCAAAGGCGTGGCTTTCGATACCGGGGGGCTCAACCTCAAGACAGATGCCGGCATGCTGCTGATGAAGAAGGACATGGGTGGGGCCGCGGCCGCAGTCGCCGCTGCGCGCATGATCATGCAGGCGAGACTTCCGGTACGGCTGCGCCTGCTGGTGCCCGCCGTCGAGAATGCCGTTTCCGGCGCATCCTTCCGCCCGGGCGATGTGCTCCGCAGCCGCAAGGGGCTGACGGTCGAGATCGGCAACACCGACGCCGAGGGCCGGCTCATCCTGGCCGATGCGCTGGCCTTGGCGGATGAGGAGGCCCCGGAACTGCTAATCGACTATGCGACGCTGACTGGCGCCGCCCGTGTCGCGCTCGGTCCTGATCTGCCACCCTTCTACACCCATGACGAAGGGCTCGCGGTCGAGATTTCTCGGCTGGGGCAGGCGGTGAACGACCCGGTCTGGCGCATGCCGCTCTGGCCGCCCTATGACGGGCTGCTCGACTCCAAGATCGCCGACGTCAACCACGTTTCCGGGGGCTCGTTTGCCGGCTCCGTCACTGCTGCGCTCTTCCTCAATCGTTTCGTCGAGAAGACACAGTCCTACGCGCATTTCGATATCTATGCCTGGAACCCGTCGTCGAAGCCCGGTCGCCCCGAGGGCGGCGAATGTCAGGCCGCGCGCCTGACCTATGCGCTGGTCAAGCAGCTCTATCCGAAGGCTCGGTGATGAGGCCCGGCGATCTCCGCGCGGCATGCCATTGATAGTCGGCGATTAAGTCTGTTCGACGAGAGCGATTGCAGCCGTGGCTTGGCGCGATAATGATACGGACCCGTAACGATCGGGGGTCGTATCAGTCATGGCGTTGGAGATCAGGCCTTCGCAGGCGCTCAGGCTCTGGCGGCAGGTGCATCTCGATCTGGTGCATGACGGTCAGGCAGACCTCTCGGCCCGCCAGACCGCGATCCTGCTGACGATCTATCTCGAGTTGCCACCGCATACCGTGCGCGGGCTTGCCCAGCAGCTCGGCGTCACCAAGCCTGTGATCACCCGCGCGCTCGACACGATGGGCAAGCTCGGCCTCGTCACCCGCAGGCGCGACGAGTTCGACCGGCGCAATGTCGTGATCCAGCGCACGGTGGCCGGGGCCCTTGCCGTCGAGCGGCTGGCCGATCTGGTGGTGCAACGGGCGCGCGAGCTCGGGCCGGGTTGAGTAAAGGCGTCTTCGCGCATCAACAGGCTCCGGCTATGGTGCCCGCATGAACACGATTCTCGATCGCCGACTGACACCGGTCCGTCCCGACCTTGCCGCCCGGCACCTGATGGGCCAGGTCGAAGCGCGCGCCTATGCCGACCCCGTCACCATGCGCGTCGTCGCCCCCTTCGCGCCGGTTCGGCGCGAGCCGCGCCCCGACGCTCCTCTCGATACGGAGGCGCTCGCGGGCGAAGTCGTGCAGGTCTATGAGCAGCATGAGGGCTGGGCCTGGGGCCAGCTCGGCGCCGACGGCTATGTCGGCTATTTGCCGGACGATGCGTTGCGTGCCGATGTGCCCGCGCCGACGCACCGCGTTCGTGCACTGCGGACCTTCGTCTATCCCGGCGCTTCGATCAAACTGCCGCCGCTTGCCGCGCTGTCACTGGGCGCCGGCCTGGCCGTCGCTGGTGAGAGCGGCAATTTTCTTGTGCTCGCCGATGGCGGCCATGTCTGGCGCGCGCATCTCGCGGAACTCGGCGAGGGCGAGGCCGATTTCGTCGCCGTTGCCGAGCGCTTCGAGCATGTCCCCTATCTCTGGGGCGGCAAGACCAGCCTCGGCCTCGATTGCTCCGGCCTCACCCAATTGGCTCTGGCCGCGGCAAAGATCGCTTCGCCGCGCGATTCCGACATGCTGGAAGCGGCGATCGGCGAGCCAATCGCCTTCGATGACAGCCTCGTCGGCTTAAAACGCGGGGACCTCGTTTTCTGGAAGGGGCATGTCGGCATCATGACCGACGCCGAGACGCTGCTGCATGCCAATGGCTATACGATGACGGTCTATCGGGAGCCGCTGCGCACGGCTCGCGACCGGATCCTGGTCAAGAGCTTCGGCGCCATCACCAGCATCCGGCGGATAACTGGCACCTAATCCAGCGCTTTCAGCCGATAGAGGGCGTCAAGCGCAGCTCGCGGCGTCATCTCGTCGAGGTCGAGCGCTGCGAGGGCTTCGCGCAGCGCGTCCGGGGCAGCCTCGGCCGCAGCAATGGGCGCAGGTCGCCTCGCCGGCGCAGCAAAGAGCGGCAGATCATCGACCAACGAGGCGACAGGCTTCTCGCGCTCCGTCTTCTCCAGTTCTCCGAGAATGGCGCGGGCCCGCTCGACCACGGCCGGCGGCAGGCCGGCGAGCTTGGCGACCTGGATACCGTAGGAGCGGTCGGCGGCACCGGGTACGACCTCGTGCAGAAAAACGACCTCGCCATTCCACTCGGTCACCCGCACCGTGGCATTGGTGACGCGCGCCAGCCGGTCTCCGAGTGCTGTCAGCTCGTGATAATGCGTCGCGAACAGCGACCGGCAGCGATTGATCTCGTGCAGGTGCTCGATTGCAGCCCAGGCGATCGACAGACCGTCGAAGGTCGCCGTGCCACGGCCGATCTCGTCGAGGATGACGAGCGCGCGCGGCCCGGCCTGGTTCAGGATCGCGGCGGTCTCGACCATCTCGACCATGAAGGTCGAGCGTCCCCTGGCGAGATCGTCGGCGGCGCCGACGCGTGAGAACAGCCGGTCGACGATGCCGATATGGGCGCTCGCAGCGGGCACATAGGAGCCCATCTGCGCCAGCACGGCGATCAACGCGTTCTGCCGCAGGAAGGTCGATTTACCGGCCATGTTCGGGCCGGTGATGAGGCAGATGCGACCGCCGGTGTCGGCTGCGCCAAGAGCCGAGAGCTCGCTGTCATTGGCGACGAAGGGTTTTCCATCGCGCTTCAATGCCGCTTCGACCACCGGGTGGCGCCCCCCCTTGATGGTGAAGTCGGCGCCGTCATCGACGAGGGGCCTCGTCCAACCTTCGCTGGCCGCGAGTGCCGCGAGGCCTGCTGCGACATCGATCTCGGCGAGCGCGAGCGCTGCGGCCTTGATTGGCTCGGCTTCGTCCAGAACGGCGGTATTGAGCGAGGCGAAGACCGAGAGTTCGAGCTTCAGTGCGCGGTCGGCGGCGGAGGCGATCTTGGATTCGAGCTCGCCGAGTTCGACCGAGGAGAAGCGCATCGCGTCCGACATGGTCTGGCGGTGGACGAAGGTGGCGCGCCAGGGCTCCTTCAGGAAGTCCTCGCCAACGGCCTGCGGCACCTCGACGAAATAGCCGAGCATGGAGTTATGCTTGATGCGCAAGGTGCGGCTGCCGGTCTCGGCCGCATAGCGCGCCTGGAGCTGCGCAATGACCTTTCGCGAATCGACCTGAAGCAGACGGAGTTCGTCGAGTGCCGCGTCGTAGCCGTCACGCACGAAGCGTCCGTCGCGACGGTTGAGCGGCAGATCGTCGGCCAGGGTCTCGGTCAGCCGGGCGGGCAGGGCCGGGTCGGTTGCGGCCAGCGTTCGGGCGGCTATCGTCAGTGCTTCCGGCAGATTGTCGTGGCCACCGAGCGACTGGGCGATCGCTCGTGCCGCGCTCAGGCCTGCGCCCAGCGCCGCAAGGTCGCGCGGACCGCCGCGATCGAGCGAGAGCCGGGCCAGGGCGCGGGCGATATCCGGCACATGGTCGAGCTCTCGGCGCAGGGTCTCGCGCAGCGGAGCGTCGTTCAGCAACGCTTCGACGGCGTCGTGCCGCATGGCGATCGCTGCCGGCTCGGTCAGCGGGCCGGCAAGCCGTTCGGCCAGCAACCGCGCGCCGCCGGGCGTCACCGTCCGGTCGATGCTGGAGAGAAGGCTCCCGGTGCGTTCGCCCGAAAGCGTGCGCGTCAGCTCGAGATTGGCGCGTGTCGCAGCGTCGATCAGCATGGTCGCGCTGCCGGAATCACGGACGGGTGGTGACAGCGGCGGGCGGGCGCCGAACTGGGTCCGTTCGACATAGGCCAGCGCCGCGCCGGCGGCCGCGATCTCGGCGCGGCTGAAGGCGCCGAAGGCATCCAGCGTGGCCACGCCGAAGAACTCCTTGAGCCGGCGCTCGGCCGAAGCCGCGTCGAGGCCCTCGCGAGCCAGAGGGGTCACCGGCACGGTGAGCTCGCGCCAGAATTCCTTCAGTTCGGGGTCGTCGTGGATCGCTTCCGGGCAAACGATCTCGCGGGGCTCGAGCCGGGCGAACTCGACGGCGAGCCGCTCCGGCGGGGTCTCCATGACCGAGAAGCGTCCTGTGGAGATGTCAACCGACGCGAGGCCGTAGAGTGCGCTCGAATCGCTGAGCTTGCGGCGAGCAACCGCAACCAGAAGGCTGGCGCGGCCGGGCTCGAGCAATCGCTCCTCGGTAATGGTGCCGGGCGTCACCAGGCGCACGACGTCGCGCTGGACCACCGATTTTCCGCCGCGCTTCTTCGCTTCCGCGGGGTCTTCGGTCTGCTCGCAAACAGCGACGCGGTGTCCGGCGGCGATCAGGCGCTGCAGATAGTCGTCGGCGCGCTCGACCGGTACGCCGCACATCGGGATATCCTCGCCGAGATGCTTGCCGCGCTTGGTCAGCACGATGCCGAGCGTGCGCGAGGCGATCTCGGCGTCCCGGAAGAACAGCTCGTAGAAATCGCCCATCCGGTAGAACAGCAGGCAGTCGGGATTGGCCGCTTTGATCTCGACATACTGCGCCATCATCGGCGTGACGCGGCCGGCGTCGACCGCGACCGCAGCCTTCGGGACGGAACGCGTTGCTTCGGGAAGGCTCGGGGATTCAGGAATGTCGCGGCGCATGGCCGGCGGACGCTATCAAAAACCACGCGCGCCGCCATCCGTTAGCGAGACTTTCAACAATTGAAAGCACGGTCATTTCGTCATTCCGGCCCAAGGCCCGTTCATGCTGCTTCTGATCAGTCTCGTCGAAAGTCTTTCTTTCCTGCTGCTTGCAGCGTTGATCCTGACCATAGCGGCCCCGTTGATCGAGGGGCGGCCATGGCTGCGCCAATGCTGTGTCGGCGTCCTGTTTTCGATTGGCGGCCTGCTCAGCATGGCGCATCCCTTCGTGCTCCAGCCCGGCATCGCCATTGATTCCCGCAATGTCTTCGCCATCCTGGCCGGGCCGGTTGGAGGACCCCTGGCAGCGGCTTTGACGGCTGTTCCGCTTGTGGTCATGCGTTACGCCAGTGGCGGAGCCGGCATGCCGACCGGGGTGGCGGGAATCGTGCTGCACGCTCTTGCCGGCGTCGCCTACGCCGCCTGGCTGGGGCGGCGCAGGAGCCCGCTGGCCTTCCGCGATCTTGCGGCTCTGAGCCTGGTCGGGGCCGGCTGCCTGCTTGCCTCCGTGGCCTTCATGCCGGGCTGGGCAGTCGCCGAGCGGTTTCTGCGCGAGGCTGTGCCGGTCATGATTGCGGTCAGTGCTGCAGGCACAATGCTCGTTGGCCTCGTCATCAATAATGACCGTGAGCGGCGCGAGAACTCCTACAGGCTGCGGACATTGATCCAGCGGGCGCCGGGCACGCTCTACCAGCGCACCCTCCATCCCGAGGGTTTGACGAGCTATCGGTTCGCCTCCTTCTCCATCGACAAGTCGCTCGGCATTACCAGGGAAGAGGTCGAGCGCGACCCCGAAATCTGGCTCGGCAAGATGCTGCCCGAGGATCGGGAGCGCTTCGAGCGGTTGCGGGCGGCGCCGGAGGGGGCAGCCACGCTCTGGCGTTTCGAGGCGCGCTACCACGGCACCGACGGAGCAATCGTTTGGCTGCGCAGCGAATCGACGCGGCGCAAGATGGCGGACGGCTCGGTGGTCTGGGATGGCATCCTGCTCGACATCACCGACGAGAAAACCCTGGAAGCGCGTCAGCAGACCCTGGAGGAGCAGCGCAAGGCAGCATTGACCGAACTTGCCGGCGATCTCGAAGTCACGGTGGGGCAAGCCTTGCGGCAGGTTGGCTCTTCGGTGCGCGATATGCACCGGGCCGCGAGCCAGATGGCCGAGAACGCCAATAGCACGGCGCTGCGCGCAGTCGACGTCACACGCCAGGCCGAGAACGCCTCCCAGCGCGTCGGCAGTGTTGCAGTGGCTGCTGAGGAGATCGATGCCTCGATCCGCGAGCTGACGCGCCAGACCTTGCACGCCGACGATACCGCGCGCGAGGCGGCGAGCTATGTCCGCTCCACACGCCGCGATGTTTCGGGTCTCACCGAGGCTGCCGACAAGGTCAGCTCCGTGCTCGCCTTCATCGAGGATATCGCCTCCCGTACCAATCTGCTCGCACTCAATGCCACGATCGAGGCGGCGCGTGCCGGCGCGGCAGGGCGCGGATTTGCCGTCGTTGCCGGAGAGGTCAAGAACCTGGCGGAGCAAACGCAGAAGGCGACGCGCGACATCGCCGACACGCTGCAGGATATCCGCTCCGCCGCCTCCACCGCTTCAGACGCGATCGCGCGGATCGAAGGCACGATGGGCGCGATCGAGCAGACCTCCAGCGCCATTGCCGAGGTCGTCGGCCGCCAGGCCGGGATCGTCTCCAGCATTGCCACGGACGCCGTGCTCGTCGCCGGCAGCACCAATGCGGTCAGTGAAAGTGTCGGAAGCGTCGGTGGCGAGGCCCGAATGACCGGCGAGAGTGCCATTCAGGTGGTGGAAGCCGCGCGCCAGGTCAGCGAGCAGACGGTCGCGCTCGATCGTTATGTCGGCGATTTCGTCCGCAGCGTCCGCGGCAGGCTCTGAACCCGGCGACCGTCTTCCATTCTTGCCTCATCGTCATCACGCCTGATCCGCAATCGCTCCTTGTGGTGCGGCTGGGGGCTGACCTAATGTCGATACCCTTCAGGAAACGCTCACAAAAAGAACAGTCGCATGAACGATAGCCCGCCGACCAAACGCGCCCGCCCGACCTTCACCGATCAGGAGGCGCTGCTGTTTCATTCGCAAGGGCGGCCGGGCAAGCTCGAGATCGTACCGACCAAGCCGATGGCGACGCAGCGCGACCTCTCGCTGGCCTATTCGCCGGGCGTTGCGGTGCCGGTGCTGGCGATCGCCGAAGATCCGTCGCGCGCCTATGACTACACCACCCGCTCGAACCTCGTGGCGGTGATCACCAACGGTACGGCCATCCTCGGGCTCGGCAATCTCGGCGCGCTCGCCTCCAAGCCGGTGATGGAAGGCAAGTCGGTGCTGTTCAAGCGCTTCGCCGACGTCGACTCGATCGATCTCGAGGTCGACACCGAGGATGCCGACGCCTTCATCAATGCGGTGCGCTATCTCGGTCCGTCCTTCGGCGGCATCAATCTCGAGGATATCAAGGCGCCGGAATGCTTCATCATCGAGGAGCGCCTGCGCGAATTGATGGACATTCCGGTTTTCCATGACGACCAGCACGGCACCGCGATCATCGCCGCCGCCGGCCTGATCAACGCGCTCGATCTGACGGATCGCGACGTCAAGACGACCAGGCTCGTCGTCAATGGCGCGGGCGCTGCGGCCATCGCCTGTACCGAACTGCTCAAGGCGATGGGCTTCAAGCCGGACAACGTCATCCTCTGCGACACCAAGGGCGTGATCTATCAGGGCCGCACCGAGGGCATGAACCAGTGGAAGTCGGCCCATGCTGCCGTCACCGACCGGCGCACGCTCGCCCAGGCGATGGAGGGCGCGGATGCCTTCTTCGGCCTCAGCCAGAAAGGTGCGGTGACGTCGGACATGGTTCGCTCCATGGCTCCGAACCCGATCATCTTCGCCATGGCCAATCCCGACCCGGAGATCACGCCGGAAGAGGTCGCTGCGGTGCGTGACGACGCCATCATGGCGACGGGCCGCTCGGATTATCCGAACCAGGTCAACAACGTCCTCGGCTTCCCCTTCATCTTCCGTGGCGCGCTCGATGTCCGCGCGACCACGATCAACATGGAGATGAAGATTGCTGCTGCCGAGGCTCTTGCCTCGCTCGCACGCGAGGATGTGCCGGACGAGGTGGCCGCCGCCTATCAGGGCGCGCGCCCGCGCTACGGCAAGGACTACATCATCCCTGTCCCATTCGACCCCCGGCTGATTCATGTCGTGCCCATGGCGGTCGCCAAGGCGGCGATGGAAACGGGCGTTGCCGGCAAACCGATCGTCGATACCGGAGCCTACAAGGCGCAGCTCTCGGCGCGGCGCGATCCCGTCGCCGGCACGCTGAACCGCATCTTCGAGCGGGTTCGCCGCTACCCTAAGCGGGTCGTCTTCGCCGAGGGCGAGGAGGAGCAGGTCATTCGCGCCGCGACGTCCTTCGTCAATCAGGGGCTGGGTCACGCCATTCTGGTCGGTCGCGAGGATCGGATCAGCGAAACCGCGACCTTCCTCGGCGTCGATCTGGAAGCCAAGGGCATCGAGATCCAGAACGCCCGGCTCTCGCATCGCAACTCGGCCTATGCCCAGTATGTCTATGAGCGCCTGCAGCGGCATGGCTACCTGTTCCGCGACTGCCAGCGCCTGATCAACCAGGACCGCAACCATTTCGCCGCCGCGATGGTGGCGCTCGGCGATGCCGATGCGATGGTGACCGGTGTCACCCGCAACTACTCGATCGCCCTGGAGGAAGTCCGGCGCGTCATCGACGACAAGCCGGGGCACCGGCTGATCGGGGTCTCCGTGGTGATCTCGCGCGGCCGCACCGTGCTCGTCGCCGACACGGCGATCACGGAGATGCCCTCGGCGCGGGACCTGTCCGAGATCGCCATCGAGGCGGCAGGCGTTGCACGCCGTCTCGGCTACGAGCCAAAGGTTGCGATGCTGGCCTTCTCGACCTTCGGTCATCCGGCCGGTGAGCGCTCCGAGAAGGTCCGTGAAGCGGTCAAGATCCTCGATGGGCAGCGCGTCGATTTCGAGTATGACGGCGAGATGGCGGCCGATGTCGCGCTCAACCGCGACGTGATGAGCCAGTACCCGTTCTGTCGTCTCACCGGACCGGCCAATGTGCTTGTCATGCCGGCGTTCCACTCGGCGTCGATCTCGACCAAGATGCTGCAGGAACTCGGGGGGTCGACCGTGATCGGTCCGCTGATCGTCGGTCTCGACAAGCCGGTGCAGATCGTGCCGCTCGGCGCCAAGGATTCCGACATCGTCAACATGGCAGCGCTCGCCGCCTTCAATATCGGGGGCTGAACGCACGGGTCGTCATTGCGACTGCAATGGCGGGCCGGGTGCTCAAGACGCCTTCTTCCTGCAGGTCTCGGCCGCCTTCCTGGCCGAGACCTTTGTATCCGGTATGCCGCGGCCCGAACCGCTTGTTGCCGCCGCCGCTTTCCTTGTCGACGGTGGCCCGGGTACGTCGTTCGCCTCCTCATGCGGGACGCCGCGGTCCTCATAAAGCATCGGCCCGAAAAGTGGATTGCGGTTTTCGGGGCAAAGCCGATGCGAACACAGAAGGTTAGATCATCGGACCGGATACGATATCCGGTCCGATGATCTAGCTCTCCTCGATATGCCAGCCTTGCGCTTTTGCTTGTCGGTGCAGGCGGATTTGTCGCCACGCGACATGGTTCCTACCTGTTGCAGGGTTCTCCGCTCTGGTTTCAGCCCGGCGCCGGCTCAGTGCGAAGGCTGGACCAGTCCTGAAATTGCCACGGAGCGGGCGGACCCTGCGCTCTCGGGCCTTCTTCTGCACAATCCAACTTGAAACGGGACTTGTCCGTCGACGCCGGATGAGTTCGCTCGATCGGGAGGACATGATGCGCGAACCCGATATGCAGAAACTCGATGCCCTGATCGGCAATCTCGTTGGCGATGTCGGCGCCTCCGTTTCGGGCGCCCTGGTTGTGCTCGGCGACAGACTTGGGCTCTTCAAGGCGATGGCGGACGGGGAGCCCGTCAGCCCTCAGATGCTCGCGCAGAAGACCGGCTTGAAGGAACGCTATTTGCGGGAGTGGCTGTCAGCGCAGGCGGCCGCCGGCTATGTGACCTATGACGAGGGCGAAGACCGCTTCAGCCTGACCCCCGAACAGGCCATGGTCTTCGCAGAGGACGACAGCCCCGCCTTTTTCGCGGGCGCCTTTGAAATCGTCCAGTCGATGTGGATCGACGAACCCAAGGTCGCGGAAGCGTTTCGGACCGGCAAGGGCTTGGGCTGGCATGAGCACAGCAACTGCCTGTTTCGCGGCACCGAACGTTTCTTCCGGCCCGGGTACAACAGCCATCTTGTGGCAGACTGGATTCCGGCATTGGACGGCATGCAGGAGCGTCTGGAGGAGGGGGCCGTCGTCGCCGATGTCGGCTGCGGCCATGGCGCCTCGACCATTCTGATGGCCCGGGCCTATCCCAGGTCTACCTTCACGGGCTTCGACTATCACGGGCCCTCGATCGAACGTGCGCGTGTTGCGGCGGAGGAAGCTGGTGTCGCCGACCGCGTGACATTCGCGCAGGCCAGCGCGAAGGACTTTCCGGGCCGGTCCTGGGATCTCGTCGCCATGTTCGACTGCCTGCACGACATGGGCGACCCGGTCGGCGCAGGCAGGCACGTCAAGGAGACCTTGGGCCCGAACGGCACGTGGATGATCGTCGAACCCTTCGCGCATGATCGTTTGAAGGACAATCTCAACCCGGTCGGCCGAATCTACTACGGCGCCTCGACCTTGATCTGCACGCCGGCATCCCTGTCTCAGGAGGTTGGCCTCGGGCTTGGCGCCCAGGCCGGTGAGATGCGTCTTCGCAAAGTTGTGCTCGATGCCGGCTTCTCGCATTTCCGCCGTGCGACCGAGACTCCGTTCAACATGATCTTCGAAGTTCGGGCCTGAAAGTGACCCCACCCGGCGTTTCAGCCGGTGGTCGTCGCCGCGTCATAGGCATCCTGCAGCATCAAGCGGCAGGCCTCCGCCTGTTCCCGTGCCGAGGGCAGGGTGATGTACTGCGTGACCTCGGCGAGGTCGCGCAGCGCGACGTCGACGGCTGTCAGAAGGTCGATATCCAGCGGTTCCGGGATGGTGAGCGGCTGTACGGGTAAGCGGAACTGCAGGATCTGGCCCATTGGGAACTCTAACTGACGGCGAATCGTGTCGTCAGTTTCGTTCCGCAGGGTCAGTAAGACGTTAACGCCGAAGCGGAATGTGACGGGAACACAGTCCTGCCCGACAGCCGCAGCGGGGTGCGCCTTCCTCAAGTTCAATCATGATTGAACTATTTGCAAAGGTACCGAAGTATCCAGGCGCTGTGCTGGACTACTTGAAATGCTGCAATTGCGCAGAAATGCTCGCCGGGAAGTGAACTCGAGCACTCTGCTTAAAGCGTTCTTTACAGATTCTGGGGATTTGATGGGAAACGCGCGGCCTTGCCGTGCTGCCTGTCCGCCAGCCCTTGCCTGCAAGGGCTCCCTCTTCTTGGCCGCAGCCACGCGCGAGCGTGTCGCGTTGATAACAAAAAAAGACAATGCGTCGGGGCGCAGTTCGATGAAGTCCATCCGTATCAAGATCCTGACCATGCTGGTCATTGTTGCAGCGGCCGCGGTCATTTCGGCAGTGCTGAGTTTCTACGCACTCTCAAAGGCGGATAGTCTGAACGAACGCGCAAGCAACCAGGGCGACATCGCCTTGCTGACCGAGCGGCTCAACGGGCACGTGACCGGCATCGTGATGGAGTCGCGCGGCATCTACATGGCCAAGAATGCGCAGGAGATCGAGCAATACGGCAAGGGTTTGGAGGATCGCTTTCCGCAGATGCGGCAGCTCGTCGAACGGCTGAAGGCGCTCTCACCGGCCAGCGAGCGGGAGCGTGTCTCCCAGATCGAGAAGGCCGTCGCGGATTTCATTACCTATCGAACTGAAACCGTTCGGATCGGACGGCAGGTTTCGGCTGCTGCGGCCAATGCGCAGGGCAATACCGATCTGAACCGGGCGAACCGGAAGGCCGTGAACGATCTCCTGGTCGCATTCAGCAAGCGCAACGAGGATGTCGGAAACGCGCTCGGCGATGAGGCGGCTGCCTTCACCAAGCAAGCCAGGCTGGTCCTGCCGCTGGTGCTGCTGGTGACCTTGCTGGGCGCGCTCGCTGCGGCGTTGATCTTCGCGCAGCGCTCGATCACCTCGCCGATCCTCGCCCTCAGCGCTGTCATGGAGCGCCTGACTGCCGGCGATACCAAGATCGATGTGCCGCATGTCGCCCGTCAGGACGAGATCGGCACCATGGCCCGCGCCGTCGCGGTGCTGCGTGAGAGCACCGAGCAGGTCGCCGCGCTGCAGGCGGAAGAGCGTGCAAGTGCGGAGCGTCGCCTGCGTCAGGCCGAGTCGATGGCCTCTGTGGTGTCGGATGTCGGCGAGGTCGTTGCCGCCGCTGCGTCCGGTGACTTCTCGGCGCGGCTCGCCATCGATGGCGCTGACGAACAGATGCAGAAGCTGATCAGCGGCATCAACGAGATCAACGCGGTGGTCGATTCTGCCACGACCGAGTTCGCGAAGGTGCTGCAGGCCGTTGCCTCCGGTGACCTGACGAACCGGGTCGATACCACCTATCGCGGCCGCTTCGCCGATCTCAAGGGCGCGATCAACGAGACGGTCGATCGGCTGTCCTCGACCGTGCGAGCAATCCAGGTGACCGCCGGCGATGTCGGTCTGGCGTCCCGCGAGATCAACACGGGCGCCGACGACCTGTCGAAGCGCACCGAGGAGCAGGCGTCCTCGCTCGAGGAGACCGCCGCAACGACGGAGGAGCTTGCTGCTTCGGTCAAGGCTTCGGCGCAGTCTTCGAAACAGGCCGCGACGATCGCCGGGGACGCGATGCGCGCTGCGCAGTCGGGCGGCGAGATTGCCGGCAGGGCTGTCGAGGCCATGGCGCGCATCGAAAGCGCCTCGAAGAAGATTTCCGACATTATCCGCGTGATCGACGATATCGCCTTCCAGACCAATCTGCTCGCGCTCAACGCGGCGGTCGAGGCAGCCCGCGCCGGCGATGCCGGCAAGGGGTTTGCGGTCGTTGCTTCTGAGGTGCGTACCCTGGCGCAGCGCTCGGGCGCCGCCGCCAAGGACATCTCGGGGCTGATCTCCTCCTCGAATGCAGAGGTCACCGAGGGCGTCGAACTCGTGCGTCAGGCCGGTGCGGCCCTGACCGAAATCCTCGACGCCTCGCAGAAGGTCGCAGCCACCATCGCCGAGATCTCGACCGCATCCGGCGAACAGGCCAATGGCATCGACGAGATGAGTCAGGCCGTCGCGCATCTCGACGAAATGACTCAGCAGAACGCGGCCCTGGCCGAACAGAGTGCTGCCTCCGCCGCGTCGCTGACGCAGCGGATTGGCCAGCTCAATGACCTCGTAGCGGCCTTCCGGACCGGGCCGGATCAGGCGCGGCAGATGGCTGCCCCGGTCGCGACCGCGGCCGTCACCCAGATGGCGCTCCGCCCCGCGCGTCTTGCGACCAAGGCGGCGCCCTACGCGCCGCCGGCGTTGCGTGCCTCCGATATCGAGGCGATCGATGCAGGCGGGGCCGAGCCCGAGCGCCTGCGCCAGCTTGCGGAGGCGGCCTTCGCGCAGACCAAGGCTGCGCCGAAGCGCCCCGTCATGCCGGCCAAGAAGGTCGTCAACGGCCGCGCATCCGATGCAGGCTGGGAAGAGTTCTGAGCCTTCCGCCCTGGGGCACGGTTCACATCGAATTGAGGGCCGCCGGGTTCGCCCGGTGGCCTTTTCGTGTCAGCAGAGAGGCGTCGCCTGATGTGAGGGTGTTCAGGCCCATTCGCCCTTGCGGAAGACTGCGACGCGGCTGCCATCGGCGTGCACGCCGTCGATGTCGACCTGGTTCGAGCCGATCATCCAGTCGATATGGATGAAGCTCTTGTTGCCGCCTTGCGCCGCGATCTGCTCGGGTGTGAGCCTGGCGCCATCGACGAAACATTTCGAATAGCATTGGCCGAGCGCGATATGGCACGAGGCGTTCTCGTCGAAGAGCGTATTGTAGAACAGGATACCGCTCTGCGAGATCGGCGAGGAATGCGGCACCAGTGCCACTTCGCCGAGGCGGCGCGCGCCCTCGTCGGTGTCGAGAACCTTGTTCAGCACCTCCTCGCCACGCGTGGCCTTGGCCTCGACGATGCGCCCCTCCTCGAAGCGCACCGAAATGCCATCGATCAGCGTGCCCTGATGCGAGAGCGGCTTGGTGCTGACGACATGGCCGGAGACCCGCCTTGCATGCGGCGTGGTGAATACCTCTTCGGTCGGGATGTTGGCATTGCAGGTCACGCCGTTCTTGGCAGTCGAGGCGCCGCCCTGCCATTCATGGCCGTCCGCAAGCCCGATCGTCAGGTCGGTGCCCGGCCCGGAAAAGTGCAGTGAGTGGAAGTTCTGCGCGTTCAGCCACAATGTCCGGCTGCGGAGTGCCGCATTATGCGTAGCCCAGGCTGAAATGGGGTCGGCAACGTCGGCCCGCGAGGCAGAGAAAATCGCCTCGGCCAGCTTTGCGACGGCGATGTCCTCTGCCTCATCCGGGAAAACCTGGCGAGCCCAGGACGCGGTCGGGTAGGCCAGGATGTTCCAGTTGATATCGAAGCCCGCGATCTTCTCGAGAGCGGGCTGATAGGCGATCGAGTTGGCCTTGTTGGCGCGCGCCACCTTGGCCGGATCCTGCCCTGACAGCAGCATCGGGTTGTCGCCAACGATGGCGAGGCGCGCGGTGTTGGCGGCGAAGGCTTTGCCGACACCTTCATAGAGCCAGCCTGGCGCCCGGTCGAAGCTCGCATCCGGGGCATGGCGATAGCGCGAAAGCGTTACCTCCTCATCCGACAGCATCGGCGTCACGAGCCCGGCGCCGGCCTTGTAGGCATGCTCGGCGATCCGCCGCACCAGCGGCAGGGCGGCGACCGGCGCGGTCAGGAACAGATCCTGCCCGGCCTGCAGATTCAGACCGACCCTGACGGCAACTTCGGCGAGCCGGTCGAGCTTGGCGGGATCGATCGATGCCAGGATTTTTGGCTGATGCGTGGTCATGGAATGCGGCCTCTCATGCTGGCAAGTCCCTGATCGGCATCATGCGCAGCCGATCAGGGCGTCTTTGCGGTTTGGCAACAAGAACTCGCCCGCTTGGGCAGGCGCAAGGCGCTAATGCATCGGCCCGAAAAGTGGATTGCGGTTTTCGGGAAAGCCGATGCAAACACAAAAAGGCTGGATCATCGGACCGGATACGATATCCGGCCCGATGATCTAGCCGAGCATATTGCGCAGCGTGCGCATGAAGGCGCGCGAACCGGGCTCGATCAGGGCATCGGGGAAATCGAAATCCGGGTTGTGCAATTGCGGCGAGGTTTCGCCCGAGCCGAGGATGAACATCGCCGATTTCGCCTGCCGGCCGAACAGGCCGAAATCCTCGGAGCCGCGCGAGGGCGACCCCAGGCCATGTCGCAGCCTCTCGTCGTCGAAGGCCTTGCGCAGGAGCGCCACCGCCTCGGCGTCGTTTTCGCAATGATGGAAGACGTCGTGATAGCTTAGTTCGACGCCAAGACCCGATGCTTCAGCGGCTTCGCGCACCAGTGCTTCGGCCCGTGTGCAAAGCGCGCCCATTTGCGCATCGTTCAGCGTGCGCAGCGTCGCCCAGATCTCGGCCCGGCCGGGAGCGATCCCAAAGGCAGCTTCGCCGATGGCGGCATGTGTCACGGTGACGAGCGCATAGGCGGCATCGAGCGGGCCGCCAGGGCCGAGCGCCGTCAATGCCGGCATCAGCCGGGCTACCGCTGTAACCGGGGAGATGCCGTGTTCCGGCATGGAGGCATGCGAGGTCTTGCCGGTCAGCACGACCTGCAGACCGCGCGAGGCGCAGTTTGCCGGGCCTTCGGAGAGGGTGATGTAGCCGAGCGGCAGGCCGGGTTTATTGTGTAGCGAGAAGGCGTAATCCGGCGCGATCTCCGCGAATTTCGGGTCGGCGATGACGGCGGCGGCACCTGCGCCGTTCTCCTCTGCCGGCTGGAACAACAGCACTGCGCGGCCGCGCTGCGGTCGCTGGCGGCCGAGCCCGCGCGAGAGCGCCGCGACCATGGTCATGTGCCCGTCATGGCCGCAGGCATGGGATTTGCCGGGCACCTGCGAGCGATGGGCGCTCTCGGAGATTTCCTCGATCGGCAGGGCGTCGAGCTCGCAGCGAACCATCACCGTCGGTCCCGGCTCGCGCCCTTCATAAATCGCTGCGACGCCGTGGCCGCCGAGTCCCGTCACGATACGGTCCGGCTCGCTCGGGGCAAGAAAGGCAACGACTGCCTTCGCCGTCTCCTGCTCCTCGCCCGATATCTCGGGGGAGCGGTGCAATTGCTGCCGCCAGGCGACGAGCTCGACCATGTCGGAGTTGGTGAGAAACATACCGCTATCCCCTGAGCGCCGGCTGAATCAGACCTGATGCCGGTTTCGCACGGCCAGAGAATTATCAACTTGCGTGGAGCGGCAAGCGCCATTCTTGCCTGCGGGGGGCGCGCTGTGCTCATCCGTGGCCGGGAAATCGGAGGGTTTACCGCCGAAGAAGCCTCACCACACGGGACTCACCGGCTGCCTTCGAAACCCGCCAGGTACTTGCCCAGCAGGGCGTTGAGGGCCGCGTTCTCATCCGGGGAGAGCATGGCACTCAGCCGCGCCTGGGTCGCGACATGCGCCGTGACAGCAGCTTCGATTGTCGCAAAGCCGCGCTCGGTCAGTGAAATGATGAAACTGCGGCGATCCTCGGGGTTATGGGTGCGCTCGACAAGGTCTGCCTTCTCAAGTTGGTCGATGCGGTTCGTCAGCGTGCCCGAGGTGATCATCATCGTCGCCAGCAGATCACCCGGCGACAGGCTATAGGGGGCGCCGGAGCGCCGCAATGTCGCCAGAACGTCGAAGCTGGCCCCGTTGAGCCCGTGCTCGGCGAAGGTCTTCTCCATCTCCCGGCCGAGATGCTGCGAGAGCCGCTTCAGGCGGCCGAACAGCCCCATCGGCGTGACATCGAGATCCGGTCTTTCCCGGTTCCACTGCGCCAGAATTCCGTCGACATGGTCCATGCGGCCATCGTCGCGAGAGAATATCTTGACGTCAAGACATTCGCCATTATCTTGACGTCAAGATAATGAGCGAGACCGCACCATGGCCCGCAATGCCGACTTGCTGCTGACTGCGATCGCCCCGGCCATCTGGGGCAGCACCTATCTGGTGACGACGGAGTTCCTGCCGCAGGGCTACCCGCTGACAGTGTCGATGCTGCGTGCGCTCCCGGCCGGGCTCCTGCTGCTGCTCGCCGTCAGACAATTGCCGCAGGGAATCTGGTGGGGGCGGGTTCTCCTCCTCGGCGCGCTCAATTTTTCGCTGTTCTGGTGGATGCTGTTCATCGCAGCCTATCGGCTGCCGGGCGGTGTCGCGGCAACCGTGGGCGCGATCCAGCCGCTCGTCGTCCTGCTTCTTGCCCGCCTGCTGCTCGGTTCCGCCATCCGCCCGCTCGCCATCGTCGCGGCCATGGCCGGCATGGCAGGTGTCGCGCTGTTGATTCTGACGCCGCAGGCTGCGCTCGATCCGCTCGGCATTGCGGCTGGTCTCGCCAGTGCGCTGTCGATGGCGGCGGGTACGGTCCTGAGCCGGCGCTGGCAGCCACCGGTCTCCCCCCTGACCTTCACCGCCTGGCAGCTGACCGCGGGCGGAGTGCTGTTGCTGCCGGTGGTCCTCTGGCTCGAGCCTGCGCCGCCGACATTGAATGGCACGAACGTCCTCGGCCTTGCCTATCTCGGACTGATCGGCGCTGCCCTGACCTATATCCTCTGGTTCCGCGGCATTGCCCGGCTCGGTCCTTCGACGGTTTCGCCGCTCGGCTTTCTCAGTCCGATGACGGCCGTGGTCCTCGGCTGGTCGGTACTGGGCCAGTCGCTCAGCCCGGTGCAGATCGCCGGCATGGCGATCGTCCTTGGCAGCGTCTGGCTGAGCCAGCGTGCTCAGCAGGCCGCGCCGGCGACCGTCGCAATGGCGGCAAAACACCAGGAGGCGTGACGGAGGTCACGCCTCAGGCATCAAGAATCTCGTCAATCGTCCCGGAACAGCTCTTCGTAGGCGAACAGTCCCTGATGGCCGCCGGTGTGCCAGAACACCACCGTCTCATCCGGCCTGAATGTGCCTCTCTGCACCAGCGAGAAGAGCCCGGCCATGGCCTTGCCGGTATAGACGGGATCGAGAAGGATGCCCTCCAGTCGCGCAACGCTGGTCACGGCCTCGAGCATCGCCACCGTCGGCTGGCCGTAGCCGGGCCCGATCTGCGAATCGTCGATGGTGATCGAGAGATCGGCAACGCTCTGGCTCCCAGCAAGCGCGAGCGTGTCGCGCGCCAGGCCGGCGACGATACCGCGAGCCTCTTCGGCCTGCCGCGAGACGCTGATGCCGTGGACCGCGCAGGCAAGGCCAAGCGTCTGCACGCCTGCAACGATGCCGGCATGGGTGCCGCCGCTGCCGGTCGCGAGCACGATATGGTCGATCTGTCGGCCTGCGGCCTTGGCCTGCCCGGCGAGTTCGACCAGCGCATCAAGATAGGCGAGCCCGCCCAGCGCATTGGAGCCGCCTATCGGAATGAAATAGGGGCGCCGGCCCTGTGCACGCAGCGCAGTCAGCGTCTGTTCGAGCGCCTCCATGGCGTCCTGCTCGGCGGACAGGACACGGATATCGGCGCCGAGCAATCGGTCGAGCAGGATGTTGCCATTGGCCCGATAGCTTGCGCCGCGTCCGCTGATTTTGTCGGTCAGGAGCAGAACGCAACCGAGGCCGTTTCTGGCAGCGGCCGCAGCCGTTTGCCGCGCGTGATTGGACTGGATGGCCCCGAGCGTGACCAGCGTGTCGGCTCCCTGCAGAAGCGCATCGCCGACGAGATACTCGAGCTTGCGGGCCTTGTTGCCGCCGCCGGCGAGACCTGTGCAATCGTCGCGCTTGATCAGAATCGACGGTGCAGGGCCATGACGTTGGAGTTCCTGCGACAGGCGGGGCAGATCCTCGAGGGGGGTCGGCAGGATCGCAAGTGGAGCCCGGCTCCGTTCCGCCAGTGACCAGGGCTTGTTCATGTCGCTTGTTCCTCACCGAACCTGGCATAACGTCGCCACAGCCCACCATAGCGGCCGTGCCGGAAAAGGCAGCAGCGCCGCCGCCGGGCAGCCATGCGAATTCGCCGATGAGCCCGGCTTCACGCCGCTGGCGACATCCGCGGCCTGCCGGTCACATTCTCCGCGAGATCCGCGGGTCGAGCTTGTCGCGCAGCCCGTCGCCGAGCAGATTGACCGCGAGCACGACCAGCGCCAGCGCGATCGCCGGGCAAAAGATCGTCCAGGGCGCGCGCGCCAGGTAGAGCCTGCTCGAGGCGATCATGTTGCCCCAACTCGGAGTTTCCGGCGGGACGCCGGCGCCGAGAAATGACAGCGACGCCTCGACCAGGATGGCCGATGCGCAGATATAGGTCGCCTGCACGATCAGTGGCGCGATGGTGCTCGGCATGATGTGAAGCACCAGAATCCGGGGGGTGCGCGCGCCGCAGGCAATGACGGCCTCGACAAAGGGGAGCTCGCGGACGCTGAGGACGATCGAGCGGACCAGCCGGACCACGCGCGGCAGTTCCGGAATGGCAATCGCGGCGACGACGATGCCGATACTGCCCTGGTTGAGCGCCACCAGCGCGATCGCCAGCAGGATCGCGGGGATCGCCATCAGCCCGTCCATCAGGCGCATGACAGCCGCATCGACCCAGCGGTAATAGCCCGCCATCAGCCCGATCGTCATGCCGATCAGCACCGAAATGGTTGCGACGCTGAGGCCGACGATCAAGGAAACGCGTGCACCATAGACCGTCCGGGCGAAGACATCCTGGCCGAGATGATCCGTTCCGAACCAGAACTGGGGTGAGGGCGGCAGCAGCCGGCGTGTGGGTACCTTCAGCATCGGATCCCCCGCGAGCAGTGGCGCAAGAAGGGCCACGGCCACGAAGAAGATCAGGATGGCGCCGCCGAGCAGCATCGTCGGATTGCGGCGCGCCAGGCGCCACAGGCGGTTGCCGAAAGTGCGACTGATGGGATCTGTGGCCGAGGCCGTGATCACGCTCATGGTCTTTGCCCCTTCATCTGTAGCGAATCCGGGGGTCGATCAATGAATAGGAGAGATCGACGAGCAGATTGACCAGGACATAAATGCCGGAGAACAGCAGGATCACACCCTGGATGATCGGATAATCGCGTTTCGAGATCGCATCGACGACCAGCCGCCCGATACCAGGAATGTTGAAGACGGTCTCCGTGATCACCACCCCGCCGATGAGCAG
This sequence comes from Allobosea sp. LC85, assembly GCF_000735605.1. GTDB lineage: Bacteria > Pseudomonadota > Alphaproteobacteria > Rhizobiales > Beijerinckiaceae > Allobosea. Next base: position 287,029 of record NZ_JPKG01000027.1, read on the forward strand.
CGCCACGCCGATGCCGATGACCGTGACGATCGGCACGCCGGCGTTCTTGAGGGCGTGCTTCATCAGCATCGTGCGTGTCGTGACGCCCTTGGCCTTGGCCGTGCGGATGTAGTCCTCTTCAAGCACCTCCAGCATCGAGGCGCGGGTCATGCGCGCGATCAACGCGATATAGGCCAGGCCAAGCGTGACCGTCGGCAGGATCAGATGGAGGATCCACGGGCCGACGCCGTCTGCGAGCGATCTGTACCCCTGCACTGGAAGCCAGCGCAGCTCGATCGCGAAGATATAGATCAGGCTGTAGCCTACGACGAAGGCCGGCATCGAGAAGCCGAGCACGGAAAAGCCCATCAAGGCGCGGTCGACCAGGCTGCCGACGCGCCAGGCGGCAATCACGCCGAGGCTGACCGCGATGCTCACGGCGAAGAGCATGGTCAGCAGCGCCAGGGACAGCGTCGGCTCGAGCCGCTGGATGATCAGGACACCGACCGGCGTGTTCGAGAAGATGGAGACGCCGAGATCTCCTTTGATGACGCGCAGCGCCCAACGCCAGAACTGGACCAGGAGCGGATCGTCGAGCCCGAGCCGCTGACGAATGGCGACGATCTGCTGAGGCGTCGCATAATCGCCGGCGATGATCGCTGCCGGGTCGCCGGCCGAGAAATGCAGGAGCAGGAAGACGAAGATGCCGACAAGCGTCATCACCAGGATGGTCGATGCGAGCCGATGGGCGATGTAACTGAGCATGGGGTCGATCGTCCTCCCTCAGTTAAGACTAGCCGGAGACAGGCCGCGCGCCTGTCCTGCCGAGGCTTGGAAACGGACGGCTCAAGCCGCGCGTGAAGCGGAGCCTGAGCCGTTCGGGGTGTTCAAAGGAGCGTCTAGCCCTTCTTGACGTTCCAGAACGGGATCAGCTCCGGCATGCCGATCAGCCCGGTGAGATTGCGCAGCGCCGCGGGTTGGAACCATTGCCCGTAATACATGTGCGGCACGAAATCCCAGGCGTTCTGCTGCATGTCGCGCGCGATCTGCCGGCGCTCGGCATCACTCGATGCGGCCGCCCATTTGTCGCGGAAGGCTTCGTGCTTCTCGTCGGTCGGCCAGCCGAACCAGCCCTTCTCGCCATTGGCGGCGTGGCCGCTGAGCGCCACGGGATTGCCGAAGGCATTGACCGAGCCCGAGGTGAAGAAGACGTTCCAGCCGCCCTGGTCCGGCGGGCTCTTGACGGCACGCCGCGTGATGACCGCGCCCCAGTCCGAGGCCTGCAGAGAGACGTTGAAGCCGGCCTGGCGCATCCATTGCGCGATCAGGTTCGCAGCGTTGTTCATATAGGCGATGTTGGTGGCGTGCAGCACGACGACCGGGCGGCCGTCATAGCCGGATTCCTTGACGAGCTGCTTGGCCTTTTCGATGTTCTGGCCGCCCTTGAACCAGCCGATATTGGCGTCGTTCTCCATCGGTGTGCCCATGCCGAACAGGGAGGAGCAGCCCTTGAAGTATTTCTCGTCGCCGAAGGTCGCCTTCATCACCTCGGTCGGGTGAATGAGATGGAGCATCGCCTGGCGGGCCTTGACGTTGTTGAACGGCGGATGGAGCCAGTTGACGCGGCCCCAGCCGAGCTGCCCCTGCTTGTTCAGGACTTCGAGCTTGATCTCCTTCTCGCCTTCCAGCGAGGACAGCAGGTCGACATTCGGATACTCGATCATGTCGATCTCGCCGGCGCGTATCGCCGCGATTGCCGTTGCCTCGTCGGCGATGTTCTCGAAGACGACGCGGTCGACATTCACGACCTTGCCGCCGGAGGTGAAGACGGCCGGTTCAGAGCGGGGCACATAGGCTGCGTTGCGATCATAGACGTAGCGCTGGCCCTGGACGACCGCATCCTGATTGAACGTGAACGGTCCCGAGCCGATGATCGTCTGGATCTGCTGCATCGGGTCGGTCTGCGCTTCCTTCTCGCGCATGATGTAGCAGACATTGGTCGCCGCCTTGGCGAGCCATTCGACCGCCAGGCTGTAGGGTTCCTTCATCACGAGCTGGAAGGACTTGTCGTCCTTCACCGGAGTGTCGGCGAGGCGGGCCAGCATGTGCTGGCCGCCGCCGTCACGCGCGGCCCAGCGGCGGATCGAGGCGACGCAATCCCTGGCCGTTACCTGAGAGCCATCCGAGAAACGCAGGCCGTCGCGGAGTTCGAAATTATAGACCTTGCGATCGTCCGAGAGCGAATATTTCGAGACCATCTGCGGCTTGGGCTCGAACTTGTCGTCGACCCCGAACAGCGTGTCGTAGACCATGGCAGCGTGGTACGAGGTCATATTCGCGGTCGTCCAGACCGGATCGAAGACGCGAAGATCGCCATGCAGCACGGCGCGGATGGTGCGTGAGACGGCTGGTGTCGTCTGGGCCCTCAGGCGGGCAGGGGCGGCGGTAAGCGCTCCAGCGGCGAGACTGCCCTGGACGAATCTGCGGCGTGTGGTCGTCATGTCTCTCTCCCTCCAAGAGATGCCGAATGACCGCGAGCATTCGCTTCGTCTGGCCACCCTCGATGATCAAATCACGGTCAAGTCTCCTTCCACGCGGCCAGGCTCAGACGACGATGCGGCCGGGCGGCAGCGGGTCGTGCGGCCAGAGTGGCCGGGCGATCTTGCGATAGGGGTATTTGCGCACGTCGAGATGCGAGGGGCCGCCACCGTCGGTATAGATCACCGCACTGGCGATCGGCCCATAGGCGGCATGGAAATGGTTGGTCGACTTGACGCTGACGATGCGCTTCTGCGTCGGGTCGATGCCGACGCTGGTAAAAATCTCGAGCCCCAGGGCCTGCGTGCGATGCGACAACAGCGCGACGTCGATGCCGTCGATGCGGATGCCGACGGCATTGCCGATCGGAACCTTGGCCGTGCCGAAACTCTGGGTGCCGTTGCGGATTGCTCCGAGCACCGTGACGTCGCCGTCGACCGGCTGGCCCGAGGTCGAGGCCGCCTTGCCGCCGAAGCGCAGCGGGATGGTGGCGCCGACACCGGCGGTCAGGCAGAATTCGACGGCGACAGGGTCCCAGACAGGGCCGATCGCCGCATCGCGAATGCCCCGTTCCCGCAGGCGGTGGATGATGTTGGTATTGTCGGACGCCGCGCCGCCACCGGCATTGTCGGTCGAATCCGCAATGACGCTCGGGCCGTTGGCGGAACTGCCGAGAGCCCGGTCGAGCGCCTCGTCGAGCGGAACCACCGGCGGGGCGAACTGGCCTTTCAACGAGCGGAACTCCTCGCCGAGCCGGGCGGCGAGGGCGTCTCCGGCTGCCTTGGCGTTGTCGGTGACGACCAGGACCCGCGTGCCGATCTCCGGCACGTCGCCCTGCTGGAAACCGTGCGCCAGCGAGATCGACAGCACGCCGTCCTTGCCTTCGAGCGCGCTCATCCGGTCGACGAAGGAGCGGCCGGGCTCACGTGTGGTCGGCACCAGCTCGATCATCCGGCAGTCATAGAGCGACATCACCGGCTTGATCGTGCCGCGGATCGTCGCAAGGATGATGTCGACCAGTTCCTCGGCCCGCTCGACGAAGTCGATATGCGGATATTCCTTGTAGAGGATGATGGCATCCGCCAGCCGCACGCGCTTCTCGGTCAGGTGGCAATGCGGATCGAGTTCGACACCGATCGGCACTTGTGGACCGACGATGGCGCGGACATGTTCGAGAATATCGCCCTCGCAATCGTCATAGCCATGCGCGACCATGGCCCCGTGCAGTCCGAGCAGGACGCCGTCGATCGGCATTGCGGCCCTGAGCTGGCCAAGGATCTCGTCCCGCATCTCCTCATAATCGGCCTTGGCACAGGTTCCCGAGGGCTCGGCCCAGAAGCAGGAACCCTCGATCAGCGTGAAACCGTCGCGCCCTGCTCGCCGGCGTGCGACGTAAAGTGGCGCGGTGCAGTGCGTCGCCCGGTCAGGATGCTGGCCGGCGGGAAAATAGGCCGATGCCTCGAAGTTCGTGCGGGATGTCGGGATAGGCGAAAACGTATTCGTCTCGGTAGCAAGCGACGCGGCGAACAGACGCATAATCAGAGCCTTCCCGTTTCGTGCGGAAGCAAGCTCCGACGTCAGCAATGCGCCTGTCAAGCTGCGTCGCAGCAAGGGCGATCTGCTCTGTGGTGCCGGCAATCAGGATGATGCGCCTGGCGGCTATTGAAGGTGGCGATGGGGGCATCCGTTGTTCTACATCCTATCCGTGAAAACTCACTGGGCCGCGTTATCAAGGGTGTAGGAGCACTGCGAGCATTGGCTTTGGCCCTCCGGTCCTGCATCCAGAGGGCACGATCGCGCTCCAGACGACAACCGGACAACAGCTCGGTGGAACCGCCAGCCATTGGCGGCGTTAGCCAGCAGACGGTTCGAGGATCTGCCCATGAACAGCGCTCCAGTCCGCAGGCTGCTTATCGCTGGCGTGAGCGCGGTTGTTCTTGTGACGCCCGCCCATTCCGCCGGGTTCTTCGATGAGCTGGCCCGAGCTGTGTTCGGACGGCCGCCTCCACAGGTTTATCCGACTGCCCCTGAACCGCTGGACGTCACCGTTCGGCCGACCCGCCGTCAACCTCATCGGAAAGCCGTGGCGTCCAAGCCGCCGCCGCCCATCGTAAAGCTCGATCCCGCGACCGATCAGTATTGGTACCTGGACGACCCGACCCTGCGTCGCGGCGATATCGTCGTCACCCGCTCGGACGTCCTGGTCTTCGAGGGCCGTGCCAGTCAGAACCACAGCGCCAGCGATTTTGCTGCCCTCGGGAAGTCTCGCCTCGTATCCAGGTCAATCCAGCAGAGGGTCGAGGCGGCGGCAGGCGGTCGGAAGTTCGCGGAAGAACCCAGCCCACGGACCGTTGCTGAACGTGATCCAGCGAATTGACCTGCGGCGCGCCGCCTTGCGAGATCGACCCACGGAGCGCCGGACCCGATCGGGGCATGCTCAGCCGCTGACCGCGCGTGGCGGCAGACCGGCACTTGTCCCGCAGTGTTCGGGGCTGACGGAGAAATGCTGCTGATCCCGGCGGAGAGCGATATACTCGGCCTGATCGAGAGGAACGAGATCCGCAACAGGACCGCCTGACCCTATCCTGCTGCTGAACCGTTGAAATCCCAAAGAGGAGGACCCGGATCATGGCCGCCAAGGAGTTGAAGTTTTCTTCTGATGCACGCGATAATATGCTGCGCGGCGTCGAGATCCTGGCCAATGCCGTCAAGGTCACGCTTGGTCCCAAGGGCCGCAACGTCGTGATCGAGAAGTCATTCGGTGCGCCCCGCATCACCAAGGACGGCGTCGCCGTCGCCAGGGAAATCGAACTCGCCGACAAGTTCGAAAACATGGGCGCCCAGATGGTGCGCGAGGTCGCCTCAAAACAGCATGACGCCGCCGGCGATGGCACCACGACCGCAACTGTGCTGGCCCATGCCATCGTCCGTGAGGGGGCCAAGGCGGTCGCCGCCGGCATGAACCCGATGGATCTGAAGCGTGGCATCGACATGGCGGTCGAAGCTGCCGTGGCAGATTTCAAGAAGAACGCCAAGAAGGTCACCGCCAACAGCGAGATCGCGCAGATCGGCACCATTTCGGCCAATGGCGACACCGAGATCGGCCAGATGATCGCGCAGGCGATGAAGAAGGTCGGCAACGAGGGCGTCATCACCGTCGAGGAGGCAAAATCGCTGGAGATCGAACTCGACGTGGTCGAGGGCATGCGGTTCGACCGTGGCTATATCTCGCCCTATTTCATCACCGACGCGGAGAAGATGCGGGCCGAGCTGGAAGACGCCTATGTCCTGATCCACGAGAAGAAACTCTCTTCGCTCCAGGCCATGCTGCCGCTACTCGAGGCGGTGGTGCAAACGGGCAAGCCACTGCTGATCATCGCCGAGGACGTGGAAGGCGAGGCTCTCGCCACACTCGTCGTCAACAAGCTGCGGGGCGGCCTCAAGGTCGCGGCCGTCAAGGCTCCGGGCTTCGGCGATCGCCGCAAGGCCATGCTGGAGGATATTGCCATCCTCAGCGGCGGAACCGCCATTTCCGACGATCTCGGCATCAAGCTTGAGACTGTAACGCTCCAGATGCTCGGCCGCGCCAAGAGAATCATGATCGAGAAGGAGAGCACCACGATTGTCAACGGCGCCGGCAAGAAGAAGGAGATCGAGGCGCGCGTTGCACAGATCAAGGCTCAGATCGAGGATACAACCTCGGACTACGACCGTGAGAAGCTCCAGGAGCGCTTGGCCAAGCTCGCTGGCGGCGTTGCGGTGATCAGCGTCGGCGGTGCGACCGAAATCGAGGTCAAGGAGAAGAAGGATCGTGTCGATGATGCCATGCATGCGACCCGCGCGGCAGTCGAAGAAGGCATTCTGCCGGGTGGCGGCGTGCCGTTGCTGAGGGCGATGAAGGCGCTTGCCGCCGTCAAGCCGGCCAATGCCGACCAGAAAACCGGCGTGGAGATCGTGCGCCGCGCCCTGCAGGCCCCGGCCCGCCAGATCATCGAAAACGCCGGCGCCGACGGTGCGGTCATCGTCGGCAAGCTGATCGAGAAGGATGATTACAATTGGGGCTACAATTCCGCGACGGGAGCATATCAGGATCTTGTGGCGAACGGCGTGATCGATCCGGCCAAGGTCGTGCGGACCGCACTTCAGGATGCGGCTTCGATCGCTTCGCTGCTGATCATGACCGAGGCGATCATTGCCGAAACGCCGAAGAAGGAAGCGGCTCCGGCGATGCCGGGCGGCATGGATTTCTGAGGATCGGTGCAAGCTCGGAACTGCGGGGTGTCGCTCGCGAAAGAGCTGCGGATTGTCTGGCAGGTGCATCGCACCGTAGCGCTCCGGAGCGATCGCGCCCGACTGTTTGAACGGTGGCCGCTTTCGAACCGCGTTCTATCGGCCGCAGGGGATCGGTTGGTTGGATTGATAGCATCGAGCTTCGGCTTTTTTGCTCATCGCACCGAGAATGTCGCGGAGCACATGCTCAGACCCGGAATGACTGCCGGAGCCGACCAAGGGCGCGCCGCACAGATGGCGGGGCCTCGGCCGCTTGACGCTCCGTTCTCTTGAGACCGAGCTGAAGGAATGCAAGCACGCCCGCTTTCAAGCCCAAACGACGAGAGAGAAACGTCGCCATCGCCAGATTCCATAGGATGAGCGTCGCCGCGGTGCCGATCGCTGCGCCGTTCAAGCCGATCAGGGCGACCAGCGCGCCGCTGGCGGCCAAATTGACGATCGTGCTGGACACAAGCAGCACCGCGGCACTGCGCTCATGTCCCGTCATTGTCATGACGTGAAGCTGCGAGCCTCCCGCCGCGACAAGCACCTGGCCGACGAGGAGGATACGCAGCGCTGGCACGCCGGCCGCGTAATCCGCGCCGAACCAGCCAAAAAACTGTTCCGCGAAGACGAACAGCACAATGCCGATGAAACCCGAGGCCGCCAGTGTCCATGAGGCGGCCCTGGTGATCAGCCGCTGCAGCATGGCGTGCTCGTTCCTGGCGTGAAATCCCGAGATGGTTGGTGCGAACAGGGTGTTGATGGCGACCCGTGGCAGCCCAACCACGAAGGCAATATTGAACGCCAGGCTGTAGATTCCCGCGGCCTTCGTGTCCCCGAACCAACCTAGCACGATGACGCCGCTTCGGTTCAGGAGGGCTTCTGCCGCAGTCAGGATGACGAGCGGCAGGGCTGCCCGGCGCCAGCTCTCGGCCTCGTATGCCGGCTCGACGCCGTCTATGATGCGGGGGCGCAGCTTGCGCATGCCTAGAGTCGCGAACAGCAGCGCGATAATCGCGCCCACCAGTGTCGCTGATATCACCGCTGCAGCGTCGAGGGTCCAGCCCAGCCCCGCGCTGGCAAGGGCAACCAACCCGACCAGGACTCCATCTCGCATGACACGGTTTGGTGCAACCGCCCAGAGCACGCCGCCACATGCACGCACGATGGAACTGCGGATCCATAACAAGGCCAAGACGGGAACCAACAAGAGGCCGATGAGAAAGGTGTCTCTGAGTTGCGTCGAAACCTCCCGAGCAAGGACCACGTACGCGCCGGCGAGGATGATGGCGGCGCTGACGGCCATGGCCCTTCGTTCCGCGTAGCGGATCACTCCACGAAAAAGCGGCCAGGCGCATGCTGCCTCATAGGCGGGGAGAAATCGCAGGAGCGCCACGTCGAAGCCCAGCGCCGAGAAATAGGCGAGCACCGTAACCCAGGCCATGACATAGGCGTAGAGGCCATACGCATCGACGCCGACGAGCCGTGCGATCAAGAGCTGCGAGCAATAGGCGAGCCCGACACCCGCGCCATAGATGATGAAGGCGGCCAAGCCGCCACGGGCGACACGACTGACCGACCGGGTTTCGAGGTCGTCTTGAGGCATGACGTCACCTGTCATTCCCCGGGCGCGGGCTCGAGCTCGCTGCCCGGACGCGCGCTGCTACCCGCCACGCCCTCGCGGCATGGGCGTAGTACTTCCGGTGTTTCACCATCAGCTCGCCGGCATCGCCGAACCTGTACCGGGCGTGCTGCTTCAGATCGACCTGGGTCACGATTGCGGTCGGCAGCTCGCTCCATTCCTTCTCGGGGCAACCGGCGTCGCGGAGCAGGCGAACTGCATTCCTGACGACCTCGCGCGATTGCCCCCATTTCACGACAAACAGCACCTTGTCCGCCAGGGCGGGGAGCAGGCGCGCCTCCGTGATGCCAAGCAGAGGCGGGCCGTCGATGATCACGCAATCATAGCGGTCGCGAAACTGCTCCAGCAGCTGTGGGATCTGCTCGCTGGCAAAGGGTTCCAGGGGGTCTGCACCGCGCGGCATCGGCAGGTAATCGAGCCCAAGGCCGGGAACCGGCTGGATGAACTCCGCTGGCGGCCGGTTCTGGAGATGAAGGTCGCGGGTTTCACTCGCGGTCCGGCGGCAAAGCCGCCCCAGCAGTGATCTCCGCCGGAAATCAAGGTCAACCAAGAGTACGCGGCGACCGAGGCCGGACACATAGGTGGCGAGGCTCAGGGCAAGCGTCGTTCGTCCTTCCATTGGAATGCTTGAACTGATCAGGACAATTCTGGCGTCTTCGCTCTTCGCCACGATGTCCAGTGAAGCGGCCGCGGACCGTATCGCTTCCGAATAGGCCGAGAAGGGTTGCGCCAGCAGATACCGATGAGGACGTGCCCTGCTCCTTCGAGCAATCTTTGGTACGAGACCGATGCAGGGGATGCCGAGCGCCGCGCTGACATCGCGTTCACTGCGCAATCCGCAATCCAGGCGGTCAGCCATCACGGCAAACAGGCTGGCGCCAATCGCGCAGATGATCAAGGCTGGAAGGATGAAGAGGAGCGGATTGGAAGAACTCGGCCGCTCCGGTGCCTGCGCGAGGGAGAATACGCTGATGTCGGACGAAATGAATTCGATCTGACCCCGGATTTCATCTTGCCTACGTATGAGATTCATCAGGATTTGTGCCGCTGATCGTGTCCCCTCAGCTTCGTTTTTTAGGTCAGAAATGCGCTGGTCGAGCCTTGTCAACTCTGCGTTCATCCATGAACGGTTCTGCGCGTACTGGGCGTCGGCGTAAATCTGGGCTACCCGGTTTGCCAGTGTGGCCGCCTGCTGCGGGTTTTTCGACGTAATCCCCACCCTGATGACGCGCGAGCGACCCAGCTGGGTGATACTGGCGTTGCGTTCGAGTTGCTCGACGTTCAGACGCGCATCGCTTTGTCCGCGGAATCCGGTCCACAGTTTGAGGCGGCGCGTCAATTCGGTCGGGCTCAGGCCGCGCGCTGGGTTCGTGATCGCATCATCCGCCGCGCCGTCACCGACCGATGGCGACACGATGTCCGCAGACGGCGCGGTCCGCGCGGCTGCTCCGGATGACAGGCTGTCGAGCACCCGTGCCATCTGATCGCGCGAGCTCAGCATCGCGATGTGGGTGTTGATGTTTATTTCTTCTGCAGGCGACAGCGCCCGGCCGCCCGAGGACCCCTGCGGCGGCTCGACCACGAGCTGGGCAACGGCCGTGTATTTTGGTGGGATCGCCAACCCGACGAGGGCCGCCAGCATTGCGCCGAGGACGGAGGCCGTCAGAATCATCAGCCTCCGGCGATAGAGTACGCGGGCCACATCCAGAAAGGACTGGTCCTGGATAGCTGTTCGCGGAGCCAAGACTCGCACATCCGCGTCCCCGAGCTCGGCCGGCTGCGGACGGTTCGGCTCGGTCCTCTCGTTTCTAGGATGCTCATCGATGAGAGAGCGCAGCATGTCCCACCTTCAGCGGTTCGACTGGACAAAGCGGAGGTAATCGGCAGGCCGGGCGCGCAACCGAACCCGGCCGCGATTGCTTTCTTTGGGTGTGTGAAGAATTCCGTCGGCGTCACGCATGACCTCAGCTTTCGATCCGAGGGGAGGACTGGCGGGCGGTGCTGCCGGCCACCAGGCACATGGCGATCGCGAACCAGACGATCGGATGGCGAACGATGAAGTGAAAGGAGCTGAATACTGCGAGGCCGATCATCAGGATCGTGAGCCCGTCCAGTCTCGCATTCCAGGTCCCTGCGAGCACAACCGCTCCGAGCCCGGCCACGCTCAGGAGCCCGATCAGGCCGCTCTGCGTGAACAGATCGAGCAGGGTATTGTGGGCCTCGAAATTCGGCAGATGTGACTGTTTGGGGTTATTCGGATTCTCCTGGGCTTCCTCCGAAAGCGGTCCCATGTCGATCTGGAACGGATTCTTGAGATGGGGCCCCGGGCCCAGTCCCAGCATGGCCGATTCGAGGCCCCGATCGATCGCAGCGGCCCAGATGCCGAACCGGATGGAGGCCGAGCGCTCCGTGTCGGCTTCGTTGCCCCTGGCGACGAACCTGGCCGTGTCCACGGCCTCCTCTGCGATGGCATTGACGAGCGGAGCCGCAGCTATCACCCCGGCCGGAATCGCCAGGATCACGATCCAGGCAAAGGCGGATCGAACGGTCGACCGTCCCGGTCGGGTCCAGGACCGGAGTTTGAGCGCCAGATAGACCGGCACGCTGAAGGCGAGGACAAGTGCAAAGGAGTCACTCATCGAGAGCCGGCCAACGTAGACCGGCACGATGCCGCAGGCGAGCGCGGCAACCTTTCCGCCGGCTCTTGGCGCGAGCTCAGCCAAATGAAGCGACAATAACGCGAGCACCACGCAAAGCAGGGCAAGTTGGTTGGCGTTCGACGACCAGCCGCGGAAGCGCTCCCAATACCAGGGATCGACCCCGGAGATGCCAATCACGCCAAAGCCGCTCGCGATCTGGAGGACGAGAAATCCGGCGCCGAGCGAGACCACAAGCCAAGCCATGCGATGGAGGTGCGCTCCAGCGTCGGGCCCCACGACGATCAGGCAACTGACGATCGCCAGAAGCACGTAGGCCTTGACGCTATGCAGGAAGAGGTCCCTGTCGTGAACGTCCCCAATGACGTAGCCTGCCATCGTGCCGCTGCTCTGGGCCACGGCGAAAACCGCCCAGAAGATCAGCAACACCGCAAGCGGGCGGGTCATGGGTGGGCCGAGGCGGGCAGCTTCTCGGCCGAGCATCAAAAAAACCCAGGTCACCAGGAAGAGCTCGCCCGGTCCAACGGGAAGGCCAGTCGGCCTCAATTGCGAGGCGGTCGAGAGAAGCAGGCCCAAGGCCAGAAGAAGGTCCAGCAGCATGCTGAATCCTGCCTTCGATCGATGGGGGAAGATCACATGCGGGCGGGCCATGCGCTTCCCTCCCGCCTCAGTCAGCTGCCGAGCTGACGCGCATCTCGGCAGAGCTTGCGATCCCGCCCTTTGAAGCGATCGTCAGTGGAGCCTGGCGTAGGCCGTCGGCCAGTTTGTGGTAGAGAGAGGCGTATCGCTCGGTGATCGCCTCGAGATTGAATTCGCTCCGGACCAGCATGGCTGCCCGCGCGCCCATCACAGCGGCCGACTCGCGATCCTGCAAGAGTTCGAGAATTCTGGCGGCGAGTTGCCCCGGCGCGTGCGGCGCCACCAGGTAGCCATTCCAATCATCGCGGATGATATCGCGACAGCCGGGCATGCGGGTGGTCACGATCGGGCGCGATGCGGCGGCTGCTTCGAGCAGCGCGCGCGGAATGCCTTCGCGGTATTCTGTCGGCAGAACAAACACGTCGGCCATGCCGAGCAACGAAGGAACGTCGGAACGCGGGCCGATCGAGAACACATACGGCTTATGTCGGTCGATCTCCGCCTGCGTTACGGCGAGCGGGCCCTCGCTGTCCCGTGGCCCCACCAGCAGGAATCGCACATTGGGACGCTGTCGGTGGATCTCCGCCGCCGCCTCGAGCAGGGTTGGAATTCCCTTCTGCCGCGTCAGGCGCGAGACCGTGACGACGGTTTCGTGGCCGCCGACTCCGAGCTCCTGGCGAAGTGCCTCCGGCGACGGCCCGTCCGCAATCGCCCGATCGAAGCGAGGGAGATCGACCCCGGATCCAGGGATCAAGTGCCCGGTGCCGGGACCCATCAAGTTATGTCGTTCGAAGAACGCCTGGTCGTCGACGTTCTGGAATACGGTCGCTGTCGTCCAACGTGCCGCCAACTGCTGGAGCGCGCGCCAGACCGGACGAAGCAACAATGCCTTCGGCGAGCGTGATGAATAGAGATAAGCCAGCCCGTTGATCGTTACGACAACGCTGAGCCTCGGAATGCCTCTGGCAGCCAACGGGACCAACAGGCTCGGCTTCGTGTCGAAGCTCTGTACAATCTCCGGACGTAGATCGGTGATCAGCTTCGCCAGGGCTTTGCGTGCAGCCAGATCCGCCAGCGGAGCGACGAACCGATCAAAATGAAAGGGATGGTAGTCGATCCCTGCACGCGCGAACGGCGTCGGATCCGCTGTAGCTGCTGCGCTCACCCGAAAGCCGCGTTCGCGCAGCGCGAGCAGGAATGGAATGCGTAGGGCATGGTCCTCTCCGCCGATGCACAGGACGTGCTGCGTCATGTGAATGCCCCACGGTTTGATCGGGCAGGATCGGACGCTTTGAGAGGCCTGGCCGTCACCTTGCGCGAACGTTCAGTCATCGCTGCATGCCCTTGGGTGGGCAGGGTTTCGCAGCCCCTGCCGGCGGCAATACTTCTGCCTGAAACAAATATCACAGCGGAACAAGCGTGCGTTCGCGTATGAGGGGTATACCTCTTTCGAGTTAGGCAGAGGCGTTTGGTCTCCGCTAAGTCGATTGATGTCGATCATTTCCGTTGGATAACTGCGAGCGGCAACGAATAGAACGGCAATGACGCGGCTTTCGACCGAACGACAAGTACGTCGTTGGCATCCAACTGGCGAATACTGGTCATAGATCGAATTAGTCACACGGCCCGAGCGCAGGGGCGGCTAAGATCGCAGGCATCGAAGTGAGGGGCCGACATCGCTCCAGGTCACGCAAGGTGAGTGGAATCAGGCGGTGCGGTCGACGGAGATCTGATGCCGGGGAGATAGACGATGTCCATGACGACACCGCGAAGGTCGCCGACCTGGTTTGCGACGCCGGCTCTGCCTCACAGCCTCACCATGCTGGTTCCGCCATTGGGGACGGTTCTGCGTGTCGCAACCGATATTGCTTCGATCTGGACGGCGTTCCTGTTCGGCTGGATCGTCGTCGAAGACCGCGACATGTCTTCGCTGGTCTCATTCGAGTCATTGCACTCGGTACTGCTGGTCGCCTCCTGCACGATACTGGCGCTCATCGTCTCCACCGGATGTGGTCTCTATTCCCGAAGCTATCACATTAGCCTGTCGACGAAACTTCGCCGTATCGGCTGCGTGAACGTCACGTTTTTCGTCGCAGTCGGCGCGGTTCTGCTGCTTACAGAACAGTCGAGCGTGCTTACTTTTCCCTTGTTGGTCACCACTGCCCTGGGATCGATGCTCCTGCTTTCACTTGCGCGCGTGGTGTCCTTCGTTCTGCGTTCAGAAGACCGGGCTCTGCGTCTGGAAGCCCGGCGCGCGAGCGACATCCCGGACGATCATCATCCGCTCGATGCTTCCGACACCAACGTGCTCGTGATCGGTGGTGGCGGCTATATCGGTTCGGCGCTTGTCGAGAAGTTGCTCAACCAGGGCTTCCGAGTTTCTGTTCTGGATGCCATGCATTTCGGCGATGAGGCGCTCTCGCGTGTTTGGGGGCACCCGAACTTCACGCTGATCCGAGAGGATTTCCGTCACATTGAGGCGCTGACCCGTGCGGTGAGCGGAGCGGGGTCGGTGATCCATCTCGGTGGGCTGGTGGGCGATCCGGCATGCGCTTTCGATGCCGATCTGACAGTCGACGTCAACGTGACGGCAACCAAGGTGATCGGCGAGATCGCCAAGGCGCGCGGCGTGCGCCGCTTCATCTTCGCCAGCTCCTGCTCCGTCTACGGAGCAAATGACGATGTGGTGGATGAAGAATCGAGCTTTAATCCCCAGTCGCTCTACGCACGCAGCAAAGTAGCGTCCGAAGCAGTTCTTTGGGGCCTCAGCGATCACAATTTCTCCGTAACCTGCCTGCGGTTCGCCACGATCTACGGCATCTCAGGCCGGACGCGGTTCGACCTGGTCGTCAACCTGCTCTGCGCGAAGGCCGTTCGGGACGGGCTGATTACGGTCTTCGGCGCGGATCAGTGGCGTCCATTCGTGCATGTTGAAGACGTGGCGCATGCGGTCACCCTGGCGTTGGAAGCCCCGGCTCATCTGGTAGCGGGCGAATGCTTCAATGTTGGAAGTGACGAGCAGAATTATACGCTCGGTGAGATTGCCGAGCTGATCAACAAGCAGGTCCCGGATGCCGTGATCACCTCGGACGATACATTCGTCGACAAGCGCAACTATCGCGTCTCCTTTGCGAAGATCCGGTCCCGGCTCGGGTTCGTGCCACGCTGGACGATCGAACGCGGCATTGCACAGGTCATTGGCCTCGTACGCTCCAACCAAGTCGGCCACTATTCTCTGCCGACATACAGCAACGCCCTCTATCTGAAGGAACATGGAACCAAGAGCTTTGCAGATTTCAAAATCACAGGCTGGGAAACCGAGTTGATGAATCTGCATAGAATTGTCCGCAATGAGGTGAATTGATCTTCGGAATCGTGGGAAAAACCATGCAAAATGTTCAGACCAATGCACTGCATTCGGACTTCTGCCAGCCGACCAACCTCAAAATTTCATCTGGGGCTAAGGCAATACAAGCACCAACCGAGATCTCGAGCATTCCATGCTTCCGCCCCCTCATCGGGGAGAAGGAGATCGAAGCGGTAACGGCTGTGCTGCGATCAGGATGGCTCACCACCGGGGCGAAGGCGCGCGAGTTCGAGCAGAGTTTCGTGGATTTCATGGGGGGCGACGTCGAGGCGATCGCGGTCAATTCGGCCACCGCTGGCCTCCACCTTGCCGCGGAGGCGTGTGGCATCGGGCCCGGCGACGAAGTCCTCGTGCCGACGCTCACCTTTACGGCGACGGCCTCGGTCATCCGCCATCTTGGGGCGGAAGTCGTGCTCGTCGATGTCGAGGAAGGCACGTTGTGCATCGATCTCGAGCAGGCCGCGCGGCGGCTGACACCGCGCTGCAAGGCGATCATACCGGTTCATTTTGCCGGCTATCCCTGCGACATGGCCAAGGTGTTGGATTTCGCCCGACGCCACGGCCTGCGCGTGATCGAGGATGCCGCGCATGCCCTGCCGACGCGCAGCGATGGTCGCCTGATCGGCTCCTGGGAGTCCGACGCAACCGTGTTCAGCTTCTATGCGAGCAAGCCGATCACCACCGGCGAAGGAGGCATGGTCGTCACACGGGATCCGAAGATTGCGGCGCGGGCGCGTACCATGCGCACCCACGGACTTGATCGTGACGCCTTCGACCGGTTCCGCAAGGTTGGAGCCTCGTGGTCCTACGACGTCGTCGCGCCGGGGTTCAAGTGCAACCTCACCGATGTTGCGGCCGCTGTCGGGGTGGTCCAGCTCTCGCGGGCTGGGGCGCTCCAGGCGTCGCGCCAGCGGGCGGCGGAACGCTACTTCGAAAAGCTGGCCGACCTGCCGGTCGAATGCCCAACGCCCGCACCTCCACGTGGTTTGCATGCCTGGCACATGTTTCCGATACGGGTTCATGAAACCGCATCCGCCAACCGTGACATGCTGATCGCAGGGTTGGCAGCCGAACACATTGGCACGTCGGTCCACTACCGACCTCTGCACGAGATGACCTACTGGCGGGAACGCTACGGCTGCAAACCCGACGATTTTCCCGTCGCGAGCCGTTACTTCGCCGGTGCAGTGACGTTGCCGCTGTTCCCGGGCATGACCAACGACGAGGTCGACCGTGTCGTGGACGCGACCCGCAACATCCTGGAGTGACGCGCGATGTCTGGTCGCGAGGATCGCCGTTCGATCGCACCGCCGTTACCGATAACGCTCGCATTCAAGCGAACGCTGGATGTCGTCGGCTCGGCTCTCGGCCTCATCATGCTATCGCCGATATTCCCGATCGTCGCGATTGCGATCAAACGCGATAGCCCCGGCCCGATCTTCTTCAGGCAGGACCGGGTCGGTCGCGATGGCCGCGTGTTCCAGATCTATAAATTTCGGTCGATGGCAGTGAGGCCGGTGAGCGGCGTGGCGCTCACCCTGCGCGGGGACAAGCGGGTTACGCATGTCGGCGCCTTTCTCAGGAGGTCGAAGCTCGACGAGCTGCCGCAGCTCATCAATGTCCTGTCCGGCGACATGTCCCTGGTCGGTCCCCGTCCCGAGGTGCCCGAGTTCATGGAGTTCTACTCGCCGGAGCAGCGCGCCATAATTCTCTCCATGCGGCCCGGCATAACCGATTACGCCGCTATCCTGTTTCGTGACGAGAGTTCCCTGCTCGACCGGGACGACGATCCTGTCGCCCTTTACCGGCACAAGATCATGCCAATCAAGTTCGGCTATTACGAGCGCTACAGCCGTGACATTGGCGTGTTGACCGATCTGCGCATCACGCTGGCGACCATCGTGCTGCTGCTGGTCGGGCAGGTTCCCCGCTGGTTGGGGATCGAGAGCGAGCTGCCGGTCGCTTCGGTGCCGGCATCCGGGGAAGCAAGTGGGCAACTGGACCCACCCCGCATGGCATAGCAGGCAGCGCCGCTATCGATCAGAGCCAGGAGCGAAAGCCGGCAAGCTCACGCTGATTGAGCAGGGGGCGCCAAGCTCACGCCGCAGCGCTCAATGCAACCAGGCGTGATCCGCACCTGCGCCAGCCTCATGTTCTCGAGCGCACCGGTCTTCATAGGGGGAGATCGCGTCACCCTACGGATTCGTCTTGGCCGCCGCCTGCGCCCCCGCAGCGACGCCGGCGACGGACGGCCTAACCAATCCCGGCGAGGCTTCCGGCTGCAGGGTCACTTCGACAACGTCGCCCGGTTGTAGCTCGAAGTCCTCATTCGCGATGATGGTTTCGAGCCCTTTTTCGCCCCGCCTGACGATCGCTACCTCCACTCCAGACTTATGGCCGCGCGCGAGACTCGAGAGCTTCTCCTCAACCGTCTGCAGTCTGACCCGGATTTGGTTCAGTGCCGTGCGCGCGTCATGCAGATCCTGCAACAGCTTGATCCTGCGGCGATCGTCGAGCCGTTCCAACTGTCTGGCGTACTCGTCCTGCCGCTTCTTGACCTCCATCAGCTGTGCACCGGTCTGCAGTTTCCGCGTTGACGACAGCAGCACAGCGCGCCGGGCATCGGTCACGCGAGGGCTCGGCAAGGCCCCCTTGCCAAACATCTCCTCGACCTTTCTCAGCTCCTCGATATCGGCCTGTGTTCCCTGCTCTTCCTTCGCCTCCTGCGCCGCGAGCACCTTTGCCTGCTGGTCCGCCAGCTTGATGGACCGGTTGAGGTAGGATTTCTCGCGATCATGGTCCGATTGCTCGGCCCGCAGCTGATCGGTTTCAAGCTTCTCGATCTCCGCTATTCTGATCGAAGGGATGGGTGAGGGAGTCAGACGCTCGACCGCGATCTGGGCTGCGTCGCCCAATGTCGCCTGCAGCCGCAAGACACGCGCTTCGGACCTGGCGAGTTCCAGCCAAAGCCATTGAGATTCGTTGCTCAGCTCGACGGAGAGGAGAGCCGGGTTGCCTGTTCGCTGCCGCAGCAGATCGTAGCCCCCGGACACGGCCACCAGGTGGCGCACCGTCATCTGCGGGCGAAACGGCAACTCACCCGGCTTCGATACATCGCCCTTGATATAGACGGGCCTGTATTGCGCCACGCTGGCGGTGACCTCATCGGCCTCGATCGCCACCACGTATTCACGCCCGTCTGACGATCGTTGCCTGAACACCTTGCTGGCCATCATGGCCTGTATTCTTGATTCCATCTCGGAGGCAGAAAGCCCCGCCACTGCCACGCTCCCCAGCACCGGAAAGGAGATGCGGCCATCCGGTTGCACCGTCACACGTCGCTGCAGTTCCGGGACTCGTGCGACCAGAATCTCGATGACGTCTCCGGCCGCGATAGTATACCCGGCCTTCGCCGGGCCAAGCGAGCTTAACAGGCTGGCGATCACCAAGCCTGCCGCAAGGCCGCGGCGCTTCCTGGCCCGAGAGCTTTCAGTCTCGAGGCGGCTACCGTGTTCGGTATGCAATCGGGATCCCCACATCATGAGAACTCCTGGCACTGGGCCGGTCGAAGCTGGGACATTGATTTCACGGACTTGTCGCCGATCGGGGCGGTCGGGCGACATGTCTTCGAGGGGAGCGCCTGACATGCGCCAAGCGCCGCGGGCAGCCTGCCGCGCCGATCGATCCGCTCGTTGCCGTCGCCAGCCGTCTTGCAAATCGGTCAGTTGTCAGTCCGCTGACCGCCGATCCGGAGCCGTGGATCAAGGTTGGGCAACATGCCATGTCTCGCTCCGATACGTGTCCCCGCCGGCGACGATCCGTTGGTAAATTCGGGCGACCAGACGTCAGCATCCAGGGCAGACGCAGTCGCGGTCACCGCGGCGGGCCGGTCGGCCTCCTTCGCCGGATGAAACAGGCCGCTGTTCATGGCCCAGATCGCGGCTTGGGTGCGATTGTGAACGCGAACTCGGCGTAGGATCGCCTTGACGTGCACCTTAACGGTGGCCTCGGAAATCTTCATCCTACGCGCGATGATCTTGTTCGAATGCCCCTCGATCAAGCAGCTCAGAATCGATTTGTGCCGGGCCGAAAGACGCGGCGCGCAGCTCTCACCGGTCAGCGACGAATCATTGATCTCCGTGTCTTCGTCGCCGGAGAGGTCGGAATCGATGTCCTGCAACTGGTATCGCTGCAAGCGAACATCACCGTTGCGCCCGGAACTGCTGTATCCGATCCGGTGGCTGTCGAGCGGTTCTCTCTCTCCGTCAACAATCGTCAGCATTGTCGGTGGTAGAACCGTTTCGCCGAGCATCACCAGTTCGATGGATTTGATGAATACTTCACAGCTGGCAATCGTGACGAAATAAGCGTTCGCACCAGATCGGTATGCGGACACCATCTCGGAAAATTGATGCTGATGAGCCAGCACTACGACCCGGCCCTCTGGGCATTGCCGCTTGTAATACTCAATCTGGCTCATTGCAGAGCCGAAATCATCGCCAATGTCGATGATCAGGAGCACCTTGGCTTCTCGGGTCAGGGCGGCAACCACGTGATCGTCGACGCGAGACCGCGAGGCAGCGACCTCAAAATCCGCTGTAGTCAAAATGCGGGACAGACCTTCCCTCAACAGGGCATTGGGCCCGATGAGGACCACCAAAACTGATTTCGGCTCCATGTTCGCCCCTTCTGGCACTGCTACCCGCCCGCCCAGGAAAAGTGCCATCTAATCTTTTGAAATCTCACCGTTTATTCAAAGGATTTTCAATATAGCTCGCTCGTTCGCATGGGAATGATACGATATAAGGGATGTTGATGCATATATCGCCAAGCTAATTAGGCATTTTAAGACTTATGCATGATACCTACTTCCATTTGGGCTGATGCCTACGCCTTTTGGGTTAGCGGTGGCCGGAGACATGACCAGCGTGGCGGCGCAAATCCGGACGACGGGTTCGGACCCGGCACGTGGAAGGGGCGCGCGAATAGGGCCACTCGGTTGTCGTCGCGATCGCCTGTGGGACTGCCGGGCGTGCCCTGGCTGTTCACGGGAGCGGCGGCTGATTCAGATCGCCCTGGTCACTACTCCGGCGCGTCGCGCATCCGTGCCAGCTTCGTTTCAGCTCGCACGCGCAGCCAACCGCGGACGACTTGCGTCATCGGCTTCTCGACGAAACGATAAACGACGAGGGCGAGGACAACAGCTGCGAGCACGGCGGAGATGACAAAGGCTCCGATCCCCATCCCCGTCGCCAACCCACCATAAGCAAACAGCTCGCGCAGCGCGCGGATGGCAAAGGGATGCACGAGGTAGAGCGCATAAGACGCATCTCCCAGAGCGGCCACTGTATATTCCACGCTGGACCAGGCCAGCGAAACAGGGCCCAGAACTGCAGCTGCGACCAGAAACGCTGCGGGTATGCCATAGGCGAGGACCTGCGGCAGCAGGAGCGCTCCGCCCGGCTTGGCAAGGTCCAGGTGCAGGAGCAGCAGCGCGATGGCAAAGAGGCCGAAGCGGCCCATTGGTGACAGCAGACAACCCTTTTCGGCCAGCAATGCGAGCGCCATGCCAAAAACGAACTCAAGCACGATTGGTTCGCTCCAGAACGCCAGCGGCACCGGCAGAGCCTGCGAGACGCGGCCAAATGCGACGAGACTCAAGAGCACGGCCGCAACCGCCAGGACCGCCCTCTCGCGCTGCAACAGCAGCGCGCCTGCGAAGATCGAATAGAAGAACATCTCATAGTTGAGCGTCCAGCCGAGCGCATAGACCGGATGGACCACGCCGTTCGGCTGCGGGAAGGGGATGAAGAGATAGGTTGTCAGTATGGCAGACAGGTCCGGAGCATCCCGATTGAGCGCCGCTGGAGCCAACTGGCCGATGACGAGGTAGACGGTGACAATGGCCCAGTAGATCGGCACGACGCGAGCGATGCGACGAGAGAGAAAGACGCGAGGGCCGTCGACGGTCGCGAAAAGCTTCCGTGACGTATGGACCATGATGAAGCCGGAGATGACGAAGAACACGTCCACACCTGCCGGCCAGGGCAGCAGAGCGCTGGGTTGATAGGCGATGCCGAAGCGAACCGCGAGGGATTCGGCGTCGTATTGCGCATGGTAGAAAACGACGGCGAGAGCCGCAAAGACCCGGAGGCTCTGGACCAGGATCAGCTTGGGCGAGGCCTTCTTGCCTGGACACGCAATGGTCCGTTCGTCGACGGTCGCAGCTGCGGCCTGAGAGAATACTGTCATCTCGTCATTCTCGCACCATCCCGTGGGCGGGGTGCCGAACGACGATGCCACTCGACAGCATGACGTCGGCAAAGGTTTGGTGAAGCTGCCTCTTGCCGCCAAGCTTACTTCGCGCGTCTGTGCTCGGCTTGGCTAACAGGTGTTATGACCAGTAGGTGGAGGGGTACCCTCGAACGGGCGCTACCTCTGATTGGGTAGCGTCGATCTGCCTCATCTGCGAAGCGACGCGGCTGCTGTCACGATAGCCGGCAGGATGCACCCAGCGGCTCGTTCCGGGAACAGTCGGCGGGGCTTTCGACCTGTGAACGGGCCAGAATGAGGAAGCCCCGTGAGCACACTTTCTTCATGGATCTCAAAGAGCTGCGGGCTGGCGGCCTTGCTGATTGTGGCCTTGGGCTGCGAAGCTTCAGCCGGCGAGCGACTGGCCAATGCGTCCGTCTTGACCGCGCCGCCAATGAATCGCCCGGCGTATCGTCAACTGGCTACGGATCCGGTGCTGGGCACGCATTTCACTCGGGTAACGGACCCGGGGCGGCGTATGGCGGCCGGTGTTGTCTGCGCTGAGGCCTATTGCCGGCACCGCTATTCCAGCACGCAGGCCTGGAACGCCGATCAGACGCTGCTGGCTATCTCCAAGGGCTGCAACGGCTTCTGCTTTCTGGATGGTCAGACCTATGAGCCCGTCTTCCATCGCCCGGTCGACGACGACTGCAAATGGCATCCGACAGATCCGGCGCTCCTGATCTGCGTAAGAGACTCCGAGGTCTATGCTTGGGCGCCCCGGGCCAACGGCAGAACCGTGATCTACGCGCCAAAGGATTATAAACGAATCCAATTTGGTCCTTACAAAGGTAATCTGTCGCTTGATGGCAATCGGCTGGTTCTGCGCGCAACTAACCGGGCGGGCGCGCTGGTCGCCTTCGCCTACGACATTAAGGAAGGAAGGAAGTATCCGGATATTGACCTGGCAACGCTGCCAGGGCTGAACGACTACTGCGGCATCTCGCCTAGCGGACGATACATCGCGTGTTTGAGTACAAGGGACGATCGGACTGACGTCGCGCATATTCTGACCGTAGACGGCAAAGTAGTGCAGAGTTGGACGGAGCATCATCGTCCGGGACATGGTGACATGATGATCGATGCCGATGGCAGCGATGTCTACGTGGGCATCAGCAAGGCTGATCCCGACAAGTGGCACATCATCAAACGCAGGCTGTCGGACGGCGTGGTCACTGATCTCGCGCCTTCGGGCTATGGCGCACATGCCTCAACGCGCAATACCGATCGTCCAGGCTGGGTCTTTATTAGCTATGAAGGCAGCTATGACCGGATCGCCGGCAGCGTCGGCAGGGCGCCATTTTATCAGGAGGTCGTCGCGCTCCGTATCGATGGAAGCGGCGAAATTCGGCGCATCGCCCAGACACGCAACGCCCTGCGAGACTACATCAGTGAGACGCATGCCTCGCCATCGCCAGATGGATCGCAAGTGATCTGGTCCAGTAACTGGGGCGTCGCCGGTGGCCCAGTGGCGGACTACGTCTCTCGCGTGATCTGGCCAGAGGAGTGATCGGATCTGAACGGCGATGGCTGCCGGGGCGCAGCCATCGGGTCTGCAGCGCAGACGGTTTTAGGAGCGGGACGAGCAGGGCCTCAGGGAATGCTGCGGACAATCCATGGTCCTAGCCGGTTCGCCAGTGCCACCGGCATTCTTTTCCAGCAGCGGATCGCGAAGGCATATTTGGTATTGCTGGGGCTCAACTCCGGCATCGCGGTGCCGGGCGCCAACCAATAATACCAGGACAATGGGCGCACCTCGGGATTCCATTGCATCTTGAAACGATAGGTCCCTGAATCGATCGAGCAGCGGCCGAGATCGAGTTCGCGTGCGCCGAGATCGCCTGCCCATGTGATTGCGTTCCAGTACAGGAACTCATTCACCTGATGGGAAGCGTGCGCGTAGTCGGAACAAATCCATGGCAACTCGATCCGCTCTCCGCGCCGCAGTGCGATCGCGCCGGCAACTGCACGCCCCTCACGACGCACCAACAGGATCACCGTATCCTTCGTCGACTGCAGGATATTCTCAAAGAAGGCCGGGCTATAGACCGGCGTTCCGAGATCCCGCATGTTCAGGGCGAAGACGCGGTAGAAATCCCCGAGCGCTTCGCTGCCTTCAACCGAGAAAACCGCTCCGGATTTCGTTGCCTTTCTTACCTTCCCGCGCAGGCGCGAGCTCAGGTTTGACCAAATCTTCTCCTGATTTTCACTGAGATCGACCACGAGCGCCGCCTTATGCTGGCGAACCGTCCAGCTTTCGTCCGTGAAGTGCGTCGCCGCGCCCGGTTGCCGCAACTCGATGTGGCGCGCGCCTCGCTTCGCGGCGAGGTCTGCGGCAGCGGTTGCCAGCGCCGCCTCGCATTCCGGCGTGTCGGCCAGGATGCCGCCATAGTCCAGAAAGGGCAGCGATACGAAGAAGTGCCCGAACAAGGCGCTTTGCATCTCGACAAGCGGAAGGACACCGCGCACACGACCGCCGCCGCGCACCATCAAGTACCAGCTTCGATGGCCAAAGCTGCGCTCCGAAATCCCTCGCCATTCAAGCCCGTAATACTGGGACGAGCCTGGAATGCTGTCGACATAGGCCTGCCACTCGTCGTCACCCCCCGTTTGCGAAAGATCGACAACCTCGAGGTACTGCATTTTTGATCGCCGCTCCCGATGACCAGACCATCGAACGGAGATGGTCCCCGTGCTGCCCTCTCACGCGTTCATCAAGCGAGAGAGCCCGCCGCATTGGGAAGCATAATGCGCCGATTTCATCCTTGGACGAAGAGCATCAGGTTAGAAACAGCATACTCATCAAGAGGTATACCCCCTTGGATAATCAGTCACATTTTGTTTGCCGTGGTACTGATATTCGTTCTTGTTGCAACAAGTCGATGGGCCGCCCGATCGATGAAACAGGTTTCTGCGGTCGATTACTCGATATGCTCGCCCCCTCGGCGTATCGCGGGTTCCGAGACCTTCTCGGAAGGCCACGCGAGTGGCCACTTGGCGATTGCTCCGAGCCGAGACGGAGCGGATGCTTCCGCAAAGCAAGGTGTTGGCCAGGCCGGCCTTGGCCAGACCGCGCTCTCAATCGATGTCGAGGATTGGTTCCATGCCGCCAACCTGGCAGGCGTGGTTCCGCGGGAGGCATGGAACGATTGCGAATCGCGTGTCGAACGCAACACCATGCGGATCTTACAGATCCTCGATGCGGCCAATATCCGTGCGACGTTCTTCGTTCTGGGCTGGGTGGCCGAACGATGCCCGGGGCTCGTGCGCGCCATCGCCGAAGGAGGGCATGAAGTAGCGTGTCACGGGCACGGGCATCAGCTTGTCACGTCGCTCCAGCCAGGCGAGTTTCGAGCCGATGTTTCGCGCGCCAAGAAATATCTCGAAGACCTGCTGGGCATGCGGGTGCGTGGTTATCGCGCGCCGTCGTTCTCCATAATGGACTGGGCCATTCCGATCTTGCAGCAACTCGGCTTCGAGTACGATTCGTCGGTCGTGCCGACGATCGCGCATGATCGGTATGGCAGGCTGACCGGAGTGCATACGGGTACGCCCGTCGCCTTGCTGGGCGACGGTTTCCATGAGGTCTGCATATCGTGCCTCCCGCTCGGCAAGCGCGGGATCCCTTGGGGGGGCGGCGGATATTTTCGGCTGGCTCCCTATGCGCTGTGGAGCCAGGGCATACGCGCCATCCTGCGCTCCGGGCGACCTTATGTATTCTACATCCATCCCTGGGAGATCGATGCCGGTCAGCCGCGCATTTCCGGACTGAAGGCCACAGAGAGGTTTCGCCATCGCGTCAATCTTGGGCGGTGCGAAGAGCGCTTCATCGCGCTTGCGGGCGCATTCCCATGGACTACGATCGGCGATCTGATCGATCAAGGGTACCCGAATCGTGACGCCACGCCGCGACAAGCGGTAGGTCGATGAGTTTGGCTTTCTCCTCCTCGAGGCCGAATCGCTCAATGTCTCGGTCAGCATCTCGACGAGCATCCGGCATTGGGAGCGGCGTTGGACCGTCGGCACGCCCTGGCGATCAGGCCCGACCATCAATGTCGTCGGACCAGGCACCTACCCTTGCCACAGGCTCAGCGTCGGGTGAGATTTCCAGGATCCTATGGCGCGCGGGGCAGCACGTCGTTGCCAAAGAAATCCGTTTGCCGTGGCCCACTTGCCGTGTTCGCCTGGATATAGGCTGGGCCGCCCCGGCTGGGAGCGGGACCGACGTCGAGATAGCTTCGCTCGGCCGGGGTACGGGGCGCTGCGGTGGATACAACCGAGGGTGAGGCGAACTCCTCGCGCGGCGTGCAGCCTGCAATGCTGGTCAATAGAATAAGACTGGAAACAATTTGAGCAGCTCTCATCGCGCGATCTTTCAACTCATTTCATGCGATAATAATATCCAAGAAAAACACGGGGCCGGCAAGTTGGCGATCTTTGACGACCTGATCGATCAATCACTCCTTGGCCGAGCTGCGATTGAACCCGGCCGTGCCCGCTCGATTGCCAAGCGCGAATCAACGACATGTGGCAGATTGTGATGGCTTCATCCGCCGACTAGGATTTTTGGCCTGTTTCCATGACCCGCGACATCGCTGCGCGACGGCATCGCATCATCCTCGAAAGTCTCGAAAGACAGGAATCGATCAGCGTCGAGGAACTGGCCCGATCGCTCGACGTCTCTCGCGAGACGATCCGGCGAGACCTCAAGGCCTTGTCGGCTGACGGTCTGCTGGCGGTTGTTCACGGCGGAGCGATCCGATCCGAGCGTTCGGAAGCATCCTTTGCCAGCCGCCGAACCGTGAACCGTGCAGGCAAGGAACTGATCGCCACTCTCGCCGCCGCCATGCTTGGCGATGGCATGACCATTTTGCTCGATTCCGGCACCACGACCGAAGCGGTGGTGCGCGCGCTGGCGCGATCGGAGCGAAAGCGGCTGGTCGTGCATACCACGTCGCTTGAGAACGCGCGGCTGGCCAGCCGGCTGCCGGGCGCCCGCGTCTTCCTGATCGGTGGCGAATTCGATCGCAACGAGGATGCAACCTCGGGCGCCGAAGCGCTGCGAGCGATCGGACGCCTCTCGGCGGATTTCTCCTTCGTCAGCGTCGGCGGCGTCGACGCGGAGGGACGGCTGACCGACTACACCCGAGCCGGAGCGGCCATCCGAAGTGCCCTCTTGGGCGCCGCAGAGCAAGGCTTCCTGATGGCCGACAGCAGCAAGTTCGGCCTTGTCCTGCCGAGCCGGATCGGCGCCGACGAGACCTGCGCGGGACTGCTGCTCGACCGGCTTCCGCCGGATCCGATCGCCGCGAATCTGACGAAGAACGGAGTTCGCCTGGTCGTTTCCTAATTTGCCCGTTTTGTGGTTTTTTGTTGTTTTGTGGATTTTGCCTGCTAAACTGCCTCCATCGCGGAGGCGCTCATGTCCATTCCCACCCAAGCTCGCGTCGTCATCATCGGCGGCGGTATCGTCGGCTGCTCTGTCGCCTATCATCTGACCAAACTCGGCTGGCGCGATGTGCTCCTGCTCGAACAGGGGCGGCTGTCCTCGGGCACCACCTGGCACGCGGCGGGTCTGGTCGGGCAGCTGCGCAGCCAGTCGAGCATGACCCGCCTGATCCGCTATTCGACGGAGCTCTACGCTTCACTCGAGCGGGAGACCGAGCTCGCCACGGGCTGGAAGCGCTGCGGCTCGGTTTCGGTCGCACGCACGCCCGAACGGATGACGCAGCTGCGCCGGACCATTTCGGCAGCGCGCGCCCAGGGGGTGGAAATCGAGGAGCTGAGCCCGAAGGAGGCCGGCGACAAATGGCCGGTGATGCGCACCGACGATCTCGTCGGCGGCGTCTGGCTTCCCGGCGACGGCAAGGCGAACCCGTCCGACATCACCCAGGCGCTGGCGCGCGGCGCCCGTAGCCGCGGCGCAACCGTGCGCGAAGGTATCCGCGTCACCGGCATCGAGACCGAGAGGGGACGGGTGAGGGCGGTGCAGACCGACCAAGGCCGGGTCGAATGCGAGGTCCTGGCCATCTGCGCGGGACAATGGTCACGCGCGGTCGGACAGATGTGCGGCGTGTCGGTGCCACTGCATTCGGCCGAGCACATGTACATCGTCACCGGCAAGATCGAGGGCGTGACGCCGGACCTGCCCGTCATGCGCGATCCCGATGGCTACACCTACTACAAGGAGGAAGTCGGCGGCCTGGTCATGGGCGGCTTCGAGCCCGATGCGAAACCGTGGGGCATGGACGGCATCCCCTATCCGTTCGAGTTCCAGCTCCTGCCCGATGACTGGGACCAGTTCGCCATCCTGATGGAAAACGCGCTGCAGCGCGTGCCGGCGCTGGAGACGGCTGAGATCAAGACCTTCCTCAACGGTCCCGAGAGCTTCACGCCGGACAACAACTTCCTTCTGGGCGAGGCTCCGGAAGTGGCGGGCATCTATGTCGGCGCCGGCTTCAACTCCATGGGCATCGCGTCTGCGGGCGGCGCCGGCAGCGCGCTGGCCGAATGGATCGTCGCGGGCGAGGCGACGAGCGATCTCTGGCCCGTCGACATCCGCCGCTTCGCGAACTTCAACAACAATCCGGCCTGGCTGAAGGATCGCATCAAGGAGACGCTCGGCCTTCACTACGCCATGCCCTGGCCGAACCGCGAACTCGATACCGCAAGGCCCTTCCGCCGCTCGCCGCTCTATGAGCGCCTCGCCGCCAAGCACGCTGTCTTCGGCTCCAAGATGGGCTGGGAACGCGCGAACTATTTTGCCCGCAACGAGGAGGAGCGGACGATCCGCTATTCCTTCGGACAGCAGAACTGGTTCGAAACGGTCGCCGCAGAGCATCGTGCCTGCCGCGAGGCGGCGGGGCTCGTCGACATGAGCAGCTTCGCCAAATTCCTGCTGCAGGGTCCGCAGGCCGAAGCGGCATTGCAGCGCCTCACCTCCAACGATGTGGCCGTTCCGGTCGGCAGCTCGGTCTACACTGCATTGCTCAACGCACGCGGCACCTTCGAAAGCGACCTCACGGCCGCCCGCATTGCGCCTGACACCTATCTTCTCCTGACCGGCACCGCCCAGGCGACGCGTGACGCGCACTGGATCAGGCGCCAGCTCCCGGAGGGAGCGACGCTGACGGACGTGACATCGGCCTATGCCGTGCTCTCGCTGGCCGGCCCAAAGGTGGTCGAGATCCTCAGCCGTGTCTCGCCAGTCTCCTTCGATCCCGTCGATTTCCCGCCCAACGCGATCCGGCAGATCACCATCGGCTATGCCACGACCTGGGCTTGCCGCCGTTCCTATCTGGGGGACGGCTTCGAACTCTACGTGTCGGCGGAATTCGCGCCGGCCATCTACGATGTGCTGCACGACGCCGGAGCCGATCTCGGTCTCGTCGATGTGGGATATTACGCGGTCGACTCGCTGCGCATCGAGAAGGGCTTCCGCGCCTGGGGACGCGAGCTGACGCCGGACGTCAATCCCTACGAGGCCGGCCTCGGCTTCGCCGTGAAGTTGAACAAAGGCGATTTCATCGGCCGCGACGCGCTCACCGCTGCCCGCGCGGCTCCGCGCACCAAGCGGCTGGTCGCGCTTGTCGGCCCCCGTCCGAACGGTCAGATGGCCTGGGGCGGCGAGGCGATCCTGGCGGATGGCAGGCCAGTCGGCGAGATCACTTCTGCGGCGTTCGGCGCAACCCTCGGCGGAATCGTTGCACTCGGCTGGGCGCAAAGCCACGAGCCTATCGACCAGGCCTGGCTCGACGCGCGCAACTGGACGATCGATCTCGCGGGCACGGCGATCCCCGTGACGGCGAGCCTCGCTGCTCCGCTCGACCGCGCGCCGGCGCGTGGAGCCTGAGGGGTTGACCGATCTCACGCCGCTCGCGCCCGCCATTCCCAGGGACATCGTCGTGCGCAAGCCCGCCCGTGTCCTGAACCTTGCCTGCGAGGACCGGCCCGGCATCGTGCATGCCGTCAGCGGCGTGCTCTATCGGCACGGCTGCAACATCCTGGAAAGCGCGCAGTTCAGCGATCCGCGCGACGCCCGCTTCTTCATGCGCGTCGCCTTCGCCGCTGGCGACCGCTTCGACGACACGGCGTTCCGGCGCGAGTTCGACGGCGTGGCCGGAACCTTCCAGATGAGCTGGGACGCCGTCGACACGGCCCGCCCGGCCCGCATTCTGCTGATGGTGTCACGCTTCGGCCATTGCCTGAACGATCTGCTCTTCCGCCAGGCAACGGGGAATCTCAACATCACGATTCCCGCGATCGTCTCGAACCACCGCGATTTCGAGCCGCTGGCGCAGAACTACGGCATCCCGTTCCACTATCTGCCGGTCACGGCGGAGACGAAGGCGGAGCAGGAGGGAAAGCTGCTGGAGCTCGTTGCGCAGACCGATGCGTCGCTGGTCGTCCTCGCCCGCTATATGCAGGTGCTCTCCAACGATCTCTGCCGCGCGCTCGACGGGCGGGCGATCAACATCCATCATTCCTTCCTGCCGAGCTTCAAGGGCGCCAAGCCTTACCATCAGGCCTATGATCGCGGCGTGAAGCTGATCGGAGCAACGGCGCATTACGTCACCCCTGATCTGGACGAAGGCCCGATCATCGACCAGGACGTTGCGCGCGCCGATCATTCGCTGGCTCCCGACGATCTCGTCAGTGTCGGGCGCGATATCGAGGCGGTCGTCCTGGCGCGCGCCCTGCGCCTGCACGTCGAACGGCGGGTGATGCTGGCCGGCCGGCGGACCGTCATCTTCCGCTAAAGCATCGGCCCGAAAAGTGGATTGGGGTTTTCGGGGCAAAGCCGATGCAAACACAAAGCGTTAGATCATCGGACCAGATGCGGTTCCCGGTCCGATGATCTAGGAGCCCTGGCTCAGCTCAGGCGAAGCAGGGCAACGGTATCGACCGGCCAGAGTGGCCCGCAGGCACAGTCGCCGGGATTCACTCGCCCGCCCGCATCAGGCGGCTTCCCATCAGGGCTCCCCTCTGCTCGAGAAGTCCGTGCACGGTGGCGGCGATATGAGCGTCGATGCGCTTCAGATCCCGCGCGATATCAAGCTGCAGAGCGCTGACGATCACCGCTTCGCGGCTGCCGGTGCGCATCTCGGCGAGATGGGCCTCGATCGCTTCCCGCTCCAGTTCGCGAAAGGTTTCCTTCTCGCGCACGATCCGGCGCGCCGTCGCTTCGTCCTGCGAGATGAAGACCGTGAGTGCCAGGCGCAGATGATCCCGCAGCCTGTCATGCGTATCGGCGATGCGGGCGAGCGCTTCTTCAGGCAACCGGCGCTGATCGCGGATGCGCTTGCCGGCCATCTGCATCAGGTTCTTCTCGATGATGTCGCCGATATGCTCGAGGTTGATCGCCAATGTGAGCACCTCCGAGAGCCGGTGCTCGTCGGATTGCGACAGCGTCTCGTGCGCAATCGCGCCGACATAGAGCTGGATCTGGTTATAGAGGTTATCGAGCACGTCGTCGGCCCGGCTGACTTCGGCGACTCGGGCCGGATCGTCGCCCTCGAACGCCCTCAGCGACGTCTTCAGCATCGCGTCGACGACGTCGGCCATGTGCAGCACTTCGCGGGTCGCATTGGCGAGCGCGAGCGTCGGTGTGGTGAGCGCTGCGGTATCGAGATAGCGCGGGCGCGACGGGTCCGCTTCCGGCGCAGGATCGGGCAGCAGGCGCGTCAGAACGCCCGCGAAAGCCGGCAGCGGGACAAGGAAGAGCAGAGCCATCACGATATTGAAGGCAAGGTGGAACAGCGCCGCCGATTGCGCCGAATGGCTCGCGAACCGCTCCGCAATCGGTGTGAGCACGGGCAGAAGCAGCAGCCCGGCCGCGCAGCCCAGGATGCGGTTGGCGAGGTTGCCCACCGGCACGCGCCTGGCCGCGGCATTCCCGTTCAGGGCCTGAACAAGGGGATTGAGCGCCGTGCCGAGATTGCAGCCCAGCACCATCGCCAGCATGGTCTGGGTTCCGACGACCCCTGTCGCAGCAAGGCTCATCACGACCAGGATCGCCGCGAGGGAGGAATGAGCGGCAAAGCTGAGCACCGCAGCCAGGAGCAAGGCAATCAGCGGATCGCCCGAGAGCGCGCCGAGAACCGTGCGCAGCACCTGCGAGTGCTCGACCGGCGCCATTGTGCCCTGCATCAGGCGCAAGGACAGCAACATCAGGCCCAGTCCGAACAGCGCCTTCGCCATTTCGTTGGCTGCCAACCGGCCAAAGCGGCGCATGCCGACATAGCCGACGAGGAGCAGGAGCGGCACGAAGATGCTCGTGTCGAAGCCGACGAACTGGACGATCAGCGTCGTCCCGACATTGGCGCCGAGCATCATCGCCAGCGCCGGCGCCAGCGCGATCAATCCGGCGCCTGAGAACGAGGCGATCATCATCGCAGTCGCCGTGCTGGATTGCAGGCCGGCCGTCACCATGAGCCCCGCGCCGAATGCCCGCCAACGACTGTCGAGACCTGTTGCCAGCAGCGCTCGCAACCGGCTGCCGAAAGCGGCCGATACCCCCGCCGTCACGAGCTGCACGCTCCAGAGCAGCAGGGCGACCTCGCCAGCAAGCGCAAGCAGGATCTGGGTCGGCGTCTGCCCGGTCATGATCGCGTTCTCCCGCGCGCCGAAAGCATCGGCCCGAAAAGTGGATTGCGGTTTTCGGAAAGGCCGATGCGAATACTGAAAGGCTGGATCATCGGCCCGAAAAGTGGATTGCGGTTTTCGGAAAGGCCGATGCGAATACTGAGAGGCTGGATCATCGGCCCGAATACGCTATCCGGTCCGATGATCTAGCGTTGCCGCCAGTGCTGCAGGCGGCCGAAGACCAGGCGGTCGAGGCCAGCATGGGCGAGCTTCACGGCAATGGCCGTGAACATGATGATGCTCGCCATGCCGGCGGCCGACGCCATGGCGCCCGCCTCATCCATGTGCACGATCGCGATCGAGGCGAGCTTGGTGTCGGCGCCATAGAGGAAGATCACGGCCGAGACCGTGGTCAGTGCGTTGACGAAGACATAGACCGCGATGTCGAGGATCGCCGGCATGCAGATCGGCGCCGTCACCCGCCGGAACGTCGACCAGAATGGCACCTTGAGCGAGGCGGAAACCGACTCGAACTCGCTGTCGAGCTGCTTCAGGCTCGTCAGCGCCGTGATGTGCCCGACCGTGTAGAAATGGGCGATGGTGTTGATCACCAGGATCGTCAGCGTCCCGTACAGGAAGCTAAGCGGATTCCAGCCCGCATTGAAGAAGAAGACATAGCCCAGGCCGAGCACGAGGCCGGGCACGGCCATGGGCAGCATCGCGAGGAACTGGGCGAAGGCGCGCAGCCGCGGGTACAGCTTCACCTTCTCGATCAGATAGGCGCCGGTGAAGATCAGCGCCGTGCCGATCACCGCTGTCAGGGACGCGAGCAGCAACGAGTTGGCATAGGTCTTCCAGCCATCCGGCTCGACCGCGGCGAAGTCGTAATTGCTCAGGGTCAGGGACAGGTTGTAGGGCCAGTATTTGACGAAGGAGCCCCAGAAGGCGATCGCGTAGGGGCTGACGATCGCAAAAGCGATCACGGCGACGAAGCCGAGCAGGGCGAGGTCGCGGCGCCGGTCAGGCTGCGGCACATAGGGAACGGCGCGGGCCGACAGCATGGCGCCCTGGCGCCGCTGCACCACACGATCGACGAAGAAGGCGAGCACCGCCGGCACCAGCAGGATGATGCCGACCACGGCACCCATCGGGAAATTCTGCTGGCCGACGACCTGCTTGTAGGCGTCGGTCGCCAGCACGTTGAACTGCCCGCCGATCACCTTGGGAATGCCGAAATCGGTGATCACCAGCGTGAAGACGACGAAGATGGCGCTGATCACGCCGTAGCGCGCGCCCGGAAGGGTGATCGTCCGGAAAATGCGCCAACGCGACGTGCCCATCGCCTCCGCCGCTTCGCGCAGCCGGCCGTCCGACAGTGCGAGCGCCGTGACGAGAATCAGCATGGCGTGCGGAAAGCTGTAGAGCACCTCCGCCGCGATGATGCCGACCGGGCCGTAGAGCGAGGCGCCCATCATCCAGGACTTGAGCAGCCCCTGGTTGCCGAAGACATAGATCAGCGCGAGGCCCGAGAGCAGGGACGGCGCAAAGACCGGGATCATCGCCGCCGCATGGAAGACGCCCTTCGCCGGAATGCAGCTGCGGCGCAGCGCGTAGGCGTAGAGAAAGGCGAGTGGCACCACGATCACAGTGGTCGCGCTGGCGACCGCGAGGCTGTTGAGCAGCGAGAAGAACAGCGCCGGCGTCGTCGCATAGCTGACGAAATTCGTCAGGCCGACGAAGCGCCCCTGCGTATCTTCGAGACTTTTGGAGAGGAGCGCCCAGAGCGGCAGGGCGATGATGAGGACCAGCACCGCGCATAGCGCGACGATCAGAACCGCGGCGACATGGCGCTCGCTGATCCGCACCGGCGCAACCTTCACGGACGCATCGATCAGCGGCAGCGGCGGTGCGAGGTCGCTCATCGTCCACCCCCCGCAAAGACATGCAGGGCTTCGGGCGGAAAGGCGACGGCGCGCACCTGCCCCGCCGTGATGCCGAGATCGCGCATCGCATTGGCCGAGAAATCGGCCGCGATCCGGGTCGAACGGGAACTGGTCGGCTCCAGATGCGCCCGGCAATAGGAACCGAGGAAGGACAGGTCCCCGATCCGCGCTTCGAAGCGGTTCGGCGTATCGTCCCCGATGCTGCGGGTGCGAACCTCCTCCGGCCGC
This sequence comes from Allobosea sp. LC85, assembly GCF_000735605.1. Taxonomy (GTDB): domain Bacteria; phylum Pseudomonadota; class Alphaproteobacteria; order Rhizobiales; family Beijerinckiaceae; genus Allobosea. Next base: position 321,190 of record NZ_JPKG01000027.1, read on the forward strand.
ATTGCCAGCCGCACCGGCGTTCCCACGGCGAAGGGGGCCGCATTGGCGACGAGCAGGTCGAGTTCGTCCACACGGACCTGGCCCGGTCCGGTCACGATCGCATCCATGAAGGTCATATGCCCGACGAAATCGGCGACGAAGGGCGTGGCGGGGCGCCGGTAGATCTCCTCCGGCGTGCCGACCTGCTCGACGGCGCCGTCGCGCATCACGACGATGCGGTCGGCCATCGCCAGCGCCTCCTCCTGGTCATGCGTCACCATGATCGTGGTCACGCCGAGCCGCTGCTGCAGCGAGCGCATTTCGTCGCGCAGGCGCACCCGGACCTTGGCGTCGAGGGCCGATAGCGGTTCATCGAGCAGCAGCAGCTCCGGCGAGGTGGCAAGCGCGCGCGCCAGCGCCACGCGCTGCTGCTGCCCACCCGAAAGCTGGATCGGGTATTTCCTGCCCTGCTCCGGCAGGCCGACCAGCGTCAGCAGCTCCTCGACGCGGCGGGCGATGTCGCCGGAGGAGCGACGCCGGTTGACGAGACCATAGCCGACATTGTCGGTGACGGTGAGATTGGGGAAGAGCGCGTAGGATTGGAAGACGATCCCGAAGTCGCGCTCCGACGGACTTGCCCGCGACACGTCGCGCCCGCCCATGTGGATGGTGCCGCCATCCTGCTGGTCGAGGCCGGCGATGGCCCGCAGCAATGTCGTCTTGCCGCAGCCGGACGGCCCGAGAAAGCAGACGAATTCGCCGCGGCGGATGTCGAGATCGATATCGTGCAACGCCCGAAACGCGCCGTAATTCTTGGCGAGGTCGCGGATCGAGAGGAATGGGGGCGTGGTCGTGGACATCGTGCCTACCTTCATCTGAACGGGCAGTGATCAGGCTCGCGGGCAACGGCGAAGCCGCTCACTTTGCGTCTTGCACGGAGCATGCCGCCGGCCCGCGCAAGCGGCCGGCGGCATGGCAAGGGCTCAGTTCTTCGGCGCGGCCTTGGACTCGTAGCGCTTCGACCATTCGGCGAGCACGCGCTCGCGATTGTCGGCCATCCAGGCCAGGTCGTTCTTGATCATCCCCGCTTCGGCATTGGCGGGATAGTTCGCCGGCTTGTTCTCGACGCCCGGCGCAGCCACGATGGCGTAGGTCTTCGAGTAAAGCTCGTTCGCCCCCTTGGTCGTCGACCAGTCGGCGATCTTCTTGGAGACGGAGAGGTTCTTGCTACCCTTGACGATGGCGCTGGCTTCCATTTCCCAGCCCACGCCCTCCTTCGGGATCACGACCTCGATCGGCGCGCCCTTGCTCTTCTCGGACGCGCCGCGCATGTCGAGCGCCAGACCGATGGTGCGCTCGCCGCGGGCGGCCTGCACGCAGGGCGCGGAACCCGAATGGAGATAGGCGCCGATGTTCTCGTGCAGCCCGTCCATGAACTTCCAGCCCTCGGCCTCGCCCATGCTCTGCAGCCAGCCGGCGACCATCAGATAGCCGGTGCCGGAGGAGGCCGGATGGGGCATCACGATCTTGCCCTTGAAAGCCGGGTTGAGCAGGTCCTTCCACGAGGACGGCACGGGCACGCCCTTGGCCTCGGCGGTATTGTAGCAGACGACGCCGAGATAAGCGTCCATGCCGGTCCAAGTATAGGGGCCGTTGGTATCGCGGAACACCGGCTTCAGCGCTTCGGCGCCGGCCGGCTTGTAGGTTTCCAGCAGCCCGGCCTTTTCGAACATGAGCAGGCTGGAGGCCGCGAGCCCGATCACCATGTCGGCCCGCGGATTGTCCTTTTCGGCTAGGAAGCGGGCGGTGATGACGCCGGTGGAGTCGCGGACCCAGACGACTTCTGCCTCCGGCACAGCCTTCTCGATCGAGGCCTTGAACGGTCCGAGCTGGTCGTTCTCGAGAGCGGTGTAGATCGTTACCTTCGTCTTCTGCGCCTGGGCGACACCGGGCAGCGCGAGCGCGAATGCTCCGATGACGCAGGAAGCAAGCCAGTTCTTCATCTTCTCATCCCCTCGTTGTGATCGATTAGAGCGCTCTTTCGGCGTTTTCCCCTGAGATCGTAAAACGCAGGCGGATCGCTCCGCCTGCGCTGCTTATGTTTGTCATGCGGTCCAGGGCAGGGACCAGGTCTTGACGTTGGTGAAGCTCTTCATGGCTTCGACGACGCCCTCCTTGTAGCCGAGGCCGGAATCCTTGATGCCGCCGAAGGGCGACATCTCGATGCGGTAGC
>NZ_JPKG01000028.1 GCF_000735605.1 Allobosea sp. LC85
ACCTCGCCATCGCGCTGCGCTTTGCAGATGCTTGTCGGCAATCAGCCAACGCGATCAGCCGCGGGCTCTATCATCCCGCGAGGAGAGCCTTTGCTTGACTCCTACCGCCCCAAAAGAGAAGGCCGGCCCCTCGGGGCCGGCCTTTTCTGTTTGCGCGAACCGCAACCCGATCAGGGCTTGGGAGCAGCCGGAGCGCCGGGAGCGGGAGCCGCGCCGGGGAGCGCCGGAGCGCCCGGAGCCGGATTGGCGCCGCCGCCGCCGAGACGCTGGCGCAGCTCTTCCTGGCGCTTGGACAGCTCGTCCTGCAGTTGCTTCTGCTGTTCCTCGAGCACCTTCGGGTCGATCGGGGCGCCATCGAAGCCCTTGCCGAAATCGGCGAGCGGAATGGCGAAGGTCACCTCGCGGCCCGTCTGGTTCTGCACGCTGATATTGAGCGTGTTGCCCTTCTTCATCGCATTGATGACATCATCCTTCACCTGCGCCTCGGCGAAACAGCCGTTCGGGAAGCAGATGGCGTAACGGCCGGGCACCGGCTGCGCCGTGTCGACGCCGAAGCGAACACCCGGCTGCAGCAGCAAGCCGAGCGGCATCAGGAAGCGCACGATCCGCGTCGGATCGCCCTTGACGTCATAGACGGCAACCGCGAGCACCGGCTGGCCCTGGTCCGAGACGAAATCGCGGGTCGTGTAGCAGATTTCCTTGTTGTTGGCCTGGTCCTTGCCGCAAACCTTGGTCCAGCTGGTCTGGGACGGCTCCGGCTTGACCTGAACGACGGTCGGTCCACCCTGCTGCTGGGCCTGGCCGGCCGGCTGCTGCGCTGGCTGCTGCTGAGCCGGTGGCTGGGCTGGGCGTTGAGCAGGACGCTGCTGCTGGGCGAAGGCGGCGACCGGGCTGAGGCCGATCACGGCGCTCATGGCCAGGCCGAACGCTCGGGCAGACAGACGCTGAGACGGGCTGAACGAAGCGGTCATAGGGTTTTCCTTACCAGGCGAATCTCGAAACACGACTTCGCAAGCCGCGCGCATCATTGTCGACGGGCTCAATCGCACACGCGCGCCAGCCGCTGGAAGGCCGTGCACATCGGTTGTGATTGCGGCGTTTGAATGACACCTCGCGCTGCGTTTAGCGAGTTCTGCTGCAGGTTTCCAGTCCGAACAGCTTACGTGACGGCCGGCAAGCCGTGTTATTCTTGCCGCTGGGAATCAGGTCAGGCAATGGGTTCATATCTTGCGCCGGCTGCAGCGATTGGCGTTGCGGTACGGCATATCTTCGCGGTTCTTGCCGTCGTTCTGGTGGCGGGCGCAGTCGCGCGCGCCGAATCGTCATCGGCCGATCACGCCATCGCCATGCATGGCGAGCCTGCACTGGCGAAGGGCTTTGCGCATTTGCCCTATGCCGACCCGGCTGCTCCCAGAGGCGGGCGAATCATTTTTGGCCTTCAGGGCACCTTCGACAGCCTGAACCCGCTCGTCGTGCTCGGCGTCGCCCCGGACGCGGTGCCCCGCTATGTGCAGCAGAGCCTGCTCTTCCGCTCGGCCGACGAGCCCTTCACGGCCTACGGCCTATTGGCGAGCGAGGTCGAGCTCAATGACGACCGCACCCGGCTCGCCTTCGAGATCGACCCGCGGGCCACCTTCTCGGATGGCCAGCCTGTCACCGCCGAAGACGTGCGCTTCACGTTCGAGATGCTGAGGACCAAGGGCAAGCCGTTCCACCGCTCCAGCCTCGGGCGCGTGACCAGGGTCGAAGTGCCCTCCCCGCGCCGAATCGAGTTCGAGCTCGGCGACGGCTCCAACCGCGAATTGCCGCTGGTGATCGGCGCCATGCCGATCTTCGCCAAGCACGCGACCAATGCGGAAACCTTCGGCGAGACCAGCTTCAAGCCCGCTCTCGGCTCCGGCCCGTATCTCGTGAGTGAAGTGAAGCCAGGCGAGGCCCTGACCTTGAAGCGCCGCAGCGGCTTCTGGGCCGAGGATCATCCGCTGACGCGCGGTCTCTTCAATGCCGACGAGATCCGCTACGACTTCTATCGTGACGCCAATACGCTCTTCGAAGCGTTCAAGGCCGGACTCTACGATGTCCGTCTCGAAGGCGACCCGACACGCTGGATGACGGGCTACGATGTCCCGGCCGTGCGCGATGGCCGCATCATCCGGGAGGCGCTGCGCTTCGAGGCGCCGAAGGGCATGACCGGCTTCGTCTTCAACACGCGCCGCGCGGTCTTCGCCGATGTCAGAGTGCGCGAGGCGCTTGGCATCCTGTTCGACTTCGAATGGGCCAACCGCAACCTGTTCCATGGTGCCTTTCGCCGGGCCGGCAGCTTCTTCGCGGATTCGGACCTCTCCGCCCTCGGAGTGGCGGCGGATGCACGCGAGCAGGCACTGCTCGCAAGCTTCCCCGGGGCCGTCCGGGAGGACGTTCTCGCCGGAACCTGGACGCCCTCGGCGACCGATGGTTCCGGTCGTGACCGCGATCAGGCGCGCAAGGCGCTCGATCTGCTGCAGGGCGCTGGCTATGCACTGCAGGATGGTGTGCTGCGCAACAGCAAGAGCGGCGAGGCGCTGACCTTCGAGATCACCGTCACCAGCCGGCCGCAGGAGCGGCTTGCTCTCAACTATGCCAAGTCGCTGACCAGGCTGGGCATCGCCGTCACGGTCAGGCTGATCGACGATGTGCAGTATTGGCGCCGCCTCTCGGCCTTCGATTTCGACATGATCCAGTGGACATGGCCGGCCTCGGCCTCTCCCGGAAACGAGCAGGTCGGGCGTTGGGATTCGAGCAATGCCGAGCGCAAGGGCTCGCTGAACTATGCCGGTGTGAAATCGCCGGCAGTCGACGCGGTGTTGAAGACGCTGCTCTCCGCTCGCGAACGCGCCGATTTCGTTGCCTCGGTGCGCACGCTCGACCGGCTGCTGATCTCCGGATTCTACGTCGTGCCGCTCTATTACTTGCCCGAGACCTGGCTCGCCCGCTCACGCGATGTCGTGCTGCCCGCTCGCAGACCGGCCTATTTCCTGTCCACCGAAGTTCTGGCCCGCGTCCCGGCGCCGCCGGCTCCGGCGAACTGAAGGATCGTCGATGCGGGCTGACTACGACGACGCTGCTGCCCTGCTAGACGGCCTCGATCTCGACACCCTGCTGAAGGCCCTGGTGCGCAGCCGCGGCTACGAGGCGGCGTTGCGCGATCCGCCGGGACGCCGCAGCTGGAGCGACGAGCAGCCGCGCTCCCTCAGTTTCGTGGATCTCGACGAGCGGGTCGCGCGCCTCGCCGGTCTTCTGAGCACCAATCACGCCCAGCCCGGCGCGAGCGTCGCAATCCTTGCGCCGCTGGGGCCCGAGGCACTCGTTTCCATTCTGGCCGCCCTGCGTGCCGGCCTCTCGCCGCTGATGTTGCCGCTGCACGCCAATGAACTGGTACTGCTGCGATTGATTGAGGCATCGGGAGCCGTGATGGCTCTCGGCGCCGGCCGCATCGGTCACGTTCGCCCGTTGCTGATGGTGCGCACGCTTGCCATGCGCGCCTTCGGGACGCGCTTCGTCGGCGGCTTCGGCCGTGACATTCCCGATGGCGTCGCTCCGCTCGATGCCCTGCTGGCGAATGGCGCGCGCCACCCCCTGCCGGAATCGACGGAACGCCCTGCCCTGCAGGTCGTCGACAGCAGGAGCTTTGCAGGACCGCAGGCCATCTCGGAACGCGCGTTGCTGAGCAAGGCGCTGGAGATCTCGCGCCTGCTGAAACCTCTGGCCTCGTCACGGATCATCACCACGCTGGTCGGCGGCGACCTTGCGGCGCTGGCCTCCGGGCCAGGCATGGCGATCCTGACCGGTGTCGAGTTGCTGCCGCTCGGCCTGTTCAGCCTCGGCGACCTGCATGCCTGCCTCGAAGGCGGGAGGAAGGCCCATCTGGTGCTTCCGGGCGCCATGGAACCCGCCTTGGCGCGCTCGAAACTGGCGAGCCACCCGGCTCTCGCCAGCCTGGTCTTCGTGCAACGGCCAGGCCAGATGCGCTCCTATCCGGCCATCGATCGCCCCGACCTCGCCCTCGTCGATATCGATGTGCGCTCGGCGACCGAAATCGACGTCGTCAAGCGCTAGCCCGGACGACGTGACGCGTCATTGCAAGCGAAGCCCCCCGGCAAAGGCCCAGATTGCTTTGCCGCCGCGCTCCTCGCAATGACAGGCGAGGCGAAGACCAGCGCCTCGAGCTGACGCTCACGCCGCCTTCTTCCGTTCGGCGATGCGCGCCAGATCGGTCAGCAACCGGCGTGTGCCCTTGAGCCGCTGCTCCGCCGTCTCGAAGTCGTCGATGAAGACGACGCGCATGTCGGGGCGGACCTTGGCCAGCGTTCCCTGCTTCGCGACGTAGCCGACCAGCCCCTCGGGATTGGAGAACTCGTTGTCGCGGAAAGCAACGATGATGCCCTTCGGTCCGGCCTCGACCTTCTCAACATTGGCGCGACGGCAGAGCGCCTTGATCGCCACGATCTCCAGCAGTTGCTGCACCTCTTCCGGCAGCGGTCCGAAACGGTCGACCAGCTCGGCGCCGAAGGACTGGATCTCGCCATCCTCGTCGAGTGTCGAGAGCCGCTTGTAGAGGGTCAGGCGCAGCGTCAGATCGGTGACATAGTGCTCGGGAATCATCACTGGCGCACCGATCTGGATGCTCGGCGACCATTGGCTTTCGGCAACGATGTCGATACCCGCCTTGAGCTGCGCCACCGCCTCCTCGAGCATCTGCTGGTAGAGTTCGTAGCCGACTTCCTTGATGTGCCCGGATTGCTCGTCCCCGAGCAGGTTGCCGGCACCGCGGATGTCGAGATCGTGGCTGGCGAGCTGGAACCCTGCGCCCAGCGTGTCGAGCGATTGCAGCACCTTGAGCCTGCGCTCGGCCTGCTCGGTCAGCTTGCGATTGGTCGGCATGGTGAAGAGTGCATAGGCGCGGATCTTCGAGCGGCCGACGCGACCACGCAGCTGATAGAGCTGGGCGAGGCCGAACATGTCGGCGCGATGCACGATCAGGGTGTTCGCCGTCGGGATATCGAGCCCGGACTCGACGATCGTGGTCGAGAGCAGGACGTCGTACTGGCCCTCATAGAAAGCCGTCATCACATCCTCGAGCTGGCCCGCCGCCATTTGGCCATGGGCGATGCCGACCTTGGCCTCGGGCACCTGCTTGTCGAGGAAATCCTTGACCTCGGCGATGTCCTCGATGCGCGGCACGACATAGAAGCTGCGACCACCTCGATAGCGCTCGCGCAGCAGCGCCTCGCGCACGATCAACGAATCGAACGGCGTGACGAAGGTCCGCACGGCCAGCCGGTCGACCGGTGGCGTCGCGATGATCGAGAGCTCGCGCACGCCGGTCATGGCGAGTTGAAGCGTGCGCGGGATCGGCGTGGCCGACAGAGTCAGCATGTGCACCTCGGCGCGGAATTCCTTTAGCCGCTCCTTGTGGTTGACGCCGAAATGCTGCTCCTCGTCGACGATGACGAGGCCGAGATCCTTGAACTCGACGCCCTTGCCGAGCAGGGCATGGGTGCCGACGACGATGTCCATGGTGCCGTCGGCGATGCCCTGCTTAACCGCCTTGAGATCCTGCGCCGAGACGAAGCGCGAGGCCTGGCCGACCTTCACCGGCAACCCCGCAAACCGTTCGGCGAAGTTCCGATAGTGCTGGCGGGCGAGCAATGTCGTGGGCACTACGACCGCGACCTGCTTGCCGGCAAGCGCTGTCGTGAAGGCGGCACGTAGCGCCACCTCGGTCTTGCCGAAGCCGACATCGCCGCAGACCAGTCGGTCCATCGGCCGGCCGGCCGCGAGATCGTCCAGAACCGCGTCGATCGTGTTCTGCTGGTCCTCGGTCTCCTCGAACGGGAAGCGGGCCCGGAATTCATCATAGAGCCCATCCGGCGGAACGAGGCGCGGCGCTTCCTTCAGCGCGCGGGCGGCAGCGATCTGAATCAGCTTGCCCGCCATCTCGCGGATGCGCTGCTTCAGCTTGGCCTTGCGCGCCTGCCAGCCACCGCCGCCCAGCCGATCAAGCGGAACCTCGGTGTCCTCCGAGCCATAGCGCGAGAGCAGCTCGATATTCTCGACCGGCAGGAACAGCTTGGCATCTCCCGCATAGTGGATTTCGAGGCAATCATGCGGCGCTCCTGCCGCCGTGATGCTCTGCAATCCGATGAAGCGGCCAATGCCGTGGTCGACATGGACAACCAGGTCGCCAGGCGCGAGCGATGACAGCTCGGCGATGAAATCCTGCGGCCGGCGCGTCTTGCGGCGCGGGCGTACGAGGCGGTCGCCCAGAATGTCCTGCTCGCCGATGACCGCAAGCTTGCCGGCCTCGAAGCCAGCCTCGAACCCCCAGACCGCGAGTGCCGTGATGCCGGGCTTCAAATCGAAGGCTGCGCGCAGGGACCCGGCGGTCTGCACGGTCTTGAGGCCATGATCAGCCAGCACATGGGCCAGGCGCTCGCGCGAGCCCTCCGACCAGGCGGCAAGGATGACGCGCCGGCCATCGGCCTGCAGCGCCTTCACATAGGCGACAGCCGCGTCGAAGACGCTGCCGGCATTATCGGCGCGCTCGGCCGCAAAGCTGCGACCCTGGCGGGCGCCGAGATCGACGATCAGCTTTCCGTCGCTATCGGGCAGTTGGAACGGCGTCAGCGACGCGACGCCGGCATTGTCGATCACTCCGCGCCATTCGGTCGGGGACAGGTAAAGCGCGTCGGGTGGCAACGGCTTGTAGGGTGTCCCTCCCGTGCCGCCCTGGTCGAGGGCTGCCTTGCGCGCATCGTAATAGTCCTTGATCAAGCTGATGCGCTCGCCGACCGCATCCTCAGCCTGCGCGTCGAGAACCAGCGGCACATCCGGCAGATAGGTGAAGAGCGTGTCGAGCCGGTCGGCCAGCAAAGGCAGCCAATGCTCGAGCCCCGCGGGCCTGCGGCCTTCGCTGACCGCCTCGTAGAGCATGTCGTCGCGGCCAGGCGTGCCGAAGCTCGCGATATAGGACTGGCGAAAGCGCTTGATGCTCTCGCTGGTCATTTGCGCCTCGGACATCGGCACGAGATCGAGCCCACGCAATTGTCCCGTGGTGCGCTGCGTCTCGGGGTCGAAGGTACGGATCGATTCCAGTGCGTCGCCGAAGAAGTCGAGGCGGATCGGCGCAGGCATGCCCGGCGGGAAGAGATCGACGATGCCGCCGCGCACCGCGAACTCGCCGGTCTCGCGCACCGTCGAGGTACGCAGATAGCCGTTCATGTCGAGCCAGCGGGCGAGTTGCTCGGTGTCGACCATGTTGCCCGGCGCGGCCGAAAAGCTCTCCGAGGCCACCTTGCTGAAGGCAGGTACCCGCTGGAGCGCGGCGTTGACCGTCGTCAGCAGCAGGCGCGGCTTGTCGCCGGACTTGGTCTTGGCCAGCCGCGACAACGTCGTCATGCGATGGGCCACGATCGCCGGTGCCGGCGAGACGCGGTCATAAGGCTGGCAGTCCCAGGCCGGGAAGCTCATCACCTCCAGATCGGGCGCCACGAACTGGAGCGCATTCTCCAGAACCTGCAGCCGCTGCCCGTCACGCGCGATGAAGACGAGCATCGCTGCGCCTTCCGCCTTTTTCGCCCGGGTCCGGACGAGATCGGCAAGGACGACGGCGTCGAACCCGTCCGGCACGCTGGCGAGCGTCGGCTTGTCGCCCCGCTTCAGCGCGTCGAGGATGCGGTCGATCTGCAGCTTGGCGAGCTGGGCGGGAGGCGGAATGCTCATATCGGATTGTCGCTGCGTGCTCAGACGTGAATCGGCTTGCTGTGGTTGTGGAACGCCTTCAGCCGCCGGAACACGGCTGTATCGTAGTTCTCCGGCACCTCGGCCTCTCCCGTGATCCAGGACAGCAGGTCACGGTCGAGAACCTCGATCAACTGCTCGAACTCGTCGAGTTCGACATCGCTCAACGTGCCGATCTCGGCATCGGCAAAGCGGCCCATGATCAGGTCCGTCTCACGCATGCCGCGATGCCAGGCGCGGAACAGGATCTTGCGGCGGCGCGGATCGAGATCGGCACTGGTGCGGGAAGAGCCACTCATCGTAAGCCTCGCATGAAACGCAAATGGCGGAACGGGCCGGCCCCGTCGCGGAACCTGCCGATGCAGGCTATATAGCGATGGCGTCGGGGCGAGTCAGTGGCCGAACCGCCGCGTTTCCCGCAATTCCGGTTCCCGCCCGAGGCAGATGCGTCCTTCCTTGCTTGATCCGCTCTTTGCTCCCGCGACGACATTGCCCGGTGTCGGCCCCAAGCTCGGCAAGCTGCTGGACAAGCTGCTCGGCGACGAGACGCAGCCGGCGCGGGTCGTCGACCTGCTGTTCCACCTTCCCACCGGCGCCATCGATCGTCGCCCGAGCGCCAGCATCGCCGACGCTCCGATCGGTGATATCGCGACCTTCTCGGCCCGTGTCACCGAGCATCGCCCCGCCCCGCCCGGCAAGGCCAAGGCCCCCTATCGCGTCATCGTCGAGGACGAGACCGGCGATGTGACCCTGGTCTTCTTCCATGCGGATGTCCGCCACCTCCTGCAAACCCTGCCGGTCGGCGAGTTCCGCATCATCTCGGGTAAGCTCGAGCTCTGGGACGGCATGCGCCAAATGGTCCATCCCGACCGCATCATGGATGCCAGGGCCTTCGCCAGCCTGCCATCGATCGAGCCCGTCTACGGCCTGACCGAAGGCATCGGCCCCCGCGTCATGACACGGATCGCGGCAGCAGCGGCGGAAAAATGCCCGGACCTCGCCGAATGGCAGGACCGCAGCTTTCTGCACAAGTCCGGCTTCGCCTCCTTCGCCGAGGCCATCCGTGCCCTGCACCACCCGCCCGACCTGCGCGCCGTCGAGGGCGACACGATCGCACGCAGGCGCATTGCCTATGACGAGTTGCTGGCGAGTCAGATCGCGCTTGCCCTGGTGCGCCGGCAGCAGAAGAAGGCAGCCGGACGCGTCACCATCGGTGACGGCCGCATGCTCGAGGCGATCGAGGCGGCCCTGCCCTTTTCGCTCACCAATGGCCAGCGCCAGGCCGTGGCCGATATCCATTTGGATATGGAGAAGCCCGAACGCATGCTGCGCCTGCTGCAAGGCGATGTCGGCTCGGGAAAGACCGTTGTCGCCCTGATGGCGATGGCCGCAGCTGCCGAGGCTGGCCGGCAATCGGTGCTGATGGCGCCGACCGAGATTCTGGCGCGCCAGCATGCCGAACGGCTGGCGCCGCTGGCAGAAGCCGCCGGACTCAAGCTCGCCCTTCTGACGGGCCGGGAGAAGGGCGCCAGCCGACGCCAGGTGCTCGAGCGGTTGGCAAGCGGCGAGATCGCCATCGTGGTCGGCACCCATGCCCTGTTCCAGGAAGGCGTCGTCTTTCATGACCTCGCGCTGGCGGTGGTCGACGAGCAGCACCGCTTCGGCGTCCACCAGCGCCTGATGCTGGGTTCGAAGGGCGAGGCCGTCGACATCTTGGTCATGACCGCAACGCCGATCCCGCGCACCTTGGCGCTGACCTGGTTCGGAGACATGGATGTCTCGGTGCTCGCCGAGAAGCCGGCCGGCCGCAAGCCGATCTCGACGCGAGCGATCTCGCTCGAACGCTATGACGAGGTGGTCGGGGCGGTCGGCCGCGCGGTCGAGGCCGGCGCGCAGGTCTACTGGGTCTGCCCGCTCGTCCAGGAATCGGACACGCTCGACGTTGCTGCTGCGCAGGAGCGCTTCGAGGAGCTGGGCGGGCATTTCGGCGCCAGGGTCGGGCTGCTGCATGGCCAGATGCCGGGGCGCGACAAGGATGCGGCTATGGCAGCCTTCGTTGCCGGCGAAACGCGCATCCTGGTTTCGACCACCGTCATCGAGGTCGGGGTCGACGTGCCCAATGCCAGCGTCATGGTGATCGAGCATGCCGAGCGCTTTGGCTTGGCCCAGCTCCACCAGTTGCGCGGGCGGATCGGGCGTGGCTCGGCTGCTTCGACCTGCCTCCTGCTCTACAAGGGGCCGCTTGGTCCGGTCGCGGAGGCGCGACTGACCATCATGCGCGAGACCGAGGACGGCTTTCGCATTGCCGAGGAGGATCTGCGCCTGCGTGGCGAAGGCGAGGTGCTCGGTACGCGCCAGTCCGGCTCCCCCGACTGGCGCGTTGCCCGACCCGAAGTCGATGGCGATCTGCTGGCGGCCGCTCGCGATGATGCGCGACTCCTGATCGAGCGCGACCCGCACCTCGCCGACGAACGCGGCGAGGCCGTCAGGACGCTGCTCTATCTGTTCGAGCGGGACGTCGCGATCAGGCTCTTGCGCGCTGGTTAAAGCATCGGCCCGAAAAGTGGATTGCGGTTTTCGGGAAAGCTGATGCAAACACAGACGGTTAGATCATCGGACCGGATACGATATCCGGTCCGATGATCTAGCGCTGAAGATCCTGCAGGAGATCAATCCCGATCAAGCGGCTGCAGCGCGGGATCGGCATCGTTCGGGTGTGCCTTCGTGAGAACCACAATGGACCCAATCAGCAAAGCCGTGTGGTGCGTCGAGAGCCGCTTCGCCTCCGGAATCTCGCTCGACGAGATCGCCTCGGTCAGCGGCGTCTCGCGCTTCCATCTCTGCCGCGCCTTCGGCAACGCGACCGGCCGTTCGGTGATGCGCTATGTTCGCGAACGCCGGCTGACCGAAGCCGCCCGGAGGCTGGCGAATGGCGCGCCGGACATCCTCTCCGTCGCGCTGGACTGGGGCTACGGCTCTCACGAAGCCTTCACCCGCGCCTTTCGCGAGCAATTCGGCCTCACGCCCGAAGAACTGCGTGAGCGGCGCGATCTCTCGGCGCTCAAGCTCGTGGAGCCCATCGTCATGGACGCAAGCCCAACCGTTACCCTGGAAGAACCTCGCTCACTGACCGGCAAGAGCATGCTCATCGCCGGATTCGCCAGCCGCTACACCTATGAGACTACCGCCGGCATCCCGTCGCTCTGGCAGAAGCTTACTCCACATTTCGGCCATGTCCCCGGCCAGATCGGAAGCATCGGCTACGGCGTCTGCTACAACGCCGATGACGAGGGCAGCTTCGACTATCTGGCCGGTGTCGAGGTGAAGTCCTTCTCCGACCTGCCTCCGGAATACGACCGGATCCGCATTCCGGAGCAGGATTATGTCGTGTTCCTGCATCACGGCCATATCTCGGGCATCAAGGGCACCTTTGACGCGATCTGGCGCGACTGGCTGCCGAAGAAGGGCTGGAAAGCCTCCGAGGGGCCGAGCTTCGAGCGCTATGACGAGCGCTTCGATCCGCAGAGCGGCACCGGAACCGTCGAGATCTGGATTCCATTGAAGGCCTGACGACGTCCAGAAGATCGCCAGTGCGGCAAGTCCACAGATCAGTTCTGGGGCTTGCCGTTGCCGGGCAGCGCCTTGGAGCCGTTCTCCCCCGGCTGGATCAGCCCGGCAGACATGATGAGCTTGGCTCCGTCCTCGACGGAGATCGAAAGCTCCACCACCTCACGGCGTGGCAGGTAGAAGAAAAAGCCCGTGGTCGGGTTCGGCGTGCAGGGCAGGAAGACGCCGATCTGCTCGCTGCCATCCGGCAGGCTTGAGCTGATCTCGGGCGCCGCCTCCTGCGAGATGAAGACGATGGACCACATCCCCGGTTGCGGGAACTGCACCATGCCGACCTTGCGAAACGAGGTGCCCGATTGCGAGAAGATCGTCTCGAAAACCTGCTTTACCCCCTTGTAGAGGCTGCGGATCACCGGCATCCGGTGCAGGATCGCCTCTCCGGCGTCGAGCAAGGTACGTCCGACCAGGTTGGCCGTCAGGAAGCCGAGCAGCGTCAAGCCGATCAATCCGATCACCAGCCCGAAACCGGGGATCGGATAAGGCAGATAGGTCTCTGGCAGATAATTGTTCGGGATCAGCGGCTTCACCACCCCGTCGATCAGGTTGATGAACCACCACGTCACCGAAGCGGTGATCGCCAGCGGCCCCGCGATCACGAGTCCGGTCAGGAAATAGCGGCGCAACCGCGTGCCCGCAGTCGGCCGCAGTAAGTCCGGCTGAAGCATGAGGCCGGGATCAGGAGGGCCGTCTGATGTCATGGCGGTCCGGAATCCGATCTCCAATGGGCGTGCTTGCCTCGGCGGCGCTGCATCGCGATATGAGCAGGATAGCCGAGCCGGTGCCGCTGACCAGCCCCGTCTCACGCGCTGACGCGAATACGGATGGATTTCGTGACCGAAACACCCCGGCAGCTGCGCCGCTGGTACAGGCTGCTGATGTTCACCGCCGGTTGGGTGTTCACGGGTGTCGGGATTATCGGCCTCGTGCTGCCGCTGATGCCGGGAACAGTCTTCCTGATTCTCGCGGCTTGGTGCTTTTCGCGGTCCTCGCCTCGCTTCGAGGCCTGGCTGATTGGCCACCCGAGACTGGGTCCGCATGTCCGTCGCTGGCGTGCAACCGGCGCGATCGACCGTCGGGCGAAATGGATCGCCTGCGGCTCCATGCTGTTCAGTTTCGGGCTGGTGGCGATGAGCGACGCTCCGCCTGCCGCACTCTGGGCCAGCGGTGCCAGCCTGCTCGCCGCCGGAACCTATGTCGCGAGCCGGCCGGAGCCGACTCGCAAGGATTGATCACTCGACGGTGACGGATTTTGCAAGGTTGCGTGGCTGGTCCACGTCCTTGCCCATGAAAACCGCCGTTTGATAGGCGATCATCTGGATCGGGACCGCATAGACGATCGGGGCGAACAGCGAGTCCATATCCGGCATCACGATCGTCGCCTCGGGCTCGATGCCGCATTCGGCCGCGCCCCTGGCATCGGTGATCAGGATGATCCGGCCGCCTCGAGCCGCAACCTCCTGCATGTTGGAGGCGGTCTTCTCGAACAGCGCATCATGCGGTGCGATGACGATGACCGGCATGTCCTCGTCAATCAGTGCGATGGGGCCGTGCTTCAGCTCGCCTGCAGGATAACCTTCGGCGTGAATATAGCTGATTTCCTTGAGCTTTAGAGCTCCCTCAAGCGCCATCGGGAAGCTCGTGCCGCGACCGAGATAGAGCACGTCGCGCGCTTTCGACAGCTTTCGGGCGAGCCGTTCGATCTCGGGTTCCAGCGTCAAGGCCTGCGCCATCAATCCCGGCAGAGCGATCAGCTCGCGGACATATCGGGCTTCTTCCGCCTCCGAGAGCGTGCCGCGCGCACGGGCCGCCGCAAGGGCAAGGCTCGCGAGCGCAGTCAGTTGGCAGGTAAAGGCCTTGGTCGAGGCCACACCGATCTCCGGCCCGGCCAGAGTCGGTGCCACCGCATCGCTCTCACGCGCGATTGTCGAGGTCGGCACATTGACGACGGAAAGGACATGCTGCCCTTCCTGACGGGCATAGCGCAGGCAGGCGAGCGTATCGGCGGTTTCACCCGATTGCGAGACGAAGAGCGCGAGACCGTCCTTGGGCAGCGGCGCCTCGCGATAGCGGAACTCGGAAGCGACATCGATCTCGACGGGCAACCGCGCCAGCTTCTCGAACCAGTACTTCGCCGTGAGCCCGGCATAATAGGCGGTTCCGCAGGCCGAGATCGACAGCCGCGACAGCGCCTTCCAGTCAAAGGGGGTTTCAAAGGGCAGGCGCACGGTCCCTGCAGCCATGTCCAGGTATTTCGTCAGCGTATGGCCGACGACCTCCGGCTGCTCATGGATCTCCTTGGCCATGAAATGATGATAGTTGCCTTTCTCGACCAGGAAGGTGCCGGCGGCGACGCGCTGCGCGCGACGCTCCACCTGCGCGCCCGTGGCGTCGTAGAAGGTCGCGCCCTTGCGATGAAGCACGACCCAGTCGCCTTCTTCCAGATAGGCGATGAGATTGGTGAAAGGGGCAAGCGCCAGCGCGTCAGAGCCGAGATACATCTCGCCATCACCGACTCCGACCGCGAGTGGCGAGCCCTTGCGAGCGCCGATCAGCAGGTCTTCTTCGCCCTGGAACAGGAATGCGAGCGCAAACGCACCGCGCAGGCGTGGCAGGCTTGCCGCAACCGCCGCGACCGGGTCCTTGCCCCGCTCCATCTCGCTGGTGACGAGATGGGCGACGATCTCGGTATCCGTCTCGGTCGCGAAGACGCGGCCCGCAGCTTCGAGCTCGGCGCGCAGCTCGCGGAAGTTCTCGATGATGCCGTTATGCACGACCGCGAGCTTCTCGGTCGCATGCGGGTGAGCATTGGTCTCATTCGGCTTGCCATGCGTCGCCCAGCGCGTATGGCCGATGCCGATCATCCCCTCGAGGGGCTCGTTCGACAGGCGGATCTCGAGATTCCTGAGCTTGCCCTCGGCACGGCGGCGCGTGAGCAGACCGTTCTCCAGCGTCGCGACGCCGGCGGAATCATAACCGCGATATTCGAGCCGCCGCAGCGCCTCGACCACCTGAATGGCTACGGCTTCCTTGCCCAGGATCCCCACAATGCCACACATGCCCGACCTCTTTGAGTGTTGCCGTTGCCGGCTCGTGTAGCTGCGAACGCCAATAACGCCCAATCACGTTGAATGTCAGACTGTGAACAGGCGGTTTCGTCGTCGATTCAATCGGTGCTCTTGGTCGCGCTCAGCTTCCTTGCCTTCGCCCTCTCGCGGAACGCCTTCGCCCAACCGACCCGTCCGACTTGCCTCCCCCGGGCGACCGCCAGCCCGTCAGGGGGAACATCGGTGGTGATGACCGAACCGGAGCCGACATAAGCCCCGTCGCCGATCGTCACCGGTGCGACCAGCGACGAGTTCGAACCGACGAAGGCGCCGGCACCGATCGTCGTCCTGTACTTGAAGAACCCGTCATAATTGCAGGTGATCGTGCCGGCACCGATATTGGCCTCGGCGCCGACGCTCGCGTCCCCGATATAGGTGAGATGGCTGACCTTGGCCCCTTCCCCGATATCCGCCGCCTTGATCTCCACGAAATTCCCGACCTTGGCCTTGCGCGCCAGCTTCGAGCCGGGGCGCAGCCGGCCATAAGGCCCGACACTCGCCTGCGGGCCCACCTCGGCGCCCTCCAGATGCGAGAAGGCATGAATCACCGCGCCATCGGCAATGCTGACACCGGGGCCGAAGACGACATTGGGCTCGATCAGAACATCGCTGCCGATCTGCGTATCGTGGCTGAAGAACACGGTCTCGGGCGCAATCAGCGTCGCGCCCTCCTTCATGACCGCCAAACGCTTGCGGCGCTGGAATTCTGCTTCCGCGGCAGCGAGCTGGGCGCGGTCGTTGACGCCCTGCACCTCGCTTTCAGGCGCACTGAGTGCGGCCACCTTCAAGCCTCTGGCGCGAGCAAGCGCCGGGGCGTCGGTCAGATAGAATTCGTTCTGAGCGTTCGAACTGCCGATCGAATCGAGAATGGCAAGTGCATGCCGACCGTCCAACGCCATCAGCCCGGCATTGCAGAACCGGATTGCCCGCTCGGCCGCGCTCGCGTCCTTGTGCTCGACAATGGCTTCCAGCACGCCGTCACGCATCACCAGCCGCCCGTAGCCGGTCGGGTCGGCAGCTTCGAATCCAAGCGCAACAACCGGCGCGCCATCGGCAAGCGCAGCCCGCAGCGACAGGAACGTCTCGGGGCGAATCAGCGGCGTATCCGCGAAGGCAACGAGGACATCGTCATAGCCTCCGGCCAGTGCCGCACGCGCCGCGAGCACCGCATGTGCCGTGCCGCGCCGCTCGGCCTGGACAAAAACGCGCGCCGACGGCAGGAGCGCCTCGACCTCGGCTGCGACGTCCGGCCGATCCGGCCCGATCACGACGGCAACCGCATCTGCTCCCGCCGCAGCGACCGCCGCAAGCGCATGACCGAGCAGCGAGCGGCCGGCCATCTCGTGCAGCACCTTCGGGCGCTGGGATTTCATCCGGGTGCCCTCGCCCGCGGCGAGAATAACTGCGAGGCAGGTACGTCCGGGCTGCATTTCGGTCATGATTGTCGGCTTCCCTGCGGAGCTAGCCATTCGCTCCCGTGACTCTGACGGAGTCGCGGGGGCGATTTGGTGCATGGTGGCATTGCAGTCGCCGTGGATAGCCGATCCTGATGGCATTTGCCAAAACCTCCGGAGAGATCTTCGGCCGGCGTATTCGAGGGGCGAGACGCAATGGCAATACCTTTCCGCCGGCAACGCGAACGCGTTGCCCAAGTCGCTGACCGCACGCAATATTTAAGCGGCGACCGCTTTTCAGTCAGCCGGGAAATGATCTAGAAGCGCTGGGGTGCGACTGCGCCGCCCGCGTATGTTGGAAATAATGTCGAAATCCTTGAATCGCCGATGGTTTCTGGAGGGCGCGGCGTACAGCCTCGCCGCCGCTCCGCTCATGGGCGCCCGCCCTGCATTTTCCCAGGCCAGTTGGGCCGCAACTGTACAGTCGGTGATCGCTGAAGGTCAGCGCTTCGATGCCGCGCTGGTTGTCGAGGCCGCCCGCATGTTGTCGCGGCGCCCGATGGTGCCGGTAGCAGCAAATGATCTGCCCGAGGGCTACTCCACCCTGCCCTTCGACCAGTTCTCCGGGATTCGTGCGCAACCCGGCGGCCTGATCTGGGCCGGAGAGAATCGCGGCTTCACGATCGAGCCTCTGCATCGCGGGTACGTCTTTTCTGCTCCCGTCAGCCTGTTCACCGTCGAGGACGAAGTGGTGCGCCGCGTTGCGTTCGATCGCGGCAAGTTCGACTACGGCAAGGTTGCACCGCCGCCCGCGGGCGTCGACCTGCAGTTCTCCGGCTTCAGGGTCTCCGCCGGGCTCGAGCGGCCTTACGAGGTCGCGATCTTCCAGGGAGCGACCTTCTTCCGCGCGGTGGCGCGCGGCCAGAATTTCGGTGCGCTGGCGCGCGCCCTGATCCTGCGTCCCGGCGAGACGCGCGGCGAGGAAATTCCCTTCTTCCGCGCCTTCTGGATCGAGCGCCCCAATCCGGCATCGGGCATGCTCGTGATTCACGCCTTGCTCGATTCCGAGAGCCTGTCAGGCGCGGTCCGGATGACTCTGCGCCCGGGCGACGTCACCTTCATCGATGTCGAGATGACCCTGTTCGCGCGACAGGCCCTGGACCATGTCGGCTTCGGCTGCACCATGGGCACCTTCATGTCGGGTCCCCAGAGCCGCCGGACGTTCGACGACGTCCGGCCGGCCGTGCATGAGATCTCCGGTGTCCAGATGCTCACCGGTGGCGGTGAATGGATCTACCGTCCGGTCAGCAACCCGACCAATCTGCAGGTCTCCTCTTTCGTCGACACCAATCCGCGCGGCTTCGGTCTCGTGCAGCGTGAGCGCGATCCGGCAGCGTTCCAGGATGACGACCAGCGCTTTGAGCTTCGCCCCAGTGTCTGGATGGAACCGCTCGGGGAGTGGGGAGCCGGGTCAGTCCAGCTGATCGAGATTCCAAGCGAGTCCGACATCAACGACAACATCATCTCCTACTGGCGGCCGCGCCAGCCCATTGCGGCGGGCAGCGAGACCACCGTCGCCTATCGCCAGGCCTGGTGCTGGCAACCTCCCGAGCGACCGCCGCTCGCCCTTGCCTCGCGTATGCGTCAAGGCCGCGGAACCCAGGGCCGTCGTCGGCGGTTCTTCGTGGAGTTCACGGGCGACAAGCTGGCGGATCCCGCTGTGGTTGCGGCCACTCGCGCCAACATCACGGCGACACCTGGGGCGATCCATGGTTTGCGTCTTTGGCCTTATCCGGAGCGCAAGTTGATGAGGGTCGGCTTCGAGGTCGACCCTGGCAACGAGAACCTCTCCGAACTGCGCCTCGTGCTTGAAGCGGGTGGGCAACCCGTATCGGAAACCTGGTTGAATCGATGGACGTGGTGACCGAGATGCCGCCGCGGGCGGCCGAAGCCCCCATCCGTCCGGGCCCGCCCGGCCCCGAGGCTGCGACGCCGCCGGAGAATCGGCTGGTGATGCCGGTCCAGTCCTTCCGCAGTTGGAAGGCCTCGGAACGTCGCGAGCCGGCCGCACCGCTGGCCTGGGCGACGCCGTGGCTGAAGCGCCTCTTCGTCTTCGGCGGCGGTCTCGCGCTGACCGCTTATGGCGCCTGGGAAATGTACCATGTCGTGTCGGTCAGCCGCACGACCTTCCTGCAGTATGTCTTGCTGCTGTTGTTCACGGTCAATTTCTCGTGGATCGCACTCGCCTTCACCAGCGCGCTGATGGGGTTCTTCGGCCTGCTATTCGGGACCGGTCGGACCGAACGGGCGGAAGCACTGCAGCATCGCACCGTCGTGGTGATGCCGATCTACAATGAGTCGACGGCACGGACCTTCGCGGCGCTGGCCGCGATTCGGGAATCGGTAGAGGCCACGGGCCTCGGTGCGCATTTCGACTATTTCATCGTCTCGGACACAACCAATCCCGATGTCTGGATCGCCGAGGAGCGGGCTTTTCTCGCCCTGCGCGAACGGCTCGGTCCCGGCGCGCGTGTCTATTACCGACACCGTCCGAAGAACCATCACCGCAAGGCCGGCAACATCGCCGATTTCGTCACTCGTTGGGGCGGTTACTACGAGCACATGGTCGTGCTCGACGCCGACAGCCTGATGACCGGCACCTGCATCGTGCGCCTTGCTGCTGCGATGGAGGCCGATCCCGACGCCGGAATCATCCAGTCGCTGCCGCTGATCATCAATCGCAACACCTTCTTCGCGCGGCTGCAGCAATTCGCAGCCCGGGTCTACGGGCCGGTGATCGCGACCGGCCTCGCCATGTGGTCGGGCCGCGACGGCAATTACTGGGGCCATAACGCGATCATTCGGACCAAGGCCTTCGCCGATCATTGCGGCCTGCCCGATCTGAAGGGCAAACCGCCCTTCGGCGGACATGTCCTGAGCCATGACTTCGTCGAAGCCGCGCTGATGCGCCGCGCCGGCTGGTCGGTCTACATGCTTCCCGACCTGACCGGGTCTTATGAGGAGAGCCCGCCCTCGCTGATCGACATCTCGGTGCGCGACCGCCGCTGGGCGCAGGGCAACCTCCAGCACTCGCGCATCATCGGCGCCAAAGGCTTCGTCTGGTCGACGCGCCAGCATTTCGCCACCGGCATCATGGGCTATCTCGCCTCGCCGTTCTGGCTGATGCAGCTGGTGGTCGGCATCCTGATCGTGCTGCAGGTCAATTACGCGCGACCGGAATACTTCACCCAGGAATTCACGCTGTTTCCGGTCTGGCCGCGCTTCGACCCCGAACGCGCCTTGAATCTGTTCGCCCAGACCATGGCGATCCTGCTCGCGCCGAAGCTCTTCGGCCTACTGCTGACCCTGTTCGACGGCAAGCTGCGGCGCGCCTGCGGCGGTACCATCCGGCTGATTCTCTCGTCACTGCTCGAGATCCTGTTCTCAGCCTTCTTCGCGCCGATCATGATGCTGATCCAGTCGGGCTCGGTCTTCCAGATCCTGCTCGGACGCGACACGGGCTGGAACCCGCAGCGCCGCGACGACGGCTCGATTCCGCTGAAGGACATTATCCGGCGCCACCGAATGCATACCGCACTCGGTGCCATCGCCGGGATCTCGGCCTTCATGATCGCGACCTCGCTCTTCGCCTGGATGTCGCCGACGATCGTGGGTCTCGTGCTGGCGATCCCGCTGTCCTGGGCATCGGGCCAGCTCGCACTCGGGCTCTGGCTGAAGCGACACAAGCTGCTGGTGACGCCGGAGGAAGGCGATCCGCCGACGATCGCGCTGCGCGCCAATGCGCTGCAGGAGGAATTCGCCAAGGCGGGCTTCGACGAGGCCGACGGGCTCAAGGCGCTGCATGCCGACCCACGCCTGCGTGCCGAGCACGACATGATGCTCCCCGAGGCGCATCCGCGCCGCCGCGGCGAAGTCGAACCCGAGCGCGCCGTCGCACAGGCAAAGCTGGTCGAGGCAGAGACGATCGACGAGGCTGCGATCTGGCTAAAGCCAAAGGAGCGCATGGTCGTGCTTCACGACCGCGCTCTGGTTGGCTTGCTGTCCTCGCTGCAGCCGTCGAAGGACCAAGACGAGGCAAGCTCGTCAGCTTCAGACGGACGGCGTGAGACCGGAACCAAACCGTCGGCAAGCTCAGCGCCTGGCACTATAGCTATCTAAGCGACCGGCCGCCGTTCTTGCGCCCGGTCGCTTCGCAAACGGCCGCGGCCACAGAGCACGCTGCATTCAAGACAGCACCATCCCGGCCAGGCCGCTTCCGCGGAGCAAGGCCGAGATCCATGCTCGTAGAAGATCATCTCAGGCTCAGGCAGCGATCCGGGATCCTTCCTGGCGTGCCGGAGATCCGCATTTCCGCATCATCCCAGCCGAAGACGGCCGCGTGCAAACGCGTATTCTCCGCCTGGCACACAGTGCTCGGGCTGCTCACTGCCTGGTGAGGACATCCTGGATCGCCTGACCGGCCACGGCATGACCATTCTCGTTCCAGTGGGCATCGGCCGCGAACTCGAATCGGCGCTGGTTGCGAGCCCAGTCCTCGGCAAAGACGGGGTGCAGGTCGAGGAAGGCGATTCCAGCCCGTGAGGCCGCCTCGGCGGCGATACGGTTGAGCTTCAGCGCCGGGCTGTCGGGGCGGCCAGCATAGATCGCGCTGCGATCGCCATCCATGGCGACCAGCAACTTGGCGCCGATGCTGCGGGC
Organism: Allobosea sp. LC85; assembly: GCF_000735605.1. Lineage (GTDB taxonomy): Bacteria > Pseudomonadota > Alphaproteobacteria > Rhizobiales > Beijerinckiaceae > Allobosea. The sequence continues at coordinate 20,624 of NZ_JPKG01000028.1, forward strand.
CTGCGCCGCCAGGCGGCCCATCATGTAGTCAGTCGCGGCGCGGATATCGGCCTCGCGACGGAGCACCGAGGCGACATCGATATTGGCTGCAAAACGCGTGTCATCGGCCTGGGCCGACCCGAGGAAGGCATCCAGGAGAGCCTGGGGACGGACCTGCCAGCGATAGAGGAAATAGCGCGCCGTCGCGGTCTGCCTGAGCCATTCCACGGAGCGGGGACGCCACGGCTCGGGCGCGATCTCGCCCTGCACCTTGCCGCCCTCGACACGCAGCTTCAGGAAGCTCGATGTATAGCGGCCCGGCGTGAAGACGAAGCTCTCGTCGAAGTCGTTATGGATCAGTAGCACGACGATCTGGTCCGGCCTGGTCGCCAGCACCTCACGGTCGATCATCTGGAGATATTGACTGAAGGGCGCACCGGCGATGCCGTAGCGATAGACCTCGACGGGGCCGGTACTCGCAAGCCCGCCCTGAAGCACTTCGGCAAAGCTGCGCGTGACCGGGACCTGCAAGGCTTCAACGAAGCTGTCGCCAACAAGGGCGATCCGGCGACGCCCGGGAACACGCTCGGCGGGAAAATCCGACAGAGGCGAATTCCAACCCTTGGCGTTGACCGAGAACGGGGCCGCGATCTCGTCGCGCACGCGCCAGACGCCGGCCTGGTTCGGAGCATAGCGCACGAGTCTGTTGACGAAGTCGTTCCGCGGAACGTCGCTGCCCGGCAGCACGAAGCGGAACAGAACAAGCTCGCAAAACGCGAGAAACACCAGCAGGCTGACCAACGACACGCCAAGATTGATCAGGCTGTTGCGCAGGCGGGAGCGAGGCTTCTCCACCGTCATGCTCCCGCTCATCGGCTTAGTCGATATCCTCGACTTCGACCTCGGTGCCGTAGACGCGCTGCGCCAGCGAAGCTTCCATGAACGGGTCAAGATCCCCGTCGAGCACCTCCGACGGCGCCGTCGAGCTCACGCCGGTGCGCAGGTCCTTCACCAGCTGATAGGGCTGCAGCACATAGGAGCGAATCTGGTGGCCCCAGCCGATATCGGTCTTGGAGGCCGCCTCGGCATTCGCCTTTTCCTCGCGCTTCTTCAGCTCGACCTCGTAGAGGCGGGCGCGCAGCATGTCCCACGCCTTGGCGCGGTTCTTGTGCTGCGAACGCTCCTGCTGGCAGGTGACCGCAATCCCCGTCGGGATATGCGTGATGCGCACCGCCGAATCGGTCGTGTTGATGTGCTGCCCACCGGCGCCCTGGGCACGGTAGGTGTCGATCCGGCAATCCGCTTCCTTGACGTCGATGACGATTCGGTCGTCGACGACGGGATAGACCCAGACGGATGCGAAGCTGGTCTGCCGGCGGGCGTTCGAATCGAATGGCGAGATGCGCACAAGCCGGTGCACGCCCGATTCGGTTTTCAGCCAGCCATAGGCATTGTGGCCCTTGAACTGCAGCGTCGCCGACTTGATGCCGGCCTGATCGCCATCCTGATAGTCGAGCATCTCGACCTTGAACTTCCGCCGCTCGCCCCAGCGCCGATACATGCGCAGCAGCATCTCGGCCCAATCCTGGCTTTCGGTGCCGCCGGCGCCGGGATGGATTTCGACATAGGTATCGAGCATGTCGGCCTCGCCGGAAAGCAGGGTCTCGACCTGCCGGCGTGCCGCTTCCTGCTCGACAGCCTTGATCGCGACTTCGCCTTCCGTGATGGAGGCGGCGTCACTCTCCATCTCGCCCAGTTCGATCAGCGTCAGGGCATCGTCGAGATCGCGCTCGAGCTTCAGGATGCCGTTGATCTGGTCCTCGAGCGAGGTCCGCTCGCGCATCAGCTTTTGTGCCTGCTCGGCATCGTCCCAGAAGGTGGGGCCTTCGGAAAGCGCGTTCAGCTCCGCCAGGCGTCGTTGTGCGACATCCCAGTCAAAGATGCCTCCTCAGCAGTCCGATCGACTGCTTGGCGTTATCAAGTTGGGTCTGAACTTCAGGACGCATGATCGGGTTCGGGCTTCCGTTCGAAGAGCTGTGCGATGGAGCGCTCAGATAGGGGTGAATCCATCAGGTGTAAATGGCGCGGGAAACGCCCTCTCGTGCATCGGAGGGGTTCCCGCGCGTGACCGTTTCCGATCGTGTCAGTACAGGCCGCCGGTGCCCGACCCCATGCTGCGCCCGCCACCGGGAGAGACATTGAGCGGCGCGCCGCCTTCACCCGCAGCGCCGATGACCGAGTAGCTGTCAGGCGGAGCAGTGCCCGGCTTGAAGGCTTCGAGAATACCGCCCTCGCCGCCGGCACGCATGCCGCTGCGCGGATCGACGCGGATCAACTTGATGCCGGCCGGCACGCGGAACGGCGTCGCCGGCTTGTCCTTCAGCGCAGCCGTCATGAAGTCACGGAAGATCGGAGCGGCATACTGGCCGGCCGTCGCCGAGTTGCCCAATGACTTTGGCTTGTCGAAGCCCATATAGACGCCGACGGCGAGATCCGGCGAGAAGCCGACGAACCAGACGTCCTTGGCCTCGTTGGTCGTGCCGGTCTTGCCCGCGAGCGGCTTGCCGACCGACTTGACCACCTGCGCCGTACCACTCTGCACCACGCCTTCGAGCAGCGAAACCATCTGGTAGGCGGTCAGCGGATCGAGCACCTGGTCGCGATTGTCGACGAGGCGCGGCTCCTTCTGGCTCGCCCATTTGTCGGCGTTGCAGCCCTCGCAGACGCGCTGATCGTGACGGTAGATCGTGCCGCCCCAGCGATCCTGGATGCGGTCGATCAGGGTCGGGCGAATGCGCTTGCCGCCATTGACGAGCATCGAATAGGCGGCCGTCATGCGCATCACGGTGGTTTCACCGGCGCCGAGCGACATCGAGAGCACCGGCAGCATGTCGTCATAGACGCCGAAGCGACGGGCATATTCGGCGATCAACGGCATGCCGACATCCTTGGCGAGGCGGACCGTCATCAGGTTCTTGGAGAACTGGATGCCGTAGCGCAGGGTGCGCGGCCCAGTCGACTTGCCGTCATAGTTCTCAGGCCGCCAGACACCGAGACCGCCGCCCTGATCGACTTCGATCGGCGCGTCGAGCACGATGCTCGATGGCGTATAGCCGTTGTCGAGCGCAGTCGCGTAGACGAAGGGCTTGAAGGACGAGCCCGGCTGGCGCAGCGCCTGCGTCGCGCGGTTGAACTCCGACTGATCATGCGAGAAGCCGCCGACCATGGCCAGCACGCGGCCGGAATACGGGTCCATCACGGTGATGGCGCCGTTGACCTCCGGCATCTGGCGCAGACGGACCTGGCCGGGCCTGCTGTCCATCGGCTCGACATAGACGACGTCGCCGACCGAAACGGCCTGGGCCACGCGCGCGCGCCGGGTCCAGCGGATGCCGTCGCCGGTCAGCGTCACCGTATCGCGCTCGGTCCGGAGATGGCCGGAATTCTCGCGTCCCGGGTGCAGGCCGAGCCGGGCGCTATCGCCATTGACGTCGAGCACGACGGCAAGGCGCCAAGGCGCCACATCGCCGAGCACCGGCAGGTCGCCAAGCGCAATGCCCCAGTCGCGCGCGCTGATATCGAGCTTCTGGATGGCGCCACGCCAGCCGCGCGCCTCATCGAAGCGAACGAGCCCGTCGACCAGTGACTTGCGGGCGAGCAGCTGCATCTTGGGATCGACGGTGGCGCGCACGGAAAGGCCGCCCTCGAGCAGCTTCTTCTCGCCATAGCGATCCTGCAGCTCCCGGCGAATCTCCTCGGCAAAATAGCCCGCCGCAATGTTGTTGGCCGAAACCGTGCGCGGGTTGACGCCGAGCGGCTGCTTCTTGGCGGCCTCGGCCTCCTCACGCTTGACCATGCCGTTCTCGGCCATGCGATCGAGCACGTAGTTTCGACGCTCTATCGCCCGCTCGCGATTGCGGAAGGGGTGAAGGTCCGTCGGAGCCTTGGGCAGAGCCGCGAGATAGGCGACCTCCTGCAGGTTCAACTCATGCACCGACTTGCCGAAATAGTTCAGCGCCGCAGCGGCGACACCGTAGCTGCCCTGCCCCGGCGCCGGCGCTCCGAGATAGATCTCGTTCAGGTAGAGCTCGAGGATCTTGTCCTTGGAATAGGTCCCCTCGATGCGCAGCGCGATCAACGCCTCGCGGATCTTGCGCTCCAGCGATTGTTCCGAGCCGACGAGGAAATTCTTCGCAACCTGCTGGGTAATGGTCGAGGCGCCCTGCGGCCGGCGGCCGGACGCGCGGTTGCGGAAATTCGTGATCGCAGCGCGGACAAGCCCCTCGGGGTCGATGCCCATATGCTTGTAGAAATTCTTGTCCTCGGCCGAGAGGTAGGCATCGACGACGAGCTTGGGAATTGCCTGGATCGGCAGATAGAGGCGGCGCTCGCGGGCGAATTCGGCGATCAGGCTGCCGTCACCGGCATGCACGCGACTCATCACCGGCGGCTCATAGTTCCGCAACTGCGCCGAGTCGGGCAGATCCTTCGAATAATGCCAGATGAACCCGCCGGCCACGACGGCGCCGATGACGAATACGATCGTGCCCGCAGCAAATAGCCACCCGAAGAGTCGCAGAATAAACCGCATCTAAGGCCCGTGCCCCTGATTGCTGTGCGGTGACCGGTCTCGCCGGGTTCGCCGCCACAGAGCCGATCTCATGCGAGAACCGGCTGCCACCGACTCGCTCCCGGATCTCGTCCTCGTCGCTTCCAAATCAGGTCTATAACACGGCAGAGATGGCGGAACCGTGGCCTAACGACCACAATCTTCGCCAACCGCATCAGCAGGTCTCAACGTTGGTTCGCGGCAGCTTTTCCAGCCGAAAGCGTACTGGTGAAATAGCCGTCGATCGCGTTGTGGACCGCCCCGACTGCCTGCGCTCGCCAGGATGGCGAATTCAGCAACTCCGCGTCCTTGGGGCTCGACATATAGCCGAGCTCGATCAGCACGGAGGGAACATCCGGCGCGGTCAGGACACGAAAACCTGCAGAACGCAAGGGCACCTTGTGCAACTTGACCGAGCCGCCGAGCTTCTCGACCAGATTTCGCGCGAAGACCGATGAGAATGTCCGCGTTTCCCGCTTGGCGAGATCCATCAGGATGCCCGCGACGTCCTGCACATCCTCGGCCGCGTCGAGGCCCGCAACCGCATCCGCCTGGTTTTCCTTGGCCGCGAGCCGTGCCGATTCGGCGTCGGTGGCGCGCTCCGAGCCGGTATAGATCGTTGCGCCGCGCACATCCTGCGCCTGCGTCAGCGAATCTGCATGGATCGAGATGAAGAGATCGGCGCCGGCGGCGCGGGCGATCTTCACGCGCTGCCCCAATGGAACGAAGGTATCGTCATCGCGCGTCATCATCACCCGATAGCGGCCGCCGGCTTCGAGCTGCTCCTTCAGAGCCAGCCCGAAGGCGAGCACGACCGATTTCTCGGCGATGGAGGCAACCACGGCACCGGGATCGATCCCGCCATGCCCTGGGTCGATCACGACGAGCTGGCGCGTCTCCCCATGCGGCTTGGGCGCCTGTGGGGCCGCCCCCTCCTCCAGCTGCGGCGCTGGGCGAACCGAAGCCGCCTGGAACTCAGCCCTGCTTGCGCGTTTCAACTCGACGACCAGCTCGCCGAACCCGCCGCGCACCTTGCGGACCTCAGCCTTCGCGACGACGGCTGGCTGAGCCAGATCGAGAATGATGCGGGAACGATCGGCCGTGAACATCCCGAAACGAAAGGCGCTGACGAAGCCGGCGCCCTTGCGCGCCGCGTTCGGCTGAACCTGGAAATTGACCGAGGGCAGATCGATGACGGCCCGATCCGGCGCGGCCATCACCGAAGCGCTGATCTCGACGGGACGCGAAAGCGCCATGGTGAGCCTGACGACCTCGCCGGCCTGCTCGATCCTGGCATCGGTCGCGACCGGAAACTCATTCGCGGGCCTGGACGCAGGATTGGCGCTTGTCGGCGCGCAGGGCGCTAGAATCAACCAGGACCCGAGCATCAGACGGACCACGCCTGAAACCGTCAGCCGGTTCAGGCCAGCGCTGTAGGAATGGAAGGTCAGGCGAATGGATCCCATTGGCGTCACCAAGGCTTAACCATAGCGACGCAGAAGCTTAACAGCCGGTTACCACGCAATTGTGATGGCGAGAACCGCCGCGGCGCCACCGCCATGATGTTGCCCAAGCGATGTGACTTGCAAATCACTGTCACCTGTCTGTAATGGGGGTGGTTGCAATGCAAAGCCACCCGTAGCGCGCATCCGGATTCGAGGATCCGTTGGCGTCCGGGACACGGCGAAGCGACAAGCCCTTCAGGACTTGTCGCGGCAGGGCAGCCGCCAACGGATCGTCCGCGGACGGCCAGCGTCAGGCATGAGGTTCGGCGCATGGCAGTCTTTCGCGAGCGTGCAAACGCGGTGCAATCGTCTTCGACGTACGCACTGCAGGTTAGGTCAGATGTCGGGGCATACGACGCCGCTTAGCTCATCGGTGCATCGTCCATACCTTCGGGACTGCGGCGGGCTTTTTGCCCGGGCAGGCTTCCCGATCCGCCATCGCGTCCTGATCCCTCACTCCCTCCTGCAACATGCCGGTTCATGCCGGCTCATGCGCGGCGCCCCTGCCCGCGGCAGCGGATATCCTTCCGCAGCCCGGCGGGTCCTGTCGGCGGCTGCGCCAATGGAAATCTCTTATGGCCAACAAGATGCTTATCGACGCAACACACCCGGAAGAGACCCGGGTCGTGGTGGTGCGCGGCTCGCGCGTCGAGGAATTTGATTTCGAATCCGCCAGCCGCAAACCGCTGCGGGGCAATATCTATCTGGCGAAGGTGACGCGGGTCGAACCTTCGCTCCAGGCCGCTTTCGTCGAATATGGCGGCAACCGTCACGGGTTCCTCGCCTTCTCCGAAATCCATCCGGACTACTACCAGATTCCGGTTGCCGACCGGCAGGCCCTGCTCGCCGAGGAGGCACGCGCCGACCGCGAGGAAGAACGCGACGAGGAACGCCGCGAGAAGCGCGGCCGCCGCGACCGTGGCCGGCGTGACCGGGACGGACGCGCCAAGAAGGCGAGCAGCGACGAGACCGTCAGCGCCGATGTCGTCGAGACCGACGGCAAGGAAGCCGCCATGGTCAACGAGGGCGCGCCCGCCTTCGGCGAGTATTTTGCACCTGCCGTCGCAGAATCGAGCGACGAGACCGTCGTCGAGAACGCCGCGCCCCTGACCTTCGAGACCGTGGCCGAAGCTTCTGCAGAAGCCGGCGAGGCTTCCGCCGACAACGAGGAAGCGCGCCGCCCGTCCGAGAACGAAGAGGACGAGAACGGCGAAGACGGCGACGAGCACGGCCAGGACGAGCCCCAGGAAGAACCGGAACAGCTCGGCGGTGGCGACGCCCTTGACGATATGCCGGAGCGCCCGCGCCACTCGCGCCGCCAGTACAAGATCCAGGAGGTGATCAAGCGCCGCCAGATCATCCTGGTCCAGGTCGTCAAGGAAGAGCGCGGCAACAAGGGCGCGGCGCTCACCACCTATCTCTCGCTCGCCGGCCGCTATTCGGTGCTGATGCCGAACACCGGCAAGGGCGGCGGAATCTCGCGCAAGATCACCAATGCCGAGGACCGCAAGCGTCTCAAGGAAATCGCCCAGGAGCTGGAGGTGCCGGAGGGGATGGGCATCATCCTGCGCACGGCCGGCGCTTCGCGCACCAAGGTCGAGATCAAGCGCGATTATGAATATCTGATGCGGATGTGGGAGAGCGTGCGTGAACTCACGCTCGGCTCCGTCGCGCCGGCGCTCGTCTATGAGGAAGGAAACCTCGTCAAGCGCTCGATCCGCGACCTCTACAACAAGGATATCGACGAGGTTCATGTCGCCGGCGAGGAGGCCTATCGCGAGGCCAAGGACTTCATGCGCATGCTCATGCCGAGCCATGCCAAGAGCGTGAAGGCCTATCGCGAGCAGACCCCGCTCTTCGCCTCGTTCAGCGTCGAGAGCCAGCTCGACGCGATGTTCTCGAACACCGTCACGCTGAAATCCGGCGGCTATATCGTCATCAACCAGACCGAAGCTCTGGTCGCGATCGACATCAACTCGGGCCGCTCGACCCGCGAACACAATATCGAGGATACGGCTCTCAAGACCAATCTCGAAGCGGCGGAAGAAATCTCCCGCCAGCTCCGGCTGCGCGATCTCGCCGGTCTCATCGTGATCGATTTCATCGACATGGAGGAGAACCGCAACAACCGTGCGGTCGAGAAGAAGCTCAAGGACTGCCTCAAGAACGACCGTGCGCGCATCCAGGTCGGCCGGATCTCGGCCTTCGGACTGCTGGAGATGTCGCGTCAGCGCATCCGCACCGGCGTGCTCGAGAGCTCTTCGGTCCCCTGCCCGCACTGCGCTGGTGCCGGCATGATCCGCTCGACCTCCTCGGTGGCGCTGCAGATCCTGCGCGCGCTGGAGGAAACCCTGATCAAGAGCGCCTCGCACAATCTTTCGGTCCGGACGCGGCCGGAAGTGGCGCTCTATGTCCTGAACCAGAAGCGCGCGCATCTCACCGATCTCGAGACGCGCTTTGCCATCGCGATCACGGTCTCGGCCGACGCGACCCTGCTTGGCACCCGCTATTTCGAGGTCGAGCGCGGCGAGTTCGTCGGCAATGAAGGCCGAGTCGTTCCGAGCCCGTTCAAGGCCGAGGCGATCTCGCATGTCGATGACGATGCACTCGATGCAGCAGCCGAGGCAGAGGCAGTCGGAGGAGGCGAGGACGAGCAGGAAGAGGCGGCACAGGGAGACGCCGTTGCGGAACGCGGGGATGGCGAAGCCCGCGGTGAAGGCGGACGCAAGCGCCGCCGTCGTCGCCGGCGCCGGCGTGGTGGTGAGCGCGATGCGAATGGCCAGCAGCTCGAAGGCGGCAGCGATGCCGAAGGCGATGAAGGTGACGAGGATGGCGACGAGGATGCTGACAGCCCCGCTGTCGCGGAAGCCGCCCCCGTCCCCGCTCCAGTAGCCGAGCCGGCCGAAGCGCCTGTCGCCGAGGTTGCAGCTGAAGTCGTCGCGGAGGCCAAGCCGCGCCGCGCCCGCCGCAGCACCCGCAAGGCGAAGGTCGAAGCCGAACAGGAGGCAGCCCCCGAAGCCACGAAGGCTGCCGAGGATGTGACGGAGACTGTCGCGGAAGTCGCGCCGACCGAGAAGCCGAAGCGCAGCCGGTCACGCAAGAAGGTCGTCCCGATCACCGAGGACGGCGTCGCAGCCGAGGCTCCCGCTCCCGCGGCCGAAACACCAGCCGCTTCGGTCGAGACGCCGATCGCCTCCGAAGCTGAGCCGGCTCCCGAGCCCGCCCCCACCCCGCTTGTCGCCGAGGAGCCCGTCGCGGTCGTGCTGACCCCGCCGGATCCAGACCGTCCGAAGCGCGGCGGCTGGTGGAACAAGCTCGCCGGACGCAAGTAAGACCTCAGGCCGCTGCGATCGCTCGCAGCGGCCTTTTTCGTTCGGGGGTAAGCTGTGATGCCGCCGCCGAGAAGTTTCGAGCGACTGGCGCTCGTAATCGTCTGCGTCGCGGCGCTGCTTGGTCTCGCTTGGCTGGCCTTGCAGGCGATCGGCTGGTTCGGCGTCGGGCCTGCTCGGCCTCTTCGTCGCCTTCGTGGCGATCCGCTTCGAGCTTGAGGAAAACCGGCCCGTCGGCCATCAGATGACGCCGGATCTCTATGCCAGCCAGTTCCACAAGCATGGCCGAGAGCACGAGGCGGAACGAGCGGGTTTTCGTACCGAGCTGATCGCCCAGATTTCCGCTGCCCGCCTCGGGCTTGGGCTTGGCCTCCTGCTGACCGCCATTGGCTTCGGCTTCTTCTTCATCCTCGAAGCCGGCGGCTGAGGGCCTACCCGGCCGAAGGCACCAGCGGCGTCGGCGGCTTGATGGTCGTGATCGATGCCGCGGCCCCGGCAGAAGCCTGCCCTTCACCGCCCCTGACGGTCACCGCGTTCGAGGCAAAGGCTACGCCGGCATCGTTGAGTGCCTGATACATCCGCTTCAGGGCCTCGCGCTGGAGCGCGCTGGCCTGCGCCGGCTTGGCGGTGAATTTCAGCCGAATGACGATCGCGGTGTCGGCGATCTCGGCCACACCCTGCATCTTGAGTTGCGCGATAAAGTTAGGTCCGAGTTCCGGGTCCTCCAGCATTGCGAGACCGATCTTCTTGATGGTCTTGCGCGCCTTCTCGATATCGGCGGAACGGTCGAGCCGGACATTGAACTTCACCGTCGCCCAGTCGCGGCTGGCATTGGTCAGGGACGGGATCTGGCCGAAGGGCACTGTGTGGATCTGGCCGCTCTGATGGCGCAGTTGTACCGAGCGTAGGGAGATCTTCTCGACCGTGCCCTTGAGCCGCCCCGTATCGACATATTCGCCGACGCGGAAGGCATCCTCGACCATGAAGAAGAAGCCGGAAACGATATCGCGCACCAGCGCCTGCGAGCCGAAGGAAACGGCAAGCCCGAGGATGCCGAAGCCGGCCAGGAGTGGCCCGATGTCAACCCCCAGCCGTGACAGCACGACGAGGCTGGTCAGGCCGATCACGGCCCCGAGCACGACACCACGCAGCACCGGGAGTACCGTGCCGAGCCGGGACGGCACATGGTCGTCGGGAGGCGCATCCTCGTCGGCTGGCCCGGCATGCACTGCACGCGGCGCATAGGCGTCGAAGAAGGCGCGCAGGAAGGTCAGCGCGATCCACCCCATGAATGCCAGGGTGGCGACGCTGAGGACACGTTGGCCGAACGAGACCGTATCCGGCGCATCCGCGTCCATGACGAAACCGCTCCAGAGCCGGACCAGCAGATAGAGGGCACAGAGCCAGACGAAGCCCACCACGCTTGACTGCAAGGTCTTGCCCACCGCACGCGAAAGCGGGGTCTGCTCGCGCTCCGCGGAGCGGCAGTTCAGCCACGAGCGGATCAGCGCCCCGAGCCCCGACGCCAAGATCGGTGCAAGCACGACGATGAACTGCGTCGTCCCCGCCTTTAGGGCCCAGTGCGCACCATTAGGCATCACCGCAGCACTGCGGCCTACCGCCCAAATCAGCACGGCGCTCGCGATCAAGAGCCACGGCGTCGCTGCCGCCACCCAGCGGCGCAGGCTGCTTGCCTGGCCGCCGGGTTGCGCCAGACTGACAAGGTCATGCCGTGCGTACCAGAACCACCAGATCTTGTAAGTTGTCAGCAGCAGGGAAGAAAACGCGATCCATCCGGCGATCGAGGCAGGATCAGATGCAGAGCGTTCGCCGAGTGCGTTCACGACCAGGGCGATATGGCCGAAGAACGCATAGATCATGACCAGGGCGAAATGCCGTTCGGCGCGCGGCAGAGGCAGGATACGCCGCACCGGGTGCCCCGGCGCAAGCAGGAACCGCCCCGCCATCGCAAACGACCACAACATCCCCAGCCCGTAGAGTTCGGCTATGGTGATCTGTTGCGCGAAATCGGGCTGTGGCAGGAGCCAGCGCACCAGGGTCCGCCCGGCGAGCCATAGGCCCGCAAGCGCGACGAAATCGTGCAGAAGGCCGATCGAGGAGGCAACGAACCGTTCGAACAGCGTATCGTCCCGCGGCACCAGGCGCCTGGCGACCAAGCCACGCGTCATTTTCCAGAGGATGACGGCGAAAGCCACGGCAGCAAACAGGACGAGCAGGATGCGGGCTCCCGCCGACAATCCCGTGGCACCATTCTGATTGGCGGCCCAGGCGCGGGCCCAGTCGCTCGGTATCCGCGTCGCGGACGGAATCGACGCGTTGCCGTAGTCGAATCCTTCGACGAAATGGTTGGCAACCTCCTCCAGCCGCGTTTCGGCAACTGCAACGGGCGTTGCTGCTGGCATGGGCTTGCCAGGTGCTGCCGCTGCCGCAGGTGGAGTTGAGACGGCCTCGCCGGGGCCAGCCATGCGGAGAATGACCTTGCGCCCGCCCGCCTCCAGCGTCGTGATGGTCTTGCGCAGCGCCTCCGGCGCCTCGTCCCCGCGCAGGATCAGCGTCACGCTGTTATCACCGGACGCCTGGGCGAACGCTGCGGATCCCGATCCGAGGAGCATGAGCAGAAAGGCAAGGAGAACCAGCGCCGCCGGCAAGGCATGACCACGCGAAGACGCAAAGAGATATCGCATCAAAACCACTTCCCCCTTGCCTGTTCTCCTATGACTTGGACGGGAATACGTGCGTTTGGCAAGCATTCCGCGCTGGCGTCGTTACTTGCTCTCAGCGCCGCTTCAGCCAAGCCCCCATGCGCGAGACCGCGTCCTCGCATTCGGCCAGCGAACCCGCGAAAGAAAGCCGCACCGTGCGTGCGCCACGCCCCTCGTCGAAATCGAGGCCGGGGGTGATCGCGACATGAGCCTGCTCGAGAACGTCGCGGCAAAAGGCCATGGAGTCATTCGAATATCGCCCGATATCGAGATAGATGTAGAAGGCCCCGTCGACAGGCAGGAAATCGCCGAGGCCGATTTCCGGCAAGGCCTTCAGCAAATAGGCGCGGTTCGCTGCGTAGCCTGCCTTGATCGCCTCGCACTCGGCAGTCGCATCGAAGGCCGCCTCGCCCGCAACCTGGCTGAGATACGGCACCGAAATCGAGAAATTCTGCTGCAGCCGCTCGATCGTGCGCACCATGCGCTGCGGCACCACGAGCCAGCCGACACGCCAGCCGGTCATACAGTAATATTTCGAGAACGAATTGACGATGATCGCGTCCTGATCGGCGCTGAGCGCTGTCGTCGCGGGCGTCTCATAGGTCAGCCCGTGATAGATCTCGTCGGAAATGTACCACAGCCCGAGCCGGCGGCATGCAGCCGCGACGGACGCGATGGCCTCCGGCGCCATCACCACGCCGGTCGGATTGGCCGGGCTCATGGTCAGTACGCCCGCGAGTGGGCGTTCGGCATGAGCTTTCGCAATCAGGTCCGGCGTCAGCGCGTAGCGCGTCTCCGGGCCGACCTCGATCGCGACCGGCTCCAGCCCCAGCGCCGTCAGGATGTTGCGATAGGCCGGGTAGCCCGGCGCTGTGATCGCAACGCGTGCGCCCGGCTGGAAACAGGCGAGGAATGCGAGAATGAAGCCACCCGACGAACCGGTGGTCACGATGACACGCTCAGCCGGTATGCTGACGCCATAGGAATCCTGATAGTGGCGCGCGATACGTTCCCTCAGAGAATCGGTGCCGAGCGCCTGCGTGTAGCCGATGCGGCCATGCTCGAGCGCGCGCGCGGCTGCCGCGCGGATGCTGGCCGGCGTCGGAGCGGAGGGCTGGCCGACCTCCATGTGAACGACCGAACCGCCGGCGCGCTCGATCGCGGCAGCCTGGTTCATCACGTCCATGACGATGAAGGGCGCGACCTCGGCCGCGCGAGCAGAGAGCGCAGGCGGCGTCGCAAGGCGGTGAGCATCGGTCGTCATGCAGATCTCGCAGCGGGAACCGGCGGAGCTCCGCCCGCCACTTGAAGCAGTGCCCTAAAGCATCAGGAGGGAGCGTGGGAAGCCGTTTGTAGGCGCAGTCGACGACCGGCATCTCCTTCGAGAGGCTGGTTTGAGCCTGAACCAGTCTCCCCCCGCGACAGAAGATGGCGGAACATCGCTTTCGCGATGGTACTGGCGACGCTGCGCGCAGGTCAGGTCATGCTCCCGCCGCAACCGCTGGCAAAGCTGTGAATTGACGCTGTCGACGCGAGAGCGGAGAAGGGGCGCACGATGACCGGTTCAACGCTTGCCGTAGCCAAGGGCCGGCGAGCCCGAAAGGATGACGACATGGCTCTGTTCACCCTGCTCCGCCCGGCTTTCGCCGGAATCAGGCGCGCGGGCCTGGTCTTGGGCGGGCTCGGCCTCGCCGTGACGCTGGCTGCTGGTCCGGTTCAGGCGCAGGGACAGCCCCTGTCCCCCGAACAACGCAAGGCCGTGACCGATCTCATTCGCGAGACGCTGCTGAAGAACCCAGAACTGATTCAGGAAGCACTGGTCGAGCTCGAGCGGCGCAACCAGGTCGCCCAGGCCGAGGCACAGCGCAGTGCCGTCGCCAGCGAGAAGGCGAACCTCGTCGATCCCGCGACGTCGATCATCGCCGCCAATCCGCAGGGCGACGTCACCCTCGTCGAGTTCATGGATTACAATTGCGGCTTCTGCAAAAGGGCGCTCGACGATGTCCGCACTCTCGTCAAGGACGACCCGAAACTGCGCGTCGTGATCAAGGATTTCCCGATCCTCGGACCCGATTCGGTCGAAGCCAGCCGTGTCGCCATTGCCGTGAAGAACCAGCTCCAGGGCCAGAAGTACTGGGATTTCCACAACAAGCTGATGGCGACCAAGGGCCGGATCAACGGTGCCAAGGCGCTGGAGATCGCCAAGGAAGCCGGTGCGGATGTCGAGCGCGCCCGCAAGGACATGGACGCGCCGGCGACCCGCGCCGCAATCGAGTCCACTGTCGCTCTCGGCGATCGGCTCGGCCTGACCGGCACCCCGGCCTTCATCATCGGTGACGAAGTTGTCTTCGGCGCCGTTGGCGCTGCGGCGCTGAAGGAGAAGATCGAAGCCGTCCGCAAATGTGGCAAGGCCACCTGCAGCGGCTGATGAAACCCGCCGGCCTGTGGTGGTTCCCTTCGCAGGCCGGTGTCACAGGCTTCCCCTGTCCCGCCGTTCCGGTTAAGACGACGCCGACGCCGCAGCTTCGCGGCTTGAGGAATCAACGCGAGCCATGGTCGCCGTCCACGTCCTGAACGGACCCAATCTGAATCTGCTCGGCACCCGCGAGCCCGGAACCTATGGTTCGGTGACGCTCGCCGGCGTCGAGGAACGCCTCAGGGCGAAGGCCGCCGCCGCCGGGGTCGAGTTGACCTTCAGCCAGACCAATTTCGAAGGCGAGCTCGTCACCCGTGTGCAGCAGGCGGGGCTGGCCGGGGCCGGCGTCATCATCAATGCCGGCGCCTACACCCACACCTCCGTCGCGCTACGCGATGCGATCAAGGGCACCGAGGCGCTCGCCATCGAGGTTCATGTCTCCAATGTGCACGCCCGCGAGGAATTCCGGCACCATTCCTACATGGCGCCGGTCTGCGTCGGCGTGATCTGCGGCTTCGGCGTCGCCAGCTACGACCTTGCTTTCGACGCGATCGTGCCGCTTCTCCAGAAGCGCGCGGCAAAGACGGCGGCCTGAACGGGCCGGTTCAATCAGCGGGATGGCGCCTCGCGGCTGACCATCCTCTCAACCAAGACGACGAAGACGGTGAAACCCGCCATGGCGACCAAGAGCCCGATCGATCCCGAATTGGTGCGCGAACTCGCGCAGCTCCTCAACGAGACCGACCTGTCCGAAATCGAGGTCGAAAAGGGCGATCTGCGCGTCCGTGTGGCCCGCACCATCTCTGCAACCGTGCAGGTGCCCGTCGCCTCACACGCGCCGGCGGTGGCCCATGCCCCGGCCGTGAGCGCGCCGGTCGAGGCCAAGCCGGCCGCCGCCCACCCCGGCACCGTCCCCTCGCCGATGGTCGGTACCGCCTATCGCCGCCCCTCGCCTGAAGCAAAGCCCTTCGTCGAGATCGGCCAGGAGGTGAAGGCGGGTGAACGCGTCCTTCTTGTCGAGGCGATGAAGACCTTCAACGACATTGTTGCGCCGCGTGCCGGCAAGGTCACGGCGATCATGGTCGAGGACGGGCAGCCGGTCGAGTACGGCGAGCCGCTTCTGGTGATCGAGTGAGCGGGGCAGCGGGCGCGGACGAGCCGAAGATGTTCGACAAGATCCTGATCGCCAACCGGGGAGAGATCGCGCTGCGCGTCCTGCGTGCGGCCAAGGAGCTCGGCATTGCGACCGTCGCTGTCCACTCCACCGCCGATGCCAACGCCATGCATGTGCGCCTCGCCGACGAGAGCGTCTGTATCGGCCCCCCGAGCGCCCGCGAAAGCTATCTCAACATTCCAGCCCTGATCGCAGCCTGCGAGATCACGGGCGCTGATGCGGTCCATCCCGGCTACGGCTTCCTTTCGGAGAACGCCCGCTTCGCCGAGATTCTCGATCGGCACAACATCGCCTTCATCGGCCCCAAGGCCGAGCATATCCGGGTGATGGGCGACAAGATCGAGGCCAAGCGCACCGCCAAGCGCCTCGGCATTCCCTGCGTCCCTGGCTCAGAGGGCGGTGTCAGCGAGGATGCGGAAGCCCTGCGCATCGCGCGCGATATCGGCTTTCCCGTGATCATCAAGGCCGCGGCCGGCGGCGGCGGGCGCGGCATGAAGGTCGCGCGCAGCGAGGATGATCTCGTCGTCGCGCTCCAGACCGCACGGACCGAGGCCAAGGCCGCCTTTGGCGATGACGCTGTCTATATCGAGAAATATCTCGAGAAGCCGCGCCATATCGAGATCCAGATCCTTGGCGACGGCCGCGGCCATGCCATCCATCTCGGCGAGCGCGACTGCTCGCTGCAGCGCCGCCATCAGAAAGTCTGGGAAGAAGGCCCCTCGCCTGCGCTCAATGCCGGCGAGCGCGACCGGATCGGCAATATCTGCGCCAAGGCGATGGCCGATCTCGGCTATCTCGGCGCCGGCACGATCGAGTTCCTCTACGAGGACGGCGAGTTCTATTTCATCGAAATGAACACCCGCATCCAGGTCGAGCATCCGGTCACCGAGATGATCACCGGGATCGATCTGGTGAACGAGCAGATCCGCATTGCCGCCGGCGCGCCGCTCTCGCTCAAGCAGAGCGACATCGTCATCGAGGGTCATGCCATCGAGTGCCGTGTCAACGCCGAGCATCCCGCGAATTTCCGCCCCTCGCCGGGCAGGATCGCCTCGTTCCATACGCCGGGCGGACTTGGCGTGCGCGTCGATTCTGCCGCCTACCAGGGCTACTCGATCCCGCCGCATTACGACTCTCTCGTCGGTAAGCTGATTGTGCATGGTCGCAACCGGGCGGAATGCCTGATGCGCCTGCGCCGCTCGCTCGACGAATTCGTTGTCGATGGTGTCGATACGACCTTGCCGCTGTTCCGCACGCTCGTACGCAATCACGACATCCTGAACGGCGATTACAATATCCACTGGCTCGAGAAGTTTCTGGCCGCGGGCGGCATGGGGCCCGAGGGACAATAACTCCGGTCATCGCGTGCCATGCCCGCCTTTGGCGGGCATGGCATCCTGCAACGGTCTTCGCCTCCCCTGTAGAGTCGGGGATGGGTGCGACTGGATCGACCATGACGAAAGAGCGCAGCTTTCGCGTTTGACTTGGTGCCGCGCCCACGCTCCCATCTGCACATGAAGGCTCATTCTGCGCCAGTACGTTCGCCCGTGATCACGCCGGAGATCCTGCTGCGCGCCTATGCAGCCGGCATCTTCCCGATGGCGGAGAGTGCCGATGATCCAAACCTGTTCTGGGTCGAGCCCGAGGTCAGGGGCGTGATCCCGCTCGCGAATTTCCACCTGCCCTCACGCCTTGCCCGCACGGTTCGCGCTGATCCCTTCGAGATCCGCGTTGATACCGCCTTCGAAGAGGTCATTGCGGCCTGTGCCGAAGCGCGCCCGGACCGGCCGGATACCTGGATCAACACGCGGATCAGGGAGCTGTTTGGCGCACTTCACGGACTCGGGCACGCCCACAGCGTCGAATGCTGGCGCGATGGAAGGCTGGTTGGCGGGCTCTACGGCCTGTCCCTTGGCGCAGCCTTCTTCGGCGAGAGCATGTTTCATCGGGCAACTGACGCCTCGAAGGTCGCCCTCGTCCATCTGGTGGCCCGGCTGAAGCGCGGCGGTTACCGCCTGCTCGATGCCCAGTTCCAGACCACGCATCTCGCCCAGTTCGGCACACAGGAAGTGCCACGCGAGGCCTATCGCATGCTGCTCGAAGCCGCGATCGTCCATGACGCGGAATGGTGGAGTTGGCCAAAGGGCCAGGACATCGGCGGCCGCGAGGCCTTGGCCGAACTCATCTGAGTTCAGCCATAGATCACGCTGCGTTTGGACGAGATCGTCCAAACCCAGAAAACGTGATCGACTCCAATAGTTTAGATCACGCTGCGAAAAACCGTTGCCACTTTTTCGCAGCGAGCTTCGGCGCCTGCCTCAGTTATTGCCGGCGGGATCGCGTCCGGGAACAGGATTGGTCGGGAAAAAGCGCTGGCTCGGCGCCTGACGCGGCTCAACCGGTACGCCGCGCGGCGGAGCCACATCCAGGCGCTGCCCCGGGGGGGGCTGGGTGCCCGGCGGCAGTTGGTTGACGTCGCGCGGCGGCGTGCGTGACCGGCGTTCTTCCAGCGGTGGCGGCGCTTCCGGTTCCTTGGGGTCGACCACAAGCTCGGTGCCACCCTTGCAGTCGGTCAGCCAGACGTCATAGATCGCGTGCTCGACGCCATGCAGGCCGGGGCTCGCGGCGTACATCCAGCCGCTGAAGATGCGCCGATACTCGTTGGAGAAGGTCACCTCGTCCACCTCGACAAAGGAGGTCGTCTGCGGGTTCTCGGTTGGAGGACGGGTCCAGCAGACGCGCGGCGTCAACTGCAGCGCACCGAACTGAACGGTCTCGTCGATCGCAACCTCGAAGGAGATGATCCGGCCGGTGATCTTGTCGAGGCCCGCAAAAACCGCCGTCGGATTGCGGATGCGGTCGGCCCTTGCAGGCTGGGCGACCATCAGGGCCGCGAGAGCTGGAGCGGCCAGGGCCGCCACCTTCGACAATCTGCTGACGGACCGCATCTTCTGCTACGAATCTCCCTTCCCGCCAGAAGACGGGGGCTGCGGCTTAGCACGGCAATCGCAGCGGAAAAAGGGCAGCCGGGCCACAGGCAGGCCCGCGGCAGCGGCACATCACCGGCTCTTGCGAGCCCGAAAGCGGGCGACCTTGTCACGGTTGCCGCAGGTGCTCATCGTGCACCAGCGCCGCGTGTTGTTCCGCCCTCTGTCGTAGAACACCATTGCGCAATCATGGTCGGCGCAGTGCTTGAGCCGCGCAGGCTCGTGGTCGCAGACGAAGCGGGCGAAATCCAATGCAATTCTCGACGCTGCTCCGAGGCCCGGATCGGCCACGGCTGTGAGCGCGTAGCCCTCGTCGCCCCTCTGCAACTGGTAGCGCTCGTTTATCGGCCCGAGCAGGCGGTTGATCGCAGCTATCGATGCTTCCGGCAGCGGCTTGCCCTGCTGCAGCAGGTCAAAGGCCGGGCGAAGCGCTTCACGCAAGCCTTTGAGCTCAAAACCGGATTCAGGCGTCTCCGCCCCGCCTAGCCCAGCTGCAGTAAGCCACGCTGCCATGGACTGCGGCTCGCCGAGCAGATCCCGCGGTCCTGTCTCGGTCATCGGCGTGGTGTTGAGCAGATCGAGCCAAGGCCGGCCGCCCATGAACGGAAAGCCGCCCCGGAAATCATCGTTGGTCGGGATCGCAGGCAAGGGCCACTCCGGCTGCCAGAGGTGAGCGCTATTTGTAACCTCTTATTTATCAATTGACAGGTTACGCGTCAAATGACACCGTTGAAAACGAAAATGACAGGTTACGAACATTGAACGATCCCCACCGTCAGTTTTGCCGCGCTCGCCACGTTTCTCATTCCTGGAGCCCCACTCATGTCCACCGCGCAGCCCGTTGCACCCGTCCTCTCCCAGTCATTCGCGGTCCGCTACGGCACAGCCGAGGTACAGGGCCTCGAGATTTTCTATCGGGAGGCCGGACCTCGGGATGCTCCCGCCATCCTGCTGCTGCACGGCTTTCCGTCCTCATCGCACATGTTCCGCGACCTGCTGCCGCTGCTGGCCAAGGGCTACCGCGTCGTAGCGCCTGACTACCCCGGCTTCGGTCACAGTTCCGCGCCTTCGCCGAGTGAGTTCACCTATTCCTTCGACGGGCTCGCCGAGGTGATCGATGGCTTCGCGGAGCAGGTCGGCCTCACCCGCTATGCCCTCTATATCCAGGACTATGGCGGCCCGGTCGGCTTTCGCCTTGCGCTCAAGCATCCCGAGCGCATCCGCGCGCTGATCATTCAGAATGCCGTCGCCAGTGAAGGCGCCTGGAGCACGGACGTCCGCCGGGACATGGAGCCGTTCTGGCGGAACTGGACGCCCGAGACCGAAAAGCCCTTCCGCGATCTGCTCACGGCCGGCGGTACGAAGTTCCAGTACACGCATGGCGCAACGCGGTTGGAGCGGCTCTCGCCGGATGCCTGGCGCCATGATCAGGCCGGGCTGGACCGCCCGGGCAACCAGGACATCCAGTTGCGGCTCCTGCACGACTATCAGAGCAATTTTGCCGCCTACCCGGCTTGGCAGGCCTATCTCGCCCGGCACCAGCCCCCCGCGCTGATCGTCTGGGGCAAGAGCGACCCGTTCTTCATGCTGGCGGGCGTCGACTACCTGAAGGAGCAGTTGCCGGCTGCCGAGGTGCATCTGTTCGATGCCGGCCATTTTGCGCTGGAGACCCATTCCGGCGAGATCGCTGAACGCGTCGATACCTTCATGAAGCGGCTGCCGAGGGTCGACTGACGCAAAACGAGCGCTTCCTTGAATCGAAAGGGCCGCCGGCGATCATTCGCCGACGGCCCTTTGCTCAAACAGATCGTGCAGGCTTCAGCGCCCGGGCGTCCAGGCCTCGTAATCGCCCGTCGCAGGCGGGCGCTCGCCTTCGGCCAGGGTCGAACCCTGAGGACGATAGGCCAGCGCCGTTCCCGTCCAGTTCTGCTGATGTGGCTTCTGCCAGTCGCGCGGCTGATAGCTCTCCTCGGAGGGAGCGATATCGACGGTGTGGTGCAGCCAGCCGTTCCAGCCTGCGGGAATGGTCGACGCTTCAGCCGGGCCGTTATAGACCACCCAGCGCCGCTGCAGGCCGAGCGCCTTGTCCTTCACCCCACCTTTGGTGCGGTAATAAGTATTGCCGAATTCGTCCTGGCCGACCTTCTCGCCGAAGCGCCAGGTGTGGAAGCGCGTGCCAATGGTCTGGCCGTTCCACCAGGTGAAGATCTGCAGCAGCGTTTGCTTCATGGCTCTCGTCCGCCGTGGTCCGCGTCGCGCGACTTATGGCGAGAGCATCCCGCCCTGTCCAGCCCACAGGAGGATTCGCGGTAGATTCGTCGGAATGGCGCCCTGCCGGAAAGCGCGACGCCATGATTCGGTCACCTTGCGAACACGCCCCAGGCACGGTTCGAGGCGCGAAGATCACCTGTCTCCAGACACTTGGCGCAGGCTGTGTAGATGGCGCTTGCGAATGGTCAGGCGCGGCGCCCATTCACCTATGGTCAACCATGACTGCCGCGAATTTTAGGCTTTCCGCCGCCCGCGAGATCGTCCACCCTTCACTCCAGCGCACCGATTCCGCCCGTGATTCCGGGTGCTTAGCTGGCAGCTTGAAACTTATCCCCGGAACACACAGATACATACAAGATGTCGTGTCCATGGGGTTTGCGGCGCACTAATCCTTGACGAGCCACCCCGGTCGGGACTAGTTTTTGTAGGTCGCGTGACGGCTGGCGGAGACGCCTTCGACACCCGCGAAAGAGTTCCCGGACGGGTCGAGGCGATCACCGCGTGGCATGCCATTACTGGCGGCGGCGAACGGTGACGTGCGGTCCGTCTGGTGGCGTCCGGAGTGCCGACGGCGGGATACACCGCCGCGGAATCCAGGGGCATCAAACCGAGTTGGGCTGACATCAGGAGCCGGTGATCAACCGGCCGCGCGGAGCATTTTCGCCCGCGGCATGCATTGGGGACCAAGATCATGCGCATCGAGCGCCGCTACACCTCCACCGGACAGTCGCCCTACGCCGCGATTCCCTTCCGTTCGGCTGTCAGCGAGATCCGCAACCCTGACGGCTCGATCGTCTTCCGTCTCGAAGGCATCGAGGTTCCCGAGGCCTGGTCCCAGGTGGCGAGCGATGTGCTCGCGCAGAAATACTTCCGCAAGGCGGGCGTGCCGGCAGCGCTGAAGCGAGTCGAGGAGAACGAGGTTCCCTCCTTCCTCTGGCGCTCGGTTCCCGACGAGGCCGCGCTTGCCGAACTCCCCGAGGGCGAGCGCTACGTCTCCGAGATTTCCTCCAAGCAGGTTTTTGACCGCCTCGCCGGTTGCTGGACCTATTGGGGCTGGAAGGGCGGCTATTTCTCCTCGGAAGAGGATGCCGCGGCCTTCCATGACGAGCTGCGCTTCATGCTCGCCACCCAGCGTGTCGCGCCGAATTCGCCGCAATGGTTCAATACCGGCCTGCACTGGGCCTATGGCATCGACGGCCCCGGCCAGGGCCATTTCTACGTCGACTTCAAGACCGGCAAGCTGGTGAAGTCGAAGTCGAGCTACGAGCATCCGCAGCCGCACGCCTGCTTCATCCAGGGCGTGGCCGACGATCTCGTCAACGAAGGCGGCATCATGGACCTCTGGGTCCGCGAGGCGCGCCTGTTCAAATATGGCTCCGGCACCGGCTCGAACTTCTCGATGCTGCGCGGCGAAGGCGAGAAGCTCGCCGGCGGCGGCCGGTCCTCCGGCCTGATGTCGTTCCTCAAGATCGGTGATCGCGCCGCCGGCGCCATCAAGTCGGGCGGCACGACGCGCCGCGCCGCCAAGATGGTCGTGGTCGATGTCGACCATCCCGATATCGAGACCTATATCGACTGGAAGGTGCGCGAGGAGCAGAAGGTCGCCGCGCTCGTCACCGGCTCCAAGATCGTCCAGAAGCACATGAAGGCCGTGATGAAGGCCTGCGTGAACTGCGAAGGCGATGGCGATTCCTGCTTCGACCCCGAGAAGAACCCGGCCCTGAAGCGCGAGGTCAAGCTCGCCCGCAAGGCAATGGTGCCGGACAACTACATCAAGCGCGTCATCCAGTTCGCCCGCCAGGGCTATACCGACATCCAGTTCGACACCTACGACACCGACTGGGATTCGGAAGCCTATCTCACTGTCTCCGGCCAGAACTCGAACAACTCGGTCTCGCTGACCGACGACTTCCTGCGCGCCGTGGAAGCGGATGCGGACTGGAACCTCACCGCCCGCACCACCGGCAAGGTCCTGAAGACGCTGAAGGCCCGCGATCTCTGGGAGAAGATCGGCTATGCCGCCTGGGCGAGCGCCGATCCTGGCCTGCACTTCAACACCACGATGAACGACTGGCACACCTGCCCGGCCTCGGGACGCATCCGCGCCTCGAACCCGTGCTCGGAGTACATGTTCCTCGACGATACCGCCTGCAATCTGGCCTCCGCCAACCTGCTGCAGTTCTATGACCGCGAGACCAAGAGCTTCGACGTCGCCGCCTATGAGCATCTCTGCCGGCTCTGGACCGTCGTGCTCGAGATCTCGGTGACGATGGCGCAGTTCCCGAGCCGCGAGATCGCCGAGCTTTCCTATGAGTTCCGCACGCTCGGCCTCGGCTACGCCAATATCGGCGGCCTGCTGATGACCATGGGCCTCGGCTATGATTCCGAGGAAGGCCGCGCGCTTGCCGGCGCCCTCACCGCGATCATGACCGGCGTCTCCTATGCGACCTCGGCCGAAATGGCGGGCGAACTTGGCCCCTTCCCCGGGTACAAGAAAAACGCCAGCCACATGCTTCGCGTCATTCGCAACCACCGCACCGCCGCTCATGGGCAGGCTTCGGGCTATGAAGGCCTGCAGGTCACCCCGGTGCCGCTCGATCATGGCACGCTCGCTCGTCTCGGCGGTTCCAGCGCCACCATGTCGGAACGCGCCCGCGCCGTCTGGGACGAGGCCCTCTCGCTCGGCAAGATGTATGGCTACCGCAATGCCCAGACGACGGTGATCGCGCCGACCGGCACGATCGGCCTCGTCATGGACTGTGACACCACCGGCATCGAGCCCGATTTCGCGCTGGTGAAGTTCAAGAAGCTCGCCGGCGGCGGCTATTTCAAGATCATCAACCGCGCCGTTCCCGACGCGCTGCGCTCGCTCGGCTATCGCGAGGCCGAGATCGCCGAGATCGAGGCCTATGCCGTCGGCCATGGCTCACTTGCCCAGGCCCCTGGCATCAATCATGGCTCGCTTCGGACCAAGGGCTTTCCGCAGGCCAAGATCGACGCGGTCGAGAAGGACCTGAAGGCCGCATTCGACATCAAGTTCGTCTTCAACAAGTGGACGCTGGGCGAGGATTTCCTCATCAATGAGCTCAAGGTCCCGGCCGAGAAGCTGAACGACATGTCGTTCGAGCTCCTGCCCTTCCTCGGCTTCTCGAAGGCAGAGATCGAAGCCGCCAATGTCCATGTCTGCGGAGCGATGACGCTGGAAGGCGCGCCGCACCTCAAGATCGAGCATTACAGCGTCTTCGACTGCGCAAATCCGTGCGGACGCATCGGCAAGCGTTATCTCTCGGTCGAGAGCCACATCCGCATGATGGCGGCGGCGCAGCCCTTCATCTCGGGCGCGATCTCGAAGACCATCAACATGCCGAACGACGCCACCGTCGAGGACTGCAAGAGCGCCTATCTGCTCTCCTGGAAACTGGCCCTGAAGGCGAACGCCCTCTACCGTGACGGCTCAAAGCTGTCGCAGCCGCTGAACTCGGCCCTGATCTCGGACGAGGATGACGACGCCGAGGACGCAGTCGAGACGCTGCACCAGCAGCCGATGGCGGCGCGCGCCACCCATGTCGCCGAGAAGATCGTCGAGCGCATCGTCGAGCGGATCGAGCGCAAGCGCGAACGCGAGAAGATGCCGGACCGTCGCACCGGCTATATCCAGAAGGCGGTCGTCGGCGGTCACAAGGTCTACCTGCACACCGGCGAATACTCGGACGGGCGCCTCGGCGAGATCTTCATCGACATGCACAAGGAGGGCGCGGCCTTCCGGGCGATGATGAACAATTTTGCGATCGCGGTCTCGCTCGGCCTGCAATA
The DNA here is from genome assembly GCF_000735605.1 of Allobosea sp. LC85. GTDB lineage: Bacteria > Pseudomonadota > Alphaproteobacteria > Rhizobiales > Beijerinckiaceae > Allobosea. The sequence goes on from NZ_JPKG01000028.1 coordinate 45,430, forward strand.
CGGCGTGCCGCTGGAGGAGTATGTCGAGGCCTTCACCTTCACCCGCTTCGAGCCCTCGGGTTTCGTGCAGGGCAACCAGTCGATCAAGAACGCCACCTCGATCCTCGACTACGTCTTCCGCGAACTGGCGATCAGCTATCTCTCGCGCAACGACCTCGCCCATGTCGACCCGAGCGAGATCGGCCATGACGTGATCGGTGGCGGCGTCGGTCAGGACAAGGCTCCGGACGCGGTGGGTCCGATCACCTCGACCCCGCTGGCTTCGACCGGTTTCCGCCGTGGCAAGCCGATCAACCTGCTCGCCATCCAGGGCGGGATCGTCCACGAGGCCGTCGCCCGCAGCAGCAGCAACGTCACCTCCTTCGCGACGGCAGGCGCGACCGCGCTGAAGCCGGACGCCGAAGAGGAGGCCGTGGGCGAGGCCGAACTGGCCAAGCTCGGCTTCGCCGCTCCCGCCGGCCAGCCGACAGCCTCGGAGCGTCGCGCCGAAGCGATCATGAAGGGCTATGTCGGCGACTCCTGCGGCGAGTGCGGCAACTTCACGCTGGTCCGCAACGGCACCTGCCTGAAGTGCAACACCTGCGGTAGCACAACCGGCTGCTCATGATATGCTGGGTGGAGCACCCTCCTCGAACGGAGGGGCAAAGCCCGCCTCAATGAGACGAAATGCGCAAAGAATGAGGTCATCACAACGGCTGGCGGCCTCCCCCCAGCCGTTGTGCATCCTTCCGTGAATCGAACGCGTATTGGACGTGAGCGAGTGGATCGCGCGCGGGCGCGGAGGACTTCGCGCTGCTCATCGGCGCGCCGGGCAGCCAGGCGCAATTGTTGATGTCGACAGTTTATCTGCAGCTCGACGCGATCCCCTGATGGAGGGAAGCGTCCTCCAGTCGCTGGCCCGGGACGAGCGTGTCGCCGCCTTTGCGCCGATCGCCTTCGGAGACGTCACCCGTGGCTATCCGATCATCGGAACGACAGCGGCCGTTGCCACGCGCTGGGGCCACGTCGCACCGAGCGAGGGGCGTCTCTTCGCTGGGGAAGGCGAAGCCGTGATCGGCGCCGCTGTCGACTATCGGCTCGGCGAGAGCATCACGCCGTCGCATTGTGTTGCAGGCCAGGTGCCACAAGCCGGGCGAGGAGGATGGGGACGAGGCTGACAATCGCCATGCCGGCCACGACTACATCATCGTCGGGCGCCTGCCGCCGCTCGGATCGCCCCGGGACTGTGCGATCCTGGTACCGATCGAGAACGCCTGGGAGGTTCACGGGCTCGGCAACGGACATGCGACAGCAACCGAGACGATCGGGCCGCCTTCGACGGCTTGCCCATGCCCGGCGTGCCCGCGATCGTCGTCAAGCCGCGCAGCGTGGCCGGGGCCTTGCGCGATTGAAGCGCGGCTGCTCCCTTTTCCCTAGCCAAGGCTAGGCTCGAACAGCCGCAGCGGGCCGAGGTGAAACGCCGGACACTTAATGTTCGGTTAACGAAGTTGTCCAGCGACAGCAACGCAGGGTTGTCTTTGACCGTAATGAGCCTAACCTCGCGCTGCATGATGGTGGCATCCAAGGAGGGTGATCGATGGCGGTCCGTAGCGTGATGATGATCAGGCATGCGTGACGAGCGACCAGAGCGTCGGCGAAACCGCGCGCCCGAGTTTCCTGGTCGGCGCCCAATCGTGTTGAATTCGGAGGCCGATTACCTTCGCGCTTGTGCGCGTGCCGCTGAGATCCACGCCGCCGCTGCCCACAATCCCATGACGGAACTTGAACTCGAACGGCTCGCACTGGCAATTCTGACCTGGGAGCTGAAACGGGGTGGAAGTGACGTCTAGTGTAGCTGCGGGCCTTCGGTTGACCGGCGCCCTGCCCCGGTACTGGCCCGCGACCCTTCGATCAGGAGAACCGGGTCAATTCTCCTGATCGGCGAGTACCAGGCGTAAACCGCGCTCCACGCGGACCAGCCCAGCGGTGCCGGCCCGACGAGTGCCGCAAGGGCCGATGACGTCGCACTGAATCCCTATGTCGGGAGCGGTTTGCCGGCCTGCTCCTGGACGATGTACTCGGCATACCAGTCCGGCCAGTTCTCATCATGCTGGCCGCCGTTACGCTTCTCGTGTTCGCCATGCGCGGCCGCCGCACGCCGGAGCGTGGCTGCGAGGTCCCTGGATGAGGCGAAGCGTGTATCACCCGCCTCCACGCGCCCGGGCAGACGGTGGGTGACCTCCTGCAGCAGCCATTCATTGCCGTCAGGGTCCTTGAACGAGAGCCACGACGCATAGCTGCGCCGTGTCGGCTCGGGTCCGCTGCGACGGTCTCCCTGCTCGCCGTAATGGTAGACCTCGCTCACCTCGGCTCCGCGAGCGGCGAGCGCCGCGCGCGCCGCCTCGATGTCGGAGACGATGAGATAGGGAGCCACCGTGTTGCCCTTGCCGAAGATGACAGAAGTGGGTGAGCCGGGAGGCGTGACCTGGATGACTCGAAAATTGTCACCTGCAAAGTCGGCATCAAGTCGCCAGCCCAAGCCACCGTAGAAGCGCTTGGCACGATCGACATCCGAAACAGGGATGCTGACGACCTCAAGCTTCAGGTCGGCCGCCAAGGCTCCCTCTCCAGTCTCGCTGCGCAGTTGAGTATCGCTCATGTCGAACTCCTTCCATTCAGATAAGCGAGAGTCGCAACACTCCTCCAAGCGCCTGAAATCACAGCAATTCAGGCGATTGACCTTCTTGTCACGCGCCGCCGATCGCCCGGTGGGGACCTTACGCCGCTTCTGGCCTGATGCCATAGCGAGCAGCTGGTTCGGCGCGGGAAAGATTGGGCAACAACACCTGCCGTGCCGCCTCAAAGGCGTTCTGGCAAATGGTACACGCGCGACTTTGCAGGCTCATCTGGACGTTCGCGTAGCGCGATGGAGCTCCGACGAGGACACCTTCGCAGAAAGCGCCGGCCGTATTCGGAAGCCATCGTCCCCGTCGACCGGGCTTGAACTCGACCGGGGAATACCTGACGCTGGACATTCCGCAGGACAGTTGATGGTGCATGGATCGCATCGACGCGATGAGAGTGTTTATCGCCGCCCTGGACGAGGGAAGCCTCGCCGGGGCGGGCCGTCAGCTCGGCCGCTCGCCAGCTGCGGTCAGCCGGGCCATCGCCTTCCTCGAGCAGCAGGTCGGAGCCGCACTGCTCCACCGAACCACGCGGACCATCAAGCTCAGCGAGATCGGCGAGCGCTACGCCGCCGCCTGCCGCCGCGTGCTCGTCGATCTGCAGGAAGCCGAGGCCGTCGCGGGGGGCGAGCAAGCGGCTCCGCGGGGCACCTTGACCGTGACGGCGCCGCCCATCGTCGGCGAGGAAATTCTTCGCCCCATCATCGATGCCTATCTCGATGCCTTCCCGGCTGTTTCGGTCAATCTTGTCCTGCTTGTGCGCAGTGCGAACCTGATCGAGGAAGGCATCGATCTTGCCCTGCGCATCGCCGAGCTACCGGATTCGTCCACGGTGGCCATTCGGATAGGCGAAGCAGTGAGGCCGGTCATCGTTGCCGCCCCGCGCTACCTGGCCCAGCATCCCCGTATCGACGAGCCCGGCGACCTGGCGAAGCATCGCATCATCGCCTGCACGGATTTCGGGCGTGACGCCTGGGTTTTCTCACCGGCAGCAGGCGGGTCGATCTCTCGATCCGTGCAGTTCAAGCCACGGCTTGTCGTCAACAGCGTGCGCGCCGCGCTCGGTGCGGCGGTAAACGGGGTCGGAGTGACCCGCCTCCTCACCTATCATGTGGCCGAACGCGTCCAGGACGGATCCTTGCGGCTTCTGCTGCAGGACGCCGCGCCACCGCCCAGACCGGTCAACCTTCTCACGCCGCAGGGGCGCCAGTCGGTTCCCAAGGTTCGAACTTTCCTGGATTTTGCGGTCCCCCGCCTGCGCGCTGAGTTTGCACGGCTCTCCTCCGAGGCCGGCGCGCTGAAACCCTGAAATGCGTCGGCATTCTTCCGCCCCACGGAAGAATGCCTGTCCGACAGCGACCATTCAGTCCTCGCCCCAGATCCCTCAACTATTGCGCAACAGCCCCGGACGGGCTGCCAGCCGCAATAGCGCAGGCTGGTGAACATCGGCGAGGATCATCATGAGCAACGAACAGAGAGTGGCGATCGTTACAGGCGCATCGCAAGGCATCGGCGCCGGTCTGGTCAAGGCATTCCGCGACCGCAACTACCGGGTTGTCGCGACCTCGCGCTCGATCAAGCAGACCGGCGATCAGGACATCGCCGCGGTTCGCGGCGACATCGCCGCCCCGGCAACCGCCGAGGCGGTGATCCGGGAAGCGATGTCCCGCTTCGGCCGTGTCGACACGCTGGTGAACAATGCCGGCGTCTTTGTCGCCAAGCCATTCACCGACTATTCGGCCGAGGACTTCAACAACAAGATCGCGATCAATCTCTCCGGCTTCTTCCACATCACGCAGCGCGCTGCGACGGAGATGCTGAAGCAGGGCTCCGGCCATATCGTCAGCATCACCACGAGCCTCGCCGATCAGGCGAACAGCAGCGTGCCGAGCGTTCTCGCCAATCTGACCAAGGGCGGCATCAACTCGGCCACCAAGTCGCTGGCGATCGAATATGCCACGAAGGGCATCCGGGTGAATGCGGTTGCGCCGGGAGTGATCAAGACCCCGATGCACGCGCCGCAGACGCACGAATTCCTGGCCGCGCTTCATCCCGTGAAGCACATGGGCGAGATCAGGGATATCGTGGACGCCGTGATGTTCCTGGAATCCGCCGGCTTCGTGACCGGCGAGATCCTGCACGTCGATGGCGGACAGAGCGCCGGTCACTAAAGACGGTCAACGAAGGAGGTCATCATGCCTATCGTCACCATCCAGGTCACACAGGAAGGGTCCGGCCCCGGCCGCTCTTCGGTGACGGCCGAAGAAAAGGCGTCACTCATCGCCGGCGTCAGCAAGCTCCTGCTCGACGTGCTGCACAAGCCACTCGACTCCACCTTTGTCGTGATCGAGGAGATAGAACTGGAGAACTGGGGCTGGGGTGGCTTGCCAGTCCCGGCGTTCCGAAAGCAGCGAGCGACCGGCTAGCTAGAAGCCCGCATCTTCCACGCTCACGACGGCGAATGCCGAGACCTGCGAAAGGCGCCCATCATGACAACGACAAGTGGCTCGAGAATTCGGGAACTTCTGGATATCGAACTCCCGATTATCCAGGCGCCCATGGCAGGTGCGACGACGCCGGAAATGGTCATCGCCGTCAGCGAGGCTGGCGGATTGGGTTCGCTGCCGAGCGCGCAATACACAGAGGCTGAACTCAGGGCGGCGCTGGACCGGGTTCGCGCCGGCACGCGCCGCCCGATCAATCTCAACTTCTTCTGCCACGCCAACCCGGCCGACGAGCCTGCACGCCAATCCGCCTGGCTTGCACGCCTCGCCGGCTATTATGCCGAGGCCGGCCTCGACCCCGACATGCCGAAGCCGGCAAGCGGCCGGACTCCCTTCGATGAGGCGGCCTGCGCTGTCGTGGAGAACTATCGGCCTGAGGTGGTCAGCTTCCATTTCGGGCTCCCTGCGACCGACTTGCTCGACCGTGTGAAGCGCACGGGGGCCAAGGTCCTCGCCTCCGCGACCACGGTGGCGGAGGCATGCTGGCTCGCCGAGCGCGGCGTCGACGCCGTCATCGCCATGGGCGCCGAGGCCGGCGGGCATCGCGGCAGCTTCCTGACCGACCGGATGACCGAACAGCTCGGCACCTTCGCGCTGGTCCCGCAGATCGTCGATGCCGTCTCCGTCCCGGTCATTGCCGCCGGCGGCATCGCTGATCGACGCGGCGTCGAGGCCGCCTTCGCCCTGGGCGCAGCCGCCATCCAGGTCGGGACGGCCTATCTCTTCACACCGGAGGCAAAGGTTTCGCAGGTCCATCGCCAGGCGCTCAACGCATCGGAAAGGCCGACGGCGATCACCAACCTGTTCACTGGCCGGCCCGCGCGGGGCATCGTCAATCGCCTGATGGCGGATCTCGGCCCGCTTTCCGATCTCGCTCCTGCGTTTCCGACGGCGGGCGGCGCTCTCGGACCGCTTCGCAATACGGAAGAGGCCGCCGGGCGCGACGACTTCAGCGCGCTCTGGGCAGGGCAGTCATTCCCTCTTGCAAAGCCGATGCCCGCAGCAATGCTGACGCGGATGCTCGCCGGCGCAAGCGCCTGAATCGCTCCGAGCCCTTCGGCAATTCCAGCCGGATCAGGTTTTGAGTGCGCGAGCCGCCACGCATGGCAGAACGGAGGGCTTGTGCTCCGTCGTGCGGCGGGGCGCCATCGGTAATGAACGGGCGCTGGCCACCGTCAGCCGAGCGTAACCTCCGCCGCCAGTCCCCCACCCGACCGGTTCCTCAGTCGCAGGCTCCCCCCGGTCGCCAGGGCCAGTTGATGGGCGATCGCGAGACCCAATCCGGTCCCCCCCGTGTCGCGACTGCGCGACTGCTCCAGCCGGTGAAACGGCTGCAGCACAGCCTCAAGCTGGTCCTCGGGAATGCCGGGTCCGCGATCGAGCACGGCAATCCTGATCTTGCCGTCAGGCAGGTTCTCGATCTCGATCTCGGCCGCTCCGGCAAATTTGAGCGCATTGTCGATGAGATTGGTGAGGATGCGACGGATCGCATGCGGGCGCGTCTCCACCACCGCATCGATGATCCGGCCACAGCTCACCGCCTTGCCGATGTCCTGATAGTCGAAGACGATGCTCTCGGCGAAGGAGGCGATGTCGATGCGCGTGGGCCGCTCGGCATCACCCTGCGCGCTCTTCGCATAGGCCACGCCCTCGCGCACCAGCCGCTCGATCTCGGACAGGTCATTCATGAGCTTGTCCTTTTCCGGTCCGTCCTCCGCCATTTCGGCGCGCAGCTTCATGCGGGTGATCGGGGTCTGGAGATCATGGGAGATTGCAGCGAGGATCTGTACGCGCTCCCGCAGATAGTGCGCGATGCGGTCCCGCATTTCATTGAATGCGGTCGCGGCATAGGCGACCTCCGCCGGGCCCGTCTCATCGAGCCGTTCGGCCTTTCGGTTCGGATCCAGAGTTGCAGCGGCTTCAGCCAAGTCCAGCAGGGGCCGGATTGCGAGGCGGACGGCAAGCCACGTGCATAATATAAGGAGGAAGAGTTGGGCCACGAGCACATAGGCCAGCCAATTCGCCAGGGGCATCAGCGACGGCATCACGTCGATGGTCACCGGCGAGCCATCGCTCAGCGTGACATGGGCCTGGAGCCGCGAACCCTGCTCCGGGATACTTTCGACCTTGACCGGAAATCGCCGTCCGGTCGCGGCGTTGATCGTCTCCGCGATCTCCGCCGCACGCCTACCCAACTCCGGTACGCCAGCCTGCCCTTGCCCGAGTTCATACCGGTAGGTCGGCCGATCCAGCATCGGCAGCCATTGCGCACGCTCCTGCGCCGGAAGCCGATCGAGGAGCGCGATCGAGGTCCCGACATCGCGCTCAAGCGTCGTCAGCATCGTCGCCTTGGCGCTCATGGAACGCTCCAGGAACAGAATGCCGAAGGAGAGCGCGTGCGCCACAGCCAATCCCGCGAAGAGGATGAGGAAGAGCCGCCAGCGCAATGTGCGCGGCATATGCATGGTGCGGCGCAAATCCGAGAGCACGGTCATTGACGAGCCGTCGTGATCTCGACCGGCATGGCCAGGACATAGCCCTCGCTGCGCACGGTCTTGATATAGGCCGGTTCGCGCGCGTCATCGCCCAGGCGCTGGCGCACGCGGCTGACCAGCAGATCGATCGAACGGTCGAACAGCTCAGCCTCGCGCCCCTGCGTCAGGTTGAGAAGTTGGTCGCGCGACAAGACCCGCTGTGGATGGTCGAGGAAGACGCGCAGCAACCGGTATTCCGCGCCGCTCAGCGTCACCGCCGTGCCACCCTTGTCGAGCAGGTGACGCGCAATCGTATCGAGCTGCCAATCACCGAAAGTGAGCAGTTGGCCGACCTCGGTCACCAGCAGGTTCGGCGGCAGCATGCGCGTGCGGCGCAGGATGGCCTTGATCCTGGCCAGCAGTTCGCGGGCCGCAAAAGGCTTCGCCAGATAGTCGTCGGCTCCCATTTCGAGACCGACGATCCGGTCCGTCTCGTCGTTGCGGGCAGTCAGCATCAGCACAGGCGTGGCCTTGTGCTTGCCCGCCCTGAGCTCACGACAGAGCACGAGCCCGTCATCTCCGGGCATCATGATGTCGAGCACGATCAGGTCGACCCTATCGGTTTCAAGGAAGGATCGCATCTGGCGACCATCCGCGGCCACGGTTACGCGCAGGCCGTTCTTCTTCAGATAGGTCGAAATGAGATCCCGGATCTCCCGATCGTCGTCGACAACAAGCACGTGATCAATCTGGTCCATCGATACGACTTTCCGCCTTTGCTGCCAGCGCAGTAGCAGTGCTCAGTATGCAGATCTCGGCATTTGCGTGGAGATTTGTACCACCATGTATCGCGTGTGCCCGCCGATACACGGCTGAACAATGTTTTCGGCCAACGCCCCCTATCTCTGGGCGCTGCCACGCGGCGCCCTTCATCGGGCGCTCCTGATTTGGCGCCGTCGGAAGCGAGGCCCCCGCCCTATGCCTTGCCGGAGGCATGCGCCTACACTCCGTTACAGATCTGCTCGTGCCGAAAGACACTCCAGATACATCAGGCGGTTAGCTCAGCCGAACATTCGGGATCTCCGGCGCGGAGGACTGCGCAGGGAGTGCTTGAGAGGATCGGCCATGACGCTGTTCGTAATTGCCTATCTGGCAGGAGCATTGACGGTCGTCAGCCCCTGCATTCTGCCGATACTACCCTTCGCCTTTGCGCGAGCCGACCAATCCTTTCTTCGCGGCACAGTGCCGATCCTCGTCGGCCTGACTGCGAGCTTCGCCGGGGTCGTCACGCTGAGCGCGGTCGGCGGAGCCTGGGCGGTGCAGGCCAACGAACTCGGCCGCTATGCCGCGTTCGCGCTTCTGGCGGTCTTCGCCGTGACACTGATCTCGCCGCGTGCCGCGGCGCTGCTGTCGCGCCCGGTCGTTGCGCTCGGAGAACAACTGTCCAGCGGGGCCAGGCCGGGAGGCCGTACGATTGGCGGCTCGCTGCTGCTCGGCGTGGCGACCGGCTTTCTCTGGACACCATGCGCGGGACCGATCCTGGGCCTGCTGCTGACCGGCGCAGCGCTCAATGGAGCCAATCTCGAAACGAGCTTGCTTCTCATCGCCTATTCCGCGGGCGCCGCGACATCACTCGGCCTGGCCGTCTTTGCGGGTGGCCCGATCCTCGCGGCGATGAGGCGCTCCCTGGGCCTCGGGGAGCGCGTCCGGCAGGGCCTCGGTATCGCGGTCATCGCCGGTATCGTGGCGATCGCGTCGGGGCTCGACACCGGCCTGCTGGCGCGGCTCTCCTATGCAAGCACCAACGGAATAGAACAGGCGCTGCTCGATCGGCTCGGTCCCGATGCCGCTGCCGCTGCCGCGAGCCCGCTGCGGCTGGCCAATGACCGCACCGTCCCAACTGCGAGCGATGCGCGGACACCCTACCGAAGCGCCCTGCCTGACCAGGGGGCTGCACCTGGTCTCGATGGCGCGGTCGCGTGGTTGAACTCGGCCCCTCTTACCGCCGAACAGCTTCGCGGCAAGGTCGTTCTCGTAAATTTCTGGACCTATTCCTGCATCAACTGCATTCGCACCCTGCCTTATGTCCGCGCCTGGGCGGAGAAGTACAAGGAACAGGGGTTAGTGGTGGTCGGCGTCCACGCGCCGGAATTCGCCTTCGAGAAAAAAATCGACAATGTCAGGCAGGCCATTGCCCGTTTCGGCATCAGCCATCCCGTAGCGATTGACAACGATTTCAGGATCTGGCGGGCGTTCGGCAACAGCTACTGGCCAGCCCTCTACTTCATCGACGCACAGGGCCGCATCCGCCACCGACATTTCGGCGAAGGCGACACGACGCGATCGGAGCGGATCATTCAGGATTTGCTTGCGGACGCGGCAGGCAACCGCGCCGCGAACGGCGGTCTCGTCTCCCCTGACGCCACGGGAGCACAAGCAGCTGCCGCCCCCGCGCAGGCGCGATCGGGCGAAACCTATCTCGGCTATCTCAAGGCGTCGGGTTTCGCTTCGCCCGAGGGCATGGCTGGTGATCAGGCTCGGAACTACTCGATCCCGATATTGCGCCTCAACCGGTGGGGGCTCTCGGGCAACTGGACTGTCGCTGCCGAGAGCGCTGCTCTCAATCGCGCCAACGGCAGCATCGCCTTTCGCTTCGGCGCCCGGGACCTGCATCTCGTGCTTGGCCCCGGCCCGGCTGGCAAGCCGGTCCGCTTCCGGGTCACGATCGACGGTAGAGCCCCGGGCGCCGATCACGGGGCGGACATCGATGCCGAGGGCACAGGCGTGGCTTCGCAGACTGGTCTCTACCAACTCGTGCGACAGGCAGGAGATGTCCGCGAACGCCACTTCGAGGTGCAGTTCCTCGATCCGGGAGTTGAAGCCTACACCTTCACCTTCGGGTGACGGACGCCGAACGAGCACGAAGATCCCCGCTCCCCTGCAGCTTGGAGGCTGACATGAAAAGACCCACCCGAATTTGCGTCATCGCGGTCGCCGCCCTCGCGCTGATGGCAGCCCCCTGCGCCTGGGACAGCGATCCGCGCGACCCCGCGTCATCGGCGCCAGCCCTGACCGCCCTCGTTGGAGCGCTCACGTCAGTGCCCGCGCCCCCATCGAGCAAAGGCAACCTGGCACGCCTGCAGGAGTGGTGACCTCATCGGTCGCAGTGCTGACCGGCCTGTGTCGAGCGCGTTCGCATCGATGATCTCCACCAAGGCGGAGGCAGACCTTGAACGGCCAACTCGCTTCGGCTGCGCCCCAAACGGGTTGCGCCCAAGCGGCAGGAACCGCGCGTCCCCCAGAAATCGGCCGCCTCAGCTTGCATTTTCGTGACCAGCAACGATGGTGGCGACTTGGCAGGGGGACGCAGTGGCATTTCGCTTTCTTCATACCGCCGACTGGCAGATCGGTAAGCCGTTCTCGAATATCGTCGGTGATCCCGGGGCGGAACTGCGATCACAGCGGATCAAGACCGTCGAGACGATTGCCAGCCTGGCGCATGAGCGACAGGTCGACGCCGTGCTGGTTGCAGGCGATGCCTTCGACAGCAACTCGGTCTCGGACCGGACCATCGTGCGCACGCTCGAAGCCCTCGCCGCCTTCAAGGGACAGTGGATATTCCTGCCCGGAAACCACGATGCGGCCCTGGCCCACAGTGTCTGGACGCGGATCCAGGCCATGGGCCCGGCTGCCAATGTCATCATCGCCGACAAGCCGGAACCGCTCGAGCTCTGGAGCGGTCGGGCTGTCGTTCTGCCCGCCCCCTTGCGACGCCGGCGAGAGGCCGTAGACCAGACCACCTGGTTCGTCGATGCGCCGTCCCCCGATGGGGCGTGCCGCATTGGCCTGGCCCATGGCAGCGTTGCCAACCGACTGCCGGGCGCTGCGGAATCGTCGAACGAAATCCCCGAAGATCGATCAGAGACCGCCAATCTTTGCTATCTGGCACTCGGCGACTGGCATGGCGCCTTGAAGATCGCCGAGCGGACCTACTATTCCGGGACGCCCGAACCTGATCGCCACAAGGCCAATGACGCCGGCTCGGTCTACATCGTCGACATTGCCGGGCCCCGTGCGCCCGAGAGCGTCGAGACCGTCGATGTCGGGCACTTCCGCTGGAACAAGGTCGCGGTCGAACTTGTCGACGGCACATGCGATCGCGCCATCGAAACGCTCAGTGATCTCGCCGCGAGCCATCGCCACCAGGTGGTCTCGCTCTCGCTGGCGGGCAGCGTCAGCCTTGCCGAGCGCCGGCGCCTCGAAAGCGAGCTTCGCTCCTGGGAGGCCCGGCTTCACCATCTCGAGATCGATGACAGCGCGTTGGTCGATGAGCCGACCTCCGATGATCTCGATGCTCTCGACAAATCCGGCTTCGTTCGCACCGCGGTCGAGCGGCTGCGCACCAAGGCAGCCAATGACAGCGATCCCGAGGCCGGCGCTGCGCGCATGGCGCTTCGGATGATGTATCTCGACCACTTCTCGAAGGGCGCTTGAACCATGTTCCTTCGTCGCCTGGAGATCGAGGATTTCCGGAAGCTCCGATCCGTCGTTATCGACGGCCTCCAGAATGGCCTCAACGTCATCTCGGGTGACAACGAAGCCGGCAAGTCGACCATTCTCGCAGCCCTGCGGGCCGCCTTCTTCGAACGTCACCGCGTCGGTGGCGAAGCCGCGCAGGCGATGCTGCCCTACAACCAGAATGTCCGTCCTCAGGTCAAAGTCGACTTCGAGCTCAATGGGCAGACCTGGTCGCTTCGCAAGGCCTTCTGCCAGAAGCCCGAGGCCGAGCTGATCGGTGCCAACGAGCGTCACATCGGTGACGCAGCCGATGATCGCCTGGCGGAGTTGTTCGGGTTTACGCCGCCCGGCCGCGGCGGATCCAAGCCGCAGGATCACCAGGGCATCTTCGGGCTTCTCTGGGTCGAGCAGGGCCTCTCCCATCAGGCGCTCGGCGTCGGCGCCGGCCGGGACTCGCTCTCTTCGGCACTCGAATCCGAAGTCGGTCAGGTCATCGGCGGAGAGCGCGGGAGAGCCCTCGTTGCGGCAGCCGAAGCCCGGCGCAGCACCTACTGGGACAAACGCTACAAGCCGCGCGGTGACTACAAGGCACTGCTCGACGATGTCGAAGCCCTCTCCGCTCGTCGCGAAGAGATTTCGGTTCGCCTCGCTGCGCATGACAGCAAGGTCGGCGAACTCGCCAGGAAGCGCGAGATCGTCGCGCGCTATCAGAAGGACGCGTCTCTCGACAAAGCCTTGTCCGCCCTCGCATCTGCGCAGGAAGCGATGGTACAGGCTCAGAAGCTCGAGACGATCGTTGCTGACGCCGGCCGTGACGCCACACGCTGCAAGGCCGAGACCGAGGCAGCCACGGAACGGCTCGCATCGCGGCAAGCGCTCGTGAAATCGTCGGATGCCGCGCGGGCGTCGCTAGCCCAGGCTACTCACGATGCCGAGGATGCCAAGGGCGTCGTAAGCTGGCTCGAGCGGGCGACCGCCACGACCACTGCGACGCTGGCGCAAGCCCGGGCTGCGCGGAGCGCTGCGGACGAGGCTCTCGCCGCGGTCCAGCAGGCCATCGATCACAGCCGCGCGCTGCATCTCCTCGCCCGCCTGGAACTCGATCTCAGGAGTGCCGAGGAGGCTGACGGCAAGCGTATGACCGCATTGGCCGCTGCTGCGGCCATCACCGTCACGAAGGCCGAGATCGACACGCTGGAACGCACCGGCGAGCAGCTGGCGAAAGCCAGGGCCCGGCTTGAGGCGGCGAGTGTCCGGATCGAGTTCAAGCCGAACGCCGAACAGGGCGTCTCTTCCGAGGGCAAACCAATTTCTCTGGGTACGCCCCTGCTCCTGGCAAGGGACGCCACAATCGAGCTCGAAGGATTCGGGCAGTTGGTTGTCCATCCAGGCGGCGGCGTCGATGATCTCGCGCGAGCCTTCAGTGAAGCGGAGCGCGCGTTCCAGAGCGAGCTGCGAAAGACCGGCTGCGCCAGCTTCGAGGCGGCAAGATCGCAAATGCTGCACAAGGCCGCAGCGATTGCCGAAGCAGAGCTGCAGAGGAAACTGATCAGCGCCACCGCCCCCAAGGGGCTCGAAGCCCTTCGACAGGAGACCCGGAACCAGCGCGCGATCGCCACCCAGTTTGCAGCGCGGGACATCGACGCAAGCGAAGCGTCAGATGAGAGCCGCACCCGGGCCGTCGAGGCCCAACGGATCGCCATCCAGGACGAGAAGGTCGCCGAGGACGCCGCGGCGCGGCACCGCGCCCAGCATGAGAAGGCCACGCTTGACGCCGCGATCTGGAACGAGCGCCTGAACGCCGCAATCACGAGCGCCAACGAGAAGGGGCGCGACCTCATCGAGGCTCGCTCGAAGCTCTCGGATATCGAGCTGCAGGCGAGCTGTGACGCCGCCCAATCGGCCCACACCACCGCCAAGGAGGCTGAGCGGGCTGCCATTCGTGCGCTGGAACAGGCAAACCCCGAAGCTGCCTCGCTGGCCCTCTCCAGAGCCCGGAACGCGGCTGAGAATATCCGCACCGATCTTGAGAAGGCGGCCCGCGAAGCTCGCGATCTCGAGGTCGAACTTCGAGCGCTTGGCCGTGATGGATTGGGTGAGCAGCTGTCCGAGATCGAAGGTCAGATCGCGCTCAAGCAAAAGCAGCTCGCCACGACAAAGGCTCAGGCCGATGGCGCCCGGCTTCTGTACGAGACATTGGCGGAGGCGCAACGCGAGTCCAAGGACCGCTGGCTCGGCCCTGTGCGCGAACGGGTAGCCCCGTATCTGCGCCTGCTCCATCCCGATAGCCAGATCGTGCTCAACGAAGACACGCTCGAGATCGAGCACTTCGTCCGCGCCGGCGTCGAAGAGCCCTTCAGACAGCTCAGCATGGGCGCCAGAGAGCAGACAGCGGTAATCACGCGCCTGGCTCTGGCCGACATCCTGCGCGGTTTTGGCCAGCCGTCGATCGTCATCCTCGACGACGCCCTGGTGAACACCGACGAAGAGCGCCTCGACCGGATGCACCTCGTCTTGAACAAGGCTGCCGGTTCCCTGCAGATCCTCATCCTGACCTGTCGAGAGAAGGATTTCATCCAGCTCGGCGCTCCGATCCGGCGCATTTAGCCCCACGTGGGAGGGCGCCGGTCCGCACCAACCGGATCCCGAAAACCTGCTCGGTTCTGAGCACAGGGTCAGGGCCAGAGTTGCGGTGTTGCTGCCGAGGCTTATCTACGTCCCATGACCGCCATCCCCTTCGACAATTCCTACGTCCGCTTCCCCGAGCGCTTCTTCGTGAGGGTCAATCCCAGCGCGGTCCGCTCGCCGCGTCTCCTCCGGTTGAATACGGCGCTCGCGGAGCAACTCGGTCTTGATCCCATCTGGCTGGCAGGTCCCGACGGCACGGCGATGCTTGCGGGCAACCGTGTTGCCGAAGGGGCCGAGCCGATTGCCACGGCGTATGCCGGCCACCAGTTCGGCGGGTTCAGCCCGCAGCTCGGCGACGGACGCGCTGTCCTGCTCGGTGAGGTGATCGATCGCAATGGCAACCGTCGCGACATCCAGCTCAAGGGTGCAGGCCTCACACCATTCTCGCGTCGAGGCGATGGGCGGGCAGCGCTGGGGCCCGTGCTGCGGGAGTACATCGTCAGCGAGGCCATGGCTGCCTTGGGCGTGCCGACGACGCGGGCGCTCGCCGCAGTGTTGACGGGTGAAACGGTCCGGCGCGAGACATTGCTCCCCGGAGCGGTGCTGACCCGGGTCGCCACCAGCCATATCAGGATCGGGACATTCCAGTTCTTCGCGGCCCGCAGGGATGTCGAGGGACTGCGCCTCCTCGCCGACCACGTCATTGCCCGGCACTATCCTGATATCAGCGCCGCTGCAGCACCGTATCTGGCCCTGCTGGAGGCTGTCATTGCCGTACAGGCAGCACTTGTCGCTCGCTGGATGCAGATCGGCTTCATCCACGGCGTGATGAACACCGACAACATGTCGGTTGCGGGCGAAACGCTGGACTATGGGCCATGCGCTTTCATGGATGCCTACGACCCGGACACGGTGTTCAGCGCCATCGACGAGCGCGGGCGTTACGCCTACGGCAATCAGCCTCCCGTCGCGCGCTGGAACCTGACGCGGTTCGCCGAAGCGCTGCTCCCGCTGCTGGCCGATGACCAGGACCACGCGGTAAAGCTGGCGCAGGAGGCGCTGGACCGCTTCGATGAGCTGTTCCAGACCGCATTGATCGGTGGTTTCCGCCGCAAGCTCGGGCTCTTCGCCAATGAGCCGGATGATGTCGTGCTGATCAAGGCCTTGCTCGACGCGATGCAGCGTGGCCAGGCCGATTTCACGTTGGTGTTCCGGCGGCTGAGCGTTGATGGAGCCTCGGTCGCGGAAGGGAGTGCCTGCCGCGACCTGTTCGGCAACCCTGCCGAGTTCGACAACTGGGAAAGCGGGTGGCGGCAACGGCTGACGCGCGAAGCCATATCGCCCGCGGAGCGGGTGAAGGCGATGCGCGCCGCCAACCCGCTGTTCATCCCACGCAACCATCGTGTCGAGGCCGCAATCGACGCGGCCGTGGAGCAGCAGGATCTCGCTCCCTTCGAGGAATTGCTGGCGGTTCTGGCAAATCCCTATGACGAGCAGCCAGGGCGGGAGGATTACGCCCGGCCGCCGGCGGCTCATGAGCGTGTGCTCGCGACCTTCTGCGGAACCTGAACTCAGCCAGCTTCGATCCGGGCCAATTTCGGATCGTGGGGCTCGATGCCAAGCTGCAAGCGCCAGTCTTGTCGCCGCGCCCTAAAGCCCCCTAAACTGGCCGGACATTTCGAGTATTCTCCTGTGGCGACGCTAGATGAATTCTCCGACCGCCATCATGTGGTCGTGGTCGGCGCCGGGTTCGGCGGGCTCGAGGCGGTCCATCGCCTCGCCGGCGCACCGGTTCGGATCACCATCGTTGATCGTCGCAATCACCACCTGTTTCAGCCACTTCTCTACCAGGTGGCCACCGCCTCGCTCGCGACCTCGGAGATCGCCTGGCCCATCCGGCATCTCCTGCGCAAGCGCCCGGAAATCACGACGCTGCTGGGCAGCGTCAATGACATCGATCCCGAGGCCCGCCGCGTTGCTCTCGATGACGGATCCACACTTGCCTATGACAGCCTGATCGTGGCGACCGGCGCGCGGCATGCCTATTTCGGGCATGATGACTGGGAGCCCTTCGCGCCCGGCCTGAAGACCCTTGAGGACGCCACGACGATCAGGCGTCGCATTCTCCTCGCCTTCGAAAAGGCAGAACGGGAAACGGATGCGCTGAGACAGGCGGCACTGCTTACCTTCGTCATCATCGGAGCCGGCCCCACGGGCGTTGAACTGGCGGGCACGATTGCCGAACTCGCGCGCTCCACCCTTCCCGAAGATTTCCGCAACATCGATACCCGCAGGACACGCGTGGTGCTGATCGAAGCCGCTGCGCGCGTGCTTGGCGGCTTCGCGCCCGACCTGTCCGCCTATGCCCATCGTGCCCTCGAAGGGCTCGGGGTCGAGATCTTCCTCGGACAGGCGGTGTCGCAATGCACGGCCGAAGGGGTGATCTACGGCGACACGAGGCTTGCCGCGGCGACGATCATCTGGGCTGCCGGCGTGCAGGCCTCCCCCGCAGCCGACTGGCTGGGTGCTCCCGCGGACAGGGCCGGACGGGTCAAGGTCGAGGCCGATCTCACCGTACCTGGCAGGCCCGAAATCTTTGTCATTGGCGACACGGCGAGCGTGTTTGCGCCCGATGGAAGCCCCGTTCCCGGCATCGCGCCCGCAGCCAAGCAACAGGGAAAACACGTCGCAACGGCAATCCGCCTCAGGCTTCGCGGGGAGCGCGCGCTACCCGCCTTTCGCTACAAGCATGCGGGCAGTCTGGCGACGATCGGGAAGCGGCTTGCGGTGATCGACTTCGGATCCTTCAAGCTCCGCGGCGCGCTGGCCTGGTGGCTATGGGGCCTCGCTCATATCTATTTCCTGATCGGCGTCCGCAATCGGGTGAGCGTGGCATTGAGTTGGCTGTGGGGTCACACGCGCGACCAGAGGAGTTCGCGGCTGATCACGCAGGGGCGCGAAAACGAAAGCCGATCAAAGCAACGATAGACAGCCCCTCGGGGAGAAGAGTCCCCCGGGTTGGCGGATTCGTGCAGGCACCACGTCGACAGGCCTTACGCACAGCTCCTTCAACGCCAGCCCGCCCTACTTCGTCCAGCGCTTGTCCCCGATCCGGGAACCGAAGTGATGAGCGAACAGGAGCAGCGCATCGACAACCGACTGGTCGCTGCCGCCTTCAAGGGCAAACAGCGGGTAGGAAACGCTGATGGCGATGTTCATGCCCTTATGCGGGTCCTCGAAGGCAACGGAGATGGCCTTCACGCCGTCGAAAAGCTCCTGATTTGAGATCGCATAGCCGCGCAATCGCGACATCGCGATCTCGCGCAGCAGGTCGTCGATCGAAACCAGGGTCTGCTTCGTCACCGGGTCGAGCGACGCAGCAAAGAGGCTCCGTATCTCCGCGTCCGGTTTGACGGCAAGGAGCGCCTTGCCCATGGCGGCGGCGTGGGCGGGCAGCCTATGGCCGGGCTCGACCGTGAACTGGATCGGCTGCGAGCCGCGCGCCGTCTTGAGGACGACGACCTCGGTGCCGGACAGGACCCCCAGCCATACCGTGTGCTCGGTCGTGCGGGCGAGTTCGTCCATTTCCTTCTGCGCCTGCTCCACCAGATCGAAGTTCCGGTGAAAGCTCGCAGCCAGCTGCACAGCCAGGATGCCCGCCCTGTAGCGCTGTGTCGCGGGATCCTGCTCGATCAGCCCTCCGCTCGCCAGGGAGGCCAGCAGGCGCGAGGCGCTGCTGCGCGTGACTTTCAAGTGGCGGCTGGTTTCGCCTACCCGCAACTCGCCTCCTGAGTTCACGAGCAATTGCAGCGCACTAACGGCCTTCTCGATCGATTTCATGAGCGCTCGCTTGGCGGCTTGACGCCGCGCGGATGTCCTGCGTACGATAAATAATCAACATGTTGCGTAATAAGCAACACTTTGTCGACTGTCAAGAGGAGACACCCATGCGGGGCACCGGCGGCGCGCTACTTTACGAAACCCTGAAGAGCTACGGGGTGACCTGCCTGTTCGGCATGGAGGATCCGATCCATGTGTTCCACGCCGTCGACCGTTCATTCACGCGGATCGTAACGGTCCGCGACGAGAAGCATGCGGCGATCATGGCCCATGGCTATGCCCAGGTGACCGGCCGGCCAGGCGTATGCGCTGCCACCTTCGGACCGGGCGCGACCAATCTGATCACCGGGCTGCTGGAGGCGCAGCGCTCCTCCGTACCGGTGATCGCACTTGTCCAGGACCACCCGCTGCGCCTCAAGAACAAGAACGCCAGCAGCGCGCTCGATCATGCGGTCGCTCTTGCGCCCTATGTGAAGGACGTGACGCGGATCGATGCTCCGGAGCAGGCGGCCGATGCGGTACGCAAGGCCTTCCGGATCGCGACATCGGGGCGGCCGGGCCCGGTGGTCCTGCTCTGCCCCGGCGATGTCATGGCAGCCGAAGCCGAAGCCCAGACCTGGGCTGACCAAGCCTACACGCATTTTCCAGCCAACCGGGCCCGGGCGAGCCGCGAATCCATCGAGAAGGCGGCAGAGCTGCTCGCGACGGCCCAGCGGCCGCTCCTGATCGCGGGCGGTGGATCGATCATTTCCGGCGCCGAAGAAGAAATCCGGATGCTGGCGGAGCTGTTCGACATTCCGGTCGCGACAACCATGACCGGGCGCGGAGCCATTGCCGATACGCACCCGCTCGCTGCGGGCCCGCTCGGTTCCACGACGGGCGGGCGCTATGGTCGCGGGCAGATCTCCAACACGCTGTTCGCCGAGGCCGACGTCGTCTTCGTGCTCGGTTCGCGCACCGGCCAGATCTGCTACAGCGAATGGTCTCTGCCCAAGCCTGAAACCAAGCTGATCCATCTCGATATCGACCCGGCCGAGATCGGTCGCAATTTCGCGACCGACATCGCCATGGTCGGCGATGTGCGTGATACGCTGCGCGACCTCATGGCCTATTGCGCCGATCGCGGCCTGGCACGAACCAACCCGAAGGCCAGGGCGCGGATCGACCAGCTGACGGAGAACTGGAGGGCCGAGTTCCGGCCGGTCGCAGAGTCGACCCAGACTCCGATCCGGCCCGAACGCCTCCTGGCCGAAATCTCGGCACAGGTCGATGAAAAGACCCTCGTCGTCACGGACGCCAGCTACATCACCGGCTGGGCCATGAGCCATATCGACGTGCCAGGCTCGGGGCGTTTCATCCTTTCGCCGCGTGGGACCGGCGGAATTGGTTGGAGCCTGCCCGCCGCGATCGGCGCCAAGATGGCCGATCCTTCGCTCAAGGTCGTCTGCGTGAGCGGCGACGGCGCCTTTGGCTACGTCATTAACGAACTCGAGACAGCGGCCCGCTACGGCGTCGATATCCTCGTCGTCGTCTTCAACAACGGCACCCTCGGCTTCCAGCGGCACTGGGAGCAGAAGGTGATGGGCAGCTATCTCGAATGCGACTTCCTCGACATCGACTATTCGGAAGTCGGTCGGGCCCTGAAGTGCCGTGGCGAGCGCGTCACGGCTCCGGAGGCGATCGCCGCGGCCCTGGCCCGGGGCCTTGCAGCCGATGGTCCCTCTGTCATCGACGTCGTCATCGATCCCAACGCCACAGCACCGATCGTCGGGTTTGAGACCGTCCTCGCCCGCGACGCGGTCCATTGACGCGGTCGATCACCTCACGAGAGCCGAGCTGTTTCACAGCGCCACACAAAAGGGGAAGAGCATGCTGAGAACCATCGCCAACACACTTGCGTCGGCCGCTGTCGCGGCGGTCGTCGCACTGACCGCTTCCGGAGCCTCCGCCGGTCCCACGCTCGATCGGATCATATCCGAGAAGAAACTGGTTGTCGGAGTCGCGCCCTGGAACAAGTTCGTTCTGCTGAACCCGAAGACGAGTCAGTATGAAGGCCTCATCGTCGACGACATTCGCAATCTCGAGGCGATGACCGGCATCAAGGTCGAACTCGTCAACACGACCTGGAGCGGCCTCGTGGCCGGACTCCAGGCCGGCAAATGGGACGTCATCATGAGCGGGCTCGGAGCGACGCCCGAGCGCGCGACCGCTGTCGCGTTTGGAGAGGCCTTCGGCTATCTCTCGTCCACCGCCATGGTTCGCGCGGACAGCCCGGTGCGGACCTTCGCGGACCTGGACAAGGAGGGCAATGTCCTTTCCGTGGTCTCGGGCACCGCTGCCCAGCAATATGCCCAGCGCACCTTCAAGAAGGCGAAGGTCACGCCCCTCTCCGATACGGGAGCGGCGGTGCTCGAGGTCATGCAAGGGCGGTCGACGGCCTATATCGGCGATTCCGTTTCGAATGAGCTGCGCGCTCAGGAGCGCCCGACCGAGCTGCGCAACATCAAGTTCGCCAGCGATCAGACGGAATGGACCAGCATGAACCACGCTGTCCGATATGCCGATCTCGACCTTCTGGTCTTCCTCGATACCTATGTCCGCTCCATGAAACTGCGGGGGTGGTACCGCACCCTCGCAGAGAAATGGAACCTGCCGCCTGAACTGGCTGCCGGGCCACGCTAGCCCTCGAACCAGGCAGGGGTCAGATTCCGGTCGCGTATCCGCCCCCTGCCCCGATGGATCGTCCTTGCTCGGGTAAAAATGCTGGTCGGATGAGGTCATGAATTACACATTTCAGTTCGGTGTCCTGACCGAATACGGGCCCTACCTCGCGGGCGGCCTCTGGCACGCGTGGTGGACGAGTTTTCCCAGCATCATCATCACGACCATTCTCGGCGTCGTGCTGGCGGCGATGAGCATGTCGCGGCGCTGGCTGCTGCGCGGCGCCTCGGTTGTGTTCGTGGACCTGTTCCGCACGCTTCCCGTCGTGGTTCTGCTGATCTGGATCCACTATGTCATGCCGATCCTGACAGGGGTTTCGTTCTCTCCGACCGTGAGCTCGATCATCGCGCTGTCCCTGAACGGGGCTGCGCTCGCCTGCGAAGCGTTTCGCGGCGGCCTTGAAGCGATCCCAGCCACGCAAACCCAGGCTGCACAATCCCTCGGGTTCTCGCGCTGGAAAGTGATGCGTTACATCACGCTGCCTCAGGCTTTCTTTGCCACTTTGCCGTCCCTGACCAATGTCCACATCACAGTCATCAAGAACGTGACCGTGACAGTCCTGATCGCGGTGCCGGAGGTCATGTTCCGGGCTCAAGAACTGACCGTACAATTCTTCCGCCCGCTTGAATTCTATACTGGCGCAGCCGTTCTGTATGTGGCGCTTATCTGGGGATACGCCCTGCTCATGCGGATGCTCGAAAGGCTTCAAAAATGGCAACCGATCTGATGACCAGGACGACGGCGGCCCCGGCTCAGGCCTTCATCCGTATTCGCGACGTCCACAAATCCTATGGCGCCGTCAGCGTGCTCAACGGCATCTCCCTCGACGTCGCACAGGGCGAAGTGCTGGTGCTCTGCGGCCCCAGCGGCTGCGGCAAGAGCACGCTCCTGCGCTGCATCAACGGTCTCGAGACGATCAATCGCGGCGACATTTCCGTGGGCGGGCGCAATGTCGAGACGGCCAATCCCGATACGTTGCAGAGAATTCGCTTGTCGACGGGCTTCGTCTTCCAGAACTTCAATCTATTCCCGCACATGACGGCGCTCGAGAACATCACCATTGCGCCGATGAAGATTCTCGGGACGACGCCTCGCATCGCGACAGATCAGGGCAGAAAGCTGCTCGAACAGGTCGGCATGGCGGAGAAGGCGAAGGTCTATCCGTTCCAGCTCTCCGGCGGGCAGCGTCAACGCGTGGCGATCGCCAGGGCGCTGGCGATGAACCCCACCCTGATGCTGTTCGATGAGCCGACATCGGCGCTCGATCCCGAGATGCGCGAGGAGGTTCTCCAGGTCATCCGCAAGGTGCACCAGGAGCACAACATGACGATGGTCGTGGTGACCCACGAGATCGGCTTCGCCAAGAGCGTCGCCAGCCGGGCGATGCTGCTCGACGCCGGACAGATCGTCGAGGAAGCCCCTGCCCGCGCCTTCTTCGAAAACCCGGCAGAGGAACGCACCCGCCGCTTCCTGCGCGCCATCATCAACGATTGATCCGTCTCGATCGTCTTCCCCTCGCGCAGCGCCCCCACTCATGTGCCGGCGCGCCGCCACACGCGTCCCTGCAATGGTCCAGCCGAACTACATTGGCGGAGAGTGGCGTCACGCAAGTGAGGTTATCGCCAACATCAATCCGTCGAATACCAATGACATCGTCGCCAGCTACGCGCAGGCCAGTCTTGCCGACGTGCAACAGGCAATCGACGCGGCTGCGACCGCCTTCCTGGCCTGGTCGCGCTCATCGCCGATACGACACATTGCATGAGCGCCCGCACGATCGACAGATGCAGCACCGACCATACCGCAGCGCCCAGTTGACGCTTTCGTTGGCCCATGCCTTGCTGGCGGCTGCTTGAGGGAAAAGCAGGGGGCGCAAGACCCCCGGAACATTGTCAATGGCCTGTCGGCGGAGGGTATTTATGAACGAACACGACCTGCGAGGATTGATCGCGGATGTGAAGGAAGGCGGCCTGTCGCGGCGCTCCTTCGTGCAGAAGATGGTGGCGCTGGGACTGAGCGCACCGATCGCGACCCAGATGCTGGCCTGGAACGGCGTCGCGATGGCGCAGCCGGCCGACGACTACAAGCCGACCAAAGCCGGCGGCGGCGGGCCGCTGAAGATCCTGCTCTGGCAGGCGCCGACCCTGCTGAACCCGCATTTCGCCAGCGGCACCAAGGACCAGATCGCCTCGCGCGTTTTCTTCGAGCCGCTCGCCGGCTGGGACAAGGACGGCAATCTCGTCCCCCAACTCGCTGCCGAAATTCCGACCAAAGCCAATGGCGGCCTTTCTGCCGACGGCAAACAAGTCATCTGGAAGCTGAAGCAGGGCGTCAAATGGCATGACGGCAAGCCGTTCACCGCTGACGACGTCGTCTTCACCTGGGAATATGCCGCTGATCCGGCGACCGCCGCGTATACGACCGGCGCCTACAAGGACATCAAGGTCGAGAAGATAGACGATCACACCGTCAAGATCATCTTCAAGGATCCGACGCCGTTCTGGGCCGATGCCTTTGTCGGCGTCGCCGGCATGATCATCCCGAAGCATCATTTCGGCGAGTACAAGGGCGCCAAGTCGCGTGAGGCGCCGGCCAACCTGAAGCCCGTCGGCACCGGCCCCTACAAGTTCGTCGAGTTCAAGCCGGGCGACCTGCTCACGGGCGAACGCAACACCGAGTATCACGTCAAGAACAAGCCGCAGTTCGACACGCTCGAGGTCAAGGGCGGCGGCGACGCGGTCTCGGCGGCGCGTGCCGTGCTGCAGACCGGCGAATACGACTATGCCTGGAACATGCAGGTCGAGGACGAGATCCTCAAGCGCATGGAAACCGGTGGGCGCGGGCGCGTGGTGGCGGTCCCCGGTGGGGACGTGGAGTTCATCATCCTCAACACCACGGATCCGTGGACCGAGGTCGATGGCGAGCGTTCGAGCGTCAAGACCAAGCACCCGACGCTGAGCGATCCGGCCGTGCGCCAGGCGATCAACCTGCTGATCGACCGCGACTCGATCCAGAAGTTCATCTATGGCCGCGGCGGCACCGCGACGGCGAGCTTCGTCAACGAGCCGAAGCAGTTCAAGTCGCCGAAGCTGACATACGAATTCAGCGTCGACAAGGCGAACAAGATCCTCGACGACGCCGGCTGGAAGAAGGGCGCAGACGGCATCCGCGAGAAGGATGGCAAGAAGCTCAAATACGTCTTCCAGACCTCGATTAACGCGCCGCGCCAGAAGACACAGGCCATCATCAAGCAGGCCTGCCAGCGTGCCGGCATCGATCTCGAGCTGAAATCGGTGACCGCGTCCGTGTTCTTCTCCTCGGACGTCTCCAATCCCGATACCTACACCAAGCTCTACTGCGACATGGAGATGTACACCACGACGCAGCCGCAGCCCGATCCGGAGCGCTTCCTGAACCAGCTCGTGTCCTGGGAGATCGCCAACAAGGAGAACAAGTGGCTCGGCCGCAACGTCTCCCGCTATGGCAGCAAGGAAGCGGACGAGGCCTATAAGGCAGCGCAGAAAGAGTTCGACCCTGTGAAGCGGGCCGCTCTTCTGATCAAGGTCAACGAGATCTTCTGCGAGGCCAACATCCTCCTGCCGATCCTGTCGCGCACGGTCGTCGGTGCGTCGGCGAACAATCTCGTGCCGGATATTTCAGGTTGGGAAGTCACGACCTGGAACCTTGCGAGCTGGTACCGCACTTAACGGCTCTGCCGCTCGACCAGCTGAAGCTGGTCTAACGACACTCCTCCCGCTCCCATCTGAATGGAAGCGGGGGGATCCCCGCTTCCATTCAGATGGGCGCCAAGGATCCCAGCCTGATCTTCAGTGCATGTTCGACTGAATCTGCATCGGCGCAAGCGCTCGTCTGGCCATTCGCCGCTTGCGGCCGATCATGGCTGAGTGCGGCGAATCTCCCGCCCGCCGATAGGCGGACATCGCGGCGCCGCATCGGCGGCCCGCCCGAACGCCGCTCATTCTGGTCAGGGGTCGGACGGAGCACTGGTCAGTGTCCGATGGCGCTTGCTCTCAACGCCGCAAGCGTCCGACTGTCGACCGCAACGATCTCCTGTCGAAGCTTGGCGTTCTCCCATTTCGCCTGGCCGGGTACGCGGATGGCGGCAGCGCCGGGCGCGCGGCGCCCGTTGCGGATGCGCTCCCGCTCGACAGCGGCACGGTGCGGAAGAGCTTCAGCGCCGAAAGCCTCCGGATTCAGGGTGAGGAACAGGAGCGAGCAGTCATTCGGTTGTGCTGCATCGCCGTAGAGCGCCTTCACCTCGGCTCCCACGGCACCACCGGAGAGGAGCCCGCACAGCATGTCGACCGCGAGTGCGAGGGCAAACCCCTTGGGGCCGCCGGTGGGCAGCAGCAGCCCTCTGATCGCCTCGGCGGGGTCGGTGGTCGGAAGCCCTTCCGACGTCACGGCCCAGTTCGCCGGAATCGGCTCGCCGCGCTGCTGGTAATGGCGGATGCGGCCGAGAGCGCCTTCGCTCATGGCGACATCGACGACCACCGCAGGCTCGTCTGCCGTCGGAATGGCAATGGCGATCGGGTTGTTGCCGACGGCCGGCTCGGCCCCGCCGGGAGCCGGCATCAACGGCCGCGTATTCGACATCGCAATCCCGATCATGCCGGCCTCGGCAGCCTGGGCGGCATAGCGGCCGGCAGCACCGAAATGGAACCCATGACGTACGGCGACCGCGCCGATGCCGAAATTCCGGGCCTTTGCGATGGCAAGAGCCATGGCCTGCTCGGCGGCGAGATGACCGAGCATATGGCCTCCGTCGAGAACCGCCACGGCGCCATGGTCGCTCACGGACACGGCCTCGTCATGCGGCGAGACGGAGCCTTTGCGCAGGCGCTCGATATAGAGCGGTACATGCATCAGCCCATGCGAGCTCAGGCCCTGCTGCTCCGCTTCGACCAAGGCTTCGGCGATACGGCTCGCGCCGGCCGGAGAGAGTCCAGCGCCCGCAAAGACAGCCGCAACCTCCGCGACAAGATCGGCAACGCGCATCGGAACGGCGCTTGGAATCTGCGACATCATCAGGCCTGTGACTTGTGAAACCCGAGCGATCCTAGGAGGGGTTGGATAGCAAAGTATGCACAGCCCGCTCATTTCACGCTGCGAAACGCCATCGCTTTGAGCCACCGCCCTGTCCCGGCCCGCTAGGTTGGGCCCAAGTGAATTGGGCAGCGGCGCATGGCTATCACATATGATCTGGTGAAGGAGGTCACGGCCAATCTCTATGACTGGTCGCTGCGCCGGATCCCCGAGACATCGAAGAGCGCCCTGCGCAATGCGGTCGAAACCGAAACCGTGCCCCATGCGCGCCAGACGCTGGCCTTCATGCTCGAGAGCGCAGAAACGGCGGAGCGAACGGGGCGTTTCCTGTGCTCGGATGCCGGGGTTCCGAGTTATGCCGTGAAGATCGGGTCGGGTGTCCGCATGCAAGGCGACATCCGCCGGGCCATCGTCGACGGCTTCGAGCACCTGGTCCAGACGATCCAACCGCCGATCCTGCGCTTCGTCACCCATCCGCTGACGAATGAGCGCAGCTACAAGGGCAAGGACATGCCGCTGGTCTCCTATGACCTGCTTGGCGATGTCGACTACATGGACATCACCTGCGCGCCGAAGGCGCTCGGCGGAGGCCGCTGGGCCGCGATCGAGACGCTGGTCAGCCCGAGCCTCGATGAGATCGAACGCTGCATCCTCGAGATGGTCATGCGTGCCGGCGGTCAGCACTGTCCTCCCGTGGTGATCGGCGTCGGCATTGGCGGCACCTTCGACCATGCCGCCAAGCTCTCCAAGGACGCGACCCTGCGGCCATTCGGCGAGCACAATCCGGAGCCGATGGTCGCGGATATGGAGGAGCGCCTGACGAGGGCGGTCAACCAGACCGGCTTCGGGCCAATGGGCGTCGGCGGCTCGACCACGACCTTCGGCGTGCACGTGGAGTACGCGTCAGGCCACGGCTTCACCCCTGTCGCAGTCTCGTTCAATTGCTGGATCAACCGGCGGACACGCGCGAAGATCCACAATTCGGGCGTTGTGGAGCGGATCGAATGAGCGCCTTCGACCTGCCCCGCCTGAAGCTGCCGCTGACACCTGCCGCGGCTCGGGCTCTGACGCTGGGCGATCTTTTCCTGCTCGATGGCGAAGCGGTGGCGACAGTCGGCATGCCCACGCAGAAGCGCATGGTGTCCGAGGTGGCGGCCGGTCGCGAGATGCCGACCCCGATGCGGGGCGGCGCCTTCTTCCACATGGGCGTCAGCTATGACGAAGCGGATGGCAGGCCGGGGCGCCTCCATTATGTCAATCCGACGACCTCGAGCCGCTTCAACGGCCTGATGCCCTCCTTGATCCGTGAGCTCGGCCTGACCTCCGTCGGCGGCAAGGGCGGATTGTCGCGCGAAAGCGCGGACGCCATGCGCGAGGTTGGTTGCGTGTATTTCTCCTTCGTCGGTGGCGCGTCGGCGCTGCTCAGCGACGGCGTCGAAGAGGTTGTCGACTGCGCCTGGAACGACCTGATCATGCAGTTCCGGCTGAACCGCATCAGGCTGGGAGGTTTCGGACCGGTGACGGTCGCGATCGATGCCCATGGCAACTCCATCTATGAGCGCCTGATGACCTCCGCCCAGGCGCGCTTGCCGGAGATCCTGCAGGCGCTGCGGGCTCCCCTCTCCCCAGTCGACGAGAACTACTGATGCAAGCGATCGAGATCACCCGGCCCGGCGGGCCGGAGGTGCTGGCCTTTTGCGAGCGCGCGTCTCCAGCGCTTGGCCCCGGTGACGTCCTCATCCGGGTCCGGGCTGCGGCCGTGAACCGCCCTGACGTGCAGCAGCGGCGCGGTCTCTATCCGCCACCGCCCGGCGCAACCGATCTCCCCGGCCTGGATGTCGCAGGCATCGTCGAGGCCGTCGGCGCGAACGTGGAATGGCCGAGGACAGGTGACGCGGTCTGCGCGCTCGCCAATGGTGGCGGATATGCCGAGCTCTGCGCCGTGCCCGCCGTTCAGTGCATGCCGATGCCGAAGGGAGCAAGCTTCACTGAAGCTGCAGCGCTGCCCGAAGCCTTCTTCACCGCCTGGAACAATGTGATCTGGCTTGGACGGCTCGCGGAAGCTGAAACGCTGCTTGTACAAGGCGGTACCAGCGGCGTCGGCATGGCAGCGATCCAGATCGCCAAGACCTTGCGGCGGGCCCGCGTGCTCGCGACCGCGGGAACAACCGCGAAACGCGACATCTGCCGGGAGATCGGCGCCGATCACGCAGTGAGCTATCGCGACGACTGGGCAGCCGAGATTGTTGCGGCAATCGGCGCAGAGCAGGTCGACGTCGCGCTCGACGCGCAGGCCGGCCCCTACACCGAAAAGCAGCTGCAGCTGCTTGCGCCCGACGGCCGCGTCGTGCTGATCGCCAGCCATCTCGGCGAGATGGCGGAGGTCAATGTCCGCAACATCGTCCGGCGTCGCCTGACCCTGACGGGTTCGACCCTGCGCCCGCGCCCTGCAGCCTATAAGGGACGCATCGCGTCGGAGCTTGTCGCCCATGTCTGGCCGTTGCTCGAGAGCGGGCGCATCCGCAACCACATCTGCGCAACCTTCGACTGGCGCGATGTGCGGGACGCCCATGCGCTGATGGACGCCGGCGAACAGGTGGGCAAGGTCGTCCTCACGCTTGACGGCTGACACCAGCGTTTGACATCGCTTCAGGCAGCGGGTCTCCTCGACCTCGAGCAGGCGGATGCACCAGCATCACGCATAACAATCCGCCTGGCTGGGACCGCCTCTTGCCCTCGTTCACTCCCGTCCAGTCCGTCGTCAAGGCGCTCGACCTTCTCGCCGAAATCAACCGCAGCGGATTGGCGACGGTCGGCGATCTCCATCGGCGAACGGGCTTGCCCAAACCGACGATCGTGCGGCTCCTCGAAACGCTCATCGCCACCGGCTATGTCATGCGCGATAGCCGCGTGCGCGGGTATCAGGTGACTTCCGGCGTGAACCGGCTGAGCGCCGGCTTCCACGGTGCGCCGATGGTGATCGAAGCCGCCCGCCCGTGGGCGACGGCCCTTACCCGGCAAATCAAATGGCCCTGCGCCGTCTGCGTCCTCGACTACGACGCCGTGATCGTGCGTTTCAGCACCATACCCGACAGCCCGATTTCGCCGTTTCACGCCACGCTCGGCCATCGGCTGAGCCTGGGAGGACGCGCGCTCGGCCGGGCCTATCTCGCGTTCTGTCCGGAAGAGGAGCGCACGATCGTGCGCTCTGCGATGCTGGCTTCCCCGGATCCCGAGAACAGCGGCCTCGGCGACGAGGAGTTGGAACGGCTGATCGCCCAGGCACGCTGGCGCGGCTACACCGAGCGCGATCCTGCCGTGGAGCCACGCTCTTCCGCGACCATTGCCGTTCCCATCATGCTGGGCGAGCGCGTGCTTGCGACCTTCGGCGTCACCTTCTTCCGGTCCGTCGTGGCGACGCCCGACGACCGCGCACGGATCATCCATCCCCTGAAGAAGGCGGCGGCCAGCATCGAGACCCAGCTCAAGGCGCTCTCGCAATCAATGGGCGTCGCGTTTCAGGATGAGAAATAGGCCGCCTTCCCAAACTCCGTCGCCAGGAAGCCGCGCATAGTTCCAGGGCACAACCGCGCCGAACGATCGGTTGCCGCTCCGGAGGAACAGCCACCATGTCATTGTATTCTCGCCGCGCGTTCGCGGCGTCGCTCGTCGGCCTCGGTGCTCTGGCGAGCACGCGGGGCGCGCTCGGTCAGAGCTGGCCCGCACGGCCGGTGACCATCATCGTCCCCTTCCCGGCCGGCGCGGCCACCGATGTCGTGGCACGCCTGCTGGCAGAGAGGCTCCGCGCAGAATTGGGGCAAGGTTTCGTCGTCGAGAACAAACCTGGTGCCGGCGGCAACCTCGCCGCGGCCAACGTCGTGCGCGCCACCCCGGACGGGCATACGCTGTTTGTCTCGTCGTCCGGGCCGCTCGTCACCAACAAGCTGCTCTACAAGACGCTCAGCTTCGACCCGCTTGTCGATTTCGAGCCGATCGCCATGATCGGCGACGTGCAGGTTGTCGTGGCGACGCACCCCTCCCTGCCGGTCAAGACACTGTCTGAGCTGATCGCCTACGGCAAAGCCAATCCGGGCAAACTCACCTTCGGAAGCCCGGGTTTTGGCCTGATGGGGCACATCGCCGGCGAACTGATCCAGCGCAAGGGCGGTTTCCAGATGACCCATGTGCCCTATCGCGGTTCGGCTCCGCTGGCGACCGATCTCCTCGCCGGGATCGTCAATGTCGCGGTCGATTTCCTTCCGCCCTATATTCCACACGTGAAATCCGGAGCCGTCCGCGCTCTCGCGGTCACCGCCGAAGAGCGCGCGCCGCAGCTGCCCGACGTGCCGACCCTGTCGGAAGCAGGGCTGACGGGCGTCAACGCCTCCTCCTGGTATGCGATCGTCGGCCCCAAGGGCCTTCCCGAGCCGATCTCGCGCCGGATCGGCACGATCGTGAACGACTATGTGCTGAGCCCCGAGGGCCGTGCGAAGCTCAATCCGATCGGCGTGCGCTCGCTCGGCGGCGGACCGGACGTCGTCCGCAAGTCGCAGGCACAGGAAATCGCCAAATGGAGCGAGGTCATCCGCACGGCCGCCATCGCCCTCGACTAAGAATCGGCCCGACAAGGGGATTGCGGTTTTCGGGAAAGCCGATGCCATCACAGAAGCTTAGATCATCGGACCGGATACGATATCCGGTCCGATGATCCAGGCCTTCATCGCAAAGAAAAACCCCGGGTGAGCGCAACCGCTCACCCGGGGTTTCTTCGTTCTCAAGATCAGGCGCTCGGTGAAACGACGTCGAGATTCAGCAATGTCGCC
Source organism: Allobosea sp. LC85 (assembly GCF_000735605.1). Lineage (GTDB taxonomy): Bacteria > Pseudomonadota > Alphaproteobacteria > Rhizobiales > Beijerinckiaceae > Allobosea. Next base: position 76,668 of record NZ_JPKG01000028.1, read on the forward strand.
GCACGTCCGCCGATCATCGCCCTGATCTCCTTCTCGCCGAACTGCAGGTCGAGCAGCCCACCGACGATCTCGCGGTAGCCATCGACCGGGCGCGGCGAACCGAGCAGGCCGAGATCGGAGCACAGCAAGGTGCGCTCGACACCGGCGACCTCGATCAGATGAGCGAGGTCGGACATCTCGTATTTCTTCGAGCGCCCTTCGACGAACATGCAGATCGAGTGCTCCATATAGGCACCGAGCGAAACGAGCTGGCGGATGTCGGCATCAGTACAGCCCACGATATAGGTCGGGTGGTTGACGATCATCTTGCGAACGCCGCGTGTGCGCGCCTCCTCGAACACGAGGTGGAGTTCAGAGGCATGGAGATGCCCGCCCGCGAGAACGATGTCCCCCTCGGCGATCAGGTCGAGGATCTGCTTGACCGCGTCCGTCACCTTGCCGCTCGCATCGAGCGCGGTAAGCGGCAGTGCATCCAGCATCTTCCCGGCGGTCTTGGGGAAGGTCTTCACGGCGCCGGATGCCAGCACCGCAATGTGGTTCGCGGCCGAGAGCGTCGGCAACCAGACGATCTTGCCGCCGATCTTGATGCAGTGGTCGACGGCATGCGGATTGAAGCCGCCCGAGGCATTGTTCAGCGCTACGCCGGAGAACAGCTTCAAGCCGTTATCGGGAAAGAGCTTCTCCAGCATCACCGCATGGGACGTGCCGAGATAGAAATGGTCCTTGTAGACGAGGGCGCGGAACTTCGCGGAGGCGGCGTCGAGCATCGCCTCGTGGTGGTCGAGGATGCGTGGCATCGCGGCGGGGCCGCTGTGACAGTGCAGATCGACCGCACCGACGAGCAGATCCGCGACCTGCCGGGCACGGTCGAGTTGGGGGGCCTTGTCCAGAAGCATGCTGAAGTCCTCAGGGAATTTCGCCGGGCATCGGATAATCTGCGGCGTTGATCACCCATCCGGGCTTTTCCGAGAAATCCATGCGTGGCGGGGAGAAGATGTCGATCATCTGATTGAGGCCGGGCAGAACCGACCGGGACGTGTGGATCGAAGGCGGCGGGATGACCGTCAGCGACGGTGCCGCCATCAACTCGTGCTCGTCCTCGCGCCAAATCCTCATATCCGGCGTCCAGGGCCAGCGGATATCGTGGATGTAGGCGCCGTCGATGACGAGCGAGCCCTGCTCGAAATCGTCGTGGTGATGCGGCGAGAGCTTGGTGATGTCGCGGAGCCCGATCCGCGGATCGAGCATGTTCACCATCAACGTCGTGCAGCGAAAAATCCGGCCGAAGCGGCTCTCACCGCCCTCGCCTTCGAGGCTGTAGCGCCTCAGCTTCCAGCCACCGCGCGGCTCGGGCCAAGGCTCCAGGAGCGCGACATTGGCGTGCGGCTCGGCATAGGACGAGGCATTGGTGCAGGCCGCCGCCAGATCGGTTGCGGCAGAGGAGAAGATCCGGATGACGCGGCCATCGCTGGCTGCCGTGACCTCTGAATCTCCCGGCGGTACGAACAGGATGGATGCGCCCGGCGCGACGAGGATCTCCCCGCGGGCCGACACGGTTGCGCCCATGGCAGCGTCCGGCAGGATCACGCAATACTCGTCCGGCTGGCCGATACGCGCCAGCGTCGCACCCGCGCGCACCTCGGAATAAGCGACAATGAAATTCTGCCCGCGGGCAACCCAGGTACGGGCATCGGGGCCCGCTTCCTGCGGCTCCTGTGCATAGAAGCGCGCATAATCCGCGCCGGCATAGGCGGAAACGGGAGAAGCCTTGACAGGCGCCCCGGTCGCCAGTTTGGCGCGGAGGTCGGTGGGGTGGAACATCGAAAATCTCTCCAGTTCAGCCAGCGGCAGCCTGCGAAGCGCGGCTCTTCATGGCCGACATCTCGCTGAACGCCTGGCCAGCAGCCTTCCTCAGGAAGCCCTGGTCCGACGAGACGATGAAGGCGCTTGCACCGCGCGCAGCGAAATCGGCGGCCTCATCGGCGCCGTCGGTCATGACGCAGACCGGCTTGTCCGCCCGTTTCGCCGCGGCGATAATCCTGTCCACCGCATCGCGGACTACAGGCGCATCCCGCGTCGGCGCACCGAAGGCGACGGTGAGGTCGCCGCGGCCGATGAAGACGGCGTCGAGTCCATCGACGGCGAGGATCGCGTCGATCTCGTCGAGTGCTGCAGGATCCTCGATCATCGCGATTGCAGCCGTAGCGGCATCGGCCGCGTCGACATGGCTCCACATCTTCACGGCGCCGTAGCCGCCCGCCCGGGTCACACCCGAAAAACCGCGCGCACCGCCCCGATAGCGACAGGCGGCAGCAAGGGTCCGCGCCTGGGCGACATTCGAGACATGCGGTGCCAGGACGCCAACCGCGCCGCAGTCCAGGACCGAGAGGATCGCGTCATGCGAAAGCACCGGAACACGCACGACACCGGCGACACCGGCGGCCCGGGCTGCGAGAAGCGCCACATCGGTCGAGCCCCGATCGAAGGGAGCATGCTCCTGGTCGATGACGACGAAGTCGAAGCCGACACCTCCGAGGATCTCGATGGCGTGGCCGGTCGGCGTCTTGATGAAGCTGCCGATCAACGACTCGCGAGCGAGCAAGCGGCGCCGAAAGGAATGGTGGGGCGTGTTCTGCATGAAGCCGGCACAGGATCGAGCGGTTGGGATGCGCCATCATCGCATCCGGTGCCGGCACGGCATGGCGATCTCTGCGCATTTCACAGCGTGAAATGGCTCGCTCCACATCGCTCGTTTCAAGCAATGAAACGAGCGATGTGCTCCATTGTGGTCAGCCGATGGATCGCCCACCACCACAGACAAATGGGGAGGACCATCACATGCACGCTCGCTTGACCACGGCCTTGGGCTTCACACTGGCGCTGGCGGTTTCCGCCCAGGCCGGCACACTCGAAAAGGTCCGCGAGCGCGGTCAGGTGCTCTGCGGCGTCAGCCCAGGTGTGGCGGGCTTCTCCGTCCCGGACGAGGCCGGTCGCTGGACCGGTTTCGATGTCGACCTGTGCCGGGCCGTCGCCGCCGCCACATTGGGCGATGCGAGCAAGGTCAAGTTCATCCCCCTCAGCCCGAAGGACAGGTTCGTCTCGCTGCAGAGCGGCGAAATCGACGTGCTCTCGCGTCAAGCGACCTGGACGCTCTCGCGCGACACGCAGCTCGGCCTGCGCTTCGCCGGGATCAACTACTATGACGGCCAGGGCTTCATGATCCGCAAGTCGCTCAATGCGGGCTCCGCCAAGGAGCTCGGTGGCGCCTCGGTCTGCGTACCGACCGGTACGACCACGGAACTGAACATCGCCGACTTCTTTCGCGCCAACGGCATGAAATACGAGTCCGTCAGCTTTGAATCCGGCGATCAGGCTGCCAAGGCCTTCGAGTCGGGACGCTGCGACGTCTTCAGCAACGACGTCTCGGCTCTGTCTGCCTACAGGCTGAAGCTGGTCAACCCGGCAGAATTCGTGATCCTGCCCGAACTGATCTCGAAGGAGCCGCTCGGACCGGTCGTGCGGCAGGGCGACGAGGCCTGGAACAGCATCGTCCGCTGGTCCTATTTTGCGATGGTTGCTGCGGAAGAGCTCGGCGTCAGCTCGGCCAATGCCGACCAGCTCGCCGCCTCCGGCTCTCCCGAGGTGCGGCGCCTGCTTGGCAGCGAGGGCAAGTTCGGCGAGCCGATGGGCCTGAAGAACGACTGGGCGATGCAGATCGTCAAGCAGGTCGGCAATTACGGCGAATCCCACGACCGCAATGTCGGCGCAGGCTCGCGGCTGGGGATCGCGCGCGGGCTGAACAATCTCTGGAGCAAGGGCGGCCTGCAATATTCGCCACCGGTGCGCTGACCATCCTCGCCGCCCCCTACGGAGAAACCTGTGTCGAACCCCACCGTCATCCCGGTTCCGCGTATCGCACGCCTGCAAAACGTCCCCGCGCGGCGTACTCCCGCTCCCACGGAGGACGCACCGCCGCCGGTCAGCCTGCATCTCAACGAGTCCTCGGAGCCACCCGCTCCGAGCGTCGTGGCGGCAATGTGTGCCGCCGCCGGCCAGGTGAACCGCTACCCCGATCATGACGGCGCCTCGCTGATCGAAGCGCTGGCTTCCCGCCTTGCCGTGCCGCCAGCACAGATCGTGCTCGGGGCCGGTTCGAACGAACTCCTTTTCGCCAGCGCCGAGCTTGCCCTCGACGCGAGCGACGAGGCGGTGGCGCCTCATCCGGGGTTCCCGGCCTATGCCAAGGGCGCAGCGATGCGCGGCGCAAAGCTCGTCGCTGTTCCGAACCGGCGCGATGGCCTCGTCGACATCGAGGCCACCTTGCGTGCCATCACCGACCGGACACGCCTCGTCTTCGTCGCCTCGCCGCACAACCCGACGGGCGGCATGCTCGACGAGGCCGATGTCGAGCAACTCGTCTCCGGCGTCCCCGATCATGTCCTGCTGCATTTCGACGAGGCCTATTTCGAATTCGGCCATCATGCCGGCGGGCCCGACGTGCTTGCCATCCTGCACCGCCGTAACGGTCCCTGGATCTCGACGCGCACCTTCTCGAAGGCCTTCGGCCTTGCCGGAATCCGCGTCGGATACGGCATCGTCGGCTCACCGGCGCTGGCTGATTCCTATCGCAAGATCCGCACCAATTTCAGCGTCAACGCCGTGGCGCTGGCCGGAGCCGAAGCGGCTTTGAAGGAGCCTGCCTATCTCACCGACCTGCTCAACAGGACGGCGGACGGCCGTGACTGGCTGGCGGACCAGTTGAAGGATTGTGGCTTCGTGGCCTTGCCCAGCGCGGCGAACTTTCTGGCGGTCCTCACGCCCGCACCAGCCGCCGAACTCTTCTCGGCACTGAAGGCGGCAAACATCCACGTCATGATGTTCGATGTCCCCGGCACACAGGGCGCCCTGCGTATCTCGATCGGTGCAAGGGATGAGATGGCGGCCCTGGTTGATGTGCTGAAGCGGACGACACGCTGACTGAACGCACGTGTTTCATTGTTCTGGCGGCGCCCAGCAGGCGCCGCTTCTTGCTGGCAGCGCTCCGGCATGGCCTGAGCCAGCCCGAGCATGGCGAGTTGATGTCCGAGCCATTGGTCATTGCGGCGCCCGCAATGCTGCGCTGGGACAAACAGGTGCGGCTCCGCCCGAGGTCACGGGGCCCCGGCCTGAACCTTGAACTCACGCCATCGGCAGCGACAATAGACCCCGCGCCTCTGCGACGGAGGCCACGTGGCGATTGTAGCCGCCTGCCATCTCGGCGATGCGCTTCACGAGGGCGGCATTGGAAGGCGCGAGCGTGTCGCGATCGAGGCGGACATTGTCCTCCAGCCCAGTACGGCAATGGCCGCCGAGTTCGAGCGACCAGCGGTTCAGCGTGATCTGGTCCCGCCCGATTCCGGCGCCCGTCCAGGTCGCGTCGGGCGCCAGCCGCTTCAATGTCGCGATGTAGAACTCGAACGCAGCGCGATCGACCGGCATCGCGTTCTTCACGCCCATCACGAACTGGACATGCAGGGGCCCCTTGATCGCGCCCGCGACGCCCATCTCGGCAGCCTTGAAGATCATCGAGAGATCGAAGGCCTCGATCTCGGGCTTGACGCCGTGGGCCAGCATCTCGGCGGCCAGCCAGTCGACGAGATCCGGGCTGTTCTCATAGACCCGCGTCGGAAAATTGCATGAGCCAGTCGAGAGCGAGCACATCTCGGGCTTGAGCGGAATCATGCCTCCGCGTTCCCTGCCCGCTCCCGAGCGCCCGCCAGTAGAGAACTGCACGATGATGCCTGGGCAGTGCTTGCGCAGCCCCTCGAGCAGACGGCCGAAACGCTCAGGATCGGAGGTCGGCGTGCCCTCGTCGGTACGGACATGACAATGCGCCAGCGTCGCCCCCGCTTCAAAGGCCTCCTGCGTCGACTCGACCTGCTCGGCGATCGTGATCGGAACGGCGGGATTGTCGCGCTTGGTCGGCAGCGAGCCGGTGATCGCGACGGTGATGATACAGGGTGTCGTCATGGCAGCGCCTTCATGCATGCGTGGGCGCGGGCACGGTGATCGGCCGGGAAAGGCGCGCCTGCGCGGTCAGACGGATGCCCGCATTGGCAGCGCCATAGCCACCATAGCCATTGCGCTGGACGATCTCGAAGAACAATCCGCCATCGAGTGTCGCGGTATAGGCCTGCCAGAAATCGCCGCCCGCATCGCGGTCGTAGAGAATGTTGAGCGCCTTCAGCGCATCGATCTCCTCGGGAAGCAGATCGGACCGTGCTTCGAGGTCATCGTAATAGTTCTCCGGGATCGGCAGCATGGCGACGCCATTGGCCACCAATCGCTCGATGGTCGCCCGGATGTCGTTCGTGGCGAAGGCGATATGCTGCACGCCGGAGCCGAAGAAATCGGTGATGAAGCGGGCCGACAGCGTCCGGTGGCTTTGCGAGCCATTGAGAATGAGCCTCAGGCCATGACCCGCCTCGCCATCGAGTCCACTCTCGATGACCTGGCTCTGGACGACGCCGCCGGGATCGATCACCGCCTGGCTCGGCGTCTTCGTCGTCTTGAACAGCGACGAGTAGAACAGCAGCCAGGTCAGCATCTCCTCATACTGCATGCTTTGCGAGATATGATCGACACCGACCAGTCCGGCGCTTGCACCATCCGCGCCGGTGGGCTCGAAATCCACCTCCGACCAGCGCCCCAGGGCGGAAGACTGATCCAGGAAATAGAGCAGGCTGCCGCCAAGTCCGCGCACCGCCGGGATGTCGAGTTCGCCCGGCCCGACCGCACCGGCATGAGGCACATCGAGCAGGGCGGTCGCGCGCTTGGTGGCCGCGCTGGCATCTGCGACCCTCAGCGCGATCGCGCAGACCGAGGTCCCATGCATGATCTGGTAGCTATGGGCGAAACCGTCGCTGTCGCTGTTGAGCACGATGCGGATATCGCCCTGGCTCCAGAGATCGACATCCTTGGAGCGATGCGCACCGACACGGCTGAATCCGAGCGCACTCAGAAGGCGCTGGAAGCCAGTGCGCTCGGCCTCGGCGATGGCGAACTCGATGAACTCGACCGCTTCGACAGGCTCCGGCGCCGGCATTGCGACCGCGCCGGGCACCGGCCGGCCGAGTTCCCGCGCTGTCTCGTCAAGCAGCCAGAGCAGCGAACGATGGCCGTCGAGCGCCACCGAGCGGGCGGAACCCGCCCGGAACCGGTCGTTGAAGATCTCGAGCGACAAAACACCATCATAGCCGGTCGACACGAGCGCCCTCATGAAGGCCGCCAGATCGAGATCGCCCTGCCCCGGCAGACAGCGCCAGTGGCGGCTCCAGGAGAGATGATCCATCTGCAGTTTGGGGGCATCCGCCATCTGCACCATGAAGATCCGGTCGCGCGGGATGGTGCCGATGCTGGCGGGATCGAGCCCGCGCGAGAGGATGTGGAAGCTGTCCAGGATGATGCCGACATTGCCGCGGCCGGCCCGGCGCACGATCTCCCAGGCGTCGCGATAGTCGAAGACATGACGTCCCCAGGCCAGCGCTTCATAGCCGACGCGCAAATCTCGTTTGGCAGCCCGCTCGCCAAGCTCGGCGAAATCGCCGGCGAGCCGGTCGATGCCGCTCAAGCCCTCGGGCGAGACACTCGAGCAGACGAAGAGCAGGTCGGTCCCGAGCTCCTGCAGGAGGTCGAATTTCCGCTCCGCCCGGTCGAACGTCCGCGCCCGCCGCGCATCAGGCATGCCCTCGAAATCGCGGAACGGCTGGCAGGTCACGATCGCGAGCCCGAGATCGCTGCAGATCCGGCGCACCTCTGCCGGCGAGCCCGGAAAGGCGATCAGGTCGTTCTCAAAGATCTCGACGGCACGAAAGCCGGCGGCTGCAATGGCTTCGAGCTTCTCCTGGAGCGTACCGGAGACGCAGACAGTGGCGATGGAAGGGATCATGAGCGCGTCTCCTCGTAGCCGAGCCGTGCAACCGAGCGCAGATCCTCCGATGTCGTCGTGGGGAATCCGAAGAACTCGAGATAGGCCGGGATCTGCTCGAACAGCATGTCGACGCCGATCTGGAATGCGCAGCCACGGGCGCGAACGGCGGCCAGGAAGGGGGTGATCTCCTGCTTCATCACCACCTCCCCGACAAAGGCCGAAGGCGCGATGCGCGCGACGTCCATCGGCAAGGGATCGCCTGCCTTCATGCCGAGCGGCGTCGCATTGACCAGGATCTCGAACCCAGCTGGATCATTCGAGCCGACCGTAACGACCAGCTGCGGATAGTGCTTGCGAAGCCTATCAGCGAGACCGTTCGCCAGAGGCGCATGGCTATCGAACAGGCCGAGTGCCGCGACGCCTGCCTTGGCGAGCGAGGCCGCGATTGCCGAACCGACGCCGCCGGCGCCGACGACAAGCGCGCGCGCGCCTTCGAGCTCACGGCCCTTGCCGCGTACGCCTCGCACGAAGCCCTCCCCGTCGAACATGTCACCGACCAGCCGGCCATCGGCATCCAGCCTGACTGCATTGCAGGCTCCGGCAATCGCGGCCGTGGTTTGGACCTCGTCGACCAGCGTGGTTGTCGTCACCTTGTGCGGCATGGTGACGAGGGCGCCGTGAGCATTGGAGAGCCTGAAGAAGAGCCGGAGGAAAGCCGGATAGTCATCCGCCTTGCAGCCCATCGGCACCACGATGGCGTCGATCCCTTCTCGCTCGAAATATGGGTTGTAGATCATCGGCGCCTTGAAGCTCTCGGTCGGATAACCGAGATGGGCGATGAGTTTCGTCGTGCCGCAGATCATGACGAACTGGCTTTCCTACGTGTTGATCTCGGCAGCGACGCTGACGGCCGTGCCCGAGCGCGCGCTCGCCAGGATCGCATCCAGCGTCACCGCGATATCGATGGATTCCGCCAGGGTCGCGCCGGTCCAGTGCTCGGGCCCTTGCCGCACCAGTTGCTCAAACGACTCCGCTTCCGCCAGGAAACCATTGCCCGGCACAACCTCGATGGTCTCGGGTGCGGACTGGATGGTCGTGCCACGCCGGATCGTCAGCACCGGCGGCCCGCCAAGTGGCGGATGGTTGAGATAGGTCGTCTCGATCGTCCCGGCCTCACCCGCGATCAAGGCGTGGCGATGATAGGCTGTGGCGAAGCTGCATGAGATCTGCGCAAGCGCTCCGCTCGGAAACTCCAGCGTGGCCGCAACGCTGCGATCGACGCCGGTTTCGCTCCAGCGCGCCGTCGCACTGATGCGTTCGGGCCGTTCACCTGCGGCAAGAAGCGCCAGGCTGACGGCATAGCTGCCCGCATCGAGCAGAGCGCCGCCGCCGACCTCGGGTCTCAGCCGAATATTCGCCGGGTCGGAGAAGGCGACGCCAAAGCTTGCCCGGATAAGCTGAACCCTGCCGATCGCGCCCGCGCTGAGCAGTTCGCGCAGTTTCAGCGTCTGGGCTTGTGCGCGGTAGGGATAGGCCTCGACGAGATGGCGCCCGTGCTGCCGCGCAGCAGCGACCATGGCGCGGGCCTCAGTCGCGTTCATCGCCAGCGGCTTCTCGCAGAGCACGTGCTTGCCGGCTTCCATGGCCCGGATCGACCATTCCGCATGGAGTGAGTTCGGCAGCGGGTTGTAGATCGCGTCGATCTCCGGATCGGCCAGCAAGGCTTCATAGGAGCCATGGAAGCACGGAATGCCGCATTCCTTCGCAAAGCGTTCGGCCTTCCCGGCATCGCGGCTGGCAACGGCAGCGACCGTGACGGTCTTCGACGGCGCGACACCGCTCGCAAAGCTGCGCGCGATATTCGCCACACCGAGGACGCCAAGACGCAGTGGTTTTGATCGCAGATCGCCCATGCCGGCCTCCTCCTCAGTGCTTGCGCAGGATCTCACCGAGGAACTGCCGGGTACGCTCGTGACGTGGCTTGGTGAAGAACTCGGCCGGCGGCGCCTCTTCGACGATCGCTCCGCTCGCCATGAAGATCACGCGGTCGGCCACCTGGCGCGCAAACCCCATCTCGTGGGTGACGCAGATCATCGTCATGCCCTCCTCGGCGAGCCCGGTCATGGTGTCGAGCACCTCCTTGACCATTTCCGGGTCGAGCGCCGAGGTCGGCTCGTCGAACAGCATGACCTTGGGCTGCATGCACAGGGCCCGCGCGATCGCGACGCGCTGCTGCTGGCCGCCGGAGAGCTGGGCCGGATATTTTTCCGCCTGCTCGGCGATCTTGACCCGGCCGAGCAGGCGTCTCGCCGTGGCTTCGGCCTGTGCCTTGCTGGCGCGAAGCGACCGCATCGGCGCCAGCATGCAGTTTTCCAGCACCGTCAGATGCGGAAACAGGTTGAAGTGCTGAAACACCATCCCGACTTCGCGGCGAATGGCATCGATGATCCTGGAATCATCGCTGAGCACCGTCCCGCCGACGCGGATCTCGCCCTTCTGGTAGGGTTCGAGATGGTTGATGCAACGGATCAGGGTCGATTTCCCCGATCCTGACGGCCCGCACAGGACGATCTTCTCGCCCTGGCGGACCGACAGGTTGATGTCGGTCAGGGCCTTGAACTCGCCATACCATTTCTCGACGCCAGCCATTTTGATCATGGCTTCAGCCCCTTGAGCGGGTGCAGTCGCGGACTGGCTGTTCATGGCCTCTGCTCCGATTGGTCCTGGCGCGTTCAGCTTGCGGTGAAGGAGATGCCTTCGAGGCTGTCGGGGAACTTGTGGACGGGGACCTTCATCCACTTGTCGTAGATCTTCTGGAGCTCGCCATTGGCCCTGATCTTGTCGATGAAGGCGTTGATCGCGGCATTGATCTCCTTCTCGCCCTGCCGGGTGCAGGCACCGTTGTAGAGGTTCTGGAATTCGAGCTTGTTCTCGAATTCACCCGGCCGGGCCTGCTCGATGCGCTGGATGTAGAAGATGTTGCCGCCGAGCGCCTGGACCTGGCCTGAGACCAGCGCCTGGATGCTGGGGGCATCGCCGTCATAGCGCCGGATCGTCGTGCTGGCCGGCGCGTTCTTGGTCACCTGGGTGTCCTGGGCTGCGCCCTTGGCCACGCCGATCGAGAACTTCGCCATGTCCTCATTGGTCTTGATCACCGCCGATTTCGGCCCGATCAGCACGATCGTGTTGGCGACATAGGGCTTGCTGAACTGCACGACCTTGGCCCGCTCCGGCAGCATCGCCATGGTCGCAAACAGCACATCGACGCGCCCCGTGGTCAGGGCGGGAATGCGGTTGTTGACCTCGAGCGGGACGAACTCGACGGGGACGCCGAGCTCCTGGCCGAAGAGCGCGGCGATATCGGCATCCAGCCCATCCTGCTTGCCGGCGCTGGTGACAAAGCCCCAGGGCGGATTGTCGCCCTGGATGCCCACCACCAGCTTGCCCTTCGCCTTGATCTCCGCCGGCGTCACCGCCAGCGCAGGCCGCAGCAGCAGGCTCGGCGCCGCAAGGCCAACCGCGCCGGCCAACAGAACCTGACGGCGGTTGGGCAATCCCGTGTTCGAAGATGTCATGTCTCGCTCCCTTGGTTGATCTTGCTTGGTTGATCTTGCCTGGTTGAACGTGCCGGGCTGCTTTGGCTTGATGCCTTGATGGTGTTGCCGGCTTCGTCAGCGTGTGGCCGCGGCAAACTGGCGTTCCAGCCGCGCGCCGACGAGCGAGAGCGGCCAGCACATGACGAAGTAGAGAGCCCCCACGATCCCGAAGACGAGCAGAGGCTGGAAAATCTGGTTCGAGATGATGTTGCCGGCCCGCGCCAGCTCGGTGAAACCGACAATGGCGGCCAACGACGTTCCCTTGATCAGCTGCACCAGGAAGCCGATGGTTGCCGGCAGCGAAATCCGGATCGCCTGCGGCAGGATCACATCCTTCATCCTGGAGACATAATTCAGGCTCAGCGCCTTGGCCGCCTCGGTCTGTCCCTTCGGCACGGCTTCAATCGAGCCACGCCAGATTTCGCCGAGATAGGCGCTGGCGTGCAGCGTGAAGCCGATCGAGACGGCGACCCAGGAGTCGAGTTTCAGCCCAATCAACGCCAATCCGTAATAGACCACGAAGAGCTGCATCAGCAGCGGGGTGCCCTGGAAGATGGCGATATAGCCTGACGTGACACGCTCCAGCAGCGGAATGCCGGACGTTCGCGCCAGCGCGACGCCGAGCCCGAAGACGCCGCCCCCTACGAAGCCGATTACCGAGAGGGCGATGGTCCATTTCAGCCCAATGAGGAGGAAGAGGAATTCGTTTGCACCCATGACGATCTCCTCACTTGACCGGGTAGCTGAAATACCGGCCGGAGATGAGCCCGAAGAAGCGCATCATCAGCCAGGATATGACGAGGTAGAACAGCGTCACCGTCCCGTAGACCTCGAAGCTCCGGAAGCTGTCCGACTCGATCCGCTGCGCGACGGAGGTCAGCTCATAGGCGGAAATCGCGGAGGCGACGCTGGTCGTCAGCGTCAGCAGCACGAACTGGCTGGTCAGCGAGGGAAAGATCGCACGCAGCGCCGGCCTCAGCACGATCAGCCGGAAGACCTGCGCCTTGTGCAGGCCAAGCGCGAGGCCGGCTTCGATCTGACCCTTGCTGATCGACTGAACGCCGCCACGGATGATCTCGATGGCATAGGCGCCGCCATTGATGCCCAATGCGATGATCGCTGTCGGTGTCGGGTCGAGCCGCACACCCAGGAGCGGCAGCGCAAAGTAGATGAAATAGATCTGCACCAGGAAGGGCGTGTTCCGGATCAGCTCGACGAAAGCCATCACCAGCCAACGCAGCTGCTTGATCCGCGAGTCGCGCAGCACGACGCCACCGATGCCGATGACGATGGCCAGCGCCATCCCGCAGAGCGACAGGAACAGCGTTCCCAGACAGGCTGTCAGAAGGCTCGGCAGCCCATCCAGTACAGGCGTGAAGTCAAGCTTGTAGTTCATGGCGTTTCCCTGAGCGGCCGACCTTCTACGTGTCGATCCGAGTCCCGTCTTTGGCGGTAGCGCCTCTGGGTGGGCGCCTTGAGTGTGAGCGATGTGGGCGCCTTGAGTGTGAGCGATCGTTTGACTTGCGCGATCGCCTCCTGATGTTAAATGTACGAAGCGGTTCAATTGGTCAAGTCAATTGAACTGAACGGTTCATTTACTGCCGCACAGTCGGCACCGGGGTCGGTCCATGCTTGGAAGCCGCAAGACGAATGAGAAGCCGGCCGCGCCAGCGCGGCCGGCTGGCGCCCGCAAATCCGCAAGCTGGACCCAGGACCCCGACGGCGTCCGCCGCAATATCCTGGCGGTCGCGCGTGACGAATTCGTCGAGAACGGACTGAGTGGAGCGAGGGTCGACGAGATCGCGGCGAAGACCTCCACCAGCAAGCGGATGATCTACTACTATTTCGGTGACAAGGAGGGTCTCTACCGGGCCGTGCTCGAGGAGGCCTATGCCCGGATCCGCAATTTCGAGCGCAGCCTCGATCTGGCTGCCCTGCCCCCGCGTGATGCGATCGTGTCGCTGACGGGGTTCACCTTCGACTATCACGCCGATAATCCGGATTTCGTCCGCCTCGTCATGGTCGAGAACATCCACCATGCCCGGCATCTTCAGAGCTCTGCCAAGATTGCCGATCTCAACCTCTCGGTCATCGACATGATCGGCGAGGTCTATCAGCGCGGGCTGCGCGAGGGGGTCTTCCGGGAGGGCCTCGACCCGATCGACATCCATCTGACGATCAGCGCGCTGAGCTTTTACAATGTCTCCAACCGGGCCAGCATCCTGCAGGTCTTCGGGCACGACATGGGCGCGCCGGAAGCCCGCGCGCGCCGACGGCTCAGCGCTATCGAGACCGTGCTTCGCATGCTCTGCCGCTGACCGCATGGCGCACCGGGATCAGTTGCGCCCGACGAGACCGGCCATGGCCTGGATCGCAAGTTCGTACCCGGCCGCGCCGAAGCCGATCAGGATGCCGGTCGCAGTCCGGGAGATCAGCGAATTGTGGTAGATGCTCTCGCGGGCATGCACGTTGGAAATGTGCAGCTCGATCTTGGGCCCATCGAACATCTTGAGGGCGTCGAGCAGCGCGACTGAGGTGAAGGTGTAGCCGGCCGGATTGATGATGATCCCGCACGCCTCGATGCGGGCCTGGTGCACGTTCTCCACCAACTCGCCCTCGAAGTTCGTCTGGCGGAAGTCGATCTCGAACCCCAGAGGCCCGGCCTTCTCGATACAGCGCAGTCGAACCTCCTTGAGCGTGGTCGTTCCGTAGATCGCGGGTTCGCGCTGGCCGAGCAGATTGAGATTGGGGCCATTGAGGACGTAGATGCGATTGCTCATGTCGATATCCTTGGCACCCCGCCACACAAGCGTGGCAGGGAGCGTGCGGGCCGGGTTCAACGCGGCCGGCCCACAGGCAAAATCTGAAGGCACTGGCGAGCAGCGCGCTCAGCTTGCGGTGAAGGAGATGCCTTCGAGGCTGTCGGGGAACTTGTGGACGGGGACCTTCATCCACTTGTCGTAGATCTTCTGGAGCTCGCCATTGGCCCTGATCTTGTCGATGAAGGCGTTGATCGCGGCATTGATCTCCTTCTCGCCCTGCCGGGTGCAGGCACCGTTGTAGAGGTTCTGGAATTCGAGCTTGTTCTCGAATTCACCCGGCCGGGCCTGCTCGATGCGCTGGATGTAGAAGATGTTGCCGCCGAGCGCCTGGACCTGGCCTGAGACCAGCGCCTGGATGCTGGGGGCATCGCCGTCATAGCGCCGGATCGTCGTGCTGGCCGGCGCGTTCTTGGTCACCTGGGTGTCCTGGGCTGCGCCCTTGGCCACGCCGATCGAGAACTTCGCCATGTCTTCATTGGTCTTGATCACCGCCGATTTCGGCCCGATCAGCACGATCGTGTTGGCGACATAGGGCTTGCTGAACTGCACGACCTTGGCCCGCTCCGGCAGCATCGCCATGGTCGCAAACAGCACATCGACGCGCCCCGTGGTCAGGGCGGGAATACGGTTGTTGACCTCGAGCGGGACGAACTCGACGGGGACGCCGAGCTCCTGGCCGAAGAGCGCGGCGATATCGGCATCCAGCCCATCCTGCTTGCCGGCGCTGGTGACGAAGCCCCAGGGCGGATTGTCGCCCTGGATGCCCACCACCAGCTTGCCCTTCGCCTTGATCTCCGCCGGCGTCACCGCCAGCGCAGGCCGCAGCAGCAGGCTCGGCGCCGCAAGGCCGACCGCGCCGGCCAACAGAACCTGACGGCGGTTCAATTTCGACTTGATCATTCTCGTTCCTCCCCGGGATGGCCGTTGCGGCTCTGCCGTTCTTTAGGCGCCTCTCTGGCGACCTCACGAGCACATTACATCTAGCGAAGCTGTCATCAACTGATAATATAATGATCATCCGATGATATTGATTTCAACCGTCACTCATTGGTTCTGGCGCGGAGGCTGCACGCGTCGTAGGACGGCCCTCTCGAAACAGGTGCGCGCAGGGTAATGGCGGACATCGTGACGGATTTTGCAGGCGACGAGGTCGCGCCCATCTCGACCGGCGAACAAGCCTACGAGCGCATCCGCTCGGACATCGTTTTTGGGCGTCTCCGCCCCGGCCAACGCCTGCCTTTGGAGAAACTGCGGACAGCCTATGGCGTCGGCATCGGCACCTTGCGCGAAATCTTCAGCCGGCTCACCCCGGAAGGCCTGGTCACGGCGGAGGGGCAGCGCGGCTTCCAGGTTGCTTCGTGCTCGGCCGAGGATCTGAAGGAGATCGCGGCACTTCGGCTGCTGATCGAGAAGAGCGCACTGGCGCAGTCATTCCATTCCGGCGACATGGAATGGGAAGGCCGCGTCGTCGCCGCCCATCACAAGCTGGCGCGGATGGAGGCGAGCCTGCTCGCGGGGGACCGCACGCAGGCGGAGCGGTGGAAGCGCTATGACTGGGAGTTCCACCAGGCCCTGGTCTCGGCCTGCGGCTCAAAGGCCCTGCTGAATGTCCATTCCGGCGTCTATGACCGCTACCTTCGGTACCAGATGGTGTTCGTGATCTTCCGCGGCTCTGTCGCAGCCGAAGAGCACAAGGCGCTGCTCGATTGCGCGCTGAGGCGGGACGCGGCGGAGGCTCAGGTCATTCTGGAACAGCACATCCAGGGCTGCCTCGACTTTGCCTTTCAAAATCAACTGATTACCTGATCCACTGGATGCCATTGGCTCGGCCACGGTGCTGTTGGCGACAACAGCGGCGGCACCGGCATCCGGAGATGGCGCGTATTCATGTCACGCATGGACGGATTTGCCGCGGACATCGTAACCAGAACCGGGGCGACTTTGGCTCCTCTATCTCTGGCAGGTGCAAGACTTATGGCTTCCTCCGACTCGTTGGCCGCGGTTTTCGAGCATATCGAGGCGAACCGCGCCCCTTTTCTTGATCGTCTGATCGATTATCTGCGCCACCCGAGCATCAGCGCGGAGAATATCGGCATCGCCGAAGTCGGCGAACTGCTGGTCAAGATGCTGACGGATATCGGGCTCGAGACCGAACTGGTGCCCACCGAAGGGCACCCCATGGTCATCGGGCGCTGGGAAAAGGCGCCAGGCAAGCCCACCGTGCTGCTCTACGGCCATTACGACGTGCAACCGCCTGATCCGCTCGACAAATGGCTTTCGCCGCCCTTCGAGCCGACGATCCGTGACGGCCGGCTCTATGCGCGCGGGGTCGGCGACAACAAGGGCCAGCATTTCGCGCAGATGATGGCGATCGAATCGCATCTCAAGGTGCACGGCACGCTTCCCTGCAATGTCATTCTGCTGCTGGAAGGCGAGGAAGAGATCGGCAGCCCGCACATCGCCGACTTCGTGCGGGTCAACAAGGACAAGCTGAAGGCCGATCTCGCCGTCACGGCCGATGGTCCCCGTCATGCCAGCGGTGCGGCCGCAATCAAGTTCGGTTCACGCGGCGTGATCTCCTTCGATCTGCGCTGTCGCCACGCCAATCGGGATGTCCATTCCGGCAATTTCGGTGGCGTGGTGCCCAATCCGATCTGGACGCTCGTGCACCTGCTCGGCACCATGAAGAATGCTGAGGGCGAAATCACCATCGCGGGCCTTCACGACGATATTGAACCGCCGACTATGGAGGAGCTTGCCGCAATCGAGCGCCTTCCCCGCGCCGCCGAGGCAGTGAAACAGAGCCTTGGGCTGAACCGCCTGGACGCGCCGGCCGAGCGGCCCTTCTACGAACGCCTCTGCTTTCGCCCGACTCTGACCATCAACGGCTTCCACGGAGGCTATGGCGGGCCTGGCACCAAGACCGTGCTGCCGAACGAAGCCTTCGTGAAATGCGACATCCGCCTGGTCGAGGCACAGGACCCGGAGGACATTTTGCGCAAGGTCGCGGACCATGTGGCCAAGCATGCGCCGGAAGTCGAGTTCATCGCCCAGGATAGGGGCATGCAGCCCTCGAAGACGCCCATCGCATCACCCTTTACGGCGCCGTTGCGCCAGGCCTTCGTCAAGGCCCAAGGCGAGGAGCCGCTGCTGATCCCCGCGGGGTTCGGCAGCCTGCCGGGCTATGTCTTCACCAAGATCCTCGGCATTCCCGCCTTCGTCACCCCCTACGCGAACCCCGACGAGGCGAACCATGCGCCGAATGAAAACCTGACACTCGACTGCTTCTACAGCGGACTTCGCACCGGCGCGGCGCTCCTGCACGAACTCGGTCAGTTGCAGGAGCCCTGACAAGTCAAGCCGGACGGGTTGCAGCCCGTCCGGCCTTCACCGGCAATCATGGTAGCCCTGTTGCCCTAGACCCAAACCCAACGGCAGCGACGGACTCGCCGCCCCCAGCGGTCGCGAACGGTACGGCAGACCCGGCGGTGCCGGGGGCGATGCCGGACCCAGTCGCTTGGAGTCTCCACCAAAATCGGCGCCTGGACTTCCGTGGCAGCGGGCGGAGCACGAACTGCGCCCGGTTCGACAACCACAGGCGCGGCCCGTTCGTCCGGCGCGGACCTGGCACCGTCGGCCCCGATAGCGACGCTCAGCAGCGACAAAACGAAAGTCCGCCTATGCATGCGAAATCCCTCCGTTCAGATCGGATTCTTATAGTCCAAGCCGACCTGCACCAATAGTGGACATCGGCCGAAGGCCGCCATCAATCCCAGGCCCGGGAAGGGAAATCCGCCTCGTGTCCCTCGTCCGGCGACGGATCCAAGATCCGGTGGCATGACTGGTCATGTGAAAGCCCTCGTTCCCAGTCTCCTGCGAGCTGGCAGGCTGGCCCAACTGGACAAGGAATCCGGGACGAGGATCGACTAGGCGCGGCGAACATGATTGAACCGCCGCCTGCTTCATACGGGCGGCGGTTTGGTGTTCACGTTCACGCCCGCGGCTTTCCAGGAGAACGCAATGTCCACGCCCCCCCTGAACGAGCTCGAGCAGATCGTTGGAGCCGGCCATGTCCTGACCGACGCTGACGCCATCGCGCCGTTCTGCGAGGACTGGCGCGGCCGGAGGCACGGTCTTGCCTGCGCCGTGGTCCGACCGGCCAACGTCCAGCAAGTCTCAGAGATTGCAGCCTGGAGCCAGCGCCACCGGGTTCCGCTGGTCCCGCAGGGTGGGAATACCGGCCTCGTCTTCGGCGGCATTCCCGATGACAGCGGACAGGCGATCGTGGTCCAGCTCGGGCGCATGAACCGTATCCGCGAGATCGACACGGTCAACGCCGTCGCCATCGTGGAATCAGGCGTGGTTCTGCAGACCTTGCAGCAGCGTGCCCACGATGCCGGCCTGTTCTTTCCCGTCAGCCTCGCGGCCGAGGGCAGTTGCCAGATCGGCGGCACGATTGCCACCAATGCTGGCGGAACGGCGGTTCTGCGCTACGGCAACATGCGCGACCAGGTGCTTGGGCTGGAAGTGGTGCTCTCCGACGGGCGGGTGTGGAACGGCCTGCGTGCGCTGCGCAAGGACAACACCGGCTACGATCTGAAGCATCTCTTCATCGGTTCGGAAGGAACCCTCGGCATCGTCACCGCCGCCGTGCTGAAACTGCACGCAGCGCCGCAGGCGCGCGCGACCGCGCTGGCCAGCGTCCGGGATTTCGCGGCTGCCCTGCGCCTGTTCCAACTCGCCCGGGCCCGCGCCGCCGATGTGTTGTCCGGCTGCGAGTGCTTTACCGAAGACTGCCGCGCCCTCGTCGAAACCCACGCTCCGCATGTCCCCCAGCCGACATTGCGCGGTGGCGTCTATGTGCTGCTCCAGCTCGATGCGGCGACGCCAGAAATTCCTCTCGAGGCAATCCTGGAGGGAGTTCTCTCCGAAGGTTTCGAACAGGAGATCGTCGACGACGCCGTCATTGCCCGTTCCCTGGCACAGGCTGAGCAGCTCTGGGCACTGCGCGAGAACATCACCGAAGCGCAGAAGCGCGCAGGCCCCAGCTTCAGCCACGACGTTTCCACACCAATCAGCGCCATCCCGGTCTTTGTCGATCGCTGCCTGGCCGCGCTGTATGCGATCGACGCACGCCTGCGCCCGATCGTCTTCGGCCATATCGGCGACGGCAATCTGCATTTCAATCTGTTGGCACCGCCCGGTGCCGATGCCACCGAACGCCAGAGCCTGCACAAGCAGGTCGAGACGGCACTCTATGATCTCGTCGATACCTTTGACGGCAGCATTAGCGCCGAGCACGGCCTGGGCGAGCTGAAGCGCGACCTCATCGAAATCTACAAGCCACCAATCGACCTGGAACTGATGCGGGGCGTCAAGCGCCAGTTCGACCCCTCGAACCTTATGAATCCGGGCAAGGCCGTGCGGCTGGTCTGACGCGGCCGCTCGGAGCCGGATTCGCACGTGACGGTGTCGCGCCCAACCGAAGCCGTGGCAGCAGGGCGCGTGTCACATGCCAGGCGGCCTGCTCCGATCGTCCTTCGTCAGGCGGAATCGGATCCGCCGCTACTCGGCAAGCCGCGACAACACCTGATGGGCGGCCTTCACCCGTGCATCGTTGGGGTAGTTCTTGTTCGCGAGCATGACGATCCCGATCTTCTTCGCCGGGACATAGGCGACATAGCCGCCAAAGCCGTTGGTCGAACCGGTCTTGTTGAGGATCACGTCGCTCCGCGGCGCCATCGGCGGCTCGATTGCAACCGCCGGGGTGCCGTTCATGATCATCTTGGCCGAGTTGCCGGCAACGATCCTGTCCAGCTCGACCGGATAGGGATATTGCTCCCAGATCAGATCCTGGATGAGCTCGCCCGCGCGGAAGTACCCGGTATGGGTCGCACTTGCAGCGACAGCGACCTTTCCCGGTACAGTGCCGATGCCCATGTTCACCTCCAGGAAGCGGATCATGTCGACCGCGTTGGATTTGATCCCGTAGGCTTCGGTCGCGAGCAGGCCCGGGGAGACCCGGGTCGGCTTGTCGTCCCGGCTGTATCCCCAGGCGTAGCTCTTCATCTCCGCCGCAGGGACAGTGATATAGGTTCGGCGTAGCCCGAGATCCGGGAACAATCGCCGCTCCATCAGCGTCTCGAAGCTTGCTCCCATGGCCTTCGCGGTGACCACGCCGAGAAGGCCAATACTTGGGTTGGCGTAATTGCGATATGTGCCGGGAGTGAACCGCGGCTTCCACGCGCGGTAGTAAGCCATGAGCTGCTTCTGATCCTTGACGT
Organism: Allobosea sp. LC85; assembly: GCF_000735605.1. Lineage (GTDB taxonomy): Bacteria > Pseudomonadota > Alphaproteobacteria > Rhizobiales > Beijerinckiaceae > Allobosea. The sequence continues at coordinate 97,279 of NZ_JPKG01000028.1, forward strand.
CATCGGGGACCTGAAGCGGAAAGCCGCCGGCCGTATGCGTGCCGAGATCCAGCAGTCGCACATCGTCCAGGGCACTGCCCCTCAACTCGGGCATGTGTTGGCTGACGCTGTCGCTCAGAGACAGCTTGCCCTCGACCTCGGCATAGGTTGCAAGCGTCGCTGTAAAGGTCTTGCTGATCGACCCGAGCTCGAAGAGCGTGTCACGCGTGACGGAAACCCTGGGTTCCTTCGAGGCCAGGCCGTACTCGATGAAATAGCGCTTTCCGTCGATCGTCACGGCGACGGCCAGGCCGGGGATCCCGTGCTGCTCCATCACCGGCTTCACCGATTCGTCGACAGCCTGGCGCACCCGGGCATCCTGGTCGGGGCCTGCGCCGTGGGCGCTGGACAGGCTGCCCAGCGTGCCGGCGAGAACGCTGGCTGCCAGACCTGCATAGAGTCGTTTGGGCATGGGCATCTCCTTCCAGCTCGGAATGAGCGCCGTTTATGCCCCCTTCGAACTCCCTACAAACGATGATAAGTCGGATCAGCCATAAGATAAATTTGGGCATCGATGGTTCGACCTTTTCTGCCACTCAACGCGTTGCGGGCGTTCGAAGCGTCGGCCAGGCATCTCAGCTTCACGCGCGCCGGAATCGAACTCGCCGTGACGCAAGCCGCCGTGAGCCAGCAGGTTCGATCTCTCGAGCAGAGGTTGGGCGTGCAGCTGTTCCGCAGGCTCCCGCGCGGCCTCAGGATCACCGCGGAAGGCGAAGCCCTCCTCCCTGTCGTGAGTGATGCCTTCGATCGCCTGGCCACGACGCTCGACAGGGTTGGGTCGGGCAAGGTCCGCGAGTTGCTCGTGGTGGGGGCGGTTGGCACCTTCGCGGTCGGCTGGCTGCTGCCCCGACTGGAGGACTTCAGGCGCGCTCACCCGTTCGTCGAACTGAGGCTCTCCACCAACAACAACCGCGTCGATCTGGCGGCGGAAGGATTGGATTTCTCCGTCCGCTTCGGCAATGGTGCCTGGCATGGACTCGATGCGACGGAGTTGTTTGAGGCGCCCCTGACGCCGCTCTGTACGCCCGAACTGGCCGCCGCACTCGACACGCCGCAGGATCTGGGCGCACTCACCCTGTTGCGCAGCTACCGCGTGGACGAGTGGAGCCGCTGGTTTGCTGCCACTGGCGCAGACGTGCCGCCCAACATTGCAGGTGCCATCGTATTCGACTCGTCGCTTGCGATGATGGAGGCCGCCGAACAAGGGGTCGGAGTAGCCTTGGCCCCAGCCCTCATGTTCTCGCGCCAATTGCGCAACGGTTCGATCCGGAGACCGTTCCCGGCCTCGATTTCGCTCGGAAGCTATTGGCTGACCAAACTCAAATCGAGGAAGCCGACGGCTGCGATGCGAGCATTTTCTGACTGGATTGCGGCCCAGGATCCGGGCTCTCGGAACGAGCCGTTTGGCGATATGCGCCAGCAGCATTCGGCCCGCGGCGCGTGAGCCCAGTGAAGCAAGCGGCCGCTATGCCACGCTGTTTGCCGACTATGACGTCCGGCTCGATACCGACGCCACCCCTCATGCGTTCACCGCCGGGCTGCGCGCCACCTGGTAGCGAAGAGTGATTACGGCCGCTCGCGCGCTCGTGGGGCTTGCGGAATCCTGCTATCGCGATCCTCGGCTCAGAGCAGGGATTCTCAGGTGATGCGGAACGGCACTCTCTCGATCGGGATCATTGGCGCAGGCATCATGGGCGAGCGGCTGCTGCGCGCCATTCTCGACCAGTCATCGGAACTGGTGAAGGTCAGCGGCATCTGGGATCCGGCCCCCTCGGCAATGGAGCGCATGGCCGCAACCTTCCCGCAGGTTCCGCGACTGGCCGATGCCGCTGCAATCGTCGCCGCCAGCGACTGCGTCTATATCGCCTCGCCGCCAGCCTCCCATCTCGCGCACGCCCGCGCCGCTATCAGCGCGGGCAAGAGCGTCTTTTGCGAGAAACCGCTGGCGGTCGATGTCGCCGATGCACGCGCCTTTGTTGCGGAAGCCGGAGGCAGAGGCGCGGTCAATTTTCCCTTCGCTTCCTCGCTTGCCGTGGCGACACTGATGGACTGGGTCGCGCAGGGCGCGGTCGGCACAGTGTCCCGCGTCTCGATCGAAGTCGCCTTCGCGACCTGGCCGCGCCCCTGGCAGGCCGATGCCGCGGCCTGGCTCGACAGAACACAACAGGGCGGCTTCACCCGCGAGGTCGTGTCGCATTTCCTCTTCCTGAGCCGCAGGCTGGTCGGCCCCCTGCATGAGCTCACGGCAAGCGTTGCGTTCCCGGAGGCCGGCAAATCGGAGCGCAGGATCGAAGCCAAGCTGCTGGCTGGAGACATCCCCGTCGAGCTCAAGGGCAGTGTCGGTACCACTGGTAAGGACGACCACAATATCTGGCTGCTGGAAGGCGACAAGGGCGCGGTCCGGCTCTGTGACTGGTCGATCGCCGAACGCCGCCTGCCCGATGGCAGCTGGGAGCGCGCCGCCGACGCATTGTCGCAGGCCGATGCACGCCCCGTCGCGCTCAGACGCCAGCTCGAAGGTGTTGTCCGCCTCACCCAGGGCGAGCCGCATCATCTCGCAACCCTGCCGGAAGCCTTGAACGTTCAGGAGATCGTCGAGGCCATTCTGACCAGCCAGCACCAGTAGGAGTGGCGTTGCAGCAGCGGGGCGCCTCCCCGCTTCCCTCGCATTCTCATCACCAGCGCAAGGCTTCCGAAACCGTCCCCGCGCACACCGGCAGCGGTTGTAACGCAGGGCGGGCGGCCGATGGACATGGTCGGGCGTCTGGGAGGTGAGGAGTTTGGCCTGATCTTCTATGGTGCCCGGCCGGATACCGCACGCCGCATGCTCGAAAATCTCGTCCGCGCGGTCTCCGGGCTCAGGATTCCGCACGACGCATCGGACACGGCCACACCTGACAGTCAGCGTCGGCGCGGCCCTTTTCGACGGCCTGGAACCGCTGGAGCAGATCTACAGGCGCGCCGACGGGCAGCTCTACGAGAGCAAGGCCAAGGGCCGAAACCGGTTTACGCTTGGCTAGCGGCAGTAGAGGCGACGCGCTATGTTGGAACAGGCTCGGTTTGAACGCGCGGGACGCGCGGGCGACCCTGCGGAGGTTCGCCATGATCAGCGCAGCCCTTCTCTCACTTTCCTTATCAACCGGTCTCTTCGTTCCCGTTGCCGATGGGCCGCCGCGCTTCGATGTCGTCAACACGTGCCGCGACGTCGGCCGCTCCAGCATGGGAGTCGGGCGTACCCCCCAGGCCTGCCAGGACGATGAGAACCAGGCGCGCGCGACGTTGGAACAACGCTGGTCGGCTTATCCGTCGCCGAGCCGCCACACCTGCGTCGAGAGCGCACAACTCGGCGGCCCGCCCAGCTATGTCCAGGTTCTGACCTGCCTCGAGATGGCCCCGCGCTAGCTACGCAGACCTGATTATCCTGGATTGAGCATTGGCAAATAGCGCGCTAGGCTGCTCCCGCTCCGTCACGGGAGGCTGTCATGAAGCCCGCATTCCTGACCGATGCCCAGATCGATGCCCGCGCTTTGAGTCACCGCCGCGAACTCGGCTTCCGCGACGAGCAAGGCATTGATTTCATGATCCTGATGGCGCGGCTGAAGGCCCGCTATCCCAATTTTGCTTATGAACGCGTACCGGACGGCCAGCTCGCCGACGCCGAGGCGCAATGGGATTCCGAGACCAAACGCCTGCGGATTCCGGAATCCGTGTTCCTCGCGGCCCTGCGCGGCGAAGGCCGGTCGCTGATGACGATCGCCCACGAGGTCGGGCACGCCCTGCTCGGCCATGAAGGAATCTTGCATCGCGCTCCCTCCGGCTCACAGGCCGAGCGCCTCTCGGCCAAAGTCCGGGCGATGGAGTATCAGGCCCGGCGCTACGCCGCCGCCTTGTTGATTCCAAACATCGAGGCAATCCGCCATATGAGTGCAGGCGAGATGAGCGAGCATTTCGGAGTCAGCATGAGCGCCGCCATGCTGCGCAAGAGCGAGTTGAAGTAGACCCGCTTGCCCGGGCTTGTCCGACGGCCCAATCTTGCATCGAGCCGACTCGATTCAAGAGATAAGCCATGCCGCACAAGACATTGATGATCATGGCATTCCTGACTTTGACAGGAATGCCTGCGCCGGCTCTCGCCCAGCAAACCTGCGATGAGCTGTGGTACGCCCGCAACGAGATCTACAAGGCGCAGGGCTATTGCTTCCGCACCCAGCGCGGCATTGCGGCCTTTGGCAATGCCGGGTGCCAACACGACAATGCCGAGGATCTGCCGCTGTCGAACACGCAGCGTCGCATGATCGCCGACATCCAGCGTGAAGAACGCGCGCGGCGCTGCCCGCGCTGATTTGCCGGGACCGATAGCTGTGGAAGGCCGGCCCGTATCCGGCCATCGGCCAGTTTCAGTGTGTTAGAAGCGCCGGTCCGGGAACAGGGCGGCAGACGGAGCGGCAAGACCAGAGCATGACGACGGGCATCGACATGGGCTTGACCCAGGGAGGACAACCCGCGCTGCTTGATCTCGCCGAATTGTTGGCGACGCGCCTGCTGGTCCAAGGCAATTCCGGCTCCGGAAAGTCGCATCTGCTGCGCCGGCTGCTGGAGCAGAGCGCACCACTGGTCCAGCAGGCCGTGATCGACCCGGAGGGCGATTTCGTCTCGCTGGCTGGCCAATTCGGTCATGTCGTGGTCGATGCCGCGTGCGGCGAGGCCGAGTTGCAGCGCATCGCCGTGCGCGTCCGCCAGCATCGCGTCTCGATCGTGCTCAATCTCGAAAATCTCGATGCCGACGAGCAGCTGCGCGCGACGGCCGCTTTCCTCGGCGGGCTGTTCGATGTCGATCGCAGCATGTGGTTCCCGATACTGGTCGTCGTCGACGAAGCGCAACTCTTCGCCCCGGTGATGGCCGGCGAAGCGTCAGACGAGGCCCGTCGCCTTTCGCTCGGCGCCATGACCAATCTGATGTGCCGCGGCCGCAAACGCGGCCTCGCCGGGGTGATCGCGACGCAGCGCCTCGCCAAGCTTGCCAAGAACGTCGCGGCCGAGGCCTCGAACTTCCTGATGGGTCGTACCTTCCTCGATATCGACATGCAGCGCGCCTCCGACCTGCTCGGCATGGACCGGCGCCAGGCCGAAATGTTCCGCGACCTCGAGCGTGGCCAGTTCGTCGCTTTGGGCCCCGCATTGTCGAAACGCCCCTTGCCGCTCAGGATCGGCGCCGTGTCCTCGGTCGATCGCGGCAGTGCGCCTGGCCTGATGCCCCTGCCCGAGCAGGCCCCGGAGGATGCGAGCAAGCTGATCTTCGAGGCAGGCGAGAACGAACCTCCAGTCACCTCCTGGGTCCCGCGTCCCACACCGCGACCGCGCCCGGCAGCGAATGAAGTGCTCCGCCAGATCGAGAGCTATCGCCCTGCGCCCATCGTCGAGCCGGAGTCCGAGATTCCGATGGAGCCGGAAGAGCGCGAGGCGATCATGACCGAGATCCTGCGCGACCTGATGGAGGATCCGGAAACGCGAACCCGCCAGGTTGCCGTGGTCTATCAGGACTTTACGGTACGCTGCCGCATGCGCCGCGTCGGTCAATCATCGCTCAGTCTCGACGACTTCCGCCGACGGCTCGCCGTAGCGCGCGCAGGGGCGAGCGAGGACATCACGGCATCCCATGCCTGGCAGGTCTCGCTCGACGCCGCAGCCACCCTGCCGGACGACCTCCAGAGCCTGTTTCTCTACATTGCCCGCACCGCAATCGAGGGCGCACCCGCCCCGACAGATGCCGAGCTCGCCGAGGTCTATGGCAGCCATTCGCCGGGCCGTGCCCGCCGTGTTTTGGGTTATATCGAGGAGCGCGGGCTCCTCGTCTGCCATGTCGATTTTCGCGGCCAGCGCACGCTGGCATTGCCGACGATCGGCATCGAGACTGCGCCGGGCATGGCGCAGCCGCGCAGCACCAAGGGGATGCCGCGCGGTCTCAGGGCCTGACCGGTGGCTCAGTGCCCCTTGCCGGCTGGCAGCGTGATCTTGTCGACCCAGGCGATGCCCATGGCCGAGAAGATGAAGACGACGTGGATCACCGTCTGCAGGATGACCCCGGTCTCGGTGTAGTTCGTCACCCGCCCCGTATTGCCGATGTTCCCGGCCTCGATGAAGGTCCTGAGCAGGTGGATCGACGAGATCCCGATGATCGCCATCGCAAGCTTGATCTTCAGGACGCTCGCATTGACATGGCTCAGCCATTCCGGCTGATCGGGGTGACCATGGAGCTTCAGGCGCGAAACGAATGTCTCGTAGCCGCCGACAATGACCATGATCAGCAGGTTGGAGATCATCACTACGTCGATCAGCCCGAGCACGACCAGCATGATCTGCTGCTCGCCGAACTCCGTCGCGTGTGTGACGAGGTGGACCAGTTCCTTCAGGAACAGGAAGACGTAGACGCATTGGGCGACGATAAGGCCGAGATAGAGCGGTACCTGCAGCCAGCGCGAACCGAAAATGATCCTCGGCAAGAGCTTCATTGTCTCGGCAGGAGGCAGCGTCGAATTCTGATGCGGCATGGAGTGGTTCCGGATGCGGGAAGGGATCGTGTTGCGAAGCAACATCACGCCGTCGCTAGATGGTGCGGGAGCGCCTGCGAGACAAGCGCTAATCCTGAGCGGAGCTTTGCATCGAAATGCTGAAATGCGGTGACGAAGCGCCGTAAGGATGAAATTTCGCGGATCTTGGCGGCCGCGGCTTTCATGCCGTCGCCTTGCACTATAAAATTGCCACGGATTGGAGGAACACTCGCGTTCCTCTCACATTCGAGAGGAAAGGAGAAAGTTTCGTCATGATCAAGACCCTCGCCATCGCCACAGCGCTGCTAGGAGGCGCCGTTCTCGCCGCCCCCGCGAGTGCCGCGCCGCTGAGCGCGACGACTGGCTCAGCCGCGGCTGTCGCCGAATCCGGCAAGGATCTGGTTCAGAGCGTGCAGTATCGGAGATATTACGGCCCAGGCTACGGCTACCGTGGCGGCTATTATCGCGGCGGACGCGGTGCGGCTGTCGGTGCCGGGATTGCGGCGGGCGCCCTCGGCGCATTGGCAGCTGGCGCGCTGCTCGCGCCTGGCCCGGTCTATGCTGCCCCGGCCCCGGTCTACGGTGGACCCGTCTATGGTGGGCCGGTCTACGCCTCTCCGGATGCCGATGCGGTGGCCTATTGCGCGCGCCGGTTCCGCAGCTACGACCCCGAGACCGGTACCTATATCGGCGCGGGCGGCGTGGTTCGCGCCTGCCCCTGAGCGCTGACGCGAATTCAGCGGCACGATATCAAGCCTCTCCGTGGTGACATGGGGAGGCTTTTTGATGGGGAGATGTGCCGCTCGGGCATTCATGCTGACGTCGTTTGACATGACCAGCCCCACAGCAGGGTTGTCAGCGGGCGATCTCTGACGCTTATTCTCCGCTCGACCTGACTCGGAGCCAGCCCGTTGCGCATTGCCACCTGGAACGTCAATTCGGTCCGCCAGCGGCTCGGCCATTTGCTCGATTTCCTGAGGGAATCCGAGCCCGACGCGCTGTGCCTGCAGGAGCTGAAATGCGTCAACGGCGATTTCCCGCGGCGCGAGATCGAGGACGCTGGCTGGCAGGTCGAGACCCATGGCCAGAAGACCTTCAACGGCGTCGCGATTCTCAGCCGCGCCAGGCTCGAGGACGTCCGCCGTGGCCTGCCCGGCGACGATGCCGACGAGCAGGCGCGCTATCTCGAAGGTGTGCTGCCCTATGCCGGCGGCGTGGTCCGCATCGCCTCGATCTACCTGCCGAACGGCAATCCGCCCAATACCGAAAAATATTCCTATAAGCTCGGCTGGATGCGCCGCCTGACTGCCCATGCGCAAATGCTGCTCGCCCATGAAGAGCCGTTGGTTCTGGCCGGCGACTACAACGCCATCCCCGAGCCCCGTGATGCGCGCGAACCAGCAGCCTGGGTCGATGATGCACTATTCCTGCCGCAGACGCGGGCTGCCTTCCGTGGCCTCGTCAATCTCGGCTTCACCGAAGCGCTGCGCTCGACCACGGATTCCGGCGGACTCTACACCTTCTGGGACTATCAGGCAGGCGCCTGGCAGCGGAACAACGGCATCCGGATCGACCATCTCCTGCTCTCGCCGCACGCTGCAGACAGGCTTGCAGCTGTCTCGATCGCCAAGCATGTCCGCGGCTGGGACAAGCCGTCGGACCATGTGCCGGTCATCGTGGAGTTGAAGGCGGCGTAATCAACAACCGCGTGCTCACGCGGCTGTTGATGGCATCGAGCGTCGTCTCACGTCGCGCGGAGACTTTTCCGTAGCGCCGCCTCGTGAGGTCGGATGCCTGGCGTGCGGCGCCCTCAGCGCCCGCTGGAGCGGCCTGCAACCTGGCGTTCAAACAACGATAACGCCGCGTTGCGGTCACTCACGGAGGCTGCAGCGAAGGCCGCGTCGTAGCGCTCGAAGATCCAGGTCTCACGCGTCGGATCGGCGGCATCGCGCGCCAGAGCAAGCCACATCAGCCCCTGTGAGACCTGACGCGGAACACCATCGCTGCCACGAACCAGCATGTCGCCGAAAACGGCACGCGCCGGCACATGCCCCTTCTCGGCGGCAAGCTTCATCCAGCGCGCCGCCTGCCGCTGGTCGCGGCCGGTGCCTTGCCCATTCATGTAGAGCCGGGCGAGATTGTACTGCCCGTCGGGATCGCCAAAATAGGATGCGGCGTAGTGGAACATATCGAAGGCCCGGTCGATATTGGGCTTCACATAGGAGCCCTTGATACCGTCCGTGAAATAACTGCCGAGCGCGACGAAGGCGCTGCCGACGATGCGCCCGTCAGCTGTACCCGGAATCGCATCGGCATTCTCATCCGCGATCTTCGAGAAGTACTCGAAAGCCTTGAGATCGTTGCTTGGAACGCCTTCGCCACCGGCATACATCCGGCCGAGCTTGTACTGGGCCGTGAGGTGACCGTGAGCTGCTGCATATTCGAGCGCGCGCACGGCGCCGGCCTGATCTCCAGCCGTCGAATCACGCATCCAGGCTTTGAGCGCATCGCGCGCGCTGGCGAAAGGCGCGAGCGGCAGCGCAGCATGCGCAGCAGGGGCATTCGGTGCGGGCGCCAGCACGCGGCCATTGGGTAAAGCCTGCAGGCCCGCGGGAGGCGGCCCCTCGGGCTCCGGCAGCGGAGCGCCCGGAATGGAGCGCGGCGGGATCGGCGCCCGGCCCATGACATCCTGCGACCAGGCTGCCGACTGGCAGCCCAGGATCAGAAATGTTCCAGCTATGATGGTCTCAGATATCCGCATAGCAATGGGTTTCTGCCGCCCCTCCTGGGTGGGTCACGGCCCCACCTTTGGCGGAACCGACCGTCTGTGCATATTTCCACAGCGCACCCGAATTGTAGTCGGTCTTGCGCGGTTTCCAGGCCTTACGACGCTCCTCAAGTTCGGCATCAGAAAGGCGGCACGCGAGCTTTCCTGTGATGGCATCGAGCTCGATGATGTCCCCATCCCGGATGAGGCCGATCGGCCCGCCAACGGCGGCTTCGGGGCCGACATGACCGACGCAGAAGCCACGCGTCGCGCCGGAGAATCGCCCGTCCGTGATCAGCGCGACCTTGTCGCCCATGCCCTGACCGTAAAGGGCCGCGGTCGTCGACAGCATCTCGCGCATGCCGGGGCCGCCCCTGGGGCCCTCGTAGCGGATGACCAGCACATCGCCGACCTTGTATTCGCGATTGGTGACGGCCTTGAAGGCGTCCTCCTCGCAATCGAAGCAGCGGGCCGGCCCGGTGAAGACCAGGCTCTCGGTCGGCATGCCCGCGATCTTCACGATCGCGCCCTCCGGCGCGAGATTGCCCTGCAGACCGACGACACCGCCATTGTCGGATAGCGGCTTGTTGGCGGGACGGATCACGTCCTGCTCGTCATTCCATTTCACCGAAGCGAGGTTTTCGGCAATGGTGCGGCCCGTCACGGTCATGCAGTCGCCATGCAGGTAGCCATGGTCGAGCAGGGTCTTCATCAGCAAGGGGATGCCGCCGACCTCGAACATGTCCTTGGCGACGTATTTCCCACCTGGCTTCAGGTCGGCGATGTAGGGGGTCTTCTTGAAGATCTCGGCGACAGCGAAGAGATCGAAATCGATGCCGCATTCATGCGCGATCGCCGGCAGATGCAGCGCGCCATTGGTCGAGCCGCCAGAGGCTGCCACGACCATGGCCGCGTTCTCCAGCGCCTTGCGGGTGACGATGTCGCGCGGGCGAATGTTCCTGGAGATCAGCTCCATCACCATCTCGCCGGCGGTGTAGCAGAAGGTGTCGCGTACATCGTAGGGCGCAGGTGCGCCGCAGGAATAGGGCAGCGCAAGGCCGATCGCCTCGGCAACCGTCGCCATGGTGTTGGCGGTGAACTGGGCGCCGCAGGAGCCCGCGGACGGGCAGGCCGCCTCCTCCAGTTCCTTCAGGTCCTCGTCCGACATGGCGCCGACGGAGTGTTTGCCGACAGCTTCGAATACGTCTTGGACGGTGACCGGCTTGCCCTTGAAGGTGCCGGGCAGGATCGAGCCGCCATAGATGAAGATCGACGGTACATTGAGGCGAACCATCGCCATCATCATGCCCGGAAGGGACTTGTCGCAGCCGGCAAGGCCGACCAGTGCGTCATAGCAATGGCCGCGCATGGTGAGCTCGACCGAGTCGGCGATGCACTCGCGCGACGCCAGCGACGATTTCATGCCTTGGTGGCCCATGGCGATGCCGTCGGTGACCGTGATGGTGCAGAACTCGCGCGGCGTGCCCGCGGCCGAAGCGACGCCCTTCTTCACGGCCTGGGCCTGGCGCATCAGCGAGATGTTGCAGGGAGCCGCCTCATTCCAGCAGGACGCCACGCCGACGAAGGGCTGCGCGATCTGCTTCGAGGTCATCCCCATCGCGTAGTAGTAGGAACGATGCGGAGCGCGCGCCGGCCCGACGCTGACATGCCGGCTGGGTAGCTTCGACTTATCGAAAACGCGCGCGTCCATTCTACCTGTCCTCGTTCCACCCTGCGCTTGCAGCGCGCGGCAGATGTGCCACGCAGCCCGCGCCAGGCGCAACGTTCAGTGTCTTTGCAGGCTCGGGAAGGACATATTCTTCCAACCGGACAAACCCGACTTTAAATCATCAAAATCTCAGTGACTTAACGTCCCTCTTTGCTGGGCGCGCTTTGTGGCGGCATCGCGGCATCTATTCCAGCTCAGGACAGCGCGCATGCGATGCCTCGGCGGTGTTGCCACGATGTCACAATTCGAGGAGCCGCAGCTCAGAGAACCATGGGCAGGACGAAGAACCCGCCAACGACCACCACCAGCAGAATCGTCACGCTGAGCGGCAGGTGCTTCTCGATGAAAATACGGATGTTGTCGCCGTAGAAGCGCAGGGCGAGCGCGATCATGGCGAAGAAGGTGACGCGCGAGATCACCATGCCAATGGTGAACTTCCAGATGTCGAAATGCAGGAAGCCCGACATGATCGTGACGATCTTGAACGGGATCGGCGTCAGCCCCTTGGTGACGAGCACCCAGAACCAGAAATCCTGCGAGCTCGAGATCAGATGGGCGGCCTTCTCCTGAAGCCCGTAGATGCTGATCAGCCAGACGCCGACGGATTCATACAGGAAGGCGCCGATCGCATAGCCGAGATAGCCCCCCGTGACCGCGCCAAGCGAGCAGATTCCAGCATAGAACCAGGCCCGGTCCGGCCGCGCGATGCACATCGGCAGCAGCAGCGGGATCGGAGGCAACGGGCTGATCGAGCTCTCGACGAAGGTGAGGGCGAAGAGCAACCACGGCGCGGCGGGGTGGGATGCGTAGGAAACGCACCAGTCATAAGCTCGCTTGAGCATGCGTCGGTTCAGTGTCTCGTGCAGTGGATCGAACGGCGCATGGCAGACTTGCACCCCGCGCGCATCTAATCGTGTCCCCGGGAATATGCCAGAGGTCTCTTAGTTCAAGGTCAATTTGGCGACCGATTCATGTCCTGATGCGGGCAGCGCAGATCGGCTCATTTCGGCGACATCCCGGGCTTTCCCGCCTCGACGACGAAGCTGGCGCGCGTCGAGACCGCACCTCCGGCGGTGGTAACTCGGTCCAGCACACGGTAGTCGGCCTGCCAGCCGCCTTGCGACATGATATGGCGCATATAGCCGCGCTGATTGTTGAAAAAGCCGATATGCGGGTTCTTCTGCAGGACCACCTGCCCCGCCTTGGTCATATCGGCTCCGTCGCCGCCGGAGGTGATCGAGGTCGCGACGAACTCGACACCAAGGGTCCTGGACTTGGGATCGTCGAAATTGGCCTTGAGCTCGCCCGCCCAGTTCTGGTGGATGTCTCCGGTCAGCACCACTGCGTTGGCCGTGCGGGCGCTGTCCAGCGTATCGAACAGTCGCTGGCGTGCCGCCACTGCACCGTCCCATTTGTCCATGCTGTAGCTGGTCTTCTTCGGATCGGGATCGCGGTCGTGGCGCATCACCATGACCTGCTGCGCCAGCACGTTCCATCGTGCTCCCGAACTGCGCAGGCCTTCGGCGAGCCAAGCCTCCTGTTTCTCGCCAAGCATGGTGTTATCCGGCTTCAGGGCGTCAGTGCAGGCCGCGTGCGAGCCATCCCCGCAAGGCTGGTCGGAGCGCGACTGGCGGGTGTCGAGCACATCGATCTGGGCCAGATCGCCATAAAGGAAGCGCCGATAGGCCTGGATCGACGGGCCATTCGGGATCGACGCCCGGCGCAATGGCATATGCTCATACCAGGCCTGGAAGCCGGCAGCGCGACGCAGCGCGAATATCTCCGGCGGAATATTCTGCTCCGAGACCAAGCCGGCAAAATTATTGTCGACCTCATGATCGTCGAACGAGACGAGCCACGGTGCCGAGGCATGGGCCAGTTGCAGGTCGGGATCGGATTTGTAGATCGCATAACGATGCCGGTAATCGGCGAGCGAATAGATCTCGTCGGGATCTCCGGGCATGACGCGCGCGACAGGTAGCGGCCGCTCGTTCGGCCGTACCATGCGGTACTCGTAGATGTAGTCGCCATAGTGATAGATGAAATCGAAGTGCTCATCCGCCACATGGCGAAAGGCGGTGAAATAGCCGTCCTCGTAGCGCTGGCAGCCGAGCACACCGAAATGAGCTCGCTCGATCGACGCATTTGCCGCCGGGAAGGTGCGGGCGCGGCCCGTCATGGTGCGCTCGCCGCCGCAGGTGAAGCGGTAGAAATAGTCGCGGTTCGGTTCCAGCCCGGAGACCTCGACATGGACGGCGTGGCCAAGCTCGGGCCGGGCCAGGGCCGAGCCGCGCTGCACGACCTGGCGCATATTCGCCTCGGAGCCGATCTCGTAGGTGACCTCGACAGCCTTCATGGGCATGCCGCCATTGCGCGCAAGCGGCAGGGGCGCGAGCTTTGTCCAGATCACGAAGCCATCGGCAGACGGATCGCCCGAGGCGATACCGAGCCCGAAAGGATAGGCGGCGAAGACCGGATTGGCCCAGACCCGCTGGTCGAGCATACCGCCGCCGGTGAGCAGCAGACCCGAAGCTGCAAGCCCCTGCAGGAAGCGCCGGCGCGAGGGTGTGCCCGCATCGGTCAGAAAGTCATCGACAATAAACCGACCAAAGACATTGCGGCGAAACATGGCAGGGCCCCAGCAAGCGTGTTTGGAACCCTACCAGTCTTTGCATAACGCAGGAGTGACGCGCTACCGGACTATTGCAGCCGCACCAGCGCTTCGCCGATCTTGACCTTGCGCGCCTCGGCCTGCGCCTTGCGCTCGCGGTTTTCCTCAACGACCTCTTCCGGCGCACGAGCGACGAAATCTGAATTGCCGAGCTTGCGCTCGACCGCGAGAATGTCCTGGTCGAGCTTGGCGAGTTCCTTGGTCAGGCGCGCCCGCTCCGCGTCGAGATCGATGATGCCGGCGAGCGGCAGAGCCGCGACTTCGCCACGCACGATGATCTGGGCGGATTGCGGCGGGGCGATCTCGGCGAAGGTGATCGCAGAGACACGCGCGAGCCGCTCGATCATCGGTGCCCAGGCTTCGATCGTCGCCTTGGTTGCGGCGCTCGCCTTGACCAGGACCAGAGGCGCTTGCGCGCCGGCCGGCACATTGGTCTCGGAGCGGACCGAGCGGATGTCGGAGATCAGATCGACGACGAAGCCGATCTCGGCCTCGGCCGCCTCGTTCTTGAGGCCGGCAAGCTCGGGCCAGCGCGTCAGGCAGACCAGCGCGGCATCGCCCTTGGCGAGCTTGCGCGGAGCCCCCTCGCCCGCCTTCACAGCCCAGAGTTCCTCGGTGAGGAAGGGCATGAAGGGGTGGAGAAGCTGGCAGATCAGGTCGATGACATGGGCAACGGTGGCCTGTGCCTCTGCCCGCTCCTCGGCGGCCGCGCCATCCCCCTGCAGTACGGGCTTCGCCAGCTCGAGATACCAGTCGCAGAACTCGTTCCAGACGAAGCGATAGGCGGCGCCTGCCGCTTCGTTGAACTTGAAGCTGGCAATGCCGACCGCGATCTCGTCGGCAGCCCGCGCCGCCTCGCTGAGGATCCAGCGATTGAGCTGCTGCTTGACCTTGGCGGGATCAAACCCCTCGACGCGCTGGCAGCCATTCATCTCGGCAAAGCGCGAGGCATTCCAGATCTTGGTCGCGAAGTTGCGATACCCCTCGACGCGCGAGGTCGCGAGCTTGATGTCGCGCCCCTGCGCCGCCATCGCCGAGAGCGTGAAGCGCAGGGCGTCGGCACCGTACTTGTCGACGAGCGTCAGCGGATCGATGACGTTGCCCTTCGACTTCGACATCTTCGCGCCCTTCTCGTCGCGAACGATGGCGTGGATATAAACGTCGCGGAACGGCACCTCATCCATGAAATTGAGCCCCATCATCATCATCCGGGCGACCCAGAAGAAGATGATGTCGAAGGCGGTGACGAGCGTGGCCGTCGGGTAGTAGCGCTTGAGCTCCGGCGTCTCCTCCGGCCAGCCAAGCGTCGAGAACGGCCAGAGCGCTGAAGAGAACCAGGTATCGAGCACGTCCTCGTCGCGCGTCAGCGTAACCGGGCCGCCATAATGGCCGACCGCCAGAGCCTGCGCGGCGGTCTCGGATTCGGCGACGAAGCACTCGCCATCCGGCCCGTACCAGGCCGGAATCTGGTGTCCCCACCACAACTGGCGCGAGACGCACCAGGGCTCGATGTTCTCGAGCCAGTCATTATAGGTTCTGGTCCAGCTGTCGGGGGTGATCTTCGTGCGCCCGTCCTTCACGGCCTTGAGCGCGCGTTCCGCCAGCGGCTTGACGTCGACATACCACTGATCGGTCAGCCAGGGCTCGATCACGACATCCGAGCGGTCGCCATGCGGCACCGTATGCGCATGCGGCTCGATCTTCGCCAGCAAGCCGCGCTCGGCCATCAGCGCAACGACGAGGCGGCGGGCAGCGAAGCGGTCGAGACCGTGCAATGCCTGCACCGCCGGCTCAGGCTTGGCACCAGCCAGGAAATCCTCGTTCCCTTCGAGAAGCATGCGGGCTTCGCCGTCGAGGATATTGACGACGGCGAGCTTGTGGCGCTTGCCGACCTCGAAATCGTTGAAGTCATGCGCCGGCGTGATCTTGACCGCGCCGGTGCCCTTCTCGGGGTCAGCATAGTCGTCGCCAAAGATCGGGATGACACGGGCAACCAGCGGCAGAATCGCATTTCTGCCGATCAGGCCCTTCAGCCGCTCGTTCTCGGGATGCACGGCGACACCGGTATCGCCCAGCATCGTCTCCGGCCGGGTCGTCGCAACGGTGATGAATGTCGAGGCATCTCCGGGATCGTAGACCGCGCCTTCGAGCGGATAGTTGAAATAATAGAGATGCCCGCTCGGATCGCGGTTCAGCGCCTTGTCGAGCTTCGCGGAGTCGAACTCCTCCTCTCCGCCGCGCTGCCATTTGTACGAGCCGGTCTTCTCGACCTGCAGGACCTCGAGATCCGAAATGGCCGTCTGGAATTTCGGATCCCAGTTCACCAGCCGCTTGGCGCGGTAGATCAGCCCCTGCTTGTGGAGTGAGACGAAGACCTTGAGCACGGCCGCGCTCAGCCCCTCGTCCATGGTGAAGCGTTCGCGCGACCAGTCGCAGGAGGCGCCGAGCCGCTTCAGCTGGTTGACGATGGTGCCGCCGGACTCGGCTTTCCAGCGCCAGACCTCCTCGAGGAAGGCCTCTCGGCCCATCGTCCGGCGATCGGTCTTGTTCTCGGCGGCAAGCTTGCGCTCGACCACCATCTGGGTCGCGATGCCGGCATGGTCGGTGCCCGGCTGCCAGAGCACGTCCTTGCCGCGCATGCGCTCAAAGCGGCAGAGCACGTCCTGCAGCGTGTTGTTGAGCGCATGGCCCATATGCAACGAACCGGTGACGTTCGGCGGCGGGATGACGATGCAATAGGGCTCTGCACCGGGCTCCGCGCCCCGCCCCGCCCGAAAGGCCTCAGCCTCTTCCCAGGCCTTGCTGATGCGCGCCTCAACGGTGGCGGGCTCGAATGTCTTGTCCATCATTGCTTCGCTCGAACGCAAAATGGCCGGGGGAAAGCCCCGGCCGGAGGTCAGGCCAAAAGGTTATTGGTCTTAAGAGCCCATGCGTGGGCGTCCCGTCAACGCTTTCGACAATGCGGATGCCTCAGGCCGCGCTCGACTCCAGGAACCAGAGTGCCTTGTCGAGCGCCCGAGAATACCCGGTCAGGATATCGGCCGTGTCGGCATCGCCGGCCTCAGCCGCAGTGTCGATCCCGGTGCGAACAGTCTTGGCGGTCTCGGCATAGCGCTCGATCAGCTCCGCGAGATGGTCCTTCACCGCGACGATCTCGGTCGGATAGGGCTTCAGCGTCGTGCCGGACGCGACATTCTGCGTTGTGCCAAGTGCGATCCCGCCAAGCTGCGCCACGCGCTCTGCGACCGTATCGACATGCGTGTCGAGCTCGGCGCGGAAGCCATCGAGCATCTCGTGGATCGCGATGAAGCCCGGGCCCTTCAGATTCCAGTGCGCCTGCTTGGTGACCAGGGCGAGATCGATGCCGTCCGCCAAGCGGGCATTGAGCAGGCTGATCATTGCGGTCTTGGTGTTGGACTTCAGATCGATGCGTGACGTGGGCTTCTTCATGATCGGTCCTCGCGTTAAGGCTCGCCGAAGGTGGCATCAGGCTCGCGAAGCCGTCTGCCCCCGGAGAGGCTTCGCACTCCTTCGGGTCCGAAACAGGCACGCCCCGGTGCAATCGTCAAACCAACACGATACGGAACCACGTCCCGTCTCGGTGGTTAGGCTTCCATCGATCGGATTGCCCGCCCCCTCAAGCACAGCAGGATGACCGGATGAAGCTCCTCGTTCACAGCCTCGGAGCATGGGTGGCCGTCGAAGCGGCTTCGGGACGTTTCTCACGCCCTGTCGCGGTCGGCCTCGCCATGCTGGTCTCACGGCTGGGTGGGCCAACCGCCGCGTTGACCCTCGCCGGTTTCGCCCTCAAGCAGTTGCATGATGCCGGCGCCTTTGACGACATCAGGGTGCCGCAACGACGCCACCGACGGCTGCGCGGCCGTTAGATGATCGGTCCGGATATCGTACCCGGTCCGATCATCTAACCTTCTGTGTTTGCATCGGCTTTGCCCCGAAAACCGCAATCCACTTTTCGGGCCGATACTTTAGCCAGCCAGTTTCGCCTTGGCGCTGGAAATGCCTCAGTGCCGATTACCGCGGGCGACGCGTTCGATCTCGGCGCGCACCAGACGTTCCACCATGGTTGGCAGATTGTCGTCGAGCCAGGTCTTGAGCATCGGCTTCAGCATATCCTTGACCAGATCCTCGAGCGTGCGCGCGTTGTTGGTCAGGACCGTGTGGGCGAGCGCACCGAAGGCGTTGTTCACCGCCGAACCCGCCTGCTCCGAAATCAGGGCAGCCATATCGAGAGACGGCAGCGCGGACTGGACTGGAACGAAGGGTGGCGGCACGAACATCTGCGCCGACAGCTCCGGTTGCGGCTCCGGCTTGATCTCGGGCTCGGTCGGCTCGATGAAATCGACATCCAGGCTGGGCTGCATCGCCACTGCCGGAGGCTCAGACTCAACCTCCGCAGGCGGTGTCACCAAGCTCGCCTCAGCTCCGAGATCGAGCACGTCGTCATCGATCTCTTCGACGAGTTGCAACTGCGGTGCCGCCGGTGGCGGCTCAGGTGCCGGCGGCGGCGCGCTCGCCTCAGCGGGCTTGACCTCGTCATCCGCGATGATCCGGCGGATGGAGGCGAGAATCTCCTCCATCGACGGTTCGTTGGGCTTGGGTTGCGCGCTCATGCTGGGTCCGACCACTCGACACCGGGCGCGCGAACCGAATCAAACGCAGCCCCAACGCTGAGTATTCCACGCAAACTGCGCCAAGCAAGGCGGGTACGGGCGCGCCCACAGGAGAAATCCGGATTGTTGCCGGAATGTCGCCCAGGGACCGCAGAACGGCGAACACAGCCAGCGCAGCGCTTCGCGTGGCGCAAAACAGAAACGGGGGCCGCAGCCCCCGTGGTCAACCTTCAGCTGTGCCTCAGCGCCCGTCAGGAACCTGGGTGCCCCAGAGCAGTCCCTTGACCTGATCGTAATGCTTGCGGGAGTCGTAGATCGCAGCCTTGAGCTTCAGCGTCTCAGCCGAGAGCCTGCCGACGGCCGAGAGCACGGCATAGGATGCGACGACCCGGTCACGCTGCGCCGTCACCAGCGTCGACCGCGCAATCACCAGTTCCTGCTGCGCGTTCAACACGTCAAGCGTGGTGCGCTGGCCGACCTTGGCTTCCTCGCGGACACCGGCAAGCGCGGTTTCAGCCGCCTGAACCTGCGCCTGAGCTGCGATGATCTGCGCCTTGGCAGCATCAAGACTGCCCCAGGCGGAGACGACGGCAGCGCGCACGGTGTCTCGCGACGTGTCGACGTCGATCCGGCGCTGACCGGCCGTCTCCTTGGCCTGCCGAGTCCGCGAATAGACCTGGCCACCCTCATAGATCGGGATCGTCAGCGTCGCCACTGCACTGGCCGAGAAGCGATTGTCGCCAAAAACCTGGCTGTCGTAGCGCTGCGCGACCAGGCCACGCACACCCACGGTCGGACCGAGATCCGCTTCCGTGACCTTCACCTGCAACTCCGCCGCATCGACGCCATGCAGGGCTGCGATGATCGCAGGATGCCCTACCAGCGCGACGTCAAGCGCAACCGGCAGCGATTTGGGCAGCAGGTTCTCGATAGGCCGCCCCGGCGCGAGCTGCTTCGGCTCCACGCCGACATTCTGGCGAAAGCGCGCGATGCTGGTCTTGAGGTTCGATTCCGCCAAAATCTCCGCAGACTGCGCCTGCGACAAGCGGGCTTCCGCCTGCGCCACGTCGGTTCGGGTTACCTCGCCGACCTGAAATCGGTCACGCGTCTGGCGCAGCTGCTCCTCGAGAACCTCGACGTTGTTGCGGTTCAGATTGAGAATTGCGGTGTCGCGCAGCACGTTCATGTACGACGTGGCGGCATCGAGCAGCACGTTCTGCTCGGTATTGCGCAGTGTCGCCCGCGCACCCAGAACCTGCGATTCCGCCTGGCTGACCGAGCTGCGGGTCTTGCCGCTGTCGAAGATGTTCTGGTCGATCTGGACGCCTGCGCCACGCGGCGCCAGGCGGGTCGTGCTGTTGCCGGCTCCGGGCTGATTGGCGTCTATCAGGCTCGCACCGATATCCGCCGAAGCGGTGATGCGCGGCCGGTAGCCGGACAGTGCCTGCGGCACGTTCTCGTTGGTCGCACGCACCGCGGCGCGCTGCGAGTTCAGCGTCGGATTGCCGTTATAGGCCCGCGCCAGCGATGCATCCATCGTCTGCGCAGAAGCCGATGTGGTCTGGCTGGTGGCCAAAACAGTGGCCAGAACCGCAGCGAGACCGTATCCGGCCGACTTCCGCTTAATTTCTTTATCGTTCACGTGGACGCCTCTTGTGCGGACTCAAGTCTCGCCCAGGCATCGCCCCAGCCTCGGCATAGTTGGAGTGATTCATACCCGGAGCCGCAGCCCGCGCCAATCTCACCCAGGCGCAAATGGTCGTTTCCATGGCGCAGTGCCGCATAAATGCGACACTGCCGAATCAAAATTCAAAACTCGGGACGCGGCGGAATTCTTCCAAAACAGGCGCCGCCGCATCGAAAACCGGCCTCGCCGACATGGATTGCGCGCTTTTTTGATAAAGCTGCACCCGCGCGGCTCGCCCCTGCCCCTCGACCAGGATCAGCCGGCCATTATCGCTGACGAGGCCAAAAAGGCTCTCCGGAATGGTCTCGCAGGCGCCGCTGACGAGAATCGCATCGAAATGCGATTCGGCAGGCCGCGTGGCGCTGAGCGTCACGCCGACAGCGCCGGCTTGCGCCAGCGCCCCACGCGCCTGATCGAGAGCAGCCGCGTCAGGCTCCCAAAGCGTTGCGACCGCGCCCATATCCGCCATCAGTGCCGCGCCATACCCTGTGCCACCGCCATATTCGAGCACGCGCTCGCCGGGCTGGATACTGAGCATCTGGATCATCCGCACGATCACCATCGGCGTCATCAGCGCCCGACTCGTGCCCGGCAAGGCGACAGACTGGTCGAGATAGGCAAGGTGGGAGAGTTCGGCGGGAACAAAAGCTTCGCGCGGGACGCGGTCGGCAGCCGCGAGAACCGCACGGTCCGTCACGTCATAGGTCCGCAATTGGCAATCCACCATCATCCGGCGCAGCTCGGTGAAGCTGTCCATATCCTCGATCTCCGTCTGCGCGGCGCGTGTTCGCCGTCCTCAGCTTTTGTTCGAGGCGGTCGCAAAAGGCAAGACGGACGCGGCAGCGCGCCGGTTCAGCTGCAGCAGGATTCCACGTCTGAGGAGCGACCGTGGCGGATCGACGGAACGAATGGTCGGGCCCCGACCAGCGAACCTCGGCGGACTGCAGTGGAGTGAGCCCGCGATGGCGAACGCGCGCCACCCTCGCGATCATGCTGAGAACTCAGACCAGCAAGCGCGCATAAAATTCGGAAATCACGAGCCAACGCCCTGCCCCTGGCTAAGGGGCCGACGCACGGGCTGCGAATTCTCAAGCTGAGAAGAGTTGGCTCCCGGAGCAGGATTCGAACCTGCGACCAATCGATTAACAGTCGATTGCTCTACCGCTGAGCTATCCGGGACCGATGGCCGGGGTAATAGCGACGCCTTTGTCCGGGCGCAAGCCCTTTACGACACTTCGATGGCAGGAATCCTGTTCATCCCCAGATGACAGATCAATTCAACGATTGCTGCTGTTCCCGGTTGCGGCCCGGCGCGCCATGTGGTTATAGGCAGCCCTAGGACATCACCGCAGCGTGATTGTCCGCGGATGGCCTCGTGGCGGAGTGGTTACGCAGAGGACTGCAAATCCTTGCACCCCGGTTCGATTCCGGGCGAGGCCTCCACCTCCCCAAAACCAGTACCCAGACTGCCCTGAACCTCGCGCACGCAGGGGCACCAGAGCTTTGCACGACATGAACGGTTCCGGACAATCCCGTTCATCACGGGTTCGAGCCCGATCGGCTTCCATGCTGTCGATCCGATTCACATGGAGACGAATCATGCGAAACTTTTTCCTCGCCTCGGCCGTGATGCTGGGTCTGACGACTGCCCTGCCCGCAGCCGCGCTCGCAGCGCCGCCGATGACGGCAGGCGATCTGCTGAGCGGGACGTCCGATATTCAGCAGGTTCAGTATCGCGACTGGCGCCATGGCCGGGGACACTACTCCCACGGTTATCGCTACGGCCCACCGCGTGGATATTACGGCCGCCGCCATTACGGCCCGCCGCCCTATGGCTATGCACGCGGTCACTGGCGGCATCGCCACTATTACGGCCGCCCCTATTACCGCTGGTAGCGCCGCACCGCAGCAATGCCGGGATCGGCGCCATGACGGCGCCGATTTCGTGCGAGCCGGTGGGCGCAGCACGCTGGTGGCTGTCACGCTCTCTTGCCGCGCTCGCTGAAGAGCTGGGGTCGCGCGACGGCAGGCTCGGCCTCATGCGGGACGACCCAGCAAAAGCCCTCGTCCCGCGATCCCCGCAATCCTCGGCGGCAGCTAGGGGGACTTGACCGTCGTCCATATGAGAGCCTGTGCCTGCCGCGCCGATATTCGCGGACAGCCGACGAGATGCCGATGGGCAACTCCTCCGATTCGACCTCGTCCGTTGTGCCGGTCACACCCGAAACCGTCGCAACTGCGACACACGGCCTACCCACCGCGACCCGTCAGGCGCTGCGGCTCGCAACGCGGATCCAGTGCGGAGAACTCGTCATCGGTCCCCCCGATGGCAGAAGGCTGCGCTTCAAGGGCTCAGAATCAGGGCCGCAAGCTGAGCTCGTCGTGCATGATTTCAGCTTCGCTGCGCGTCTCGCCCGCAGCGGCGACCTCGGATTCGCGGAAGCCTATCTCCGGCGCGAATGGGATACACCCGATCTCGCGGGGTTCCTCGAACTCTTCGCTGCTATCCGGTGATCGAGCCCCCCTGCTCGCCGGCAAGCCGCTGGTCCGGCTCTGGCAGATGTTCCAGCACTTTCTGCGCCGCAATACCCGCGTGCAGGCGCGCAGGAACATCCATGCCCATTACGATCTCGGCAATCGCTTCTATAGCGCCTGGCTCGACCAGACCATGACCTATTCGTCGGCGCTGTTCAGCCCTGGCGAGACCGACCTTGCCGCCGCGCAGACGCGCAAATATCGCGCCCTCGCCGAGCAGACCGGCATCAAGCCCGGTGACGAGGTGCTGGAGATCGGCAGCGGCTGGGGTGGCTTTGCCGAATATGCCGCCCGTGAGATTGGCTGCAAGGTGACGGGGCTGACGATCAGCCGGGAGCAATTCGACTTCGCGCGGGAGCGAACCCACAAGGCAGGGGCTCTCCGACCGCCTCCCCTTCAAGCTCCAGGATTATCGCGACGAGGCGGGAGCCTATGACCGTATCGCCTCGATCGAGATGATCGAGGCCGTCGGCGAAGCCTTCTGGCCGGCCTATTTCGGGCAGTTGCGCGATCGGCTGCGCCCCGGCCGCACGGCGGGCCTCCAGGCCATCACGATTCGCGACGAGAGCTTCAGGATCTATCGGCGCGAACTCGATTTCATCCGGGCCTATATCTTGCCCGGCGGCATGTTGCCGACGCCGACGATCATGAGATCGCTGGGTGAGCGTTTCGGCCTGTCGCTGGCGCACGAGCGCATCTTTGGGCTCGACTACGCCACCACGCTGGCAAGCTGGCGCGACCGCTTTCGCACCGCCTGGCCACAACTGATTCCGCTGGGCTTCGACGAGCGCTTCGGCGCATGTGGGACTACTATCTCGCCTATTGCGAAGCGGGTTTCCGCACCGGCAATATCGACGTGCGTCAGATGGTGTTTGCGAAATCCATCTGACTGCGCCGGCCCTGAGCAGCCGGCGCGAGCCTTCTGTGGCGCATGCCCTCACGCTTCGAGCGCGAGCACGGCAAAGCTCGCGAGCCAGTGTTCGCCCATATAGTCGCCGGCGATATGGGGAAGCCCCGCCGTCAGGTGCCGTGCGGCAGCATCCTCCGCCAGGGTGCGACGCGGGTCGTCAGGCGCCAGCACGGCGGAGAGCGAGCGCCAGCACCACGCCCTGCTGAGGTTCAGCCCGTCGAGATGGGCGATCTTGCCATCCGTGCGATCGCTGACAGTCGCCGGCCGGAACAGGGTTTCCGGTCCGCTGTCTGCAAGCCTGGGCAGGAAGCCGTCGAACCAGGGCAGAAACTCGTCCTCCGGCAGAAGACGCCTCATGCATTCCGCCTCGATCAGCGCGGAGGACAGGAAATCGTCGCCGCTCGGTTCGCCCCAAGCCGGGCAATCCGTATCCCTGCCGAACCAGCGCCTAGCGGTATCGCGCAGCAGCCCCATGAAGGCATCGTCGCGCGTCACCGCCGCATAGTCAGCCGCCATCCTGAGGCCGAAGGCCGTGTTGAAATGCGTGCCGACGCGGACCGGATAGGTCGCGAGCGGCAGGAAGTCACGAAAGCGCTGAGCGAAAGCCTCCGCCAGCGGCGCGAGCACCTGAGACCAGCGTTGGTCGTCATGCAGGTGCAGTTCCTCGGCCAGCTTCAGAAGCCATGCCCAGCCATAGGGCCGCTTGAAGCCGCGCGCCGTCGGCGCCGCAAGATAGGCGCGCTCGACCGCGATCTTGTCGGCGGCGAACTGCTCGTCGAACAGCGCGCGAATCTCTGCGGCATGCGGAAGGCTCGGGAATCGGCGCAGCAGACGCGCCAGCATCCAGTAGCTGTGAACGCAGGAATGCCAGTCGTAGCTGCCGTAGAAGACCGGATGGAGTTCGCGCGGCGTCCTGGCGTCCTCGGGGCCGGCCAGGACATGATCAGGCTTGTTGGGATATTCGCGCCGGACGTGCCCCAGCGCAATCGCGGCAAACCGCGCAGCCAGTTCGGGCGTAAGATCAGATCGTGTCATCGGCATTCCCTTCGGTTGTCACGGCACGACCGGAGACGCCCGTGACCGGACAATCCTTACGCGACCTTGCGAGCAGCGCCTCGAGCAGGCGCGGCATGATGTAGATCGGCAGCTGAGTCGCTGCGAAGTAAAGCGCCATGCGGGGAGTTGCGGCGGCACCAAGCACCGACCAGACCAGACCGACATTGCGGTTTCCGAAAATCAGGCCAACAGTCAGGCGTTCGCGCAAGGACCCCAGCAGTGCCAAGGCCCCGCCAAGCTGCATGCCGAGATTACAGGCGAAGGCAAGCGCCGGGCAGTCGTGGCGGTGCCCTTTGTGTTGGCAGGGACCGATCTCGTCGCGACCATGGCGGAGCGGATCGCCCGGCGCTTTGCCGACGTGGCAGGCGTGGCGGTCCTTCCCCTTCCCTACGAGGTTCCGGCCTTCGCGATCGATCTCGTGCACGGACTGCGCGCGACTTCGAACCCGGTGATGCAATGGTTTGTCGATCTCATCGTCAAAACCTGCCGGACGATCTGAAACACGCCACAATCGTCAGCCACGGCCATGACGTTTAGTCAGCCCCGGACGACCTTCGCATGTCGGATGCAAGCCCCGCCTTCCTCACCCGCGCAGCCCTGCGTACGGACCTCGAGCGCCTCGGCCTTCAGCCAGGCGACAGCGTGATGGTCCATGCCGCGATGAAACGCGTCGGGCGGTTGCTGAACGGTCCCGATGCCTTGATCGGCGCCCTGCTCGACGCAATCGGCGCTCAGGGAACGCTGCTGGCCTATACCGACTGGGACGGTGCCTATGACGACCTGCTCGACGATGAGGGCCGCGTTCCCGAAACCTGGCGCCCGCATCTCCCACCCTTCGATCCGGCGGCGTCGCGCGCCATTCGCGACAATGGCGTGCTGCCCGAATTCCTGCGCACCACCCCCGGCGCGAAACGCAGTGGCAATCCCGGTGCTTCGGTTGCAGCACTCGGTGCCAGGGCGGACTGGATCACGCAGGATCACCCGCTCGACTATGGCTATGGCGAGGGTTCTCCACTGGCGAAGCTCGTCGCCATTGGCGGTAAAGTTCTCATGGTCGGCGCGCCCCGCGATACGCTGACCCTGCTGCATCATGCCGAACATCTCGCGCAGATCCCGGGCAAGCGCATCCTGCGCCGCGAGGTCCCCTTCGCGACCGCATCCGGGACGCTCTGGCGCATGATCGAGGAATTCGACACAGGCGATCCCATCGTTGCCGGACTCGATGAGGATTACTTTGCCGAGATCGTCGGTGAATTCCTCGCCGCCGGACAGGGGCGGCAGGGACAGATTGGCGCAGCAGCAAGCATCCTCGTCGACGCTGGCGCGATCACCCGTTTCGGCGTCGCCTGGCTGGAAAACCGCTTCGGCGGACAGCTCAGGCCCGCTCTCGCTTCGCCTGGCCGGTAAAGCGCCCGACTGCCCAGAAATAGACTGGGTAGGGCAAAAGGCTGATCAGCTTCACCGCCCATGACAACCGGCGTGGGAAGCTGATCTCGAAGCCGCCGCGCACGAAGCCGTCGACGATGCGTCTTGCTGCAACGGCCTCGGTCATCAGGAGCGGCATCGAGAAATCGTGCCGGCGCGTCAGGGGGGTATCGACGAAGCCCGGATTGACGACCTGAAGGCGAATGCCGAGCCTGTCGCAGTCGAATTTCAGCGCCTCGCACATATAGATCGTAGCAGCCTTGGAAGCGCCATAGGCGGCCGCTCTCGGCAGGCCGCCGAAACCGGCGATCGAGGCGTTGACCGCGATCTGGCCACGGCCCCGCGGCTTCATCCGCTCCAGCACGGCGGCCAGCCCCTTGGCTGCTCCAAGGGTATTGACCGCCAGGGCAGCCTCGAGAGCCGCGATGTCAAACACGCCACGTCGCGTGGCTGGAGCGATGCCGGCATTCAGGAAGGCCAGCGCGATCGGCCCATGCACGCTCTCGATGGCATCGACCACCACACGCATGGCAGCCGCATCCGTCACATCGCCGGCATGGGCAACGATGCGGCCCGGCAATCCGGTAGCACGCTGTGCGAGATCCTCGAGCTGTTCCAGCCGTCGTGCCGTGATCGCGACCGTCCAGCCGCGAGCGGCCAGTTCGAGTGCGACGGCCTCGCCGATGCCGGAACTCGCGCCGGTGACCCAGGCGACGCCGTCCTGCGGCTGCATGCGCGGCAATGACATGGTTTCTCCGGACGAGAGGCATCCCGGACATACAGCCCCGCAAGTGATCGGCGCAACCTTGCCGCCCCTCCCGTCCCGCTTCTGCAATGCCTCGATCGCTGCAATCCCCGCACGGCGTCGTGGCATGTGGCGCGCGCCACACAATCGGTGCAGTCTGCCGGCCGCGGCGCCAACCGCCGATGAATCAGGACCACGACCGATGCCGACAGAATTGCTCTTCCGCCAGGACGCCTACCTCACCGAGACCCCGGCCAAGGTAGAGGCGCTGAACGAACGCGGCGGCATCGTTCTCGATCGCACGGTGTTCTACGCCACCGGCGGCGGCCAGCCGGGCGATGCCGGGCGAATTCGCCTCACCGACGGCAGCGAGATCGCAATCGGCACCACGATCTACGACCCCGAGGACAAGAGCCGCGTCATCCACGTGCCGCTCGAGGGGCAGGCAGCACCTCAGCCTGGCGACACTGTCACCCTGTTGCTCGACTGGGGGCGCCGCCTGAAGCGCATGCGCATCCACACCGCCTTGCACCTGCTCAGCGTCGTGCTGCCCTTCCCCGTCACCGGCGGTTCGATCGGCGATGGCGACGGCCGTCTCGATTTCGACATCCCGGAAGGCGGGCTCGACAAGGCGGAGATCGGCGAAAAGCTGAACGCGCTGATTGCCCGCAATGCCGCCGTCACCGAGCGTTGGATCACCGACGAGGAACTCGATGCCAATCCCGGCCTGGTCAAGACCATGTCGGTCAAGCCGCCGCGGGGATCCGGACGTGTGCGGCTGGTTTCGATCGACGGCATCGATCTCCAGCCCTGCGGTGGAACCCATGTCCGCAACACCTCCGAGATCGGTGTTGTCGCGATCACCGATATCGAGAAGAAGGGCAAGCAGAACAGGCGCGTGCGCATCGCGCTCGCCTGAACCCGCCAGACTTCGCCTCATCAGCAGGAAACGCCAACCATGGCCAGCAATGATGTTTTCGTCTCCACCGAATGGCTCGCCGAGCGCCTGAACGCGCCCGATATCGTGGTGGTCGACGGCTCCTGGTATCTCCCCATGCACGCCCGCGATCCCGCCGCCGAATACGCAGAACGGCGCATTCCCGGAGCGGTGCGCTTCGACATCGATACGGTGAAGGACGCCAATTCCGACCTGCCGCATATGCTGCCGCGGCCGGATGCCTTCGCGGCCGCCGTCGGCGCCATGGGCATCGGCGACGGCATGCGCATCGTCGTCTATGACGGGCTCGGCCTGTTCTCGGCCGCGCGCGTGCGCTGGACCTTCAAGACCTTCGGGGCGAAGGACGTCGTCATCCTCGAAGGCGGCTTCCCGAAATGGCAGGCCGAAGGCCGCCCGATCGAGGAAGGCCCGCCGCGCGCCCGCGCCGCCCGTACCTTCACCGCCCGGCTCGACCACTCCGCCGTCGCCGATGCCGACGATGTCGAGCGTGCGCTGAATGGCGCTGCGATCCAGGTCGTCGACGCCCGTCCGGCCGACCGCTTCCGCGGTGAGGCGCCGGAGCCGCGCGCCGGCGTGCGCTCGGGCCATATGCCGGGTTCGCTCAACCTGCCCTTCCCCGCGATCATCGCCGATGGCAGGCTCCGTTCGCCGGAAGCCATCGCCGCCGCCTTCACCGAGGCGGGCGTCGATCTGGACAAGCCGCTGATCACCAGCTGCGGCTCCGGCGTCTCGGCCGCGATCCTCTCGACCGCGCTCGAGACCATCGGCAAGCCGGCGCGCGCCATCTATGACGGCTCCTGGGCCGAATGGGGCGCGAGCGACCGGCCGATCGCAACCGGGCCGGCCAGGAAGGGCTAAGGCATCGGCCCGAAAAGCGGAATGCGGTTTTCCGGAAAGCCGATGCAAATGCAGAAAGATTAGATCATCGGACCGGACACGAGATCCGCTCCGATGATCTAAAAAAGCGCTGGAGCTTGCCTCAATAAGTCGCTCTGCCGCCTGACAGATCGAAAATCCCACCGGTCGAGAAGGAACATTCGTCGGAGGAGAGCCAGAGCACCATTCTGGCCACCTCCTCGATCTCGACGAAGCGGCCCATCGGAATACGGCCGAGGATGTCAGCGCGACGTTCAGCCGAGATTTCCTTGGCCATCGCGGTCTCGGCAGCGGCCGGCGTGATCGCGGTGACGATGATGCCGTCGCGTGCGGTTTCCTTGGCAACGCTTTTGGTCAGCGCGATCAACCCCGCTTTGGAGGCGCTATAGGCGGCCGCCATCGCCATGCCTTCCTTGCCCTGGATCGAGGCGATGTTGACGATATGGCCGCGCAACGGGTGCGGGTTCTGTGCGGAGTGCCGCGCAGTTTGTGCCCGCATGCGCCCGACGACGGCGCGCGTCACGAGATAGGCGCCGAACAGGTTCACCTGCAGCACGCGCTGAAAATTCTCGGGCGAGGTTTCCCAGACCGGCTTGACCTCGCCGAGTACACCGGCATTGTTGACGAGGATATCGACCCGGCCACCGGCGAAGGTGGTATCGGCGGCATGTTCGACCGCCGCCACATTCGTGATGTCGACCTCCCGGACGCTCACGGCCGGGCCGAGTTCCGACCTCGCCTGCGCCAGCGCCGACGCGCTCATGTCCCAGAGTTCGACTTCCGCACCGGCATCCATCAGCGCCTTGGCCATGCCACGCCCGAGCCCGCCAGCCCCACCGGTGATGATCGCACGGCGCCCGCCGAATTCGTAGGTCGCAGTCATTAGCCCGCACTCCAGGCAGTCTTGGTTCGGGTGATCTGGTGACGATAGAGCCCTAGATCGAATGGTCCCTCGCCGCCAAGCGCCGTGAGTTTCTCGCCTGCCAGTTCCACCTTGGCCAGGTTCGCGAATTCCGCCTCGTCACCCCAGCCTTCGAGCAGCAACACCCAGCGTGGGACGGCATTGGCAACGCCGCGCGCCTTCTGCTCGGCGGTGGCGACACCGCTGGCCTCGGCATCGGCGGTGAGCACATGCACGCCGGCGACGCCTGCTCGCGCCAGCAGATCGGGAACGAACTGGCGAAGCAGGGCAGCCTTGTGTTCCGCCGTCCGCGCTTCCGGCACATCATAGCGCAGCGTCGCCATCAGCCCACCCTGCGCCGGCCCGGCGCTATGCGCCACCCGGCAGATCGAACGGGCGACCGAGCGAAAATGCTTGACCGCAGCAAGGGTCCAGGGCGTCGGCGCGTTCACGCGTGCGGTGTAATCCTGCCCCTTCAGAACCTCGACGCTCAGCGCCTCGTAGAGATTGAAGAACTCGAGATCGGCCTCGATGGCGACATAACGCCGGCCGCGCAGGAATCCGGGAATACCGACGCGTTCCGGCATGTGCTCCTGACCGTGCCAGGCATAGAAAACCTCGCGCCCTTCCGGAGCGATGTCGTGCCAGATCGCGACCGCCCCTTCTCCCGCCAAACTCATGATCGCTCCCTCGCCCGCCATCGCAGGGCCCGTTGACTCGGCCTGTCCCGGCTCATATACGAAATCAAATTCTGAAATGGAATGCTATTCCAAAAAGAAGAAATCAAGGGTGGAACGGTGACGATCGCAGCGGTGGACCGCGCGCTGAAGATGCTGGAAATGCTGTCGGGAGAACCCGCCGGCATCGATCTCGGCGCCCTCGCCGAGCGGCTCGACCTGCCGGCCAGCGCAACCCACCGTCTGTTGACCACCTTCGCCGAGCGCGGCTTTGTTGCGCAGGATCCGGCGAGCGGCGCCTACGCGCTGACCCTGAAGCTCTCTCTCCTCGCCTTCCGCAATCTTGATCTCCGCCATCTGCCCGATGCCGGTCAGATCGTGCTCGACCGGCTCGCCCAGGCGACAGGCGAATATTGCCGCCTGGCCGTGGTCGAAGGGGAGAATCTGGTCTGGATCGCGCGTTCGCAGGGCGCGACCGCCGGCCTTCGCTACGAACCGCCGATGGGCTCGGAGATCGTTCTGCATGCCACGGCGACCGGCAAGGCCTGGCTCGCCTCCCTGCCCGAGGACCGGGCGCTTCGCATCGTTTGTGCTCGCGGCTTCCAGGCAGAGGGGCGCACCGGTCCGAATGCCGTCACCGGCGTCGAGGCCTTGCGCAGCCATCTCACTGAGACGCGCCGGCGCGGCTTTGCGCTCGCGACGGAGGAAGGCGAGATCGGCACCGTGGCGATGGCGACGACCTTCCGCTCCGCGCCAGGCGCAGAGGCGCCGATCGCCGGCACGTTGAGCGTCGCCGGCCCCGCGGCCCGGATGCAGGCCGAGCGCCATGGTTCGATTGCCGATGCCCTGCAGAGGGCCGCGGCCGAGATGGCAGAGATCTGGCCGTTGCGCCGCCGCCAGAGTTCCGCGCTGCAGAACCCTACGCTGAATGGCCGGCCGAGCCCCCTTCTCCAGACAGGAACCCAGGCATGAGCAATGATGGCGCTATCGCGCCTGCCGCGGCGTCCTCCACGAGACCTGTTCCCGCCACCAGTCATGCGCGCGCCTGGGTCTCCGCCATCGCCTGGCCCCTCGCCAGCTTTGCCGTGCTGCTGCTCGCCTGGCAGTGGTTCGTGCCGATGGCCGGCATCCCGGAATACATCCTGCCGGTGCCGAGCGCCTTCTTCGAGCGGCTCTGGATCGACCGGGCCCTGATCGCCCAGCATACGCTGGTGACCGCCAATGAGATCATCCTCGGCTTCCTGATGGCGGCGGTGATCTCGATCCCGCTCGGCTACATCATCGTCTCCGTGAAGATCCTGGAGAAGGCGATCTATCCAGTCATCGTCTTCTTCCAGCTTGTACCGAAAATCGCGATCGCGCCGCTTTTCGTCGTCTGGTTCGGCTTCGGCCTGTTCCCGAAGGTGCTGCTGACCTTCCTGCTCTGCTTCTTCCCGACACTGGTCGCCAGCATGACCGGCTTCAGGGCGCTCGACGAACGCGTGCTCTACCTCACGCGCTCGATGGGCGCCTCAGCCTGGCAGACCTTCCGCTATGTCCGGGTACCGGCAGCGCTGACCTATATCTTCTCAGGCCTGAAGGTCTCTGCCGTCTTCGCTGCCACCGGCGCCATCGTCGGCGAATTCGTCGGCGCCAATGCCGGCCTCGGCTATCTCCTGCTGCGCGGCACCAGCTTCCTCGACATGCCGTTGATCTTCGCCTGCCTCGTTGCGCTGAGCCTCGTCGGCATCGTCTTCAGCTATCTCGTCGACGGGCTCGAAGTGCTGCTGATGCCCTGGCAGCGGAAGGGCTGACCACTCCAAGACCAAGAAATACCCGGCTCGAACCGGGGCACGGGACAATGATCATGGGAGGAACCAACATGAACCGCCGCAGTCTCATCGCCGCCGCAACTCTGATCGCGCTCAGCACCACGACGGCCTTCGCGCAGGGCGCCGGCAAGCCAATGAAGATCACGCTCAACTTCCTTGCCGCAGCACCCAATGCCGGCTTCATGATGGCCAAGCAGCTCGGTCTCTACGAGAAGGCCGGCATCAACCTGACGATCGAGGAAGGCAAGGGCTCGGGCACCACCGCGCAGATGGTCGCGACCGGCCAGACCGATATCGGCTTCGCCGACGCACCGGCCGCGATGCAGCTGCGCACCAAGGGCGCGCCGGTGAAGATCATCGCCCCGGTGCTGCAGACCAACGGCTTTGCCATCATCTCGCTCGAGGAGAGCAATATCGCCTCGCCCAAGGACCTGATCGGCAAGAAGGTCGCGGTCCAGCCCGGCACGGCCCAGACGACGCTGCTCGATGCGATCCTGGCCAGCAACCAGATCGACAAGACCAAGCTCGACATCATCAATATCGATCCTGGCGCCTTCGTCGGCGCGTTGCTGGAAAAGAAGGTCGACGCCATCCTTGGCGGCGCCGATTTCCATTCGATTCAGATCCGCGAGCGCGGCTTCAAGGTGCGCGACATCTTCTATCGCGATGTTGGCGTGCCGACCGTGGGCCTCTCGATCATCGCCCGCGACGACCGGATCAAGGCCGATGCCGATCTGTTCAAGAAATTCGTCGAGGCGAGCCTTCAGGGCTGGGATGCCGCCCGCAAGAACCCCGACGCTGCGGCCGATGCCGTGGTGGCTCAGTTCCCTTCCGTGAAGAAGGCACAGGTGCTCGCGCAGTTCGACGTCGTCAACAAGCTGCTCTGCGCGCCGGGCGCGACGTCGCTCGGCAAGGTGCCGGAGAAGAACTGGACCGTCAGCTTCGACCTGCTGACGCAATTTCTCGGCCTGCCCAAGGACAAGCCGATCACCGACTATTACTCGACCGAGCTGCTGCCGGCCTCGGCGCCGGCCTGTTCCTGAGGTTTCCATGAGCCTCGCGACCCAAGCCTCGGGTTCCGGCGCCGCCTCCATCCAGGGGCGCGGCGTCATCAAGACCTTCGGCGGCTTCACCGCCGTCGACGGTCTCACCCTCGATATCCGGAGTGGCGAATTCGTCAGCCTGATCGGTCCTTCCGGCTGCGGCAAGAGCACCTTCATGCTCATGGCGGCCGGTCTGATGCCGGTCAGCGCCGGCGAACTGCTGGTTGACGGCCGGAAGCTAACCGAGCCGCTCACCGATATCGGCATCGTCTTCCAGGACCACCTGCTGCTGGAGTTCCGGACTGCACTGGAGAACGTTATGCTCCAGGCCGAAATCCGGGGCCTGCCATTGGCACCGGCACGCGAGCGGGCACTCGATCTGTTCGCCAAGCTCGGCATCTCCCATGCCGTCGATCGCTATCCGAAGCAGCTCTCCGGCGGCATGCGCCAGCGCGTCTCGATCGCCCGGGCGCTGATCCACAACCCGTCGGTACTGATGATGGACGAGCCCTTCGGCGCGCTCGACGCCATCACCCGGACGCAGATCCGGCACGACCTCGAAATGCTCTGGCTGGAGACCGGCAAGACGGTCGTGTTCATCACCCACAGCATCGACGAGGCGATCGGCCTTTCCGACCGTGTGCTGGTGATGTCACCGACGCCCGGCCGGATTGTCGACGAGATCGCGATCGAGCTACCGCGGCCACGCCCCGCCCATCTCGGCGACTATCCCAGCTTCAACGCCTATGCCGACCGCATCCACGACGCCTTCAGGCGTTTTGGCGTGATCCGGTATTGAGGCTTGCCAGCGGCGCCCATCGGATTAGCCTCCCGGATGGAAGGAGCCTCCGATGGCCGATCACGATCACCCACATTCGCACGACCATGACGAGCCGCGCTGGAAGCATGACGGCGTGCGCGTCATCACCGGCGACAAGCTCGATCCCAACACCGCCCAGACCCCTGGCATGTTCCGTCAGGCCGCGATCAACCACGCCCGGGTCGGCGCGCAAAAGATCTGGGCGGGCACGGTCTCGATCCAGCCCAACGCCAAGACCGGCGTGCATCATCATGGCGAACTGGAAAGCGTGATCTATGTCGTGCGCGGCAAGGCCCGCATGCGCTGGGGCGAGCGACTCGAATTCGTCGCGGAGGCCGGACCGGGCGACTTCATCTATGTGCCGCCCTTCGTGCCGCACCAGGAGATCAACGCCAATCCGGACGAGCCGCTCGAATGCGTGCTGGTGCGTTCCGATAACGAGGCCGTGGTGGTCAACATCACCGATGTCGACCCGGTCGAAGCGCCTGAAGAGGTCTACTGGGTCGACCCGATCCACAAGCACCCACCGGGTGGCAGCCCCCGAGACTAGATCACGCTGCGTTTGGACGACATCGTCCAAACGCAGAAAACGTGATCGACTCTCATCGTTTAGAGCATGCTTGATGCGAAAAACCGTTGCCACTTTTTCGCAGCATGCTCTAACAGCCGACCTCGACATCGCCAGACTGATCAGGCGCGATCAGCGCATGTCCCGAAGGGCCATCCCCTCATGCATGGTGATTGCCACGGCTCTCGACGCCACGCAACGATCGCTATATTCCATGGTACACAGCGATAGCGATTTCGAGGGGACGCGCCCATGACAACCCGCCGCCACGCACTCGGACTTGCCGCAGCCTTCCTGTTGGGAATGGCCACCGTCTCAGGTCCGGCCCAGGCGCAGAGCAAGGAGCTCGTCATTTTCGCGGCCGCGAGCCTCAAGAATGCGCTCGACGAGGCCGCGGCCAACTGGGTCAGGGAAAGCGGCAAGCCGGCGCCAAAAATTTCCTATGCGGCGAGCAACGCGCTGGCCAAGCAGATCGCACAGGGTGCACCGGCGGATATCTTCATGTCGGCCGATCTCGACTGGATGGATTACGCCGCGTCGAAGAACCTGATCAAGCCCGACACCCGCGTCAGCCTGCTGGCCAACCGGATCGCGCTCATCGCCGCGAAGGATTCGACTGCCAAGGTCGAGCTGAAACCGGGCGTCGATCTGGCCACCGTGCTCGGCTCCGGCCGGCTCGCCATGGGCAATGTCGATTCCGTGCCGGCCGGTAAATACGGCAAGGCGGCACTCGAGAAGCTCGGTGGCTGGGACAAGATCAAGGACAAGGCGGCACAGGCCGACAACGTTCGTGCCGCCCTGTTGCTGGTCTCGCGCGGCGAGGCGCCGCTCGGCATCGTCTACACCACCGACGCCGCCGCCGACCCGCAGGTCAAGATTGTCGCCACCTTCCCCGAGGACACGCACCCGCCGATCATCTATCCGGTTGCGGTGACCAAGGACTCGGCCAACACAGACGCGCGGGCCTTCATGAGCTATCTGCGCGGTCCGGCCGCCAAGGGCGCCTTCGAGAAGCAGGGCTTCACGGTGCTGAACAAGGCTGCCAGCTCTTCGTGAGCGACTGGCTTTCACCCGAGGAATGGACGGCGGTCAGGCTCAGCCTGCTTGTCGCGACGACTGCCACGATCGCGAGCCTGCCGATCGGCGTCGCGGTCGCGTTCCTGCTGGCACGAGGCCGCTTCTGGGGCAAGTCGCTGCTGGACGCCGTCGTGCATCTGCCGCTGATCATGCCGCCGGTCGTGACCGGGTATCTGCTGCTGATCGGTTTCGGGCGGCGCGGCCCCATCGGACAATTTCTCTATGACTGGTTCGGCATCGTCCTCTCCTTCCGCTGGACCGGGGCCGCGCTTGCGGCCGCCGTGATGGGTTTCCCGCTGATGGTGCGGGCGATCCGGCTTTCGATCGAGGCCGTCGACCGCAAGCTCGAGGATGCCGCCGGCACCCTTGGCGCCAGTCCGCTCTGGGTCTTCCTGGCCGTGACATTGCCGCTGTGCCTACCCGGCATCGTCGTCGGCATGATCCTGAGCTTCGCCAAGGCGATGGGCGAGTTCGGCGCAACCATCACCTTCGTCTCGAACATTCCCGGCGAGACCCAGACCCTGCCCTCGGCGATCTATACCTTCACGCAAGTGCCCGGCGGCGAGGCCGGGGCCATGCGGCTGACCCTGATCTCGATTGCCATCTCCGTCATCGCACTGTTCGCCTCCGAGGCGATGGCACGGTTTGTCGGGCGCCGGATCGAGATCGAATGAGCCCGGCTCTCGATATCGCGATCGAGCATCGGCTCGGGAACTTCCTGCTCGACGCCCGCTTCACCGCCAATGGCGGTCTGACGGCTCTCTTCGGGCGCTCCGGCTCGGGCAAGACCTCGCTGGTCAATGTCATCGGCGGCTTGATCCGTCCGACACGTGGCCGGGTCGTCATCGCGGGTGAAACCCTGGTCGACACCGCCCATGGCATCTTCGTCCCGAAACATCGTCGCCGTATCGGCTATGTCTTCCAGGAAGCGCGGCTGTTCCCGCATCTCACCGTCCGCCAGAACCTGCTCTTCGGCCGCTGGTTCGCCAGGCACCAGGGCCATGACGGCACCGAGATTGCGAACGTGCTCGAACTGCTCGGCATCGGCCATTTGCTGGAGCGGCGCCCCGCGGGGCTGTCGGGCGGCGAGAAGCAGCGCGTGGCAATCGGCCGTGCCCTGCTGGCCAGGCCGCGCCTGCTCCTGATGGATGAGCCGCTCGCCTCGCTCGACGAAGCACGCAAGTCCGAGATTCTGCCCTATATCGAGCGGTTGCGTGACGAGATGGGCCTGCCGATCGTCTATGTCTCGCATTCGGCGACCGAGGTCGCGCGCCTGGCGACGAACCTGGTCATCGTCGACCAGGGCGTGGTCAAGGCGTCGGGTTCGACGGCAGAGGTGATGTCGCGGCTCGATGTCGCGATGTTGCCCGGAGCGCCGGAGGCGAGCGCCGTGCTGGACGCCGAAGTCACGAGCCTCGACCCCGTCCATCACCTGGCAACGTTGTCGACGCAGGCAGGCCAGCTCCTTGTTACACGCCCTGGCCTGCGTCCGGGAGCGCGGCTGCGCGCCCGCATCCTCGCCAGCGACGTGTTCCTCAGCCTCCATCCGCTTGAAGGCATCAGTGCGCTCAACGTGCTGCAGGGTACCATTGTCGAGATCGGCTTGGGGGGCGGAACGGACAGAGCCGCGATCGACCTGCGCATCGATTGCAATGGCGCCATGCTGGTTGCCCGGCTGACCGCGAAATCGGTGGCCCGGCTTGAGCTGAAACCAGGCAGCTCGGTCTATGCGGTCATCAAGAGCGTCTCGGTCGACGCGCCCTGACCCTGTCCAGGCCACGGGACGGAAGCTGCTCGTGCCATTGCGCTGTCGTTCGGCATATATGGCGGGGCGACGGGAAACGACGATGCAGGCCTGACCGAAGCCGGCTAGACTGGTCGCGCAACAAGGACGCCTGAATGCCCGAAACGCCACCGCCTCCCGCCGTCGAACTCAGCCTCCGGCTCGACTTCTCGCCCGGCGGCCGGCTCGGCCCGGGCAAGGTCGAGTTGCTGGAAGCCGTCGAGCAGACGGGCTCGATTTCTGCTGCGGGACGGGCGATGACCATGTCCTACCGGCGAGCCTGGCTGCTGGTCGATGAACTCAACAGGATGTTCCGGCAACCGCTTGTGGAAGCCCAACCCGGCGGCAGCAAGGGCGGCGGAGCGCATCTGACTCCGCTTGGCCGCGAGGTCGTGGCGCATTACCGCGCCGTCGAGAGCAAGGCGATGAAGGCCGGCAATCTTCATATCGAGGCGCTTCGCGGGCTCATCGAGGGGCGGGTCGGCAAGTCTTGAAACGAGACAAGTCCTGAAATGAGAACAGCGCACGGTCGAACCGACCGCGCGCCGTGGAAGCCGGGCTCAGGGCTCAGCGTTCGATCATCTTGTTCCAGCGGCTGTTCCATTCCGGGCGCTTGGCGTTGATCGCATCCCAGTCCAGCGTCACCGCCGACTTCATGTTGGAATGGAA
The DNA here is from genome assembly GCF_000735605.1 of Allobosea sp. LC85. Taxonomy (GTDB): domain Bacteria; phylum Pseudomonadota; class Alphaproteobacteria; order Rhizobiales; family Beijerinckiaceae; genus Allobosea. The sequence goes on from NZ_JPKG01000028.1 coordinate 135,205, forward strand.
GGCCTTGAGCTTCGCCTCAGCCTCGGGTGTCGCGGTCCTCGCCTTGGTGTTCGATGGAACGCCACTACCAGTGGCCATCATCCGGCTCTGAGCATCCGCCGAGAGCACATAGGCGGCGAGCTTCTGGGCCAGATCCGGCTCGGAATTGTTGGCGATGACGCACTGTGCCACCATCAGGACGACGGCCCCCTCCTTCGGCTGGGCATACTCCACCGGGATGCCCTTGTCCTTGAGATTGGCGACAGCGGTCGGCGTCAACGGGAAGATCGCGGCTTCGCCGGTCTGGACCATCTCGGAGATCTTCGCGGAGTTCGGGATGAACTCGAGCACGTTCTTGCCGATGGTCTCGCGGAACTTGCTGAAGCCGGGCTCGACATTGCTCTCGTTGCCGCCCTGGATCCGGTTGAACATCAGGAAGCCATGCAGGCCGAAGGAGGAGGCTGAGGCCGATTGGAACACGACCTTGCCCTTGAACTTCGGATCAGCGAGATCCATCCAGGAGGTGGGCGCGGCCCAGCCCTTCTCGTCGAACATCTTCTTGTTATAGGCGAGCCCGGTCATGCCGAGGTCAACGCCGACCGCCAGGTCGTCCTTCATGCGGACGCCCGGGACGAGTTCTTCAAGCTCCGGGCCGGGCCTCAGCTTCTCGCAGAGGCCAGCGCCGGTCGCGCGCACCATGACGCCGTCATCGAGGAACATGATGTGCATCTGCGGCTTGCCCTTGGCCGCAGTCGCCTTGGCCAGGATGTCCGAGGAGGTGCCGGGCACCACGACGATCTTGACGTCATTCGCCTTCTCGAACTCGGGGAAGACGCCTTGAGTAAAGGTGCGTTCGAAATTGCCGCCATTCATGCCGACATAGAGCGTCTTGGACTGCGCCATGGCAGCGCCGGAGGCGACGACGGCGAAGGCGGCGACAGTGCTCGCCAGAGCGGTACGGCGGTTGATCATGAAAATGTCTCCCTTGGGTGTTGCGGCTCTGATGCTTCTCCCGCACCCGAGCCTCGGTCGGTGCGGGTCGAATTCGGTGCGGGCGTGAAGCGTCCGACCGTGAAGGCGTCGATGGGGGTCGTGCTGTGCCCGTCGCGGACGAGTTCGGCCAGGACCTCGCCGACGCCGGGCGCGATCTGGAAGCCGGCGCCGGTGAAGCCGAAGGCGTGGATCAGGCCGGGCGTCGTCAGGCTCGGCCCGATCACCGGGTTGCGATCGGGCATCGCACCCTCGGTGCCGCTCCAGAAGCGGATGGCGTGGGCATGGCGCAGGCCGGGGAAGAGTTCGGCCGCACGGTTCATGATGGCAAGCGCGTCCTCCCCGCGGGGGCGCGAGAAATCGCGATCATCCAGGGGCAAGGCGCGCTCACCGCCGACGACGCAATTGCCGCGCTCGACCTGCCGGGCATAGATGCCGCCGCCCTCCATGCCGATATTGGCGGTCATGACGGCCTCGAGCGGCTCGGTCACCACCATCGAGGGATAAATGCGCGCAAGCGGCACCGTCTCGCCGAATGCCGCAGCGAAGCTGTCCGCCCAGGCGCCCGCGCTGTTGATGACGAAACGCGCGCTCAGCGAAAGATCATCGCCCGCTTCCAGCGCGAAGCCCGCGCCGTTGCGCGTTACGCCCTTGACCAGCGTGTTCTCCAGCACATGGACACCGGCACGGCGCGCTGCGCTGGCAAAACCGGTCGAGACCAGTCGCGGGTTGGCGTGGCCGTCGCCGGCGCAGAAGGAGGCGCCGAACACGTCGCCGCCGACCCAGCCGAACCGCTCGCGCAGGCCGTTATGGCCAATCAGCTCCAGACCGAGCCCCTGTCCGGCAACCGCCTCGGCATAGGCTTCGAGTGCGGCCATGTCGGCCTCGTCGCGCGCGAGCTTGAGATGGCCGGAGCGCAGGAACTCGCCATCGATGCCGATCAGCGCCTGCAGCCGCGGCCAGATGGCATGCGCGCGCTGCGACAGCGGCAATTGCTCGAGCGGCCGCCCCTGGCGGCGCACGCCGCCGTAATTTACGCCGCTCGCCTGCGCGCCACAAAAGCCCTTGTCGAGCAGCGCCACCGACATGCCCATGCCGCGTAGCGCAAGAGCCGCCGAACTGCCGACCAGGCCGCCGCCAATGATGGCGACATCGACATCGAGACGCCGGCTCATTCCGGCGCCTCCGCACCCGTCTCGGCCATCGTCAGCGCGAGCGGGATCGGCTTGACCGGCGCCTGGCTCCGCAGCCGGCCGACGGCGTCGATCCGCCGGCCCGTCGCTCCGCCGAGAAGCTCAGCCGCCACGCTGCCGCAGATCCGTCCCTGGCAGCGGCCCATGCCGATCCGGCTGACGGCCTTCAGCCGGTTGAGCTCGCTGATCTCGAAATGGCCGACGGCGCGGCGAACCTCGCCGGCGCTGATCTCCTCGCAGCGGCAGACGGGTGTCTCGTCGGCAATGTCCTTCGCCCAATGCGCCGGGAACGGGAATGCAGCTTCGAGAACATCGCGGAAGCGGCCGATGCGGGAAAGCTCGCGCCCAATGGCTTCGCCGCGCTCCGGAGCATGCGGCAAGCCGCGATCCTCGAGCAGGGCCAGCGCGGCGCGCTCGCCGGTGAGCTCCGCCGCATCCGCGCCCGCAATGGCGGCGCCGTCACCCGCGAGATAGACGCCTGCTACGCTGCCCCGGCCGGCCGCATCGCGTTCAGGGAGCCAGGCACGGTCACGCTGATCGAACCGGAAGCGGCAGCCCGCGAGATCGGCGAGTTGGGTTTCCGAGCGCAGCGCCAGGCCATAGCCGATGCCATCGCAGGAGAGTGTCCGTGTCCGCGTGCCCTGGCGCCACGTGATCGCCTCGACGCGCCTCGCCCCGTCGACGCGGACATGCTCCACGCCATAATGCAGCGCGACACCGCGCAGCCTGAGTTCGGCCGTCATCCGCATGCCGCGCAAGATGACCGCGGGCTCGAGCGCAAGGCCGCGCAGCAGGTTGAGCTTCGCGTCGAAGGGCGCGGTATCCAGCACCGCAGCGACGTCGACACCGGCCTTCAGATATTGCCAGGCGACGAGATAGAGCAGCGGCCCGGAGCCAAGCAAGACGACGCGCGAGCCAATGGCGCAGCCCTGCGCCTTCAGCGCGATCTGGGCACCACCGAGGGTGAAGACGCCTGGCAAGGTCCAGCCCGGAATCGGCAGGATGCGATCGGTCGCGCCGGTTGCCAGGATCAGCCCGTCATAGGCGACTTGGCGGCTGGTTCCGGCCATCGCGACATCGGCCTTGCTGTCGCGCAGGTTCCAGAGCAGCGCTTGGGGCCAATAGTCGACCCGCCCTGCGAGTGCCGCGAAGTCGCGATGGAGTTTCTCGGCCTTTGACGCTTCGGAGCCATAGAGCGCCGTGCTGCTGCGTTCGTCGGCAACGAGCCGCTGGCGATAGATCTGGCCGCCGCAGGCGGGCGCCTCGTCGACCACGAGTGGACGCAGGCCGGCCTTAACCAGGGTCTCGGCGGCCCGGACGCCGGCGGGTCCCGCGCCAACGATGAGCGGTTGCGCACGCGCCGTCACGCCGCCCTCCCCTTGGCCGTCACGATCCGCATGCCGGCGGCGAGCGCCGTGGTGCAGGCGCGCAGGCGTTCCCCGCCTTCGAGGCGTACCCAGCAATCCTGGCAGGCGCCCATCTGGCAGAAGCCGGCACGCGGCGAAGCCGAGAACTCGCTTACGCGCAGCGCCTCGGTGCGATTGAGGATGGCGGTCAGCACGGTGTCTCCGGCCCGCCCCTCGCAAGGCTCGCCATCGAGGATGAAGGCAATGACCGGGTGGCTCTTGCGTGCGATGCGGTGAAGCAGTGGCATCGGCTCGCGCTCACTTCTGCCCGACGAGGATCTTGTCGAGCCCGAACGCGCGGTCGAGCACCAGCATCGCGCCGGCCGTCAGCGCGATCATCAGCGCCGAGACCGCCGCCATCATCGGGTCGATGGATTCGGTCGCGTACATGTACATCCGGACCGGCAGGGTCACGGTCGCCGGCGAGGTGACGAAGATCGACATGGTCAACTCGTCGAAGCTGTTGATGAAGGCGAGCAGCCAACCGCCGGTGATGCCCGGCAGGATCATCGGCGCCGTGACGCGGCGAAACACCGTCCAGTGCGAGGCGCCAAGCGTCATGGCCGCCTGTTCGGCGCTGCGATCCATGCCCGAAAGCGCCGCCAGGACCAGCCGCAGCACATAGGGCGTGACGATGATGACATGGCTGACGACCAGCCAGGTGAAGCTTCCGGTCGCGCCGATCAGGGCGAAGAGCCGCAGGAACGCGACGCCCAGCACGAGATGCGGGATGATCAGTGGCGACAGGAAGAGCGCGTTCAGCCCATCGCGGCCGGGGAAGTCGTAGCGGTCGATGGCGAGCCCGGCCGGGACGGCGAGTGCGATCGCGATCGTCGCCGACAGCGTCGCCAGCGACAGGCTGTTGACGAAGGAGGCGACGAAATCCGGGTGCACGAAGATCTCGCGGAACCAGCGCAGCGAGAAGCTGGTGGTCGGAATCGAGAGCGTGTTCTCGGGCGTGAAGGCGACGAGGCAGATGACCAGCAGCGGCGCCAGCACGAAGGCGACGACGAGCGTGTGGAAGGCGAGCGCGAGCGGACCATTCTTCTGCATGGCGCTTATCCCAAGGTCCGGCGAGCGCGGGCTTCGACCATGCGGTTATAGGCCAGCATGATGATGAGGTTCGCGACGAGCACGATGATCGCAATCGTGGCGCCAAGCGGCCAGTTCAGCTCGTGCATGAACTCGTCATAGACGAGCGTCGCCGCCATCTTGAGCCTGCGGCCGCCGAGCAGGCCAGGGATGGCGAAGGCGCTGGCCGAAAGCCCGAAGACGATCAGGCTGCCCGACAGCATGCCCATGCTGACCTGCGGCATCACCACCCGTCGCAGCGCCGTGAAACGCGAGGCGCCAAGCGTCCAGGCGGCGGCTTCGACCGAGGGATCGAGCTTCTGCAGCGACGTCCAGACCGGGATGACCATGAAGGGCAGCATGACGTGGACAAGCGCGATCACGATCGCGCTCTCGGTGTAGAGCAGCTTGACCGTGCCAAGCCCAAGCGCCTGCAGCGCCTGGTTCACCAGCCCGGTCGAGCCAAGCAGCATGCTCCAGCCAAAGGCGCGCACCACGACGGAGACGAGCAGCGGCCCAATGATCACCAGCAGGAAGACGGAGCGCCAGGGATCGCGCATCCGCGCCAGGATATAGGCCTCGGGTACACCGATCAGCGCGCAGATCAGCGTCGTCAGCGCCGCCAGACGCAGCGTCCGCCAGAAGATGCCGAGATAATAATCGTCGGTGACCACCGCGAGGTAATGCGCGAGCGTGAACTCGTTCTTGATCCCCGTGCCGTGGTCATAGACGTGGAATGACAGGATCACCGTCAGCACCAGCGGGACGATGACCAGAGCCAGGAATAGCAGGGCGCCGGGCGAGACCAGCAGCCAGGGCGTCAGCGCCGGACGGGCCCGGCTCATGCCGCGGCTCCGGCCGTCGCGGTAACGGCCTCCACCCGGAGGCTCGCTGGCATCCAGTCCAGTGCAACGGCATCACCCTCGCCTGCCGGCTCCTTGCCATGGTTGGGAACCGAGACGGAGAGCGCTCCAACCGGCGTCCCGACGGTGAAGAGCCAGTAGCTTCCAAGGAAGAAGCGATTGACGATGGTCCCGTCGAGTCGGCCCTGGCCCTGCGCCCGCAACAGGATCTTTTCAGGACGCAGCGAGAGCGCGACCGCCTGGCCGTCCGGGAAGCTCGCATCCTCGCAAGGCAGGGACATTCCGTTGATCTGCGCTGTTCCGGAAGCGCCCTGCCCCCGCCAGATGCCGTCCAGGCGGTTCATCTTGCCGACGAAGGAGGAGATGAAGGCCGTCGCCGGACGCTCATAGAGCCGGTAAGGCGCATCGATCTGGGTCATTCGCCCCTGCTCCATCACGACCACCCGGTCGCTGATCGACAAGGCTTCGGCCTGGTCATGCGTGACCATGATCGTCGTCGTACCGACCCTCTGCTGGATTCGGCGCAGTTCGAACTGCATTTCCTCGCGCAGCTTGGCGTCGAGGTTGGAAAGCGGCTCGTCGAGCAGCAGCACCGGCGGTACGATCACCAGCGCGCGCGCGATCGCGACGCGCTGGCGCTGGCCGCCCGAAAGCTGGCGCGGATAACGGTCAGCAAGCTGGGCCAGATGCACCAGCCCGAGCATCGTCTTGACGCGCTCGTCGCGCTCAGGCCTGGTGACCTTGCGCATCTCCAGGCCGAAGGAGACGTTCTGCGCCACAGTCATGTGCGGAAACAGCGCATAGCTCTGGAAGACGATGCCGAGCCCGCGCGTGTTCGGCTTCTCATGCGTGATGTCGCGCTCGTCGAGCGTGATCTTTCCGCGCGTCGGTTCGACGAGACCGGCGATCATCTGAAGCGTCGTGGTCTTGCCGCAGCCGGACGGGCCGAGCAGCGAAACGAACTCGCCCTTGGCGACGCTGAGGTCGACATCGCGCACCGCGGCGTGATCGCCATAGACCTTGCTCAGCGACGCCAGCGTCAGGAAGCCCATCTCCACCTCGCCTGGTAGGCACCCCGCGAGCGGGGCGCTGATCTGCAACGGCGCAAGGAGGTGGCAGCTGCATTCGTTCGTCAATTTTTAATTCCATAGAAAAGAATTTTAATTGACATAATTTCTATATATGGAATTTTTTTGAAAAGTAGCGAATTGCAAATTCGGGCAGTCGAATGAACGAGTCAGCCGAAGCGACATCAAGCCTGCGTCGCGCGCTCGGTCTCCTGCGTATCCTGGCGGCCGCGGATCCGGCAGGCATACGCCTGAAGGACCTTTCCGAGGCGGCCGGTTGCAGCCAGCCGACGGCGCATCGCGCCTTGCAGGACCTGATTGCCGAGGGATTTGCCGAGCAGGTCGCCGGAGGAAAGCGTTACCGGCTGGCTCTCGACTTCTTCGTACTGGCGGCCCGCGCCGGCCAGGCCAGCGGATTACGCGATCTTGCACGGCCGGTGCTGCTACGCCTCTCGGCGACGCTGCACGACACCATCTTCCTGCTGGTCCGCAACGGCTATGATGCCGTCTGCCTCGATCGGGTCGAAGGCCCGTTCCCGATCCGCTCCTTCACGGGCGATATCGGCGGCAAGGTGCCGCTCGGCATTGGACAGGGCAGTCTCGCCATTCTCGCGCATCTGCCCGAGGACGAGCGCGAGGCCGTGATCCGCTTCAACATCCCGCGCCTGCTCGATCGCGGCTTTCTTGACGAGGCGGGCCTGCGCATCGCGCTGGCCGAGGCACGCGAGCTCGGTTGGGTCAGCCTCAACACCGGGCTGATCCCGGGCATGGCCGGCCTCGGCGTGCCGGTCTTCGATGCAGAAGGCCGGGCCGTCGCAGCGCTCAGCATCGGCACTCTGGCAGAGCGCCTCAGCGACGAGCGGGGCCCGAATGTCGCGCGTATCCTGCAGCGGGAGGCCGCCGTGCTCGGCGCGAGCCTCAATCCGTTCGATATTTCGCTGCGCTATCCCTCACGCAGCCTCAGCAGCACGGCGCGCCAGTATCCCTGAGCAAACGATGCGGGCGCGATCACTCCACCTTGGTGATCGCCTCGATCTTCTCGATGCCGCCGAGCTTCGGGGCGAATGAGATCCAGACCTTGCGGGCACCGGCCTCCCAGCCTGGACGATCCTCTGGCTGGACGAGCTTGCCACCTTCGGATTGCGCCTTGGCCATCGATGCGTCCTCGTCGGCAAGGATGAGGTCGTCGAAATAGGACGTTCCTTCGGCAGCCGCCTCGGCCAGCGCCTTGCGATCATCCGCGTTAAGCCCCTTCCAGAAAGACGCCGAGACATAGACGACGCCGCTCGCCCAGATATGCCCGGTCTCGATCAGATAGGGCACGACCTCATACAGCTTGAAGCCGACATAGGCCGATTTGGTGAGGTCCATGGCATCGACGACGCCGGTTTTCAGCGCATTATAGGTTTCGGGGATCGGAATGGGCGTCGGGTAAGCGCCGAGTCCCGACCAGAGCTCGGTATGAAGCGGGCTCTGGATCACGCGGATGCGCTTGCCCTTGACCGATTCAGGCTTGGTCAGCGGTTCCTTCGCCAACAGGTGGCGCGCGCCGTAATTGATGAAACCGAGCACGACAAAGCCCTGAGCCTCGTATTTCGCCTTGAGCTCGGTGCCAAGCGCACCATCAAGCACGCGTTTGAGATGGCCACGATCGCGGAACAGGAAAGGCAGATCGAGGATCTGGCCGTCTGGCACCCAGGAAGAGAGCGCAGAGATCGTCGAGAGCGAGGCCTGGACCGAACCGAGCCTGATCCCTTCCGCAACCTCTTTCTCGCCGCCGAGCGCCGCGTTGCCGACGATGCGCAGATCGAAGCGGCCGGGCGCGGTCCTGTTCAGCGTCTCGGCGATCCTGCGCCAGATCTTCGTCTCTGGCTTGTCCTCGCCGAAGAGCGAAGCGACGGTCACAGGCCGGCCAGCGGCATCGGCAGTACGAGCAGAGAGAAGCGCCGGCGCGGCAAGCAGGCCTGCGGCGACATGGCGGCGGGTCAACGACATCAGAGGAACTCCTTGAAGGAAAGCGGGAGCGACGGCCAGACGGCTGCACCGAGTGAGAGAACGGCGAGCGCCACCAGCAGCGCGCCAAGCAGCGGCAGCACGGCGCGGAAGACCGGGCCCGCGGGAATACGCAAGATGCCGCTGACGACATAGACGAGGATGCCGAGCGGCGGCGTCAGCCCATGGATCATCAGGTTGACGACCAGAATGACGCCGAACTGGATCGGGTCGAGTCCGGCCGCGACGGCGACCGGCAACAGCAGCGGACCGAGCAGCAGGATCGCAGCGCCGATATCGAGAAAGAGCCCCGCAACCAGCAGCACGAGATTGGCGAGCAGGATCACGGCATAGGGACCGGCGCCGAAAGCGGTCACCAGCGCTGCCATCTGGTCGGAGACCCGGTCGACCGCGAGCATGAAGGCAAACGGCGCGGAGGCTCCGATCAGCAGGCCGACGGCGGCTGCCTCCGTCGCTGATTTCCGCAAGGCGGTGAAGACGGTGCGGCCGTTCAGGCTGCGCAGCGCGAGGCAGGTGACAAGCGAATAGGCCACGGCGAGCGCCGACGCTTCCGTCACGGTCACCAGGCCGAAGCGAATGCCGACGACCACGACGATCCCGAGTCCAATAGCGGGCAACGCTCCGACAAAGCTCCGTGCTCGCTCGGCACCGGTCGCCTTCGGCGCAGCATCGACGACATTGCGCACGCTGAGATGAATGCCGATGGCGAGAGCCAGCGCCAACACGGCACCGGCGATGAAACCTCCCACCAGAAGCGAGCCGACCGAGAGATTTGTCGCTGTCGCCAGCAGCAGAAAGGCGATCGAGGGCGGGATGATGTTGTCGAGCATCGAGACGCCGGCGACGATCGCGCCCGCCTGCGCCGGCGGATAGCCCCGCGCGATCAGCGTCGGCGCCATCACCTTGGCCCCGAAGGCGGCATTTGCCACCGACGAGCCCGACGCACCGGAGAACAGCACACTCGCGACGAGCACCGTCTGGGCAAGGCCCGCCCGCAGGTGCCCGACGAGCCCACCGGCAAAGCGCACGAGCCGTTCGGCAAGGCCGCCCTCGGTCAGCAACTCGCCAGCCAACAGGAAAAAGGGGACAGCGAGCAGCAGGAACTTGCTGATCCCGGAGACCGTGTTCTGCACGATCGCCGGCTCCGGGAGCAGCCCGCCAAAGGCCCCTGTCAGCGAGACGCCGGCCAGCAGGGCGAATGGCAGCGGCGCGCCAAGGATCAGGCCAAGCCCGGCAAATCCGGCGGCGATGAGGCTCGGCGGCTCGACGAAGAGCCCGGTGGCCTGCTGCGCCAGCAGATAGGAGCCGGTACCTACGGCAAGCGAAAGCGCCGACGAGAGCCAGGAGCGGTCGAACGCGGCGCGCGCCAGAACGACCAGCAGCGTCAGCCCGCCTCCGATCGCGAAGACGCCGAAGCGGAGCGACTCCGGCAGGCCCAGCACGGTCGAGACGCCACCGACCTGCGCCGCGACGCCGGCTCCGCCAAGCGCGAGCACGAGTGAGCCATGCACGGCAAAACCATCGGCAAGGATCGCCGACATGCGCTGCCCCGGGGCCGGCAGCAGGCTCACGATGACGTCAAGCCGCATGGCAAGCGCGCTGGTCGCGGCCAGCGGCGCTCCGATGGCGATCAGCGCGGCATGAAGCCAGATCGCCAGCTCGTCCGACCAGACAAAGCCGCCACCGAATACGTATCGACGAATGACAGCCGCAATGACGACGCTGAACAGGATGGCGAGCAACGCCGCGCCTGCAATCTCGAGGCCCGAGACGAGCCGCGACAAGGCGCGCTCGGCAGGGCGGCGCAGCAGCACGGGCGTTTCCGCCGTCAGATCAGTCAGAGTTGTCATCACGCGGTCGCCAAGGGCCTAGCGCAGGGGCGAGAAAGCGGTCGGCCGCAGGATACGGCTTCGCATCTCGAGAACATAGGGCGCGGCCTTGGCGCGAAAGGCCTGCCAGGCGGGGTCGGCTTCCATCGCGGCACGCCGGCGTTCGCGGTCGCCGGCATCCTCGAACCGCCACATATGGACGACCTCGTTGACCACGCCGGTATCGGTGGTGAACCAGCCGATCAGATGGCCGAGATGCGAGACCTGCAGCTCCATGCCTTCGCGGACATAAAGGTCGAGATAATCGCGCACATGGGCGGGTTTGATGGCATAGGTACGTTCGTCGAGGATCATGACTTAGCCTGCGGCTTTCGCTGAGAGGTCGCGGTCGAACAGGTTGGACCAGGTGAAGGCTGATCCTGCCCGCGCAGTTCTTGCCACGTCGAGATGCGGCAAGACCAGTTCGCCGAAGCGGTAGGCTTCCTCGAGCAACGGCATGCCGGACAGAATGAAGGTCTCGATGCCCGCCCCCTGATAGGCGCGCAACGTCCGGATCACGGTCTCGGGCGAGCCGACGATTGCGGTGCCGGGCCCAGGACGCACGAGACCCAACCCAGCCCAAAGCCCCGGAGCAATCTCGAGGTCACGCGCGAATTTGGGCTTCAACCCGCCATGCAGTGCCGTCATCTTCTGCTGCCCGACGGAATCCGTGCCGGCAACGAAGCGGGCATTGGCGGCGATGGCGGCATCGTCCATGTGATCGTGGAGATCCTGGGCCGCCGCCCAGGCCTCCTCGTCGGTCTCGCGGACGACCACATAGAGCCGAATGCCATAACCGAGCGCACGGCCATGGGCTTTGGCACGCGCCCGCACGCGCTCGACCTTCGCAGCCATCTCATCGGGGGTTTCGCCCCAGGAAAGATACGTATCGACATGCTTGGCCGCGACCTCGATCGCAGCCTCGGAAGAGCCCCCGAACCAGAGATCGGGCTGCACGATCGGAGTATCGCCCGAGAGCGCGAGCTTCGCCTCGATCGTCTCGACATGACGTCCCTTGAAGGTCACGGTTTCGCCGGCGAGGATGCGCCGGAAGACGGTGAGATACTCGTCCGCCATCACATAACGCTCGTCATGGGGCAGCGTCATGCCGTAGGCGCCGAGCATCTTGGCATCGCCCGAGACGATATTGAGCAGCAACCGTCCCTTGGAAAACTCCTGGAAAGTCGCGGCCATCTTGGCCAGAAGCACCGGCGGGATCAGCCCAGGGTGGATCGCCGCGAGGAAACGCATCCGCTCGGTGAAGGGCAGCAAGGAGGCGCCGAGAACCCAGACGTCATGCGCACCGGTCGCCAGCAGCGCGCCAGTGAAGCCGAGATGGTCATAGGCCCGTGCCAATTGTTGCAGATAGGCATGATCCATCTTGCGGGCGCCATCCTTCTTCCAGGGATAGCGGCCGTCGGGGGCGGTCAAATACCAGAGCACCTTCATGGGTTTTGTCTCGTTATTTGCAGTGATGCCTAAAGCATCGGCCCGAAAAGTGGATTGCGGTTTTCGGGAAAGCCGATGCAAAACCAGAAGGTTAGATCATCGGACCGGATACGATATCCAGTCCGACGATCTAAGCGGCATCTTCGGACCGGGAGAGGTCGAACGCTCGACGAAGAATGCCATGGCGGGCGAGGCAAGCGGCCTCCTGCTGCTGCTCGGCCAGAATAGCAGCGTCGATCGGAGCGATGCGCCAGTCGCGCGAGCGCAGAACCGCGAGCCAGCGCGCTTCATCGACATCCCCGGATGCCGAGAGCTGGCGAGCAGCCATCTCTGCATGCTCCTCCACGAAGCTTGCGACGCGCGCGAGGAGCTTGCGGAAGGCAGCGATCTCGTTCGCCCGGCGATCGAGGACCGGACGATGCGTCCAGAACAGGGAGCGATTGGGGATGACGCCTTGCGTGTCCGCCATGGCGGCAAGTCCGCCCTCCCCCAGCTCCGCATGGAGGTGAGGATCCATCACGATCCAGGCCGCGACCTCGCGCTGCCGCAGAGCCCTTGCCGAAGCGGCAGGTGAAAGATCGATGCGGTTAAAATCCGCAATGCCCAAGCCAGCCTGTTCGGCGAGATGCGCCAGCAGATAGGTATGGAACGAGCCTTCGACGAGCGCGATCCGACAGCCCGCGAGGCCGGCCAATGCGACCTCGGCATCATCCTTCCGCCTTAGGATGGCGCCATTGGCTGGGCGCGGTTGAGAGGCCGCGAGATAGACCACATCGAGCCCCAGATCCTGCGCGGTCAGCGGCGGCGTCGAGCCGGTGCCGCCGAGTTCGATCTCGCCGCTGACGAGCATTTCCCCGGTCGCGCGGCCATCGGCATACTCGACGAAGGCCCAGCGCTGGTCGCCCTCGCGCTCCGCGAGCAGACGCGCAAGGCGCAGATGCAGGTTGTTGGCATGGACCCCGACGCGAAGGCGATGGGGCGTAAGAAGACTGCTCATCTCATCCCCTCAGCCAGCCGGGAAGGCGCCTTCGAAGACACTTGCCGAAAGCGGATGGCGCTGGCTCGGAACCTCGCGGGCCTGCAGTGCCTCGGGCAATTGCGCCTTGTCGCCGACCTTGCCGATGGCGACGGCAGCCTCGACCCGATAGCCGCCGGGAACATTCAACTCCTCCGCAGCCCGTTCGAGATCGAGCCCCGCCATGCCATGCGCCTGCCAGCCCGAACGAGTCGCCTGCAATGCGAGGTGGGCCCAGGCCGCGCCGGCGTCGAAGGAATGGGTGTGGGAGGCGATTTCCTCGGCCTTGCCGGGAACGACGAGCGTCGGCTTCGAGACGACCACGACGAGCGCCGCCGCGTCCTTGGCCCATGACGCGTTGAACGCGTTCAGCAGGCCTAGCAATCGATGCCAATGCGCGGTGCCGCGCCGGGCATAGATGAAACGCCAGGGCTGGGAATTGTAGGAGGACGGCGCCCAGCGCGCGGCCTCGAACAGAGAGAGCAGCTCGGCTTCGCTGATCTGCTCGTCACTGAACGCGCGTGGGGACCACCGTTCGAGAAAAAGCGGATCGATCGCATGGTCGGCGGCTCGGTCATTGACGGTCGTCGGCATAGTCCTGATGTCCGTAGGGCAGTATTGATAAGTATGGCGTCAAAGCACTGCGGCGGGCTCGCCGCGAAGTTGCGAACTTTCGGGCAGGCACCGCCGAGGGAATGCTATCGTGACAGGTCGAGAGAGCCTTCCACCACATGCGAAGACCGCCAGAGACCACGCGTAAAGCATCCGACTTGCATCGGTTCCGGTCAATAGAATTGTCTGTTTGAACGAACGATCGATTTGGAAGATTCTTTACGAACAGGCCCTAGAAGCGAGCAACCAATTCCCGATTGCCGTCTGCCGTCGAGGAAAGCCTCCAAGAATCCAAAATCAGCCGCGCGATCACCACTCAAGAATCCGCCATGCCGAACGAATGCGATTTCGCTTTCCCCTCCCCTGACCCTCCAGCCAGGTTTCACGCCGACCGGCCCGCGGAAAATTCCGACGGCAGGCGGAACCTTTGTGTCGCTGCGGCGTTTGCGGCCAATTGTGGGAGGGTGCGGTCATGAATGGCGTGGTGTTCGCCTCGGCAGTCTTCCTGTGCGGAGGCATGGTCTCGATCCTCACCGGCAGTATTCCCACCCATGGCTTCATCGCGGAACTTGTCTGGTCAGGACTCGCGCTGGCAGGGCTGATCACCATCGCCGGCACCGAAGCCTCCAGCTGAATCCTCTCCTGTTCTGGCGTGAGAAAACCCTCTCCTACGAGGGCTCTCGCAGCTTACGGCTTCGCACGGGCCAGAGTTGAGCGTAGTGTTGTCTGCGCTGTCCGAGCCTTGTCGCCGGCATGCGGCGGATCTCGACCGGACTGAGGTGGCGGCGCGCCGTCGGCCTCGCGCCCCACTGTTCAGATGGGAGTTCGCGATGAATACAGCCAATCTGCAGCTAGAAGGCCTGCTCGTCGCCGTAGCAGAACTCACGCGCCTGCTTGTTCGCAAGGGGCTTGTCGAGGAAGCCGAGGTCGAGTGGGCGCTGGACCGCGCGGAAGCGAGCCTCCGCTCCGACCATCGACGCATGGGCCAACTCCGGGACAGCAATGCCGACGCCGTCACTTTCCCGGTACGCTTTCTCAGCGCCGCCCTGAGAAATACCGGGGACGCCCCGCTCTCCTTCTCGGAGTTGGCATGTCATGTCGGGCAGTCGAAGCCGACCCGGGCGCCGCAGCCTCCCCATCCTGCTCCCTGACATCGGCCTCGGCTTCAAATCTCCACGACCGCAACGTTGAAATGCCGCCGGCGCCGGGCTGCGTCAGCCGCTCGGCATCGCGGTGGTCAGCGGTCTCGCAGGTGTGACGCTCTTCATCACGCCGGTGCTGTTTCTCTACATGGAGCGGCTGTCGAAGGCCCTGACTATCGCAAGATGGGCGAACCCCAAACCCGCTACCGCTGCCGTGCCGGAGAGAACACGTCCGACATGATCAACGCATCGGCCGTGCTCGGGCTGAACGCGGCCGGGATATCGTAGACGAGGACAAGGCGAAGCAGCGCCTTGACGTCGACGTCATGGGGCATGGCGGCGAGCGGATCGGGAAAGAAGATCAGAACGTCGATCTTGCCCTCGGCGATCATCGCGCCGATTTGCTGATCGCCGCCCAGCGGGCCGCTCTTCACCGTCTCGACGCTGGCATCCGGGTGGCTCTGCTTCAGCACGGAGCCCGTCGTCGCCGTGGCGACAAGCCGATGCGCGCTCAGCACCTGGATGTTGCGCGTCACCCAGGCCGCAAGATCGGGCTTCTTGCGGTCATGGGCGATCAGGCCGATGCCGAGCCGTTTCGTCATGTCAGCCTTCCCTGCTCCAGCCTCGCTCGCGCTCAGACGACGCTGTCGCGCTCGGGCACGGGCTCGCCGCGCGCGACGCGAGCAATGTTGTCGAACATCCGCTTCACCGTCGGTGCGAAATTGTCGGAAGCGATCGCTGCCAGATGCGGCGTCACCACGAGATTGTCCAGCCCGAGCAACGGGCTGTCGGCCGGCAGCGGCTCGATCTCGAACACGTCCATCGCGGCGCCGGCGATTTCCCGCGCGCGCAGAGCCTCGATCAGGTCGTTCTCGGCAACGACGCCGCCGCGCGCGACATTGACGAGGACCGCCGTCTTCTTCATCGCAGCGAAGGCGGCCTTGTCGATCATGTTCGCCGTCTCCGGTGTCAGCGGGCAATGCAGTGAGACCACGTCGGACTTCGCCAGCAGTTCTGCCAGCGACGCGTGCTTCACGCCGAGCTCGGCTTCCTCGGCCGCGGAGAGCGGCTGGCGCTTCGAATACAGGATCGTGCAGCCAAAACCCTTCAGCAACTTCGCGACATTCTGCCCGATGGCGCCGAAGCCGACGATCCCGACCGTCTTGCCGGACAGGGTGAACGTATCGCCGGGCAGGCGCCCGCCACGCCAATCGCCCTTCTTGAGTTCGGCATGCCCGAAGGAAATGTGACGCAGGGCCGAGAGCATCAGGCCGAGCGTGAACTCGGCAACCGGCACGGCATTGCTGCCCGTGGTGCGAGCGACCTTGATGCCGAGCTGCTGCGCGGTCTGGGTGTCGAGATTATCGACGCCGACGCCCCATTTATGCAGCAGCTTGAGCTTCTTCGCCGCCTTCAGCACCTCGGCATTGACGCCGACCTGTCCCGCGATCGCGTAATCGGCCTCGGCGATGATCTCCTTCATGTGATCGTCGCCGCGCGCCGTGCCGTGCGTGAGGACGAAGCCGGGCGGCAGCAGCGCCCTGAGCTTGTCGGCCCGTTCGGGCGCCATGGGATCGAGGACGACGATGGTTTCTGACATGATGATGGTCCGATTGGCTTGAACTAATTCAGGCGATGGTGAAGCGGACGCCGGCGCGCGCCAGTCCGCCGGAGATCGCGACGGGTGTGCCGTCGGCACGCCAGCAGGCAGCGCCGGTGAGCGTTCCGTCGGAATTGAAGCCGATGGCATTCATGCCGCCAGCGACACGCTGCACACGAGCGATCTGGTGGCCGCGCGCCGCAAGTTCGCCGGCCACAGAATCCGGAATGGCGCTCTCGAGCTCGAGCGCCCCACCCTCGGTCCAGACGCGCGGCGCCTCGACGGCTTCCTGCAGGCTCATGCCGTGGTCGATCAGGTTGACGATCGCCTGCAGTGCCGAGGGGAAGATGCGCAAGCCGCCCGGCAGGCCGAGCGCGAAGGCAAGCTTGCCGTCGCGCAGGACCATCATCGGCGCCATCGATGTGAAGACCCGCTTGCCTGGCGCGATCGAGAGCGCGCGGCCGGGATGCGGATCGAAATTATACATGTAGTTGTTGGTCAGCATCCCGGTGCCGGGGATCTGGGTGCAGGCGCCGAACAGGCCGTTGATCGTCTGAGTGGTCGCAACCACGTTGCCAGCCGCATCCGCCACGGTGACATGGGTGGTGTTGGCGGATTCCCCAGCGCTCAGACCGGCCGCCCAGGCCTTGGTATGGGCCATGTCGATATCGGCGCGGCGCTCATCGGCATAGGCCTTGGCCGTCAGGCGCTCGATCGGCACCTTGACGAAGGCCGGGTCTGCGGTCGCCACCGCCCGATCGGCGAAGGCGATCTTCAAGGCCTCGGCGACCAGATGCACGGCATCGCTCGAGCCGAAGCCGAGCGCACCGATATCGTAGCCCTCGAGGATGTTCAGCATCTGCACGACATGGACGCCGGACGAGGATGGCGGCGGCGGACCGAGGATCTCGAAGCCGCGATAACGACCGCGCACCGGCTCGCGCTCGATCACCTTGAAGGCGGCGAGGTCTGCCTGGTCGATCAACCCGCCATTGGCCGCCATGAAGGAGGTCAGCGCCGAGCCGAGCGGGCCGTCATAGAGCGCGGAGGGACCGGTCTCGGCGATCAGCCGCAGGCTTGCGGCATAATCGCCCTGAACCAGGCGCTCACCCGCCGGCAGCGCCTTGCCGCCGGGCAGGAACAGTTTCGCGAGGCCTGGATCGCGTGCGAGATCCGGCGCGCAGTCCGCGATGCAATCGGAGAGATAGGGGCTAACCACGAAGCCGCGTTCGGCCAGTCGGATCGCGGGCTGGAGCACATCGGCGAGCGGCAGCGTGCCGAAGCGCGCCAAAGCCTCGCACCAGCCGGCGAGCGCACCGGGAACCGCGACGGCCTTGGGGCCAACGAGGTTCTCGCGGTCACGCGTATCGCGCGCCTTGCCGACCTCGTGCGACAGCGCCTCATACATGTCGGCGCTGGCTTTGCCGGGCGCCGTCGAGAGCCCGTCAAGCACGAGATGGCGACCATCAGCCAGCCGGATATGGGCAACGCCGCCACCGAGCACGCCGACCATCATCGGTTCGACGACGGTCAACGCGAACAGCGAGGCGATGGCCGCGTCGATGGCATTGCCGCCCGCGAGCAGCATCTGCGATCCCGCTGCCGAGGCGAGCGGGTGATTGGTGACGACCATGCCGCGCGAGCCGGTGGCCGACAGCTTCTCGCAGGTGAAATTGGCGACGCGCGGGGCGCGCAGCTGGGCGTTCATCGTGCTTGTCCTCAGCCGTTCTGCTTCAGCGCCTCGAGCACCATCCTGGTGGCGCCGGAGATGTCGCCGAGCTTCTCGCCGGCCTTGACGCGCGCCTGGCTGCGCTCGCCGCGCTCCTGCCGGGCCAATGCCGCATCGGCAATCGCTTCGGCCTCTCCTGCCGGCAGCACCAGCACGCCGGACTCGTCCGCGAGGATGATGTCTCCGGCCTTCACCGCGACATTGCCGCAGGAGATCGGCAGGTTCAGCGTGCCGCCGAGATTGTAGAGCCGGGTCGTGATCGGCGACATGCCGCGGCACCACATCGGGAAATCGCTGTCTTCGATCTCGGTCAGATCCGTGCAGGGACCATCGACGATGCCACCGATCGCGCCGGCCGCCTTGGCCGCCACGGTGACGCCACCGCCCCAGCAGGCATGCTTGTCATCGCCGAGCCGGTCGACCACGAGAATGTCCCCAGGGCGCAGAAGCCCGAGCGTGTGATGCAGCAGCGTCGAATCCTGGCCGGGAATGGCGAGCGTCACGGCCGCGCCGGCGATGCGCTTGTTGCGCAGCAAGGGCTGGATGCCGCGGTCCATGAACCCCCAGTGCTGGGAATGGCCGATGGTGGCGGTTTCGACTCGGCTGAGCTTCTCCGCGAGTGCCGGCGAGATCTGCGGCGGCATGGGTTCGATGCGGTAGTCGGGCATGGCTTTCTCCTATTGGCCGACGGCGCGCGCGACGCCGACGAGACGTTCGACCAGAACGACGATGATGAGGGTCGCGACGATCAGGATCACCGACAGGGCCGCGACGAGTGGATCGGTGCGTCCCTCGACATAGCGCACCATCTCGACCGGCAGCGTCGAAGCGCGCGGACCAGAGAGGAAGAGCGAGATCACGGTCTCGTCGAAGGAGAGCAGGAAGGACAGGGCGCCGCAGGCAATCAGGCCGGGCGTGGCAAGCGGCAACGTCACGCGCCAGATCACGCGCCAGGGCTTGGCCCCCAATGTCGCGGCAGCCGCCTCGATATCATCCGGCAACGTCGAGAACGCCGTCGTCATCATCCGGATCACGAAGGGCAGCGTCACGGTCATGTGGCCGAGCACAAGTCCGGGCAAGGTCGCAGTCAGCCTGAGCGGCGTGAAGAACAGCAGAAGCGCGAGGCCGACAATCAAGGTGGGCAGCAGCAACGGCGCGAGGAAGAAGTTCTTCAGCGCCTCCTGGCCACGGAACCGCCCCTTGTCCAACGCCAGCGCCGCCGGCACGCCAAGCAGCAGCGACAGTGCCGTGACCACACAGGCGATCTGCGCGCTGAGGACGACGGCGTTCAGGAGCGGGGTGTTCGAGGCGAGTTGCCGGAACCAGCGCAGCGAATAGCCGGACGGCGGGAACAGGATGAAATTGTCCGCCGAGAAGGCGAGTGCCACGACAACAACGATCGGCGCCAGGATCAGGGCGTAGACGATGCCCGCAAGGGTCGAGAGGACGGGGCCGGCGCCATTCATCCCTGCAGTCTCCGTGCCGCGACATTGGTGAGCACGAGCAGCGCCAGCAGCAGCATGAGCGTATAGATCGCCAACACGGCGGCGACAGGCCAGTTGGTGTTCGTCGTGGCCTGCTCGAAGATCTCCGTCGCCAGCACGAAGACGCGACCGCCGCCAAGCAGTTTCGGCGTGATATAGGCCGACATCGAGAGCACAAAGCCCAGGCCCGCCGCGAGCGCGAGCGCCGGCAGGCTCAGCGGCAAGGTGACCCGCAGGAAAGTGCGGAGCGGCGTGCAGCCCAGGCTGCGCGCGGCCTCCTCCAGCGTGCGGTCCAGCCGGCCGAAACCGGCGAGGAGCGCGAGGATCATATAGGGCATGATGCTCTCGGCGAGACCGATGGTGACGCCCGTCCAGTTGAAGACGAGGCGCATCGGCGCCGAGATCAGCCCCAACCACTGAGCAAATGAGTTGACGAGCCCGCGATCCCCCAGGATGGCGAGCCAGCCGAAGACGCGCACCACGCCGGAGACCAGCATCGGCATGATCGCGATCACGGCTAGCAGACCGCGAAAGCGTGACTGCGTTCGGAACAAGAACAGAGAGACCGGATAGGCTAGGCACAGCGCGATCAGCGTCGCGCTCAGCGAGAGCCAGAGCGAGTTGAGCGTGAGTTCGATCGTGAAGGAATCGGCGAGGACTTCACCGGTCGTCTTGAGCGACCAGGCCTCGATCATCGCCCCCGTCGGCCCAACCTCGTTGAAGGCGGTGCGGAACAGACCCAGCGTCGGCCACAGATAGACGGCGAGAAGAAAGAGCGCCGCCGGGATAACCAGCAGTGGCAGGCGCATGCCGGCGGTCATGCTGCCTCGCGCGGGAAGAGCAGCGTGTCTCCGGCCTGCCAGAGCACGGCGACCTCGGTGCCATCCGCTGGGGGCTTCGTGCCGGATTGCATCTCGACGCTGAGCTGCCCCCCTGCCCCCTCGACGATGATTTCGACATGATCCCCGACGAAGACGCTGCGCAGGACCCGGCCGGTCAGCCGAACCATGCCCTCGCCCGCCGGCTCGCCGGTTGCGGCCAGCCGGATGCGCTGCGGCCGTACGAAGACGTCGACGTCGCCGCCGGCCGGAGCTTTGGCCGGCAGCGGCACGCCCCAGACGCTGACGGCGCCTGCCCCATCCCGCATGGCCGGCAGCACATTGGCGCGCCCGACGAAATCGGCGACGAAGCGGGTCGCAGGCCGCTCGTAGATATCCTCCGGCGTGCCGATCTGTTCGATCCGCCCGCGCTTCATCACCGCGATCCGATCGCACATCGTCAGCGCCTCGACCTGGTCGTGAGTGACGAAGAGCGTGGTGATGCCGAGCGAGCGCTGGATGTCACGGATCTCGTGGCGCATCGCGTCGCGCAGCTTGGCATCGAGATTGGACAGGGATTCGTCGAGCAGCAGCACGGACGGACGAATGACGAGCGCCCGCGCCAACGCCACACGCTGCTGCTGCCCCCCGGACAATTCGCGTGGGCGCCTGCCCTCGAGGCCGGCAAGGCGCACCATGCCGAGCGCCTCGTCAACACGGCGGGACGTCTCAGCGCGCGGCACCCGCCTTTCCTCGAGGCCGAATCCGACATTGCGGGCAACGTTCAGATGCGGAAACAGCGCATAGGACTGGAAGACATAGCCCATGTTGCGCTTGTGCGCCGGCTGGCGCGTGATCTCGGCGCCGTCGAGGCGGATCGAACCTGCGTCGGGATCGATCAGGCCGGCAAGCATGCGCAGCGTCGTGGTCTTGCCGCAGCCGGAGGGGCCGAGGAGAGCGACGGCCTCGCCCTTCTCGACCGAAAGCGCGACATCGTCGACGGCGACGGAATCGCGATAGCGCTTCTGCAGGCCGGCGAGTTCGAGATAGCTCATGGCAGGCTGCGATCCCGGCTCAGCGACCTGCCGCCGCGATGACTTCGCGCCGCCAGCGATTGTTCCACTGGTCGCGCATCTTCAGGACCTCGTTCCAGTCGACGCCGATCATGCGGCCCCGGCTTTCGGGGGCTGCGGCGGTGCGCGCCAGCGCCTTGGCGTCGACCGCCGCCTTGGCGTTGGTCGGCGCATAGAACATCCGCTCGGTGAAGGCCTTCTGCGCGCCTTGCGCCAACGCGAAATTGACGAAGGCGATCGCGGCGGCCCGGTTCTTCGAACCGGCAGTCAGATTGATGGTGTTGATCTGGAAGACCGATCCTTCGGGCGGCAACAACGCGCCGATCTTGCCGCCGGTCTGATCGCCATAGAGCTGCGCACGCGCGTTCCAGCCGGTCGCGACCTTCACCACCCCGTTCAGGATCAATGAATAGCCATCCGGGTTGGGCTCAAAGGTGTTCACCGAAGGCGCCAGGGCACGCAGCTTCTTGATCGCCGCATCGATCGACTTGCGGTAGTCGCCGCCTTCCATTTTCTCGACCATCGCGGTGAGCGCGAGGCCCTGGATGTTCGGCGGCGCCGATATCGCGAGCTGCCCCTTGAGGTCCGGCCGCCAGAGGTCGGCGAGCTTCTCGATCGGCGGCTTCAGATTCTGCGTATCATAGACGAGCACGAGATGGTCGAAGGTCACGGCCGGGCCGTAATCGCCTCCGGCCGCGCGGGCCTCCGGGTGGAGTTCGTTCAGCGATGGTACTTCGGCGGGGGTCAGCTTCTCGAACAGCCCCTCGATATTGCCGATGCTGGACGTGGTGACGTCCATGATCGCGACATCGACCTGCGGATCAGCCTTCTGGGCTCGGACGCTGCCGACCATCTGGGCCGAGGTGCCGCCGGGCACATAGTTCACCTTCACGCCCGGAAAGGCCTGCTGGAACGGCTCGACCACCGCCTTCACATAATTGTCCTGGAAGATGCCGGCATAGGACATCAGCGTGATCGGGCCGCTGAGACCCTGGGCCCTGACGAGAGCCGGGGCAGCAAGCGTCGCAAGCCCGGTCTGGAGAACAAGACGACGTGTCGGCATGGAAGCTTCCCCTCTTGTCATGGCCACATTCGAGGCGGCCGCACTGTCGTAGCCAGCACCCGCTGGCTTGTCATGGCGCGGCGGCGCTGGAGACCCATGCGCCGCCGTCTGGACATTATCGAGTCAGGCTCAGCCGTCGACCTTGCTGGCAAAATGAGCCACGAAGCGGGCGCAGATCTCGGTGAGCTTCTCGGAGAGCGCAGCCCCCGTCTCGGCCGAGCACAGCTTCGGATCGCCCTTGGCGACGCCGAGATTGTAGACCTCGTCATACTCGTTGGGCATCGCCACCTCGGCGCCCTCGAAACTCGCCGTGCCAAGCCCGGTGAACTGCAGGTCGAGCACCGGATCGCGCTTCAGCGGCTGGCCGGCCGGGATCAGGTCCTTGCGCATCAGCTCCGGGAACAGGTGCAGCCCGAGGCTGGTCAGCGGATCGGCACCATGTCCGGCCACCGCCGCCGCCTTCTCCGCCCCGAGAATGCCCGGCAGCAGCCCGTAGGCGATACGCCAGAGATAGAGGCTCGGCAGGACGATCTGCTCGCGCTGGTAAAGCTCGCGCGCGACATCGGAGATCGGGCCGACATTGCCGCCATGGCCGTTGATCACGATGATGCGGGTCAGGCCATTGCGATGCAGCGAATCCACCATCTCGGCGATCACGGCCGTCAAGGTCGACTGCGAGATGGCGATGCCGCCGACCATCGCACCGAACCAGTCGGCGCCGCCGAAGGGCAGGACCGGAGCAACCAGCGTGCGCACGCCGCGTTCCGAGGCGCGGATGGCCGCGAGCTCGGCGATCTTCTCGGCGAGGAGATAGTCGCCCATCGGCGCGTGCGGGCCCTGATCCTCATGGCTGCCCATCGGCAGCAGGATGACGGGGTTCTCTTCGAGGATCTCCCGTGCCTCTCCGCCGGTGATCGTGCCCATGTGAACGAGGGGAGTTGTCTTGGTGGCCATTGGCTTCATCCTGGATATGCGAGGAAGTTCGCGGTGAGGATAGTCATTGAAAGGCGCCCCGCATCTCAGCGGTCGGCGGTTCGGGGATCGACCGCGTCGCGCAGGGCATCGCAGAGCAGATTGATGGCGAGGATGGTCAGCGTCAGCGCCGCGCAAGGCCAGAGCAGCAGGAGCGGCGCCTGCTCCATCGTGGCGCGCGCGCCCCTGATCATCAGCCCCCAGGACGGCGCCGGCGGAACGACACCAAGCCCGAGGAAGGACAGGCCGCTTTCGATGACGACCGCGGCCGCAACCGTCAGCGACAGCTGCACCAGGAGCGGACCGGCAATATTGGGAAGCACGGTGCGGAGCAGGATGCGGCGGGGCGTGGCGCCGAACGCCCGCGCCGCCTCGACATATTCGCGCGACCGCACCGCAAGCACTTCGGCATAGGCGACGCGCGCAAAGCCCGGCAGATAGAGGACCGACAGGACGAGGATCAGCGTCGCCGCGCCCGGCCCGAGCAAGGTGACGACGAGCAGGGCGAGCAGCACCGGCGGGAAGCACATGATGATCTCGACGCTGCGCACGGTCAGGAACGCACCAAGCCCCTTGCCCCAGCCGCCGATCAGGCCGATCGCGGTGCCCACCGCCCCCGCAACCAACGCCGCAACGAAGGCGACGCCCAGACTTGTGCGCGCCCCCCAGATCAAGCGCGACAGCACATCGCGGCCGAATTCGTCACGGCCGAGCCAGGACCCTGTGGTCGGCGGAGCGAGTCGCTGGACGATGTCCTGCCGGACCGGGTCCGGCAGGCCGAGAAGCGGGGCGGCGAGAGCGACGAGGATGATCAGCGCGACAAAGGCGCCGGGAAGCCAGAGCCGTTTCATCCCGCCTGCACCCTCGGATCAACGATCGCATGAAGAATCTCGACCACAAGGTTGATCAGCAAGAACAACACCGAGATGGTGAGAATGATTCCGACCACCATCGGATAGTCGCGCGCCTCGACGGCGCGCAGCAGCGGCGTCGACAGGCCCGGCCAGTTGAAGACGTATTCGACGAGTACGGTGCCGCCCAGCAAGGTTCCCATTTGCAGGCCGAGCACGGTCAGGACCGGATTGAGCGCATTGCGCAGCACATGGACGACGAGGATGCGCGCCTGCGACAGGCCCTTTGCGCGGGCGGTGCGGACATAGTCATTGGCCAGAGCATCCAGCATCGAGGCGCGCGTCATGCGGAACAGGATCGCGGCCAGGCCCTTGCCGACCGCGAGGGCCGGCAGCGTGAGCAGCTTGAGATGCTGGGCCGGGTCCTGCGTGAACGGCACGAACCCGCCGGCGGGCATCAGCCGCAAGGTCTGCGCCATCAGCAGCACGAGCAGCGTGCCCACCACGAAAACCGGCACGGCCAGCAGCAGCGCCGTGACGCCCGAGGCGATGCGATCGAAGCGCCCGCCCCGATGAAGGGCCGCATAGACGCCGGAGGGCACACCGACGGCGATGCCGATCAAGGTACCGGCGAGAATGAGCTCCAGCGTCCGCGGCAGGCGTAGCGCGATCTCGCTCAGCACCGGATAATCATCGACCAGGGAATGTCCGAGATTTCCTTGCATGAGGCCAGCGAGGAATGCGCCGTACTGCGCGAGCAACGGCCGCTCGAGTCCAAGCTTTTCACGCAACTCGGCGACAGCCGCCGGATCGGGCGAGATCCCACCCGTCGAAAGCAGCAGTTCGGCAGGGTCGCCCGGCACCATGTGCAGGGCGAGGAAGACGATCGTTGCAACGACCCAGGCCAGGCCGAGCGAGACCGCGAGGCGGCGCGCGAACCAGGTCGCGCTCATCCGAAATAGGTCTCTTCGAGCGTCGCTCCGGACGAGGTGGTGAGGGCGCCCGGCAGGTTGGTGAAGCCCATCACACGCTTGTCCATGCCATAGCCCTGCGAGCGCCAGGCGAGGCCGACCAGGGGCACCTCCTCGAGCGCCGCGCGCTGCATCTCCTTGTAGATCTCGACCCGCTTGGCCTGATCGAACTCGGAACGCCCCTTGGCGAGCGCGGCAATCGTGCGCGGCGCGTCGACCTTGAAGGAGCGGCCATGGGTCGGTGACAACGAGGTGTCGAGCACCACGGTGAGGCCGTCAGGGTCGTTATTGTCCGACGAGACGCCGTGGATTGCCATGTCGTACTGGCCGCGCGTGCCACGGCTCACCCGGGTCGACCAGTCCGGCAATTGCAGCTCGCACTGGATGCCGATGGCGGCGAGATGCTGCTGCACCACCTCGGCCGTGTCCTTGTGCATGCCGAACTGCGAGGTCGCGAGCAGCGTCGACTGGAAGCCATTGGCGAACCCCGCCTCGGCGAGCAGGGCCTTGGCGCGGGCTGGATCATAGTTCCAGCCATGCGCCAGTTCCTTGTCATACCAGGGCGTGCCCTCGACGATGGGCAGGCCCTCAAGCGGCTTGCCGCGCCCGAAGAAGGCGGCCTTGACGATATCGTCGCGCTTCACGGCATGGGCGATGGCCCGGCGCACGCGCGGATCGTTGAAGGGCGGCTTGGTGCCGTTGAAGAGGATGTCCATGAACGGCCCCTCGACGGAATCGAGCTTCAGCCTGGGGTCGGCCTCGACCGCGGACATCGACTGCCACGGCACATACTCGATCATGTCGACATCGCCGGATTGCAGCGCGGCGAAGCGCAGGTTCTCGTCGGCATAGACGACGAACTTGATGCCCTTCAGCTTCGGAAAGCCCGGCTTGTAGAACTTGTCGAAGGCGACGAGATCGAGCGAGGTCCCGCGCTCCTGCCCGATCAGCTTGAAGGGACCTGCTCCGACCGGCTCGTTCGGCGCCGATTTCCGCCAGATCACGAAGGTGTTGTAGTTGCCGAACCAGCTCGGCAACGTCGCCTGCGGCAGTTTGGTGACGAGCCGGATGGTCTTCGGATCGGGAATCTCGACGCGCTCGATACCCTGGAACTGGGTGCGCATATAGGCGGTCGACTTCTCGCCGGCGATCTGCTCGATCGACCACTTCACGTCCTCGGCCGTGACCGGCTCGCCATTGTGGAAGACGCAGCCCTGCCGCAGCTTGAAGACCCAGGCGCCATCGCCGTCCAGCGACCAGGAATCGGCGAGCTCGCCTCGCAACTCGCCCTTGCTGCTATAGGAGACGAGGCTGCGATTCGTGAGCATCTTCACCGTACCGGCGGAGGCTCCCGTGCTGACCCAGGGCTGAAGATTGGGCGGAAAGGCGGAAAGCCCGTAGCGGAGGATACCGCTCGCACGCTGCGCGCGCCCCGGCATCGACATGAACGGCAGGGCAAGCCCGGCCTGGAGGATGGCACGACGCGTCGTGGTCATGAAACGATCTCCCCGAACCGGGCCTTCGAAGGTCGCCGGTCTCTTTACAAGTAGCGAGTTGAAAACTTGTCTGTCAACGCGCGCCCTGCGTGATTATGCGCCCTGTCACGCTCAAAAATAGCGCGATCCGATAGTCGTAGCACAAGGTCGCTTTGCAGGTGCAGCAAAGTATGTAAATCTGTTTACAAGTGAACTTGCCAAGTTCGTGATGGCCAGGAACAGAAGGCGCCCGTGTCTCCCCGCCCGAAACTGAGCGACGTTCTCTATGCGGACATGCTGGAGCGCCTTCGACGCGGCCAAGTCTTCGCCGACGGCAAGCTGCCCTCCGAGAATGAACTGAGCCAGGAGTTTGGCGTCTCGCGCCCGACCGTGCGCGAGGCCTTGCGGCGCCTGCGCGATGACGGCCTGATCCATTCCAGGCAAGGTGCCGGCAGCTTCGTCGCGGCAGTACAGCCGCAGCAGCCCTCACCGCCGCCCCGCCCTCCCGTGAGCAAGGACGAAGGCATTCGAACCATCTCGGATGTGAGGCGTGTCTATCAGTTCCGGATCGCGCTCGAAGGCGAGGTTGCCTATGCAGCCGCGCTGCATCGCAGCGAGGCGGATATCGTCGCGATCCAGAGGGAGCTCGACGCGATCCACCTCGCGATCAAGACGGGCAGAATCGGCGTGCAGCAGGACAGCGATTTCCACGCGGCGATCGCACGGGCAACCCAGAACCCCTATTTCGAGGCCGCCCTGGCCGCGGTGAGGCCGCAGGTCGATTTCGTCATCGACCTGGCGCGCAGCTTCTCCGTCCTGCAATCGGCCGAGCACCTCGCCATGGTTCAGCGCGAGCATACGGCTGTCTTCGAGGCCATCCGTGACGGCGACGGCGTCCGGGCGCGCGAGGCCATGCAGGCCCATATCCGCAATGCCCAGGAACGGGTGTTCGACGGCATCCAGTTCTGAAGATCCACCAGGAAGGAGCCTCGGGCTCACTCAAGCTGGGGATCGCATTCTCGCGCTCGCTTTCATGCTTGACGCGCATCATGGCATAGTTAGCATTCAAAATGGGAATGGTACCGTCAGATGGATCTGCGCCAGCTTGAAGCGTTTGCCGCCGTCATGTCCGCCGGGAGCATCACCGGCGCAGCGCGGCTGCTCGGCCGCTCGCAACCTGCCCTGACCCGCCTGATCCAGGAGCTCGAGGAGACACTGGGTTTCAGCGTGCTTCATCGCAGCGGCCCGCGCGTCACTCCCACGGAGCGCGGGCTGCGCTTTCACCAGGAAGTCGAGCCTGTCATCACCTGGCTTCGTCACCTGCGCGAGCGGGCAGAGGCCATCGCCGCCGACAAGCCGCGCTCGCTCGAGATCGCAGCGATCGCCTCCTTCGCCGCCGGCATGCTGCCCGCAGCCCTGGCGCGGCTCGGCCAGAATGCTCTGCCGGAACAAGTCCATATCCGTGCAGCGCTGGCCGAGCAGGTCGTCCAGTCGGTCGCGACCCATGTCGCCGAGATCGGTGTGACCAGCCTGCCGGTCGATCATCCCGCCCTCGAAATCCACTGGATCGGCGAAGCGCCATGTGTTGCCGCTGTCCGCGCCGACGATCCCCTTGCGGCTTCCGACACGATTCCACTGGCCTCGGTCGAGGGACGCCGCCTGATCACGATGGCCAACCCGTTCCGCTGGCGCAGGCGCGTCGACATCGCGCTCGAACAGGTTGGCGTCCGGCCGGCCTCGGTCCTCGACGCCAACACCTCGAACACGGCGCTGATGGCGGCGCGTGCCGGGCTCGGCATCGCCATCCTCGAACCGGTGATCGCCTATGGCATGCCGCTCGAGGGCGTCGCTATCCGCAAGCTCGACGTGCCGATCGCCTTCTTCTGGGGCGTGGTCACACCCTACGGCCGGCCACTGACGCCCCTCGTCGAAGGGCTGGTCGGCGCGCTGGAGGCCGTCGCGCGCGAGACGCTGCCCGGCTTCGTCAAACACCCTCCCACGGCGCGTGACCGCCTGCTGGCCGATATCTTCGGCCCGGCGCCAGCCGCTGCCAGAACGATCGGAAGAACGGCATGAATGCCGCATTGCCGGCCCCGATGGGCCTCCCCGCATTGGAGCAGCGCCTCCGTCAGGACCTTGAATGGCTGGAATGGCCGGCGAAGGATTGGGTGCCGCGGCGCGAGTTCGATGGCATGCGTGTTCGCGACGTCGTCGTGATCGGAGCAGGCATGTGCGGTCTGGCAGCCTCAGCTGCGCTCAAGGGGCTCGGCCTTTCGAACATGACCATTCTCGATCGCGCTCCCGCCGGCCAGGAAGGCCCGTGGATGACCTATGCGCGGATGGAAACCCTGCGCTCGCCCAAGCAGCTCACCGGCCCCGCGCTCGGCCTGCCGGCGCTGACCTTCCGCGCCTGGTATGAGGCGCAGTTCGGCCGCGCGGCCTGGAACGCCCTCGGCAAGATTCCGCGCCCCATGTGGATGGATTACCTCATCTGGTATCGCCGCGTGCTGAGCCTCCCGATCACGAACGGAACCTCGCTCGACGCGGTGAGGCCGCTGGCCGATGACATCCTGGCCCTCGACATCTCGGATGCAGAAGGAGCACGCACCATCCTCACGCGGCATCTGGTGCTTGCCACCGGCCGCGACGGGTTGGGCGGCCCCTGGGTGCCACCGATCGTGCATGGCATCGACCGCAAATTCTGGGCCCATAGCGCGGACGATATCGACTTTGCGGCGTTGAAGGGCCTGCGGGTCGGCGTGATCGGTGCCGGAGCCTCCGCCATGGACAATGCTGCGACGGCGCTGGAGCATGGGGTTGCCAGTCTCGATCTGATCGTGCGCCGCAAGGATCTGCCGCGGATCAACAAATTCACCGGCATCGGCAGCCAGGGCGTTGTGCACGGCTTCGCGGGGTTGCCCGATGACTGGAAATGGCGCTTCCTCGACTACGCGCTGAAGGCGCAGACACCGCCGCCGCGCGACAGCACTTTGCGCGTCTCGCGCCATGCCAATTCACGCTTCCATCTCGGCAGCCCGTTGCTCGATCTCGCGGAACAGGATGGCCATCTCGTGCTGACCACGCCGAAGGGCGTGCATCATCTCGACTTTCTGATTTTCGCGACAGGCTTCTCGGTCGATTCCGACCTGCGGCCGGAGCTCACGGCGGTCGCCCCCTTCATCCGCTTCTGGAAGGACCGCTATGCGCCGCCGCCAGGGCACGACAGCGCCGAGTTGCTGCACGCACCCGATCTCGGCCCCGCCTTCGAATTCCAGGAGAAAGCAGCGGGCACCTGCCCGGCCCTCTCGCGCATACACTGCTTCAACTATCCCGCGATGCTGAGCCACGGAAAGCTTTCGGGCGACATCCCGGCGGTCAGCGACGGCGCGGAGCGGCTGGCCCGCGGCATCGCCCGCGCACTTTTCGTCGCCGATCGCGAGACGCATTACCGGGCCTTGATGGCCTATGATACGCCCGAGCTGCTTGGCGACGAGTGGCAGGATGCAGATGCCGAACTGGAGGCCAGCCATGCCGGCACGTGAGCGCCCGCTGGTCGAGGCCTTCTACGGCATCTCCTCGCCCTGGGCCTATTTCGGCGCGCCCAGGCTTTACGACATCGTCGAACGCACAGGCGCACGTCTCCGGCTCCGGCCGATCCGGATCATCGAAGCGAATGGCGGCATTCCGCTGCGGACCCGCCCCGATCCGCGTCAGGCCTATCATGCAGTCGAGCTCGACCGCTGGCGCCGGCAGCTCGGCATGGAACTCAACCTGAAGCCGCGCTTCTACCCGTGCCGGACGATCGAACCGGCAGCGCAGGCCGTGATCGCCATCGACCGTGCCGGCCTCGATGCGCGCAGCTTCTCCTTTGCCATCCAGCGCGCCCTCTGGGCCGAAGAGCGGGACATTGCCGATCTCGATACGCTGAAGGCGATCGCCCGCAATACGCTTGGCGACGACGCGGTACCGCTCGTCTCCAAACCCCAGCAGCCAGCGATTGTCGCTGCCTGGAACGACAATCTCGACGAGGCCGAGCGTCTCGGCATCTTCGGCACCCCCACCTACGTCGTGAACGGCGAACTGTTCTGGGGCCAGGACAGGCTCGATTTCGTCGAACGCGCATTGCTGACCGTCTCTCCAATGCCTGCCCCGCCCCTTGCCCCCGCCCCTTGAAGGAGTCGACCATGAAGTCGTTGTCGATCGTTGCCGCCCTAGGAACCGTGCTCCTCGTCACCGCAGCGGGCGCCCCGGCCCGTGCCGACTATCCCGACAAACCGATCGAGATGATCGTTGCCTTCGCCCCCGGCGGCGGCACCGACGTCGCCGCCCGCTCGATTGCCCGCTACATGGAGAAATATCTCGGGCCGGGCGCCCGTATCGGCGTCGTCAACAAGCCCGGCGCCGGCGGCGAGATCGGCTGGACCTCGGTCGCCCAGGGCAAGGCCGACGGCTACACCATCGGCTTCATCAACGCGCCGGCGATCAACGCCCTCGTCGTCGAGGGCAAGGCGAAGTTCAGGATGAGCGACTTCCAGCCCGTCGCCAATCTCGTCTACGATCCCGGCGTCCTGGTCGTGCCGAAAAATAGCCCCTATTCCTCGCTGAAGGACCTGGTCGACGCAGCCAAGAAGGCTTCGGGCGCAGTCGTCATCGGCACCTCGGGCGCGAGCGGCTCCTCGGAGCATATCGCGCTCCTGAACTTCCAGCGCCTCGCCGATGCCAAATTCACCCCGGCCTTCTTTGGTGGCACGGCGCCGGTGCGTCAGGCCGTGCTCGGAGGCCATGTCCCGGCCGCGACGATGAATCTCAGCGAGGCGCTGCAGATCGCACGCGAAGGCACCATCAAGGTCATCGGCGTGATGAGCGCCGAGCGCTCGTCCTATTTGCCGGAGGCACCGACCTTCCGCGAAGGCGGCTATGACGTTGTCGTCGGCGCCTCGCGCGGCATCGCAGCCCCGAAGGGCATCCCGGCCGATGTCATCGCCAAGCTGGAAAAGGCGATCGACCAGGCGCTGAAGGATCCCGAATATCTCGATGCCGCCAAGAAGGCCGAGATTCCGCTGCAATATCTCGCCTCGTCAGACTTCAAGGCCTTCCTCGACCGCGCCTCGACCGATCTCGAGGCCACCTGGAAGGCAACGCCATGGAAGTGACGCCCGAGGCATCCGCCCCACAGGGGCGGTCGCGAAGCCTCGCGGAAATCGGATTCGCCACCATTCTGGTGGCGACCTCCGTCGCGGTGATCACGACTGCCTCGACCTACCCGGCGGAGAGCGCGGCCTACCCGGTCGCGATCGGCATCGGCATGGCCGTGATCGGCTGCTGGATCGCGTTACGCGAAATCCTGCGACGGCAGCGGGGCAATCCGATGCAAGGCAGTTTCGCCGAGCACGCCCCTCGCCTCGCCATCGGTGTCGCGGCGCTTGTCGCCTATTTCGCGGCGGTCAGCCTCATCGGCTTCATCCTGCCGAGCCTCGCACTTTGCGTGTTGCTGCCGGCCGCCGTCGGTTTCCAGCGCTGGCGCCTCTCGGTCGTCGTCGCCGTGGTCTGCGTGATCTCGATCCTGGCGATCTTCGTCTACGCGCTTGAACGCCCGATCCCGCCGGACGTCCTCTCCCCATATCTGGGACGGCTCAAATGATCGACGCCCTCCTC
This sequence comes from Allobosea sp. LC85, assembly GCF_000735605.1. Lineage (GTDB taxonomy): Bacteria > Pseudomonadota > Alphaproteobacteria > Rhizobiales > Beijerinckiaceae > Allobosea. The sequence continues at coordinate 167,564 of NZ_JPKG01000028.1, forward strand.
CACGCCGTTCCGCTTGTCTTCGCTCCGATGAACATCCTTGCGATGTTCATCGGCCTGATCGCCGGTCTGATCGTCGGCTGCCTGCCGGGTCTGACCGTCGTCACCGGCCTTGCGGTGCTGATCCCGCTCACCTTCGGGCTCGATCCGATGTTCGCACTCGGCATGATGGCCGGCATGTATAATGGCGGTTCCTATGGCGGCGCCATTCCGGCCATCCTGATGCGGGTACCGGGCACGCCGGCTTCTGTCGCGACCGTGCTCGACGGCTACAAGATGACCCAGAAGGGCCAGGCAGCCTACGCGCTTCAGGTGGCGCTTCTGTCCGGCGTCATCGGCAGCGTCCTGTCCTCGATCTCGCTCATCCTGCTCTCGCCGCCGCTGGTCTCCTTCAGCCTGATGTTCGGGCCGATCGAGTATTTCTGGCTCGGCATCCTTGGCCTTGCGACGGTCTCCTCGCTGCTCGGCGACGATCTGCCCAAGGGGCTCATCGCGTGCGGCATCGGCCTGCTGATCGGCGCCGTCGGCCAGGATATCTCGAATGGCACCGAGCGCTTCACCTTCGGCCAGCTCGACCTGCTCGACGGCTTCAGCGCCATTGTGCTGCTCACCGGGCTTTTCGCTGTCCCGCCCGTGCTGCAGATTGTCGAAGAAGCGGTGAAGACCGGCATGAGCGGCGACAAGCTCAAACTGCACCGCCAGGGCTCGGCGCTCAGCCAATGGCGCTTCTTCACGCCGGTCTGGATCCGCAGCTCGATCATCGGCATCATCATCGGCATCCTGCCGGGCGCGGGTGGCAGCATGTCGTCCTTCCTCGCCTATAACGAGGCCAAGCGCGTCGCCCGCAATCCGGAGACCTTTGGCCATGGCAATCCGGAAGGCGTCGCAGCCTCCGAATGCGGCAACGGCGCTGACAACGCCGCGTCCCTGATCCCGGCGCTGGCGCTTGGCATTCCGGGCTCGGGCGTCGCCGCGGTCATCCTCGGCGGCCTGCTCGTGCACGGCCTTAGGCCGGGCCCGCAGCTCTTTCGCGAGCATCCGGACATCGTCTACGGCTTCATGCTGCAATTCCTGGTGACGTCGTTGCTGCTCGCCATCGTCGGCGGTCTCGCGGCAACGCGGATCTTCGGCCAGGTGCTGCGGCTGCCGCGCATCGTGCTCGCGCCGGTGATCCTGCTTTTCGTCACCGTCGGCGTCTATTCGGTCAACAACTCGCTGTTCGACCTCTGGGTGCTGCTGGGCGTCGGGCTGATCGGCTATGTGCTGGAGCGACTCGATTATCCCAGTGCCCCGATCGTGCTCGGCCTGCTGCTCGGCCCGATGGTCGAGAGCCAGCTCCGGCTCGCCTTGACCATCTCCGGCGGCAAGACGACGGCGCTGCTCTCGACCCCGATCGCCGTGACGCTAGCCCTGCTCAGCGCCGCCATCCTGCTGACTCCGGCTTGGCGGTTGTGGCGCGAGCGCGGCAAGACACCCGTCGTCGAGGGAGCGGCAGGCCGTTAGGCGCTCAGCTTCGAGAGTGCCAGCGAGCCCGGTTCGGATTGAATCCTGAGCCGGGCTCGCTTCGGCACGGATGTGACCGCGCTGACGAATACCCTGGCATGAGCTCCCTGATCGCGAGGCCAGCTCGCCGCCCTTGCGAGCGCTCAGCCTGCGCCGAATGCGCGCACGTAACCGTGATCGGGGCTTGATCCCGCCCTGGTGTCAGCTTGTAGGAAAGCATTAACCGCGCTTCTTCACCTCCTGTCAGCCCTGATCATCCACGCTCCTCCGCATGTCCGCTCGCCAACCCCGCTCGATCCTCGGTCTCGCCGTCGCATTGGCGCTCGGTGCCGTTGCGCTGACCGGCTGTGTCAGCGGCGAAGGCGACACGCGCCATCTCCAGCCCCTGCCGGCGCGTCTGGTCGCCGAGATGTCGGGCAAGGGCATGACGCAGGCCGATCCGATTCTGGTGCGCCTCTTCAAGCAGGAAAGCGAACTCGAAGTCTGGAAGCGGGATCGCAGCGGACAGTACGCGTTGCTCAAGACCTATCCGATGTGCCGCTGGTCAGGGCAGCTCGGACCCAAGAAACGCGAGGGCGACCGGCAGGCTCCGGAAGGGTTCTATACCGTCACCGCAGACCTGATGAATCCGCGCTCGCAGTTCTACCTTTCCTTCAATCTCGGCTACCCCAACGCTCTCGAGCAGGCGCAGGGCTATACGGGCTCGGCCTTGATGGTGCATGGCGCCTGCACCTCGGCCGGCTGCTACGCCATGACGGATGAGGGCGTCACCGAGATCTACGGCCTGGCGCGCGAGGCCTTTGCAGGCGGACAGCGCAGCTTCCAGGTCCAGGCGCTGCCCTTCCGCATGACGCCGCAGAACATGGCCCGGCATCGCAACAACCCGAACATCGCCTTCTGGCGCAATCTCAAGGAAGGCTCCGACCATTTCGAGGCGACAAGACAGCCGCCGGCGCTCGCCGCCTGTGGCCGCCGCTATGTCTTCAATCCCAGCGGGGGATCGGGCCCTTTCAGCCCCGACGCGCCCTGCCCTGCCTATGAGGTCGAGCCGAACTTTGCGGCGCTCGTGGCGCAGCGTCGGTCCCGCGATGAGCAGCGCTTTGCCGACTTGGTCGGCAGCGGCGTACCGGCGATGAGCTACGCCTATCTCGATGGCGGCATGCACAAGAGCTTTCGCGGCCTCCTGCAGAAACTGGGGCCGGAACGGATGCAGACCATGGTCGCCGGCAAGGTCGAGATCAGCCGGCCGGAAGCAGCGTTGGCGGACCCGTTCAACGGGGGCAATGAAACCGCCGAGACCACGGCGTCTCTCGCCAAACGATAGCCCGGCGAACGCCGACGAGCCCGACATCAAGCATGCAAGTCCTCAAATTCATTCGCTACGGCGCCTGGCTCCTGGTCGGCGTCATCACCTTCGTCAGTGCCGCGATCCTGCTGGGCTGGTGGCAGGTCGACGGCCCTGGGCGCCCATCGACGGAAACGACGACCGCCCAGGGCGTCCCTCAGGTCGGCGGCCCGTTCACGCTGATCGACCACAAGGGGAAAGCTGTCACCGACGCCGATTTCCGCGGCAAGCCAGTCGCGGTGTTCTTCGGCTTCACCCACTGCCCGGAGGTCTGCCCCACGACGCTGCTCGACATGACCAACTGGCTCGCCAAGCTCGGCCCTGACGCGGACAAGCTGCAGATCCTGTTCATCACGGTCGATCCCGAACGCGACACGCCGGAGCAGTTGGCACTCTACCTGCAGTCCTTCGATCCCCGGATCGTCGGTCTCTCCGGCAGCCGCGAGCAGGTCGATGCGGCGATCGGCACCTACAAGGCCTATGCCAAGCGCATCCCGACCGAAGGCGGCTACACCATGGACCACACCGCGTCGGTCTACCTGATGGACGCGCAGGGCCGCTTCAAGACCATGATCGACTACCACGAGGATGAAGCCACCTCGCTCGCCAAGATCAGGCGAGTGCTCGGCTGAGCGCTTGTCCCTCGACAATCCCAGGGTGCCTGGAAGGCGCGTGATCGGGAGCCGTATCACCGAGGCAAATCCCGACCTCTTGCGCTATGCTGCCATCGTTCCGATTCCGCGAAAGCGCCAGCGACCATGTCAGACAGCGACAGCCAGGACAGCGTCATCACGACGGGCCTGACCGTCCGGCTTTACGATGCGCTTTCACAGGCCATCGTTGCCGGTGAGCTTGCTCCCGGCGAGAAGCTGAGCGAACCCGTCATCGCGCGGCGCTATGGTGCCAGCCGGGCACCTGTGCGCGAGGCGATCCGCCGCCTCCAGGAGCGTGGCCTCGTCACCTATGTCGCCAATCAGGGCGTGCGCGTCGCCGAGCCCAGCGCCGCGGAATTCCTCGCGCTGCTCGATGTGCGCGAAGCCACCGAGGGCATGGCCGCCCGCCTCGCCGCCGTGAATATGAGCGATGCGGAGATCAGGGCGCTCGAAGATCTGGTTGCCGGCCATCGCGACGAGATCGAGCGCAACCCGCTCGGCGCCTATCTGCAGGACGAGCCGGAGGCGGATTTCCATCGGCGCATCGCCAATGGCAGCGGCAATCCGATTCTCGCCGAATTGCTCTGCGAGCAGTTCTATCCGCGCCTGCGCCTGTGCCGGCGCCTGCATTCGACCGTTCGGGGACGCGGACGCGAGGCCTGGCGCGAACATGTGCGCATCACGGAAGCGATCAGCCATCGCGACGGCGAGTTGGCGGAGATCCTGATGCGGCGCCACATCCGCGCCGCCAGGACAGCCTTGCAGGCGGCGCTGTCCACCGTCGAGGCGATCAGGCCGGTAAAACGCCGCGCCGGCTCCGGCGAAGGCGAATAGCGCTCAGCCGGCGGAGATGGCGGGCTCGGCCTTCGGCCGCGCCCGAAGCCGGGCCAGGATTGGCGGCACGACCAGCACGAGAAACGCGATCGAGAGCAGCGTCGTGGCGATTGGCGTGCTGACCAGCACGCCCCAGTCACCCTGGCTGACCGCAAGCGCACGCCGCAGCTGGATTTCGGCCTGCGGCCCGAGGATCAGGCCAATCAGCACCGGAGCGATCGGGAAATCATAGACCCTTGCCACATAACCGATGAGCCCGAGCCCGCACATCAGCAGCAGGTCCATCCAGGAGGTCGACAGCCCCCAGACGCCGACCAGCGCGAAGACGACGATGCCGCCATAGATATAGTGCCGCGGGATCAGCAGGAGCCGCACCCAGATGCCGACCAGCGGCAGGTTCAGCACGAGCAGGATCAGATTGCCGATATAGAGCGAAGCAATCAGGCCCCAGAGCAGGTCGGGATTGGTCGCAAACAGCATCGGCCCGGGCTGCAGCCCGTAGTTCTGGAAGGCGGCGAGCAACACCGCGGCCGTCGCCGTCGACGGCAGGCCGAGCGTCAGCAATGGCACCAGAATGCCGGCTGCGGCCGCATTGTTGGCGGCTTCCGGGCCGGCGACGCCTTCGATCGCACCATGCCCGAACTCCTTCGGATGCTTGCTCAGGCGGCGCTCCAGCGCATAGGACAGGAAGGTCGGGATTTCCGTGCCGCCGGCCGGCAGTGCGCCGATCGGAAAGCCGATGACGCTGCCGCGCAGCCAAGGCTTCCAGGAGCGCGCCCAGTCCTGCCGTGTCATCCAGCTCCCACCCGATAGCGGGTTGATCGCGGCCGGCACCGTACCGCTGCGACTCGCAACGTAGAGTGCCTCGCCGATCGCAAAGAGCGACACCAGCACGACGGTGAAGGAGACGCCATCGAGCAGCTCGAGCGTTCCGAACACCATGCGGGTCTGCCCGGTCTGGGTGTCGATGCCGATCGTGCCCAGCGCCAGGCCGAAGAACAGAGCCGTGAAGCCGCGCACCATCGACCGGCCCATCACCACGGCAACCGAGGTGAAGGACAAGACCATCAGGGCAAAATAGTCCTCCGGCCCGAAGACGAAGGCGAGTTCCGCGATCGCCGGTGCGAGAAAGGTCAGCGCCAACGTGCCGATCGTGCCCGCGACGAAGGAGCCGATCGCCGCTGTCGCCAGCGCAGCCGCGCCGCGCCCGTTGCGGGCCATGCGATTGCCTTCGAGTGCGGTCATCACCGCCCCGCTTTCGCCGGGCGTGTTGAGCAGGATCGAAGTCGTCGAACCGCCATAGAGCGCGCCGTAGAGAATGCCGGCGAACATGATGAAGGCCGAGGCGGGAGCGACCTGCGCCGTGACCGGCATCAGCAGCGCAATGGTCAGCGCCGGCCCGATCCCGGGAAGCACGCCGACCGCGGTGCCGAGCGCGCAACCGATCAGCGCCCAGAACAGGTTCATCGGCTGCAGCGCGACGGCAAATCCCCCGATCAGCTGGCTCAGGACGTCCATGGCTTCACCCAATCAGCGGCAGGAAGGGGCCAAGGCTGATGCCGAGGCGGGAGAAGCCGAACCACGCAACGCTGCCGAGCACGGCTCCGACCATGAGGTCGAGCCCGGTCCGGCGCGAGCCGAACGCATGTGTCACCAGCGTGAAGGCGAGCATCGCCGTGAACGGGAAGCCGAGCCAGCGGATGGTCAGGAGCGGGATGCTCACCCCTGCCAGCGCGAGCAGGAAGGCCGAACGCGACGGCGGAGTGTCCTCCTCCCCCTCCGGAGCCGGGACGAGTTCTCCGCGCATCGCCTGGGCGATCAGGATGACCCCAAGGACGGTGAGCCCGATTCCGACGGCCAGGATGATGGCCGCCGGCCCGACCCCGATATAGTTCGTGGTCGAAGCGATGCTGCGAGCACCGTTAAGCCACAGCGCCCCCATCGCGAGCACGCCGAGCCCCAGCCACCATGGACGGGGCTTGCGGGCATCCTGTCTGCCTGGATTGACCGACATCGTTCGGGCTCCTCGAGAACAAGCGTCGGCTACAGCGCGCAACCATCGGTCACGCGCCGATCCGGCAGGCTGTCATTTCAGGATGCCGACTTCCTTGAGCGCGCTCGACCAGCTCGCATCCTCGGCCTTGAGGAAGGCAGCGAACTGGTCGCCCGGGAGATAGGCATCTTCCCAGCCCTGGGTCTTCAGCGTTTCCTTCCAGACCGGCGTCTGGTGCAGCTTGGCGAAGCGCTCGAGCCAGGTCTTCTTGGCTGCCTCGCTCATGCCCGGCGCGCCGACGAAGCCACGCCAGTTGCCGATCTCGACCGGAATGCCGGATTCCTTCAGCGTCGGCGCGTTGAGTCCGTCGACACGCGTCGGACCTGAGACCGCGATGATGCGGATGCGGCCAGTTTCGGCGAACTGGCGGAATTCCGACGCGCCGGAAATCGCAGCCTTGATCTTGCCGCCGCCGAGAGCCGCCAGGATTTCCCCGCCCGAGAAGGACACGAAATTGATCTTCGCAACCGGAGCTCCGGCATGCTTGGCGAGCAGCGCCAGCATGACATGGTCCGCGCCGCCGGCCGAACCGCCGCCGACCGAGAGCGCGCCCGGATCGGCCTTCATCGCCGCGATGAAATCCTGCGGCGTCTTGATCGGCGAGTTAGCCGGGACGGCGATCGCGTTGTACTCATTGGTCAGGCGCAGCAGCGGAGTCGTGTCCTTGAGGGACACAGGCGTTTGATTGGTGATGACGCCGCCGACCATGATGACGCCCGTCACCAGCAGTGCGTTGTCGTCGCCCTTGGAGGTGCGGACGAATTCGGCAAGCCCGATCGTGCCGGCAGCTCCGCCCTTGTTGGTGAAGGACGCGCCGTCGGTGAAGACCTTCGACTGCGCGAAGGCAGCCATCGTGTGGCGGCCGGCACCATCCCAGCCGCCACACGGATTGGCCGGAATCATCACCTTGGCCGGCTCGGCAGCCGCCATGCCCGTGCTCAGGACCAGCGCCAGCGCGCCAGTCGTCATCAGACGCCTCAACATCTCGTTTCCTCCCGTTGGTTGCCGCCGCCTTGTCTGGCTGGTCGTGTCTTGCCGCGCGACGCGCGGAGTTTGGTCGCCGGCTTCGCGCCGGCTCGCATACTGGTCGTCAGGCGCTCCGCTCGTGCTGCGGCATGGCTTCCGGCGTGATGGTCGCGACGATCGAGGCGTCGAGCGCCTCGTAGTCATGCAGCCCGATGGTCGCGTAGAGCTCGGCGCGGGTCTGCATCTGCTCGACCATGCCATGAGTGCCGCCATCGCGAGCCAGCGCAGCGTAAAGCCTCTCCTGCGCCTTGTTGGCGACGCGCAGCGAGGAGACCGGCCAGATCACCATGCGGTAACCCATCGCCTCGAACTCAGAGGCGGTGAAGAAGGGCGTGCGTCCGAACTCGGTCATGTTGGCAAGCAGCGGCACGCCCGGCACACGACGCGCGAACTCCTTGAACATTTCGGCGGTAGTGAGCGCCTCCGGGAAAATCGCGTCGGCGCCGGCTTCCAGATAGAGATTTGCGCGCGCGACCGCGCCATCGATGCCCTCGCTCGCCGCGGCATCGGTGCGGGCGATGACATAGAGATGCCGGCGGGCCTTCACCGCAGCCGCAACCTTTGCCGCCATGTCATGGGCGTCTGCGAGCTTCTTGTCGTTGAGGTGGCCGCATTTCTTCGGCAGCAACTGGTCTTCGATATGGACCGCACCCGCCCCCGCGTCCTCGAAGGCGCGGACCATGTTCATGACGTTGAGCGCCTCGCCATAACCGGTATCGCCGTCGACCAATACTGGCAAACCGCTGGCTCGCGCCACCTGCCGGATGAAGAAGGCAACCTCGTCGACCGTGATGATGCCGAGATCGGGCAGCCCCATCGAAGCCGTCATGGCAGCGCCGGAGAGATAGAGCGCCTCGAAGCCGGCGGCCTTCGCCTGCAGGGCCGCCATTCCGTTATGGCTGCCGGGCAGCCGGACAATGCCGCGCTGCCCGACCAGCGCCCGAAAGCGCTCGCCGGCCGGCTGCGAAGGACAATCGGAGGCAACGAGATAGGGCATGGGGCCTCAGTTCGCGTAGAGATCGACGTAGTCGTGAACCGGCATGGCTTCGAGCCGCGCCTGATCGAGCGAGACATCGAAAATCTGGCGCTGGCGCTTCTCGACAAAGCGGCGCGCGAGATTGGTGCGGAATTTGGCCTCAAGCAGCGGGATGCCGTCGACGCGACGGCGCTTGTGGCCGATCGGGTACTCCACCACCAGTTCGGGCAGCACCGTCCCGTCATTCAGCGTGATCGTCATGGCGTTGGCGATCGAGCGCTTTTCCGGATCGTGATAATCGCGGGTAAAAGCAGGATCCTCGACGCATTCGATCTTGTCGCGGAGCGCGTCGATGCGCGGATCAGCGGCGATATCGTCTTCGTAGTCACCTGCGGTGAGCCGTCCGAAGATCAGCGGCACGGCGACCATGTACTGGAGGGTGTGGTCGCGGTCGGCCGGGTTATGCAGCGGCCCGCGCTTGTCGATGATCCGGATGCAGGCCTCGTGCGTGCGGACGCGGATCGAAGCGATGTCGTCGCTGCTGCGCCCGAGCTTTTGGAGATGAGCCTGCAGGGTCATCGCCGCTTCGACGGCCGTCTGCGCATGGAACTCGGCCGGATAGGAAATCTTGAACAGCACATGCTCCATGACATAGGAGCCGTACGGTCGCTGGAACTTGAATTCCTGGCCGCGGAACGAGGCGTCGTAGAAGCCCCAGGTCTTCGCCGTCAGGACCGAGGGATAGCCCATCTCGCCACTCCCGGCGATCAGGGCAAGCCTCACCGCGCGGCTCGTCGCATCACCGGCTGCCCAGCTCTTGCGCGAGCCGGCATTCGGTGCGTGGCGATAGGTGCGCAGAGCCTGCCCATCGACGAAGGCAAGTGACAGGGCATTGATGATCTCGTCCCGGTTTAGGCCGAGCAGCCCGGCGACCACGGCGGTAGAAGCCACCTTGACCAGGATGACATGGTCGATCCCGACCTTGTTGAACGCGTTTTCCAACGCGAGACAGCCCTGGATCTCATGGGCCTTGATCATCGCGGTCAGCACGTCGCGCATGGTCAGCGGCGGCCGACCGGCCGCAACTGCGGTCCGTGACAGCCAGTCGGACACAGCCAGGATGCCGCCGAGATTATCCGACGGGTGGCCCCATTCCGCCGCGAGCCAGCAATCGTTGAAATCGAGCCAACGGATCATCGTGCCGATATTGAAGGCGGCCTGGACCGGATCGAGCTGATAGGGCGTGCCGGGCACGCGCGCGCCATTTGGAACCACGGTCCCCGGTACAACCGGGCCGAGCAGCTTGGTGCAGGCGGGGTATTCCAAGGCCTCGAGCCCGCAGCCGAGCGTGTCGAGCAGGCAGTTCCGGGCGGTCTCGTATGCCAGCGAACTGTCGACACGATAGTTCAGGACATAATCGGCGATATCGACGAGCACGCCATCCGGAGCGGGGCGTTCATTGTTGTTGAATCGAGCCATGGACAGGCATTTCCTCACGCCGATCCGGCTGGTCGCCTAGCGCCGCCGGAGATTTATTGTCGACATATGTTTCATATGGCCGGCTGAAAGGCAAGCTTGAGCGCCAACAAAATGAAATATTGTCGACAATGATGGAGCGCTGCCCCGTTCCGTCTCTCCGCTGACGGTCCCTGTCCTCCTCCACATCACCAGGCACGGTGCTCCAAACCGACCTTGGGAAGCCGGCGCAAGATTCAGGAAAATCTGGGGAATCCGAGCAGGGTGCAGCCACAACGATTGTGACTGCACCGAAGCCCTCAGGGCCGTTTCGGAATATCGAGCCCGCGCTGGACGGCGGGACGCGCAAGCCCGCGCTCCAGCCAGGCCGGCACGTGCTTCAGGCTGGCATAATCGACAAGTTCGCCCGCGCCATAGAATCCAACCAGGTTGCGGACCCAGCCGAGCAGGGAGATGTCGGCGATGGTGTACGCATCGCCCATGATCCAGTCGCGACCGGCGAGACGCGTCTCGAGCACGCCGAGCAAACGCTTGCTCTCGGCCGCGTAGCGGTCACGCGGACGCTTGTCCTCGTATTCGCGCCCGGCGAACTTATGGAAGAATCCGAGCTGACCGAACATCGGCCCGACTGCGGCCATCTGGAAGAACACCCACTGGATGGTCTCGTAGCGCTCCGCCAGATCGGACGGCAGGAACTTGCCCGCCTTCTCCGCGAGATAGATCAGGATCGCTCCTGACTCGAACAGGCCGATCGGCTTGCCGCCGGGGCCGTTAGGATCGATGATCGCGGGAACCTTGCCGTTCGGGTTGAGGGACAGGAATTCCGCAGTCCAGGTCTCGTTCTGCCCGATATTGATCGTATGCGGCTCATAGGGCAGTCCGGTCTCCTCCAGCATGATCGAGACCTTCACGCCATTCGGCGTCGGCAACGAGTAGAGCTGGATGCGGTCGGGATGCTGGGCTGGCCAGCGCTGGGTGATCGGGAAGGCGGAAAGATCGGACATCCAGGGCTCCAAAGGCTCGAATCAGGCACCTGGGAACGGATTCTCCCGCGGCGCTGGGCGATCTTACCCAGTTTCACCCCTCACCACTGCGACGATCTCGTGAGCTGTTACCAGGTCCGTCCCCGCATCCTGACCCGTTCGAGCGCAAAGCCGCGCTGTTCCATGGCCACCTGGTCCTGCGCCCAGACCGCCGAGGGCTCGAGCTCGAGCGCAATCGCGGGAAGATTGAGATCGCCGGCGAGAGTATTGGCGAAGCGCATCAGGGCATCGATCAGGACGGTCCCGGGCAGGCGCACCGAGGCCAGTTCGGAGACATTGAGCGTCGCCTCCCGCGAGAGCGGCTGGGCAACCTCATAGGCAAAGATCCCGTGGATGCAGCGACGCCGGTCATAAAGTGCAATCAGGCCGCGCTCCTGGCCTGTCTCCTTCTCGTAGCGGCGTAGGTAAGTCGCCCAGTCACTGATGCTGAGGCCCGGATTCGCCATCGCCATCAATGCATAGGCTGCCTGTGCCTGCTGCGATGTGACGCGTACCGCCTCGAAAATATCTTCCATTACGATTGCCGAACTGCTGAGCGGAGATATGTCAGCAGAGTTGAACACATGATCTTCTGCATTGATGCAGATCAAGGAGCGCCCTCGCCCTTCCGGCTAGGGTTTGAATGACTGGGAACAAGGTGTGATGCTCCCTTGTTCACGGAGGTACGAACGCGTGGACTGCCAGCAGGCCGCTTGCGGCAACGATTCAAGACGGGACAGCGGATGCCTTGCCTGCAAGGTCCGCCTCGCGAGCGTGTGCGCGTCGCTATCCGTCGAGGAACTCGAGGAACTCAACGCCCTCTCCCACCACACCGCGTTCGATGCCAAGGAAACGCTCTTCGTTCAGGACCATCCCGCCCATTCGGTCTACAACATCGTCGAAGGCATGGTGCGGCTCTACAAGCTGCTGCCGGATGGACGCCGGCAGATCATCGGCTTTGCCCTGCCAGGCGACTTCCTCGGATTGGCGATGCGCGATGCCTTCGGCTTCTCTGCCGACGCGGTCGACTCGGTGTCGGCCTGCGCCTTCTCGCGTTCGGCCTATGCCTCGCTGGTCAATGCCAAGCCGCATCTGCTGCGTCGCCTGCATGAATTCGCCACCCATGAACTCACGCTGGCCCAGGAGCAGATGATGCTGCTCGGCCGCCGCAGTGCAGAGGAGCGGGTGATCTGCTTCCTGCTGACCATGCGCGACCGCTGGGCCAAGCTCGGCAAGCCGTCAGTGACGGTGCCGCTGCCGATGAGCCGCCAGGACATCGCGGATTTCCTCGGCCTGACGATCGAAACGGTGAGTCGCACCTTGACCAAGCTCACCAAGGACAAGACGATCCTGATCGTGCCGGATGGCGTGCGCCTGCTCAACACCGACCATATGGAATTGGTCGCAGCTGCCTGATCGCGGCTCGCGCAGTCTGCAGGGCGCCGTTCAACCGGCGCCCTTTCTGATTCTGCAGTGCAGCAAAGGATCCTTCCTCAGGTCGCGTTGATCTGCATCAAGGCCCGTCCCATTCCGCTTCGCTAACGCTCTCGATTGGCAGCATTGATGCGCTGCAGCAAACGAGGGCTGGCCATGGCGGCGACAGGGTATCCGATCAGGCGCGCGACGACGGGAGAAATAGGAGGCCTCGTATTGGCGGCCGGCTGCGTGCTGCCGCTGATCATCATCGCCGCCCTGACACCCGATCCCGCCTATGCCTTCCAGATCAGCCTCGCAGCGGTCGCCTCGCTCGTCGCGGTGTTCCTGATCGGCAACCGCTGCTTCAGCCCGGCGCCGAGCCCCGCGCCGCAAGAGATCGACGGCAAGCCGAACTACAATATGGATCCGGTCAAGTTCGCGACCGTGGCCGCAATGGTCTGGGGCATCGCCGGGTTCACCGTCGGCCTGATCATCGCGCTTCAGCTCGCCTTCCCCGACCTGAATTTCGACCTGCCCTGGACGAATTTCGGACGGATGCGCCCGCTTCACACCTCGGCGGTGATCTTCGCCTTCGGCGGCAACGTGCTGATCGGCACGTCGTTCTACGTCGTGCAGCGCACCTCGCGGGCGCGACTGGCCGGCGACATCGCGCCGTGGTTCGTCGTCCTCGGCTACAACTTCTTCATCCTGCTCGCCGGCACTGGCTACCTGCTCGGCATCACTCAAGGCAAGGAATACGCCGAGCCCGAATGGTATGCCGATCTCTGGCTGACCCTCGTCTGGGTGGTTTACCTGCTGGTGTTCCTCGCGACCTTGGCCAAGCGCAAGGAGCCGCACATCTATGTGGCGAACTGGTTCTATCTCGGCTTCATCCTGACGATCGCCGTCCTGCATATCGGCAATAATCTGGCGCTGCCGGTCTCGATCCTCTCCCCGAAATCCTATGTCGTCTGGTCGGGCGTCCAGGATGCGATGTTCCAGTGGTGGTACGGCCATAACGCGGTCGGCTTCTTCCTCACTGCCGGCTTCCTTGCGATCGTGTACTACTTCGTGCCGAAGCGTGCCGATCGGCCGGTCTACAGCTACCGTCTCTCGATCATCCATTTCTGGGCGCTGATCTTCCTCTACATCTGGGCCGGCCCGCACCACCTGCACTACACCGCCCTGCCCGACTGGGCGCAGACGCTGGGCATGACCTTCTCGATCATGCTCTGGATGCCGTCCTGGGGCGGCATGATCAACGGGCTGATGACGCTGTCCGGCGCCTGGGACAAGCTGCGTACCGACCCCGTGCTGCGCATGATGGTGGTCTCGCTCGCCTTCTACGGCATGTCGACCTTCGAAGGTCCGCTGATGTCGATCAAGGCGGTGAACTCGCTCTCGCACTACACCGACTGGACAATCGGGCATGTCCATTCCGGCGCGCTTGGCTGGGTCGCCTATATTTCCTTTGGTGCGATCTATTGCCTCGTGCCGTGGCTCTGGAACCGACGCGAGCTGTATTCGCTGAAGCTCGTCAACTGGCACTTCTGGATCTCGACGCTCGGAATCGTCTTCTACATCTCGGCGATGTGGGTCTCCGGCATCATGCAGGGCTTGATGTGGCGCGCCTACACCTCGCTCGGCTTCCTCGAATACTCCTTCATCGAAACCGTGGCTGCGATGAAGCCCTACTACGTCATCAGAGCGCTGGGCGGCGGGCTCTTCCTGACCGGGGCGCTGATCATGGCTTTCAATCTCTGGATGACGGTCAGGCACGGCACGGTCGACGCCCCGAGCGATGACCATGCGCTGCAGCCGCAGCTCGTCCCCGCGCAGTGAGGAACGCTCAGATGTCGAGCATTGAAAAACCGGCTCCGCGCAAGTCGCTCTGGCTCAAGCACAAGATCTTCGAGACCAACTCGATCATCCTGGTCATCGGCGTGCTGCTGGTGATCTCGGTCGGCGGTCTCGTCGAGATCGCGCCGCTCTTCTACCTGCGCAACACGATCGAGAAGGTTGAAGGCATGCGGCCCTATACGCCGCTGGAACTCGCCGGCCGCGCCATTTATGTCCGCGAGGGCTGCTACAACTGCCACAGCCAGATGATCCGGCCGCTGCGCGACGAGATCGAGCGCTACGGGCCCTATTCGCTGGCTGCCGAGAGCATGTACGACAAGCCCTTCCAGTGGGGCTCGAAGCGGACCGGCCCGGACCTCGCCCGCGTCGGCGGCAAGTATTCCGACGAATGGCAGCTCGGCCATCTCAACCAGCCGCGCGCGCTGGTGCCGCAGTCGATCATGCCCGGCTACCCCTTCCTGGCGAAGACCGAGCTTCGTTTTGGTGACATCGCCGATCATCTGCGTGCCAATCGCGGTGGCGGCGTGCCCTATAGCGACGAGATGATCGCGCAGGCTGCGAGCGATCTCGAGGCCCAGGCCACTCCCGACCACCCGAAGGCCGCCGAACTCGAAGCGCGCTATCCCAAGGTTCAGATCCGCGATTTCGACGGCGATCCCAAGCGGATCACCGAAGCCGATGCGCTGATTGCCTACCTGCAGGTCCTCGGCACGCTCGTCGACTTCAAGCTCTACGACACCAAGGCCAACATCCGTTGAGCGAGGACACCATGGATTCGACCTACCATTGGCTCGCGGGCTTCGCCCAATCCGCTGGCCTTCTCTACTTCGTCGGCACCTTCCTGGCCATTTGCCTCTACGCACTCTGGCCGAGCAACCGCGCGCGCTTCGATGAGGCCGCCCGCACTCCCCTGCGGGAGGACTGAGCCATGAACAAGCATCACGACCCTGCCTCGGAATCCGATGTCGCCACCGGCCAGTCGACCACCGGTCACGAGTGGGACGGCATCCGCGAGCTCAACACGCCGCTGCCGCGCTGGTGGCTCGGCATCTTCTACGCCACGATCATCTGGTCGGTCGGCTACTGGGTCATCTATCCGGCCTGGCCGCTGCTGACCGACGCGACCAGGGGTGTCATCGGCTACGCTTCGCGACAGGAGATCGAGGACGATCTCGCGATCATGCGCAAGGATCGCGCCGCGCTGGCCAGCGGCCTCGCCGACGCTTCGCTCGAGCAGATCAAGGCCGACCCCGCCCTGTTTCGCGTCGCAATGGCACAGGGCAAGGCCGCTTTCGGCGACAATTGCGCCGCCTGCCATGGCGTCGGCGGCAGCGGCGCCAAGGGCTATCCCAACCTGAACGATGACGAGTGGCTCTGGGGCGGCTCGCTTGCCGCGATCCAGACCACGCTGCAGCACGGTATCCGCGTCGCCGGCAACAACGACACCCGCGTCAGCCAGATGCCGGCCTTCGGACGCGACGGCATGCTGAAGAAGGAGGAGGTCAGTGCGGTCGCCAACCATCTGCGCGAGCTGGCCGGCCTGTCGACGGCCCCCAAGGCTGATCTTGCACTCGGCCGCAAGGTCTTCGCCGACAATTGCGCCGCCTGCCACGGGCCTGCCGGAAAGGGCAACCAGGAGCTCGGCGCACCGGACCTGACCGACGCCATCTCGCTCTACGGCATGGATCTGGCGTCCCTGACCGAGACCATCACCAACAGCCGCAACGGCGTCATGCCCGCCTGGGGCCAGCGTCTCGACCCGACCACGATCAAGGCGCTGACCGTCTATGTCCACTCGCTCGGCGGAGGCCAATGACATGGCACTCGCGGAAAGCGAAGACGCTCCGCTCTTCGCGCCGTCGAAGAAGGTTTATCCGCAAAGCGTGTCGGGCTCGTTCCGACGCATCAAGTGGGTCATCCTCGTCCTCTGCCTCGGCATCTACTACCTCCTGCCCTTCCTGCGGTGGGACCGCGGCCCCAATCTGCCGAACCAGGCAGTGCTCGCCGACATCGCCAATAACCGTTTCTATTTCTTCTTCATCGAGATCTGGCCGCAGGAGGTCTACTACTTCACCGGCCTGCTGATCCTGGCCGCCTTCTTCCTGTTCCTGATGAATGCGGTCGCCGGCCGGGTCTGGTGCGGTTATCTCTGCCCGCAGACGGTCTGGACCGACCTCTTCCTCGCCGTCGAACGCGCCTTCGAGGGCGACCGGCGCGAACGGATGAAGCGCGACGAGGGTCCCTGGACAGCCGACAAACTCGCCCGGAAGACCGGCAAGCACCTGGTCTGGCTCGTGATCGCCTGGTGGACCGGCGGCGCCTGGGTGCTTTATTTCGCGGATGCCCCGACCCTGGTGCGGGAACTCGCAACCTTCACCGCGCCGCTCTCGGCCTATGCCTGGATCGGCATCCTGACCTTCACCACCTATGCGCTCGCCGGGATCATGCGCGAGCAGGTCTGCACCTTCATGTGCCCCTGGCCGCGCATCCAGGCGGCACTGACCGACGACGACGCCCTCAACGTCACCTATCGCTATGATCGCGGCGATCCGCGCGTCTCGGTCAAGCAGGCCACGCGCCTGCGTGCCGCCAACGAGCCGGCCGGTGATTGCATCGACTGCTTCCAGTGCGTTGCCGTCTGCCCGACGGGCATCGACATCCGCGACGGCTCGCAGATGGACTGCATCCAGTGCGGCCTGTGCATCGATGCCTGCGACACGGTCATGCTCAAGATCAGCCGCCCGACGGGGTTGATCGCCTACGACACCGACGACAACGTCAAGCGGCGGATCGCCGGCCAGAAGCCGGTCTATCGCCTGATCCGCGCCCGCACCCTGATCTACACCGCGCTGATCGGGCTTGTGGGCGGCGCCATGATCTACCAGCTCGCGACCCGCAGCACGGCAGGCATCTCGGTGCTGCACGAGCGTACGCCGCTCTTCGTGACGCTCAGCGACGGCTCGACCCGCAACGCCTACACCATCCGCCTGTTGAACAAGCGCCCGGACTCCCGCCCCTTCGCGCTCACCGTCGCCGGCCCGCCCGGCATCCGGGTCGAGACCGTCGGAACCCAGGCGACAGCCGATCTTCGTCCGATCATCACGGTCGAGCCCGATTCCTCGCGCGAGATCCGCGCGCTGGTCACGGTGCCGGCGGGCATTCCTCTCGATAAATCCCAGACGATCACCTTCACCGCCTCCGACCTGTTCGCCGGCGAGGTCGTGACCGCGCGGGATCATTTCATCGCACCCTAGAGAACGCATCGTGACCTGTTGCGGAGGCTTCATCATGCCGATCGATCTTCCAGCCCCGCCGGCGCCAGGCCGGCGCCGGCCCTTCGAGCTCAGCGGCCACGCCGTGCTCTTCGGCATGATCGGCTTCTTCATCGTGGTCGCGGGCGCCAATGGCGTGATGATGGTCTCGGCCATCCGGACGATGCCCGGCGCCGACGTAAAGAGTGCCTACGAAACCAGCCAGCGCTTCAACAGCGAGATCGCGCGCATGCAGGCGCAGGCCGCACGCGGCTGGCAGGCCCAGACCGAGGTCGCGCGTGCCGGCACCGATGCGATCGTTTCGCTCTCGCTGACGGACAAGACGGGCGCAGCCGTGACCGGGCTTGCAGTCGAGGCGAAGCTCCAGCACCCGGCGACACGGCAGCAGGACCGCGGCGTGACGCTGACCGAAACCGCCCCGGGACACTATGGCGCGCCGGTGCCGGAGCTGCATGCCGGCGCCTGGACCCTGGTGGTCGAGGCGAAGCGCGATCGGGACGCGATCTTCTCCTCCCGCAGCCGCATCATGCTGAAGGAGTGAAGCGCATGGCCGCACAGCAGGATCTCTCCGTCTTCGTCCGCCATCATCAGAGCGGGGTCGCAGGCATGGAGCTCGCGGTGGAGAACATCCGCTGCGCCGGCTGCATGCATGCGATCGAGAACGGCCTTGCCCATGAGGCCGGTATCCTCAGCGCCCGCGTCAATCTCGCGCTGAAGCGCGTCACGGTGGAATGGACGGAAGGCGCGTTGCGCCCCGAGGCCGTGATCGAACGCCTTTCCCGGCTCGGCTTCAAAGCCTACCCATTCCTGCCCACCTCCGGGCGTGACGACGACACAAGCGAGGAAAGGCGGCTGTTGCGCTATCTCGGCGTCGCCGGCTTCGCCTCGATGAACATCATGCTGCTCTCGGTTTCGGTCTGGTCGGGCAATAGCAGCGACATCAATCCGGTCACACGCGACTTCTTTCACTGGCTCTCGGCGCTGATTGCCCTGCCGACCGCAGCCTATGCCGGCCGCCCCTTCTTCGAGAGTGCGCTCCGGGCTCTGCGCGCCGGCGCAGTCAACATGGACGTGCCGATCACCCTCGGCATCGTGCTCGCGCTGGGCATGTCGGTGGTGGTAACCTGGAACCACGCCGAGCATGCCTATTTCGACGGCGCGGTGATGCTGATCTTCTTCCTGCTGATCGGGCGCTATCTCGACCAGCTGATGCGCCGTCGCACGCGCGACCTCGCCGGCAATCTCGCCGCATTGAAGGCGGAAACCGCGACCCGGCTGCTGCCGAATGGCGAGGCGATGGTGACGCCGATCGCGGCCATCGTCCCCGGAGACCGCGTCCTGATCCAGCCGGGCGAGCGCGTTAGTGTCGATGGCATCATCGAGACCGGCTCCTCCGAAATCGACCAGAGCCTCGTCACCGGTGAAACCCTGCCGCATCCCGTCATGGCCGGGACGCAGGTTTATGCCGGCACCGTGAACCTCTCCGGAGCCTTGACCGTCAAGGTCGCGGCTGCCGCCAGCGGCACCCTGCTCGACGAGATCGACGCCCTGATGGCGCGCGCGGTCGAAAGCCGCTCCCGCTATGTCAAGCTCTCCGACCGGGCGGCGAGGCTCTACGCCCCGCTTGTCCACGCCACAGCGCTCGCAACCCTCCTGGGCTGGATGGCCTTCGGCCTGTCCTGGCCGGAAGCCCTGATCATCGCCATCACCGTTCTGATCATCACCTGCCCCTGCGCCTTGGGGCTCGCGATTCCGGCCGTGCAGGTCGTTGCCGCCTCGGCCCTGTTCAAGCGCAAGGTCATGCTGAAACAGGGCGATGCGCTGGAGCGTCTCGCCGAAGCCGATGTCGCTGTCTTCGACAAGACCGGCACCCTCACCCTGCCAGACCCCGATCTGGTCAATGGCGCTGAGATCGCTGCCGCAACCTTGCAGGCGGCGGGCAGGCTGGCAGCCGCAAGCCGCCACCCCCTCTCCCGCGCCATCGCCCGTGCCGCCGGCAATCCTGCTCCCGCGAGCGACGTCAGTGAAAATCATGGCGCAGGCCTGAGCGCGATCGTCGATGGGATCGAGACCCGCCTCGGCAGCGTCGCCTATTGCGAGGCCGGGGCCGAAGCCGCCATCGTCGCCGCCCGCCATCCGACCGCCTCCCTGATCGCCTGGCGCCATGGCATTCAATGCGCCGTCTTCGCGGTCGACCAGCAAATCCGGCCGGAGGCGCGCGACTGCATTGCCGCGCTGCGCCGACTTGGCCTCGAAATCCGCATCCTCTCCGGCGACCGGAGCGAGGCTGTCGCGCCGGTTGCATCGGCGCTCGGCATCACGGAGGCTGAAGCCGGCCTGCGTCCCGACGAGAAACTCAAGGCCCTTGATCGGCTCAGCGCCAGGGGGCGCAAGGTGCTGATGATCGGAGACGGGCTCAATGACGCCCCAGCCCTTGCCAAGGCCCATGTCTCGATCTCGCCGATCAGTGCGACCGACCTGGCCCAGGCCTCGGCGGACATCGTCTTCATCGGCGACAGCCTGATGCCAGTCGCAGACAGCCTGCGCATCGCCCGCAGGGCGCGCAACCTCATGCTGGAGAACCTCTGGTTTGCCGTGCTGTACAACGCTGTCGCGGTGCCGATTGCCGTCGCGGGTTTCGCGACGCCGCTGGTCGCGGCCGTCGCGATGTCGGGCTCATCGCTGGTGGTCACCCTGAACGCACTGCGCGCCGGACGCGGCCTGCCCGGACAGGATACGGGAGTGGTTTCATGAATATCCTGGTGATCCTGTTCCCGCTGGCGCTCGGTCTTGGGCTGCTGGGGTTGGCCGCCTTCTTCTGGTGCATGCGCACCGGCCAGTTCAGCGATCTCGAGGGACCGAGTTGGCGCATCCTGAGGGATGACGACCTGCGTTCGCCTGGGGACACCCGCGTCAACGATCGTTGACGCGGCGGCCATTCCGGCCTTACCTCGCCAGCGACGGTTCCCTTAGGGGATCAAAAGGGAACGCGGTGCGGATGGTTCGCCATTCTATGCCGGGGCTGCCCCCGCAACTGTAAGCGGCGAGCCTTTCGCCACACGCCACTGGGACCCTCGGACCTGGGAAGGCGGCGTCAAGGCACCGACCCGCGAGCCAGGAGACCTGCCGTCAGCCGTGGTCACACGCGAACACGTTCGGACGGGGTGTTTCGATCGCTTGTTGAACTGCACGCTGGCTAAGGGCAGCGGGCGGGGCCTCGCGTTCGCGGTGACGTGCCACTGACGTCAACGCCGAGGTCCCATCGTGATCCGCCCTCCCAAGCTTGCCCGGCGCAGCCGGCAGCTCGTCGCCCTGCTGCTCCTTGTCTCCGCCGGCTCCCTACCCGCCAGCCAGGCCTCCGCCCAGTCCGCCACCGAATCGATTGCCCTCGACGAAATCGTCGTTAGCGCCACAACGCGGCCAACGCCCGCGCGCGAGATCGCCAATTCCGTAACCGTCATCACCGCCGGTGACATCCAGCGCGAGCAGCGCCGGACCCTGCCGCAGGCGTTGGCCGCCGTCCCCGGCCTCACTATCGTGCAGGCCGGCGGGCCGGGCGGGCTGACCTCGGTCTTCATCCGCGGCACCAACTCCAACCACGTCAAGGTGTTGATCGACGGCATCGAGGCCAACGACCCGTCGACCCCGAACCGCTCCTTCGATTTCGGCTCAATACTGACCGACGACATCGAGCGCATCGAGGTGCTGCGCGGTCCGCAAAGCGGCCTCTACGGCGCCAACGCGCTCGGCGGCGTCATCTCGATCACGACCAAGCGCGGCGAGGGTCCGCCGAAGCTGACGGCCCGCGCCGAGGCGGGCTCATACGGCACCTTCAACCAGTCGGTCGGTCTGAGCGGCGGCGATGACCGCTTCAACTACGCCCTCAGCATCGCTCATTTCAAATCGGATTCGACGCCGGTGACACCTCCCGGGCTCGTGCCACCGGGGCGCCGCATCAATCCGAATTCCTACGACAACTGGACCTACTCGGCCCGGTTCGGCGTCGCGCTGTCCGATACGCTGTCGCTGAACTGGGTCGGTCGCTACAATGACGGCTACCTGCTCTTCACCGGCGATTCCGGCTTTCCGAGCACGCCCAGCGGCTTCCGCAGCAGCCAGGACTACAAGCAGGCCTTCACCCGCGGAGAGGTCGTCTGGGATCCGCTTGGTGGGCGCTTCGTCAATCGCTTCGGCCTGTCCTACAGCAATCAGGATCGCTCCGGCCGCACGCCGAATGCCATTGGTATCCTCGGCCTGCCGACAGAGAACCTCGGCGAGCGCACCAAGGTCGACTGGCGTGGCGACCTTGAGCTGATGACGGGCCAGACCCTGGTGATGGGCCTGCAATACGAGCGCGAGCGGCTGGAAACACGCGCACTCACCGCGTCCAACGGCAATACTGGTGCCTTCGCCGAACTGCAGTCGAACTTCAGCGACCGGCTCTTCATGGTCTCGAACATCCGCTACGACGGTGACGAGAGTTTCGGCGGCCACACGACCTACCGCATCGCGCCGGCCTATATCGTGCCGGGGACCGAAACCAAGCTGAAGGCGAGCTACGGCACAGGGTTCAAGGCCCCGACCCTGAGCGAGCGCTTCAGCGATTCTCGCCCGGCCTTCAACTTCTTCGGCAATCCCAACCTGAAGCCGGAGGAAAGCCGCGGCTGGGATCTCGGCTTCGAGCAGCCTCTGTTCGCTGACAAGGTCGGGTTCGGCGCCACCTATTTCCACAACGACATCGAGAACCTCATCGTCACCAACGTGGCGCGGAACTCCTATGCCAATATCGGCAAGGCCACGACCAAGGGCGTCGAAGCCTTTGCCGCGCTCGAAATCTCGCCGCAGTTCAAAGTGCGGACCGACTACACCTTCACCATTGCCAAGGACGACATCGCCCGACAGGAACTGCTGCGCCGTCCCCGCCACAAGGCCAGCGTGACGGCGAGCTGGACCCCGGTTGACAAGCTCACCCTTTCGGCGACGCTGATCTATGTGGGTGAGCGCGTCGACGGAAACCGTGACTTCTCGATCTCGCGCATGCGGGCGCCGGGCGCGGCCATCGTCAATCTCGCCGCCGAGTACAAGGCGACGGACACGCTCAATGTCTTCGGCCGCATCGATAACCTGCTGGACAAGCGCTACGAGAACCCGGTCGGCTTCCTGGTGCCCGGCCTGAGCGCCTATGGCGGCTTGAGGGTCGCGCTGTGAAGCGCCGGGCAGCCCGCATGATGTCCGGCGGCGCCGTGCTGGCGCTTGGCCTCTCCCTCGGTTTCGGTGGCCTGATGGCCGCCGAAGCTCCGGCAAGGCCTTCCCGCATCGTCTCGCTCAACATGTGCACTGACGAACTGGTGCTGCGGCTCGCCGAGCGCGAGCGCATCGCCTCTGTCACCTGGATTTCCCAGGATCCGCGCAACGCCAATATGGCCGAGATTGCCAGGACCATCCCGGCCAATCACGGGCTGGTCGAGGAGGTGCTGAGCTACAAGCCCGACCTGATCATCGCCGGCGCCTACACGACGCGCAGCACGGTCGCGCTGCTGAAGAAAGCGGGTGTTCCCGTCCGCGAATTCGGCGTGCCGCGCAATCTCGCCGAAATGCGTGCCCAGATCACCGAGATGGCGGCCTTGCTGGGCGAGGCGGAACGCGGCACGGCCCTGATCGCAGCGATCGACCGGCGCCTCGAACCGCTCGCCGCCAACCGGAGCGCGGGCCATTCCAGGGCGCTGGTGCTGCGGCCGAACGGATTCACGGTCGGGCGCGGCTCCCTGGTGGACGAGATCCTGACCCACGCCGGTCTGACCAATCTCGCCGCCGAACTCGGCATCGACAGCTACGGCCAGATCGCGCTGGAAACGGTTGCGCTCAGCCGGGCCGACATGCTGATCCTCAACACCACGCCGGATGGGCCGCCCTCGCTCGCCCATGAGATCCTCGCTCATCCGCTCCTGGCGAAGCTCGGCGAGCGGCTCCGGCTCGTCGCCCTCCCCTCGAAGCTCTGGACCTGCGCCGGCCCGGCCGTGCTCGATGCAATCGAGCTGCTGGCCGCCTTCCGCACGCAAGGATCGCGCTCATGACAATCGCGGTTCGGGCCAGGGCACGGGGCGTGGCGCCGAAGCTGGCGCGGCTCATTGTCATGCTGGCCCTGCTGATGCTGGCCATGATGCTCGTTTCCATCGCGGTGGGCTATGCGCCACTCGACATCAAGACCGCGCTCGCCGACGCCTTCGCCGGGCAAAAGACCCTGCCGGCGCTCGTCCTTGTCGAACTCCGCCTGCCGCGCGCGCTGCTTGGCGCGCTTGTCGGTTTCAGCCTCGGGCTTGCGGGCGCCGCCATGCAGGGCCTGCTGCGCAATCCCCTTGCCGAACCCGGAATCCTCGGAATTTCGAGCGCCGCCGCCTTCGGCGCAGTCGTCGTCTTCTACAGTGGTTTGTCGGCGACGATGGCGCTTGCCCTCCCGCTGGGCGGCATGGCCGGTGCGGCACTGGCAACGCTTCTGCTCTACGCCTTCCTGGGGCGCGGCGCCGGAACGATGACGCTGATCCTCGCAGGCGTCGCGATCAACAGCTTCGCCGGAGCGATGACCGCGCTTGCGCTCAACCTCGCGCCAAATCCCTACGCCGCGCTGGAAATCGTGTTCTGGCTGATGGGCTCGCTCGCCGACCGAAGCCTGCTCCATGTCTGGCTGGTGCTGCCGCCGATGCTCCTCGGCTGGCTGCTGCTGCTTTCGACCGCGCCTGCCCTCGACGCACTCACCCTGGGCGAGGATACGGCCAAGAGTCTCGGCTTCGACCTGACCTGGCTGCGCGCCAGGCTGATCGGTGGTGCTGCATTCGCCGTGGGAAGCGCGGTCGCGGTCACCGGCGCGATCGGCTTCGTCGGCCTCGTCGTGCCGCATCTGCTGCGTCCGCTGGTCGGCAACCGACCCGGCCGGTTGCTGCTCGTCAGCGGCTTCGGCGGGGCGATCCTGACGCTCGCCGCCGATACCGCGCTGCGACTCGCCCCGATCCGGCCCGAATTGAAGCTCGGCGTGGTCACGGCGCTGATCGGCGCACCGTTCCTGTTCCACCTGATCCATCGCCTGCGGCGGGAGGTCTGATGAAGATCGAAGCCAAAGGATTATCGCTCAGGCTCGGTGGAAAGCCGATCCTGCGTGACATCGATATCGCGCTCTCGGCAGGCGAAATGGTCGGGCTGATCGGCCCCAACGGCGCCGGCAAGACGACCTTGCTGCGCGTGCTCGCCGACCTCATCACGCCGGATTCCGGCCAGGTGCGCTATGACGGCCTGTCCGCTCAGAGCTTCGGGCGCAAGGAATTGGCGCGGCGCATCGCCTTCCTTGCGCAAGGCGGCGCAGTGCACTGGTCGATGCGTGCGGAGGCCCTGGTCGGGCTTGGGCGGCTGCCGCATCGCCAGCCCTTTGCCGGCGAGAACGAGGCGGATCGCGCCGCAATCACGCGCGCCTTGGCAGCGACTGATGCCACCGCGTTTGCCGACAGGACAGTCGAGACCCTCTCGGGCGGCGAGCGCATGCGCGTGCTGCTGGCACGCGCGCTCGCCGTCGAGGCGTCGATCCTGCTCGCCGACGAACCTCTCGCGGCGCTCGACCCGCTGCACCAGCTCGAGGTCATGGAACTCCTGCACCGGACAGCTGCCGGCGGCACCGGCGTGGCGGTCATCCTGCATGACCTGACGCTGGCCGCGCGGTTCTGCGATCGCCTGATCCTGCTCGATCGCGGCAGGCTCATCGCCGATGGTTCACCTGGAAGCGTCCTCAGCGACGCCAATCTGGCTGCCGTCTTCGGCATTATCGCAGCCCGTGGTTCGGAAGCCGGCGCACCCTACCTGCTGCCCTGGCGGCGCCTCACATCGGAACAGCCGCGACATGATCGTCCCTGACGACATTCGTGCGCTCCTGCGCGCCCATCTCGCCGATCCCGCCTCGCGATGGAATCTCGGCACCTTTGGCGCCATTGCCGAGTTCATGCACCCTTCGAACGAAACCGTTCAGCTCGCTGATAAGACTCACCTCCTTGCGGCCACGACTGCGCCCGGCGGCATTGGTTTCGGCGGTCTGACCGGCGTGACGCCCTTTGCATCCGAATCCGCCACAGGCCAGGGCCGGAACCACCGCATCGCGCTCTGCCTGCCCGAGACTGCCCGCGCGATGAACCGGCGCACGGTCCTGACCGAGCTCGGCCCTGACCGCGACGCCCTGCGCGAGCAGGACCGCGAGGGCCTCCTCTTCGACGTCAGTCTCGAAACCTCAGCCGAGCGCCGTTAGCCCACAAGGTCCCCGAACTCATGCGGCACGAGGCGATCCCCAGCGGCTTCTCCGCTCCAGATCGCCTGCAGGCTGCGCAGGATCTCGTCGCCATAGCGGGGATATTCGATGCGGATCGAAGCGAGCCAGGGCGCGATCCAGCGATTGAGCGAGCTCCCGTCGATGCTGACCAGATAGCAATCCTCCGGGATTCTGATGCCGCGCTCGCGCGCCCGGCGATAGACGCCATAGGCGATCTGGTCGCTGACGCAGAGAACCGCCCGGGGCGGGTCCGACATGGCGAAGAGCGCGTCGGCCGCATCATAGCCGACCTCGAGATGCGACGCCCCATTGCCCATCGCCTCGATCACGCGATCTGGTCCGCTTCCGCGCTCGACAAGGCGTGCCTGAAAGCCCGCGACGCGATCGCGCGTAGCGGACGACCCCTTCCGGGGATGGACGACAGCAAGCCGTACGTTCCCAGAGGCAAGGAAGCGATCCGCCACTTGCGCGCCCGCCAGTTTGTCGTCGATCCCAACGAAAGCACCACCGCCATAGGGATTGCGACGTGTCGCGAAGACCATCGGCACCCCCTGCGCTGCGAAGCGCTCCAGCTCGGGGCTCGCAACGCAGCCGACCAGAACATAGCCCTTCACCACCTGCGCGCGCATGGCATGAAGATATTCGTCCTGCAGATCGGCGCGATCATGCGTGTCGCACAGGATCATGACATAGCCGGCCGAGCGCAAGGCAGTCTCGGTCGCCGCCGCAATCGTTGCCATGATCGGATTGTCGAGATTGGCCGCGAGCATTGCGACCACCCGGCTTTCCCGCCGCCTCAGGGTGCGGCCGACATGGTTCGGCCGGTAGCCGACGGCGCTGATCGCTTCGCGAACGCGCGCCACCGTGTCGGCCGAGGCACGCCCGGTCTCGCCGTTCACGATTCGCGAAACCGTGGATACCGAGACCCCGGCCTGCTCCGCCACGGTGGCCAGCGAGACCTCGCCCAGCGCTGATCGTTCGGCCTTGTCCATGGCTCCTTGTTCCATCGCCTGCCTGCCGATGTCGAGCACGCAAGTCAGATTGACAAGTTAGGCAAACGTTTGCCAAGCTAAAAAACAAGAGCTTGCCCGAGCAGGCCTAGAGGAAACGTCTCATTCGCACCCGACCGTCAGCGGACGGCTGGCCAACGCGGATTCGTCTGCCTCAAGCCCGCTTCAGGCGCCGTGCAGAGCGACAAGGGAGGAAGAAGATGAAGCGTTTCGGAGTGCCATTGCTGTTCGCCCTCATGGCCGGCAGCGCGATCTGCAGCCCGGTCCATGCACAGACGACGCTCCGCATGGCGTGGTATTCCGATGGAAACGAGGGCGAGGTGCTCGCCGATCTGCTCAAGCGATTCGAGGAGCAGAACAAGGACATCAAGGTCATCCTCGACCAGGTCCCCTACAAGGCGATCAACGAGAACCTGCCGGTTCAGCTCGCCTCAGGCCAGGGCCCCGACATGGCGCGCGTCGTCGATCTCGGCGGCATCTCGCGCTACACGCTCGATCTCACGCCCTATCTCAAGGACACCGGCTACTGGAACCAGAATTTCGGGCCGTTCCTGCAATGGATGCGCCCGGCCGACGATAGCAAGTCGATTCCCGGCTTCATGACGCAGCTCACCGTCACCGGCCCCTTCGTCAACAAGACCCTGTTCGAGCAGGCCGGCGTCGCGATGCCGGGCGTGCGGGCGACCTGGGAGGATTGGGCCAAGGCCACCAAGGACGTTGCCGCCAAGGTCCAGGCCCCCTTCCCGATCGCGCTCGATCGCTCGGGCCATCGCTTCTATGCCGTCGCCCTCGCCGAGGGTGCCAAGATCTTCGGCGCTGACGGTCAACCCGTGGTCGTGGACGAAGGCTTCAAGCGCGCAGCGCAGATGATCTACGGCTGGCACAAGTCCGGCGTGATGTCGAAGGAGCTATGGGGCTCGGTCTCCGGCACCGCCTATCGCGGCGCGAACGAGGAATTCAAGAACGCGCAGGTCGTGATGTATCTGTCGGGCTCGTGGCAGACGAGCCAGTTCGACAAGACGGTCGGCAACGCCTTCGACTGGGTCGCGGTGCCCAATCCCTGCGGCCCGGGCGGCTGCACCAGCATGCCGGGCGGCGCCGGACTGGTTGCAATCAAGTCGACGAAATACCCCAAGGAAGTAGCCCGCGTGATGGATTATCTCGCGAGCGAACCCGTGTTGTCGGAGTTTTATTCGCGGACCCTGTTCGTTCCCGGGCATCTGGGCCTTGCAAAGAAGGGCGTCGATTACCCCAGCGCCAGCCCGCAGGCGAAGGCCGCGCTCAAGGTGTTCTCGACGCAGGCGAGCGAAGTCGCCCCGCTGGCCTTTGCGCTTCAGGGATACGTCAACAGCCGCATCATCTTCAACGCGGTGATCAGCCGGCTCGGCCAGGCCATCTCGGGCGAGACCACCCTGGACGAGGCCTATAAGCGGATCACCGCCGACGTCGACCAGCAAATGGCCGAGCGCGCCAAGAAGTAACGGCGCGGAAGACAGGGCGACGGCGGTGACCGAACTCCCCTCTGTGGCGGTGCAGGAAGGCGGCGGCTTGCGTCGGCAGGCGCTGGCCGCGACGGGCCAAGTCATCGGCCGTTCCGTCGGCCGTCTCGTCGGCTTCGCGATGGGGCTCGTCGACCGGCCGATGAAGGCGATCCAGCGCGCCATCGGCGCGAAGCGGATGCCCTATGTCTTCCTGCTGCCCAATTTCGTCTTCTTCGGCCTGTTCGTCTTCCTGCCGATCGCGATCAATGTGGTCTTCTCCGTCACCGGGGGGACCGCGCTGTTCCCGTCGCAGCGCCCCTTCGCCGGCCTCGACCAATACGCCTACCTCTTCGACTGCGGTTCGTTCCTCGATCCGAACAGCTGCCGCGAGGATCATTTCTGGCGCGGCGTCGCCAACACGGCGAAGTTCGTCGTCTTCCAAGTCACCGCGATGGTGCTCCTGTCGCTACTGACCGCCGTGATCCTCAACATGAAGATCCGAGGCCGCGGTTTCTTCCGTGCCGTCTATTTCTTCCCCGTCCTGCTCTCCCCCGTCGTCGTCGCACTGATCTGGAAATGGATCCTGCAGCGCGACGGCCTGCTCAATGCGGCGATCACCACTTTCGGCGGCCAGAAGATCCTGTTCTTCGTCGATCCCGGCTGGGCGATGTTCTGGGCGGTCTTCGTCTCGATCTGGGCCCATATGGGCCTCTACACCCTGATCCTGCTCGCGGGCCTGCAGGCGATCCCGTCCGACCTCTACGAGGCCGCGCAAATGGATGCCACCCCGCGCTGGCGCGTCTTCCGGCGGATCACGCTGCCGCTGCTCTGGCCCAACATGATCGTCGTCATCGTGCTCTCGCTGATCAAGGGGGTACAGACCTTCGACGAGGTCTTCGTGCTGACGGGAGGCGGCCCCGGCACCGCAACGCTGATGGTCGTGCAGTACATCTACGAAACGGCATTCTCCAACCAGGTGCAGAATTTCGGACTTGCCGCCGCGGCCTCCGTCGTCCTCGGCATCGTGCTCTTCGTTCTGACCCTGCTCCAGCTCGCCGTGACCCGGCAGAAGGAACGCTGAGATGGCAGCTTCGCGCCTCGCTCGCTTCGCAGGCCGGCGTCGTGGCGGCTCCGGCGCGCCGCTGCACTGGACCGACATCGCTGCCTACGCCTATCTCGCACTCGGCTGCATCCTGATGTTCGGCCCGGTGTTGTGGCTCGTCCTGTCCTCGTTCAAGACGCAAGGCGCGCTGCTCGAGTTCCCGCCCTCCCTCCTGCCGCTCGCGCAGGTCGAGGTGACCGTGCCGGGACAGCCGCAGCCCCTGCCGCTCTTTCGCGTCACCCTGCCTGACGGCTCGGTCCGCGAGCTGGCGCAGCTGCGCCGCGTCGGCCTCGTTGCCCAGATGGTCGATCCGAAGGACCCCTCGCAGCAGTTCCGCGTGGCGCTCGACAAGCGCGAGCCAGTTCGGAAGATGGCCTTCGCCACGGAAAACTACACCGAGCCGCTGGAGCGCTTCGCCTTCCTGCGCTTCCTCGGCAATTCCGTCTTCGTGACGGTGGTGGCGACGCTGATCACGCTGCTGATCAACTCGATGGCGGCCTATGCGCTCTCCGTCTACGAGTTCAGGGGCAAGAACGCGGCGCTGCTCGCCGTGATCGGCACCTTGATGATCCCGATCACCATCATTCTCGTCCCGGTCTACCTGGTCGTCACCGAACTCGGCCTCGTCAATTCGCTCTGGGCCGTCATCCTGCCGGGCGCGGCGACGCCAACCGGGGTGTTCCTGCTACGCCAGTACATGCTGACCCTGCCGAGGGATCTCATCGAGGCGGCGCGGATGGACAAGGCCTCGGAGTGGCAGATCTACTGGCGCATCGTCATGCCGCTGACCCTGCCGGCGCTCGCGGTCCTCGCCATCTTCTCGATCATGTGGCGCTGGAACGAGTTCCTCTGGCCGCTCGCCGTTCTCACAAAAACCGAAGTCTACACGCTTCAGATCGGCCTCAATGCCTTCCAGGGCGAGCTGCAGACGCAGTGGCACTACCTGCTCGCGATGACGGTGGTGACGTTGCTGCCCGTCGCGCTCGTCTTCGTCTTCCTCCAGCGCTGCATCACGACGGGCATCGGCTCAACGGGGATGAAATGACCGACCGAGATCCGCACCATGGCTGAACTGAAACTGGTCGGCGCCCGTAAGTCCTTCGGACCCGTCGATGTACTGCACGGCATCGACCTCGAGGTGAAGAACGGCGAGTTCGTCGTCTTCGTCGGGCCCTCCGGCTGTGGGAAGTCGACACTCCTGCGCGTCATCGCCGGGCTTGAGACCGTGAGCGACGGCGACATCTTCATCGATGGCACGCGGGTGACCGATGTTCCCGCTTCCGATCGCGGCCTTGCGATGGTGTTCCAGTCCTATGCGCTCTACCCCCATATGAGCGTGCGCAAGAACATGGCGTTCGCGCTCGAGAACATGGGCCTGAAGCCGGCCGAGATCGAAGCGCGCGTCTCGCGCGCCGGCACGATGCTGCGCCTCACCGACTATCTCGAGCGCAAGCCCAAGGCCCTCTCCGGCGGCCAACGCCAGCGGGTCGCCATCGGCCGGGCCATCGTGCGCGACCCAAAGATCTTCCTGTTCGACGAGCCCCTGTCCAATCTCGATGCGGAGCTGCGCGTCGCGACCCGCAAGGAACTCGCCGCGCTCCATGCCGAACTCGGCGGCACGATGATCTATGTCACCCACGACCAGGTCGAGGCGATGACCCTGGCCGACAGGATCGTGGTGCTGCGGGCCGGCCGCATCGAGCAGATCGGCTCGCCGCTCACACTCTATAACAGCCCCAGCAATGTCTTCGTCGCCGGCTTCATCGGCTCGCCGCGCATGAACCTCCTGCCCGCGAAGGTGCGTTCGGATGATGGCGTCCTGCGCCTCATGCTCGGAGAAAGCGAACTCGCCCTCGACCGCCCGGTATCCGGCCTGAAAGCCGGAGCCGCACTCACGCTCGGCGCCCGGCCGGAGCACATCGCAATCGTCTCCGATGGCGGCGATCTCAACCTGAGCATCGATCTCGTGGAGCAGCTTGGCGGCGAGACCTTCGTCTATGCATCGACGCCGGGCCTTCCGCAGATCACCCTGCGCCAGGACGGTCAGACCCGCCTCAAGCGCGGCGACACGGTCGCGATCCGCTTCGCGCCGGGCCAGTTGCACCTTTTCGACGAGGCCGGAACGGCGCTCGCGTCACCCTCTGCCTGATCTTCCAGGAGTCACATCATGAAAGCCCTGACCGAAGGTCGCCTGCGCGGCCGCGACGGGAACGCTGTCCTCTTCGATGTCGGCCAAGGCGCGACGATCCGGGTCCAGATTCTCGACCGTGATATCGGCCGGGTCACGCTGAGGCGCGCCGAGGGCTATCGCCTGGACCGCGGCTGGTCGATCGCACCCGATGGCGCCGAGCCGCCCTATGAAGGCCGCCCGCGCGATGACGTATCCGGATTTGCGAACCCGGTTGCCACGCTGACCGAAGGCGCGGGCATGGTCACGGTTTCGGCCGCCGGCCTTGCGGCGGAGGTCACGCTTGTGCCCTTCGGCATCGCCTGGCGGCGCGAGGGCGAAACTGCGCCCTTCCTGCGGGATCGCCGTACGCAGGCCTATTTCCTGTCGCGCCAGACCGGCGCCCTCCTGCACGCCATGGAACGTGCAGCCGACGACCGTCATTACGGTCTTGGCGACAAGGCGGGACCGCTCGATCGAACCGGGCGCCGCTTCGCCATCGACGCGGTCGATCCCTGCGGCTTCGACGCAGAGCTCTCGGACCCGCTCTACAAGATGCTGCCCTTCTTCATCGTCGACGGGGCGCAGGGCGCGCATGGCGTGTTCTACGACAATCTCGCCACCGGTGCGGTCGATCTCGGCTGCACGCTGGACAACTATCACGGCCTGTTCCGGTCCTATCGGGCCGATGACGGCGATCTCGACTGCTACATCCTTGCCGGCCCGACCGTTCCCGACGTCGTCCGCCGCTTTTCCTGGCTGACCGGCGGCCAGGCCTTCCCGCCGCGCTGGTCGCTCGGCTTCGCCATGACCTCGATGGCGATCGCCGATGCGCCCGATGCCGACGCCCGCATCACCGGCTTCGTCGAGGATTGCCGCAGGCACGGCATCCGCTGCGACAGCTTCCATTTCGGCTCGGGCTATACCTCGATCGGCCCGCGGCGCTACGTCTTCAATTGGAACAGGGAGAAATTTCCTGATCCGGCAGCGACCATGCAGCGCCTCAAGGACGCCGGCATGCAGCCGGTCACCAACATCAAGCCCTGCCTTCTCGACGACCATCCGCGCCTGGCGGAGGCCGTCGACGGCAGCCTCGTCGTCAGGGACGGCGCCACGGGTCATCCAGCCGTGGCGCAGTTCTGGGACGGGCTCGGGTTCCATGTCGACTTCACCAACCCCGCGGCGCGGGACTGGTGGCAGGACGGCCTCAGGACCGCGCTGCTCGACTATGGCGTCACCTCGGTCTGGAACGACAACAACGAGTTCGAGATCTGGGACGAGGATGCGATCTGCGCCGGAGACGGCCGCCCCTTCGCGCAAAGCCTTGGCCGCCCGGCGCAACCGATTCTGATGACGAAGCTTTCCTTCGAGACGCAGGCCTCCCACGCCCCCGGGAGGCGCCCCTATGTCATCACTCGGGGCGGCGGGGCCGGCATTGCCCGTTACGGTCAGACCTGGTCCGGCGACAATGAAACGGCCTGGAAGACGCTGCGCTTCAACCTGACGCAGGGGCTCAATATGAGCCTGTCGGGGCTCTACAATATCGGTCACGATGTCGGCGGCTTTCACGGACCAAGCCCTGGTCCGGAGCTGTTCTGCCGCTTCGTCGAATTCTGCGCGCTCTGGCCGCGCATGGTGATGAATTCCTGGAAGGAAGACGGCACGGTCAACCAGCCCTGGATGCATCTCGAGGTCCTGCCACAGGTGCGCGCCGCGATCGAGCTGCGCCATCGTCTCCTGCCCTATCTCTACACGCAGATGTGGCGCGCGACGCGCGATGACGTCCCGGTCGTCCGGCCGCTGTTCTTCGATTTTCCCGCCGACAGGGCCGCGCGCGCTGTCCAGGATGCCTTCATGCTCGGCCCCGATCTCCTGGTCGCTCCGGTGCTGGAAGAGGGCGAGACGCAGCGCGAACTCTACCTGCCCGGACATCCCGGTGGCTGGTATGACTGGCACGACGGCAAGCATTTCGAAGGAGGCCGGACGGTTCGCCTCGACGCGCCACTCGGACGCCTTCCGCTCTTTGCGCGCGCAGGCGCGCTCGTTCCGACGGAAACCAGCGAAGGCTTGGTCCTCGCCGCCTTCGGAGCCTCATCCGGCCACGGCTCGGGCACGCTCTATCTTGACGATGGCGACACAGCGCAGTGGCGCGAAGCCGGTCGCTGCGTCGCGTTCGAGTTGAACCAGACGGCAGATGGCGCCACCCTGTCGGCCATCACCGCGGATGGGGCGCCGAGCTCCCCCCTTGTGCTCAAGGTCCGCCTTGTTGGACTGGCCCAACTGGCGCTTCCTGCACGATCTTCCCAGTTCGATTTCTCGATGCAGGATTAGATCGCCGTTCGCCCTACAGGACGCAATGCGGCGATCTATCTCTTTGCATTGCATCGGATTTTTCCGAAAAGCGGATTCCACCTTTCGGTCCGATGCTCAGCATCGATGCGCTTCGGGCTGGGGCGGAAAGTGTCCCCGCCTTGAGGTCAGCCTCGCGTGCCCGAGAGGATGATGCGCGATCCTTCGCGATCGACGCGTTCGAGGCGCTGGCGGAACCCGCCGGTGCCGGTCTCGAACGAACGGGTCCGCTGCTCCGTCACCGGCTGCGCCAGATTCCGGCCCAGCATCGTCTGTGCCGGTGAAAGGCCGAGCAGACCAAGCACGGTCGGGCCGATATCGATGATGCCGCAAGCGCGGACATCCTTCGCCCCGCTCTCGAAACCGCCACCGCGGACGGCCAGGACGGTGTTGAGTTCGTGCCGGTTGAGCCCGCCATGCATGCCACCGCCGACCGGCACATCGGCCTTGGTCAGGAGCCCGAGCCCGGGATTGCCATAGCTGTCCGGCTCGTCGCCGGAACGCAGGACATAGACGAGATCGGGCTGCCGAGCGTGATCGAGATCGACCAGCGAGAGCGCAAAACTCCCCTCGACCTCGCCCTCGACCTCGTTGCGGGCCTTCGAGAAGAGCATGCCCAGGAAGTCCTGTTCGCGGAGCCAGGCCGCAATCGCGTCGCGCCGCGTCGCTCCTCCCTCGAGGATCCGGATCTCCCCCATATTGCCGCCGGTCATCGAAAAGCTGGCGCCGGCCAGCGTGCGCTCGGCTGCACGGCGACCGGCATGGCCCTGCCCGTTCAACAACTCGGAGAGGGCGAGCTCGCCCTTGCTCGAGATCTGACCATGATCCGAGGCCGCGATGACGGCAAAGCGCTCGGCATCGGGCTGCGCCTCGATCCATTCAAGCAGCCTGCCGAAGGCGGCATCGACATGTTTCAGTACCGCAAGCGTCTCGGGCGAGCCGAGAAAGCGGTAATGGAAGGAGGTGTCGGGCTCATTGAACCAGATCAGCGCGACGTCGGGTTTCATCTCGGCCAGCACATGCTCGCGCAGCACCCGTTCGGCGTAATCGATCTCCTCGAAGCGGGGCAGGCTGCGCGGCGGCAACGCCCCGAAGCGCGCGACGACCTCGTCCACCGCCTCCGGCGTCTGGCTGTGCTCGCGCCCGAGGATCGAGAAGGTCCAGTGACCGTTGGCCCTCGCGCGCGGATTGATCAGGTAGGCCGAGCCGGCCGAACCGGTATGGACCACGGCGAGCCGCTTGCCGGCCTTCGCCAGCACATCGCCGAAGCTCTCGGCCTCGACCAGACCTCCTCCGGTCACAGCCTCCGCCAGCGCGATATCGTCGGCGCGGCTCATGTCGAGCGCGTGCTCGCGCGTCACCTCGGGAAACAGGAAGGCGTTGCCGACAACCCCATGCACCTTTGGCGGCGCACCGGTTGCGATCGACGTGGTGGCCACACGCGTCATTGACGGGAAGACGCTGCGCGCCTCGCGAAACCAGGTGCCCTGCCCTGCAAATCGCGCCAGGTTCGGCATCAGCTCGGGCGTGATGAAGTCCGGGCGTAGGCCATCGAAGACGCAGATGACGATGCGGGCGGCTGCGGCCTTGGCGGGATCGCTCATGCGCTCCTCCTCAAGCCGCTGGTCAGCGCCTGCATCGCAAGCGCCCGGGTTGCGGCCACGCACTCCTCGGCTGCGTACCAGAAGCGCGGATTGAGCTCGATGTTGAAGAGGACGCCGTCCGGAAAGACACAGGCCTCCATGAGTTCCTGCCAGGGAATATCGCCCCAGCCGACCGGCAAATGCAGGTCGCCATGCCCGAAGGCGAGCTTCTCGCTCAGGCTGTAGGTCTCGATCGCGTCAGCCCGGCCGAAGGAGTCGTGCACATGCAGATGCCTGGCGAGGGGCGCAAGCGCCCTGATCTCGGAGAGATAGTCGCCGCCGAAATAGCTCGTGCGCAAATAGGAATGGCTGAAGTCGAGCGTCGCCCAGACATGCGAATGGCCGATCTCGGCGAGCTCCGCGGCGAGCCTCGACGGCATCGAAGCGTGCATTCTGCCATGATGTCCGCCGAACATCGTCTCGACGCAAAGAAGGAGCTCGAACTGGCGCGCCACGTCTCCAGCCCTCGACAGCCACTCGCGCTGGCGATCATAGGCAGCCTCGACCACCTCGCCGGGCTGGGCCGGCATGACGCCGGAATGCATGACGTAATGAACGGCGCCGACCTCGGCCGCGACCTCCAGCGAGGCTCTGAGCACCTCGAAATGGCGCGGCAGGCGGGCGGGATCATCGAAGAAATTGATCGCCAGCGGACCATGCGCGGAATAAGCGAGCTTGCGCCCGGCACAGGCCCGCTTGAGCAGATCGAGATGCGGACGGCGGATGCGCCCGCCAATGATCAGGTCCATGTCGAAGATCGGCAATTCCGTGGACTCGACGCCGAGCGTCTCGACCTTGTCGAGGATCGCGGCGAAATCGGAGAGGTCGCTCTTCGCGCGTGGAGCCGTGATGCCGAAACCGCGGACGCCATTGGGGTGCATGTTGTCTCTCCAGGATCAGCGCAGGGTCGGATCGAGCCGGTCGCGCAGCCAGTCGCCGACGAGACTCACCGCCAGCGTCGTCAGCACGATGGTGCAGGCTGGCGCGAGCATGATCCAGGGGGCACGGGTCAGATATTCGCGACCATAGCCGACCATGTTGCCGAGGCTCGTCATCGGAGGCTGCACGCCGAGCCCCAGGAAGGAGAGCCCGCTCTCGAGCAGGATGACTTCGGGAAAGGTCAGCGTCATCGAAACGATCAGCGTCGAGGCGATGTTCGGCAAGATATGACGCAGGTAGACGCGTGACGGGCTTGCCCCGATTTGGCGCACCGCCCCGGCATAACCCTGCGCCCCTGCCGAGATCGCAAGCCCGCGCGAGATGCGGGCATAGCGCTCCCAGCCATAGAGCCCCATCAGCCCGATGAAGAGCGGCAGCGCATTGCCGAAGAAGGCAAGCACCGAGAGCGCAAGGATCAGGAAGGGCATGGCCGCTTGGAAATCGGCCAGCATCAGCACGAACTGCTCGACCCAGCCGCGGAAATGGGCGGCGAGAAAGCCCATCAGCGTGCCGAACACCGCCGAGATCACCGTCGCACCGAAGGCGACCAGCAGCGAGATGCGGATCGAAACGATCAGGCGCGAGAGCACATCGCGGCCGAGTTCGTCCGTGCCGAGCCAGTGCAGCGCGTGGCCGGGCAGCGCCAGCCGATTGCGCAGATCGTAGGCCGTGAAGCGATAGGGCGTGATCCAGTCCGCCGTCAGCGCCACGATCAGGATGAAGCCGATCCAGATCAGCCCGAACCAGACCAGCAGCGGGATGCGGTTCTTCGGCTGCGGGGCAGTCTTGTCGACGGAGGTAGGGGTGGCGCCGGCGGCTGCGATGTCGGCCATCTCAATGCGCTCCCGCCTTGGCGCCGCTGCGCAGGCGTGGATCGAGCACGCCGTAAAGCAGATCGACGATCAGATTGGCGCTGACCATGGTGATCGCGACCAGCAAGAGGATGCACTGCACCACGGCAAGATCGCGGTTCGCGACCGACACCACCAGCAGCCGCCCGACGCCCGGCCAGGAAAACACGCTCTCGACCACCACCGCGCCGGCAATCAGGCTGCCGACCATGAAGCCGACGATGGTGACGGTCGGGACCGCGGCGTTGGGCAGCGCGTGGCCGCGCACCACGGCGGGCCACGGCACACCCTTGGCACTGGCCGTACGGATATAGGATTGGCCGAGCACCTCGAGCATGGCGCTGCGGGTGAAGCGGGCAAGGACTGCCGCGCCACCGATGCCGAGCGTCAGCACCGGCAGGATGGCGTGGCGCCAGCTTTCCTGGCCACCGGAGGGCAGCCAGCCGAGCTGGACCGAGAAGATCAGCACCAAGACCAGGCCGAGCACGAAGCTCGGCACGGTGAAGCCGGCGACCGCCGTGACCATGACGACGCGATCGATCAGGCTGTCGCGATGCAGAGAGGCATAGATGCCGGCGGGGATGCCGATGCCGAGCTTGAGTGCAAGCGCCGGCAGGGTCAGCGCCAGCGTGGCCGGAATGCGCTCGGCGACGAGTTCGAGAGCCGGCCGGCCATCGCGCATCGACTGGCCAAGCTCACCCTGCCCGATCGCCGAGAAATAGCGGAGATATTGCAGCCAGATCGGATCATCGAGGCCCCAGGCCTTGCGGAAGGCGGCGATGGCCTCAGGCGGAGCATCCACGCTCATGATGATCAGCGCCGGATCGCCTGAAAGCCTGAGCACCACGAAGGCGAAGGTGACGACGAGGGCAACGGTCAGTGCCGCGCGCCCGAGACGCAGAAAGAAGAAACGCAGCATCAGCTCGCCGCCTTCAGGAAATTGGCCTGGTCATGCGCGACATGACAGGCAGCAAGCCGGCCATCCGGCATCGGCTTCAGCAACGGGCTCTCGACCTTGCAGCGCTCGCGCGCGGCATGGCAGCGTGGATGGAAGGCGCATCCGGAGGGGCGCGCCGCCGGGTTCGGCGGGTCGCCCTGCAGCACGATCCGGGGGCGCGTGCGGCGGCCGGGCACCGGCGCGGCCGAGACCAGAGCCTCGGTATAGGGATGTGCCGGACTGGAGAGCAGCAGATCGGCCTCGCCCTCTTCGACGATCCGGCCGAGATACATCACCGCAACGCGATGGCTGACCTGCCTGACGACCTTGAGATCGTGGCTGATGAAGAGCAGGCCGAGGCCGAGCTCCTGCTGGATATCGACCAGGAGATTGATCACCTGTGCCTGGATCGAGACGTCGAGCGCCGAGACAGGCTCGTCGCAGACCAGGAGGTCGGGCTTGGTGGCGAGTGCGCGGGCGATCACCGCGCGCTGGCGCTGTCCGCCGGAAAGTTCATGCGGGTAGCGTCGGCCCTGGTCGGCGCGCAGGCCAACCGACTGCAGCAACGCGAAGGCCAGCGCCTCGCGCTCCTTCGGCTCGCCCAGGTCATGAACGTCGAAGGGCTCGCGCACCTGTTCGACGATCTGGAGGCGCCGATCGAGCGCGCCGAGCGGATCCTGGTAGATCATCTGCATGCGTGCGCGCATCTGGCGCCAGGCCAAGGTGTCCGTGGCCGGCATGGGGGCGCCGTTGAACAGGACATCCCCCGCATCGGGCTTCTCAAGCCCGAGCGCGAGCCGGCCCGTGGTGGATTTGCCGGAGCCGGATTCGCCGACGAGGCCAAGCGTCCGGCCACGTTCGACCGTCAGCGAGACGCCGTCGACGGCGCGCACCTCGACAGAGCGGCCCAGCAGGCCTTTGCGCATATGGTAGCAACGCGCGACGTTGCGCGCCTGAAGCAGGGGAGCGCTCATGCGTAGACCGGCTCCCGCGGACGCACCGGTTCGGCCTGAAGCGCCTTGATGCAGGCGGCGAAGCGTCCCGGCGCCTTCCAGGCCAGGGGCGGCACGCCTG
The DNA here is from genome assembly GCF_000735605.1 of Allobosea sp. LC85. GTDB lineage: Bacteria > Pseudomonadota > Alphaproteobacteria > Rhizobiales > Beijerinckiaceae > Allobosea. The sequence continues at coordinate 206,852 of NZ_JPKG01000028.1, forward strand.
CGTCGCAGGCCTCGCCCCGCCGTGGGCAGCGTGGCGCGAAGGCGCAGCCGGGCGGCAGGTTCCAGGGTTCGGGCACATTGCCTTCGATCGGGTCGAGCCGGCGGCGCACGCCTTCCAGCGGCGGCAGCGCGGCGATCAAGCCCTGCGTGTAGGGATGCAGCGGCTCGTCGAACAGCGACTGAGCCTCGGCGGTCTCGATGATCCGCCCGGCATACATCACGCAGACCCGGTCGCAGGTCTGCGATATCACGCCGAGATCATGGCTGATCAGCACCAGCGCCATGTCGGTCTCGCGCCGAATCTTGGTCAGCAGCTCGAGGATCTGCGCCTGGATGGTGGCATCAAGTGCGGTGGTCGGTTCGTCAGCCACGAGCAGGTCGGGTTTGCCGGCGAGCGCCATCGCGATCATCACGCGCTGGTTCTGGCCGCCGGAGAGCTCATGCGGAAAGGCGTCGAGGCGGCGCGCCGCGTCTGGAATCCCGACGAGATCGAACAGGCGTCTTGCTTCCGCCCTAATCGCCGCCCCGGAGAGGCCGCCATGCAGCGCCAGGGCCTCGCCCACCTGCTTGCCAAGGCGAAGGACGGGATTGAGCGCGCTCGCCGGATCCTGGAAGATCATCGCAATGCGGCCGCCGCGCACCGTGTCCAGCACATCCGGTTCGGCGTCGATCAGTTCCGTGCTCCCCAGCCTGACATTGCCGGAGACGCTCGCCTTCTTCGGCAGGAGGCCGAGGGCGGCAAGCCAGGTCACCGACTTGCCGCAGCCGGACTCGCCGACCAGGCCGACCGCCTCGCCGCGTGCGACCGAGAGATCGATGCCGTGCAGCACCTTCACGCCGTCGAAGGCAACCGTCAGTCCGTTGATCTCGACCAGCGGGTCAGCGACGCTGCCGAACCTGTCCAACATTGCGCTCACGAGCGGATCCCGCCCCAGTTGCGGGCACGGAAATCCATGACGAAGGCCTGCGCCGCCTTCCACTGGATATCCCGGCGCTTGGCCGTGAAATTCGCCGTCTGGTGCAGCACGGTATAGGCAGGGTCCTCGCGCTCGCAGATTTCCAGGATGCGGCGGAACATCGCCTTGCGCCGGGCGCGGTCGGTCGAGGTTTCGAGCGCGTCGGAAAGCTTGCCCATCTCGTCGTTGCGCCATTCGCCGATCTGCCATTGCTGGCCGGTCGGGCCGTGCTGAGCGGTGATCGAGGCGACAGGATCGTTGAAGGAGGCGCTGTTCGACCAGTCGCGCACCGCCCGCGTCGGCCCCTTTGCCAGAACCTGCGGGAAGTTCTCCTTGCTTTCGATCTCGACGTTGAGGCCGATCTCGCGCCAGCTCTCGATCAGCACCTGCGCCGTCGAAACCTGGCCGGTATAGTAGTTGTTGAGCAGGCGGTAAGGGATCGGGTCGCCCTTGTAGCCGGACTGCTTCACCAGTTCGCGGGCGAGCCGGGTATCGAAGGCCGGCACCGCCCAATCGGCGATGAACATGTCGCCGTAGAACTCCCATTGCAGCCCCTTGGGCACGCGGGTGCGCCCGCCCCAGAGCGCATCGACGATGGTCTGGCGGTCGATCGCATGGGTCATGGCCCGGCGCACCAGCGGATTTTCGAGCTGGGGATGGGTCTTGTCGAAGGTCGTCAGGCGGTGATTGGCGATCAGGCCACCCAGCACCTCATGGCGCGGATTCTTCTCGATCTCGCTGATCTGGTCAGGCGGGATATCGCAGGCAAAATCATACTCGCCCGAACGCAGGCCGTTGATGCGGGACGCCGTCTCCGGCACTTCGACGAACCGGATCTGCTTGAGCGGCGGCCGGCCACCCCAGTACGCGTCATGCGCGACAAGCGTCAGTGACTGGTCAGGCTTGAACTCGGCGATCCCATAAGGCCCCGTACCGACGGGCTTGCGCGCCCAGTCGAGCCAGCTCCCGGCCTCGGCGAAGGCCCTGCGCGAGACGATGATGCCGACATTGCGCGAGATGCGACCTTCGAGCGTCACATCCGGCGTCTTGTTGACGAAGCGAACCGTCTGCGGATCGACGATCTCGATCTTCTCGAAGCTTGGGAAGGCCCGCCTCGCCACGGCCACCACTTCGGCGGGCGGCTGCTTGCCGGCGGCGCCAGCGGTCACCGAACCGAACAGCCCGGCCGAGCCCGCCTGCCCCGCTCCACCCCACATTCGCTCGGTGCCGAAGGAGAAGGCGACGTCCTCGGCCGTCATGGTCTCGCCGTTATGGAACTTGACGCCTTGGCGCAGTGTCAGCTCGACGGTGCGGTCGTCGATGCGGCGCCAGGCCGTGGCGAGGCCCGGCCGAAGCGACAGGTCGCCGGCCCAGTCGGTATCGATCAGGCTCTCGGCATAGCTGTAGAAGGTGCGGGTACCGACATTGGACTGCTCGCGCAGCGTTTCCAACGTGTTGGAATTCGCGATCTTCTGCACGGCGATGGTGATCGAGGGCCGGTTATCGGCCTGGGCGATCGCGAAGCGCGGCAGGATCAGGGCACCGGTCGAGGCTGCGCCGAGGCCAAGCGCATGGCGGCGTGTCAGATGGGTCAAGGAACCCTCCAGAAGTCATCGGAAACAGAAAACGGCGCGCCCTTTCGGGGCGCGCCGCGATCGAACTGCCTTCAGCTCCGGCCGCCCCAGTTCTCGGCACGGAAATCCATGGCGAAGGCCGGCGAGGCCTTCCAGGCGAGCGCCTTGGGCTTGGCGGTGAAGGTCGCGTTCTGGTGCAGCACCGTATAGGCGGGGTCTTCGCGCTCGGCGATTTCCAGCATGCGGCGGAACGCGGCCTTGCGGCGGGCGCGGTCGGTCGAGGTTTCGAGTTCGATCGAGAGCGTGTTCATCTCGTCATTGCGCCATTCGCCGGCCTGCTGCTGCTGGCCGTTGGGACCGTGCTGGGCGACGATCGAGGAGACGGGATCGTTGAAGGGCGCCGAATTCGACCAGTCGCGGACCGCCCGGGTCGGCGTGCGCTCGAGAATCTGCTGCCAGTTCTCCTTGACCTGGATTTCGACGTTGAGTCCCGCCTCCTTCCACATCTCGACCAAGACCTGCGCCGTGGCAGTCTGGTTGGTGTAGTAGTTGTTGAGCAGCCGATAAGGGATCGGATCGCCCTTGTAGCCGGACTGCTTGACCAGTTCGCGCGCCAGCTTCAGATCGAAGGCCGGCACCGCCCAACCAGCGTGGAACATGTCGCCGTAATAAGGCCATTGCAGCCCCTTCGGCACGACGGTACGGCCGGCCCAGAGCGAGTCGACGATCGCCTGCCGGTCGATCGAATGCGTCATGGCGCGGCGAACCAGCGGATTCTGCAGCTGCGCATGGCTCTTGTCGAACACCGTCAGGCGGTGATTGAGGATGGTACCGCCCTGCACCTCGAAGGCAGGGTTCTTCTCGATCTGGGGGATCTGGTCCGGCGGGATATCGCAGGCGAACTGGTACTGGCCGGAGAGCAGGCCGTTGATGCGGGATGCCGTCTCCGGCACCTCGACAAAACGGATGGATTTCAGCGGCGGGCGGCCGCCCCAGTACTCGTCATGGGCCTCGAGCAGCAGCGAGACGTCCGGGCGATATTCGGCGATCCGATAGGGGCCGGTCGTGACCGGCCTGGTCGCCCAATCGCTATAGGTCTTCGCCTCCTCGAAGGCGCGGCGGTTCATGATCTCGCTGCCATAGCGCGAGATACGGCCCTCCATCGTCACGTCGGGCGTGCCGTTGACGAAGCGCACCGTGTATTTGTCGACGATCTCGATGCCGAGCAGAGCCGGCCAGGAGCGGCGCGCCACCGCCGGCACTTCCGCCGGCAGTTCCTTGTTGGCGCGGCCCCCGCCGACGACGAAGTCGACGGAGATCGTCTTGCCTTGCGACGGCTGCGTGTCGCCGAACATGCGCTGCCTGCTGAAGGAGAACGCGACATCCTCCGCCGTCAGCTCGTCGCCATTGTGGAACTTCACGCCCCGGCGCAGCTTGAGCTCGACAGTCTTGTCGTCGATGCGCTTCCACTCGGTGGCGAGACCGGGAACGGTCTCGAGATTGCCGAGCCAATTGCGGCCGATCAGCCCCTCCCAGATCGACGAGAAGAAGACGCGCTCGCCGACATTGGACTGCTCGCGCAGCACGTCGAGCGTGTTGGAATTGGCGATCTTCTGCACCGCGATGGTGATCGAGGGCCGGTTATAGGCCTGGGCGATCGCGAAGCGCGGCAGAATGAGGGCGGAGCCGCCCAGCGCTATTGCGCTGCGACGCGTGAAGGAACCGACCATTGTTCATCTCCTGAAGGGGTGGCGTTGGGATCACGCTCCTCGAGCCCGCGCGGGCCGGAGCGGAAATGGGTCAAGGTCCGGTCGGCATGGATCAGCCGCCAGGACAGCGCCTTCTGGGCATAGTCACGCACCAGGGCGGCATAGGCCGGGTCCTCGGCCAGGTTGACGAACTGGTGCGGATCCTTGGCGAGGTCGAAGAAGAGCGGCGGCAGCGCAGCGAAATGGACGTATTTGTAGTGTTCGTCCTGGATCACGCAGAGGCTGGACTGATCCATGTGGAGGCCCAGCACCTGCTCAGGCTGCGAGTAGTGCACGTCGCGGAAATCGTATTCATAGTGCAGCTCGCTGCGCCAATCCGCCGGCCTGCCCTCGCTGAGGAACGGCATGACCGAGCGCCCGTCGCAGGCGCGCGGCGCCTCGCCACCGAGCCAGTCGAGAATGGTCGGCATCACGTCGACACTCTCGGTGAAGGAGGTCTCGATCGCACCGCGACGCTCGTCCGCTCCTCGCGGGTCCTTCACCACCAACGGAATGCGGAAGCTCTCGTCGTTGAAGCCGATCTTGCCGAGCAGGTGGTGGTCGCCGAGTTGCTCGCCATGATCGCTGGTGAAGACGATCAGCGTGTCGTCCCACTGCCCAGTCTCGTCGAGATGGGCGAAGACCCTGCCGAGGCAGTCGTCGATCTCGGTGATCAGGCCGCAATAGGTCGCCCGCATCTGGCGGATTTCGGCCTCGTCCAAGGTCGCGCCCGAGCCTTCCGCGCCGTGGAAGAAGGAGCCGCGCTTGATCGAGTCGATGTAGAACTGGGTCAGCGGGTGCTGCGCCGCCTCGGCCTCCGGCGATTCCGCCCGCACCAGCCCGGGCATATCCTCGGGGCGGTACATCGCATGATAGGGCGCCGGCGCAACGAAGGGCGGATGCGGCCTGTAATAGCCAAGATGCAGGAAGAACGACCTGCCGGCGCGGCCCTTGAGATAGGTCAGCGCACGCTCCGTGAAGAAGGTCGAGTCAGAGAACTCCTTGGGGATGCGCGACGGCTTGTCGGTCGCACCCGGCACCGAGTCCTCGCCCTCCGGCAACCAGATATCCTCGCGCTTTTCCGGCAACTCGAAGCCGTTCTGCGCCACCCAGCCGAAATAGCCGTCCATGTTGGGCTCGAAGGCGCCGACCGAACGGAAACCGTCCATCAGGTCGCCGAGCACCAGGAAGCGCGGATCGTTCTTCGAGGTCGCACGCGGGTCAGGCGTCGTCGTGGTGTAGCCGATCAGCGCGGGATCATAGCCGATGGCGCGCAGCGCCTTGCCGAGATTGAAGTGGCGCTGGTCGAGCGGCACCGTGTTCTGCACGGCGCGATGGTTCATCAGGTAGAGGCCGGTGAGCAGGCTAGCGCGGGCTGGACCGCAGGGCACGCAGGCCGTGACATGGTTGCGGAAGGTGACGCCCTCCGCGCAAAGCCGGTCGAGATTCGGCGTCTTCAGGAAGGGATCGCGCCCCTCGGCCCGCATCAGATGGGGTATGAAATCGGCGCGCCATTGGTCGACGACGATCAGGAGAACATTCTGGCGTTTCATTCTCGGCAATCCAGCTGTGAGGCCGCCTGCCTAGGTCGCCTGGATGACGTCGGGATGACTGTTGGATGAAAGCGCACCGCGGGCATCCCGCGCCGACGAAGGCCGAACGACCGGGGCCGTCTGCTTCAGGGAGATGAGGGAAAGCCTATCGGGCACTTCGCGGTCCAGAGGCGTTTATCCCGGTTCAGCTGTGATCTTTGAAAAGACGTTTCATTGACCGAAGCAGCGCGATGCAGAATGATCATAGTATCGATGACGTGTTTTACGGCGTCGATCGCGGGATTTGCTGGAGCAGCTTGCACCGCGTCACCAAAGCTAAAAGCACCACGAATGCATTCGTGGGCTCCCGATCGCTGGAGACACGTTCATGACTGAAGCAACATCGAAGAGAATGGATCTTCATCTTCACGCGAGTGCGCCTGATTGCGCGCATCGATGTTGAACGCCCCCGCCCGCCGGGCCTGAACAGGCACCCGCCGCGCCCCCTCTGATCCCGCGTGGGTAACGCCGCGCAACTCGGCCACGGCGGAGCCGTCAACGCCCCCTGTGCGGATCAGGCACCGCTCTCAGCCCGACAGCAACGTCCCCGCCCCTCGTCTCGGTCCGGCCCCTGGCCGGCTCGGCCGGCGAACGCATGGCTTGCTCAGCAGCCGTCGCCAGAACGCTCCGCCCAAACCCGCCCGCATGGCTTGAAGGAAACCCCATGAGCATCGTCACGCGCTTGCCGACAGCTTCGCCCCCCGTTCGCGACGAGGCAGCCGCATTCCGTGCCGCGTTCCGTCATCTCGCCGGCGGGGTCAGCGTCGTCACGACCGGTGCAGGCGAGGACCGAACCGGTCTCACGGCCACCTCGGTCGCCTCGCTCTCGGCCGAGCCTCCGACCGTCATCTTCGGGCTCAACCGCACATCGTCGAGCTACGCCGCTCTGCAGCGGCACCGAAATTTCGGCATCAACTTCCTGAACGCGGCGCAGAAGCAGATCGCGGATCGCTTCGCCGGACGAAACGGCGAGAAGGGCGCCGAGCGCTTCCGGCAAGCCGAATGGACCACCGCCGCAACCGGCGCCCCACTCCTGGTCGGCGCGCTCGCCTCCCTCGACTGCGAGGTCGAGGAACTGATCGAGCGCCATTCCCACAGCATCGTCATCGGCCGCGTGCGGGCCGTCAGATTCGGCGCCGACGAAGCAGCCCTCGTCTACTGGCGCGGCGACTACGAGCGCCTCGGCTGGATGGCGGAAGAGGCTGCGGCAGCGCTCGGGTTGCGAGCCCTCTGAAACCGTCCAGCCCCCTACCCGCACATTCACGAAAGCCGCTCCGATGACCTTTCGCCTCAGCCTGCTCGAAAAGAGCCCCGTCTTCGACGACGAGACCGGCAGCATTGCCCTCGCCCGCTCCGTCGCGCTTGCACAAAATGCGGAGCGCTGGGGTTATCACCGTTTCTGGGTCGCCGAGCATCATGGTATGGCGGGCGTCGCCAGCGCATCGCCTGAAGTGCTGGCGGCCTATATCCTGGCCAGCACCTCGCGCATCCGGGTCGGTTCGGGCGGCGTCCTGCTCCAGCATTACAGCCCCTACAAGGTGGCGGAGAACTTCCACGTCCTCGCCGCGCTCGCACCGGGCCGGGTCGATCTCGGCATCGGCAAGGCACCGGGGGGACTGCCGCTGGCGACGCGCGCGCTGCAATGGGGACATGATCCCGCGGTCCGACGCGACTTCAGCGCGCAGCTGCGCCAACTCGGCGCCTATCTCGATCACGGAACGGACCCAGGCCAGGCCCTCGAGAGGCCGCTTGCAACGCCGCTGCCGCCCGAGGCCCCGGAGTGCTTCCTGCTCGGCGGCAGCCCGGAGAGCGCGCGACTTGCCGCCGAACAGGGCTGGCAGTTCGTCTTTGCCGGCCAACTCAATGGCGATCACGCGGCGATCGAGGCGAGCATCGAGGCTTTCACCAAGGCAGGCGGCCCCGGCACGCCGCTCCTCGCCGTGACCGCGCTGGCGGCCGAGAGCAACGAGGAGGCGGAACGGATCGCGGACGGGCTGCAGATCGTGCGCCTCCATCTCGACGACGGCCAGGCTCTCAATGTCGGCAGCGAGGAGCAGGCCGCGGAATATGCCCGGCAAGCGGGCGTGGGCTCCTACCGCACCGAGCTGCGTCGACCGAGCATCGTCGCCGGCACGCCGGCCCGGGTCCGGCGCGAACTCGATGCGCTGCACCGGCGCTTCGGCATCAGCGAATTCATCCTCGATACGCCGGCAGCCGCCCGGCAGCAGCGGCTCGCGTCGATCGCGCTACTCGCCGACGAGGTTCTGGCTGCCGCGGCCTGATCACTCTCTCCATCGGAGCACGTTCCATGAGCAAGAAACCCATCACGTTCGGCATCATGCTGCAGGGCCCGGGCAGCCATATGAATTCCTGGCGCCATCCCAGCAGCCCCGCCGATGCCAGCGTCAATTTCGACTTCTTCGTCCGCACCGCCCGCAAGGCGGAGGCAGCCGGCATCGCCTTCGCCTTCGTCGCCGACGGGCTCTACATCAACGACAAGTCGATCCCGCATTTCCTGAACCGCTTCGAGCCGCTGACGATCCTGTCGGCGCTGGCCGCTTCGACCAGCAAGCTCGGCCTCGTCGGCACCGTCTCGACCTCCTACAGCGACCCGTTCACCATCGCGCGCCAATTCGGCTCGCTCGACCTGATCTCGGGCGGGCGCGCCGGCTGGAATGCGGTGACCTCTCCGCTCGAAGGCTCGGGCCGCAACTATAGCCGGCCGCATCCTGAGCATGCGCTGCGCTACGAGATCGCCACCGAATATCTCGACGTCATCAAGGGGCTCTGGGATTCCTGGGACGACGATGCCTTCCCGCGGGACCGCGAGAGCGGCGTCTTCTTCGACAAGGCCAGGTTGCACACGCTTGGGCACAAGGGCCGTTTCTTCCAGGTCGAGGGCCCGCTGAACATTTCCCGCTCGGCGCAAGGGCAGCCGGTCGTCTTCCAGGCGGGCGCCTCGGACGCCGGGATCGGGCTCGCCGGCAAGCATGCCGACGCCGTCTTCAGCAACAATGTCGCGATCGAGGAGGCGCAGAGCTTCTATCGCAGCATCAAGAACAGCGCCGTCGCCCATGGCCGCAGCGCCAGCGACATCAAGGTCTTTCCGGGCATCGGCCCGATCGTGGGAGCGAGCGAGCGGGAAGCCGAGGAGAAATACCGCGCCATCCGCGATCTCGTCTCGATCAACGAGGCCCTGCTCTATCTCGGTCGCTTCTTCGACCATCACGATTTCAGCGCCTACTCGCTCGATCAGCCGTTTCCCGAGCTGGGCGAGATCGGCAAGAACAGCTTCCGCTCGACCACGGACCGCATCAAGCGCAATGCGGTCCTGAAGGGCCTGAGCCTGCGCGAGGTCGCTCTCGAAGCCACCACACCGCGGACCGATTTCATCGGCACGGCCGAGGCCGTCGCTGAGCGGATCATTCACCGTGTCGAACAGCAGGCGGCGGATGGCTTCATCCTGGGCTTCCCGGTGATCGCCGAGGGTTTCGACGATTTCACCCGGCTCGTCATCCCGGTGCTCGAGGAACGCGGGGTCTATGACCGCAGCTTGCCCGGCGCGACGCTGCGCGACCATCTCGGCCTGCCGCGCCGGGAAAGCCGCCATGCCGGCGGAGGCACGCAACAGCAGGCCGCACTGACGCGGTCAGCCGGTTGAGCTGGGCAAAGACATGACCTTCCACACACCAAGCCTCGGCCAGCCAGAGCGCGAAGACGCGGCACGAGGCATCGCAGCCTTTGCCGACGCGTTCATCGCATTGCGCCGCGATCTTCACCGCCATCCCGAGCTCGCTTTCGCGGAGAAGCGGACCAGCGCGCTCGTCGCCGAACATCTCGCCGGATGGGGATACGAGGTCACGACCGGTCTCGCCGGCACCGGCGTCGTGGCGACGCTCCGGCACGGCAACGGCGAACGCCGGCTCGGCATCCGCGCCGATATGGACGCCCTGCCGATCCAGGAAGCAACAGGCCTGGCCCATGCCAGCATCCATACCGGCGCGATGCATGCCTGCGGCCATGACGGGCATACCGCGATCCTGCTGGCGGCAGCGCGCTATCTCGCCGAAAGCGGGCGCTTCTCCGGCACGCTGAACCTGATCTTCCAGCCGGCCGAGGAGATCGGCGCCGGCGCCCGCAAGTTGATCGACGAGGGGCTGTTCGAGCGCTTCCCCAGCGACGCCGTCTTCGGCCTGCACAACTGGCCGGGCGTGCCCGCCGGACAATTCGGCTTCATCGCCGGTCCGGCGATGGCCTCGGTCGATCAGGCGCAGATCACCGTACTCGGCAAGGGTGGGCACGGAGCGGCTCCCCATGAGACGGTCGACCCGGTCGTTGCCGCCGCCTCGGTGATCACGGCGCTGCAGAGCGTGGTCTCCCGCAACATCGACCCGCTGGAGGCTGCCGTCGTCACCGTCGGCTCGATCCATGGCGGCACCGCTTCGAACGTCATCCCCGACAGCGTCGAGCTCAGGCTGACGATCCGCTCCTTCAGCAGCGCGGTCCGCGCGCAGTTGCAGCAGCGCATTCCGGCGCTGGCGCGTGCACAGGCAGAGAGCTTTGGCGCACAGGCAGAGGTCCGCTACCGGCTCGGCTTCCCCGCTCTCGTCAACCACGAGGCAGAAACCGTCTTCGCACGGGAGGTTGCGGTGGCGACCTTTGGCGAAGAGCGGATCGAGCGGAATTTCAGGCCCCGCACCGCCAGCGAGGATTTCGCCTTCATCTCGGAGGCTCGCCCCGGCAGCTACCTCTTCGTCGGCAACGGCGACAGCGCCCCACTGCACAACCCTCACTACGATTTCGACGACGCCGTCCTGGCCCCCGCGGCGACCTACTGGGCCGCGCTCGCGCAGGCCTACCTCTCCTGAAACCGCCGGAAAGGCAGCCCATCATGGCCGATAGCTTCATTTACACCACGCCGCTCGACGCGCGCTCGCAGCCCCTGATCGAAGCACTGACCTGGGAATACGCGACCCGCTATGGCAGCACATTCGGCGAGCCGCCCGGCGCCGAGATGAGCCGCTATCCGGCCGAGCTGTTCGCGCCGGCGGACGGAAACTTCGTACTGCTTGTCCGCGACGGGCGCACCATCGGCGGCGGCGCCTTCAAGCGCTACGACCAGCACACCGCCGAGCTGAAACGGATCTGGACCCATGCCGATTTCCGTCGTCAGGGGCTGGCCCGCAAGGTGATCGAGGAGCTTGAGGCGCAGGCGCAGCGCCAGGGCTACAGCAGGATCTATCTGACGACCGGCTTCCGGCAGCCCGAGGCCAAGGAACTCTATCTGCAGTCCGGCTACCGCCCCCTCTTCGACGTCACGGTTGATCCAGAAACCCACCGGAAGCTCCCCTTCGAAAAGGAACTCGGCCGGCTGGCGGGGCATCTGCCGCATGCGCCGGCCAGCGAGCGGCCGGGTGCCGCCGGTACGGCCTGAGCCTCTTTCGAGCCGACAGACAGCGGGTCAGACCGCCCCCAGCCTCCAGACGAGACCTGCCATGACCCTGACAACCGATTTTCGCGCGCTCGATGCGTCTCCACCGCAACCTGCGCGAAAGAGCGACTACGCGCATTTCCGTGTCGTGCCGGCTAAGTACCCGGCGCGGACGGTCGGGACCGTGTTCTCGGTGATCGTGATCTTCGCGATCCTCAACTCGGTCCTCTCGAACCCGCGCTGGGGATGGGACGTCTTCGCCGAATGGTTCTTTGCCGAGCCGGTCCTGGCCGGCCTCGGACGCACCCTGCTGCTGACCTTGCTCGGCGCCACCTTCGGCTTCCTGCTCGGTACGGCGCTGGCGCTGGCGCGGGTCTCCGGCTCGCCCCTGCTGGGTTCGCTCTCCTGGGGTTATGTCTGGCTGTTCCGTTCGATCCCGCTGATCGTGCTGCTGCTGGTCCTGAACAATCTGGGCTATCTCTACGAGACGATCACCCTCGGCGTGCCCTTCACCGAGATTTCCTTCTTCAGCTACCAGACCACGCAGTTGCTCACGCCATTCGCGGCAGCCGTGCTCGGGCTGGCGCTCAATCAGGCAGCCTTCTGCTCCGAGATCATTCGCGGCGGCATCCTTTCCGTCGATCAGGGGCAGCTGGAAGCGGCAGCCGCACTCGGCCTGCCGCGCTCGCGCCAGGCGTCGCGGATCATCCTGCCACAGGCGATGCGCACCATCCTGCCGACCGGCTTCAACGAGATCATCGGTTTGGCCAAGGGCACCTCGATGGTCTACATCCTGGCGCTGCCGGAGCTGTTCTACACGATCCAGATCATCTATCGCCGCAATCTGGAGGTGATCCCGCTGCTGATGGTCGCGACCGTCTGGTATCTGGTCATCCTCAGCGTCCTGTCCTTCATCCAGCATCATATCGAGCGCTATTACTCGAAGGGCGCGCTGCGCAATCCGCCACCGTCCCTGATCGGCAATGCCTTGGCAAAGCTGCGTCGCTCGGTAGCCCCGGCCGTGGCGCAGGCGCCGACCACCACATCAGCCCCGCTCTTTGTGCGGGAAGCGGGCACGCCGGTGAGCTGGGCCTCATTGGCCCGCAGCGGCGGCGAGGTTCGCATCCAGGCCGTCAGCAAGAGTTTCGGTCCGCTCAAGGTGCTGGACGATGTCAGTCTGACCATCCCGCGCGGCAGCGTTACCGTCATCCTCGGTCAGTCGGGCTCGGGTAAGTCGACCCTGCTACGCGCCATCAATCATCTCGAGCGCGTCGATGACGGCTTCGTCTCGATCGACGGCGAGTTGATCGGCTACCGTCAGGATGGCCACACGCTCTATGAGCTCAAGGAGAAGGATATCCTGAAGCGCCGCGTCGATGTCGGCATGGTGTTCCAGAACTTCAACCTGTTCCCGCATCTGACCGCTCTCGAGAACGTCATCGAGGCACCGATCTCGGTCCGGAACATCGGGCGCGACGAGGCTATCGCCCAGGCGCGCGAACTGCTTGCTCGGGTCGGCCTCTCCGAGAAGGCGGAAGCCTATCCGCGCCAGCTTTCCGGCGGCCAGCAGCAGCGCGTTGCGATTGCCCGCGCCCTCGCGCTCCGGCCGAAGGTCCTGCTCTTCGACGAGCCGACCTCGGCGCTCGATCCCGAGCTGGTCGGCGAGGTGCTCGACGTCATCAAGGAACTGGCCAGCTCCGGGACGACGCTGATCGTGGTCACGCATGAGATCGGTTTCGCCCGAGAGGTCGCCGACCGGGTCGTTTTCATGGAGCAGGGCCGCATTCTCGAAACCGGATCGCCCGAGAAGGTCTTTGGCGCTCCCGACCACCCGCGCACCCGCGAATTCCTCGCCAAGGTTCTCTAAGGCCTGTTGACGCCTGGCCAGAATCGGAGAGCGCAGCGGGACCTGCGCTTCCCCGGATGATCCGAGCCTGTCCCGATCCCTCGCATGGAGTTTTCAGCATGGCCGCAAGGACCAGATCCCTTTCGCTCGGCTTCGGCGCACTCGCCGCCGCAGCCGCCTTCCTCACCACCCCGGCCCTTGCCCAGCAGGTCTTCGATCTCAGCCCGGAACAGCCCGGCCGCCCCCGTACGGGGAAGAATGAGGAGGTGCTCAAGCTGATCGGCAAGGACGCCAAATTCGCGAGGGATGGCGTCTTCACGGTCGCGATTGCCTCGCAGCGCTTGCCCTTCGGCGCCTATGGCACCGACACCAGGACGCTGGTCGGCTCCGAGCCCGACATCGCCCAGCTCGTCGCCGACAGTCTTGGCCGGAAGCTCGAGATCGTCAGCGTCGCCTGGGCCGACTGGCCGCTTGGCGTCGCCTCCGGCAAATACGACGCCGCGATCAGCAATGTGACCGTGACCGAGCAGCGCAAGGAGAAGTTCGACTTCTCGACCTATCGCAAGGATCTGCTCGGCTTCTACGTCAAGGCCAGCAACCCGATCACCATCAAGGAGCCGAAGGACGTGGCCGGGCTCAAGGTCATCGTCGGCTCAGGCACCAACCAGGAGCAGATCCTGCTCCGTTGGAACGAGCAGAACGTCAAACAGGGACTGAAGCCGGTCGAGGTGCAGTATTACGACGATGACGTCGTGCTCTATCTCGCGCTCGAGACCGGCCGAGCCGACGCCTATCTCGGCCCCAACGCCCTGCTCAGCTTCAAGGCCGCCCGCGAAGGCAAGACCAGGCTCGCCGGCAATTTCAGCGGCGGCTGGCCGCTGCTGGCCGAGATCGCGGTGACGACCCGCAAGGGCAACGGGCTGGCGGAAGCGATCACCCAGGCCCTCAACACCCAGATCGCCAACGGCAATTACGGCAAGGCGCTGACCCGCTGGAATCTCGGCCCCGAGGCGATCGAGAAATCCACCACCAACCCGCCTGGCTTGCCCAAGAGCTGACGCCCTTGCGCCGCCGCGCTCCAAGGCGGCGGCGCTGATGTCCTGCATCGAAGCGGCCAATTCTGGAACTGGAAAGACGATCATGATCGGACGACGGGCCATTCTCTCGCTGCTGCTTGGGGCAGCGACCTCCTGCTGGGCCTCTGCTGCCGCGTTGGCGCAGTCCTTCGATCTCGGCCCGGAGCAGCCCGGCCGGGTTCGCACCGAGCGAAATGCCGAGGCAATCAGGGCTATCCCCAAGGGCTTTGCCTTCGTCGAGCCAGGCTCGCTCACCGTCGCGATAAGCCCGAGCGGTCCGCCGCTCGCCACCTATGCGACCGATGCGAGGACCGTGGTCGGCGCCGACCCCGACTTCGCCCAGCTCATCGCCGACAGCCTCGGCCTGAAGCTCAATCTTCTGCCGATCGCCTGGGCCGACTGGCCGCTCGGGTTGGCCTCCGGCAAATACGATGCGGTGATCTCGAATGTCGGCGTCACCGAGCAGCGCAAGGAGAAATTCGACTTCTCGACCTACCGGCAAGGTCTCCACGGCTTCTACGTGAAGGCCGATAGCCCAGTGACCTCCATCAAGGAACCCAAGGACGCGGCGGGCCTGCGCATCATCGTCGGCGCCGGCACCAACCAGGAGCGCATCCTGCTCGCATGGAGCAAGCTGAATGTCGCCGCCGGGCTGAGGCCACTCGACCTGCACTATTACGACGACGAGCCAACCAAACTGATCGCGCTGCTCGCCGGCCGCGCCGACGTCATTGTCCAGCCGCATGCGCAACTGGTCTTCATTGCCGCACGCGACCGCAACATCCGGCGAGCCGGCACTCTCAGCGCCGGCTGGCCCCTCAAATCGGATGTCGCGATTACGACACGCAAGGGCAGCGGTCTCGTCGACGCGCTGACTGCCGCCACCAATGGCCTGATCGCCACCGACAAATACCGTCAGGCGCTCGCGCGCTGGGGGCTGGAGGAGGAGGCTCTGGAACGCTCCGAGACCAATCCACCAGGCTTGCCCAAATCCTGAAGCCTCCGTCCTCAATAGTGCCTTGCGAGTCCATCATGCCCGCCACTCCCCTCTCCATCAGCCGGATTGGCTTCCTGACGCCTGGGAATTACCGCGACGACGCTCCCTTGGTTGGATTGGAGGACACCCTCCAGCTCTTCGAATTCGGCGAACGGCTCGGCTTCGACAGCGCCTGGGTGCGCCAGCGTCATCTCGAACCCGCGTCTCCTCGGCCAGCGTCTTTCTGGCAGCCGCAAGCCAGCGGACCCGACGCATCGAGATCGGCTCTGCCGTTATCCAGATCGGCTACGAGAACCCCTTCCGCCTGGCCGAGGACCTGTCCCTCGTCGACGTGCTCTCGCGCGGGCGCCTCAATGTCGGCCTCAGTGCCGGACCGCCGCTGCACGCCGAGCTGCTGGGTCAGCGCTTCCTCGACGGAGACCGGACAGACGCTGATTACTCGCATCAGCGCGTTGCCCGCCTCGCAGCCAATCTAGACGGAGCCTATCTCGGCAATGACGAGACCTTCATCACATCGGCGGCGGGACGGTTGCGGCCGCGTATCCAACCGCACGCACCGGGGCTGCGCGAGCGGCTCTGGTATGGCGGAGGTTCGCTGCGCTCCGCGCGCTGGGCCGGGGAGAACGGCTTCAATCTTCTCGTCGGCAACATCAATATCGGCGAGGAGACCGACAATTTCTTCGAGGCGCAACTGCGTCAGCTCGCTCTCTATCGCAGCAGCTGGCAGGCTCCGCATCAGCCACGCATTGCGGTCGGCCGTGTCATCGTCCCGCTCGATGGGGCCGATGCAAGAACCCGCACTCGCTATCGCGATTACGCCGAGAGCCGGCATGAGCGCACGCTGAAACCGCAGGGCGAACAGCGGGCCCTGTTCGCCCCGGATCTCGTCGGCACGTCGGAGCAGATCCTGACTGAGCTGTGGCAGGACCCTGTGCTGCGCGAAGTCGGCGAGCTGCGGCTCGAACTTCCCTACAATTTCAAAGCGGAGAACTACGAGCAGATCATCGACGATTTCATTCATCTGATCGCGCCGAATCTTGGCTGGCCCGGAGTGCAGACGAACAAGCCGGACCTCGCCAGGCTGCCGGCCTGATACGGACTCTGATTGCAGCAGGTGACGTAGCCGGGCAGATGAAACCTCGCGCGGTCGGAAACGTGTACTGCGTGATGGCGATGCTCCGGCCCAAAGCCTCACGTTCCGCTACCAGCGCACGAATCGCGGAAAAGCGAGGGCCCCAACGACAGCCATGATGCCCATCGCCAGCGGATACCAGCTTGCGATGAAGGGGATCGTATCCTCCGGGCAATGCACGCTGTAGGCGATGGTCGCCAAGGCCGCGGATGCAATTCCGGCGGCTGCGCCAGTGAGGCGCAGGTCGACCGGCGCGCCTCGCCGGGCGACCGCGATCATGGCGGTGAGCGGGATCAGTCCGTAGAGAACAACGGCGATCAGGCAAGCCTGCCAGCTCCTGCCAAAGGTCAAGCTGGCCCATTCTCCGGCAGGCGCCTGGGCCAGAACGACGAGAGCCGATAGCACCGCCGCAGCGATAGGGAGCAGGATCAAGGACAGGTGTCCCCGCGGGCTGAGGCCGGGTCGCAGGCTGCGCTGGAAAGCCGCGAGCGCAATCCCGGCGACACTCGCTCCGAGCAGGAGCTTGCCGAGCACCGGCGCGGTCGCCCAGGCCCCGGCCAGATCACGCCGTGCGCCGAGCGTCAGGAGCACGGCAATCGTCGCCGCGATCATGGCGAGGAGCGCAGCAAGCCAGGTGGCGCGGCGCAGCCACCCGGTATCAACCGGCTGGTTGCTCGTGGCCATGAGGGAAATCAGCTCGTCGGTCTTCATGTCTGATCGGTCATTGCGCTCTGATGGTCAGGGATTTCGCGGCAAGCAGGCGAAAGGTTACAGGGATGGCGGCGCTCACAGTGCCGCATAGGGTGCGGACCGGTCACGGTGCATTGCGCTTGGTCAGGATCCGGGCCATGGCCCGCAGGCCGCGATGGATCGCGACCTTCGCCGCCGTCTCGGTCATGCCGGCAGCGCTTGCGGCCTCGGCGACCGAACAGCCCTGGACCTTGACCTGGTCGATCAGCTTTCGTGTCCGCTCCGGAAGGGATTGCAGGGCACGCGTCAAGTCCAACCCGGCGTCGGAGGCAACCGTGTCGGGCGCCGCCAACTGATAGGCCTCGTCATCGATCGACAGGTTGGACGCGTGCCGCCCGGAGCGGCGCAAATGATCGACAAGTTTATAGCGCGCGATCGCATGGGCCCAGGCGGTCACGGGGCTCGCCGGATCATAGCTGTGTCGGGAGAGATGCAGGGCGAGCAAGGTCTCCTGCAACACATCCTCCACCTCGCTCGGTTCGGTGCGCCCCGCCCGCGCCAGCTGATGGCGCAAATAGCCGCGCAGACGCACGCTGATCGCCTCGAGGAACACGCGATAGGCCGCCGCATCGCCGGCAAGCGCGGAGAGAAAGACGGGATGCAGCTGCGTTTCAAGATCGGCGAGAGACACGGGAAGCAGCGATTGTCCGGGCAGTGCGAGCTGGAGGCCCAATCCGTCGCATGATGGTGCAGGGCTCACAAGCCCGTGACTGGTAGATGATGACCACGCGCAGCCCCGATACGCTCGCACACGCGCAAAACGCGGCCTTTCCAGGCCTTCGCGGGAGAGCGACGAACATGGCGACAGCAGCGTGCTTCAGCCTGGCGATCACAGCGCTCGCAATGGCGCTGGTCGCGACGCTGCCACCGGCCGCCATCGCACAGGAACACGCCGGGACGGGAGAACGCCTGACGCCTTGCCCGGCCGAGGGAGGCTGCCCGGTCGAGGGCGGATTCTATCGCATCTTGCTGCCGGCGCGGGCCGCGATCGGCCCCCCGCGCGGGGCGATCATGTACTTTCACGGCTGGCAAGGCTCGGCCGAGGAGATCATGGCCGATCAGGGCCTCGTCGCGGTTGCGCGGCGCCTCGGGGTTGCCCTGATCGTCCCGGACGGGATGGAACGGACCTGGTCCTATCCCGGCTCTCCCGGGCACCATCGCGACGAATTCGCCTTTATCGGCCATGTGCTGGACGATGTCGCGCAACGCTTCCCCGTCGACCCCGACAGGATTCTGGCCAGTGGTTTCTCGCAGGGCGCATCCATGGTCTGGAATCTGGCCTGCCGGATGCCCTCGCGCTTTGCCGCTTTCGCGCCGATCGCCGGTGCGTTCTGGGAGCCACTTCCGCAGACCTGCGTCGGGCCCCGGCCCAATCTGATCTATATCCATGGCACGAGCGACACAACCGTGCCGATGGCGGGACGCCCACTCCGGTCCGGAGACAGGCAGGGCGATCTCTTCAGGAGCCTCGCGGTCCTGGCACCGGGCTGCACGTTCACCTGGGCGGGTGAGATCCGGAAGGCGCCGCGGCCGGAAGCCTTGACCTGTCGGTTGGCAACAGACTGTCCCGGGCCCGCGCGGCTGGAACTTTGCCTCCATGGCGGCGGACATATGTCCGACCCGGCCTGGGTCGAGCGGGCCTGGCAACTTGCCATGCCTCCCGAAAAGCCGACAGCCGCGGCGGGCGCCAGGCTCACTTTTCCGTGAAGCCGTAACCAGGAGCCTACCTCGCACGATCTCTCCTGCCGATGCCGAAGGAGACGCCATGCGCCAGGATACAAGCCTAACCGAGACGATGCCGAAAGCGGCGGAGGCTGCATGCGTGCGAGGCGCCGATCTGATCGCGCAGCAGCTTGCTGCCGCAGGCGCGACACACGCCTTCGGCATTCCCGGCGGCGAGATTCTGGCGCTGGTCGATGCGCTGGAACGTGCCGGCATCCGCTTCCTGCTCGCCAAGCACGAGAATGCGGCGGGTTTCATGGCTGAAGGACTGTGGCACGCGACAGGCGCCTTGCCAGTGCTGGTCGCCACACTGGGCCCCGGCGTCGCCAATGCCGTCAATGTCGTCGCCAATGCCCGGCAGGACCGCGTCCCTCTGATCTTCATCACCGGCTGCGTCGATCAGGCCCTGGCTGAAAGCTACACGCACCAGATCTTCGACCATCAGGCCGTGCTGCGGCCGCTGGTGAAGGCGAGCTTTCGCGCCGCGCAGGGCACCGAGGATCTGGTGGTGCAGAAGGCTCTCTCCATCGCCAGGAGCGGTCGCCCCGGCCCTGTCCATATCGATCTGCCAATCGCGGTCGCCGAGGCGAAGACGGCCCAGCGCGCAGTCCAGACCGTAAAGCCTCCCTGCAACAGCGCTCCCGCCGATCTCGGTCCTGCACGCGAGATGATCGCGACCGCGAAGAGGCCGCTGGTCATCGCCGGGCTCGACCTGGTCAACGAAGGCGCCGCCGCCGCACTCGATCTGTTCCTCGCCCGGACCGGCGCCCCGCTGCTCACCACCTACAAGGCCAAGGGTCTGGTGCCGGAAAGCGATCCGCGCGTGATCGGCGGAGTCGGCTTGTCGCCGAAGGCCGAAGCGCTGGCACGACCGCTGCTGGACGAGGCCGACCTCATCGTGCTCGCCGGCTATGACCCGATCGAAATGCGCCAGGGCTGGCGCAATCCCTGGCCTCCGGCCAAGCGCGTGATCGACATCGTCGCCGAGGATGTCGGCCACGGCATGCACAGCGCGACGCTGCTCCTCGAAGGTCATGTCGGCACCATCCTGTCGCGGCTCAGCGAAGGAGCGATGCCACAGGGCACCTGGCCGGACGGGCGCCCCGCCGCCATCCGCAGGGCGCTCAGGGAGGCCTTCGCTCCGCCATCGGACTGGGGGCCCCATGCCGTCTTCGACATCCTGCGCGAGGTCGCACCGGCGGGAACCATCGTCACGGCCGATTCCGGTGCGCATCGGATTCTGCTCAGCCAGATGTGGCGCAGCGACGGGCCGCGCCGCCTGCTGCAGTCGACCGGGCTCTGCACGATGGGTTGCGCGCTGCCTCTGGCGACTGGCGCGGCGCTCGGCACGGGACGGTCCGCACTTTGCTTCGTCGGTGATGCCGGCCTCGAAATGGTCCTGGGTGAGCTCGCAACCCTGCGCGATCTGGCGCTTCCGGTCGTCCTCGTCGTCCTTGTCGATGAGAGCCTTGGCCTCATTGCGCTGAAACAGCGCCAGCTTGGCCTGGCCCGCGCCGGGGTCGACTTTGGCGGCACCGATTTCGCGGCGATTGCCTGCGCGATGGGCGGCACCGGCGGCACGATCTCGAACCCTGACAGCCTCAGGCGCGAGGCGAGCGCCGCATTCCAGCGCAGTGGTTTCACCGTGCTCGCATGCAGGATCGATGCAGGCAACTACCAAGGGGCTTTCTGATGAGCACGCTTCAACAGAAGGCGGGCAAACGCCCGCGCGATGAACGGCTCGACCTCTTCCGGGGCCTGACAATGCTGATCATCTTCGTCGCGCATTGGCCGCAGAACAGCTGGAACGCCTTCATCCCTGCTCGCTTCGGCTTCTCGTCAGGCGCCGAACTCTTCGTCTTTTGTTCCGGCGTCGCCAGCGCACTCGCCTTCGGCGGCGTTTTTGTTCGCCGCGGCCTGCTGCTCGGAACCGCGCGCATCATGCTGCGCATCTGGCAGGTCTATTGGGCGCAGCTCGGCCTCGTTCTGGCGCTGATCGCACTCGCCGCGCTGCTCGACCACAGTTTCGGCCTTGGCCTGGTCGCGTCCCAATTCGCGCCGCTCCTGAGCGCCCCGGAAACGGCACTGCTCGGCCTTGCGACGCTGACCTGGCAGCCGGATTACCTCGACATCCTGCCGATGTACCTGGTGATCCTGGCGCTGGTTCCGGTGGCCATGGCGCTGCACCGGATCAATGCTGCCCTGCCCTTCCTGATGGTGGCGCTGCTTTATGGGCTCGCCTGGGCGACCGACCTCAATCTTCCCGGCAATCCCTGGAACGGCGCCGGCTGGTTCCTGAACCCCTTCGCCTGGCAGCTCATCTTCTTCATCGGTTTCTTCATCGGGATGAAATGGTTGCCGGTGCCACGACTTGGCGAGCACAGGCTGATGCTCGCCGCCGGCGTCTTCCTGCTCCTTTCCGTGCCGTTCTCCTTCTGGGGCTTCCTGGAGCACTGGCCGGCAATGCAGGCGCTGCGCGACCTGATCCTGCCCGCGAGCGAGAAGAGCAATCTGCACATCCTGCGCGTGCTGCATTTCCTGGCACTGGCCTATCTCGTGCTCAGTCTGATCGACCCCTGGCGCCGGAATCTCGATCAGGGCGTTGGCCACTTGCTCATCCTGATCGGGCGGCAATCGCTCGCCGCCTTCCTTGCCAGCGTCGTATTGGCACGGCTCGCCGGCACAGCAGCCGATATGCTGGGCCGGAGCGAGTTGAGCATGGCGCTGCTCAATCTCGCCGGCTTTGCGGCAATCCTCGGCGTCACGGTTGTCGTCGGCTGGTTCAAGAGCACACCGTGGGCTGGTCCCGCTGCGCCAGCGAAGGCTGAACCGCAACGGCTGGACGAGACGGAAACGCCCAAGCACGGCCTGCCAACACGGGTCCGTGAAGCGAGTTGATCGCCGCTTGATCGCTCGCCAGCGAACTCCCCGAAGATGCCCTTCATGGGCTCGAACGGAGTGGCCTCATGTATCATGATCTCTCAGGCGAGCGCGTCACAGTCGCGAACGACGCTGCACGCCTCGCCTGGAACGACACGCTCGAAGCCGTGCTGGCCCATGCTGCCGCGACGCCCGAACATCTCGCCCGCACGCTGGCAGCGGATCCGGATTTCGCGCTGGCTCATGCAGCCAAAGGCCTGATGCTGCTCTCGCTTGCCAGGTCCGAATTGCTCGGACCGGCACGCGACTGCCTCATCAAGGCCCAGGCGGCCATCGCGTTGCGCCCCGTCACGCGGCGCGAGTGCATGCTGGCCGAGGCGCTGGCGTTCTGGCTGGCCGATGCGCCGCGTCTGGCCGCCGAGCGCCTGGAAGCGATCCTGGAGGCCCATCCCCTCGATGTTCTGGCGCTGAAACTCTCTCATGGCCTGCGCTTCATGCTCGGTGATCAGGCCGAGATGCTGGCCTGCCTGCGCCGCGCCGCGCCGGGTTTCACCGGAAGCCACCCGCTCGCCGGCTATGTCCATGGCTGCTACGCCTTCGCACTCGAAGAGCAGGGCTTCTATGCCGAGGCGGAGCACGCGGGCCGCCGTGCCGTGACCCTGGCCCCGCGCGATGCCTGGGGCCGCCACGCCGTCGCGCATGTGCTGGAAATGACCGGCCGCGCCGACGAGGGCATCGCATGGCTCGGGAATCCCCGGAACTGGTCCCATGCCAATAACCTGCGCTTCCACATCGTCTGGCACCTCGCGCTGTTCCGGCTGGAGCGCGGCGAGACTGCCGAGGTTCTGCGCCTCTATGACATCGATATCCGGGGCGAGCCCACCGATGATTATCGCGACATCGCCAATGGCGCCTCGCTGCTCGCCCGGCTCGAATATGCCGGAGTCGATGTCGGGACGCGTTGGGAGGAACTGGCCGCACTCGCCGAGGGGCGGATCGATGATGGCCGCCTCGTCTTTGCCGACCTGCACTATGCCCTCTCATTGCTCGGCGCCGGGCATGCAAGCGGCGCGGTGGCGATTGCCCGCACGCTCGTCGAGGATGGTCGGGCGCATCGAAGCAGCGAGCGCAGGCAGGCGGCTCGCAATGGCGCCCTCGCGGCTTTCGGCCTGCTCGCCTTCCACGAAGGCGACTATGCCGAGGCGGCGAGGTTGCTGGGCGCCGCGCGCAACGGACTGGTCGTGATTGGCGGCAGCCATGCTCAGCGCGACCTCTTCGAGCAAGCCCATATCGAAAGCCTGATCCGCTCGGGCAGCCATGAGCGCGCAGCCCAGCTTCTCGGCGAACGCATCACGAAACGCGGCGGCTCCAACCTCTTCGCCGCGCGCCGGCTGGCGCTGCTGCGCAATCGGCCGGCCGCCCGCACCGCCGCGCTTGCCGTCGCGGCGACTCCACTCGCGCTCGCCCATTGAACGCCGCCACAGGAAAAGCAGCCATGATCACCACCACCCTGCCCCGGACGCTCAGCCTTCCATCAGGGCGCACAATCGCGAACCTCGCCCTTGGCGGCTTTGCCGGGCTTGGCTTCTGGGAACTGTTCTCGGCCGTCCCGACCGCGTGGTTCGCCGAATTCCCGCTGGAGCCGCCGGAACTGGTGAAGTCGCTGTTTTCCCACCAGCTCGGCCTGGCGATTTCGACGCCGGTCGCGAAGCTGCTGCATTTCCTCACGGGCTTCCTGTTCTACCCGCTCGGCTATTACGCGCTGACGCGCTTTGTGAAGAGTTTTGGCATGCCGGCCGATGGCTGGATCTGGGGGGTGATCACCTATTTCATCGCGCTCGGCTTCTTCGCGCCTCTTGCCGGTCAGGCCTTCCTTCTCACCGACGTGCCGCGCCTCTCCCTCATGAGCCTGATTGGGCACGCGACCTATGGCTACCTTGCTGCCTTCGTCTTCGAGCAACTCGAAGCGTCTTCTATGCCGGTTCGTTTCCGCTGAGCACCGCACTCCGGGTCTTGCCGATGGCCGCGCACACGACGCAGTTTCAACGCCCTGTGCCCGGCTCTCCACGACCAGGATTTGCAGCGAACTCAACGGCCAGTCGCGCGGCGACCGCCGGCACATCGGGGCTGGCATCGGCGAGGCGCACCGGCGGCGCGACCGCGGCCGCGAAACTCTCGGCAATGGCTGGCGAGAGCGTGATCGCGCGGCCGGCCAGAGCCACCGGCTTGAGGCCGACACGCCCGCGCAGTGCCAGAGCGAGGCGGGCGAGTTCCTGTCCTGCCCGCGCAAAGATCCGTTGCGCCTCGGGATCCCCGGCCTCGTCGGCAGCGCCTACAGCGCGGGCCAAGAGCCCCAGGCTGCCGCGGTCGCCTCCATAGATGGAGACGCGGGCCGCATCCCAGGAGCTTCCGCCAACAGCTTCGGAGAGCGCCCGGCCGATCAGGGTGCTCCAGCCGGAACCGGGCACCTCATCTTCGCGCCGCAGGACGAACCGCAACGCTTCCGTCGCGATCCAAGTCGCCGCCCCCCCATCGTCGACCAGCACGCCGTACCCGCCGGCCCGCATGATCTCGCCGCCTGCCGTGAGGTGGTAGCCGATGGAGCCGGTACCGGCATAGATGACGATGCCCTCACCGGGCGCAAAGCGGGCGCGGTAACCGAGCCACATGTCGTCTACGACAAGCACGGATTTCTCAACGCATTGGAACACGTCCGCGAGCATCCGCGTGAAGAGAGCCGTCGTCTGAGAAGCGGATCCAATGCCCGTGACGCCCGCCACGATGGCACTGGGCCGGCCATGGTCTGCGAGTTGAGCCGCAAGATCCGCAAAGATGCTTCGGACGCGCTCGTGGTCCGCCTCGCTGAAGACATGGCCCGTCATCGGCGCCACGTCGCCTCGTGCCATGACCTCGCCGGCTGCGGAGACGAGGCACCAGCGCGATGCCGTCCCGCCCGTCTCGATGCCCAGGCCCAGCGGAGGCTCAAATCCGGGCATGTGCGACGAAACGGCGGGTGATTTCACGAGGGTTGGTGATGGCCGTGCCAACGACCACGGCATGCGCACCGGCCGCGAAGGCCGTATCGAGCTGCTCTGGCCGCTCGAAACGCCCCTCGGCCACGATCGGTGTCGATATGGCGCCAGCGAGAGCGGAAATCAGGGCGATATCCGGCCCCGTCGCCTTCAACGCAGCGGTTTCATCGGTGTAACCAGACAAAGTCGTGGCAATGTAGTCGGCGCCAAGCCCGGCCGCCCGCACGCCGTCCTCGAATGTCGCGCAATCCGCGAAGACGGGCTTGCCCAGCTCCCCGCGGATGCGCGCGATCAGGACCTCGAGCGGTTCGCCATCGCGGGGCCTGTCGGTTGCATCGAGCGCGATGATGTCGGCACCTGCGGCGGCAATCAGCGTGGCAGCGGCGAAATCGGGCGTGATGTAGACGGGGAAGCGATCGTCCCAGCGCTTGAGGATGCCGATGATCGGCAGATTGCTGACCGCACGGATCGCAGCGATATCGGCAGCGCCATTGGCACGCAGGGCCAGCGCGCCGCCATGCTCGGCCGCCTGCGCCATCGCCGCCATGAAAATCGGCCCATGCAACGGGTTATCCGCCCGCGCCTGGCAGGACACGGCGAGGCTGCCGGGCGGTATCAGGTTATGATTGGTTGCAAGTGTCACTTTACCGCCCCCGCGGTCATGCCCCGGATGAACTGGCGCGACATCACGATGTAGATGATGGTCAGCGGCAGGGCTGCGATGGTGAGGCCGGCAAACAGCATGCCCCAGTCGGTGGTATATTCGCCCATGAACACCGACAGGCCCTGAGGCAGGGTCTTGCGTGAATCAGTCTGGATGAAGACGAGCGGGAAGAAGAAATCATTCCAGGTCGGCACGGCATTCTGAATCGCGGAGATGACCATCGGCGGCACGGACAGCGGCAGCATGATGGACAGCATGATCCGCGGCTCGGACGCCCCGTCGATGCGTGCAGCCTCCTCGAGTTCCGTCGGCAGCGTCCGCAGGAAACCGGTCATGATGAAGATCGTCGAGGGCAGGCCCATCGCCGTATAGATCAGGATGAGGCCGAAACGGGTGTCGAGCAGGCCGAAATCGCGCATCTGCAGGAAGAGCGGGATCACCGCGAGCTTCAAGGGCAGCATCAGGCCGGCCAGGAAGAACATGAAGATGGCCGAATTGCCGGGAAAATCGTAGCGCGCGAGCGCATAGGCACCCATCGTACCGAGCAGCAGGATCAGCGCGATGGACGAGCCGGTGATGAGCACCGAGTTGATGAAGTAACCCGGCAGGCTTGTCTCGCCCCAGATGCGGGTGAAATTCGCAACATAGGTGAAATCAGGAACGGCAAACGGTGCGTCGAAGATCTCCCCCGTCGTCTTGAAGGCCGAGAACACCATGATGACGATCGGGTAGAGCATCAGGACGGAGTTGCCCACGAGCAGCGCCGCGGCAATCAGACTGCCGGGGCTGCTGCGCGGGAATAGTGGGTCCGGACTTTGGGCCATTGCCGTCACAGCGCAATCTCCCGGCGGCGCAGATACTGGGTGATGAGCGTGGCGACGACCGCGATGAACATGAACATCAAGACGGCAAGCGCATTGCCGTGCCCGAAATCCTGAAGGCCTCCGCTCTGGTTGCCGAAAGCAGTGCGGTAGAAATAGAGCCCAAGCACATCCGTGGAACCGTAGGGCGAGCCGTCAAGCCCTGCCATGATGTAGGGCAGCTCGAACCAGTTGAACGCGCCGATGAAGAGCAGCGTGAGTGTGATGGTCGTGGAAGGTGCAACCAATGGCCAGACGACGCGGGTGAGCATCTGCCAGCTGCTGCAGCCGTCGAGCTTGGCAGCTTCGAGGATTTCACGGGGAATGCGCTGCATTCCGGCCAGATAGACCAGGGCGGGAAACCCGACCCAATGCCAGGCATTGGCCATGACGAGCGCGGGCAGCGCCGTCGTTTCCTGCCCGAGCCAGGGCTGGCGTAGCGCGCCGAGCCCGATCATGTCGAGCAGCTGATTGATGAGGCCGAAATTGGGATCGAGGAAGAGCTTCCACAGGAAACCGACCAGGACGGTGGACAGGATCACCGGCATGAAGATCGCGATCCGGTGAAAGCGGAAGCCGAACGGCTCCCGATAGATGAACCAGGCGAGCAGGAATCCGGCGGTGTTCTGCACCACGAAAAGCGCGAAGAAGACGAAGAGGTTGTGCCGGAAGGCCCGCCAGGTCAGCGCCGCGAAATGATCACCGAACAGGACATCGCTGAAATTCTGCAGGCCGACGAATTCTCCCTGCGCCATCCCCTCCCAGCGATAGAAGGCCGAGCTGAGCGCCAGCAGCAGCGGCCAGACGACGAAGGTCAGCATCATCGCCATCGGCGGCACGATGAGAAACGCGATCCAGGCCGCGCGCTTGCGCCTCTCGCGGCTTCGATAATCCGTCTTCATGAGACCTGGCCTGTTGAAGCAGCGCACTAAAGCATCGGCCCGAAAAGTGGATTGCGGTTTTCGGGGCAAAGCCGATGCAATCATAGAAGGTTAGATCATCGGACCGGATACGATATCCGATCCGATGATCTAAGGGGGAAGCCCGGCGCGCCTGTCCAAGCGCATGGTCGGGCTCTCCCGGCCATGCGCATCATGAGCGCTGCAGCCCCGGGGCTTACTTCTTGAAAGGCGCGTAGTAGGTCGCGATGCCCTTCGTGACCTCCGCACCGACCTCGGCAGGGGTCGCCTTGCCCGCCAGCATCTTCTGCACGCCGGACTGCAGCAGCACCGAGCCCGTCGGCTCCTGATAGCGGAAGTTGACCAGCATGATGTAGGACATCGCCTGCTGGTTGAGCACCGCGACCTCCTTCAGCAACGGGTTCTCGAACTTCACGCCCTTGATCGGCGAGATGTTCTGAAGATCGTTCGAGAAGGCGGTGCCGAATTCAGGCGTACCGAGGAAACGCAGGAACTTGAGCGCTGCATCCTTCTTCTTCGACGCAGCGTTGATCGCGTAGCCGCCATCGTAATAGAGCGCGACCAGCCGTTCATCCCCGGTCTTGGCGACCGGCGAGGCGAAAATCCCCAGTTTCAGCTTGGGATTCTGGCGCAGAAAATTGGCGAGCTCGAACGAGCCGCCGGCAAACATCGCTGCGCGCCCGGCTGCGAAGAATTGCTGTGACGCGGCATAATCCACGCCCGAGAAATTCGGGGCGAAGTAATCCTTCAGCTCGTTCAGCTTGGTAAGTGCCCCAACGAAGCGCGGATCGGTGAAGTCGGCCTTGCCGGCGAGCACGTCCTGCTCGAACTGCTTGCCGATCTGGGAGGAGAGCAAGGCGCCGACGATGGTCTCGTTCTGCCAGGAGGTGGCGGTGCCATTGCCGAAGGGGGTGATGCCCTTCTCCTTCAGCGTCTTCGAAACGGCGACGAGTTCGTCCCATGTCGCGGGGGGCGTGACGCCGGCCTTCTCGAACAGATCCTTGTTGTAGATGATCAGCATGGTCTGCGAGGCGAAGGGCACCGCATAGAGCTTGCCGTCCGAACGCATGGTCTCCGCCGCCACCGCCGAAGCGGGGAAATTGTCGAACTCGGGTACCATCGTCTTGTCGAGCGGCACGAGATAGTCCGGCTTGCCGACGCCGAGGGTACCATAGGCGCGCACCTGCACGATGTCCGGCCCCGTGCCGCCGGCAAGAGCGGTCGACAGGACGGTCGGGTAGTTCGCAGCCTCGAAGGCCTCGAACTTCACATTGATGTCTGGATGAATCTTGCGGAACGACTCGATGAACTTGGCGTAGGCTGCCTTGTCTTCCTGGCGCCAGCTCCACAGCGTGAGATCCTCCGCCTGCACCGGTGCCGCAAGGACAGTCGCGGCGGCGAAAGCCGTCAGGGCAAGCTTGCCAAGCGCCCGCCTCAAGATGGATCTGGTCAGAATCCCGGCCAACATGTTTGCTCTCCCTCGTTGAATGGCACGTTTGTTATTGTTGGATGAATTCGGCCGCCGGCAGGCCCGGCATCACGACGAGCGCCGTGGCATCATCGTGAATTTTGACGCGGTTGAACCGTTCCGTCCGTGGATCTCCGCTCTCGAGTCGGCGCAGTTCTGCGACGAGCGCCGCCGCGCCCTCGCTCACCACCGCCTGCATGAGACCAGCCTCGTCGTAGCGTTTCAAGACATCGACCAGGCGCATGAACCCGTCGGAAGCCAGCAGCACCGTCGCCGTTGGAGACACGGTCGCGATGAAGGAACGCACCCCCCGTCGCCACGAAAGCACGGGATGAACAGCCCAGTAGCCGTCCGGTTTGTTCAGGAAACGGCGGTTCTCGTGAATCTGCGCCAGAGCGGGGGCTGAAATCGGCTCACCTTCAGGCCGCGGGCCGGTTCCGGCTGCTGCGATTGTCCGGGCCTCGAAGGGGCCCGCCGAAGGGTCCGTCCAGCGCTCCATGCGCTCGCCATCGAGAATGATGATCGACACATCGCCGATCACCGCGCCCTCGATACGACAGGATTGCCCCACGGCCGATAAGCGCAAAAGACCTAGGACAGCTGAAGGCCCCTCTCCTCCGACGCGCTCGGGCTGACCGTCACCCAACATCGCATAGTCTCGGGCGAGGGTTGTCTCGAGAGTTGCCGCGATCTCGGAAAGCGGCACTTCTTCACGCGCGGCGGAGCGCAGAATCTCATCGACACGCTGCGCGAACCAGGTTCCTTCCGACTGATGCTCCGTTCTGGACGCCCCTGAGAAGAAGGCCGAGCCGTCGATGATCCAGGCATGCGAGCCGGCAGATCCCGCCATGTCCTCGTTGAAGGGCGCACTGCCCTTGATGCTGACCTGCGACAGGATGCGCCAGCCGACCGACGCCTTCGGAACAGCACATATAGCGGGACGTTCTGCGGACCCTGAAAAAGACCCCTCGCCTTCCACCGTTCCGCGTGCTCCCGCTTCGCGCGCTCAGCGCGACAACCGCCCTCTGGTACGATACCAATATAGAACCAGTTTGTGCTGTTCAAGCCGAAAATGACGGCCCCTCGTCCCGCCGGGACGAGAGTCACGACAGACGTCTGAGAAGGTCAGCCCTCCTGCCGCTCGGCCCGCCGCTCCAGCCCGAACTCGCGCCCTGGAATCGAGGCGAGCAGCGCCTGGGTATAAGGGTGCTGCGGATTGCCGAAGACAGCGCCGATCGGCCCGGCCTCCACGACCTCTCCGCTCTTCATGACAGCGACAAGATCACAGACCTGCGCCGCCACGCGCAGGTCATGGGTGATGAAGACGATCGACAGGCCCAGGCGCTGGCGCAGTTCCGCCAGCAGTTTCAGCACCTGCGCCTGCACCGAAACGTCGAGCGCGGAGACGGGCTCGTCCGCCACCAGCACCTCCGGCTCAAGAGCCAATGCACGGGCAAGCCCGATCCGCTGGCGCTGGCCGCCCGAGAACTCATGCGGATAGCGCTCGGCCGCAGCAGGATCGAGACCGACGAGCCCGAAGAGTTCCTTGGCGCGCGCCAGTGCCTGCGCACGCGGCATGCCGTGAACAATGAGCCCTTGCGCGACCGCTTCCCCCGCCTTGCGGCGTGGGTTGAGCGAGGCAAACGGATCCTGGAAGACCATCTGGATATGACGCGTCTCGGCCCGCATCTGCTCGCGCGTCAGGCAGGCGAGGTCGCGGCCGTTCAGCCGGATTTCGCCGCTCTCGGGATCGATCAGGCGCACGAGGCAACGCGCCAATGTCGACTTGCCGGAACCGGATTCCCCGACGATGCCGAGCGTGCCGCCCTTGGGCAGCACCAGCGAAACATCCTTGACCGCGTAAGTGATACGCTGGCCGCGACCGAAGAATCCCCCGGTGCGATAGGTCTTCGAGACGTGCTCTATGGTCAGGATCGGATCGCTGGACAGCGGGCGCGCAGGCGGAGCCTTCAGCGGCGGCACTGCCGCGATCAGTTGCTTCGTATAGGCGTGCCGGGGGTTGTCCAGCACCGCACTGGCCGTACCCTCTTCGACCACGCGGCCCTGGCTCATCACCGCGACGCGGTCGGCGATTTCGGCAACGACACCGAAATCATGGGTGATGAACAGCACGGCCGTGCCCTTGCGCCGCTGCAGGTCGCGTATGAGTTCCAGGATCTGCGCCTGGGTGGTGACGTCGAGCGCAGTCGTCGGCTCGTCGGCGATCAGCACCCTGGGATCGAGCGCGAGCGCCATGGCAATCATGGCGCGCTGGCGCTGGCCGCCCGAGAGTTCGTGCGGATAGGCCTTGATCGCCGACGCCGGATCGGGAATCCGCACTTCTTCGAGCAGGGCAAGGACCCGCGTCCTAATCTCGCCGGCCGGCAGATCCGTATGGATCTCGAACATCTCGCCGATCTGGTCGCCAATGCTGCGCAGGGGGTTCAGCGCGGTCATCGGCTCCTGGAAGATCATGGCGATGCCGGCGCCGCGCACCTTGCGCATCTCGGCCTCGCTCACATCGGCAAGATTGCGACCCTCGAACAGGATGCGCCCACCGTCGATCGCGACCCCGCCCGGCAGCAACCGCATGATGGCATTGGCCGTCATCGACTTGCCGGAGCCGGATTCGCCGACGACGCAGAGGATCTCATTGGCCGCCAGCGAGAGCGACACATTCGCCATCGCGTGCGACCTGTCGGCGCCGGCCGGCAGCTTCACGCTGACATCATCGAGGACAAGAATCGGGGTCATCGGCTCTTCAGCCTCGGATTGAGCGCGTCATTGAGGCCCTGCCCGACCAGCGAGACGGCGAGCACGGTGACGAGGATGGCGATGCCGGGAATGGCCGAGACATACCACTGCACGCGCAGCACATCGCGCCCTGCACCGATCAGGTTGCCCCAGGAGGCGACGTTGGGGTCGGAGAGCTTCAGGAAGGCGAGCGCGCTCTCGAGCAGGATCGCGACCGCCATCACGACGCTGGCATAGACGATCACGGGAGGCAGCGCGTTCGGCAGGATCTCGCCAAAGATCAGCTTGATGTCCTTCAGCCCGAGCGTGCGGCCCGCCTGCACGAACTCGCGGTTGCGCAACGAGAGGAACTCGGCGCGCGTCAGCCGCGCCGAAGCCGGCCATGAGACGATACCGATGGCGACCGTCACCGTGGTGATGGTCGAGCCGAACACGGCGACGAGCACGAGCAGCAACAGGAAGTTCGGCAATGTCTGGAAGGCCTCGGTCACGCGCATCAGTGCAGTGTCGACCCAGCTGCCGTAATAACCGGCGAAGGCGCCGATCGTGATGCCGATCATGACCGAGATGACGGTCGCGACCAGGCCGATCAGCAGCGAAATGCGTGCGCCATGGAAGATCTGCGCGGCGATGTCGCGGCCGGAATTGTCGGTCCCGAGCAGGAAGCGCGGATTGCTGAAGGGCCAGATCAGCGGCCGCCCGGCGAGGGCGAGCGGATCGCGCGGATAGAGCCAGTCAGCCGTCGCCGCCATGGCCAGGACAAGGATGAGCAGCAGCAGGCCGATGACGGCCGACGGACTGCGGAAATAGAGCTTTGCGAACTCCATGGCTCAAGCTCCCGCCGTGATGCGCGGATCGAGCCGGGCATAGAGCAGGTCGACGATGAAATTGACCGCGATGACCAGCAGCGCCGAGACGAAGATGATGCCGAGCAAGGTGTTGAGATCGCGCTGCACGACCGATTCATAAGCAAGCCGCCCAAGTCCCGGCAGCGAGAACACGCTCTCCACCACGACCGAACCGCCCAGCATCGTGCCCGCCTGCAGGCCGATCAGCGTCACCATCGGCAGCAGCGCGTTGCGCAGGACGTGCCGCACCACCACCCGCGTCTCATCCATGCCCTTGGCGCGCGCGGTGCGGACGAAATCGAGATTGAGCACCTCGAGCATCGA
Source organism: Allobosea sp. LC85 (assembly GCF_000735605.1). Taxonomy (GTDB): domain Bacteria; phylum Pseudomonadota; class Alphaproteobacteria; order Rhizobiales; family Beijerinckiaceae; genus Allobosea. The sequence continues at coordinate 239,425 of NZ_JPKG01000028.1, forward strand.
GCCGCGCATGATGCGCAGATAGATCGCCATGTAGAACAGGCCGAGCGTCAGGGTCGGCAGGATGAGATGCTGGGCGATGTCGAGCGTCCGACGCAGCCCGGTAAGGCTGACCGTGATGTCCTCGAAACCTCCAGCCGGCAGCCATTGCAGGTAGATCGAGAACACGACGATCGCCATCAGCCCGAACCAGAAGGTCGGCATGGCGTAGAAGATCAGCCCGAGAGTCGAGATCAGCGTATCCGGCCATCTGTTGACGCCGCGCGCCGCGATCACCCCAAAGATCAGCCCAAAGAAGAAGGCGAAGGAGAGCGAGGCGCTCATCAGCAGGATCGTCGCCGGCAGCCGCTCGGCAATCACGGTCACGACCGGCTTGCCGTAGATCGCGGAGAAGCCGAGATCGAGCCTGACCAGCCGCCAGAGATAATTGCCGAGCTGGGCCCAGACCGAGAGATCGAGCCCGTAGAACTCGCGCAGCTGGCGGGCGGTGGCGGCATCGCCCCCGCCCATTTGCGCCATCATCGCATCGACCGTATCGCCCGGCGCGAATTGCAGCAGCAGGAACACCCCGATCAGGATCAGGATCAGGGTCGGGATCGAGGCGGCAAGACGCCGCCCCGCAAGAGCTAGTACGCGCATGGGAACTGGCCGGTTTCGACTGCGGAGGTTGGTGGAAGCGTCACTCCGCCAGCCAAAGATCGTGCCAGGAACTCGAGCCCCAGCGCGGCGTGTTGGAGTGGTTGCGGGCCTTGGCGTTGATCACCGTCAGGAAAATCTGCTCGATCGGCGTCCAGATCGGTAGCTCCGTATTGGCGCGCCGCACGAAGTCGCCATAGAGCGCCTTGCGCTTCGCCGGATCCACCTCCGTCGCCGCGTCGTCGATGATCTTGTCGATCGTCGGATCGGTCCAGTCCCATTGATTGGTCCACGGCGCACCCTTGGGCTGTCCGGAGCGATACCACACCGTCGTCGAGACCGCAGGATCATTGCGGTACTGGTGCCAGCCGGTAGCCAGGTCGAAGGCGTGGTCGTCATAGACCTGCTTCAGGAAGCCGCCGCCGTCGTTGCGCACGATCTCGACCTTGATGCCGACATCGGCCAGCGACTGCTGGATGAAGGTGGCAAAGAGCGTGATGTCCTCGCCCCACGGAGCCGGCAGCAGGCGTACCGAGAAGCGCGTCCCGCCGGCACCGGCCTTGAATCCGGCTTCGTCGAGCAGCTTCGCGGCACGTGCCTTGTCGAAGGGATATTGCGGGCCGTTATCGGCCGGGTAGAAATCGGTCGAGACGGAGGGTACCGGGCCTGTACCGAGCTTGGCGAAATCGCCGAGGAAATTCTCGATGAAGAACGGGATGTCGAGCGCATGCGCGATGGCGCGCCTGACCCGGATATCCGCGAGTTCCTTGCGGCGGAAATTGAACTCGATCGTGTTCGTGCGGGCGTTGCCCTCGTTGCCCTTGGTCGAAACGATGAAGCGCGGATCCTTGCCGAGACGGGCGGAATCCGAGATCGTCAGGCCCGAGAACGGGCTGTAGTGGATCTGCCCCGCTTCCATCTGGGCGGCGGCGGCAGCGCGATCGGTAACCACGCGCCAGACGATCCGGTCGAGATAGGGAGCGTTGGCGCGCCAGTAGTTCGGGTTGCGGTCGGCAATGACGTGCTGGCCCCGCTCATATTGCGCGAACTTGAACGGCCCCGTGCCGACCGGCGCGAGATTGACCGGGTTCTGGCGGATGTCGCCCTTGCCTTCGTAGAGATGGCGCGGCGAGATGTAGCCGAGATCGGGCAGCGCGCGCAGCAACAGGTTGAGCGGCATCGGGCGCTCGTAGCGGAACACCGCCGTCAGCGGGTCGGGCGTATCGACCGCGATGAGGAAGAGCTGCAGCGTGGTGCCGTAGTTGAGAATCTTCTTCCACATCTCCATCGCCGTGAACTGCACGTCGGCGGAGGTGAAGGGCTTGCCGTCATGCCAGGTCACGCCCGGTCTCAGCTTGAACGTGATCGTCTTGCCGTCGGGCGCAGCCTCCCAGCTCTCGGCGAGCACGCCGACCGGCTGGCCGCTGGCATCGAGATCGACCAATTGTTCCTGGATCTTGCCGCCAATGATGTACACGCCGGTCGAGGCCTGCAGGCTCGGGTTCAGCTGGCGCTGCTCGGCACCGTAATGGACGGTGAAGACCCCGCCCTTGCGCGGCGTCTCCTGGGCGAAGGACCGCATCGGAAACAGCACATTGGAAGCGATGGCGGCGCTTGTCAGCAGCGCGGCGCGGCGGGTCATGTCCATGGAGACCTCCTGGGTCCGGTGTTCGATAAGGGCAGAGCCGGACTTCACGATGATCCGGCCATCAGGCTGTTCTCAAGGGAGCCAAGGCTCCCGTCACGGCACGAAGCTGACAATCACGCCATTGGCGGAATCGGCCGGCACGCTGACGGCGCTGCCGTGGCGCACCGCGAGCGAGCCCAGCGCTTTGACAGCGCCGTCGAGATCGGCACTCGCCAGGACGATCGCGGTTGCCCCGGCAGGCGCCGCACCGATCCGCACCGCATCAGGATAGCGCCGCGCAAAACCGGCCGCATCATAGAACAGGAAATCGGCCCGCTTGCCGCCCGACGGCACCAGCCAGCCGTCATCCTGCGCGCGCGCAGGCTCGTCGATCAACCGGCTGAGATGCCCGGCGGACGCCTTCGGATCAGCAGCGAGGACCTCGACCCGGACGATGCGGCTCGCGCCGTTGGCATGTTTCTGGAGCTCAGGGAGCCAGACCGTCTCGCGTGTCAAGTGCTGGCAGGCAAAGATGCGCAGGCCACCGGGGCTCTCGGTCAGCGGCCAGCGGAAGACATTGAACTTTGCTTCGCCCGTCCCGCCATTCGGCAGATCCACCGGGCGGCCGAAATGCACGGGACCCAGGGCTTCGAGGCCACCGCTCTTGAGTTCAGCCGCGCCGGCAGCGGCGTCGTCCGTCGTGAAAGCAGCGCGCTCAAGACCTTCCCGGTTCTTCAGATAGTCGCGGGTCGGCTTGTTCTGATCCGTCTCGGTCAGCACACCAAGCAGCTCGAGATAATCCTCTCCGAATATGATCGTGTAGTTTCCGGTCCCCAGGATCGGCGAATGGGTGCCACGCGGCGAGACGGTGAAGCCGAGGCGCTCCCATTGCCGGGCAGAAGCGTCGAGATCGCTGACGGTCACGACGACATGATCGAGACCGAGAATGTGCTTGAGCGACATGACGCCCCCTTTGACCAAGAACCCAACGGAAGCGGAGTTCATCCGAATGAACAGAGGGGCGCAACCACTTCGAGGTGACGATTCCAGCAGCCCCCGCTGCGCGGCACACATAGCGTCCGGAGAATAGTGTTTTCAACAACCCGAGAGAGAAAGCCTAAATTTGGTAGATTTTGTTCGTCGTCAGCAAGAAAAATAGAAAACTGTTCTCCACCAGGTAAATCGCTGGAACCAACCTACTTGCGAGCGGGCGGTCCTGGCGGCAAGTATGCGCAAAGCTCCTGCCAAACGCGCTTTGACCACCCCGCCTTGCGAAAGACCGCCACCGATGACCGCTTCGCCCTCCGTCGCCTGGCCGCCCTCTCTCTGGGCCGCCACTGCCCAGCCCGGCCCTGTGCTCGGTGCGCTCGACGGGGATGTTCAAACCGATGTCGTGGTGATCGGTGCCGGCTTCACCGGCCTCTCGACTGCGATCCATCTGCGCGAGAGCGGCGTCGACGTCACGATCGTGGAAGCGGCTGAGCCCGGCTGGGGCGCCTCGGGGCGCAACAATGGCCAAGTCATCCCGACGCTCGCCGGCCACGATCCCTCGGCGATGGTGAAACGCCATGGCGAAGCCGGCGAACGCTTCAACGCGGTGCTGCGCGACAGTGCCCAGTACCTGTTCGACCTCGTGCGGAAATACGGCATACCAGCAGAGGCGGAACAGGCCGGCTGGATCCAGCCCGTCCATTCGCCCGGCCGTTTCAAGCTCGCCGAGAAGCGTGTGCGCGAATGGTCGGCGATCGGGGCGCCGGTCGAACTGCTCGATCGGGCCGCTGCGGCGGTGATGCTCGGCTCGGATGCCTGGTTCGGCGGCTTCTGGAACCGCACCGGCGGTCATATCAATCCGCTCGCGCTGACCCGCGGACTGGCCGAGGTCGCGCTGAAGCTCGGCACGACCATCTATGCGCGTTCGCCAGCCACGTCGATGAGCCATGCAAATGGCCGCTGGACCGTGAAGACCGCGCGCGGCACGGTCACCGCTCGCGCGCTTGTGCTGGCGACCAATGCCTATACCGGTGAGTTCGAACGCGATCTCGCCCCCGAGATCGCCAACGAGGTCATCCCGGTCCTGTCCTGGCAGATGGCGACAAAGCCGGTCAGCGACAACATCGCCAAGACCGTCATCCCGGGCCGCCAGGCGATGTCGGACACGCATCGCGAGCTCTATTTCGCCCGCTGGGACGCCCGCAACCGTCTTGTCACCGGCGGCGCGGCCGTGCTGCCGGGCGATGGCGGTGTCAATCTGCGGCCGCAGATCGCAGCGCGGCTGAAAAGACTCTGGCCGCAGCTGGGCGATGTCGAATTCGACTATGTCTGGTCGGGCTATGTCGGCATGACGCCCGACAATCTGCTCCAGCCGCAGGTGCCGGGCTATCCGCGCATCCACCGTCTCGGACCGGACGGCTTTGCCTGGGTCGGCTGCAATGGCCGGGCCGTGGCTCTGTCCATCTCGCTCGGTCGCGAGCTTGCGAGGGCGACGCAAGGCACGGCGATCGAGACGCTCGGTCTGCCCTTGTCCGAGCCAAGGCCCCAGCCGTTCCGAGCGATCGTGCGCCGGATCGCGCCGCTGGCACTGCCCCTCTATCGGCGGCTGGATGCGGCCGAGGTCTGAGCACTCCTCGCACAGTGGTGGCACGGCAGCGCCCGCACCGATCGATCCGGAGCTCCGGTGCCATTTCGAACATCATCGCCCGGACGTTTGTCCGGGCGATCCTTGCATAGCCAGAATCGCTCGTGGCCCGATGCCCGCTCAGTGAGCCGCCATGTCGAGCGGCGGTTCGATATCGTCGCTGATCGGGTTCTGGAACGGGTTCTCGGCGCGGAACGCGGCGAAGTCAGCCTTGGCCGCCTTGAGCAGCGCCGGCTGGGACAGGACATCGACCGCGACGCCGGCCATGGCCTTGGCCGCAAGCGAGAGCCCCTTATGCGCCGCCGGCGCGAGGCCCTGGGCAACCAGCTGCCAGGAATGTCCGGGCGTGCCCACAGCATAGCAGGCGACGCGGCATTGCACGGTTGGAACGACCCAGCTCACCGTTCCAACATCGGTGGACCCCACGGAAAGGGCGGCGACATAGTCCAGCGGATAGATGTCGTCGCTGAGCGATTCACCCTCCAGCACCGGCAGACCGAAGCGGCCATAGGAGGCGCGGATATCCTCCTTCGAGAAGGTCTTCTGGAACTCTGCCGCGAAGGCGCGATCAGCGGCATCGAAACCAGGCCCGCCGAGTCGGATGAGGTTGGCGTGCATGGCCTCCTCGAGCGGACGGTTGCCGACGAGATTGGCATCGCCCGACAATTGCTGCGCAACGACGGTGGTCTCCGTCATCAGGGCCGCGCCATCGGCGATGGCCTTTACCCGGCGCACCAGGTCCCACATCTCGCTGAGCGTCCGGGCGCGGATCAAATGACGCACAGTCGCCTGCGCCTGCACGACATTCGGCGCAATGCCGCCGGCGTCGATGATCGCGTAATGGACGCGCGCATCGCTCGGCATGTGCTCGCGCATGTAGTTGACGCCGATATTCATCAACTCGACCGCATCGAGCGCGCTGCGACCGAGATGCGGCGAGGCAGCGGCATGGGAGGCACGCCCCCGGAAGGTAAACTCGACCTCGACACAGGCAAGCGAGATCGGCTTGCTGACACCGGTGAATGAGGCCGGATGCCAGCAGATGGCGACATCGACATCGTCAAACAGCCCGGCGCGCACCATGAAGCCCTTGGACGAGCCGCCCTCCTCGGCTGGGCAGCCGTAATAGCGCACACGTCCCTTGATGCCGTTCGCAGCAAGCCAGTCCTTGACAGCGGTCGCAGCAAGCAGCGAGGCCGAGCCGAGCATGTTGTGGCCGCAGCCATGGCCATTGCCCCCCGACACGAGCGGGCGCTGCTCGGCGACGCCGGCCTCCTGGCTCAAGCCGGGCAGCGCGTCATATTCGCCGAGGATCGCAATGACGGGACCGCCCTCGCCCGACTCGCCGATCAGCGCCGTCGGAAGGCCGGCGACGCCCTTCTCGATGCGGAAGCCCTCCTTCTCCAGCATCGCGGCGTGTTCGGCGGCCGATCGCTCCTCCTGATAGTTCAGCTCGGGCATGGCCCAGACGCGGTCGCTAAGCTCGAAAAAAGCCGGGCTCTTGGCATCCGCCAACCGCCAGATCTCGGCAGTGTTCTGTTGATCGGTCATATCCTGCTCCTGGCTCTTTCCTGCCCATGCCGCCGCGCGGCCGATCATCCGGATCGGTCTCGGCGCAAACGTGCGTCTCGCTGTTGCGACCAAACGCCGAGCGCGGCCAACCGGCAAGAAGCATGTGCACGATCGCGTCATGCGGCCAGCGCAGGATTCTATCCGGGCAAGAACTTGCCCAAGCCGCGAGGCGTCAAGGGAGCACTGCGAGCACCCTCGTCGATGGGCTTTCAGCCACGTGGGGACGTGCCGAGGGAAGCGTCCGCCATCTCCCACAGAACACGGGATCGGACGACCGATCTCTATGCGGCGTGGCGCGTGGACCCCTCGACGACGACATAGGGCTCGCCGCTCGACAGGCCTTCGACACGCGCCCTGACGCCATAGACCTCGTCCAGCAGCGACGGCGTCACGATCTCGCGCGGCGCGCCGAGCGCGACCAGGCGCGTCTTGGCCAGGACGAGGACCCTGTCGGCAACGCGCAACGCCTGATTGAGGTCGTGGATCGAGATCAGGACGCAGATGCCTCGGTCGCGCGCCAGTCGACGCACGAGCGACAGCACCTCGAACTGGCGATGCAGATCGAGCGCACTCGTCGGCTCGTCGAGCAGGAGGATGTCCGGTTCGCGCGCCAGCGTCTGGGCAATCGAAACCAGCTGACGCTGGCCGCCGCTGAGCTCCCCAAGCCCCCTGAAGGCGAGGTCCTCGATCTCGAGATCGCGCAGCACACGATCGATCCGCTTGAGCTCGTCATCGCTGACCGACCATGTCCCGCCCTGCTTGAAGGCCAGCAGGATCGACTCATAGACCGTGAGCACTGCGTTCACCGCCGTATCCTGCGGCAGGTAGCAGGACAAAGGCGCGCGACGCCCGGGCACGGAACTGTCGCCGGAAATGCTGACTTCGCCCGGACCCGGCACAAGGCCGGCAATCCGCCGGAACAGGCTCGACTTGCCGGCTGCGTTCGGGCCGATCACGGCAATGACCTCGCCTCCGCTGAGCAGCGGCGTGGTCACCTCGCTCAGCACGACCTTGCGGCCGTAGCGGACGCCGACATCGCGAAGCTGCAAGCCAACTACCATGACCGCTTCCGATTGGTCAGGATCAAGCTGAAGAAGAACGGCACGCCGATGAGCGCCGTTACGATGCTGATCGGGAAGATGAGGCCAGGTATCAGCGACTTGCTGACGACCGAGGATGCCGAGAGGATCGCGGCACCGGCAAGCGCAGACGCCGGCAGGAAGAAGCGCTGATCCTCGCCGATCACCATGCGGGCGATATGCGGACCGACGAGGCCGATGAAGCCGATCGTGCCGACGAAGGACACGGGCACAGCCGCCAGCAGGCTGACCAGCAGCATGATCTCCAGCCGCAGCCGCCTGACATCGATGCCGAAGCTCGCCGCCTTCTCGTCACCGAGGCGGAGCGTGGTGAGGGCCCAGGCGCGGCGCATGAACAGGGGCACGCACAGGACAACCACCGCACTGGTGATCGCAAGCTTGTGCCAACTTGCTTTGGTCAGGCTCCCCATCATCCAGAAGACGACAGCGCCGAGCGCCTGCTCGGAAGCGAAGAATTGCAGCAATGCGAGCAGGGCATTGAAGGTGAAGACCAGGGCGATGCCGAGCAGGATCACCGTCTCGGTCGTCACACCGCGGGACTGGCTGAGCACATGGATCAGCATGGCCGCCCCCATCGCGGCAATGAAGGCGTTCAGCGGCACGATATAATCGACAGCGAACGGCAGGATGGCGACGCCGAACACGAGTGCGAGTGCCGCGCCAAAGCTGGCGGCAGCCGATATCCCAAGGGTAAACGGGCTAGCGAGCGGATTGTTGAGGATCGTCTGCATCTGGGCACCCGCCATGGCAAGCGACGCTCCCGTCACAACCGCCATCAGGGCCACCGGCAATCGGATATCCCAGATCACGACGCGCACGGCCACCGGAACGCTGTCCGGCATCACCAATGCACGCACGACATCCGAAGCCGCATAGCGGGCCGGACCGATCATCAGATCGGCGATGAAGCTCAGCAGCAGCAGCAGGAAAAGTCCGGCGAGGATCATGCGCCGGCGCGCGTTCAGGGCGCGGTAGCTCGACCGCGCCCCATTCTCGCGCACCGCCTCGGCGGCAGCGCCGGTCATGCCGATCTCACTCACCCCTTCGCCTCGACGGTCACCCAGTAGCCGGGCTGATAAGGCAAGGGCAGAAAGCGCTCATGCAGGGTCTTCAGCGTGGCATCGGCATCGACATCCCCAAACAGGTCAGGATGCAGCCACTTCGCAATCTCCTGGATCGCGACGAACTGGTAGGGGCTGTTATAGAACTGGTGCCAGATGCCGTGGACACGGCCGTTCTTCACGGCAGCGGTCTGGGCGAATGCGGGCCGACGCGACAGCGCAGCGAGCTTGCGGCGCGCCTCGATCAGGTCGACGCCGGGTCCAAGACCGACCCAGGCCCCACCCGGGACATAGGCCTCCCAGTTACCCCCGGTGACGATGACGACATCGGGATTGGCCGCGACGATTGCCTCGGGATTGACCGTACCGAAGGTCCCCGGGATCAGGTCGGCGGCAAAATTCTTGCCCCCGGCGATCTCGACCATCTTGCCGAAATTCTCGTTGCCGAATGACATGCAGCAATCGTCGGAATAGCCACCGGCGCGCTCGATCATCACGATCGGCCGCTTCAGTGCGGCAGCCTTGGCAAGACGGTCCGTCACCAGCGAGATCTGCTCGGCCCGGAACGTGATGAAGTCCTCCGCGAGCGCCTCCTTGCCGAAGAGCTTGCCGATCAGTCGCATGGAGGGTTCGGTATTCTGGAACGGCTTCTCACGAAAATCGACGTAGACGACAGGAATGCCGACGGAGGCGAGTTTCTCGACAAGCTTGGCCTCGTCGCTGGCGACCTTCGCCTCGACATTGAGGAAGAGGACGTCGGGCTTCAGCGCTATCGCTTGCTCGACATCGAATGCGCCCTCCTTCATGCCGCCGAAATTCGGCAGTTTGGCAATGGCGGGATAGCGGGCGAGATAGGCCTTGTAGCTGTCTGGGTCCGCTTTCGGCAGATCGTCCCGCCAGCCGACGACACGCTTGAACGGATCATCCCTGTCGAGCGCGGCGACGAAATACATCTGTCGCCCTTCGCCCAGGATCACACGTTCGACCGGCGTGTTGACCTCGACCGCCCGGCCGAGAACATCTGTGACCCTGACCTTCTCCGCGAACGCAGGCAACGCCGACGCCATGAGGCCAATGGTCAGGGTCGCTGCTCTAATAAATCTATGAAGCAATGCCATGACACCACCCTAAGCCTCGCGTGAACTGCGCGGCTCGTAGGAAATGGCACAAGGTCGGTCAAGAAATATCTTTTAGAATACATCCAATCTATTTCATTAAAAGAATTCTAAACTGAAGATCAAGCCGATGCCTCGCAATACAACAAGGCACGCGCTGAAGGAAAAGCTTGTGAGGCGCTGCGCGGCGTGGTGAAAGGTGCCGGAAACGGACGAAGACAAGGCGAATGATCGATGTCGACCATGATCGCAAATCGCAACCTGAAGGATGAAATCCGGGACTATTGGTCCATCAGGTCGGAGACATTCGATACGACGCCGGGCCATGAGATCTTTTCCCTCGACGAGCGGCGCGCATGGCTCGCGCTTCTGTCGCGGCACCTTGGCACCGATCAGGGACGCCGGGCGCTCGACCTGGCCTGCGGTACCGGCGTGATTTCGCTGCTGCTGTCGGAACTCGGCTTCGCAGTGACCGGCCTCGATCTCTCCGAGGCCATGCTGACGCGTGCCCGCGCCAAGGTCTCGGGCAAAGGACCGATCAAGCTCTTCCTCGGCGATGCCGAGAATACGCTGGAGCCCTCGGACAGTTACGATGCAGTGGTCACCCGGCATCTCGTCTGGACGCTGCCCGACCCGCCGGTCGCCTTCGCCGAATGGCACAGGGTGCTCAAACCCGGCGGGCGCGTCGCGATCATCGATGCGGACACCATCAACACCCCTCCGGACAGGCGGCTGCTCAAATGGCTCGCACGGCTTGCCAGGCGCCTGAGCAGGAATGTGCCGCCTCCCCCGCCCTATGCCGATACCCATGCAAGCATCCTGTCGCGTGTCTATTTCTCTGATGGGTGTCGCCCCGATGCCGTCGCCGAATTGCTGAATCAGGCCGGCTTCGAGGACATCGTCGTCGACCGAGACCTTGGCTCGATCCACCGCGCCCAGGGGCGATTCATGCCGCTCTTCCAGCGCCTCGAACGCGCGGCACAGAACCGTTTCCTGATCTCCGCACGCAAGCCCGCCTAGATCATCGGACCGGTTACCGTATCCGGTCCGATGATCTAACCTACTGTGTTTGCATCGGCTTTTCCGAAAGCCGCAATCCACTTTTCGGGCCGATGCTTTAGGCTGATTTCTGCCGCCCCCGCACGGGCGAGCCTGACAGGCGAAGGCGGCCCTGCCCCCGCGTACGGAGACGCGTCGCGTTTGCCCCGGCCGGACCGACCGGCATCGTCCGATACCTAGCGCGCACCCTCAGCAGGAATGGCGGCGCCCCGCCCCACGCGAGGAAGCTTGGTCTGCGCAGGATTGAGCGCGGCTTGGACTGCCTGCGGCTTCAAGCGACGCGCACCGGCCCCAAAGGCATCACCGCCATCGATCCGGCACCTTTAAAGCCATCGCGACCCCACTGGCCGGCATCCCGCACACAATCCTTAACGCCTGTTGACTCTTCAGTCAGTCGCGATATTGTTCCTATTATTGCAACTCAAGTTCCATTTTATGGAACTCTCTTGGACTCAGCCGGATGTCCATTCTGTCGGCGGCCGTCGATGTGCTCCGTTGCTTCTCCAGCACGCGTCATGATGTGACCGTGACGGATCTGGTTTCGTTGCTTGGAATGCCGAAGAGCAATGCGTCGCGACTGCTGCGGGCGATGCGCGACGAGGGGCTGCTCGAAACGGTGGGCGACAGCAAGCGCTACCGCCCCTCCCTGTTGCTCAGTCAGGTCGGCCATATCTACCGCTTCGCCGCCTCGCTGATCGACCGGGCCGACGCCGTGGTCGGACGCATCTCGGACGAAGTCGGACATACCGGCTATATCAGCGTGAGGCGCGGCACCGACATCGTCGGCGTCACGGCGCATCCCGGGCGCCACGCCCTGCGCGTCGTCACGTCGATTGGCGACCGTATTGCCGCCTTCGCTTCCAGCACGGGCCGCGCCCTGCTGGCCCGCCTTCCCGACGACGAAGTCCGCCGCCTCTATGCCGGCGGTTTCGTCCCGCCATCCGACACAGCCCCGCAGGACCTCGACGAACTCCTGGCGCGCCTCGCCATCAACCGACGCGAGGGCTACGCCGAATCCCATGACGAGGCGGTCCGGGGCGTGCGCGCCATCTCGGTTTCGGTCGGCGATCCCACCACCGGCGACGAAGTCGCGCTCTGCATCTCCTTCCCGGCGGCGATCGTCACGCCGGAGGAGCGCCTCGCCATCATCCGTTCCCTGGGAGAAGGCGCCGCCGAGATCGCGGCGCTGACCCGGGACCCGTTCTTCATTCCCCTCCATCCCTCAATCGCGGAGACAGCTCCATGAGCAATCGTTGGCGCATCGGCTTCGATATCGGCGGCACCTTCACGGATTTCATCCTCTATGACGGCCAGGAGCGGTCGGTTCGGCTGCACAAGCGCCTGACCACGCCGCACGACCCGTCCGAGGCTGCGCTGATCGGCCTTGGCGAACTGACCGAGATGGCCGGCATCACGCTGGCCGATATCGGCGACATCGTGCATGGCACGACGCTGGTGACCAACGCGGTGATCGAGCGCAAGGGCTCCAAGCTCGGCCTGATCACCACGCGCGGCTTCCGTGACATCCTCGAAATGGGGACCGAGCAGCGTTATGACATCTACGATCTGTTCCTGACCTTCCCCGAGCCGCTGGTCTCGCGCGAGCTTCGCCTCGAAGTCGCCGAGCGTATCGACCGAGACGGCAAGGTCGTGACAGCGCTCGATGCGGCGGCGGTGCGCGCTGCCGCCCGCGAGCTTGCCGCTGCCGGCTGCGAAGCGATCGCGGTCTGCTTCCTGAACAGCTACCGCAATTCCGCTCATGAGCAGGAAGCCGGCCGGATCGTCCGGGAGGCCTGCCCGGAACTCACGGTCTCCCTGTCGAGCGAGGTCGTCGCAGAGATCTGGGAGTATCAGCGCTTCGTCACCACCGCGGCGAACGCCTATGTCCAGCCGCTGATGCGGCGCTATCTGGAGCGGCTTGAGCGCGAACTCTCGGCCCGCTCCTTCACCGGCTCGCTACGGCTGATGCATTCGGCCGGCGGCCTCGTCTCACCCGAGACCGCCCGCACCTTCCCGATCCGCCTGCTCGAAAGCGGACCTGCCGGCGGCGGCCTTGCGACAGCCTTGTTCGGCGAACTTGCCGGCCACAAGGACGTGATTTCCTTCGACATGGGCGGCACCACCGCCAAGGCCTGCATGATCGAGGACGGGCGCGCCGAGATCGCACCGATGCTCGAAGCCGGGCGCGTCAACCGCTTCGCCAAGGGCTCCGGCCTGCCGATCAAGGCTCCCGTCATCGACATGATCGAGATCGGCGCCGGCGGCGGCTCGATCGCCGCCATCGACGAAGTCGGCCTGCTCAAGGTCGGCCCGCATTCGGCGGGCTCCGACCCCGGCCCGGCCTGCTACGGCATGGGCGGCACCAAGCCGACCGTCACCGACGCCAATCTCGTGCTCGGCTACTATGACCCGGGCTTCTTCCTTGGCGGGCGCATGGCGCTCGATCTCGAGGCCGCGCGCAAGGCCGTTGCCTCGGTCGCAGAGCCGCTCGGCCTCTCCGTGGAAGAAGCGGCCTGGGGCATCCACAAGGTTGTCGTCGAAAGCATGGGCGCTGCGGCGCGTGTCCATCTCGTCGAGAAGGGCAAGGATCCGCGGCACTACGCCATGGTCGGCTTCGGCGGGGCCGGCCCGGCCCACGCCGTCGATGTCGCCCGTGTGCTCGGCGTCCGTCAGGTCATCATTCCGCCGGCCTCCGGCGCCGCCTCGGCGCTCGGCTTCCTCGCCGCCCCGCTCTCCTTCGACATGGTGCAGTCGCTGCCGGTCGAGTTCTCGGAAGGCTTTGACGCCAAGTCCGTCAACGCGGTGCTCAGCGAGCTCGAGGCCCAGGGCCGCAAGCACCTGATCGAGGCCGGCGTGAAGCCCGCCGACATCACCGTCGAGCGCTCGGCCGATATGCGCCTCGTCGGCCAGATGCATGACATCGCCGTGACCCTGCCGGCCGGCACGATCGATACATCGAGCCTGGACGCCATCCGCACGGCTTTCTCTACCACCTATTCGGCGCGCTACACCTCGGTCTACGAGGGCGCCCGTCTCGAGGCGATCAACTTCCGCGTCCGCTGCGCCGGTCCGGTGCCGAGCCTCTCGCTCTCCGGGGCGGCCGGCGGCGGCGACGCCGGCACCAAGGTGAAGGGTACCCGGCAGGCCTGGTTCGAAAACGGCTGGAGCGAAGCGACCGTCTATGATCGCTACGCCCTGCGACCGGGCGACACCATCAGCGGCCCCGCGATCATCGAGGAGCGCGAGGCGACCACCATCGTTCCTCCCGGGGATACGGTCGCGATCGACGAGGTGCTCAACCTGCTGGTCAGCGTCGGGCGTGCCAGCGCTGCCGAGACCACGATCAGCGCCGACATGCCGCTGGCCGAGGCCGCGCGCCGGATCGAAGCCGACCCGATCTCGCTGGAGATCATGTGGAGCCGCCTCGTCAACGTCGTCGAGGAGATGTGGCTGACCGTCTGCCGTACGGCCTTCTCGCTGGTGATCTCGGAGGCGCAGGATTTTGCCTGCGAGCTGCTCGACCCCGAGGGCGAGACGCTGGCGCACTCTCCCCGCGCCATGCCGGTGTTCAACCTGACCCTGCCGCGTGCGGTCAAGGCGCTGCTGGAGCGCTATCCCGCCGATACCCTGAAGCCCGGCGACGTTCTGATCACCAATGATCCCTGGCTCTGCGCCGGCCATCTCTTCGACATCGCCGTGGTTACGCCGGTGTTCCTCGGCGATCGCGTCGTCGGCCTGATGGGCACGGTCGGCCATGTCTCCGACATCGGCGGCACCAAGGACAGCCTCAGGGCCCGCGAGATCTATGAGGAAGGTTTCCAGATCCCGCCGATGAAGCTCTACGAGGCTGGCCGGATCAACGAGACGCTGGTTCGCCTGCTCGGCGAGAACGTCCGCAATTCCGAGCAGGTTCTCGGCGATCTGCACTCGTTCGTCGCCGCCAATGCGATCGGCGCCGAGCGCCTGCAGTCTTTCCTCAGCGATTACGGCATGCAGGATCTGCGCGCCCTCGCCTCGGTGGTGCAGGATCGTTCCGAGCGGGCCATGCGCGAGGCCATCGCCGCGCTGCCGGACGGGACCTATCACGGCACGGTTTCGAACAACCCGCTCGGCACGCCGATGACCTATCCACTGGCGCTGACCGTCAAGGGCGACACGATCCATCTCGACTTTGACGGCGCACCGCCGCAGCTGCCGCAGGGCGGGCTCAACTGCACGCTGAACTACACGATGGCGCATGCGACCTACCCGCTGAAATGCATGCTGACGCCGAATGTCCGCGGCAATGCCGGCTGCTACCGCGCCTTCTCGATCGACGCGCCGAAGGGCTCGATCCTGAACTGCGACAAGCCGCTCGCGGTCAACCTGCGGACGCGCACCGGCTGGTACATCGCGCCGAACATCTTCCGCGCCCTGTCGCAGGCTGCGCCGAACCAGGTCCAGGCCTTCACCGGCCTGCCCGTGGCGGCGAGCGTCTACGGCCGGGACCAGGCAGGCGACACCTATTCCGACATGCTCTTCGTCGGCGGCGGCCAGGGCGGCTCGGCCCATGGCGACGGCAAGTCCGGCCTTCTCTACCCGACCTCGGCCGCCAACACCTCGATCGAGACCTTCGAGGCTCGCGTGCCGGTGCTCGTCGTCGAGAAGACCTATCTCACCGACTCCGGCGGTGCCGGCGAGCATCGCGGCGGCCTCGGCCAGCGCGTCCGCCTGCGCAAGCTCTCCGACGATGGTCTCCCGACCCTCGTCTCGCTCTATCCGGAGGGCGTCAACAACCCGATCCCGGGTCTGTTCGGCGGCAAGGCGGGCGGCGGAGCATCGGGGCGTGTCATCGATGAGCAGGGCCATGTCCTCAAGGATGTCGGGACGGGCGACCTCGTCCAGGTCAAGCACCCGCATGAGATCGTCGAGCTCGTGCTCGCTGGTGGTGCGGGCTACGGCGCGGCGTCGGAGCGCTCACGTGACGCCATCGCCCGCGACATCGCACTCGGCCTCGTCTCGCCGGACGCAGCCAAGCGTGATTACGGGGTGCAGACCAGCCATGCAACGCAGGACGTCGGCGAGGCAAAGGCCGGCATCCTTGTTGCCTGACGGCTGAGATCAACGAGCACATCCGCCCCTGCAGGGGCCAATAACGGGGACTGAGGCATGATGGACCAACCGCAGGGAGTGCCTCAGCGGCACCCGAGCCTGTTCGAGCCAGGGACACTGGTGCTGATCGCCATTCTTTGCGTCTTTGGCGCGATCATTGGCATGCAGCTTCTGGTGTCCCTGGGCATCACGGCGAACACATCGCTGATTGGCGCGCTCGCCGCCATGGCGCTTGCACGTGTGCCGGTGGCGATGTTCACGCGCTATCGCTCGATCCACGTTCAGAACCTGGCTCAGAGCGCCATCTCGTCCGCGACATTCGGTGCTGCCAACAGCCTGCTCCTGCCGATCGGCATCCCCTTCCTGCTCGGTCGCTCGGATCTGGTGCTGCCGATGCTGGCAGGCGCCTTCGCCGCGATGTTGCTCGACGCCTACCTGCTCTACCGGATGTTCGATTCCCGGGTGTTTCCGGCGACCGGTGCCTGGCCCCCGGGGGTTGCCGCCGCCGAGGCGATCAAGGCCGGCGACGAGGGCGGGCGAAAGGCTGTGCTGATGGGGGTCGGCTTCGTCACCGGCATCCTGGTCTCCTTCGTCAAGGTTCCGCTCGCGGCCATCGGCTTTGTCGGCTCGACGGCGGTTTCCGGCATTCCGATGTCCGCCTTCGGCGTCGCCTTCATCGGCAATATCTGGGCGCTCTCAATGTTCGGCGTCGGTCTGCTGCTGCGCGGCTATTCCAGCCAGCTCTTCGGCGGCCCGCTCTTCGCCGACATCATCCCGAAGGGCGATCTGATGGCGGCCTATATCCCGCACGGCTTCATGATCGGTGCAGGACTGGTCGCCCTGTTTCAGGTCGCGCAGCTTCTGTTCAGGCGCAGCGAAGCCCAAAAGCTGGCCGAAGCCGCCTCCGGCGTCTCGGATGCGGAGGTCAAGCGCGCGCTCGGACTTGGCACCGTCGCATATCTCGCGATCGCGGTCTTCATCGCGCTGGTCGGCGGCCTGATGAGCGATATGTCGATCGGGATGCTGATCCTGTTCGTGCTTTATGCGGCCTTTGCCGCCTATGTGCATGAGCTCATCGTCGGCCTCGCCGCGATGCATTCTGGCTGGTTCCCCGCCTTTGCCGTCGCGTTGATCACGCTGATCATCGGCATGCTGATCGGCTTCCCGATGCCGGCGCTTGCCTTGCTGGTCGGCTTCTCCGCCGCGACGGGGCCTGCCTTCGCCGACATGGGCTATGATCTGAAGGCCGGCTACATCCTGCGCGGCAACGGCGCCGATCCGGTCTTCGAACGCGACGGCCGCCGGCAGCAGCTTTTTGCTGCGATGTTCGCCTTCGTCATCGCCGGTGCGGTCGTACTGGTCTCCTACCAGTCCTATTTCGACCAGAACCTCGTCGCCCCGGTGAACAAGGTCTATGCCGCGACGATCAAGGCAGGCGTGGCGCCAGGCGTCGCCTGGCAGCTCTTCCTCTGGGCGATCCCGGGCGCGATCCTGCAGTTGATCGGCGGCCCCAAGCGCCAGATCGGCGTGCTCTTCGCCACCGGCCTGCTGATCAATTTCCCGATGGCGGGCTGGGCCGTCCTGGCCGGCATCGCCTGCCGGCTGGTCTGGGAGAAGCTGCGCGGCAGCACAGGCGAAGGGGACATGGAGGTCTTCGCCGCCGGCATCATCGCCGGAGACGCGATCTTCAGCTTCTTCGACTCGGTGATCAAGAACTTCAGGCGCTAGAGCATCGGCCCGAAAAGTGCCTTGCGGTTTTCGGGAAAGCCGATGCGAACACCGAAGGCTGGATCATCGGACCGGATACGAGATCCGATCGATGATCCAGAGCATGCTGCGAAAAAGTGGCAACGGTTTTTCGCAATCGATCACGTTTTCTGCGTTTGGACGATTTCGTCCAAACGCAGCGTGATCCAAGCGCCCGTGTCGGAAACGGCACGGGCGTCCCATAGGACACTGGAGGGTCGCGCCATGCGCAAACTCGGAACCCTGACCATCGGCCAGGCCCCGCGCTCCGACATCACGCCCATCCTTGACGCGGTGATCGGCTCCGACCTGCCGCGCCGCCATGCTGGTGTGCTGGACGGGCTGAGCAAGGCCGACATCGAACGCGACTTCTCCCCTCGCGCCGGAGCTGCGGTGCTGATCACGAAACTGATCGACGGCAGTTCAGTCATTATCGACAGGAGCCGCACCGAAGCTGCGGCGCAGGCCAAGATCGCCATGCTGGAGGCCGAGGGCTGCAGCACGATCCTGATGCTCTGCACGGGCCATTTCGAGACCCTGGCAGCAGACGAGGCAAAACTGATCGAACCTGACCGTATCCTGCCGCCAACGGTCGCCGCCCTCACCCAGGGCGCGCAACTCGGCATTATCGTGCCGCTCGCCGAACAGATCGCAAGCGAGGCCGGCAAATGGGCCAGGCTTGATCGCAGCCCGCTCTATGCTGCGGCCTCGCCCTATGGCGGGTCCGGCCCTAACCTGGCCGAGGCGGCCAGCGACCTCGCCAAGCGCGGTGCCACGCTCCTCCTGATGGACTGCATGGGTTTCGTCGAGGCCCATCGCCGCGAGGCCGCAGAAGCGGCGAAGTTGCCCGTGATCCTCTCCAACAGCCTGATTGCCAAGCTCGTTTCCGAGATTGTCTGAGCACGGCCCTCGCGCAGGGCCCCTACCTCGGGCACCGCAGCAACGAACCAGGATGCGGAAGAGCGAAACCGGCTCGCTGACAAGGCGCCTATCATGCTCGTCCTCGCGTCAGGACTGAGCCTTGCTCGAAGGCAAGGAGGCAACCCCGCGTACAGCCGCCGCCGGAGAGACGGCACGACTACGCCGCCTTGTCCTTCATGCCGCCATCGGTCATCCGGTACCAGGTGATGATCGCCGAGACATAAAGCTCGTTCAGCGCATGCAACGGCAGCGGCTTGATCGGCACGATAGGAAAGGGCAGCAGGGCGCTGTCGCCGCTCACCAGATAACCGGCCATGGCCTTGCCCATAGCGGTCTGCAGGCCGACCCCGCGCCCCATGCAGCCGATATCGATCAGCAGGCCGGGCTCCGGCTCATGCAGATGGGGCAGGAAATCGCGGGTCAGCGCCACGCGCCCGCACCAGCGATAGTCGAAGCGCAGCCCCTTGGTCTGCGGATACATCTTGGCGACAACACGTTCAAGATGAGCCCAGTCACTGGCATCGTGCGGTTCGCGGAACGGACCGCGCCCGCCCATCAGCAGGCGGTTGGTGTGATCCTTGCGAAAATAGAGCAGCAGCTGCCGCGTGTCCGATGTCACCTGGCCCTCGGGCAGGATCGTGCCGGCGAGGTTGTCCGACAATGGCTCTGTCGCGACGATGAAGGAGTTCGGCCGGATCACCGTCTGGCGCAGTTTGGGGATCAGGTCGCCGGTATAGCCATTGGTGGCGACCACCACGCGCCCAGCCGTCACGCTGGCTCCCTGGGTGGTTCGCACTATCCAGCTCTCATCCTTGCGCTGCAAGCTGTTGACCGGACTCCGGCCGTGCAGGACAGCGCCGGCGCCAATTGCTGCCCTGGCGAGGGCGCGCGCATAGGCGAGCGGCTGCACGCCGCCGCCGCGCCTGTCCATCCAACCGCCGAGATAGCGATCCGTGCCGAGCAGACGGGACACCTCGTCGCGGTCGAGGAACGCCGTTTCGGCACCCTCGTCCGCCCATTCCTCGGCACGGCGCTTCACGGCTTCCACCATCGCCGGCGTATGTGCGCCCTGAATCCAGCCAGCGCGGCGATGCGGCACCTCCATCTTGTGCTTCTCGATCAGAGCGAAGACCAGATCGGCGGTGGAGCCAACGAAATTGATGAGGGCCCTGCCTGCTTCAGGACCAAACTTGGCCCGGATCTCACTCGGATCGTATTTGATTCCGGGAATGACCTGACCACCATTGCGACCCGAGCCGCCCCAGCCAGGTTCTTGCGCTTCCAGCAGGACGACCGACGCACCGGCTTCGGCCAGATGCAGTGCCGCGGAAAGCCCGGCATAACCGCCACCGATGACGCAGATGTCGGCATGTCGATCGGTTGCGAGCGGCGGCGTCGGTGAGGCAGCCGGAGCCGTAGCGTGCCAGAGCGAGGGGGCGAGCGGAAAGGGTTCGGCCATGGCGCGGGCATTCCTCAGATCGGCCGCAGGACGCGGCGCAGGAAATCCTGGGTGCGGGGATTGCGGGGGGCGGAGAGCAGCTCGCGTGCCGACCCTTCCTCGACGATGACGCCCTGATCGAGGAAGAGCACGCGGTCAGCCACCTCGCGTGCGAAACCCATCTCGTGGGTGACGACCAACATGGTCATGCCCTCTTCCGCCAGACTCTTCATCACCTCCAGCACCTCGCCGACCAACTCGGGATCGAGCGCCGAAGTCGGCTCGTCGAAGAGGATGGCCTTGGGCTGCATGGCGAGCGCACGCGCAATGGCGACGCGCTGCATTTGTCCCCCCGAGAGCTGAGCTGGATAGGCGTCGATCTTGGCGGCAAGCCCGACGCGGGCGAGCAGATCGCGCCCGCGCGCCGTCGCCTCTGCAGCCGGCTCCTTCTTCACATAGATCGGCCCCTCGACGACGTTCTCGAGCGCCGTGCGGTGCGGGAACAGGTTGAAGCGCTGGAAGACCATCGCCATCGAGGTGCGGATGCCGACGATCGACGAGGCATCGCGATCGACCTTGACACCGTCGATATGGACAAGGCCGCCGTCATAGGCTTCCAGCCCATTGATACAGCGCAGGATGGTCGATTTTCCGGAGCCAGACGGCCCGATCAGGCAGACGACCTCGCCTCTCTCGACGCTTGCCGTGATTCCCTTCAGCACCTGATGCGTGCCAAAGCTCTTGGTAACGGAGCCGAGTTCGATCATCGCGGGGCTCATCGTTTCGTCCCCTTGCCGAAGCGCCGCTCGAGCCAGCCGACGAAAGCGATCAGCGGCAGGCTCATCGAAAGATAGAGCAGCGCGACCAGCGTGTAGACCGTCATGTTCTTGAAGGTGGAGGAGGCGATCAGGCTACCCTGCAGGGTCAGTTCGGCTACGGTGATGGTCGAGGCCTGCGACGAATCCTTCAGCATCATGATCATGATGTTGCCGTAGGGCGGCAGGATGATCTTGATCGCCTGCGGCAGCACGACACGGCGCATCATCAGGCCCCAGCCCATGCCGATGGATTGTGCCGCCTCGATCTGTCCGTGGTCGACGGCCTCGATACCGGCACGGAAATTCTCGGACTGATAGGCCGAATAGGCGATCCCGAGCCCCAGGATCGCGGCCTCCAACGCGGTCAGCCTGAGGCCAAACTCCGGCATGACGAAATAAAGATAGAAGAGCTGCACCAGGATCGGGATGCCGCGTAGCGTGTTGACGACGAGCTTGGCGATCATGGCCAGCCAGGCGATGCCGGAGACGCGCATCAGCGCCCAGACGAGGCCAAGCAGCGACGACAGCAGCAGCGAGCCTGCCGTGACAAGAATCGTGAATTTCAGCCCCTGCAGCAGGAGAGGCATGAATTGTGCGGCGTCCCGCATGAAGTTCTGCATGGGGCTCGAACGGGTCAGAAACTGAGCAGGGCAAGCCGCAAGCGGCGGCTCGCAGAACGAAATGGCGCCCTGTGACGCCGGTCGCGGCCCGGGCCTATTCGAGGCCCCATTTCGCCAGGATCTTGTCGACGCTGCCATCCGCCTTGAGCTTGGCAAGCGCTGTGTTGATCTTCTTCAGCAGTTCACCGTCGCTCTTGCGCACGCCGATGCCGACCGAGCCGGTGATCATCGGCTTGTAGGACTTCACCAGCCGCACTTGCGGGAACTGTCCCTGTTTCAAGGTGTAGGCCATGATCGGCTGGTCGGCGAAGGCGGCCTGGATACGGCCGGCGTTCACATCGGCCAGAATGTCGGGCGAGGTCTTGTAGAGTTTCACCTCGGCGAAAAGGCCGGTCTTCTGCAGCGCATCGACATAGGCGGTACCGATCTGGGCACCGACCGTATAGCCCTTCATGTCGGCGAATTCCTTGTAGTCCTTGGTGTCGGAGCTCGGCACCAGCAGGCCTTCACCATAGGTGTAGATCGGATCGGAGAAGTCGATGACCTCCTTGCGGGCGGCGGTGATGTACATCGCTGCCGAGATCAGATCTATCTTGTTGCTGGTCAGCGACGCGATCAGCGTGGAGAACTGCATGCCCTCGACCTCGATTTTCAAATCGGCGGTCTTGGCGATCTCCTTGATGAGATCGACCATCACGCCCTCGATCGTGTTTGTCTTGGTGTCGAGGAAGGTGAAGGGGCTTCCGGTCGGGGTCGAGCCCACTTTCAGAACGGCTTGTGCCCGGGCTGGCGAGAAGGCGCCGACCAGCGCGCTTCCGGCCAGGATCGACAGAAAGGTCCGACGTTCCATCACGATATCCCCTCGTTTTCGGTGTGCTTGCTGCGCGTCCGGCCGTAATTTTCACGTGCGTGAAGATACGAGCATAGGATGATCTTGCTCGCAAGTAATTTCATGTGCATGAAATATGGGCGAAGATGGAGAAATCATGAGCGCCCCAGCCGCTACCGGAAACAGCCAACCAGTCGATCAGGAGATCGGCGCGGGCTTGCGCAGACTCAGGCGCGCGCGCCGGCTCTCCCTCGTGGATCTGGCGGCCCGCACCAATCTATCGATCGGCTTCCTGAGCCAGATCGAGCGTGGCCTTTCCTCACCGACCTTGCGCGTACTCGCTGGCATAGCGGACGCACTCGGCGTCAGCCTCGGCACTCTCTTTCCGGCCATGGGAACGCCCGACGGTCAGGCGGCGACGATCGTGCGCGGCTCGGAGCGCAGCGAACTCCAACTCTGGCGTTCAGGCATCCGCAAGCAGCTGCTGACGCCCCATTCAGAGGGCTCGAAACTGAACGTCTATTTGGTCGAGATGGAGCCCGGCGCCAGCACCGGCGAAGAACCCTACACCCATCACGGCGAGGAAGCCGGACTTGTTACGCAGGGTGCCATGGTGCTCAACGTCGAGAGCGAAAGCTGGACGCTGCAGGAGGGCGACAGCTTTCGCTTCCTGTCCTCGCGCCCACACCGCTTCGCCAATGGGGTGGAAGGCCGGACGCGGGTGCTTTGGATCAATGCGTTGTAGACAGGCTTTCTCACGGCCAGTCCTTCGAGATCGAGGTGCCGCTCCCGGATGCCTGGCTCGTCGAAGGCGATCTTGACCCGATCAACGCAGCCTTCCACCGCCAACATCTTACCCCCACGTCGGCTCAGGTTGAACGGAAGCGGCGAAGTTGCCCGTGATCCTCTCCAACAGCCTGATCGCCAAGCTCGTTTCCGAGATTGTTTGAGCGCGACCATCGCGCTCAGGCCCTGTTTCGGGCATGTCGCCACGAAAGGGCCTGCCGCAGAGCAGGACGCGCTCGCTGGCATTATGCCCGTCACGCCAGGGCTGCGTGCTTCTGAAGGCAAGGGGGCAACCGCGCTTAGCGCCAGGGCCTTCAGCCGTTCTCCGCGGCCGGCCCCGGCTCTTCCGATTATTTCAGATTGCCGAAAAGGCTCTTCTGCGTGACGCCGGCCCGGATCTGGTGCTCTTCGATCGCCCGCTCATGGCCATCGGAGCCTCGCACCCGGTATTGTCGCTGTCCGTTTTCGCTGGCCGGCAGCACCCGGATGATCTGGTAGTTTCCGACGCCGGATCTGTCGCGGAAGCCCAAACTCAGGCTGATCACATCACCTTCCTTATAGTCACTGGTCATGGAGCAACTCCTCGCTCTCGCAGCGCTCATCGAGCAGGCTCCCAACGAAGGTAGCCCCATCGCTGCAATGGTCGGTGATCGCGAGGTTCACGACATGCCCGTCCTCGCAGATCAGCCTGATTTCATAGGAGAGCAGCAAGGTTGGGATCCGGCGCAGATCGAGCTCGAAATGCCCACGGCACCCGCCGTTTGCATTCCGGGATGTTTCGAAACTGTAAGATACAGGCTGGCGTGTGCCGTCGCGCCAGATGATCTGGCCCTTGCCCTGAAGCCAGGTGACCTGGCGTTCGCTTTGCACGGCGAGAATTCCAGCCTTGACCGGTACCAACCTGGCACCGCGGCCCGCCCTCGGTTCAGATTGAACGGAAGCGGCAATGCAATGAGCGCTCCTTCACGACGCCAAGCAAGCAAAATCCGCGCGTCATCTCAGCACAGAGGCACGCCGGGAACGCATTTGGGAAACGTGCGGCCCAAAGCATCGGCCCGAAAAGTGGATCGCGGTTTTTGGGAAAGCCGATGCAGTCACAGAAGATTGGATCATCGGACCGGATACGATATCCGGTCCGATGATCCAATCGAGTGGCACGAGCAGCCCGCAGCGATGCGCCTCCCCTTCGAGACCGCCAGCCTGCGAGGTCACGGCAGGTCCATTCTGGGATCGAGCGCGTCGCGCAAGCCGTCACCAACGAAGTTGAAGCTCGTAACGGCGAGCGTGATTGCGGCGCCGGGCAGGATCGCAAGCCAGGGCGCGCTGGTGAGATAGCTTTGGGCGTTCTCCAGCATGTTGCCCCAGCTCGGCGTCGGCGGCTGGATGCCGTAGCCGAGGAAGCTGATATAGCTCTCGGCCAGGATCGCATGGGCGACGTTCAGCGTCGCGGCGACGACGATCGGTGCAATCGCGTTCGGCAGCAACTGACGAAACATGATGCGGCCGTTGCTGGCGCCCATCGCGACCGCTGCAACCACGTAATCGCGCGTACGGAGCGATTTTATCTGGGCCTCGACGACCCGCGCCACCTCCATCCACGAGGTCATCGCGATCAGCATGACGATCGAGGGCACCGACGGTGAAATCAGGGCCGAAATCGCAAGCAGCAGGAAGATCGAGGGGAAGCAGAGCATCGCGTCGACGAAGCGCATCAGGGCGGCACCGACCGCACCTTCGTAGAATCCGGCGATCATGCCGATGCAGATGCCGGTCGCCATGCTGATCAACATGGCGGAAAACCCGACTGCGAGTGAAATCCGCCCGGCCATCAGTAGCCGCGCCAGGATATCTCGCCCGAGCGGATCGGTGCCGAGCACATGCGGGCCCGAGAAGGGCGGCGCGAAGCGCTGCCGGATGTCGATGAACGTGTCGCTATAGGGCAGCAGCATCGGTCCGAAGATGCAGGCGAGCGTCATCGCCACGATTGCCACGGCGCCGAAAACCGCCAGCCGGTGCTGGCGGAAACGGCGAAAGCCTGGGCTGTTCCAGAAGAAGGGCGAAGCTGCCGTCCGGATTTCGGCGACACCGGTGAGATCAGCGCTCATCAGCCATTCCTCGCAATGCGCGGATCGGCGAGCCCATAGAGCAGGTCGGCGATCAGGCTACCGAGCAGCACCAGCACGGCGGTGAACATCAGGATGCCCATCACGGTCGGGTAGTCGCGGTAACTGATCGAGTCGAGGAAGAGCCTCCCCATTCCCGGCCAGGTGAAGACCGTCTCGGTCACCAGCGCACCCGAGAGTAGTGTCGGCACATGCAGGCCGGTGATCGTGATCATCGGCAGCAGCGCATTGCGAAAGGCGTGCCGTAGCAGAACCTGGCGCTCCGGCACGCCCTTGGCCCGGGCGGTGCGGATATAGTCCTGATTGACGACCTCAAGCATCGAGGAACGCATGTAGCGGCTCCACACCGCCGTCGAGACCAGCGCGAGCACGATGCATGGTCCGATCAGGTGATGGATGCGGTTGAGCACCGAACCATCGCCGACCGTGTAGCGGTTGCCGGCGGGCAGCCAGCCGAGCCCGACCGAGAAGACATAGATGATGACGAGGCCGAACCAGAAGGTCGGGATCGAGAGCGCGATCATGGCGCCGATCGTCGCCAGCGAGTCGAAGACCGAATAGCGCTTGACCGCGCCGAGGATGCCGACCCAGGCGCCGAGCAGCATGGCGAGCAGCGTCGAGGTCAGCATCAGCTCCAGCGTCGCGCCGATATGGGAGGCGATGATGTGCAGCACCGGCTGATGGTCGCGATAGGATAGCCCCCAGTCGCCGCGCAGCATGCGCCAGAGCCATTCCGCATATTGCACCGGCAGCGGGCGGTTGAGGCCAAGCTGTTCGGCGATGCGGTCGAGATCGGCCTGGGTCATGTCGCCGCCGGCGGCGAATTGCGAGAGCGGCCCGCCCGGAGCGAGATGCAGGATCGCGAAACCGATCATCGAGACGATCAGCAGCAGGACGAGCGCCTGCAGCAGCCTTCGCACGAGAAAGGTGCTCATGGCGCGGTGTTCCGGGCGGGTCTGTTCATGGTCTCAGCGCGCCCAGTACCAGCTGCCCATGTTCCAGGTGTTCTGGCGGGCATTGATATTGGGTTCATAGCCGATGAGCCCTTCCTTGTAGCCCTCGACCGGAACGTATTGATAGATCGGCAGGATCGGCAGTTCCTCGCGGACAATCTCCTGCAATTTCCAGTAGACCGCCTTGCGCTTCTCCTGGTCGAAAGTTTCCTGCCCCTCCTTCAGCAACTTGTCGACTTCGGCATTCTGCCACTGCATCTGGTTGGCGCCGCTGCCGCTCTTGGCGGGGATCGCATCAGAGGCGAAACGCGAGGCGGGATCGGGATCGATCACGGTGCGAAAGGCGGTGCCGACCAGGAGCGACTGGAACTTCGAGCGCGTATAGAACTCCCCCCAGATCACCGCAGCCGGCATGTTGTTGATCTTCATCGAGACGCCGACCTGCTGCCAGTCCTGCATCATAAGTTGCTGGCACTGCTCGCGTAGCGAGGCGCCGGTGGTCGTCGAGACCGCGAATTCGAGCGGCACGCCGTTCTTCATGCGCGTGCCCGAGCCGGAGCGCTTCCAGCCAGCATCGTCGAGCAGCTTGTTGGCCTTGGCGAGGTCGTAGCTCTGCTGCGGCAAATTGGGATTGTAGGCCCAGGATTCCTGAGGGGCGAAGGACTCGGTCGGCTTGTGCAGGCCATAGAAGATGACGTCGATGATCGCCTGCTTGTTGATCGAGGCGTAGAGCGCTTGGCGGACCGCCTTCTCGGACAAGGCCGGATGCTCCAGATTGGGCATCAGGATTTCGAGCGAGGCGTTCGGGATCTTCACGATCTTGCGGCCAGGCAGCTTCACGGCCTCGGCATAGAAATTCGCCGGGATGCCGGTGCCGATGATGAGATCGACTTGCCCCGTGCGGAACTGCGCATAGAGCGCCGTCTGGTCCGGCACATATTTGAGGACGGCCTTCTCCAGATAGGGCCCCTTGCCGTGATAGCGCTCATTCGCGACGAGCGTGATGTTGTCGCCCGGCGTGCGCTGCCCCCATTTGAAGGGCCCAGTACCGACCGGAGCTCCGTTGAAGGGTGCGGTATTCGGGTCGCTGGCCTTCTCGAGCAGATGCTTGGGCACGATGAAGGTATTGGAGAGCAGCGCGAGATAGGGCGCGTAGGCCTTCTCCATGCGCCATGAGATTTCGTGCGGTCCCTTGACCACGATATCCTTGACCAGCGCATGGCCAACGCGGGTGCGGCTCTTGAAGCCCGGCGCATTGATCAGCTCGAGCGTGTATTTCACGTCCTCGGCGGTGAAGGGCGTCCCGTCATGCCAGGTGATGCCCTCGCGCAGTTTGACCTTCCAGGCCAGGCCTCCTTCCGAGATGCCGCCATTGGCCTCGCTCGGCACCTCGGTTGCGAGATCGGGCATCAGGTTGCCCTGAGGGTCGGCGAGCCACATCGTGTTGAAGACCTGCATCCAGACGGTCTCGTCGACCTCGATGCCGGGCATCAGCGGGTTGAATGCGGTCGGCTCCTGCGACAAGCCGACGACGACCTGGCCGGTCGGTTTGGCGGGCGGCGGCGGAGCAGGCTTGGTCTGGGCGCTGGCGCCAAATCCCGAGGCGGCGAGAAGGCCACCCGCTCCGAGCGCGAGAATATGCCGGCGATGCAATGCCGGCATCGGGAAGGCCGAACCGGTCGTTCCGTCGGAGTGCTTGGTCATCCGGTAACCCCTCTTTGCTTGTTTTGCGGAAGTCCCGGGCGATCCGGGCAGCTCAGGCGGAATCGATCGCGCATCCACGCCGCCCGCTTCATCCGGCGAGTCATTCGCGGGCGCGGCCGATCCCTCAACCGCGTACCCAGGGTACGCCCTCGACCACCGGCTTCGGATGCCGATCACGCCGGTCGACCAGGTAGAATCTGCCGATTCAACCATCGTCTTTGGCACAGGGTTCTGCACTGGATCGGGTCTTATCGAACCGACCAAATTCGGATCAGCCGTGCGGAGGGATTGGTCGTCGGCCGCGCGGCGCTGCCCCGCATCGCAAGGAAAGCCAGCCTATGTCTCCTCCGGTCACGCGCGTTCGCAGCAACGAGACGCTGCCGAAATCCGCCGATGTGGTGGTGATTGGCGGTGGCATCGCCGGCACCAGCGCGGCCTATGAGCTGGCAAAGAAGGGGCACTCGGTCGCACTGGTCGAGAAGGGGCACCTCGCCGGCGAGCAATCGAGCCGGAACTGGGGCTGGTGCCGCCAGCAGAACCGCGACCTGCGCGAATTGCCGCTGGCGCAGCGCGCCGTCGAGATGTGGAACGGGCTGAACAAGGAGCTCGGGGCCGAGACGGGCTTCCGCCGCACCGGGCTGCTCTATGTCACGACCAAACAATCCGATCTCGACCTATGGTCGAACTGGGCCGACCGCGCGCGCGAGTATCAGATGCATAGCCGGATGCTGACTGCTGCCGAGGCCAAGGCCATGTCGCCGGGCAGCGCGGAGAACTGGATCGGCGGAGTGCATTCGCCGACCGACGGGCGGGCCGAGCCCGCGCTTGCGACCCCCGCCATCGCCGAAGGGGCACGCAAGCGTGGCGCGACCATTCATCAGAACTGTGCCGCACGTGGACTGGAGACCGAGGGCGGCAAGGTTTCGGCCGTCGTCACCGAAAAGGGCACGATCCGGACCAGTGCAGTGCTCTGCGCCGGCGGGGCCTGGAGCTCGATGTTCTGCCGCCACCACGGCATCAAGCTGCCTCAGGCCGGCGTGCGCTCAACCTCCTTTTTCACGGAGGCCGCACCGCAGGTGATCGAGGGCGGGCTGTCGATGCCCGACCTCACCTTTCGCCGCCGGCTCGATGGCGGTTATACGGTCGGCATTAGTGGACGCGGCCTGCTCGAACTCACCCCGCAGGGCATGCTCTACGCCCAGCAGTTCTGGCGCACCTTCAAGAAGCGGCGCGGGGGCCTCACCATCCGCGCCGGCCGGTCCTTCTTCGCCGGGCCGGAGGCGATCTCCCGCTGGAGCAATGATGGCATCTCTCCCTTCGAGCGGATCCGCACCTTCGATCCGCCAGCACAGGAGGAGCTGATCAGCTTTGCCCTGAGGCGGCTCGGGCAACTCTATCCGCAGCTCGCCAATGTGAAGGTCGCGCATAAATATGGCGGGCTGGTCGATTTCACCCCGGACTGGATTCCGGTCATATCCGGCGTCGCCGCCCTGCCCGGCTTCTATATCTCGACGGGCTATAGCGGTCATGGCTTCGGGATCGGCCCGGCCGCAGGGCGCCTTGCCGCCGACATCGTGGCCAACGACACCCCGATCGTCGACCCACGCCCCTATCGCTACAGCCGTATGATCGATGGGACCGATCTCGGCGAGCCCGGCATGATGTGACGCGTCCGCGCCCTGCAATGTCTTGAAGGCAAACCACGGCATCGCGTGCAGATCTCGCCGCAGGTGCATCCGGCGTTCGGCATCGAGACCGCACTGCGGCATTGCGCCCGGTATCGATGCAAAGATGATCCAATGCCGCCGGCAGCGCGGTCGCTAACCTTCCGACGAAACCTGCCGGAGTTCCCCATTTATGTCACCGACCCTTGAACGCATCGCCAGCAATGCGCGCCTGCCCACCGAGGCCGATATCGTCGTGATCGGCGCCGGAATCGTCGGCAGCGCGGCAGCCTATTTCCTGGCGAAGCGTGGGCACAGCGTAGCCCTCGTCGAGAAGGGTGTCGTCGGCGGCGAACAGTCGAGCCGGAACTGGGGCTGGTGCCGCCAGCAGAACCGCGACGCCCGCGAACTGCCCCTTGCCATGCGCGCGATGGAGCTTTGGGCCAAATTCAGCCACGAAATCGGCAGTGATATCGGCTTCAGGCGCAGCGGACTCATCTATGCCAGCAATGACGCCGGCCAGATCGCGCAATGGGAAATGTGGCGCGAAACGGCGCGGCAGTTCGGCATCGATACCCGCATGCTTTCCGGCAGCGAGGCAGCGGCCATGACGGGCGGTACGGGCCACTCCTGGCTCGGTGGGGTCCATTCGGTCAGCGACGGCACGGCAGAGCCCGCACGCGCCGCACCTGTACTCGCAGAAGGCGCCCGCTCGCACGGCGCGAGCATCCACCAGGATTGTGCTGCGCGCGGCCTCGACATCACGAATGGTGCGGTCTCCGGCGTGATCACCGAGAAGGGGTTGATTCGAACGCGCTCGGTGATCCTTTCCGGCGGCGCCTGGGCATCAGCCTTCTGCCGGCGCCATGGCATTCGGTTTCCGCAGGCGAGCATCCGCTCGACCATTTTGCGGACGGAAGTCGCGCCCCAGTTGCTCGATGCGCTCTACACCCCCGATTGCGCCCTGACGCGTCGGCTCGACGGCAGCTACACGATCGCCATCAGCGGCAAGGGCACTCTTGAAGTCACGCCGCAGGGATTGCGCTATGCGCGCGAGTTCCTGCCGATGTTCATCAAACGGCTGAAGGCGGTCGAGTTCGGCCTCGGCGCCTCCTTCTTCAAGGGGCCGGAAGCGTTCGGAAGCTGGGCTTTCGACAGGGAGACACCCTTCGAACGCATCCGGGTGCTCGACCCCGTGCCGAGCCGCAAGTCCGTTGCGCTGACCCTGGCACGGGCGCGGGCGCTCTACCCCGCACTTCAAAACATCGCCGTGCGCGAGAGCTGGGGCAGCTATATCGATTCAACGCCAGACGCCGTGCCGGTGATCTCGCCTGTCGCGGGTCTGCAGGGCTTCGTGCTGGCGGCCGGCTTCAGTGGGCACGGCTTTGGACTCGGGCCCGCGGCCGGCCATCTGGCTGCCGATCTCGCCGTGGGGGACAGGCCCATCGTCGACCCGCGACCCTTCCGGCATTCGCGCCTGATCGATGGCTCGCGGGGCGAGATCGGCGAATTCTGAACGCCGCTTGGCCGCCCCAGTTTGCCCCACCGTTGCGATGCTCGAGACGCCCCCGCCCGTCATGGCAGGCGCCAATCAGAGTGGAATGACCCGCTCGCAGCCGGCGGCAATACATGCTGATCCGGGGTAGGTGATCGGCAGAATCTTTGTTCGGCCGGACGCAATTCCAAGTCCGTGCCTGCCCGTCGGCACTAGTCTTGGATGCAACGCGGCAGATCGTGCTGGCGCGACAACTTCTGATGATGGGAGACGCGATGAGCACCCTGCGGCCGAAATTCGTGACCTTCGATTGCTATGGCACGCTGATCAATTTCGAAATGGGCCCGGCGGCGCGGCGCGTCTATGGCGCACGCCTGTCCCCCGAGGTCATGAACGGTTTCTGCGAGAGCTTCAGGGGGTTTCGCCTGGACGAGGTCCTTGGCGCCTGGAAGCCGTTCATCGAGGTGGTCCACAATTCGGTGGAGCGCAGTTGCAAGGCCTGGAAGATCACGTTCGACCCGGCCGACGCCCAGGCGATCTACGACGAGATCCCAAGTTGGAGCCCGCATCCGGATGTGCCGGCAGGCCTCGCCAAGGTCGCCAGGGAATTCCCCCTCGTCATCCTCTCGAATTCGATGAAGGAGCTGATCCCGCACTCGGTCGTCAAGCTCGGCGCTCCCTTCCACGCGGCCTATACCGCAGAGGAGGCACAGGCCTACAAGCCCCGCCTGCAGGCCTTCGAATACATGTTCGACATGCTGGGCTGCGGACCTGAAGACGTCGTGCACTGCTCGTCCAGCCTGCGCTACGACCTGATGAGCGCCTACGACCTGAAGATCGGTCAGCGGGTCTTCGTCAATCGCGGTCATGAGCCCGGCATTCCCGCTTACGGCTACCACGAAATCAAGGACATCGGCGGCCTGCCAGGCCTGCTCGGGCTCTGACGCCGATGCGCGATTTCGACCCTGACGCCATCACCTTCGCCACGGGCCATTTCATCGCCGGCAGCAACCTCGATGGCCCCGGTGAAAGGATCAGCGTCGCCCGACCATCCGACGCCGTAACCTATGCCGATCTGCCGGTCGCATCGGCGGCAGTCGTTGATCGGGCGGTCGAGGATGCAACGCTTGCGGTCAAACGCAGTGGCTGGGCAACGCAGCCGCCGCGCGACCGGGCGCGTGCCATGCGGCGCTGGGCCGAGTTGATCGAGGCGAAGGGCGAGGAACTCGGCCGGCTGGAGGCGCTGGGGTCGACACGCCCGATCGCCCAGGCTGTGACCGGCGACGTCGCCGGCACAGCCGAAGGTATCCGCTTCTTCGCCGAATGGGCGGACAAGCTCGGCGGCGACGTCGCCGCCACGCGGGCCGACCATTTCGGCATGATCGTCTCCGAGCCCTATGGTGTGGTGGGGGCGATCACGCCCTGGAACTTCCCGCTCAGCATGGCGAGCTGGAAGGTCGGCCCGGCGCTGGCCGCCGGCAATGCGATCGTCCTGAAACCATCCGAACTGACGCCGTTCTCGACCGTGAGGCTTGCTGAGCTCGCCGTCGAGGCCGGAATTCCGGCTGGTATCTTCAACGTCGTGCAGGGCACGGGTGCGGTGACGGGCGACGCACTCAGCCGTCACCCCGGCATCGCCAAACTCTCCTTCACCGGCTCCACCCGCACGGGCATCGCCGTGATGAAGGCCGCCGCCGAGACCGGGATCAAGCCGGTAACGCTGGAGCTCGGCGGCAAGAGCCCGCAGCTCGTCTTCGCAGACGCCGATCTCGACAAGGCAGCGGACTGCATAGCCAGCTCGCTGCTCGCCAATGCCGGCCAGGCCTGCGTGGCGGGTTCGCGACTGATCGTTCAGCGGGAGGCCGCCGACGCCCTGGTCTCGGCTCTGTTGGCGCGTCTCTCGCGCATCGCGCCAGGCCCGACCTGGAAATCGTCGACGAGCTTTGCGCCGATCATCTCCGAAATTCAGGCCCGGCGCATCGATGCGATCCTTGCCCGCAGCCGCGCCCAGGGCGCCGAGGTGCTGATGGGTGGCGGCAGGATCGAGGGCCATGGCGGCGCTTTCTACCAGCCGACCTTGCTCGCTGGCGTCGATGCGGACACCGCAGCCGTGCGTGAGGAGGTCTTTGGCCCGGTGCTGACGATCCAGAGCTTCGAAACCGAGGAGGAAGGCTTCGCCCTCGCCGACCACCCCGAATACGGGCTCGCAGCCGGTGTCTACACCTCCGATCTCGGCCGCGGCCTGCGGGCCGTACGCCAGATCAAGGCGGGCACGGTCTGGATCAATCGCTATAACCGCACGCTCGACTTCATCCTGCCGACCGGCGGGTACAAAAGCTCAGGCATCGGCAAGGATCTCGGAAGGCAAGCCGTCGAGGCCAATCTGCGGCACAAGACGGTGCTGATCGACATCGGTGCGTAGGGCTTATGGGCCCCTCGCACGCGGCAGGCCGCGATCGGGATAGAGCCGATCGATCGCCTCGATTCCGGTCCGTGCTGACGGCAGTTTCCGTTCTGCTTGAGCGATGTTGAAGCATACCGGCTGAATCACCGCGCGCCATCATCATCACCGCGCCCCATCATCATTCCGGACAAGCCGCGAAGCGGAGAGCCGGAATGAGGATGGGGCTCGCCAGTGTCACGCATCCTCAGTGGCGCCAGTCCTGGTAGCGGTAATAGGCACCGACGAAGGGCAGGAACCAGGGCGGACCGAAATGGCCTGGCACGGCCGACCAGGCGAGCCCCGCGAGTGGATTCGCATTCACGTCCCCGGCCATGACGCGGGCCATGATCTGCCCCATATGCACCGACATCTGGGTGCCATGGCCGCTGTAACCCAGCGCATAGAACACGCCGCCACGCTCGCCGGCGCGCGGCAACCGGTCAGAGGTCATGTCGACCAGACCACCCCAGCAATAGTCGATGCGGACGCCGGAAAGCTGCGGAAAGAGTTCAATCATCCGCGCCTGCAGAATCGCGCCGCTCTTCGCGTCGGATTTCGGGCTCGACAGTGCGAAACGAGCGCGTCCGCCGAAGAGCAGGCGATTATCCGGTGTGAGGCGGAAATAGTTGCCGATGTTCTTCGTCGTCGTCGCGGTGCGCCGCATCGGAAGGATCGACGCGGCGAGCTCGGTAGAAAGCGGCGCTGTGGCGATGATGAAGCTGCCCACCGGCACGATGCGCCGCCTGAGCCAGGCGAAAGGCCCCTGCCGGGAGGCACCGGTCGCAAGCAGCACCTGCCCGGCCTCGATCTCGCCGCGGCTCGTCACGACCCTGTGCGCACGACCATTGAGGCGATGAAGCTCCGTCACGGCGGCATTCTCGTAGATGCTCGCGCCACGCCGCGCAGCCGCATCGGCCAGGCCGACACCGAACCGGCCCATATGCATATGGGCACTGCGCGGGAAGACCAGTCCGCCATGGAATCCGTCGGAGCCGATCTCCTGCCGGATATGCTCCGGCCGAACCACGGTGAGATCGGGCTCGACAGTGCGCGACAGCAGCTCGGCGCTCTTCTGCAACTTGGCGAAATGCTCGGGCTTGGCCGCGAGCTTGATCTTGCCGGTACGGGCAAAATCGCAATCGATCGCCTCGCTCGCGACCAGCCTCTCGACCTCATCGACCGCGTCATCGAAGACCCGGTAGAGCGCCACGGCACGGTCCTGGCCAAGGCTGGCGGCGAGACCGCCGAGATCATGGGCGAGGCCGTTATTGCAGTGTCCGCCATTGCGGCCGGATGCCTCGCCAATCACACGGCCAGCCTCCAGAACCGCAACGCTCGCGCCGGATTTTGCCAGGGCCAGGGCCGCGGAGAGCCCGGTGAAACCACCACCGACGATGGCGACATCGACACTGCCCGCCAGCGGACCTGTGGCACCTGCGCCGAAACGCGGCGCCGTCGCAAGCCAATAGGGTTCGAATTTCATCAGCGATCGGTCCGCGGGTCAGCGTCAGCTATCAGGGCCAGAGAGGCGTTCCGAACCGGCCAGCGCAAGCTATTGCCCAGACGCGGCCCGATTTGGAAGCCCGATCATGCGGCATTCTAAGCCTATGTATTGTATGAATTTTACTATTCTCGAAAGCCAGCGGCGCACCTATACTTGGGTTTCATTCCAGATGAGGCTCGCAAGGGTGGATTACAAAACGGCCAAGCGCCCACTCGACTATGCGATCGATATCCGCGCGATGACCGAGGCCGATCTCGGCCAGGCACACCAACTCTCGATCGCCGTCGCCTGGCCGCACCGCCCAGAAGACTGGCGGCTGGTGTTCGAGGTCGGATACGGCCTCATCGCCTGCGACCGGATCGGCCGCGCGCTCGGGACAGCGATGTGGTGGCCCTTTGGCGAACATTTCGCCACGATCGGCATGGTGATCACCTCGCCCCGCCTCCAGGCGCGAGGCGCCGGCCGGCGGCTGATGGACACGATCTTCGAACAATCCGGGCAGCGCGATCTGCGCCTGAACTCCACGCGTGAAGGCTACCGGCTCTACCGCTCGCTCGGCTTCGAGCCGATCGGCCGCGTCTTTCAGCATCAGGGCCGCGTCGAGGATGCGGGCCCCGCAACCGATTCCACGATCACGGTACGGCCAGTGGTTGTGGACGATCTCGACGCCATCGCCCGTCTCGATGCGATGGCCTATGGCGCGGATCGGACGCGGGTGATCAAGGCCCTGATGCCGCAATCGATCGGGACGATCCATGAACGCAACGGAGAGGCCGTCGGGTTCGCGCTTTGCCGCCGCTTCGGGCGCGGCCATGTCGTCGGGCCGATCGTGGCGGAGGACGATATGGCTGCGATCGCTCTGACCCGGCCACATGTCCAGGCCCATGAGGGCGAGTTCCTCCGGGTCGATACCGCCATGGAGCAGGGTCTGTTCGGCGGTTTCCTCGAATCCTGCGGCATGATGATCCACGACACCGTGACGACGATGATCCGCGGCAACAATCATGCTGCGCGTGGCACGATGCACACCTTCGGGCTGATCAACCAGGCCCTGGGTTGACCGCTAAACGTCGAACAGCACAGGCAGCGGATAGCCGGATTTCTGGATCGGCGTCTTGATGACGATGTAGCTGAAGTATTTCGAGATGCCGAGATTGCGATCGAGCAGCGTCTCGATCAGCGACTGATAATGCGTCAGCCCGCGGGTGACGAACTTGACCAGATAGTCATAGCCGCCGCTGACCATATGGCACTCCACCACCTCGTCGACGCGGCGCAAGCCAGTCTCGAAGCGGATGAAATATTCCTTCGTATGGTCAGCTAGCGTGATCTCGGTAAAGACCGTGATCGTCTCGCCGAGCTTCTGCAGATTGATGGTGGCACCATAGCCAGAAATGAAGCCGGCCTGTTCAAGCCGCTTCACCCTCAGCAGACAGGGACTCGGAGACAAGCCGACCGCATCGGCCAGCGTGACATTCGTCACGCGGCCGTTGTTCTGGAGCTCGATCAGAATCTTCATGTCGATGCGGTCGAGCCGCACGCCCGGAGTCACCACGAAAGCCTCACCCCAGCCCTCCCCGCGCAAACCCGAACGTCGAGCCACCACTCCGGTGGCGTGAAACTAAACACGTCGTTCTATCCGAGCAAAGCGAGGATCATGCCAGCTCAACCAGTTTCAACTCGGCTTTGACCTCAGGGAGCGCCAGCATGTCGTCCAGCGTCTGGCGCAGCCGAGAGACGATCAGATCAATCTCCGTCTCGCTGCAGCAGAGCGGCGGGGCGAGCCCGATGATGTCATCGGCGAAGGCGCGGAAGATCACGCCATTGGCATAGCCACGCGCAAAGAGATGGTCGGGCAGCTTCACCGCGCGCGAAAACTTCTCCCTGGTGACCTTGTCGGCAACGATCTCGACACCGGCGAGCAGGCCGCGCGCCCGGACTTCTCCGACCAGGGGATGGTCGGCGAGCGTGGCGAGGCGCCCCTCGAAATAGGCGCCGACGCGCTGGCCATTGGCGAGGATGCCGCCCTCGTCATAGAGGCGCAGCACCTCGAGCGCGACAGCGGCGCTGACGGGATGGCCCGAATAGGTATAGCCATGCCCGACCGGCCCGCCGGCGGGCGCATTGTCGGCGATGGCGCGATAGACCTTCTCGCCGATCGCGAGCGCTCCGAGCGGGGCGTAACCCGAGGTCAGGCCCTTGGCCATGCTCATCATGTCCGGCACGACGCCCTCCGCCTCGCAGGCGAACATCGGACCGGTGCGGCCGAAGCCGGTGATGACCTCATCGGCGACGAAGAGGATGTCGAGTTCGGCCGCAGCATCGCGCATCGCTTTCAGCCAGCCTTTCGGCGGAACGACGACGCCGCCCGACCCTTGCACCGGCTCGCAGAAGAAGGCGGCAACGGTGTCGGCGCCGAGCTCCTCGACCTTGGCCCGCAGAGACGCGACGCTGGCTGCGATGACGGCCGCATCGTCGGAGCCCGCCGGGTTACGATAGGGATAGGGCGAGGCGATATAGTGCTGCCCCTCGGCTGGCAGGTCGAAATTGGCATGGAACGCCGGTAGCGCAGTGACGCCCGCTCCAGTCGAGCTCGAGCCGTGATAGCCCCGCTCCAGCGAGATGATCTGCTTCTTCGCCGGTCGTCCGGTGACGTTGTAGTAGTAGCGGATCAGGCGCAGCGCGCTGTCGACGGCGTCCGAACCGCCGAGGGAGAAATAGATGTGGTTGAGATCGCCGGGAGTGATCTCCGCAAGCTTGGCGGCCAGCCGGATCGCGGGTTCGCTGCCGAAGCCGAAATAGCCCGTCGCATAGGGCAGTTCACGCATCTGCGCGGCAGCCGCCTCGACGATGCTGTCATGGCCATAGCCGACATTGACGCACCAGAGCCCCGCAAAACCATCGATCAGCTCGTGACCATCGGCGTCGGTGATGAAGGCTCCACGTGCCGACTTCAGGATGGTGACGCCGCGCTTCTCGTGCCCGGCCCAGTTGGCGACGGGGTGGACCCAATGCATGCGGTCGAGGGCTTCGAGCGAATTGACGGTCATGGAGACAGGCCTTGCTGGGGGATCTCTAGATCGAGAGGCGGATGAGGGGTCAGGCAGCGCCGGCCTGCACATAGGCAGCAGGCTCGGACCTCAGTCGCGTAGCATGCGCCTGCTCGCGCAGGTAGCGGCCCGGAGTGACCCCACATATGCTCTTGAAATGGCGCGACAGGTGGCTCTGGTCGAAGAACCCGGCCTCGGAAGCCGCCAGCGCCAAGGGTACGCCATCGCGCAGCAACGATTTTGCGTAACGGATACGCCGGTGGCAGATGAAGCGATGTGGCGTGAGCCCGACCTGCCGGCGAAATACCGTCACGAAGCGGCAGACGCTCAGGCCGGCGAGAACCGCGATATCCTCAAGATAGACTGCGTCGGTGAAGTGCCGCTCGATATGGCTGAGAGCACGCTGGATACCCGGGCTGATGCGACCCGAAAGCGCTGCACCGGCGTTGGAAACTGGCTCATGCATGGACTGGCTCTTCCCTGCTGACGGCATTGCCGCCTTGCCAGAAGCCTAGGTCCGGGCCGCCATGATGTCGGCCTCAGCGAAGGGGCCGACATGGTATCCCCTGCGCATTTGCAACGTAGCGACAGCACATCATGCTTTCCGCGTTCAGAGAGGCGCCGCTGCTCAGGCTTGCTTCAGCCCGCCCATATGGAAACTCTTGGTCTCCAGATACTCCTCGATACCGGTCGCGCCGCCTTCGCGTCCAATTCCGGACTGCTTGATGCCGCCGAAGGGCGCAACCTCCATCGAGACCGAGCCGGTATTGAGCCCGACCATGCCGAACTCGAGCCGCTCCCCGACGCGCCAGGCACGATGCAGGTTCTCGGTGTAGAAATAGGCTGCCAGGCCATAGGGCGTGCCATTGGCGATCTCGATCGCCTCAGCCTCATGCCTGAACCGGAACAGCGGTGCGACCGGGCCGAATGTCTCCTCATTGGCAAGGCGCATCCGTGTATTTGCCCCGGTCAGCACGGTCGGCGCGACGAAACGGGCAGGATCGAAGCCAGCCTCCCCGCCGACGACCCGCTTTGCGCCAAGCGATAGTGCATCCTCGACATGCGCCCGGACTTTTTCCACCGCAGCAGCATTGATCAGCGGACCGATACTGACCCCATCCTTGCGACCATCGCCGACCTGCATTGCCGATACCGCCCGGGCAAGACGCGCGGCAAAGGCGTCATGAATACCGTCCTGCACCAGGATGCGATTGGCGCAGACACAGGTCTGGCCGGCATTGCGGAACTTGCTGGCGATCGCCCCCGCAACCGCCATGTCGAGATCGGCATCGTCGAAGACGATGAACGGGGCATTGCCGCCAAGTTCGAGGCTGAGCCGCTTCAGCGTGTCCGAGGACTGGCGCATCAGCAGCGCACCGACCCGCGTCGAGCCGGTGAAGGAGAGCTTCCGCACGCTAGTGCTGCCGGTCAGCGTCTCGCCGATCGCATGGGGTAGGCCCGTGACGATATTGATCACGCCCTCGGGGATGCCGGCACGCGCCGCCAGCACGCCGAGTGCCAATGCCGAATAGGGCGTCAGCTCCGATGGCTTGACCACGACGGTACAGCCTGCCGCCAGCGCCGGCGCGCATTTGCGGGTGATCATCGCATTGGGAAAGTTCCACGGCGTAATCGCAGCGGAGACGCCGACCGGCTCCTTGAGCACAAGGATGCGCCGGTCAGCGGTCGGAGCCGGCACGATGCCGCCATAGATGCGCCGGGCCTCCTCGGCGAACCATTTGATGAAACCGGCGCCATAGCGCACCTCGCCCTCGGCTTCCGCCAGCGGCTTGCCCTGTTCTGCGGTCATGATCCGGGCGAGATCACCGGCATGCGACAGCAAGAGATCGTGCCAGCGCTCCAGCAAGGCGGCTCGCTCAGCTGCCGGGCGCGCGCGCCACGCCGGGAAGGCGGCTTCCGCGGCAGCGATGGCGGCCTGCGTCTCGGCTTCGCCGCAGGCCGGGATCGTACCGAGTTCGGAACCGTCGGCGGGATCGCTCACCGCCAGCACCGCGCCTGACGCGGCCTCGACCCACTCGCCACCGATCAGCGCGCGCTGGACGAACAGGCCACGATCCTTCAGCTGTTCCATAAGCATGGACTGATCTCTCCTCAATAACCGCGTTTGCGGTCCACCAGGCCAAGCAGCGGTTCGCCGGCGCGATGGCGTCTCAGATTGTCGAGCACAACGTCGACCGCCGTCTCCGGCTGGGTCATGCTGGCGATATGCGGGGTGATCAGCACGCGCGGGTCGTTCCACAGCACGTGGCCGGTGGGTAGCGGCTCGGGCGAGGTGACATCCAGCACCGCCGCCGAGATCTGGCCGCTATCGAGCGCGGCGAGCAGTGCATCCTGGTCGAGATGGCCGCCACGCCCGGAACTCACCAGCCTCGCCCCGCGCGGCAGTTTCGCGAAGAGATCGGCATTCAGCACGCCGCGCGTCTCATCGGTCAGGGGCAGCAGGCAGACCAGGATATCGGTGCGGCCGAGGAAATCGGTCATTTCGTCCGGGCCGGCATAACAGATGACGCCCTCGATCTCACGGCACGAACGGCTCCACCCCGCGACCTGGAAGCCGAATCCTGCGAGCTTTCGACACGCGGCCTCCCCCAGCATGCCGAGCCCGAGAACCCCGACGCGACGGGTCGAAGCCGGCCACACCCTGATCTGACGCCAGATCTGGTCGCGCTGCTGTGCAATATACGGCACGAGGTCGCGATGCAGCGCCAGCACCGACATCGTGACATATTCGACCATGCCATCGACGATGCCGGGTTCGACCATGCGCACGACCGGAAGCTCCGGCGGCAGCTTCGAGAAATCGAATTGGTCGACGCCGGCCCCGACCGAGATCAGCAGCTCCAGATTGGGGAACTGTGCCATGATGTCGTCGGGCGCCATCCAGGCAGCGAGATAACGGATATCGGTGGGATTGCCGACATCCGGCCAGATGCGGAACGCCAGATCCGGCGCCTTTGCCGCCAGGAGTCTGGCCCATTCGGCGCCGCGTGCGGGATCGGACTTGTAAAGCAGCGTCATGGTACCTGCCTGCTCCGGAAATCAGCCAAGTGCCTGGTTGGCCAACGCGTAGAGGCGCATGGGCCCCGGTCGGTCTGGCGTCTCGCCAAGCACCATCGACGTAACCAGCCCCGAAGGCTTCAGCCCGCATTCCGTCAGCCAGTCCTCGAGCTCGGAATCCGCCTGGATATCGACGCGCAGGAACTGGCCGCGCTGTTCATGCAGCCAATGCGCGATCAGGGTTTGCGCATCCTCGCGCTTCATGGCGACGACGGGTCCGATCACAAGGCCACGACCGAAGCGGCGCAGGATGCTGAAGCCCACAGGCTGGCCGTCCCGCTCCAGCACGATGCACTCGCCGCAGGCGACCAGCACTGCCAACGCCGGTTTGCGCGCCAGTCCGGTGGCCTGCAGATCAAGCCGCTCCAACAGGGCCAGATCCGCTGGGCGACCAAGGCGAAGCGACATGCCCGCTTGCAGGACTGGCGCCGCGATCGCCAGCGCCTCACCCTGATATTGTTGCACCCCACCGCAGGGAACGAAGCCGAGCTTCGCATAGAGCGGCTCCCCAGCGGCGGTGGCGTTGAGCATCAGCGAGCGCCCCTGAGCCTGCTCGAACAACGCCTGCATCAGCCGTTTGCCGATGCCTCCACCCTGATGGGCGGGCGAAACAATGATCATGCCGAGCGTGGCATGGGTCTCGCCATAAGGCCACCACAGCGCCGTTGCGACGATCTCCTCGCCGAGGGTCGCGACGACGCCGTGACCAAGGCCGATCACCATCTCCCAATCTGCTGCCCGGTGCGGCCAGTTCACGGCGCGCGACAATGCATGGCAGGCCATTGCGTCGGCCTTCGAGATCTCGCGCAGAAGCAGCGTCTCTTGAGGGGCGGTAGCGGACATCATCGGTTCCATGGTCAGGGGCATCGGCAGGACGGTCGCGGGCTTAAAGCATCGGCCCGAAAAGTGGATTGCGGTTTTCGGGGCAAAGCTGATGCAAACACAAAAGGCTAGATCATCGGACCGGATACGATATCCGGTCCGATGATCTAGCCGCTGACCTCCTGCACGACGTAGAATTTGGCGACATGAACGCTGCTCTCCCAGGCGCAGGGTGCATCCTGGACAACAAAGACGCTGTCGCCTTGCTCGACACGGGTGATACTGCCATCGGCTCCCGTGAGTTCGACGCTGCCAGCGACCAGGTGCATCAGCTCATTGACGCGATGCGGGCGCGAGATGCGGTGATAGGGCGTCGAATCCCAGGTGCCCGCCCGGAAGCGCGAGGCCTCGTCGGTAAAGGCGTTGAAGCTGCGGCACTGTGGCGTCGGGCCGATGAGCATCTCGACCGGCGGCGCCGCCGAGGGCGAGAGCGGCGCGTCGGCCAGAATTTCCTGCAAGCCAGGCGTAGCCGAGGTCGCACCGGTCATGGCGCAGAAGACGAAGCGAGTGCCTGGCGCCGCCTCGATCTTCAGCGAGGTCCCGCGCGCGATCACGGCGCCGCGCCCAGGCGTCAACTCCAGGGCGGTCTTGCCGGTCTCGGCAAGACGCAGCAGCCCAGCGACCACAACCACGAATTCGATGTGAGGAAACGAAGCGCTTTCGCAAGCCCCTTCGAATGCCGCGCGGCCCGCCGCCATGGATTCGGGGCCGGTCCAGGCGATTTCGCGGCTTGCGGCAAATGGGTCGGCGGCACTTAGCCTCGCCGTGCCGGGGCTGATGGCAGGCTGCGCACCATTGGCGCGGTGAAGCAGTATGATGGCGGGCGATGTCATCTGTGGAGCCGTCCAGACGTTCTTGCGACAGGTCCAAAGCTAGAGCCAAAGCCGTCATCGGGATTGGACCATCTTTCCGGTTGCCCGCTTCCGCCCCGGTCCTTGATCGGCCGCACGCACCGGTCCCCCCGGAGGGTTGGCCGAAGCGAGGGGCCGGAAAGCGCCTCCGCTGGGCCTGAAGCGGATCGAGACGGCATGATCTGCTGAGTACCTCTCCCTGCTCGGCACAGCGATCAGCGCCCGCGCGCTCTGACGCAGGGCCCCTCCACGGCGGGTTTCTGCATTATTTCATCGCTGAGGGGCACATCAGCATCATCGCCCCATCGGAGGCAGTCGCCCTGCCGCGATCATCGCCCCCGATCGGAATGCCCGTGCGATCCTGCGAGCCGCAGATGACGGCATGGCCTGCCATGCCGAGGGGTAAAAACGGCACGGTGTTGTCGGTCTGTCATCGAGAACGACATCGGCCGCCATCGCTGCGACCTACACTTCAGGAATTACGCCT
Source organism: Allobosea sp. LC85 (assembly GCF_000735605.1). Lineage (GTDB taxonomy): Bacteria > Pseudomonadota > Alphaproteobacteria > Rhizobiales > Beijerinckiaceae > Allobosea. The sequence goes on from NZ_JPKG01000028.1 coordinate 282,710, forward strand.
GACACGCGTCGAGCGATCACTGCTGTGCTGGAATGCGCGCCGCGCCCGAATGCCGTGGCCTGTTCCTTGCTAATGCTGTGGTTTGCGCTTGGGCGGAGACGGTTCGGATCGACATTGGGGTCAGGGGCAAGATCATTGGTCTTGCCGCCTGGCGCATGGACGGAAGGGGCGCGTGAATGTGGACGATCGCGTTGAAACGCTTCACGCTGCTTTGTGCGACATGCGTCTTCATTTCGCTGCTCGCCTTCATCGTGCCCTACATGAATGGCGGCGATCCCGTACGGACGATCCTGCGGTCTCGCATCGGAGACGTCGCGCTCGATACCGAAGCCGTTGAGGCCCTGCGCATAAGTCTCGGGCTCGAACAGCCGCTCTATATCCAGTACCTGTCCTGGCTGAAGGCGGCACTGAGCGGCGACTTTGGCTATTCCTTCGTCAGCCGTGCGCCGGTCGGGCAGGAAGTGCTGCGGTCGCTGGGCGTCTCATTTACCCTTGCGATGGCGGCGCTTGGCCTTGCCTTGCTCGTGGCCCTTCCAATGGGAACACTTGTGGCGCTGAAGCCGGGCGGACGCCTGGACAACATCGTCACCTTCTTCACGCAGTCCCTCGTCGCCATCCCCGAATACTGGTTCGCGCCGATCTCGGTGCTGATCTTCTCGCTGTATCTTGGTCTCCTGCCGTCCGCCGGCTGGCAAGGTCCGTCCTATATCGTGCTCCCTGCCCTCGTGCTGTCGCTGCGCCCCATGGCCTACTTCACGCGCGTCACGCGCGCAGCGATGATCGACGTCCTGCAGGCGCCCTATATTACCGCCGCGCTCAGCCGCGGGCTGAGCATGCGGCAAACGGTCGTCCACCACGGGCTGCGCAACGGATCGATGCCGGTCGTCACGCTGTTTGCCTTGTGGCTTGCCGGCCTGCTCGGCGGCTCCGTCGTGGTCGAGGTCATCTTCTCGATCCCCGGCATGGGAAGGCTGATCTACGAGGGCGTGGTGAACAACGACGTGCCCGTGCTGCAAGCGAGCTTCATGTGCATCGTCGTCCTGTCGATCGTGATCAACACCATCGCCGACGTGCTCTACATCCTGCTGAATCCAGTCGTGCGGATGGGCCATGTCCACTGATACCGCCCTGCCCCCGCTCGCCGGCCGCGCCGTGGCTGCTCGCCCCTCAACCTTTCGCCGCTTCGTGAGTTTCGCACGCAGCCGCCACTGGACCTTCGCGGTCGGGATCGTGCTGTTTGCGCTGATCGCCGTCCTGCTGATCGCCGGTCCCTGGGCGACACCCTACAATCCGGCAAGCCAGAGTCTGCTGCGCCGCCTGGCGTCGCCGAGCGCAGCGCACTGGCTCGGCACGGACCATCTTGGCCGCGATCTGTTGAGCCGGATTCTGGTCGGCGGTCAGTTTTCCGTGCTGATCGCCATGGTCACGCTATTCCTCTGCGTCACCATCGGAACCGTGGTCGGCATCATCTCGGCCCGCTCGGGCGGATGGGTCGATGAAATCATCATGCGCCTGGTCGATCTGCTGATCTCGTTTCCCGACGTGGTGATCGCCATCTTCGCCATCGCGATCCTCGGGCCAGGCTATGGCACGCTCATCATATCCCTGACGATCATCGGCTGGACGCCGTTCGCCCGCTTGTCACGCGGGCTGGCCCTCGTGATCAGCGCCAAGGAATATATCAGCGCCGCCGAGGTGCTGGGCTGTTCGCGCACCTTCATCATTGTCCGGCATATCATTCCCAATACCCTGCGGCCGATCGCGGCAATCACCTTCCTGCGCTTCGGGCACAAGCTGATCACGGTGGGCGGCCTCTCCTTCATCGGGCTCGGCGTACAACCGCCCCAGGCTGACTGGGCGCTGATGCTCGCCGAGGCTCAGCCCTATGTCGAGCGGATGCCCCTGCTCGTGATCGTGCCCGGCCTGGCGATCTTCCTGACGGCACTGTCCGTGACCTGGATCGGTCAGGGCCTCGAACTCAAAGAAGCCCGATAGGGTCGCGGAATGGGGGAAGATGCGGCCAAACGAATTCGCAAGTCCGCCCTCCAGTTCGCCCGATCGGCCCTCGCGTCGGACCCTTCAAGCACGAACGAGCCTGTGCCGCACGCAGATAGGAAAGCACCATAGCCAGAACCGCGAAGAGCGAGTGCACGAGCAACGAAACGACCAAAAAACCAGAACAGAGGGGTCACAGATGGATCAGCGCCTTCCCGATGCTGCCGATGACGCGCTACCCGAGCCGGCCAGGGACGTGCTTCTCGATATCCGCAACCTGCACGTTTCGGTACCCGGCAAGAGTTCATCGAAGACCATCATCGATGGCCTGAACCTGCAGCTCAGGAGCGGCGAGATCGTCGCGCTTGTCGGCGAGTCGGGATCGGGCAAGAGCATGACCGCGCTGTCGCTGATGCGCCTGTTGCCATCAGCCGCGAGCATCACTGGCGGGCAGGTCCTGTTTCGGGGGCGCGATGTGCTTGGCATGAGCCAGGCCGAGCTGAACCATCTGCGCGGCGGGCACATCGCCATGATCTTCCAGCAGCCCCAGGCCATGCTCGATCCGACGTCGCGGGTCGGCGTGCAGGTGGCGGAGGCGCTCTGGAAGCACCGCCGCCCCGACCGTTCCTCGGTCAAGGAGCGCGTGATCAAACTGCTCGCCGATGTCGGCATCCCTGCTCCCGCGAGCCGGATCGACTGCTTTGCACATGAGTTGTCCGGCGGCATGGCGCAGCGCGTGATGATGGCAGCCGCGATGAGCGGCGAGCCCCAGATCCTGATCGCGGACGAGCCGACGACGGCGCTCGACGTCACAGTGCAGGTGCAGATCCTGAAGCTGCTGGACGAGCAGCGCCGAAAGCGGAACCTCGCGATCCTGCTGATCACCCATGATCTGTCGATCGTCTCCGCGATCGCCGACCGCGTCGCGGTGATGTATGCCGGCCGCATCGTCGAGGAAGGACCGGCTCGCGATATCCTCAAACACCCGCGCCATCCGTACACCAGGGCGCTGGTGCAGTGCTCGCTGCTCAAGGCGGACGAGAACGGCCGGCTCTATTCGATTCCGGCGGCGCCGACGGCGCTCGCGACCGGGCAAGGCTGCCGCTTCCTGCCGCGCTGCCCAACCGCCGCGGCCAACGGCATTTCCGCGCACTGCCTCGAGCAGGAGCCACAGCTGAGCACTTATGACCGTACCTGCATGGCACGATGCTGGGCCGTGGCCTGCAACGACCATCCTGCGATGGCCACCAGTGGAGTCCACGCATGATTGAAAGTCGCATCGACATGGCGCCGCGGCCTCAAGCCCCGGCCGGCCGGCCCTTCGTCGAAGTCACCGACCTCAAGAAGCACTACATGATGCGCGCAGGGCTCTCCCTGAAGGCGCTGGACGGCGTCTCCTTCTCCATCCGCGAGGGCGAGGTCCTGGGCCTCGTCGGCGAGTCCGGCTGTGGCAAGAGCACCATCGCCCGCGTCCTGATGCGGCTGACATCCGCGACGGGCGGCGAAGCCAGGATCGACCAGCGCAATGTCTTGGCGCTGAATGGCCCGGACCTGCGCCGCATGCGACGGACCATGCAGCTTGTCTTTCAGGATCCCTATGCGGCCCTCGATCCGCGCATGACGCTGGGCAACAGCATGCTGCTGCCGATGATCCAGAACAATCTCGGCACGCGTGACACCCTGCGCGCTCTGGTGTTGCAGATGCTCGAGGAGGTCGGGCTCGATGCCTCCTTCGCCGAGCGCTATCCCCGCGAATGCTCCGGAGGACAGTTGCAACGCGTGGTCATCGGACGGGCCCTGCTGCTGAAACCTCGGTTCCTGGTCTGCGACGAACCGACCTCGGCGCTGGACGCTTCGATGCGAACCCAGATCCTGAACCTTCTGGTCGACCTGAAGCAGCGCTTCGGCCTGACGCTGCTGATGATTTCCCATGATTTGCGCGTCGTGAACTACATGTGCGACCGCATCGCCGTGATGTATCTCGGCCAGATCGTCGAGATCGCCGACCGGGACGAACTCTTCGCACGCCCACGCCACCCCTATACGCGCGCGCTGATCTCATCCGCCTTGATCGACGAGACCGGTCTTGACGGCGCAGCCAGCTATCTCAAGGGCGATCTGCCAAGTCCGCTGGCTCCGCCGCCGGGCTGCCGGCTCCAGACGCGATGCCGCTTTGCGACACAGCCTTGCGCCAGCGAGATGCCCCTGCTTCGCGAGGCCGGTCGCGGTCATCTCGTCCGCTGCCACCACTGGGAAGAGCTCGATCTGACCTCTGTGACCTATCGCACGGCCGGGACGCCTGATGCGGCGATGACCGGCCCATGACATCTTATCGGCGCGCGTTCGAAAGGGACGATTGGTTCTGCGGCCAATTCCCCGCAGAACGGTATTAAATTCTTCCCCCGACGCGGGACGATCAGCCTTGCTGCAACCATAAGCAGAATAAAACAGGGGATCGACGAATGAGCAATCGCAAGACCATATTGGCTGCCTCAGCACTTGCCTTGTCTGTGGCAACCGCGGCCCAGGCCGCAGGAACCCTCACCATCAATGAGGTTGTGAATGTCGTCGCGGGCTGGGACATGGCGTCTGACGACGCCTATTTGGGCAGTCGCTCGGGGTGCTATGAGGGCCTGACCAAGGTTGATTTCGACGGCGAACTGAAGCCCTCGCTCGCCACGGCATGGAGCCAGTCTTCGCCCACTGCATGGGACTTCAAGATACGCCAGGGCGTCAAGTTCCAAGACGGAAGCCCCCTGACGGCCGAAGCCGCGGCGAACGCACTCAACCAGTTGCTGGTAGCGCAGGTGCCGGCACGGGCTTTCTCGAAGAAGAACATCAAATCCGTCGCGGTGTCCGACGCCGAGACCCTGCGCGTCACCACAGTCGAGCCCTCGGTCTTCCTCCCCGGCCAGTTGGCCAGTCCGGCGACGACGATCCTGGCACCGGCAGCCTACAAGGACGGCAAGGTCAACCCGATCAATACCTGCACCGGCCCCTTCGCCATCACGCGCGTCGACGCCAAGCAGGGCATGACCGTCAAGCGCAATGACAGCTACTGGGGCGGCAAGCCAAAACTCGACGGGGCTGAGATCAAATTCATCTCCGATGCGAACAGCCGTGCCACCCAGATTCGCACCGGAGAGGCCGATATTGCCCGGATCATCTCGGCCACCGCGCTCGGCCAGTTCAAGAACCTGAAGAACGTCAAGCTGGAGCAGACCAAGGCACCGCGCACGCTCATGCTTCTCCTCAACAACAAGAAGAAGCCGTTCGACGATATCCGCGTCCGACAGGCGATCCAGGCCGCGATCGACACATCGGCGATTGCGGCCGCGGTCTATGAGGGGGCTGCGACGCCGGCCATGGGCCCGTTCCGCACGACCGATCCGTGGGCGCCTGCCAATCAGAAGCCGTCCTATGATCCCGCGAAGGCAAAAAAGCTGCTGGCGGAAGCCGGCATCAAGCCGGGCAGCCTGACCCTCAATCTCTGGGGCTATGTGTCCAAGGTCGAGCTCAAGGATGTCGCCGCTGTGGTGCAGGAGATGCTCGGACAGGTCGGGATCAAGGTCGATATCCGGATGGCGGAATATAAGGCCATCGAGCCGGATATGCTCGCCGGCAATTTCGACATGGCCTTCATGTCGCGTGGTTACCTGACCGACGTTCCCGAGCCGATCGGCTTCATCAATGCCGATTACTCATGTTCGGGAAGCTTCAATATTGCGCATTACTGCACACCTGAGATGGACACGGAGATCAGCAAGATCTACGGCACGAAGGATCAGGTGGACAGGTTCAAGATGTACGCAAATCTTGGCGAAAAAATTCAAAGAGACGCAATCAACGTCTTCCTTGTCCATGAATCGAGCTACGATGCCCACGCGACAAAAATCAAGAACTACAAGGCACACTTCATCAATTACTACACGATGACGCCAGGTCTGGAATGAACTGAAACTTCCCGACATCGATATCGCGCAAAATCAGGCCCGGCGCTCCAGCGCCGGGCCTGATTGTTCGTCCAGGCTGATCGGCGGGAGCATCGGGTATGATCTGCCGGCCTCCGTTCAGCGTCGATGATGGAGGCCGCCCGACGATCAATCAGTCCCAAAATCCCGAAACGCCGCGGTACAGGCGCGAAGAATCGACAGCGCCAGCCAAGCAAAAAGCCGCGGCATTTGCCGCGGCTGTCATCATTTCAAAGAGTCATGCTGATCGTGAGAGAAAGCCGGATTTCCGGCCTCGAACACTCAGGCGTGGGCGGAAGCCGCATCCGGCGTATAGCCGGCCTGCGCGATGACCTCGCGAACCCGGGCAAGGTCGGCGCCTTCGACCGAGACGAGACGAGCCTCCGGGTTGGCGTTGACCTTGGCGCCGGGGATCGAGCTCTCGATCGCGCTCTTGATGGTGCCGGCGCAATGGCCGCAGGTCATGTCTTCGACACGGACGGAAACACCGGAAACGGCAGCGGAAGCAACCTCATGATCGTGAGACTGGTGAGCTTGGCACATAGAAAACCTCTCCTGAAGGAATGAGCGCAAATCAGTGTCGGTCCTTGCCATATGGCAAGGTCAAGCCCGGATTTTTCTCCGCTCGACAGTCCTCAGCCGCTTGACATTCCCACTATGGGAAGCCGCACCGCATGGATGTTCGTTCAATCGAGGTGGCGCAGATGACGGTCATCACTCAGTCCGAAGGGCGGTCAGGGCGAAGGCTCATGGTCGCGGTCGAGGGCATCACCTGCGCGTCCAGCCTCGACCGAGTCGAGCAGGCGCGGCGCCTGCGCCACTTCTTGCCGCCAATGACCGATGTTGCGGTAGCGCCGCTCGGGCCTCAGCAGGTGTCCGCTCAATGACTGCAAACCACACCGTCCGTATCGCCAACCTCGCGACCGAAATCACCGTCGCGGCGGATATGACGATCCTGAAGGCCGCCCAGATTGCCGGGTACGCCTATCCCTATGGCTGCCAGGTCGGGCGCTGCGGCGCCTGCAAGTCGAGGCTTCTCTCGGGCGACGTCGAGCTGCTTCCCCACACGCCGTTCGCCCTCACCGCAGCGGATCGTGAGCGTGGTTTCGTTCTCGCCTGCCGCGCGCAGCCGCGCAGCGATTGCAGCGTCGCCTGGCTTGGCAGCGACACGGCGGGACATCCCTTGCGCGAGGTTTCGGGACGGGTCGTTTCGCTGCAACGCCCGACGCCGGACATCTCGATCCTGCGCGTGGAGCTGGACGAGGCCCCGCTCGCCTTCACGGCCGGCCAATATGCCGAACTGCGTTTCGCGGGCTGTGCGCCGCGCAATTATTCGATGGCGAACGAACCTGGCGAGCCGCTTCTCGAGTTCCACATCAGGCATGTCGCCAATGGTGCAACCAGCGGCCATGTCGCGAGCGGGCTGCGATCGGGCGATCCCGTCTGGCTGCGTGGCCCGATGGGCACGGCGCATCTGCGCGCAAGGCGGACCGGGCCGATCCTCGCCGTGGCGGGCGGAACCGGGCTCGCCCCGATCCTGTCGATCCTCCACAGCGCCGCGCGTCTGCATCTGAAACAGCCGATCCGGCTCTACAATGCTGCACGGACGCGGCACAATCTCTATCAGGAAGCCACGATCGCTGAGCTCGCCAACCGGCTCGCCGATTTTACCTACATCCCTGTGCTGAGCGACGGGCCGCCACTCAGCGCTCGCCTTGAAGCGCTCGCCAAGCTCGAGGGCGTGACAGCCTATGTCGCCGGCTCTCCCAGCCTGGTTGACCACGCGGTCGCAGCCATGACGCGCCGCGGCCTCGACCCGGCGCACGCCTATGCCGACGCCTTCTTCACGGCATCTGACCAGGCCAGCGCAGACGGCAAGGACATAGCGGTCCAGGCGTGAAAGGCGGAGCTGTGACGATCGGTGGGCGTGACCGCTTCAGGCGTCGCCGCTCAATGTTTCCCGCCAAGCGTTAGCAGGCTGCTGAAATTCCTGCTGCGTTTCCGCGAGTTTGGGTTGTGGGCGCGATTTTTTGACGGATATCGGCCGGTTTTGGGCTGTCCGGCGCAGGGGTTCTGGTCATATTGGCCTATT
>NZ_JPKG01000029.1 GCF_000735605.1 Allobosea sp. LC85
GTCTTCCCCGCTCCTCCCCCGCACCCTTAGGCCGAGATTCCGGCACCGGGCCCATCTCGTCCAAGGTCGGCTTGCGCGGGCGGGAGACCGGTTTGGCTTCGCCGCCGCCCCAGTTATGCGGGCCCATGTCCTCATCGGTGGGTTTGCGCGCCCGCGTCGGCAGGTTCGCTGACGCCCCATAGCTGCGCTCCCCCCGGTACTTTCCAGCCGAGGCCTCGACATCGCTCTGGCGGGCGAGCGGGTCATCGGAGATGGCGAGTTCGGTCGCCTGCAGGCGCTTGATCTCGTCGCGGAGGCGGGCGGCGGTCTCGAATTCGAGATCGGCAGCGGCCTCGCGCATGCGCTTCTCGAGATCGGCGAGCGCAGCCTTGAGATTGTGGCCGGCGAACGGCGCATCGACCAGCCCCTTGTCGACCGTGACATGGTCGCGCTCGTAGACCGAGCCGAGGATGTCGCCGATCGCGCGCTTGATGGTCTGCGGCGTGATGCCGTTGGCGAGGTTGTAGGCCTCCTGCTTCTCGCGGCGGCGATTTGTCTCGGCCATCGCCCGCTCCATCGAGCCGGTGATGTGGTCGGCATAAAGGATGACCTTGCCGTCGACATTGCGGGCGGCGCGGCCGATGGTCTGGATCAACGAGGTCTCAGAGCGCAAAAAGCCTTCCTTGTCGGCGTCGAGAATGGCGACAAAGCCGCATTCCGGAATGTCGAGGCCCTCGCGCAGCAGGTTGATGCCGACCAGGACGTCGAAGGCGCCGAGGCGAAGATCGCGCAGGATCTCGATGCGCTCGATCGTGTCGATGTCGGAGTGCATGTAGCGCACACGGACGCCGTTCTCGTGCAGATACTCGGTCAGATCCTCGGCCATGCGCTTGGTCAGCACGGTGACGAGGCTGCGGTAGCCCTTCTCGGTGACCTCCTTGATCTCGTCGAGCAGGTCGGCGACCTGGTGTTTGGCGGGGCGGACCTCGACCGGTGGGTCGATCAGCCCGGTCGGGCGAATGACCTGCTCGGTGAAAACGCCGCCCGTGCGGTCCATTTCCCAGCCGCCGGGCGTGGCGGAGACATGCACCGATTGCGGGCGCATCGCGTCCCATTCCTCGAAGCGCAGTGGCCGGTTGTCCATGCAGGAGGGCAGGCGGAAGCCATATTCGGCCAGCGTCGCCTTGCGGCGGAAGTCGCCCCGGTACATGCCGCCGATCTGCGGCACGGTGACGTGGCTCTCATCGGTGAAGACCAGAGCGTTGTCCGGCAGGTATTCGAACAGAGTCGGCGGCGGTTCGCCCGGCTTGCGGCCGGTGAGATAGCGCGAATAGTTCTCGATGCCGTTGCAGGAGCCCGTCGACTCGATCATTTCGATGTCGAAGGTGCAGCGCTGGTCGAGCCGCTGCGCCTCGAGATAGCGACCCATGCGGTTGAGCTCCTCAAGGCGGGCCTTGAGCTCCTCCTTGATCGACTTGACGGCCTGGGTCAGCGTCGGGCGCGGCGTGGTGTAGTGCGAATTGCCGTAGACTTTCACGAATTCGAGGTCGGCCGTCTTCTGGCCGGTGAGCGGATCGAATTCCGAGATGCTCTCGACCTCGTCGCCGAATAGCCCGATGCGCCAGGCGCGGTCCTCATAGTGGGCCGGGAACAGTTCGATGACATCGCCTCGGACGCGAAAGGTGCCGCGCGCAAAATCGCCAAGCGTGCGCTTGTACTGCAGGGCGACGAGATCGGCGATGAGCTGGCGCTGCTCGATGCGCTCGCCGAGCTTGATGGCGAAGGTCATCGCCGTATAGGTCTCGACCGAGCCGATGCCGTAGATGCAGGAGACGCTGGCGACGATGATGACGTCGTCGCGCTCCAGCAGCGAACGCGTGGCCGAGTGGCGCATGCGGTCGATCTGCTCGTTGATCGAGGATTCCTTCTCGATAAACGTGTCCGAGCGCGGGACGTAGGCCTCCGGCTGGTAGTAATCGTAATAGGATACGAAGTACTCGACCGCATTGTCTGGGAAGAAGCTCTTGAACTCGCCGTAGAGCTGCGCCGCGAGTGTCTTGTTCGGGGCAAGGATCAAGGCAGGACGTTGCGTCTCCTCGATCACCTTTGCCATCGTGAAGGTCTTGCCGGAGCCGGTGACGCCGAGCAGGACCTGGTCGCGCTCCTGCCGTGCGACGCCGTCGACGAGATCGGCGATCGCGGTCGGCTGGTCACCTGCGGGCTCGAAATCCGACTGCATGCGGAAGGCGATGCCACCCTCGGACTTGTCCGGTCGGGCCGGGCGATGCGGCGTCCAGGGCTTGCCGGGATCGATGAAGGGGCTGCCGGACTCGAGCAGGTGCTGCAGAGAATGCGCGGTGACGGAAGCCGCGGTCTCGCCCTCGGCCTCGCCGAAGGCGGAAGCCGCGTCGTTCTTCTTCGGCTTCTTCTTCAGCTTGGCATCACCGGGGCGCGGCTCGCCATAGCCGGCCTGCGGCTGGTCGCTGAAGCCGGAGGCGCCGCCCGGGACCGCCCTGCCGCGGTTGATCGCGGGATTGAGCAGATCGGCGAGATAGCCCTCGAGCGGCTTCAACTCCGGCTTGGTGGCCTTGGAGTTCGGCGTGCGCGCGGACGCGGGCTTTTTTGCAGGCTTCGCCTTGGCGGTCGTGTCGGAGCTTTTCGGCATGGCGGCAATATGGGGCGAAACCGGTCCAGGCGCGAGGGGTAAGCGATCGCAGCAGGCGGATAGCTGACAGCAGGTGACAGGAGCACGCGGTGCCGTGCGCGCTCGAATTGAAGCGGTCTCGGAGCGGGCGCGATGCAGGTCCAGGCCCTCATCGCGCGCCTGCGCTTGTCGAAGCAGAAGCGAGGCTTATCCGCGGGACTTGGTCCCGCCGCGGGCGCGGAACGTATTCAGGGCCACCGCTGCCTGGATGAGAGCCTTCAATGCCTCCTCGTCGATCGCCTCGCCCTCATGAACGTCGATGGCACGCCTCGTGTTGCCGTCGAGGCTGGAATTGAAGAGGCCGGACGGGTCGTCAAGCGAAGCCCCCTTGGCAAAGGTCAGCTTGACGACGCTCTTGTAGGTCTCGCCGGTGCAGATCATTCCGTCGTGCGACCACACCGGAACCCCTCGCCACTTCCACTCCTCGACCACCTCGGGATCGGCTTGCTTGATCCATGCGCGGAGTTGGGAGAGCATCTTGCCCCGCCAGTCGCCGAGTTCCCTGATCCGCTCGTCGATCATTTGGGATGGGGCGTTTTCGTTCTGAGGCTCGCTCTGGCTCATGATATTCCTTTCCCTCGATGCCTTTTATGTGCTGGGCCAAGGATGCCTTTTATGTGCTGGGCCAAGTATGTGCTGGGCCAAGCCGAACACGGAAGACTGCTTGTGAAAACCCCTCCCGCGGGACGGGCGCAGGCCCAGCGGCGGCTCCGAAGGTGCGGCCCTTGATGATGCGGCCCTCGATGGTGCGGCCGGGCGCGTGGGTGTAGACTATAAAGGTCTTGTCTTCGGCGGTGCCTGATCCCCATCTCCAGGATATCGCTGTTCCAGGTTCCAGCACCGGCTTGGCGCTGCATCGCACGCAGTCGTGAGGACGTAACGCTGAAAGATGCGGTCCGATTCGCCGGATTCGCAGAGATCAATGGGAGGACGCCAGAATGACTCGCGCCTTCGTCAAGGAAGCCGAGGAGAGAGGTACCCTGGACGAGCTGCCGGACCGGCCAGTCTCGCCTCACCCGAACCTCGTGACGCCTGAGGGTCTCGCGCAGATCGAGTCTCAGCTGGCGCGCTGGCATGACGAACACGCAGCCGCGCTGGCCGGCGGAGACCGCACCGAAATCGCCCAGACACGGCGCGAGTTCCGCTACTGGACCGCGCGGCGCGCCAGCGCCAAGCTTGCCCCTGCGCAGGAAAGGCACGACATCATCCGCTTCGGCTCGACGGTGACGATCCGCCGGGCCGACGGACGCGAGCAGAGCTGGCGGCTGGTCGGTGAGGACGAGGCCGATCCGGCGCACGGGACGCTGCCTTATGTCGCGCCGTTGGCGAACGCGCTGATGGGCAAGGGCATCGGCGAGAGCGTCAGCGTCGGCACTGAGGCGGTCGAGATCATCGCGATCGCCTGAGGCGATCGCTCAGCTCTCCGCAAGCCAGGCCTGGATTCCTGCCGCAGCCGCAACCCCGGTCGCGAAGCAGGCCTGCAGCAGATAGCCGCCGGTCGGCGCCTCCCAATCCAGCATCTCGCCGGCGACAAAGGTGCCGGGCAGGCGTTTCAGCATGAAATCCTCGTCGATCTCGGCAGCGGCGACGCCACCGGCGGTGGAGATCGCCCGCTCGATCGGCCTGAGACCGGTCAGCACCAGGGGCGCGGCCTTGATCAGTGCGGCAAGCCTTTCCGGGTCTTCGGGGAGCGGCCCCTTCGCGGCTTCGCGCAGCAGCGCGATCGCCGGGGGAGCAAGACCTGCGGCCTTGCGCAGATGGTTGCTCAGCGTCTCGCCCTTGCGGCGATGCGCGAGGCGCTGGGCCAGCGCCGCCGCCTCGTGATCTGGCCGCAGATCGATGCTGATGCCCGCCCTGCCCTCGCGCAGGATCGTCTCGCGGATCGGGGCAGAGAGTGCGTAGACCGCGCCGCCCTCAAGGCCCGTCGCATCGATCAGCGCCTCGCCGGGCACGGATTGGCCGCCGAAGCTCAGGACGATGCGTTTCAGCGGTGCGCCGGCAAAGCGCTCGCGCATGGTCTGCGACCAATCGACCGTGAAGCCGCCATTGGCCGGGCGCAAGGGTGCAATCGCTACGCCGCGCGCGGCCAGCAAGGGCGCCCAGCCACCGTCGGACCCCAGCCGCGGCCAGCTCGCGCCACCGAGCGCGAGCAGCGTCGCATCGGGCCTGGCCTCGGTATCGGCACCATCGCGGTTCCGGAACATCAAGGCGCCCTCCTCGCTCCAGCCGGTCCAGCGATGGCCGGGTGCGAAGGCGACGCCGAGACCTTCGAGCCGGCGCAGCCAGGCGCGCAGCAAGGGCGAGGCCTTCATGGCGCGAGGGAAGACGCGTCCGCTGCTGCCGACGAATGTGTCCTGCCCGAGCGCATCGGCCCAGTCGCGCAGGGCTTGCGGCGGGAAGGCGCGGACGGCCGGCTCGAGCCAGGCCTGCGCATCGCGATAGCGAAGCAGGAAGCTGTCGAGCGGCTCGGAATGGGTGAGGTTCAACCCGCCGCGCCCGGCCAGCAGGAATTTGCGCGCCGGCGAAGGCATGCGCTCGTAGATCGTGACGGCTTCCCCGGCTGCGGCAAGGCGCTCGGCGGCGATCAGTCCGGAGGGCCCCGCTCCAATGATGGCGATGTGATGTGCCGGCATCGCTCCGGCTTGCCGTCCGCGCGCCCTGCGGTCAAGGGTGATCCGCGCCCAAGGGCCAGCGACAGGGACGAACCATGCCGACGATCGCCGCCTATCTCGGCGCAGCCATTCTCGAAATCGCCGGCTGTTTCGCGTTCTGGGGCTGGCTCCGGCTCGGCAAGCCGGTCTGGTGGCTCGCACCCGGACTGATTTCGCTCGCCCTGTTCGCCTGGCTGCTGACGCTGGCGGAGAGCGCGGCCGCCGGACGCGCCTATGCCGCCTATGGCGGCGTCTATATCGCCAGTTCGCTGGTCTGGCTCTGGACCGTCGAAGGCTTTCGCCCCGACCGCTGGGACGTTGCCGGCGGGCTGATCTGCCTCGCCGGCGCGGCGCTCATCATCGCAGGACCGCGCTAAACATCGGCCCGAAAAGTGGATTGCGGTTTTCGGGAAAGCCGATGCGAACATAGAAGGGTAGATCATCGGGCCGGATTCGATATCCGGCCCGATGATCTAAGCCTCAGCTCCGCGCAAAGGTCTCGTCGAAGGCGTAGCCGGCGCCACGAACGGTCCGCAGCGGATCCTTGGCGTTGTCGGGCGTGATCGCCTTGCGCAGCCGGCCGACATGGACGTCGACGGTGCGCTCGTCGATATAGACGTCGCGGCCCCAGACAGCGTCGAGCAGTTGGGCGCGGGAATAGACCCGACCCGGCGCCTGCATCAGGAACTCGAGCAGGCGGAACTCGGTCGGGCCGAGATGCAGCTCGCTCCCTGAGCGGCGGACGCGGCGGGTGGTGCGGTCGAGCTCGAGATCGCCTGCCGCCAGCAGGCCGGCGACATGCCCCGGCTTGGCGCGGCGCAGCAGCGCCTGGATGCGCGCGATCAGCTCGGGCAGCGAGAACGGCTTTACGACATAATCATCGGCACCGGTGGCGAGGCCGCGCACGCGCTCGGTCTCCTCGCCGCGGGCGGTGAGCATGATGATCGGTACCCGCTCGGTATCGCGACGAGTCCGCAACCGCCGGCAGAGCTCGATGCCGGAGAGGCCCGGCAGCATCCAGTCGAGCAGCACGAGATCCGGCGTATGATCGCGCAGATGCAGTTCGGCGTCGTCACCGCGCGCGACGCTGTCGACCTCGAAGCCCTCGGCCTCGAGATTGTAGCGCAGCAGCAGGGTCAGCGGCTCTTCGTCCTCAACGATCAGGATACGTGCGGGCATGTCTCACTCGGTCCCAAAGGTGTCGGGCGCCGGTCACTCACCGGTGGCGGCGTCCAGAAGGATGTTGGTGGTGTCGAGCTTGGGACGGGCTGCGTCCAAGGCTTCGCCCGTGACGAGATAGTGAATCGTCTCGGCGATGTTGGTGGTGTGGTCGCCGATGCGCTCGACGTTCTTGGCGCAGAACAGGAGATGCGTACAGAAAGTGATATTGCGCGGATCTTCCATCATGTAGGTGAGCAGCTCGCGGAAGAGCGAGGTATAGAGCGCGTCGATCTCGTCATCGCGGCGCCAGACCTCCATGGCCTTCTGCTCGTTGCTGACGGCGTAGGCGTCGAGCACGTCCTTGAGCTGGGCCTGGACCAGGCGGCTCATATGCTCGAGGCCGACGACCGCGCGCGACGGCGGCTGGAACTGGCTGGAGATGGCGACCGCGCGTTTGGCGATATTCTTGGCCAGATCGCCGACGCGCTCGATATCGGCGGCGATGCGGATGGCGGAGATCAGCTCGCGCAGGTCGTTGGCGAGCGGCTGGCGCCGGGCGATGGTGAGCACCGCCTTCTCCTCGACCTCGCGCTGCAGGTTGTCGAGGCGCTGGTCGGCGCTGATGACCTTCTGTGCCAACCCGGTATCGCGGCGCACCAGGGCAACCGTCGAATCGCCGAGCATGCGCTCCGACATGCCCCCCATCTCGGCAAGGCTGCGGCGGATCCCCTCGAGATCGGCGTCATATGAGCGGACGATGTGATCAGTCATCGCGGCATGTCCTTTGTCGGCAAAGCAGTTGGAAGGCTGGGCGCCGGATCAGCCGAAGCGGCCGGTGACGTAGTCCTGCGTCTGCTTCTTGTGCGGGTTCATGAAGATGGTGTTGGTGGCGTCGAATTCGATCACCTCACCGAGATACATGAAGGCGGTGTACTGCGAGATGCGCGCCGCCTGCTGCATGTTGTGGGTGACGATGACGATGGTGAAGTCGGTCTTGAGCTGCTCGAGCAGGTCCTCGATCTTGCCGGTCGAGATCGGATCGAGCGCCGAGGTCGGCTCGTCGAACAGGATCACTTCCGGCTTCTGGGCAATGGTGCGCGCAATGCAGAGGCGCTGCTGCTGGCCGCCGGACAAGCCCATGCCGGAGGTCCTGAGCTTGTCCTTGACCTCGTCCCAGAGCGCGGAGCGGCGCAGCGCGCCTTCGACGCGGTCATCGAGCTCGGACTTGGGCGGCTTCTCGTAGAGACGGATGCCGAATGCGACATTGTCGTAGATCGACATCGGGAAGGGCGTCGGCTTCTGGAACACCATCCCGATCCGCGAGCGCAGCTCGTTCACATCGATATCGTTGCTGATGATGTTGCGGCCATCGAGCAGGATCTCGCCGGTGGCGCGCTGCTCCGGATAGAGCGAATAGATGCGGTTGAAGATGCGCAGCAGGGTCGACTTGCCGCAGCCCGACGGGCCGATCAGGGCCGTGACGTGGCGGTCCCGGAAGTCGAGATTGATGTTCTTCAGCGCCTTGTGCTCGCCGTAGTAGAAATCGAGGTTCTTGACCGCGATCCGGACGGGGGCCTCGGCATCGAGCGCTTGCGGGCTCAGTTCCAGCGTCGAAAGCATCGACTTGTTCCTTTAGATCGAACGCGACGAGGGTTTAAGGCCGTTCATTTGCCACCCCGCACGATACGGCGGGCGAGAAGCGAGAGGCACAGGATCGAGACGGTGATGATCAGCGAACCGGCCCAGGCGAGCTGCTGCCAGTTCTCATAGGGGGCGGAGGCGAACTGATAGATCGTCACCGGCAGGTTGGAGACGCCGCCGACGAGGCTGGGCGAGAACCAGAAATTGTTATTGAGCGCGGTGAAGATCAGCGGTGCCGTCTCGCCGGCGATGCGCGCCAGGGCCAACAGGATGCCGGTGACCATGCCGGACTTCGCGGCCCGCCAGGTCACGCTGGTGATGACGACCGAAGGCGGGGCGCCGAGCGCAGCGCCGGCTTCGCGCAGCGAACTCGGCACGAGGCGCAGCATGTCCTCGGTGGTGCGCACGATGACCGGGATCGCGATGATGCCCAGCGCCACGCCGCCGGCCCAGCCGGAATAGCCACGGAAGGGCTCGACCAGGATGACGTAGACGAAGAGGCCGATCAGGATCGACGGGGCCGAGAGCAGAATGTCGTTGATGAAACGGATCAGGTCGGCGAGCTTCGAGCCCTTGCCATATTCGGCAAGATAGGTGCCGGCGAGCACGCCCACCGGCGTCGCGACGGCGATGCCGAGGAAGGTCAGCACGATCGAGCCGACAATGGCGTTGGCAAGGCCGCCCCCCTCGCTGCCGGGACCGGGCGTGACCTGGGTGAAGGTCGCGACGGAGAGCCCGCCGATCCCCTTCACGAGCAGCATGCCGAGAATCCAGAACAGCACGAAGATGGCGAGGAGGGTGAAGCTGGTGGCAATGATCCTCATCGCCCGATCGGCGGTGCGGCGCGCGGGACGGACGCGGCCCCAGACCTGATGAGGCGTCGCTGCGGGCGGGGTGACGGCGCTGTTCATGGCCAGGCTCCGCTCAGAAGGACTTGACGCGCGCGACAAGGATGCGCGCGATCACGAGGACGACGAAGGTGACGAAGAAGAGAATGCAGCCAAGCGCGATCAGCGCGTTGAGCTGCAGGCCCATCGCCTCGTTGAATTCGTTGGCGATGCGCGACGCAATGGTCGAGCCGGGATCCATGATCGAGGCCGAAAGCCGGTTGGCATTGCCGACGACGAAGGTCACCGCCATGGTCTCGCCAAGCGCGCGGCCAAGCCCG
Source organism: Allobosea sp. LC85 (assembly GCF_000735605.1). Lineage (GTDB taxonomy): Bacteria > Pseudomonadota > Alphaproteobacteria > Rhizobiales > Beijerinckiaceae > Allobosea. Next base: position 9,305 of record NZ_JPKG01000029.1, read on the forward strand.
AGCATGATGGCGCCGATGATCGAGACGCCGGCCTGCGGCACCAGCACATGGCGCACGACCTCCCAGGTCGTGGCGCCGATGCCGTAGGCGCTTTCACGCAGCACGGACGGGATCTGCTCCAGCATGTCGCGGGTGATCGAGGCGATGAAGGGGATGATCATGAAGGCGAGGATGATGCCGGCCGTCAGGATGCCGAGGCCCGAGGGCGAGCGCGAATACAGCACGGTGCCGAGCAGCGGAATGCCTTCGACGATGTTCGAGACCGGGATCTGCACATAGGCCGCGAAGAGCGGCACGAAGACGAAGAGCCCCCACATGCCGTAGATGATCGAGGGCACGGCGGCGAGCAGCTCGATCGTCGTCGAGACCGGGCGCTTGAACCAGGGCGGTGCAAGCTGGGTGAGGTAGACGGCGATGCCGAGCGAGAGCGGCACGCCAAGGACCAGCGCGATCAGCGCGGTCGACAAGGTGCCGACGATCGCGGGCCAGGCGCCATACTGTTCGTTCTGGGTGTCCCAGACGCTGGACGTGATGAAGCCGAAGCCGAATTCGCGGAAGGCAGGCCAGCCGCCGATGATCATCGAGGCGAGGATGCCTGCGAGCAGCACCAGCACGAAGAGCGCGGCGGCCCGGCTGGCATTGCGGAAGACAATGTCGAAGGTGCCCTTTGGAGTGCGGCGAATGGCGGGCGCGCCGGGCGCGGCCATCTGGTCTGTCACGGCAGCCATCCGTGGTTACTCCGGTCGCATAAGAAGCACGAGGAAACGGGTCTTACAGTCGATGAACGCGAGGCGGGAACAGACCCGCCTCGCGTCATGGCATGGCTCAGAAGATCGGCTTGCCGGCCGGGTCGGTCACGCCCTTCCAGGCGGCGCGGACCTGATCCTTGACGTTGGCCGGGAGCGGCACGTAGTCGAGGTCGAGCGCGAGCTTGTCGCCGTTCTTATAGGCCCAGTCGACGAATTTCAGCGCGGACTGCACCTCTTCCGGCTTCTCGGGCTTGGCATGCACGAGCAGGAAGGTGGCAGAGGTGATCGGCCAGGCCTCGGCGCCCTTCTGGTTGTTCAGCGAGATGCCGAAGCCGGGAGCCTCGTTCCAGTTCGCATTGGCGGCAGCGGCCTGGAAGGACTTGTCGTCCGGAGCCGGGTACTTGCCTTCGGCGTTCTCGACCAGCGCATGGGCCAGCTTGTTCTGCTTGGCATAGGCGTACTCGACATAGCCGATCGAGTTCGCGACCTGCTTGACGGAGGCCGAGACGCCCTCATTGCCCTTGCCGCCGATGCCGACCGGCCATTGCACCGCCGTGTTGGTGCCGATCTTCGACTTCCAGTCCGGCGAAACGCGCGAGAGATAGTCGGTGAAGACGAAGGTCGTTCCCGAGCCGTCCGAGCGATAGACCGGGTTGATGTTGGCATCAGGCAGGGCCAGGCCGGCATTGATGGCGACGATCTTGGGATCGTTCCACTTCTTGATGGTGCCCTGATAGATGTCGGCGATGATCGCGCCGGTGAGCTTCAGCTTGCCCGGCTCGACGCCCGCAATGTTGATCGCCGGAACGACGCCGCCCATGACGGTCGGGAACTGGATCAGGCCGTCCTTGGTCAGGTCCTCGCCCTTGAGCGGAGCATCGGTCGCGCCGAAGGCGACCGTCTTGGCCTTGATCTGGCGGATACCGCCGCCCGAGCCGATCGACTGATAGTTGAGACCGATATTGGTCTCCTTCTTATAGGCCTCAGCCCATTTCGAGTAGATCGGGAAAGGGAAGGTCGCGCCCGCGCCGGTGATGTCGGCGGCCTGGGCAACGCCGGCCAAGCCGATCGTCGCAGCCGCGAGAATGAGAATTTTGCGCATTAGAGGAGTCCTCGTCTGGGTCGCAGTCTTTAGCAGCCCCGCTAGAACACCTTCCATATGACAGACAGATGACAGACCGTCACGTTCGCCGTCACATTCGCCGTCACATGGGTCATGATGGATTTCGGACCATGGCGCCAAGGCGCGGCAGGATCGCCTTGAAGACGGCGCCCTTACCGTACTCGCTCTCGATGGTCAGGCGGCCACGATGGCGCAGCACGATGTGCTTGACGATGGCAAGGCCGAGACCCGTGCCGCCAGCCTCGCGGCTCGCGGCGGTGTCGACGCGATAGAAGCGCTCGGTGAGCCGCGGCAGATGCTCGGGCGGGATGCCCGGCCCGTCGTCGCGCACGCTGACGCTAGCCTCGCTCGCGCCCTCGACCACATCGATTGCAACCGCGCCGCCCTCGCGGCCGTATTTGATGGCGTTCTCGACGAGATTCTCCATCAGCCGCAACAGTTCGTCGCGGTCGCCCGCGACCTGGACCGGCTGGGACGGCGTCTCGAGCCTCAGCGTCACCTTGCGCTCGCGCGCCATCAGGGTGAGCGAGTCGACGATCTCGCGGGAAATCGCGGAAAGATCGACAGGCGTGTCCGGCGCGAGATGGGCGCGCAGTTCGATGCGCGAGAGCGAAAGCAGATCGTCCACCAGCCGCGCCATGCGCAGGCCCTGCTCGCGCATGATGGTGAGGAAGCGGTCGCGCGCGCCGGTATCGTTGCGCGCCGGTCCCTGCAGGGTCTCGACGAAGCCGAGCAGGGAGGCGAGCGGGGTGCGCAGTTCGTGGCTGGCATTCGCCACGAAATCGACGCGCATACGTTCAGTGACGCGTAGCTCGCTCAGATCCTCAAAGGTGAGCACCACAGGATTGCGCCAGACGCCGCCGGTCAGGGCCGCGATGTGGATACGGAAGGTGCGTTCGACCGGTACACGCTCGACCAACTCGATGACCCGGCGCCCCCCGCGGCGCGAAACCTGCTCGATCGCGTCGATCAGGTCAGGGTCGCGCAGGACGAGCGTCAGCGACTGGCCTCGTTCGAGAGCCGGAATGAGCGCACGCATCGCCGGGCTCAGCGCCTGTGCCACACCCTGCGCATCGAGCAGCACCGCGGCGGCACCCAGCGCCTCGATCAGCGCTGCCGTGGCCGGCGCGTAGGGATCGACGACATCGACCATGTGAACATGCCCATCAGAAGGAAGCTGGCGCCCTCATAGGGGGTGGCACGCACTCTGCCAATCGCTCCAGGATAAATGACCCGTTCTCGCGGGGCCCGCGCAAGGTGCGGCGAGAGCGAAGGCGAAACCCACGCCATCCACGATCTCGGCACGAACGAGAACGCGCTCGGGCGGTCGATATCGGCATCACGCTGAACGCCGTGGAGGCGGTCGCTGTCGCACTCACGGTCAGGATCGAGCCCCACCGTGGCCGCTCAGATCAGGAATGTATTTTCACCGAATTATTGTGTGGTGGTTGCGTCATTCCCTGCCGTGAAAAGGCTAGGGGAAATGAACCTCAAACCGCGGACTGATATCCATCGAACCGACCAGCCATCTTTTGGCCTTCTACCCACACTATTCGGACACGGAACTACTCGGCCAGGCCAAGAATATGGTGGCTTTGGCCTTCCATCATCCCTAGTCTTGTTGAGTATTTTATGCGTCGTTTTATCTTGGCTGCATGCGTTGCAGCTTGCCTCCCTGCGTCCGCCCAAGCCAATGTCCCCGTCGACAAGGTCTCGTTCCAACCGCAAGTGAAAGGGTTGGGGTGCCTCAAACCCGAAACCCTGGCGATGATCAGCGAACTGGTCGCCAAGATCGGCCCGATCAAGATCACCTCGACCTGTAGTGGTCGCCACGCCCGCAACTCCCAGCATTATAGTGGTAGGGCGATCGATTTCAGGCCGCTCGCCGCTTCCACGCGCAGCGCGGTCGCTGCCGCCAAGGCCCTTGCGAGCACGGGCGGCGTCGGCTCCTACCCGAACGGCCTCGTGCATGTCGATGTCGGTGCGCGCGAGGCCTCCTGGTATGGGCACAAGCGCAGCAACCGCCAGGTCGCCGACAACCGTTAGCGATACTGCGTTCCCATCGACGGGCGTGCCTTAGATGTCGTGGCGCTTGATGCGGCGGATCATTTCGTGCAGCGCCAGCATCACCAGCGCCAGGATGAAGGGCAGCAGGTAGTAGATGATGCGGAAGAGCAGCAGCGCTCCAAGCACATGGCCATAAGGCAGCCGGTTGAGCGCGACGAGCATCGTCGCTTCAAAGACGCCGAGCCCGCCGGGCGTATGGGCGGCAATGCCGATCAGGCAGGCGAAGACATAGGCCGCCAGGAATGCCGGATATTCCAGCCCATAGCCGCCGGGCAGCAGCACGAAGAGCACGGCGGCGGCGGCGCAGACCTCGCAGGCGCCGAGCGTCATCTGGCCTAGCGTGATGCCCACCCCCGGTAACGGCAGATTCCAGCCGCGGATCCGGAACGTGCGATCGCCGGTCGCGACCCAGACGAGATAGCCGAGGATGGCGAGCGCCGTCGCGGCACCAACGGTCTGCACGACCCAGGGCGAGGTGCGCGCCAGCTGCGCGACAGAATCGGTGGCATAGAACAGGCAGGCGCTGAGGATCGCGCCGAGGCCGAGCCAGAAGGTCAGGCCGGCGATAACTGTCAGGCGAGCGACCTCCGAGGCGCGCACACCCTTGGCCGAGTAGATCCAGTAGCGAACGGTGCCGCCCGTCACGATCGGGAAGCCAAGCGTGAAGGACACGGAATAGCTGGAGAAGGAAGCGAGCGCGGTCGTGCGGTAGGGGATCGACATCCCCAGCCTCCTCAGCGCCAGCGCATCATAGCCGGTCAGCAACAGATAGCTCAACGCGGTGAATCCGAGCGCCAACCCGATCTGGCGGCGGCTGGCATCGGCGAAGGCACTGGCGACCTGGCCCGGCTCCATCTCGCTGATGATCAGCCAGAGGACGGCGAGCGAGGCGACGAAGATGACAGTGCTGGCAAGCGGGCCGAGCCAGCGCCAGCGGCTGCGTTTGCGCAACGGCATTCCGGGCTCGTTCGGGCCGTACGACATGCTCTCTCGTGATCAATTGCGCGAGGTCGGAGGGTGGCTCGCGCCGATTGCGGACGGGAGGGCACCGCAGCACCCTGGCCCCGACAGATAGCGCCTCGGCCGCGATCCACAAGACGGAAGGACGCGGCGAATGCGCGCCATGAGGCTGATGCAGATCGCGTCGGGCCGGCATTGCGACGGCCCGACGACAGCTGCCTGCTTCAGCCCAACCCTTTGGCCAATATCAGGTTTCTCCAGCTTGAGCCGCGGCGAAGAATGCCTCCGGCCCCTCGATCTCGACCAACTTGCGATGCTCGATCAGCCAGAAGCGATTGCCGACCGCCCTGACGAAGCTGCGGTCATGCGAGACCAGCAGGCAGCTCGCCTCATGCGCCATGAGTTCGGCCTCCAAAGCCTCCTGCCCTTCAATATCGAGATGGTTCGTCGGTTCGTCGAGCAGATAGAAATTCGGATTGGCCAGACGCAGCGCCAGCATGGCGAGCCGCGACTTTTGCCCGCCCGAAAGCGCACCGATCCGGCTGTTCTGCATGTCGATCGACACTCCCGCCCCCGCCAGCAGGCTGCGCGCCGGCTGGTCGCCGACATCGAACCCCCGGGTGATCACGCCATGCGGCGTGTCGCTGTCGGCGAGTTCCGAGAGGCTCTGACTGCTGTAGCCGAGTGCAAGCGACGGCGTGACCTTGATGCTCGCAGCTTCGGCATCCGCGATCGCGGCCCTGATCAGACCGACAAGGCGCGACTTCCCGGTCCCATTGCGGCCAAGCAGTACGATCCGGTCACCCTGGGCGATCGAGCGCTTGCCGGTTTTGAACAGCGGCGTCCCAGCCGGCGTCTCGACGGAAAGATCGTCGAACGCCACCAGGACCTTGGCATGGGTGCCGCGATTGGCCAGCCGGATCGCTCCCGATGAGCGCTCCTGATAGCCAGGCCGTGCCGCCTCCTCCATTCGCTCGGCTCTTTGCCTGAGCTGCTTGGTTTTGACCACGAGCAGGTCGCTGCCGGAATTGATCCCGATATTGTTCAGCTTCGCCGCCTGCCGGCGCAACTGCTGCGCCGCCTTCATCTCGCGCTGGTAGCGGCGCTCCTCCGAGGCATCGACCTCATCGAGCGCGGCGCGCGCCCGCGTATAGGGCAGCGCGAAGACCGGCGAGCTTTCCAGCCTGAGGAACAGCGTGCGGTTGGTCACCGCATCGAGGAAGGCGCGATCATGGCTGGAAATCACGACGGGCACGTCCCGCGGCAAGCCATTCAGCCATTCCTCGAGCTGGCTGATCCGGGCGAGGTCGAGATGGTTGGTCGGCTCGTCGAGCAGCAGCATGTCGGGATCGGTCACCCAGACGCTGGCCAGCATGGCGAAGCGCTGCCAGCCGCCGCTCAGCTGCGACAAGGGGCGCCGGCGAAGCGCCTCGGGAATTTCGAGCGATTCCAGCGCGACGTCGACGCGCCACGATTCCGTCTCGGCCTGCTCCGGCGGCAGGGCGCGACGGACGAGGTCATAGAAGGGCAATGCAAGCAGCGCGGCCGGAATCTCCTGCTCGACATGGCCGACGCGAAGCCCGCGCGAACGCGTGATCTCGCCTGCCGTGGGCTCTTGGGAGCCAGCGAGGCAGCGCAGCAACGTGGATTTACCCCGACCATTGGCGGCGACGAGGCCGAGGCGGTCGCCCGGCCCGATGGCAAGATTGAGATTGGAAAAGAGCGGCGCACCGAGCGTGACGCCGAGTTTGCGAGCGTTGATCAAGGCCATAATCGTTCTCTGGACTGCCCGAGCCGTTGTCCAGCATCCCGGAAAGGCGGATTTCACCGCCTTGAGGATGGGGATGCCGGATGCCTGTGCGGCGTCAGCTCGTTGGGTTGGAAGAGGCGCAGTTCACCGCAGCCATAAGGCTCGATGCTACGCCGCCACGAAGGGCAGACCGGAAAGAGAACCGATGAGGGATCGTCTTTGGGTCAGCCCTGCAAGACCGCTTGCAGGGCCTGAACGGGGCCACGCTGACGATGGTGACGAAAGAACGTAATCACGCAGCCCCCTTTCTCGAATGAGTGACGAAAACAGCCCTAGATCACGCTGCGTTTGGACGACATCGTCCAAACGCAGCGTGATCGACTCTCATAGTTTAGAGCATGCTTTATGCGAAAAACCGTTGCCACTTTTTCGCAGCATGCTCTAGCGCCGTTCCCGATCGTCCGCAACAGCGGCTTGCCTCAGGCGGTCTTGCCTCAGGCGGTCTTGCGGAAAACGCGGAGCGTCTTGAACTGGCCGATCTCCTCGACCGACCGCGATTTTACCCAGTCCGCAATGATCGGTTCGGCAGAGGCATAGGCGAAGGAGCCGGTATAGAACAGGATATGACCGCCGACATCAGTCTGGTCGGTGAAGAGCTGCATCACCTCGAGATCGGTGAGCGCGCCATAGGCATCGTTCTTCTCGCTGCGGAACTCGCAGGAATGGAACAGGGTAACGATGTCGAAGCGCGGCAGCAGCTTTGCGTTGCTGGTGTAGATGTCGCCGAAATAGGCCGAATAGGTCTTGGTGATCGAGGGGTTCTCGGTCGCCAGCTTGACGAAGGCCTCATATTCCTTGGGCGAGGCGGTGATGCCGAGCACCGTGCAGTCGAGCTCGGGCTCGGCGCAGCGGATGCCGATATAGTGATGCCCGCCCGTCCCGAAATGATAGATGCGCTTGCCAGTGAGGCCCTGCTCCTCGAGCCATTCGACGAAATGCACGTCGCAGGGGCACTGCTCGACCCGCAGGCCCCAATAGACGTCCCAGATATTCAGCATACGATCAGCTCCGTTACAGGCAGGTCCGGCAGGCCTGCGGCATGAGGCAAGGCGGGCTTGGTCCAGCCCGGGGCAAAGGGTTTCGCGGCAAGGTGGAACGAAGAGATCGTCATGTCAGGCTCCGCTCCACCGCACCGGCCCGCAGGGCGGGCGTGCCGTCCGAACTGGCCATCCGCGCCACGCCGCCGGCCCGCTTCATCACGAGATGGTGGCTGGCGGCCTCGGCAAAGCCGGGGCTCTGACCCATCAGCAGGACGATGGCGCCCGGCCGCGCGGCACGCAGCTCGGCGATGAGTTCGAGCGCAATGTCGGTCTCCAGGGCGCTGGTCGACTCGTCGAGCAGGAGCACGTCGGGTGCTTCGAGTTCGGCACGGGCGAGCGCCAGGCGCTGCCTGTCGCCCGTCGCCAGAAGCTTGTCCCAGTCGCGGTACTCGTCGAGGCTAGCGGCGAGCGCAGAGAGCCCGTAACGGCGCAAGGCATCGGCAAGCACATCGCCCGGACGTGTCAACGCAGTATCGAGAATCGTGCGCAGGCTGCCTTCGCTCAGATGCAGGCTGTGCGGCACGACGGTCACCCGCGCTCCCTCCGGCAGGGAAATCTCGCCGCGCCCCCACGGCCAGAGACCGGCGAGCGCCTGGATCAGCGCCGATTTGCCGAGCCCGAGTTCGCCCGAAACATGCAGGGTCGCGCCGGCTGGCAGGGAGAAGCTGAGATCGGCCGCCAGGTTGCGGCCATCGCGATCGGTCAAGGTGACATCCGCCAGACACAGCAGCCCGTCGGGGCTCTGCTTCACGGTCAGATGATCGTCCGGCCGGCTTTGCTCGACGCGGTCGAGCGCGTCGGCAAGCTCGTTGACGCGCCGCGCGGCGGCCAGCCACTCGGCGATGCGCATGAAATTGTCGAGCACCCAGTTGAAGGCGTTCTGCACGGCCACAAAGGCGGCAGCGACTTGAACGACCCCGCCAAGCGACATCTCGCCGGAGAGATATTTCGGCGCCGCCAGCAGCAGCGGCACGACCGGGACGAGCGCACCGCTGCCGTTGGTGATCCAGGTCAGCCGGCCGCGCTGGCGGATCATGGCGAGCCAGCGTTGCGCCAGGCTGTCATAGGTGCGCGCGACGGCGCGGCGCTCGCCGGCCTCGGCCCGGGCGAGCGCGATCGGTTCGCCGTGATCGCGAATGCGCATCAGGGCGAAGCGCAATTTGGCTTCGCCCTCATTTCGTGCGGCAACGAGGCGCGGCAGCCGGCGGCCGACGACAGTGATCAGCAGCGAAACCAGCACTGCATAGAGGACCGCCGCCAGTACGAGATAGGCCGGGATGGTGAACGCCCCTGCGCCAGCCGGGATCGTCAGTGCGCCCCCGATCTCCCAGAGGATCTCGATGAACATCACGATGGTGATGAAGGCCGAAAGCAGGCCGATGGCAAAATCGACGAGCGGCTCGGTCGCCCAGCGCACATCGTCGGCGATGCGGTACTCGGGATTGGCCGGCTCGTCATTCGACAGGCTCAGACGGAAGAAGCGCCGCTCTCCGACCCAGCCGTCAGCAAGCTTTGCGGTCACCCATTGCCGCCAGTGCACCTGGAGTGTCTCGCGCGTGACCAGGATGACGACGCCGATGCCGGCGACGACGAGCGCGAGCACCGGAAAGACCGCCATGGCGGTCAGCGCGCTTTCCTTGTCCTTCTTCTCCAGCGCATCGAAGAACCAGCCGTTCCAGCGATTGACGGTGACGTTGACGAAAACGCTGAAGATGATCGACGCCGCCAGCGACAGCGTCCAGAACCAGGCCTTGCCGCTCGTCGCTCCGCGCCAGAAACCGCCGGTCAGGCCGGCAAAGCGCCAGGCGACCTGCCGGTCGGAGGGCAGGCTTTCGGCAACACCAGGCGCTTCAACAGGCTTCAACAAGAACGATGATCCCCCCGGATCGGAACAACACCCATCCGCGCCCGGGTTTTCCCGGTTGCTGCGCACGCCTGCCAGCATGACGCGTATCCTGCGCACGATGAACCCAGGCTGAATGATTCTCCCCTTGCGGCATCAGCGGCGCCCCGCAGTTTCGAACTGTTCTATTTATTCAATGAAAACAATAAGTTGCACAATAACCACCTCGCGCCTACTGAGTTGCGTCATGTAAGATTCGGTCACGACGAGGCATCGAGATGAGCGAGATTTCTGCAGGGGACGTGGTTGCGGCAATCGGCCAGAGCGACGAACTCATCATCCAGGAAACGCTGCGGACCAAAGCGACGCCGCTCGAACTGCGCCGGGCGCTGGCCTTCGCGAAAGGTCCCGCCAATGCGAGCCCGGTTGCCTATCAGGCGCTGCCGGCGCGGATGCAGCGCCTCGTCGATCTGCTGACAGTCGCACTGGAGGGTTCGGCGGGGGGCGTGGAGCCAGCGCGTCAGGGTAAGACCAGCAGCCGACGGGAGGGCGCAGATCGTGCCGCTTGAACTGATCCACGACGAGAACACCGAGGCCGCCCGCGCCGCGCTGCGGCAGGTGGTGATGACAGCGTTCTGCAATGCACTGCACGATTCACAGCTCGCCCCGATGACCGTGATGCAGCTCGCCGCCGAGGCGATCGGCTCGATCTATCGCGAGGTCTCCGATGCCCATCGCCATGAGGACGCGTGTCCCTGTGGCTGGCGGCCGAGCCCGGAGCAGGATATCGACGCTCTGCAGGCGGCCCTGGCGCGCCTGGCAAGGCCGGCACCGATCGCCGATCTGAGGCTGATCGAGGTTGCCGGCCGGGCATAGATCATCGGACCGGATATCGTATCCGGCCCGATGATCTATGCTTTAGGGTTTGCATCGGCTTTCCCGAAAACCGCAATCCACTTTTCGGGCCGATGCTTCAGGCGCAAACACGCGCGCAAGCGCCAAGTATCGAGGACGAGACATGACCCAGAGCCAGGCGGCCTTCGCTGCGGCGCCCCAGGATGGCGAGGTGCTGCTGCGCCTGCTCGAAACACGCCGTTCGGTCGGCATGACGATGCTTGGCGAACCGGGACCCGATGCCTCAACACTGGCCCGCATGCTGACGATCGCCGCTCGCGTACCCGATCATGGCGTGCTCGAACCCTGGCGCTTTATCCTGCTCGCCGGCGAGGCGCGCAAACGGGCGAGCGAGCGTGTCTCCCAGCTCTATGCCGCCGAGAACGCGGCGATGGACGCCGAGAAGCGCGAGAAATTCACCGGAATCATTGGCCGCTCGCTGACCTATGCTCCGCTGATCGTGCTCGTCGTCAGCAAGAGCGACCCGGAGGCGCGCGTCCCGGTCTGGGAGCAGGACCTCTCAGCAGGAGCAGCCTGCATGAACCTGCTCACCGCAGCCCATGCGCTGGGCTTCGGTGCGAACTGGCTCACCGGCTGGGCGGCCTATAGCCCCGGCGTGCATGCGCTGTTCGGGCTTTCGAGCGCCGAGAAGCTCGCAGGCCTCGTCCATATCGGCACGGCAAAGGAAGCGCCGGCTGAGCGCCGGCGCCCCGATATCGATGCGATCACCACCGTGTGGACAGGGACAGACTGACCGAGCGCCGGGGAGCCAGGATCAGACCAGGGCTGGTGTGCCAGCCGCGCCGATTGTCTGGTCGAGATAGCTGCGTTCAAAGGTCTCCATGACTGTCGCCACCATCTTGCGGGCGACATGGAGCTGGTCCTCCTCGAAGGCGATGGCGCGCGGCGAGTTCAGGACGATCTCGTAGCTCGGGAAATAATCGACGAAATCGAAGCGCCGGTAGAGCTCCTCGGCGACGGCGCGCAGCACCGATTTCGAGGCACTGTTGGCGACGATGACATCAGCATCCTTGAACGTCGCGCCAAGCGGCACCGGCGAAACGGTGACGATGAAGCGCATCTCCGGATGGCAGTGCTCGCGGATCAGCGCGATCACACCGAGCATGTCGTTCAGGGTCGCCTCATAGCCGTAATCGACGAAGCGGAAGCGCTCGGGCATGCGCGATAGCCAGGTCGGGCCGGGATGGATGTTCATGGCAAGCCCGGTTTCGGAGTCGAGCCAGGTTTCGGTGAGCCCGAGCGTGAAGAAGCAGATCCGCGCCTCCCTGATCCGCGCGGTTGCTGCCGTCAGGCGCTTGCGGTTGGCAAGCGCGGTCTGCTGGTCGAGCAATCTCAGGCCGCTGGCATGCGGGTCGAACCACTGGTCGGGCGCGAGCTCGATCAGTCCTTCATTCGGATAGGGTTCGTCGAGCAGGACGCGCTTGAGCTCATGCGTCATGGACCGTACCGAGTACTTGTTGAGCGCCCCGCGGCTGAGACTTCCGCGCGCCGCGCCACCGCCGCGCCCCGTCGCCTCGTTCCAGCTCTCGAAATGCTCGGCCGGAACGCCATGGCCTTCGAGCAGGAGCGACAGCCCACGCATCATCAGGACGTTCTCGACCTCGCGCGCGAAGCAGGATCCCATCGTAAAGATCGGCCAGGCCGGATCGATCTGGAATTTCGGCTTGTGCTCGACCGAGAGATAGTTGCCGGTGGTCAGCCGCTCCTTGGCCATGCGCTCGGGCTTGCCCGAGATCCAGCCGCGCACCGGATTGCCGCGCATGATCGTGAGCGCGGTGCCCGCGTCGTATTCGATCTTCATGGTCTTCTCCTGCCGCTCCTGGCCGTCGACACCGTGCCGCCGGCCTTCTTCGGGTTGTTCGGTTCAAGCGCTTCCGCAGCGTGCGTGCTGCGGAGAGGCCCTCGCTCGCGCCTCGACAGTCAGGGTTGAGGACAACGGCGGCCGCCTCACATCCGGTGGGGGACGCCGTTCCTGTCGAGGAAGTCGCGCATGCGGTCGTAGGAACCGGCATAGCTCTTCGCGAGCGTGTTGAGCTGGGCTTCCTGATAGACGGCTCGCCAGCCGCCTTCGGCGAGGGCGGACTCCGGCACGACGGGGATCTTCAAGGTCTCGGCCAGTTCCTGGCTGCGCGTATCATAGGCGACGAGAACGCCCGGCACGCCCTGCGCCACCGCCGGTAGCACGCCGTGGACGCGGTAACCGACCGCGAGATCGAGCCCCTGTGCGAATGCGTCGTAGCGCTCGACATCGAAGAAAGTGAAGAGCTGCTTCTCGTAGATCCGGCGCATGGCCGCATCATCGGCGCCGCTCCACCAGCCGGTATGAACGAACTCGGCTACGGCCTTCTCCATCGCCTTCTCGTCGCGCAGGAAGAAGGCCTTCTCCTCCTGCTCGCCATGCGAGGACATCACCATCTCGCTCTGGCGATCGACCTTGAGAAGCGCGGCCTTCTGGTTGCGCAGATAGGCTTCCGGGTCGGCGGTGTAGCTCTTGTCCGCCTCGCGCCTGAGGCTGAAGGCGACCTTGCGGATTTCGCGCTGGTCCGGAATCCGGATGGCGAGATCGCGCTTGCGCGTCCGGAAGATCGAGGGGCAGCCGACCACCTCGACATTGCGAATGCCGTTATGGCGCAAAGTCTCGGCGCTGAAGGCGCCGCGCACGCCAATGGCGGCGCAGCGGTCGGCAACGATCTGCCAGAACCTCTTCGAGGCGTCCGGCAGTTCAATGGCGCGATTCTGGCTCGCCTGCGCGCCCACGCCGATGGCGTAGACCGGGAGCTTGACCTTCTCCAGCACCTCGATGGCACGGAACCACTCCATCTTTTCATGGATGAAGTTCGAGCCGCGGACAAAGACGTAGTCGAACTCGCTGGCATAGCGCTCGATATCGGCATCGGTCGGATTCATGATCTTCATCGGCTCGAGATGCGCGTAGCGCAGCAGTTTGAGCGTCGAGTCGAAGACGATCATGTCGCCGATGTTGAAATAGTCGGAGAGCAGCTTCTCCATCGGCGCTCGGTACCAGCGCACCTTGTCGTGCTCGTAGACCTCTCCGGCCGGGTAGATCACCAATGCGCGCAGCTTTTTCTCGGTTGCGATCGGGGCGAGTCCCGAGCCGGGCGCGACCTTGCCGCTCTCGGCGTCGAGCACCGAAATCTCGCGCGGCCGACCGTCCGCGAGCCTGGGCAGCGGGATGGTCAGCTCGGCGCCGGCGGCGTCGCCGGCGATCATCGCGCCCGGCTGGATCGTTGCATAATCCTGACCGTCGAGCCGCAGGCGCAGCGCCGGCCAGCCGCCATCGGGACGCCGCGCGACGGAGACGACGATCTCGTTCGTTGTGGCACGCAGAATTTTCAAGGCTGGTCCTTCACGATGTGGATCTTGACGCGGATGAGGTCGCGCTCGGGACCGAGCTTGCAGTCCTTCACCCGCATCCGGGTCATGAACAGGAACGCCTCGTCCCCGGTCGTTTCGAAATTGCGCGAGGTGGAGCCGGGGTCGGCAACCGCGCCATAGGCGTAACGGGTCGTGTCCGCGCAGTTCTTGCTCCACATCGTCGGATGCACGACGAGCGTCTGCAGCGGCGACCAGCGCAGGAGGTCCGCGGACCAGCTATAGGCGACGCGGCCGCCCGCGATCCCCTGGCTGGGGTCGGGACCGAGATGGAGCACCGCCAGATAGAGCCCGCTCGGCTCGTGTTTCGTGACGGAACCGACCGTGGTTGGCAGTCCCTTGAGCGGCTGGCAGGGCTTCGCTTGCGACAGGTCCTCGCGATAGGGATCGACCGCTCGCACCGTGTAGTCCGTGCCATCATAGGCCCGCCACGAGGCGGAATCGTTGATATCGGTGCTGCGGAACAGGCAGACGCCGCCTTTCTGGCCCTCGCCGCCCGTGGTCGCGATCAGCGTGTACCAGGCGCCGTCCCGCTCGATGATGTTGGACGGGTTGAAGAAACCGCGATGGCGCCCCTGGTCGACATCCTGGCGGAAGGTGGGCGCGGCGACGAGCTGGCGCGGCTCTGCGCTGAAATGGCGCCCGCCGTCGGTCGAGTGTGCGGCCGTCACGACATTATACCAGCAGCTCATCCTGTCCCTGAAACGGCAGGCATTGCCGTAGCGGTCGGCATGGTATTCCGCATGCACCAGCCCGAAGACGTCGCGGCCGTTGCTGGTCCATGTCGCCGTGAGCCAGTTCTTGTCGCTGAACTCGCTCGGGTCGGGACTGCTCTTGGCCTCGTAGGAGACCGAACAGGAAATCCCGATCCGGTCGAGGCTGGGGCCGGCCATGGCGCGGTTGCGGTAATTGCTGGCGAAGGCGACGACCGCGCCGTTCTGATTGCGGAAGGCCCGCAGCGGCGCGTCTGGAATATGCCATTCCTCGCAGCGCTGGCGCGACCAGGCGTAGACGGTCTCCTCCGTGGCGCCGGGAACGATCTCGACGCGATAGCCGGGCGCCTGCGCAAACGACAGGCTCGAAACGGTGAGCAGCGGCAACGCCGCCAGCGTGGCCGCAAGGATGGTGCGTTCCACCATCAGGCCACCTTTCGTTCGGCCTCGGGAACGGCCGGAGGCACCGCCGCTGCCCTGACCACCGGGGCCATCTTGGTGTCGACCTTGTTCTCGACCAGGAAGTCGCGCATCGCGGCGTAGACTTGGGCATAGGTCGTGTTGAAGCGGTCGAAGCGCGCCTGATCCCAGTGCTCCTCCAGCCTGAAATCCCGGCCGGAGAAAACGTCGAAGCTCGGGATCTGGAAGGTCTCGGCGAACTCGACGGTGCGGCTGTCATAGGTGAAGTAGATCGAGGGCGTGCCGTTGGCGAGCGCCATCAGGTTGCCGTGCAACCGGTAGCCAAGCACGAGGTCGAGGCTGCGCACGAGATTCTCGTAATCGGCAACCACGTCCGAATAGAACATCCGGCTGCGATAGAGCGCCTCCATCGCCTCATCGAGGTACCACGAGGTTGCCCACGCGTTCCCGCGCAGCGCCGCGATCGCCTCTTCCTTCTGCTCCGGCGTTCCGAGGGCGAGTTTCTTCTCCTCGATCTCGCCCTGCGCCATCAGCGTCGCCTCGAACCGGCCCGCCAGCGACTTCACCAGGTCGCGGTGGAAGGTGAGGTAGCGTTTGATGTCCTGCGCATAGGTCGGCGAGACCTCGCGCCGCAGCGTGATGCCGACCTTCTTCACGCTGTCGAGCGCCGGCAGTTTGATCGCGAGATCCGGCCTGTTGGCGCGGAAAGCCGTGGGGCAGCCGATGATCCGGACATTCTTGATGCCGATCTCGTTGAGGATTTCGGCCGAGTAGGTGCCGCGCACGCCGAGCGAGGCGGTCGAATCCGCCATCAGCCTGAGCACGGTCTTGGTGTCCTCGCTAAGCTCCAGCTTGCCGCTGACCGGCGCTTGCGCGCCAATGCCGAAGGCGATGACCGGAATCTTCAGCCGGCGCAGCACATCGGCCGTTTGGCTCCATTGCATGTCGGCATGGACGTAATTCGAACCGCGCAGGAAGACGTAGTCGTATTCCGCGTTCATCCGGTCGATCAGCGCCATGTCCGGATTGTCGATCGGCAGGACGTCGAGCTTCTCGAAGTTAAGCAGCTTCAACGATGAGTCGAAGACGAAGGCGTCGCCGATATTGTGGTAGTGGTTGATATGGCTCGCGAGATCCGCGTGTCCGTACCAGCGCACATTGTCATGGTCGTAAACCTCTCCCGATGGGATCATGACGAGGATGCGGGCCATGGTTTTCTCTCCCCTGGTTTTCGCGTTGGCTTCTTCTGGCATCAGGCGATCATCGGCGTGGCCGCGCGGCTGGCCGGTACGGGCATGCCGCGCTGCTCGATCAGGCGCTGGTAGAGCGCGATATGCTGGGCGGCGCAGTCGATATGGGTGAGCGGCCGGGTGATCCCGGCGCGCAGGCGCGACCAGAGATCGGGCTCGCTCAGGGCGCGGGTCATGCAGTCGACCAGATCCTCCGGGCTGCCCGAGCGGAAATGCAGGCCGTTGACCTCGTCGACGATCTTCTCGGCCATGCCACCGATATTGCTCGAAAGGATCGGGCGGCCGTGGAAAAAGGCCTCCTGAATCACGATCGGCGAGTTCTCCCACCAGACCGAGGGCATCACCACCCAGTCGACCGAGCGCATCAGGTTAGGCATCTCGTGGTTCTGGAAAGCGCCGCAGAAACGCACCCGCCTGCCGGCATTCTCGACAAGCTCGGCGAACTTCTTCTTATAGGCCTCGGGCTGGCGCTCAAGGTTGCCGCCATAGACCAGCAATATGGAATCCTCGCCCCAGACGGATTCCGGGATGCGGGTGACCGCGTCGATCAGCACGTCGGCGCCCTTGTAGGGCGTGAGCTGGCCGAAATAGGCGAAGCGCGAGCGCCGTGCCGTCTTGTCCGGCAAGGGCCGGGGTGGCGCGACCTCGGCGACGTCGATGCCGTTCTCGATCACCGAGAAGCGATCAGCCGATAGGCCCCAATCCTGGTAGCGTTCCGCCAGGAAACGGCTCGGCGAGACGAAATGGTCGGCGAGGTTGAGCATGCCCCGGATGAAGGTCTCGCGCGCCAGGAAGTGGCCGGGCGCGATATCCGGGAAGCAGGCATTGCAGTCGGTCGGCGAGGCCCGGTAGCAGAGCTTGAATGCACCCGTCTTCACCATCTGACCGTGATGGTGGCAGATGCTGAGGTATTCGTGGAAGGTCACCACGATCAAGGCGTCGGGCAGCGTGTCCCGCACCGCGAACAGGCATTCCAGCCCGAGCCCGATGAAATGGTGGAAATGCACCACATCCGGCTTCAGGTCGCGCAGCACGCGGACGAAATCGCGCTCGATCTCCTCGGTGTTCCGGTTCGAGAGCAGAAAGTGATCGTATTCCTCGGCATAGTAGAGCAGCTCACCGCCGCGCTGGCGCAGACTCATCAGCGCCGTGCCGGCATGGCGCGGCGTCGGCGAGCCGACGCGGGCGAGGTAATGCGCGTCCAGGCCTTCGCTTGCCTGCAAGCCCTTGTGCAGGTTGTAGGAGGCGATTTCGGCACCGCCGAGAGACAGGGTCGGGTGTCCATGGGACACGACGAGTACGCGCATCATCATCCTCGCATGTTCGAAACGGCCAGCGCCCAGCGGCGGTCGAAGCTGGAGCGGTCGGCGAGTTGGGCAAGCGAGACCAGGTGCGGCCGCGCCATCTCGCCATCGTCGACGACGTAAATCTCGACCTCCGGCACCCAGACCGAGGGAAAGCCGTTCATTCTGAGCTTCAGGCAGAGATCGAGGCCCTTTTCGGCCGTCGTGAAGTAGTTGCGGGCGAAGCCCCCGGCTTCGATGAAGGCCGCGCGCGACATCACGCAGCATTCGGTGGCGCCGGCCGCGACTTCCATCGGTCCGAGATTGCCGATCGCGTCCAGCGGATAGCCGACAAAGCGATTGAAGACGCGCCGGCTCGCCCCCTCCCCTTCCATCCAGGCACCTGCCCAACGGATCGAGTTGTCTTCGAAGAGCAGTGTCGGACTTGCGACGCATTGTCCGCCGCGCGCCTTGAAGGCACGTTCGAGCCGGCCAAGCCAGCCGGGCATACGGATCTGCGCGGCCCCCGACAGAAGCGCGATGGTCTGGAAGCGACAGGCGCGCGCGCCGGCCTCCATCGCGTCGCAGGCATCCTCGACCCCATCGACGAGCGCAAGCCGCACCGCGAGCCCATAGAAGCGAGCGAGCCGGCGCGCCTCGGCGCCGATCCGGTCGAAGCTCTCGCCGGGTATCGCGAGCACGATCGGCACCGGGCGTATCTCGGGGTCGATCGCAAGCAGCGCGAAGAGCGAGGAGAGTTCGCGCTGGCGATGATCGAGGCCGATCACCAGGCCCAGACTCGCATCGGCCTTGAAAGCGCCGATGTCAAAGGTCTCGACCACGCGCGGAGGAGCGATCTCGGCGGCTTGCAGAGCAGGAGCGATCTGGCGTTCGACCACCGAGGCTGCGGTCGAGGATTTCGGATCGAGCAGGCCGAAGACGCGCTCGAGCGTGCGTCGCGGCTGGCCGCGCCCGGCCTCCAGGGGCAGGAAGGCAGGGCCGGAACCCTCGATCTCGAACTCGAGATAAAGCGGCTGGCCGGGCTCGGGCGTGAGCTTCGGCGCGAAGACGATGAAGCCGTGGCTGTTGCGCCGGCCGCCGAGCATATGGGCAAAGCGCGGATCGCCGGCAAACGCATCGGCAACGTCCGGGCGCGACACGCGCGTCCAGACGCGGTCGAGCACACAGGACTGGCTGCCGGAGCGCAGCGTCACCGCGCTGACATGGCGGTCAGGATCGAACAGCCAGCCGATGATCAGCGTGCCGGTGCCTTCCACGATGGTCGCGTCGTCGATGCCGGCCCGCACCGGCGCCTCCAGCAATGCGACCGTATCGCGGCCATCGAAGCGTTGCGAGGCACGCCGGAGCTTGTCCGACGTCGCTTGCGGCGCGCTGCCCCGCTGCAGCCCGTCCCGCAAATGGCCGGGAACAGTGATCGGTTCGAGCAGGACATGGCGCTCATAGACATCCAGCGCGCGCCAGCCGTCAGTGGCGCGGAAGAACAGCCTCTCGATCTCGCTGGGATGGCGGATCTGGCATTCTTCCAACAGGCCGAAGAAGCCTCGCGCACCGTCGGCAAGATCGTCGCGCTCGAAGGTTCCCGCCTCCAGCACGCCGAAGGAGAGCCCGCCATGAGCGATCAGCAGCTTGGTCCGGCCTGCGGAAAAATCGGAGGTCCAGCCCTGGATGAAGACGCCATCGTCGATCGGCCCCATGACCTCGACGAACCCGCCCGGCTTGGCGATGGACTGCAGCAGCAGCGATGCCGCACGCAGGCGGCGCGGATTGGGCTTGCCGGCGAGCAGGATCTCTAGGAGCCCGTCGACGACCATGGGAAATGCCTGCCCCGAATCCTCGGCAAGGCCGGCAAGGAAGGATTGCAGCGGCAGCGGCTTCGACGCCAGCACAAGGCGCAGCGGCCGGCCCGGGCGGCCGAGCAGCAGCGCGCCGGAGCCGGAGCGGTCGGTCGCTGGCGCAGGTGCCAGGCAGAGGAAGCCGATGGCCGCCGGGGCCTCCGCCTGCGGCCGGCGCCAGGTCAGCGCCATGGTCTCGGCCTTGTTGCGCGGATTGCCGTCGACGGCGACAGGCACCTTGCCCGGCATCGCGTCGCAGACGCTCATGATCAGGATGGCGTTCTCGCCGAGCGGCGTCCAGGCGACGGTCGGTGCCGGGCTGATCCGGGTCTGATCGGGGACGATCACTTCACTCATCGCGTCACCGGGCCAGCAGGATCAGGGTCAGGGTCACGAAGGACATCAGCGCGGCGAGTCCAGAGAGCGAACCGAGCAGGATGGTGGCTTGCCGCATCGGGCGCTGCGCCTCCTTGCGGATCGTGACCAGGCGCTCATCGAAACTGCGCAGCGTCGCATCGAAGCGCAGCTGGAAGACATCGAGCTCGGCCAGGCGCTGGGAAATATGGTCGGCACGCGCAACCTCCGCGGCCTCGTCGCGCTGCACGCCGCTGCCCGCCATGCGTGTGGTCATCTCGTCGAGTTTCTCGACGAGTTCCTTCTGGGCCAGCTGGCCGCGCCGGTTCAGAGCGATCAGCGCCTCGACACGATCGAAGAAGCGCGCAAGCGGCACGGCGATCGCAGCCTCGGCCGCGAGCTCGGCCGGTGGCGGCAATCTGAGCTCGAGTTCGACGCCCGTACTCGGAGAGACGCCAACGATGCTCAGCCGGTCACGGGCTGCGACCAGCGCATCATCGAGTTCCATCGCGAAGGCGTGACGCCCATCGCCAATGCCGTTGCGCCGAAGGTCGATGCGGCTCTGGTCGGCCTCGGCCTCCATCGCAACCCGCCCATCGAGCTTGAGCCGGACCGTGAGTCGCTCCTCGGGACGGGTTTCATCCCAGATCCAGCCATGCAGGCGGTTGCCGTCCAAGGCATCGACGCGGCCGTTGAGGCGCGCCGGCACGACATTGGGCAGCCGCTCGGTTCCGTCGGGATTGCGCAGTACCGTCATGCCGCCTCCGCGAGTGTGAGCCTGTCGAACAGCGCGAGATGCGCCGTGGTGCAATCAGCGATGGTGGGTTGAGGCCGGATGCCTTCGACGAGGCGATCCCACAGGCCCTTCTCCTCGACCGCGCGCCGCAAGGTGCGGGCAAGCTGGGCCGGATCGCCCGGGCGCACATGCAGCCCGTCGATACCGTCCCGTACCATCTCGGCCATGCCGCCAATGCCGCTGGCGATGACGGGGCGGCGGTGCTGGTATGCCTCCTGGATGACGAGCGGGGCGTTCTCCCACCAGATCGAGGGCATCACCACCCAGTCGATCTCGGCCATCAACTCCGGCATCTCTTCGCGATGATAGGGGCCGCAATGGGTCACCGTGCCGTCCGACGCGGCAAGCGCCGCCTCGAACTCCGCAACGAAAGACTCGCTTTGGAACGGGGCGCCGCCATGGATGCGCAATTCGAAGCCGCGCAGGCCCGAGGCACTGAGCAGCGCAGCCGCCTTGACCAGCTCCAACACCCCCTTCCAGGGGTTGACGTTGCCGAAATAGCCGAAGCTGGCACGAGGCCCGCGCTTGACCCGGTGCACCGCCGGCTCGCGGGCCGGCCGGGCGTTTTCGATGACGTCGATGCGGTCGCCCGCCAGCCCCCAGTCGACATAGCGCTGGCGCAGGAAGCGGCTCGGCGCGACGAACTGATCGACCGCTGCGAGATGGGTCTTCAGGAAGCGCTCGCGCAGCAGGAAGCGGTCGGAACCGATTCCGGGAAAGCAGCCCCGGCAGCGCGTCGGGGAGGCTGCGGTGCAGCGCTCCCTGTCGGTTGGCCGCACCATCAGTCCATCATTGTGGCAGATCGGATAATAGTCGTGCAGCGTCATCACGATCTTCACCTTCGGCAGGAGGCGCCGCGCCAGCGTCAGGAACTCGGCGCCGATCAGCACGAGATGATGGATGTGGATCACATCCGGCCGGAATTCCTGAAGCAGGCCGGCAAGGTCCTGCAGAGTGCCGTAATGATCGATCTGGCTGAGATAGAAGCGGTCGAAATGACCGCTCCAGAGCAGGACATCGCCATCGGATCCGGTTGCCTGCAATGCCGTGCCGGGATGTGCCTCGCGGTGGATCGCGTTGGTCGCGCCAAGGAAGAGCACGTCGCAGCCCTGCTCGCGATAACCACCGGCGAGGTCATGAGCCAGAATCTCGGTGCCACCGGGATGCAGGTCGGGGTGGTTATGCGCAACGACGAGGATGCGGCGGCTCATCGGCTGCGCTCCGGCTTGGTCGCGATCAGCACGTCCTGGTAGTGGGCTGCGTTGATGCCACGCCAATGGCCGCGGCCGAGGCTCTCGACGAGCAGCCCGGCGTCTTGTGTCTGTGCGATCAGGAAATCCTCCTCGATGCCGGCGGCAGCGAGCGGGGCCTCCTCGATGGCATACCAACCAGGCCCATCGCGCCAGCGCTTGAACTTCAGGCGCTCCTGTCCGGTCGGCTGCCCGTCAATGGCGAAGGCGGTGAGGAACAGGCGCCCTCCCGGCGCAAGCAGGCGGCAGGCTTCCTTGAGGTAGACGGTCAGTTCCTCCGGCGGCAGATGCGTCGCCACCGAGACCATCGTGATGAAATCGAAGCTCTGGTTCGCGAAACCGAAAGCGACTTCGGTCCCGGGCAGCGAGCCCTGCGGATTGTAGAGCGGATGAGCGATGTCGAGTCGCTGAAAGCGGAAGCGCGGGTAGACCGGCGTGATCGTCTGTGCGCACCAGAGGATGCCGTCCATCACGGGGTCGACCCCGTCATAGCTCCCCTTGGACGAATCGAGATACTGCGTCAGCGGCACCGCCATGCGGCCGATGCCACAGCCGATGTCGAAGACCCGCTCCGTCGGCTGCAGGCGGCCGATCCGGACGTAATGGCCCAGGAATTCCGCGCCGATCTCGCGGTAGTCGCCGTCACCGACAAAGATGTTCTCGGCCGGTGGATGCGGCAGGAAGCGGTTGGTGCGGATATGGTCGAGCAGCCAGTCGAATTCCTTGCCGGGGGTGGCGAGGATCGTGCCCGGGCTGGGCTCGATGGGACGCAGAGCTACGGTCGCCGTCATGCAGCGCTTGCCCTCCTGAGTACGGTGCGGGGAAGAATTTCGGGATCGCGCGCGGGCGCGGCCTTGCGCGGCAGCGCCGATTCATCGGCCATCAACGCTTCGATCTGAGCATCCCAGCGGCCCGTCTGCAGCCACGCATTGTGCTGCGAGGCGACACCACGGGTGTAGTCCAGGCTCTTCGAGATCGACTGGCGTTCGAGATGGTACAGCGCGACGGTCGGCACATATTTGATGCCGAAGCCGGCCTGCCGGATCTTCAGGCAGAGGTCGCTGTCCTCGTAGTCGCCAATGACATAACTGTCATCGAAGCCACCGACCTCCTTGAAGAGGGCACGTGGCAGCACGATGCAGGCGCCGGTGACGCCCGGCACGAACCGCTCGACATTGGCGGGCTTGTAGCTGCCCGGCATGCCCTTGAAATAATGGTGATTGAGCCAGACGCCGTGACGGTCCCGCTTGAAGAGGAGCCCGGCATGCTGCAGCGAGCCGTCGTCATAGAGCAGTTTCGGCCCGACGGCGCCGACGCGCCCGCGCCGGTCGAGCTTGCGTGCCAGCGCGGGCAGCCAGCCGGCCTCGCTCGGGATCACATCCGAATTGACCATGGCGAGCACATCGCCGCGGGCCGCCTCGGCTCCAGCATTGCAGGCGGCCGAGAAACCGCCATTGCGGCCCATCACCACAAGCTGGATCGGCAAGCCATAGGCGAGGTGCAGGCCTCCGAGCAGATGTGCAACTTCAGCCTCATGCTCGGGGGAATCGAGCACATAGATCAGCTCGGCCTTTTCGGCGAACCAGGGATCGGCCGCAAAGGCCGACACCTGGATACGAAGGAAATCATAGACCCGGTAGAGCGGGATCACGACGGAGACGCTTGGCCGGTCCGGCAAAGTGCCGATCGTCCGCAGGCGCGGCTCCGGCAGGCTGTCGCGCAGCGCGGACTGGCAGGCGGCAAGCACAGGTGCGAGGCTCTGCTCGAGGATTTCGGCCGTGAGGTGCTGTGGTGGGATCGAGGCCAGGGCACGGGCGCGAATGGTCGCGATGTCGGCGGGCTGCGGCGCCGGGCGCAGGAAGAGCGAGGTCCCCGATCTGAGCTTCAGTTCGCAGCGCGGCTGCAGGACGGGGGCTCCGCCGGCATAGCCGGGCACGAGACCGAGGAAGCCGGTCACGGCTCGGTTGTCTCCGCCGGGCTCGGCAATCAGGGCCGGGAACCGCGCGGTCCGATCGCCGATCGGGCTCGGCGCGCCCGTGCTGCGGTGAACGAGGATCTGATCGAGCATCCCGTCGGCATCGCGATACCAGCCACCCAACAGCAGGCCGGCTGGGGTACAGACCGCAAGATCGAGCTCCGCCGAGGGCAGGTCGTCGCGGCGGCGGACACTCTGGACCGGCAGGGGCAGCCGCCTCTGCATCTCGATGGCGAGCAGGCGGCCCCGTTCGGACTGCCCGGCCAGTTGCTCGACGAGCCAGTTGCGCAGATCGTCGCGCTCGCTCGTCTTCCCGGCCCACCAGCGGCCGAGTGCCGGCGCCGCGGCGCGCTCGGGAAGGGCACGGACGATCAACCCGATATCGCTTTGCAGGACGAGCAAGCCGGGGCCGCGCGGCTGGGCTTCGTCGAGGACGAGGTGCAGCGAGCGGCGGGCGCTCCGGTCAGGCTTGCCGAGCCTCGGATGCGCGGCGATGCGCGTCAGGCCTGCGGGGCCGAGCCAGTAGGCCACCTTGATCGCGTCGAGACGCCCGGGCACCGAGGATTCAAGAAGGATCTTGCCGTCAGGCAGCGCAGCGACCGGCAATACAGGCGTCGGCTTGCGGGAGAGGGCGAGCAGGAACTGGCGCAAGAAGGCGAGATAGGCGTTCGTCTCCCGCAGATTGAACAGGGTCGGCCAGGTCGCAATCAGGGCACTTGCAAGCGCAACCCGGGCCGAGGGCGTCAGCTCGCGCAGGATCTCGGGTGCCTCCGCCATCGCATGCACGAATTCGGGGTCGAAGGAGACAGCCTGATCCGGACCGAGGTTGCCGCCGGACAAGGTCGCGACGATCTCGTCATGGCCGGCATGCCGGAAGACCGAGACGATCCGGGTTCGCCCGTCGCCGAGGCCCAGCGTCAGCGAGGCCGAGGAGACGCGCCGTTCCCGGCTCGCCAGCGAGACCACCTGCCGATCGGCGAGCGGGCCGTCGAGGCTCCAGCTCAGCAGGAACACCGAACCGCAGAGCCGCAGCAACTCGGGATTGGCGTTTTGGTCTCCGACCAACTGGGTCGAGGTAATCGTCAACATGGCGAGCTTCCGACGTGTCAGGGTGCGACGCCGGCCGAAATGACCGGCGTCGCGAGGTCGTTACGCGACGGTGAAGTAGGAGTTCGGATCGCTCTGAACATCCTCGGCGCTGACGCCGACAAGGGTCAGCGTGTCGCCATTGCCGAGATCGACCACGGCATTGCCGTTGACCGTCGTCGTCCGCGCGGCGACGTCGTCCGCCGAAGCAACGCCGGTGCCGTTGATGTCGGAGGCGATCTGCAACATGTCGTGGCCGGCATCGAAATCGAGCACGAGATCGTTGCCGCCGCCGCCCTCGAAGACGAAGACGTCGTTGCCGGCACCACCGGACAGGCTGTCATTGCCCTCGCCGCCGAAGAGCATGTCGTCGCCCGAACCGCCCTGGAGGGTATCGCTACCCTCGCCACCGATCAGGACATCGTTGCCGGAACCGCCCTGGAGCAGGTCGTTACCGAGACCACCATCGAGCACGTCATTGCCCGAGCCGCCCTGAAGGATATCGTTCCCTTCGTCACCGACGAGAACGTCGTTGCCGGAGCCGCCCTGAATCAGGTCGTTCCCCTCGCCACCCAGGAGCACGTCATCGCCCTGGCCGCCGAAGAGCAGATCATCGCCCTCGTCGCCGGAAAGGACATCGTCGCCCTCACCGCCGAAAAGGGTGTCGCGCCCCTCGCCACCGAAGATGGCGTCGTCGCCTTGGTCGCCGAAGAGGACATCGTCGCCGTCTTCGCCGAACAGGACATCTGCTCCCTGGCCGCCCTTGACGGCGTCGTCGCCGGCACCGGCATGAACCACATCGCTGAATCGTGTCCCGATCAAGAAGTCGTCGAACGCACTGCCTTCTATCGTGGCCATAGTCACCTCCTGGAAATGAAATGAGGCGCCCCGAGGGTCGCGGCGCGCATTCGCCAAACACCCTCGCAAAACGGCGCCACTCCAATGACAAGCGCCAAGCTTGTCATTGATCGACGGAGTTAAGCCTAGCGAATATGTGCGATGCAGCAAGAGTTTTGTTATGACAATATTGTGGCAAGAAGAGATTCATCGGCATTAATTCTCTAATTGCTCATCGTTATACATGGAATGAATTTCAAAATTCGAAACATATATCAAAACTAATCCTTATTTCATTGAATCAACTTCTAAAATTCCCACTGCTCGCACCCGCTTAGTCCTCCCGGAAGGCACGGTTGAAGCTCTCGGCGAAGGGGGCCAGCAGATAGTCGACGGCGCGGCGCGAGCCGTTCACGATCAGGACCTCTGCGGCCATGCCGGCATGGAGGGTGACCTTGTTCTGGGCGAGGCTCTCGGGCGCGATCTCGGCCCGGACGATGAAATAGGCGATACCGGTCTTCTCATCGACAAGCTGGTCGGCAGCGACATAGGTCACTTTCGAGATCAGCGGCGGCATCAGCCGCGCATTGAAGGCCGTAAGCCGCACGCGTGTCTCGGCGCCGAGCTTGACCGAATCGATGTCGCGCGGATCGACCTTGGCCTCGACGATCAGGGGTTCGCGCTCGGGCACGATGTCGAGAATGGCCTCCCCGGCAGCAATCGCACTTCCGGCGGTCCGCGTCCGGATATTGGCGACGATGCCCTCCTGCGGGGAGATGACCACGAGGCGGCGCAGCACATCCTCGGCCTGGACGATGCGTTCGACCACCTCGGACAAGGCGAGCTGGCTATCCTGCAGATCCTTGGCGATCTCGCCTTGCCGTTCGAGGCCGAGCGAGGTGATTTCGAGTTGCGCGCCCGCGACCGCCTGCTCCGCCTTGGCCTTGCGGGCCGCGGTTTCACCACCGCGTCCGGCAAGCTCGCTCTGCTTGGTCTGAAGCTCGACGAGCTGGCTACGCTTGGCATAGCGCTTCTCGTAGAGGTCAGCGATCATGCGCACCTCCTCATCGATCAGGCTGCGCTGAAAGCGTGTCGCCTCGATCTGGGCCTGGAGCGCGTCGGTCTCGGCCTGATGCTGCTCGATGACTCGCTTCTGGATGCTGACGCGCCCCTCATAGACCTGCGTGCGCGCCTGGAAGAGCTTGCGTTCCGCTCTGATCACTTCTTGCGCGATCGGCGTGCCGGCCATTTCGAGATCATCGGGAAAGTCGATCTCCGTCGCGTTGTTCTGCTCGGCGCGCAGTCGCGCCAGCTTGGCTTCGAAGCCGACGCGTTTGCCATGGAGTTGCTGCAGCTCGGCGCGGGCGCGCGCATCCTCCAGTCGCAGCAGCGGCTCGTCCTTGGCGACGCGGTCGCCTTCGAGCTTGAGCAGCATCTTCAGGACGCCGCCCTCGAGATGGCTGACGGTCTTGCGCTTGCTGTCGACGACGACGGTGCCGACCGCGACGGCGGCATTGTCGAGCCTTGCCGTCACCGCCCAGGCCCCGAAGCCGCCGAAGCCGATCGCGATCGCGCTGACGCCGGCCAGCACGAGATTGCGCAGCGAGGGCATTCGCTCCTCCGGCTCCTCGGTGGGGGTGACCGGAACGAGCGCGCGACTCGTGCTCATAGGGGTTGGGAGCTTGCTCACGCCGTCACCTCCCGGGGCTTGTTGGCGGCATCCTGCCGTTTGGGCTCGATCTCGACGAGGCCTCCGGGCGTGATCATGCCGGCAACCGCGGAGCGCGGACCGAACTGGGCGATCCGGCCCTCGCGCAGCACCAGGATCTTGTCGACGATCTGCATCACCGAGGGGCGATGCGCGATCAGAATGACCATCGCACCGCTCTCGCGCGCAGCATTGATGGCGCGGATCAGGCTCTGTTCGCCTTCCGCATCAAGATTGGCGTTGGGCTCGTCGAGCACCAACAGGCGCGGTGAGCCGTACAGCGCCCGGGCAAGGCCGATGCGCTGGCGCTGGCCGCCCGAGAGCTTGAAGTCGCCGTCATTGACGTTCGTGTCGTAGCCGAGCGGCATGCGCCCGATCAGTTCATGCACGCCGGCAATCCGGGCTGCCTCGAGAATGGCCTGCGGCTCCGGAACACGCATCCGCGCGATATTATCGGCGATGCTTCCGTTCAGCAGCGAGACCGACTGCGGCAAGTAGCCCACCATGGCGCCAAAGGAGGCACGCTCCCAGAGATAGACATTGTGACCGTCGAGATAGACGCCGCCGACATTCGGCTTCAGCACCCCGACGAGCAGCCGCGCCAGTGTCGATTTGCCGGCTCCGGATGGGCCGACGATGCCGAGTACCTCGCCCGGCGACAATGAGAACGAGATACTCTTGATGACCGTCTGCTCGGCCCCAGCCGGAGCGTAGACGACGCGGTCGATCACCAGATCGCCCTGCGTCGGTGGATTGGCGGTGGTCTGGCGCCGCGACGAGCCGAGCAGCAGCAGATCGCGCACGCGCTTCCACGCAGCCGCCGCGAGCACCCATTGCCGCCAGTCGGAGATCATCGAATCGAATGGCGCCAGCAGGCGACCAAGCAGGATGCTCGCTGCCATCAGCGTGCCGACGGAGACTTCGTTCCTGATGATCAGCGTGGCACCGGTCGCATAGATCGCGAGCTGCATCGTCATGCGTGAGGCGCGGGTCACCGCTGCAATCAGTTTGCCGCGGCGCGTACCGAGATCGAGCAATTCGATCATCGCCACCTGCTTGCCGCGCCAGCGCCTGGCCAGAGCCGGCAGCATGCCCATCGCCTCGATCGTCTCGGCGTGGCGCAGGCTGGCGCCGACATCGTTGATGCTGGCGACGCCTTCCTCGTTGGCCTCCTTCAGCACACGGCGCGTCAGCACGTCGGAGATCACGCCGAGCATCAGCAAGATGACCAGCGAGATCGCGCCGACGAGCCCGTAAACCGGGTGGAAGGCGAAGAGTACGGCAAGAAAGATCGGCGACCAGGCCGCTTCGAGCGGGGTCGCGATGGCCGAGCTCGCGATGAAATAGCGGATGTCGTTCAGGTCGCGAATCGCCTGAGTGGCCTGAGCCGAGCCCTGTTCGAGCGAGGCACTGACCGCCGCTTCCAGCGCCGGCAGATTGAGGCGCCGGGCAAAGCCGCTCGCCATGGTCTGGAAGGTCAGGGAGCGAATGAACTCAATGACACCGTAGAGCACAAGGCCGCCGACCGCGATCACCAGCAGCATGGTGAGCGTGTCGAAGCTGCGGCTGACGATGACGCGGTCCTGCACCTGCACCATGAACATCGGCACGGTCAGCAGCAGGATGTTGACGCAGAAACTCAGGAAGGCCGCATAGGCAAGGCCACCGGCAAAGGAGCGCTGAAGTTCACGGATCAAACCATCGGGCGCCGAGGTTGCGACCTTCATTCATCTCTCCGTTGCAGAGGGGTCCGGATCGGCCAGGGCGACGGCCAACCGTCAAGCACAAAATATCGCCAGCAGGGACACGGTCGATTACTAGCATGTTGCGCTAGCCGTGTCGTTGTGATGACAGACTAAGAATCGAATATCTGCGATTATCAAATAGAAATATGGCCAAAAAACGCAATACTTTGAATTTTGAAACAGTTTATACCTATCAAAAAATTGCTACAATCTTAGTTTCCACATATCCTCGATGGCATGTGCTTTGCGTATAGGCTATTCCACTCCAGAAGGGGTTTTCTTCGGGCGGGGTGCCCATTTTCAAACCAGGCGGAGTAGAGAATGCATTCGAAACCGCAATACGGCGCCCAGTCCCCGGGCGCCGCAGTCAACGGCCAGCCCGGCCGACCAGAGCGGAAAACTGATTCGGACAATGGAATTGCGCGGAACACCGTTACCCAGCTCGACCTCGCCCGCCTGATCGACAGGGTCCACCGGCGCTTTCTCGACTATCTGCGCCTGGAGCTGACCCGGCTGGGCGTCGATGATGTTTCGCCCTCGCAGGTGATGGTGCTGCTGACGATCGGCACCGGCGAGATCGCGGTGCGCGACCTGCTCGACCGTGGCTATTATCTCGGCTCGAACGCGTCCTATAACCTCAAGCAATTGGTCGAGAGCGGCTATCTCGAACGCGGCGCCTCGCCACGCGACCGGCGCCTTGCCCGAATCTCGCTGTCCGCCAAGGGCCAGCTTCTCGTCGAACGACTCAAGCAGCTCGACGAGAGCAATCAGTTCGGACCGAGCCAGGACCTCGAT
Source organism: Allobosea sp. LC85 (assembly GCF_000735605.1). Lineage (GTDB taxonomy): Bacteria > Pseudomonadota > Alphaproteobacteria > Rhizobiales > Beijerinckiaceae > Allobosea. The sequence continues at coordinate 39,270 of NZ_JPKG01000029.1, forward strand.
GTCGAACCGGATATGCGGACGACCTACGACACCTTGCGGCGCCTCGAGCAGCTCTGGAGCGACGCCCTACGCTATGGAGGGGTTCTGCTGGCGTCATGCGCGTCCTATTCGTTCATCGTTCGGGATCTGGTCAATTCGCTCACCTGATCGAGCGCCTCCTCGGCGAAGGCGCCGAGGTGACGCTGGTCACGGAACATGCGGAAGCCGCCCGACCCGGGCTGCGCCAGATGCTCTACACAGTCAGCGGCCCCGTAACGGCGAGCCCCAGCCTCGCCGCAACGGAGTATCACGTCAGGACAGGCGAAGCCGTGGCTTCCGTCCTGCGGCGACTGCCGCGCAATGAACGACCAGATGTCATCATCGGCCATACCGGCTGGGGCGGGCTGCTCTTCGCGAAGGACGCGCTGCCAGCCACGCCGGTGCTTGGCTATTGCGAGTACTACTACAACGACCGGAACTCGGATTTCGATTTCGACCCTGCGGGCGAGGCCACGGACGCGGAGCGCATGCGGCTGCGAATGCGCAATGCCGCGCAACTCCTGACCCTGCAGGCCATCGACGCTGCCTACACCCCGACGCGCTGGCAGCATCGGCAATACCCGGCAAGCATCCGCGACCGGATCGCGATCTGCCATGATGGCATCGATACGCAGCTGTGCCGGCCGAATGCGGAGGCCACTTTCGCACTGCCCGATGGCGAAGTGATTCGCGCCGGCGACGAGATCGTCACTTTCGTTGCCCGCGACCTCGATCCCTATCGGGGCTATCCGCAATTCATGCGTGCCGCTGCGCTGGTCGCGCAGGCAAGGCCCGATGCCCGCTTCATTGTCGTCGGGGGGGACGGCGCGGGCTATGGCCGCCCGCGCCCGGACGGGCGGCTCTGGCGAGATGCAATGCTGCAGGAAACCCGCCTTGGCGAGCGCCTCGTTCATATCTCCTGGCTGGCACATGAGGATCTGCGCCGGCTGTTCCAGGTCTCCGCCGCTCACGTCTATCTGACTGTGCCCTTTGTGCTCTCCTGGTCCCTGCTGGAGGCGATGGCCTGCGGCTGTCTGGTCATCGGCTCGCATACGCCACCGGTCCAGGAGGTGATCAGCAATCGTCGCAACGGTCTGCTCGCACCGTTTCACGACGTGCGGGCCCTGGCAGCTACGATCGGGCAGGTGCTGGAACGGCAAGGCGAATTCGAGAGCCTGCGCCATGCGGCACGAGCCACGGTGCAGGCGAAATTCGAACTGGAAAGCTGCCTCGACCGACAGATGAGCCTGATCGAGAGATTGGCGGCGCAGGGCGACCCCGTGGTGTCGGAGATGTCCTGGGTCGAGGCCAGCTGAAACCGGACTATTGAACCATCTGGTCCGGGCCGCGCTGGAAGGTCATGGCCTCGGTGATCAGGCGCCCGCGCCGCATCGGCTTCACGCCGGCCTCCTGCCAGCCATCGGCCATCATCAGTCGCGCCACCATCCTGTGGATGCGCTTGAGATGGGTATCAGGGTCGGATGACAACCAGGGCCCGCAGGTTTCCTCGATGAGTGTGACCAAAGGCTCGAGAGGAGGATCCCCCTGTTCGGCCGCGTATTGCAGCGCCGCATAACCGGCCGGAGAGGAAATGATCTCCCAGACTTCGAGCGGTTCGGTTCCTCTCATCATGGCTGACGGTCCTTCCGTCTGCCCGGCATGGCCGGACATTTTGCTACCGCAAGTAGAAAATCCTGCATTCGGCCGCCATCGGATGCAGAATGCAGAACTATACTACCGTTTCATTGAGGAAAGAAAGTGCCAAGCGCCGCTCCGCGGGCCCGAAGCCTGCCGCGGCCGAGGCCCGGCATTCCCCGCGACCGGCCCGCTCCAAGGCATGTGCGGCGATGGTCCGTCCAATCCTGATGCCAGCTGCATCAGCCAGTGACGACGCCGGCCCGGCGCGGACCGGCTACTGCAAACTGCGGAGCAGCGGCCAAGCCGCCGCCGGACAATCCGGAAGCGACCGGGCGTGACGCATGTCGATGCGGGATGCCTCAGCCCGCCTGCCTCACCTCCTCGGAAGCCTCCCAGAGGAGGCCGCCGATCACGATTCCCGCCGCCGTCAGGCGCTGAGCGCCCTGCAAGGTCGCGCCGGTCGAATCGACATAGTCGAAGGCCCCGGTCTCCAGCGACAGGATCGAGATGTCGGCGGTCGTCCCCAGAGCGAGCGTGCCCAACTGCGGACGGTCGATCGCCTGCGCGGCGTTGACCGTCGTGCGCCTGATGACCTCGCCCAGCGGCATCCCGAGACAGAGGAATTTTGACATCGTCGTCGTCAGATCGAAGGCCGGCCCCTCGATGCACAACGCATGGACGTCGCTGGAGATCGTGTCCGGCGCAAAGCCCTTGGCGAGCATGGTGCGGGCTACCTCGAAGGAAAACGAGCCCATGCCATGACCGATATCGAAGACGATGCCGCGCTCGCGCGCTTCGCTGACGGCCGGCAGGACACCACCATCGCGCGTTACCGGCGCGTTCGGGAACGGCCGGAAGCAATGGGTCAGCACGTCACCGGGGCGCATCAGGGCGAGCACCTGCTCGAGCGTCGGAGGCGGATGATCGATATGCACCATCATCCGCATGTCCAGCTGCTCCGCCGTCTGGCGCGCGATCTCGAGCGGAACGAGACCGGCGGTGCCCGACGCGTGATGGCCGACGCGAACCTTCAGGCCTGCAAGCACATCGCGATTGGCCTCGGCGACCGCAAGGGTGTCGATCGGCGCCAGTAGCCGCTGGTCACCGCTCTCGCCGATCATGATGGTCTTCGAGAAGGCATAGATGCCGGCGAACGAGATGTTGAGATAGGCAACGATTCGCACCGGGCAGGTGTCGATGACATACCGGCGGAAGCCATCGAAATTTCCGGCGCCGGCACTGCCGGTGTCGACGAGCGTGGTGCAGCCGCGGCGCGCGAGGATCAGCGGGTCGACGCCGAGCGATGTGCCGCCCCAATAGACATGGGTGTGCAGGTCGATCAGGCCGGGCGTGACGATCCTGCCGGAAACGTCGTGAATCTGCGGAGCGTCAAGGTGCGGCGCCAGAGCTGCGATACGCCCGTTCGAAATGCCGACATCGAGGAGTGCATCGATGCCCTGGCCGGGATCGACAACCCGCCCGCCGCGCAGAACCAGATCGAGAGAGGACATTGGTTACCCCTGGGTCTTATGGAATTTAATTACACTACCACATGGGCATATCAATCACTTCGGCACAAATTCCTCCATATGTTGCTACGCAGTATGACATTTGGCGATTGACAGATGCGATTTGTGTAATAAATTTTCACAACCCTCACAATAGGCAACGCGAACGGCAGGGAGAGGCCAATGCGGAACCGCGATCACAATCAGAATTCTGTCACCCGGCGCGGGCTGGGCATCCTGGCAGCGGCCCTTGGTGCCTCGGCCGCGGTGATGCCGATGGCGGCGATGGCCCAGAGCATATCCAGCGCCAATCTCGCCATGGTCGGCGAGCCGCAGTCGCTCGATCCGATGGCATCGACCGCGGACCTGGTTGGCACGATCATGCAGCATGTCTACGAGCCGCTGTTCACCTTCGATGCGAACTGGGCGACCCAGCCGATGCTGGCAGCCGCGCTGCCGGCGGTGTCCGCGGACGGCAAGACCTACACGATCGAGCTGCGCAAGGGCGTGAAGCTGCATAACGGCCGCGATCTGGATTCCGAGGACGTCGTCGCCTCGCTGAAGCGCTGGCTCGAGATGACTCCGCGCGGCAAGGGCCTGGCGAAGAGCATCTCGATCCTGACCGCCAAGGGCCCGTCGACCGTCGAGATCCAGCTCAGCAAGGTCGAGCCGGCGCTGCTCGCCCATCTGGCGCTGCCCTCCGGCTTTGCCGCGATCATGGCGAAGGAATCGATCGCCACTCCGCTGACTGAATTCGTCGGCACCGGCCCCTACAAGTTCCGCGAGCGCAAGCCGGACCAGTTCGTCGTGCTGGTGAAGCATGATGGCTACGCCTCGCGCAGCGAGCCGGCCTCCGGCTATGCCGGCAAGCGCGAAGCCAAGATCGACGAGCTGCGCTTCATCCCGGTGCCGAGCGCCAATACCCGCGTCGAAGGCGCCATCGCCGGTCAGTATCAGTTCGCCGACCAGCTGCCGGTCGAGAGCTACAAGAAGGTCAGCGCCGCGAGCGGCACGCGCCCCGTGCTGACCATGCCCTTCGGCTTCCCGTATTTCCCGACCAATACCAAGCAGGGGCCGATGGCCGATCTGAAGGTCCGTCAGGCCTTCCAGATGACGCTCGACCTCGAAGAGGTGATGATGGCCGGTTTCGGCGAGCTGAAGTTCTTCGCGCTGGCGGCCGAGCATTTCCCGAAAGGCTCGCCGTTCTATTCGGAGGCCGGCAAGGGCAAGTACAGCAGCAAGCCGGACGTCGCTGGCGCCAAGAAGCTGCTGGCGGAGGCCAAATATGACGGGGCGCCGATCCGCATCCTCAACTCGAAGCAGTATGATTTCCATCACCGCATGGCGCTGGTGATGGCCGAGCAGCTCAAGGCTGCCGGCTTCAAGGTGCAGATCGACGTCGTGGACTGGGCCACGCTGGTCCAGCGCCGCGGCGACCCGGCGCTTTGGGATATCTACATCACCCACTCGGCCTTCCTGCCCGAGCCGATGCTGTCTCCGCCGCAGCTCGGCGAAGGCGCTCCGGGCTGGTGGTCGAGCCCGGCCAAGGAGGCCGCGCTCGGCGCATTCAACAACGAGCCCGATCCGGCGAAGCGCGGCGCGCTCTGGGGCAAGGTTCAGCAGGTCGTCTATGACGAGGTGCCCTATATCCGCGCCGGCAACTTCGCCGCACTGGCGGGCGCCTCGCCGAAGATGTCCGGCTATGCGGCAATGCCGTGGCCGTCCTTCTGGAACGTTGCTCTCGCCAAGTAATGCGCAAGGCTGGTGTGGCGGGGTGCGTTCGCGCACTCCGCCACAGTCTTATCCGCTTCCCGCGAAAGGAGCGCATCCGGTGCTCGCACATATCGGACGTCGCCTCGGCGGCCTGCTGCTGGTCCTCTTTCTCGTTGCCGCGCTGGTCTTTTTCCTGACGCGGCTGGCGCCCGGTGACCCTGCGGCGCTGATGCTCGGCGACCAGGCGACGCCGGAGGATGTGGCGCGCCTGCGCGAGGCTTACGGGCTCGACAAGCCGCTCCTGCTGCAATTCGCGCTCTGGCTGAAGGAATGTGCGACCGGCAATCTCGGCCAGTCGATCTTCCTGCAGCAGCCCGTGACGCAGGCGTTGCTGCAGCGCACCGAGCCGACCTTCTTCCTCGCGATGTTCTCGCTCGCCATTGCCGCGGCGATCGGCATCCCGGCCGGCATCGCATCCGCGGTCTGGCGCGGCCGCCCCGTCGACCAGGCGGTCAGCGGGCTCGCCATGCTTGCCGCCAATATCCCGAGCTTCTGGCTCGGCCTGATCTTCATCCAGCTCTTTGCAGTGCGTTTCGGCTGGTTCCCCGTCGCCGGCTACGGCGCGCCCGACGCCTCCTTCTTCGAGCGGCTCCAGCACCTGTTTCTGCCATCCGCGGTGCTGGGCGTCGTCAACTCCGCTCTCATCACGCGCTTCACCCGCGCCAGCATGCTCGATGTGCTCGACGCTGATTTCGTGCGGACGGCACGGGCGAAGGGCATTTCGGAACTGCGCGTGGTGCTGCGCCACGCCTTCGGCAATGCGCTCGTCCCGATCATCACCGTGCTCGGCCTGACGCTCGCCCTGCTGATCGGCGGCGCGATCGTGACCGAGACCGTGTTCGGCCTGCCTGGCGTCGGCAATCTTGTCGTGTCGGCGGTGCTGCGCCGCGATTATCCCGTGATCCAGGGCGCCCTTCTGGCGGTCGCGGCCATCTACGCACTGATCAACCTGGCGATCGATGTGATCTATACCCTCGTCGACCCGCGGGTGCGCCAATGAGCTCCGCCATGACCTCTGCCCCCGCGCCTCTGTTCTTGCGCCGGCTCTTCCGGCGCAAGCTGGTGCTGCTTGCCGCCGTGATCCTTGTGTTTGCCTTCGCGCTCGCCTTGCTGGCGCCCTGGCTCTCCCCGTTCGATCCTGCCTCGATGCGCATGGCAAGGCGCTTGCGCCCGCCCAGCGAGGTGAACTGGTTCGGCACCGACGAGCTCGGCCGCGACGTCTTCTCCCGCGTGACCTGGGGAGCCCGCGCCTCACTGGGAATCGGGCTTGCGGTTGTCGTGATCTCGATCTCGATCGGCGCGGCGCTCGGCCTCGTCGCCGGCTATTTCAAGCGTGCCGATGCCGTGATCATGCGCCTGGTCGATGCGCTGATGTCCTTGCCCGACATCCTGCTCGCCATCTTCCTCGTCGCGGTGCTCGGTGCCTCGGCTGGAAATGTCGTGCTGGCGCTCGCCATCGTCTACACGCCGCGCGTCGTTCGCGTGATCCGCGCCTCGACGTTGGTGGTGCGGGAACTGCCGTTCGTCGAGGCGGCGCGCGCGCTCGGCGTCTCGATCTGGCGCATCCTCTTCGTGCATGTGCTGCTCAATGTCGCCTCGCCCCTCCTGGTGCAGGCGACCTTCATCTTCGCCTATGCGGTCCTCGCCGAAGCCGGGCTGTCCTTCCTCGGTGCCGGCGTGCCGCCGGAGACGCCGACCTGGGGCACGATGATCGCGTCGGGCCAGCAATATGCCGAGGACGCGTTCTGGGTCGTCGGATTTCCCGGTGTCGCGATCGTGCTGGTCGCGCTCTCTCTGCAGATTGTCGGCGACGGCCTGCGCGACATGCTCGACCCCAAGCTCAGAAAGGCGCTGTGAGATGACCGCGCCCCTTCTCGCCATCGAGAACCTTGCCGTTTCCTTCCGCACCGAGGAGGGCGAGGTGACGCCGGTACGCGGCGTTTCGCTGCAGATCTCGGAAAACGAAACCGTCGCGGTGGTCGGCGAGTCCGGCTCCGGCAAATCCGTGACGAGTTTCGCCACCATGGGGCTGCTGCCGCGCCCGGCGGGGCGGGTCTCGCAGGGTCGCATCCTGTTCCGCCGCCGCTCCGGCGATACGATCGATCTCGCCACCGCGCCTCGGGCGACCATGCAGGCGCTGCGCGGCGCCGAGATCGCGATGATCTTCCAGGAGCCGATGACCAGCCTGAACCCCGTGCTGACGGTCGGCGAACAGATCGCCGAGGCGGTACGGCTGCATCTCGGCTATGACCGGCGCAAGGCCTGGGCTCACGCCGTCGAGATGCTCGGCCTTGTCGAGATCCCGGATGCCGCGCGCCGCGCCTCGGACTATCCGCACCATATGTCGGGCGGCATGCGCCAGCGCGTCATGATCGCGCTTGCGCTCTCGTGCCGGCCAGCCCTGCTGATCGCCGACGAGCCGACCACGGCGCTCGACGTCACGATCCAGGCGCAGGTGCTGACGCTGCTCGACCGTTTGCGGCGTGAGCTTGGAATGGGCGTGCTCTTCATCACGCATAATCTCGGCGTCGTCGCAGAGATCGCCGACCGCGTGACGGTGATGTATGCGGGCGAGGTGGTCGAAAGCGCGCCGGTGCGGGACCTCTTCAACGCCCCGCGCCACCCCTATACGCGCGCCCTGCTCGAATGCATGCCGTCGCGCGCGACCCAGGATGCAACAGGTCGGCGCGTCGTGCGCTCGATCCCGGGCCAGGTTTCGCGCGTCGAGCGCGGTTGCGCCTTCGCGCCGCGCTGTACTGATGCAAAGCCTGTCTGCTCCGTCGAGGCACCCATGCTGGAGAGTGATGCAGGGCGGCAGACACGCTGCCTGCGCTGGAGGGAGCTCGCATGAGCACGGAACCGCTCCTCACTATTGCAGGCCTTTCCAAGAGTTTTGGCAAGGCTCCCCACCTCGTGCGCGCCGTCAACGATGTCAGCTTCTCGCTGGCGTGCGGCGAAGCGCTCGGGCTGGTCGGCGAATCCGGATCGGGCAAGAGCACGATTGGCCGGCTCGCGTTGCGCCTGATCGATGCGTCGGCAGGCCGGATCCACTTCGAAGGACAGGACATTACGGCAGCGCCGGAACGCCGGTTGAGACTGTTCCGCCGCCAGGCGCAGATGGTGTTCCAGGACCCCTATGCCAGCCTCAATCCGCGACTGCGCGTCAGCAGCATCGTCGGCGAGGCGCTCGATGCCCACGGCCTTGCGCGCGGAACCGCACGCAAGGCGCGAATCGCCGAGCTGCTCGAACTCGTCGGCCTTCCCGCCGCGCATATGGAGCGCTATCCCCACGAGTTCTCCGGCGGGCAGCGGCAGCGCATCGGCATCGCACGGGCGCTCGCCGTCGAACCGAGACTGATCATCGCCGACGAGCCGGTCTCGGCTCTCGATGTCTCGGTCCAGGCGCAGGTGCTGAACCTGATGCAGGACCTGCGGCGCCGGCTCGGGCTGGCGATGCTGTTCATCTCGCATGATCTGGATGTCGTCGAGCTGATGTGCGACCGGATCGCCGTGCTCTATCTCGGCCGCATCATGGAGATCGGCTCGACGGAGCAGGTCGCCCGCCGCCCGCGTCATCCCTATACGCGGGCGCTGATCGCCGCCTCGCCAAGGCCCGACCCGGACGCGCCGCCGCGCGAGCGCATGCTGACCGGCGACATCCCGTCTCCGCTCGCACCACCCTCGGGCTGTGTCTTCCGCACCCGCTGCCTGCACGCGGTGGAGCGTTGCGCCAGGGAGGCCCCGGTCTTGCGAGGCGCAGGACCGGAACATCAGTTTGCCTGTCATTTCGATATCAGCCACAGTCAGAGCGCATGACAGACATCGTCCCTGCTGACGCAGCCGGCCGCCCCAGCGGCCCCGACGATTCGATTGGCGCCTCCGACATCATGAGCTCCATCCGGCAGGGGCTCGGCGCGATGTCCGAGAGCCAGCAGAGGGTGGCGCGCCTGTTTCTCGACGAAGTCGAATGGGTGGTGAAGGCGAATGTCGAGGATATCGCGGCGCGCGCCGGGGTGAGCGCGCCGACAATCGTGCGCTTTGCCCGGCTGGTCGGCTGTCAGGGCCTGAGGGACCTCAAGCTGAAGCTCGCCGGCGCGGTGGCGCTCGGCGCACCGTTCCTGCACCGCTCCGTGCGGATGGGAGAGACCGCGAGCGACGTTCTGCGCAACGTCACCGGCAGCATCACGACCGTGCTCGCCGAATGGCAACGCCGCATCGACCCGCTCGATCTCGACCGCGCCGCCGCCGCGATCAGCAAGGCACGGCGGATCGATTGTCTCGGCACCGGCGCGACATCGCATTTCCTGGCGCAGGATCTGCAGGCGCGGCTGTTCCGCCTCGGGTTGAACGCCAATGCCTTCTCCGACGCGCATTTCCAGCTTGTCGCGGCGGCGACGCTGACCTCAGAGGATGTGCTGGTCGCGATCTCCTTCGTCGGTCGCATGCCGGCACTGCTGCGCGCCGTCGAGGTCGGCAAGGCCCGTGGCGCGACGATCATCGCGCTCGCGCAAGGCGGAACGCCGCTTGCTCAGCTCGCCGACGTCGCGCTGCCGCTGGATGTTCCGCACGACACCGCAATGCTGGTGGGGACGGACGCCTATGTGGTCCAGCTCATCGCCATCGAAGTGCTGATGATCCTTGTCGGCCTGCGTCAGGGCCCGCAGTTGATCGGCCGCATGAACGATGTGCAGCACGTCCTGCGCCATTACAGCGTCGACCGTGAAGACCCCTCGGTGCTGCATGCCGGCTGGCGCCAGATGCTGGACTCCGACCCGAACGCCGGTCCGCAGGACTGAACGAGGCGTCGGGGGCGGGCTCCGCCCTCGATCCTGTCTGCGCAATTCGATAGCGCCCCCACTCGGGAGCGCCGCCGGGCTCGACCTTGATCTCCTTCCGGCAGCCTGCCCATCGCCCGTTCAGACACTGGGCGCGATGACGAAGCTTCGGCCCGGGGCGCCCAGCAGGGATGCATCAGCCTCGCTCCGATAGATGTCTTCGACGCCAGCTCCGGGCGGCCCTTCGAAGGCATCCACGGCTAGCATCTCGATGATATCGGTCGGCCCCGAGAGCACGGCCTCCACCGTGCCGTCGGCCCGGTTTCTCACCCAGCCGGCCGCCCCGGCAGCGCGGGCGCGTTCACAGAACCATTGTCGATAGCCAACGCCCTGAACGCGGCCCGAGATGATCAGGTGAAGGTTCATGCCCCCTCCTGTGCCTTGCGCCCCCGCGCTAGCCGCACGGACACCGTGCCGCTCAACAATCGCTTCCCCAGGCTGGCCCTCGCAGCCGGACGAGCGGACATCCTCACATTACCGGACGCCCTTCGACAGCGCATCCTCGCAATGCCGATGCGAGCTCGCGATCGGTGGCTTGCGCGTCAATCATATGATGATATGATCATACGATGGCGCGCCCCTCCAATTTCCATTCGCATCTGGTCGATCGCCTTGGCCGCCTGATCGTCGGAGGCGAGATCGGCAACGACGGTTCGTTGCCGCGGGAAGACGAGCTCGCCACCCAATTCGCGGTCAGCCGCACGGTGATCCGCGAAGCGACGAAGACCCTTCAGGCTCTCGGGCTGATCACGACGGGACCCCGCGTCGGCTCGCGCATCCAGCCGATCTCGTCATGGCGGCTGCTCGACCCCCAGGTGATGGACTGGATCACCGATGCCGACATGGCGAGCGGGTTCGAACGCGATCTTCTCGAGCTGCGCAGCATGATCGAACCTGCGGCAGCAGCCTTCGCCGCCGAGCGCGGCACCCCCGCTCAGATCGGGGCCGTCACGGCGGCGCTGGAGGGGATGGCGAGCGCTCCCGGCAAAGCGGAGCACGAGGCGGCGGATTTTCGCTTTCATGAGGCCATTCTGGAGGCGTCCGGAAACAGTCTGCTGCTTCAGCTCAAGCCGATCCTGCGCGCCGTGCTGAAGGCCTCGTTCCAGCTCTCGATGCACGACCACGAGCGGGCCCAGGCGTCGGTTGCGATCCACCGCCATGTCGCATCAGCGATCACCGCGCGCAGGCCCGAGCAAGCTCGCGAGAGCATGATCGCGCTTCTGAAAGTCGCCCAGGCCGATATCGACCTCGCCCCCGGACGGACGGCTCCCGTCGGGGAAAGGGGCGAGAGCACAAGAAACTCACGGGAAACGCACCATGCTCGCCAAAGCCGAAAGATGGACCCTACGAGGGCTTGAGGCTGTCCTGGTCATCCTGCTCGCCGGGATGGTCGTGATGGTCTTCGGCAATGTCGTCCTGCGCTACGCCTTCAACTCCGGGCTCGACCTGTCCGAGGAGCTGTCGCGCTATTTCTTCGTCTGGCTGACCTATATCGGCGCGGTCATCGTGATGCGCGAGAACGGGCATCTCGGCGTCGACACGCTGGTTGGTGCCCTCGGCCGCCAGGGCCGGCTGGTCTGCATGATGATCAGCGACGCCTTCATCCTGGCCTGCTGCGTGATGCTGCTCGACGGAACCTGGAAACAGCACGAGATCAACGCCACGGCGGTCGCGCCGGTCACCGGGCTGAGCATGGGCTATGTCTATGGTGTGCTGTATTTCGCCGGTCTTGGCATCGGTTTCATCACGCTTGCCCGGCTGCTTCGCGCCGTGACGGGAAAGCTCGGCGAATTCGAACTGGCCGAGTTCGCGGGCGACTACAGCGGCAACCCTTCGCATGACCTGAAGGGCCATCTCGAATGACGATCACCATCTTCCTCCTCTCGCTCTGCGGGGCGATGGCGCTCGGCATGCCGATCGCCTTTGCGCTGATCGTCTGCGCGGTCGCGTTGATGCTCTGGCTCGGCGTCTTCGACACCCAGATCATCGCCCAGAACATGATCATCGGCGCGGATTCGTTCCAGCTCCTGGCGATCCCGTTCTTTCTGCTCGCCGGCGAGCTGATGAATGCTGGCGGCCTGTCGAAGCGCATCGTCAATTTCGCGCTCTCGCTGGTCGGCCATCTCCATGGCGGCCTGGGCTACGTCGCGATCTTCGCCTCCATCATCATGGCCTCGCTTTCAGGCTCGGCTGCGGCCGATACCGCAGCACTCGCCTCGATCCTGCTGCCGATGATGCGCCAGGCCGGCTACGACACCGGTCGCTCGGCCGGCCTGATCGCATCCGGCGGCATCATCGCCCCGATCATCCCGCCCTCGATCGGCTTCATCGTCTTCGGCGTCGCCGCCAATCTCTCGATCACGAAGCTCTTTCTCGCTGGCGTCTTTCCGGGGCTGCTCATCGGCCTGTCGCTGGTAATCGCCTGGTTCATCGTCTGCCGCCACGACAAGATCACGGTCCTGCCGCGGCGCAGCGGCGCCGAACGCCTGAAAGCGACCTGGGACGGTTCGCTTGCCCTGCTGATGCCGCTCGCAATCCTCGGCGGCATCCGCTTCGGCATCGTCACGCCGACCGAGGCAGCCGTGGTCGCAACCGTCTACGCGCTCGTCGTCGGCATGTTCGTCTATCGCGAGCTCAAGCCGCGCGACCTCTACAAGGTGGCGCTGACCGCAGCCAAGACGACGAGCGCCGTCATGCTGCTGGTCGCCGCCGCCGTGGTCTCGGCCTGGCTCATCACCCAGGCCAATATCCCGGCCGAGCTGTCGAGCGTGCTTGAGCCCTTCATGGGCAACAAGACAGTGCTGATGATCGTCATCATGCTGCTGGTCATGGTGGTCGGCACCGCGCTCGACTTTACGCCGACAGTGCTGATCCTGACGCCGGTCTTGATGCCGGTGATCAAGCAGGCGGGCATCGACCCGATCTATTTCGGCGTGCTCTTCATCATCAATAATGCCATCGGCCTGATCACGCCGCCGGTCGGCATCGTGCTCAACGTGGTCTGTGGCGTGGCCCGCATCCCGATGACGCTGGTGATCCGCGGCGTCTGGCCATTCCTGGTCGCCCAGACCATCGCGATGTTCCTGCTGATCCTGTTCCCGCAACTCGTGACCGTTCCGCTTGCCTGGCTGAGCGGCCGCTGATCCAAGAACCAAGGCAATCAGGGAGAAAGCCCATGCTGAGTTCACGTCTCGTTTCCATCCTCGCCGGCGTCGCGCTTGCGGCGCTTGCAGGGTCCGCCCAGGCGCAGGTCAAGGAACGCAACATCCGCGTTTCCAACGGCATCAACGAGGACCACCCGGTCGGCAATGGCGTCGCCAAGATGCGCGCCTGCATGACTGAAAAGTCCGGCGGCAAGCTGAAGCTCCAGGGCTTCTGGGGCGGCGCGCTCGGTGGCGACCTGCAGGCGACGCAGGCGCTGCGTGCCGGCACGCAGGAGATGGTCATCACCTCCTCCTCGCCGCTGGTCGGCATCATGCCCGCGCTCGGCGTCTTCGACCTGCCATTCCTCTTCACCAATGAGAAGGAAGCCGACGCAGTCCTCGACGGTGCCTTCGGCAAGTACATCTCCGACAAGCTGCCAGCCTTCGGCGTCGTCAACCTCTCCTACTGGGAGAACGGCTTCCGCAACCTGACCAACTCGAAGCGCGCCGTCACCAAGGCGGAAGAGCTCACCGGCCTCAAGGTCCGCGTGATGCAGAACAACATCTTCCTCGACAGCTTCAAGAGCATGGGCGCCAATGCTACGCCGATGGCGTTCGGCGAGGTTTTCGCGGCGCTCGAAACCCATGCGATCGACGGCCAGGAGAACCCGCTCGTCACGATCGACACCTCGAAGCTCTACGAGGTGCAGAAATACCTGACGATGACTCGCCATGCCTATACCCCGTTCCTGGTGCTCTATTCCAAGAAGCTCTGGGACCAGCTCTCCTCAGATGAGCAGGCGATCCTGAGCGAGTGCTCGACTGTCGGCCGCGACGAGGAGCGTCGCGTCTCGCGCGTGCTCAACGACACGTCGATGGCGAACCTGAAGAAGCAGGGGATGCAGGTTTCCGACATCTCGGCCGACGAACTGACCAAGATGCGCGAGGCGACCGCGGCCGTTTACCAGCGCCACGAGGCCACGATCGGCAAGGAGACGATCGAGCGTCTCAAGGCCGATCTCGCCAAGATCCGCGGCACCAACTGATCAGGAGAGCCCCGGAGCTGCACAACGGCTCCGGGGCTATCGCCATGCGCATCACCCGCATCGAACCCTTCATCCTGCATATCCCGGTGACGGGCGGCTCGATTGCCGACTCGACCCACCGCATCAGCCATTGGGGCGTCGTCGGCGCGAAGATTGTCACCGAGGACGGTCTCGAAGGCTTCGGCTTCACCGGCACCCATGCCGATCTCGCCTCCGACCGGCTGATCACCTCCTGCATCCGCGACTGCTACGCCCCGTTGCTGATCGGCGAGGATGCTTCCGAGATCACGCGGCTCTGGCTGAAGCTCGCCCGCCACCCTGCCCTGCAATGGGTCGGCCGCGCCGGTATCACCCAGCTCGCCCTCGCCGCGGTCGATGTCGCGCTCTGGGACCTCAAGGCGAAGGCGGCCGGCGTACCGCTCTGGCACCTGCTCGGCGGCGCGACCAAGCCGACGCTCGAAGCCTACAACACCGATATCGGCTGGCTTTCGATTTCGCGGGACGAGCTTGTCGAAGGCTGCCGTATGGCGGTCGAACGCGACGGCTTCCGACGCCTCAAGGTCAAGGTCGGCCATGCCGACCCCGGCATCGACCTCGCCCGGCTGGAAGCCGTGCGCCGTGCCATTGGCGACCATATCGCACTCGCCATTGACGGCAACGGCAAGTGGGATCTGCCAACCTGCAAGCGCTTCTGCGCGCGGGCCGAGGCGCTCGACATTTTCTGGTTCGAGGAACCGCTCTGGTATGACGATGTCGGCTCGCATGCCGCGCTGGCGAAAGCGACTTCGATACCGATTGCGCTCGGGGAGCAGCTTTATTCGCTCGACGCCTTCCGCGCCTTCATCGCGGCCGACGCCATCCACTACGTCCAGCCCGACGTGACCCGCCTCGGCGGCATCACCGAGTACGTTCAGGTCGCGGAGCTTGCACTCGCAAGCCGCCTGCCCGTCGCGCCCCATGCTGGCGAGATGAGCCAGGTCCATGTCCATCTCGCCTACTGGCATCAGGCGACGCCGCTCCTCGAATACATTCCATGGATCAAGGATGCTTTCGTCGAGCCCGCCAATGTCGCCGATGGCTATTTCCTAAGACCCCAGCAGCCCGGTGCCGGCACGACGCCGACCTCTGAGGCCCTCACCCGCTACGCCAAGCCGCTTGCTTGAGAAATCCGATGAAAATCACTGCTGTTGAAACCATCCGCCTGACCGAGTTCGGCAATATCATCTGGGTTCGGCTCCACACCGATGCCGGCGCCGTCGGCCTCGGCGAGACCTTCATGGGCGCCGCCGCCGTCGAAGCCTATCTGCACGAGACCGTGGCGCCGAAACTGCTCGGCAAGGACCCGCTCCAGATCGAAGCGCGCAATGCCAGCCTGAACAATTATCTCGGCTGGCGCGGCTCGGGCGTCGAGACGCGCGGCAACTCGGCCGTCGACATCGCGCTCTGGGACATCTACGGCAAGGCGATCGGCCAGCCGGTCAGCGTCGCGCTCGGCGGCAAGACGCGCGATACGATCCGCACCTACAACACCTGTGCCGGCTACAAATATATTCGCGATGCGCGGTCGCAGGCTGTCGCCAACTGGCATGTCGGCGAGCAGGGCGGCCCCTATGAGGATCTCGAAGGCTTCCTCTACCGCGCCGACGAGCTCGCCCATTCCCTGCTCGAGCAGGGCATCACCGGCATGAAGATCTGGCCCTTCGACATCGCGGCCGAACGCTCGTCTGGCTGGGACATCACGCCTCAGGAGCTGAACACCGCGCTGGAGCCCTTCCGCAAGATCCGAAAAGCGGTCGGCGACAAGATGGACATCATGGTCGAGTTCCACTCGCTCTGGAGCCTGCCCATGGCGAAGAAGCTGGCGGAGCGCCTGGCCGAGTTCGACACCTACTGGCACGAGGACCCGTTCCGGCTCGACAATGTCCACGACCTCGGCGAATACGCCCGCCATTCCAAGGCCTGGGTCTGCGCCTCGGAAACGCTGGCCTACACCCATTCCTTCCGGGATTATCTCGAGACCGGTGCGGCCGGGGTCGTCATGCTCGACCTGTCATGGTGTGGTGGCCTTTCGGAAGCCCGCAAGATCGCGGGCATGGCCGAGGCCTGGCACACGCCGGTCGCCCCGCATGACTGCACCGGCCCGGTCGTCTACGCGGCATCGTGCCATTTCTCGATGCATGCCCGGAACACGCTGATCCAGGAATCGGTCCGCGCCTTCTATACCGGCTGGTACACCGAGCTGGTCACCGACCTGCCCAAGGCCGAAAACGGCATGATCACCGTATCGGACGCACCAGGCCTCGGACTCGAGCTGCTTCCAGGGCTGGAGAAGCGCGCCGACGCTATCGTCCGCTTCAGCCGCCTCTCCGACCTCTGAACCTCGGCATCGGCGCCCCGCCTTCCTATGATCCGGCCCAGCCTCCGAGCGAGGCTGGGTCGCAGCGAAGGCCTCGCCGCCCTGTTCTGCTTCCCGCTCAGCTGAGCATGCGCGTGTCGCCGCAGACCGAGATTTCCTGACCGGAGATCGTCTTGGCAAAGGGGGACGCCAGGAAGACGATCTGCTTGGCGATATCGTTCGGGTCGACGAACTGCTTGATCGAGACGCCTGCGAACAGGCGCTGCGTCATCTCTTCATGCGAGATGTTGAAGCTGCGCGCCTTGTTGGCGATCACGCTCTGGATGCGGGCGCCGTCGACCAGGCCGGGGCAGATTGCATTGGCCCTGATCCCGAACTCACCGAGCTCCGCGGAGATCGCCTTGGTGAAGCCGATGACACCCCATTTCGCAGCGCCATAGGGCGAGCGCAGCGGAAAACCGTGCTTGCCGGCCTGGCTCGACAGATTAACGATGCTGGCATTGGCGGATTGCTTGAGATGCTGCACGGCGAGCCGGGTGCAGTTGAACTGGCCGGTCAGATCGACTGCGACGCAAGCATCCCAATCCGCGGGATCGATCTCGTCGACCCGGCCGGTCGGCCCGGCGATGCCCGCATTGTTGATGAGGCAATCGAGCCCGCCGAGCGCCGCCAGCGCCTCCTTGAACAGGGTCTCCACCGCGTCGCGGTCCGAGACGTCGCAGACCGACTGCGTGATCGCCGGATCGCTGGCCGCCATCGCCGCCAGGGCCTCGCGATCGACGTCGCAGATATGGACCCTGGCGCCTTCTGCCGCGAAGGCGCGCGCCGTCGCCCGGCCAATGCCGTTGGCGCCAGCCGTAACCAGAACGCGCAGACCCTTGATCTGTAAATCCATTGTCGTCTCCCCCCGATGCCCGCGCCGTAGCGCCTCTCAGATTGCGGCGAACCCGGACTATGGCGCCAGGCCGCCGGTGCTTTCGATATGGGCCGCAGCCGCAGTGATATCGGCTTCCAGCGCGGCCCTTGCGGCCTGCGGATCCCGGCGCCGCAGGGCATCGAGCAGGGCGGCGTGGGAAACCACAGCGCTGCCACCATCGAGGCGCCGCGGTTCATGGCGCATATCGAGATTGAGGATGGGGCCGGCCTTGAGCCAGAGCCGCTCGATCATCTCGACCAAGGTCGGCATGCGCGCAGCCTCATAGAGCGTGAAATGCAGATTGCGGTTGGCCGCGACGGCCCCTGCAGCGTCTGGAGGGTCGGCGCTTGCCGCCTGCCGGAACGCGGCCTCATGCTGGGCGATCTCGTCGATCTCGGCTTCGCTCGCCGCCTTTGCCGCTTCCTCGGCAGCAAAGCCCTCGACAACCAGGCGCAGGCGCGTCAGTTCGCGAAACTGTTCCAATCGCAGCACCGGAACGCGGACGGCGCGTCCGGGCAGCACCTCCAATGCACCGTCGGCAGCAAGCCGGCTGACCGCCTCGCGCACCGGCATCATCGAGACACCGAGAGCCTCCGCGACACGCCGCAGCGAGAGCTTTTCGCCCGGAGCGAGGCGGCCGGCGACGAGCAGCGCCCGCAATTCCCCGGTGACCCGCTCCCCCAGGGTCTCGCGCGTGAGCGCGCCGACCTCATCGAGCGCTGATGGATCGCGGCCCGTCGACACATCGCCGATCCCGTCATCGGCAGCCGGATTCGCGAAGGACTGGACAGGGGCAATCATGTCTGCCAACCTAACTGTGATCACAGATCACGACAAGTGGGCATCAAGCCGCCAGCAGAACAGACAGCAGGTCGACACAATCTCCAGCGCAAAGCGCGGAACCGTTCTGGGAGGAACGCAATGGCAGACCATCAGCAGTCGAAATTTCGTTTGTCACGACGTCAGGCCCTTGCCGGCCTCGGAGCCGGTGCCGCCACCGGATTGATCGCAAGCCCGTCGCTCATCCTGGCGCAAACGCCGAATGCCATCCGCTTCGGCCACCTGACGCCGCGCACCGGCTTCCTCGGTCCGCTCGGCGAATATGGCGTGATGGCGGTCGACCTCGCCGTCGAGGAGATCAATGCCGCGGGCGGCGTCAACGGCCGCAAGCTCGAGGCCCTGAAGGAGGATTCGGTCAATCCGCAGACCGCCTCGACCAAGGCCGAGCGCATGATCGAGCGCGACAAGGTCGCGTGCATCCTCGGCGAGATCTCCTCGGCCTCCTGCCTGACGATCTCGCAGGTCGCAGCGCGCAACAAGATCCTCTTCGTCAACACCGGCGGCAACTCCGACGCCCTGCGCGGCGAGAGCTGCAACCGCTACATGTTCCATGTGGAGCACCAGAACTCGATGTATGTGAAGAGCTGCGGCCGCTCGCTGATGGCGCAGGGGCTGGTCAAGGGCAAGAAATGGTTCTCGCTGACCGCCGACTACGCCTTCGGCCATGATCTGCTCAAGGTCGCCAAGCGCTTCATGGAGGCCAATGGCGGCCAGTTCGCCGCCGACAAGCTGGTGCCGACCGACGCAACCGACTTCTCGGCGCTCCTGATCGAAATCCGCGCCGCCAAGCCGGACATCGTGATCTCGAACCTTGCCGGCAACCAGATCACCAACTTCCTCAAGCAGTATTCCGAATTCGGCCTGACCTTCCCCGTCGCCGGTTTCGGTTTCGACACGGCGCTCGCCTGGGCCGCCGGCAAGGACAATTTTGGCGGCGTCTGGCCCTGCGTCTGGCACCACCTGATCGACACGCCGGCGAGCAAGACCTTCGTCTCCGCCTTCACCAAGAAATACGGCAAGCCGCCGGAGAACCAGGCCTGGGGCGACTACATCGCCGTGAAGATCATGGCCCAGTCGATGAACGAGCTGAAAAGCACGGACACCGCCAAGATCCTCGAGCATTGGGAGAAGGGCGCGAAATTCGACGTCATGAAGACGCGCGAAGGCTATTTCCGCGCTTCGGACCACCAGCTGATGAGCGAGATGTACACGATCACGGCGCTGCCGGCGGCGCAGGTCAAGAACCAGTGGGATCTCTTCACCTCCTCGCCGCCCGTACCGGGACCGAACGAAAGCCTCGAAGTGATCGCGACGACCGGTGACGAAGCCGTCTGCAAGATGAGCTGAGGGCGCCCTACACCAGATTCGCACCGCCATTCCGGACCGGTAGAGCCCAGCGCTCCGGGATGGTCCCGGCACTCCGCCGCGTTGCGGCGGGGATGACGGCGCGTCTTCAGCCTTGCGGGCGCGACGCCCCTTCCCGGCCACTTTGATCAAGCAAAGGCATCCCCTTGCTCATTCTCTTCATCCAGCAGGTGCTGAACGGGCTGCTCGACGGGGTCTATTACCTTCTGATCGCGCTCGGCCTGTCGCTGATCTTCTCGCTCGGCGGCATCGTCAACCTGGCGCACGGCGCCTTCTATGCGATCGGCGCCTATCTCACGATCGTGCTCGCGCCCCATATCGGCTTCGGCGGCGCGATCATTGCGTCGCCGGTGCTTGTGGCGCTGATCGGCATCGTCGTCGAGCGCGGCCTGTTCCAGCGCTTCTACCGCTCGGACCCGATCCTCTCGCTGCTGCTGACCTTCGGCCTCGCGATGGTGGCGGAGCAATCGCTGCGCATGATCTTCGGCGCACCGCCGCTCTCGTTCTCGATCCCGCCCGCACTGCGTGGCCAGATCGTCCTCGGCGAGTTCATCTATTCGCGCTATCGCGCACTTCTGCTCCTGATCGCAGCAGCCTGCGTGCTCGGGCTCTGGTTCCTGCTCCAACGCACCGCCTTCGGCCGCGTCGTCCGGGCCGGCGTGCAGAACCCCGACATGGTCGGCGCGCTCGGCATTTCGCTGCAGCCCTACATGATGGCCGTTGCCGGCATCGGCATCGGGCTTGCCGGCTTGGCCGGCGTCCTGCTCGCGCCGATCTACTCGATCCATCCCGCCATGGGTCAGGAGATCATCACGCCGGCCTTCGTCGTCGTCGTCATCGGCGGGCTCGGCTCCTTCTGGGGCGTGGTCGTGGCGGCGCTGATGGTCGGTGTGGTCAAGGGCATCACCGTTGGCCTCGGCTTCACGCAATGGTCGACCGCAGTGATCTACCTGATGATGCTGCTCGTCCTGCTGTTCCGGCCGCGTGGCCTGTTCGGCGAACGCATCCAGCGCTTCGAGTGAGGGCGAAATGACAGCCGCTCAGCGCGATCGCGCTCCTCTCCTCATTGCCGCCATCGGCCTCGCCGTCCTGCCCTTCCTGATGCACCTCATCGGGCTCGGCACCACCTCGGCGACCGAGATCGTCGTCTTCGCCATTGCCTGCATGGCCCTGAACATTCTCGTCGGCACGACCGGCCTTGTCTCCTTCGGCCATGGCGCCTGGTTCGGGCTCGCCGCCTATGCTGCGGGCTTGATCCAGCGCAACTGGCTACCCGGCCAGTTCGCTCTGCCGATCCTTCTCGCCGTGCTGTTCGTGGGCGTGCTTGCCTTCGCCTTCGGCGCCCTGATCCTGCGCCGCAAGGGCGTGTATTTCTCGCTCCTGACCCTGGCGCTCGCCGCCATGACCTATTCGGTCGCCTTCCGCTGGACCGCCGTGACCGGCGGCGAGGACGGCCTCGGCGGCATCAGGCGGCCGCTGTTCGCCGGCGTCGATTTCGATCAGGCGCTGCCATTTTACCTCCTCGTTGCGCTGATCGGCATGGCAGTGGTCTATGGGCTCTGGCGCTTCCACCGTTCGCCGGTCGGCACCGTGCTGGTCGCAATCCGCGAGAACGAACAGCGCGCCCGTTTTCTCGGCTACCAGACGAACCGCTACAAGCTCGCCGCCTTCACCGTCTCGGCAGCTCTGACCGGGCTCGCCGGCACGCTGCTGCTGTTCAACAACCGCATGACCTCGGCGGATCCGATCTCGGTCGCCTTCTCCGGAGAATTGCTGGCGATGGTCGTGATCGGCGGCATGCGCTCCTTCCTGGGACCGGCGCTCGGCGCGCTCTTCTTCGTGATCTTCCGCGACTATCTCTCGAGCCTGACGCCGAACTGGCTGTTCTGGTTCGGACTGCTCTTTGTCGGCTTCATCGTCTTCTCGCCCATGGGTCTCGTTGGCGTCGGCGAGCGGCTGCTGCGGCCCTTCCGCAAACAGGCCGCCGAAGATGCGGCCATGTCGGCGCGGAAGGTCGGCGCAGTCACGCTCCCGGATTTCATGAAGCCGCAGGACCGGGTCGAGGGCGCAATCCTCACCGCCACCGGCCTCGCCAAGAGCTTTGGCGGCATCAAGGCGGTCGAAGGCGTCGATCTGGCGATGCGCGACCGGGCGCTGCATGCGCTGATCGGCCCGAACGGAGCCGGCAAGACGACGGCCTTCAACCTGATCTCGGGCCAGTTCCAGCCGGATCGTGGCGAGGTTCGCCTGCGCGATCGCGAGATCACCGGCCTCTCGCCCGAAGCGATCACCCGCGCTGGGATCGGCCGCGCCTTCCAGATCACCAATCTATTCCCGTCGCTTTCCGTCGCCGAGAATGTCCGCCTCGCCGTGCAGGCGCGCGCTCCCGAGCGCTTCGGCTTCTGGCGCGCGGCGGGATCGCTGGCACGGGTTTCGGACGAGACGCGGCAGGTCATCGAGACCATGGGCCTGCGCGGCATCGAGAGTGCCGAGGCCGGCTCGCTCAGCTATGGCGGCCAGCGTCTGCTCGACATGAGCCTCGCGCTTGCGACCAAGCCGCGTGTCCTGCTGCTGGATGAGCCGCTCGCAGGCCTCGCGGCAGCCGAGCGCGAACGCGTCGGCAACCTGATCAAGTCGATCTCGACCGACCTGCCGGTGCTGCTGGTCGAGCACGATATCGACCGCGTCTTCCAGATCGCTGACCATGTCACGGTGATGAACGAGGGCAGCGTGCTGGTCGACGGCTCGGTCGAGGACGCGCGCTCCTCCCCGAAGGTTCAGGAGGTCTATATCGGCTCGGGCGCGCATGCGCTCGCCGAGAAGCCGCGCCCCAGTGCGGCCGGAGACAAGGTTCTGCTCGGGCTTTCCGGCGTCGACACCTATTACGGCAAGAGCCACATTCTCCGCGACGTCGGCTTCGACGTCCATGAGAACGAGATCGTGGCGCTGCTCGGCCGCAACGGTGCCGGCAAATCGACCTTGCTGAAGACGATCACCGGTATCGCACCGTCCGCCAGGGGAGCGATCAATCTTGCCGGCGACGACATCGCCCGCCTGCCGCCGGCCGCGATCGCTCGTGCTGGCATCGCCTATGTGCCGCAGGGGCGCGGTCTCTTCGCCGGCATGAGCGTCAAGGACAATATGGAGCTCGGCCGCCTCAAGCGCCTGACCGGCAACGGCACGCGCTGGGAGGAGGACAAGATCTTCGCCTTCTTTCCGCGCATCAAGCAGCGCTGGCATTCCCCGGCCGACTACCTCTCCGGTGGCGAACAGCAGATGGTGGCCGTGGCGCGCGCACTCTCCGGTGACACGCGTGTCCTACTGCTCGACGAGCCCTTCGAAGGCCTCGCTCCGGCCGTGGTCGAGGAGCTTTTCGAGGCCTTCGACAAGCTGAGACGGGAGATCGCGATCGTGATCGTGGACCACCATCTCGATCTCGCCCTGGCGCTTTCGGACCGCACGGTCGTGCTTGAGCGCGGCCAGGTCACATATGTCGGCCCGTCGAAGGCTCTCAGCCAGGATCTGGCCCTGCGCCGACAGGTGCTCTGGCTGTGAGCGCCCTGCCTCAACCCTATCCCGACCTTCGTCGCTTCCCGCAGGATCAACACGCATGACCAAGATCGCGATCATAGGCTCCGGACTGATCGGCCGGGCCTGGGCCACCATCTTCGCCAGCCATGGTTTCGACGTCGCATTGCATGATGTCGCGCCCGGCGCGGCCGAGGCCGCCCGCGCACATATCGGCAGCAATCTCGAGGAACTCGCCGGCCACGGCCTCGTCGAGGACCCAAAGGGCTCGCTCGCACGTATCCGCGTCGCCTCAGGCTTGTCGGATGCCTTGAGCGGCGCCGAGCTCGTGCAGGAGAACGGACCGGAAACCGTGGAAGCCAAGCGCGCCCTCTTTGCCGAGATGGACAAGCTTGCCGCCCCGGGGACGATTCTCGCCTCCTCGACCTCGTTCATCATGGCGTCGGTCTTCAGCGAGACACTGGCGGGGCGGGCCCGCTGTCTCGTCGCCCATCCCGTCAATCCGCCGCATCTTGTCCCGATCGTCGAGCTCGCACCGGCGCCCTGGACGGATTCGGCCGTCCTCGCCCGGGCCAAGGCGCTCTACGAACAGGCCGGCCAGGTTCCGATCGTCCTGCGCAAGGAGAAGCCAGGCTTTGTCCTCAACCGCCTGCAGGCCGTGCTGCTGGCGGAAGCCTTTCGCCTCGTTGGCGAGGGCGTTGCAAGCGCCGAAGACGTCGACAAGACGATCCGCGACGGGCTCGGGCTACGCTGGTCCTTCATGGGCCCTTTCGAGACGATCGAGCTCAATGCGCCCGGCGGTATCCCCGACTACTGCGCCCGTTACGGCGCCTCCATCGAGGCCATGGCGGCGCAGGCCGTCGGCGGCGACCCGTTTGGTGCGGAAACCGTCGCCAGGGTCATGAGCGAATGGCCAGGGGTGCAATCGGCCGAGCGGGTGAAGCGCCTCAGCGACTGGCGCGACACGCGGCTGGCCGCACTGCAGGCTCATAAGCGCGCCGCCGCGCGCAAGCCTGCCTGAAATCCTCCATCCTGCTCGTCTGAAGGGAGCCGCCATGGCCAAGAACCGCAAAGTCATGATCACCTGCGCGGTGACCGGCGCGATCCACACCCCCTCGATGTCGCCTTATCTGCCGGTGACCGCCGATGAAATCATCGATGCCGCGGTCGGCGCGGCGGAGGCGGGGGCGGCGCTCGTGCATGTCCATGCCCGCGATCCCGTAACCGGCAAGCCGGACCAGTCACCCGAGGCGTTCGAGCCCTTCCTGAAGGTGATCAAGCAGCGCAGCGACTGCGTCATCAACATCACCACGGGCGGCGCGCCGACCATGGGCGTCGAGGAACGCCTGCGTCCCTGCGCCCATTTCAAGCCCGAAGTCGCTTCGCTCAACATGGGCTCGATGAATTTCGGGCTGTATCCGATGCTGAGCCGCTTCAAGGCGTTCAAGCACGATTGGGAACAGCCCTATCTCGAAGGCTCGAAGGACCGCATCTTCAAGAACACCTTCCAGGACATCGAGAACATCCTGACGACCTGCGCCGAGAACGGCACACGCTTCGAGATCGAGTGCTACGATATCGGGCATCTCTACACGCTGGCGCATTTCGTCGACCGCGGGCTGGTGAAGCCACCGTTCTTCGTCCAATCGGTCTTCGGCCTGCTCGGCGGCATCGGCCCGCATCCGGAAGATGTCGCGCATATGAAGCGCACGGCCGATCGGCTCTTTGGCGACCAGTACCATTGGTCCGTGCTTGGCGCCGGACGCCATCAGCTGCCGATCGCCGCGATGGCGGTCGCGATGGGCGGCAACCTGCGCGTCGGCCTGGAGGATTCGCTCTGGATCGGGCCGGGGCAGCTGGCAAAATCCAACGCCGAACAGGTCCGGGCTGCGCGGAAGATCATCGAAGGTCTCGGACTGGAGCTGGCAACTCCGGACGATGCCCGCGAGATTCTGCAGCTCAAGGGGGCAGACAAGGTCGCCTTTTGAGCGGCGCCGCGCTGTCTGACGCTGCGGGCCATATCGAGCATCGCAATCTACGGATATTCGCGAGCCACCAGAGCTGCCAGGTCATAGGATAAATTGCCGGCTAATTAATTGCTTCCCCTCGGGCGAACCACTGACGCGGGGCCAGCGTAGCAGCGTCTGCCTTGCAACGACAGTAAGGCCAGGAACACGGCCCCCCTGCTAGGAGCTCCAGCGGCGGAGATAGCGCGCGAAAGCGTCGGTAAATGAAGAGGCCAATGCGGAAGCCGCCCTTTGCTTGGCGCGCAGGCAGGCGAAGCCTGCCTCTATGCGCACCGACAAGGGCCGCGTAACAAGACCGCGACCCTGATAATTCTCGGTGGCGTGCGGGCTGACGATCGCGATGCCGGCATTCTCGCTGACCATTGTGCAGGTCGCCTGCGCCAGGGTGGCATTGATGAAATTATGATAGGCCACGCCGTCGAGGAATGCGTCGACGCGCGACCGGAAAAGCGAGCCGGGGGGAGCTCCGATGACATGCTCCCCCGCGAAATCCGCGGGTTCCAGCACAGTCTTCGGCGCCAGCCTATGCTCGGAGGGCAGGGCTGCGACCGCAGCGATCGGATAGGTTTCCACTTCGATCGCCGTCGGATCGAGCGGCAGGTCGGCATAGCCGATATCCGCCTGCCCAGCGAGGACATGCTCGACGACCAGCCGGGACGACAGCCCGACCAGCGTCACCCGCAGATCGGCATGCTCTCTGGAGAACCGGGCGACGAAGCGCGGCAGCGGGCCGCCCATCAGCACAGGCATTGCCGCGATCCGCAGCGCGCCGGCGGCATTGGCCTTCAGGGCCTTGGCAAGTTCGGCGATGCGCGTCTGGCCGATGAAGGAGCGCTCCACCTCGCCATAGAGGGTGAGCGCATCGGGCGTCGGTACGAGCTGATAGCCGCGCCGTTCGAACAGAGACATGCCCAGAACCGCCTCGAAATCGCGAATGAGGCGGCTTACGGCTGGTTGAGTGACACCAAGCACCTCGGCGGCGGCGGTCATGCTGCCGGTCATCATGACGGCGCGGAACGCCTCGATCTGCCGCGACTGGAGATGCATCGTCCCTCACGCTCCCGTTCCCCGGACGATCCTATTCAATGGGAGCGTTTGCTGGAACGCATGATTGAGGCCACCGTCACCGCGCAGAGGCCGAGCAAACAGGCCGAAACGAGCAGCGTTGGCATGATGCCGGCCCTGTCGAACCCCGCCGCATAGATCAGTGGCATTGCCGACTGCCCGAGCATCGCCGCCATGGAGTGCAACGCCATCATCGCACCCTGCGTTTTCGGGGTCAGGGTCGCCAGATAGGTCTGAAGCGGAATGGCGGCGCTGCGATAGGCGAAGCCGAATGCCAGCAATGCGCCGAACTGAAAAGGCCAGGGAAGATGGGCGCTCAGACTTGCCATGGCGAGCGTCATGACCAGCCCCCCGGCCAACGTGAGGCGGGCGGGTGTGATCCAGCGCAGGGTGCGGCGCAAGCTTAATCCATAGGCGATGCTGCCGATCATGAAGCCGGAGAGCACGATGCCGACGGTAGAGGCGCTGGCTCCGACGAGAAAGGCAATGTGCGGGAACAAGCCCTGTGTCAGCCCGGTCAGGGCAAGCTGCAGCCCAAGCCCGCGGCGGGCGCTCGCCAGCCCGAGAATCCTGTAATAGGCAGAGAGCGCCGAGCCAAACCCTGCGCGGGACGACGAGTCCTCGCGGGTATCGCGCAGCACCGCCATCACGACAGCGAAACAGGTCAGGCCGATCAGGCCGGCCAAGAACAGGCTGCCGCGCCAGCCAACTGCATCCGCGACGAAGCCTGCCCCGACGGCGCCGGCCAGCGACCCGGTGACCGAAGCCGCACTGGCCTTGCCGAAAGCCTCCTGATGCCCCTCAGGCGCGATCCGCTCCGCCAGGATGGCAAAACACAACGGGAATGTGCCGGCCGTGAAGAAGCCAACGACGAGCCGGGTGGCGAGCAGCAGCTCGAAACTGGGGGCAAGGCTGCCGAGCAATGTGCCAAGCGCGCTCACCCCGAGGCAGACGCGCATCACCCGCAATTTGCCGAGCTGGTCGCCGAGCGCGCCGGCAATCGGCTGTGCCAGGGCGTAGGCGAGGGC
Source organism: Allobosea sp. LC85 (assembly GCF_000735605.1). Lineage (GTDB taxonomy): Bacteria > Pseudomonadota > Alphaproteobacteria > Rhizobiales > Beijerinckiaceae > Allobosea. The sequence continues at coordinate 66,356 of NZ_JPKG01000029.1, forward strand.
AAACGCCGTTGCCATGGCGACAACCTGGCTCCGCGGCACCGCAAAATCCCGGCTGAGCATGGGCAACATAGGGTCGAACAGAAACACGCCGAGCGAGGAACCGAAGCAGGCGAGGCCGAGAATGCGCAGCAATGCGTGCTGCTGGCCGGGCGGCGGCTTCACAGCTTGGCGTGGGGCTTGGCATGAGGCTTGGCCCGCTGGCGTGCCGGTGGGCAGATTGGTCATCAGCTTGCGCAGACCCCCTCATCATCACCGGCGGCCCGAATTCGGGATCATCCGTCCAGGCTCTGACAAGGGATGTCCCGGACAAGGCGCCTCGCCCCAAAACACCCACGAATAGCTGCATGAGCCCATGTGATTTGACCCTGCGCCGACCGAACAAGATGCTCGATATTGTCAAATTCCAAACGGATCGGCCGTTTTCTCTGCGCTTTCAGCAGCATCTTTCAGGGAGGGACATGGCTCAGAAGATCGTGGTCAGCGGCGCATCCATCGCGGAGATCCGCCTTGGCCTCAAGCCAGATGCCGACCCGGCGCATCACCACACCAGGCAATCGATCGGCCGCTGTCACGGCCGATCGTTCCTGCTCCGCCCGCCTTGACCGCGAGATCGGCGAAAACTCCCGGCAATCGGACAGAATTCAGAAGCGCCAGATGAGCGGCACGATGAAGACAGCCACCACGAAGAACCAGATCAGCAGCGGCAGGCCGAGCTTCCAGTAGTCGCTGAAGGCATAGCCGCCCGGTCCCATCACCATCAGATTGGTCGGCGTCGCGATCGGGGTCAGGAACGCTCCGGCGGCGGCAACGGCCGTGCTCATCAAGACCGGCCGTGGCGAAATGCCCATGCTGGCGGCCGCAGCCACCCCGATCGGGATGACGATGAGCGCGGTCGCCGTATTGCTGATCAACTGCCCCATGACGGCGGTCAGCACGAACAGCCCCGCAAGCAAGGCGACCGGCCCGGCATCGCCAACCATGTCGACGAGCCGCTCGGCCATCAGTTTCGCCGCACCGGTTTCGACCATCGCCGTGGAGAGCGGCATCATCGCGCCGACGAGGATCACGGTGGTCCAGCTGATCGCCCGGTAGGATTGCTCGACATTCATGATCCCCGACAGGATGACCGCCCCTGCGGCCAGCAAGCCGGCGACCGCGGGCGGGACGACGCCCGTGGCGAGCAGCACGACCATCGCGATCAGGATAATGACGGCCTGCTTCGCGCCAGGGCCCATCGGCACGGCTTGACGGCGGACCAGCTCGGGCGAGCTCACGACCAGGACATCGGGATCGTCGAGATGGATGTCGAGGGCCTTCCATGTGCCCTGCAGCAGCATGGTATCGCCGGCCTGCAGCACGATGCCGCCGGAATCCTTGGTTGCATTGGCGGCGGCGAGTTCCGCCCCCGCGCGCTGCACGGCCAGAACGATCAGGTCGCCGCTGTCGGTGACCATCCCAGGAAAGACGCTCTGGCCGATCAGACCGGAGCGCGGCGGAATCACGACTTCGGCAAGACCTGAGCGCTGGTTGAACAGCGTCTCCTCGCCCTGCCCCTGCTTTGCCTCCTCACGGAAGGCGAGATGCATCTCCGTGCCCAGCGTCGCGGCCGCTTCGGCGTCGCCGCGGATCAACAGGTGGTCGCCCTCGGCCATGACCGCGCGGCGGATGGGACTTGCGGTTTCGCCCTCCTGAACAGCGACCAGCTGCAGCCCCCGATAGGCCGACAGATCGATGCTGGCAGGCGCGGCGCCGAGATAGGGCGAACTGGCGCGCACCCGCATCTGATAGACGCCGCTGGCAAGACCGTATTGCTCGACCAGCGTCTTGGCATGCCGGCTGAAATCGGCGGGCATGGTCGCGCCGTTGCGCTCCGGCAGCAGGCGCTGGCCGAACAGGATGATGATCGCCATCGTGCCCGCGAGCAGCGGCACGCCGACCAGCGCGAATTCAAAGAAGCCGAAGCTGCCCATCCCTGCGTCGCTGCTCGCCTCGGAGACCAGCACATTCACCGGTGAACCCGTCAGCGCCAATACCGAACCGGCATGGGCGGAAAAGACCAGCGGCATCAGCAGCTGCGAGGAATTGCGCTTGAGCCGGACTGCGATGACGACAACGACCGGCAGCAAGGCGGCGACGGCGCCGTTGAGGCTGATCACGGCGGTCAGCAGCGAAACGAGGACCATGGTGAGAAGCAGAAGGCGGGTCCGACTTTCCTCGCCCGCGCCCTTGATCAGGAGCTGCCCGGCCCAAGCGGTAACGCCGGTGACCTCGAGCCCGGAGCTGACGACGAAGAGCGAGGCGATAAAGATGACGGCGGGGTCGCCGAGACCGCCCAGAACCTGGGGCAGGGTCAGGACCCCCGTCGCCCAGAGCGCCAGCGCAACTCCCATCGCGATCAGAACGACAGGGATCTTGTTCCAGATGAACAAGACCACGGCGACGGCGATGATGGTGCCGGTATAGGCTATCGGGCTCAATCGCTCAGCTCCCTCTTGGGCCCTGCCAGGCCGCCGAAATGCTTAGGGCGCAATGTGCCGGCGCAGGCTGCGCCCCGGCACACCGCACCCAGCCAAGGCTTCAGTCTTCCAGGGTCGCCATCAGGATGCCGACGCGGCAACCCTTTTCGTACTCGGTGAGATTCACATATTCCTTGATGGTGTGGATCTCGGCCTGCCCGGCGCCAATGGTGATGGTCGGCACGCCGTGCTTGTCGAGCCAATTGGCATCGAGCCCGCCATTGGAGAACAGATAGTTCGGCTCCATGCCCAGCAGTTTGAGCGCCTTGGTGGCACGCTTCACGACCGGAGCATCCTGGCCCAGCTCGAAGGGCGGGTAAGCCGGCTTCTGGCTGAACTTCACCTCGGCGGTCGCGCCTTCATGGTCCTTCACCTCGCCCTGCGCCTTGGCGAAGGCCTCCTTGTAGCCGTTCGCAATCTTGGTCGCGAAGGCCGCCTCGGGGCTGCGCGCCTCGCCGCGGATATAGACATAGTCGGTGACGACATTGGTCGCGTCACCGGCGGCGGCCGTGCCGCCCTTGCCGCCGAAGATGCCGACATTGCTGGTGCCGCGGCCGTCGGACTTGACGACCTTGCCGAACCAGCCGTTGCGTTGCGCCTCGGCGATGGCGAGGGCGCCGACCAGCGTCGCCGAGATGCCCTTTTCCGGCGCGACGCCGGCATGGGACGCCTTGCCCTTGATCTCGACTTCCCAGTTCTCCTGGCCGACCGCGCCGACGAGCAGTTCCGAGGCGAGCTGGCCATCGACATTGATGCACATGACGGCCCCACCGAGATCGGCCGGGTTGAGCTCGCGGGCACCGTGCAGGCCGCTCTCCTCGCGAACCGTGAACAGCAGGGTGATCGGCGGATGCGGCAGCTTGTGCTTGATCAGCGTCTCGGCGAGCACGACGAGAAGCGCGACACCGGTGCGGGCATCGCCGCCCAGCGCAGTCGTGCCGTCGGAGACGATGCGGTCGCCCTCGCGCCGGGGCTTGGCACCGGCGCAAAGCGGCACGGTGTCGAGATGGGTCGAGAACAGCAGGCGCGAGCCCGGCCGCGTTCCCGGCAGATCGACGAACAGGTTGCCGGTCTCCGTCGGCACCGGGATGCGCTTGTTGGCATCGTCGAAGCGGATGGCGGAAGCCGGCACCCCGACCTTCTTCAGCGCCTCGCTGACGGCGGCCCCGATCTTGGCTTCCTGACCGGTCACGCCTTCGACCGAGAGGAAATTCATCAGATGGTCGACGGCGGCGTTGACGTCGAGTGGGATAGCGGGACTGCTCATGATGTCCATCCGATCAATTGAGGGTTGCTTCGTTTCGGGCCGTGCGACCGGCCGTCACAGTCCCCAGGGCAGGCCGAGCATCTTCCAGACGGCGAAGAGTGCCGTCCACAGCACGAACATCCAGACGACATAGGGCAGCATCAGGGAGACGATCGTGCCGACACCCGCGGACTTGTCGTATTTCTGGGCGAAGCCGACGACGAGGGCGAAATAGGCGTTGAGCGGGGTGATCGCGTTCATCGGGGAATCGCCGACGCGATAGGCCGCCAGCACCGCTTCCGGCTCGACGCCGAGCTTCATCAGCAGCGGCACGAAGACGGGCGCGAAGATCGCCCATTTTGCAATCGCCCCGGTCAGCAGGAGGTCGATGATCGCCACCACGACGATGAAGCCGAGCAGCAGCGGCAGCGCGCCGATATTGGCCGACTGCAGCACACCGGACAGGCTGAGCGCCATGACGGTGCCCATGTTGGTATAGGTGAAATAGGCGACGAACTGGCTCAGCACGAAGAACAGGAAGATCGTGCCTCCGAGATTCTTGATCGATTTCTCGATCGCCGCGATCACCTCCGTCAGGGTCCGCAAGGTCCCGGCCCCGATGCCATAGGCCCAGCCCGTGGTGAGGAACATCAGCATGATCAGTGCGATCAACCCGTTCATGAAGGGCGAATTGCCGATCAGCTCGCCGGTTGTCGGATTGCGCAGTGGCGCTCCCGATGGAAGCGTCAGCAGGCAGAACACCGCAATCAGTGCAAGCAAGCCGAGCCCGGCATAGCGCAGTCCGCGCGATTCCTGATCCGACAGCGAAGCACCCTGCTCCGTCGTGGTGCCTTCGGCCGCCAGCTTCGGATCGTAGACACCAAGGCGTGGCGCGATCATCCGGTCGGTGATGAAAGCGATGACGACGGTGAGAAACAGCACCGACGCGATCGAGAACCAGACGTTCGAGGCCAGGCCGATCGAGCGGTTGGGATCGACGAGATGGGCAGCATCATTGGTGAACTCGACGAGGACGGCGTCGAGCGGCTTGATCAGCATGTTGACCGTAAACGCGCCGGCCACGGCGGCAAAGCCGAGCGCGAGGCCGGCAAGCGGATGCCGCCCAACGGCGAGATAGGCGATACCGGCGAGCGGGATCAGCACCAGATAGCCCGCATCCGCTGCAATGCTGGCGAGGATGCCGACGAAGGCCAGGATATAGGTCAGGGCCCAACCCGGCGACACGATGACGAGTTTCCGGATCAGCGCCGTGACCAGGCCGGACTCCTCAGCGACGCCGGCGCCGATCATCGCGACGATCATCAATCCGACGGCGGTGAAGCTCATGAAGTTCGGAATCAGCGACGAATAGATGAAGCGAATGCCTTCGATATTCAGCAGGCTGCGTATAGCCGTGCTGGCCATCTCGACCTTGTGGGTGTCGGGATTGATGCGCTCGAAGGTGACCGCCGTGCCGAACAGACTGAGCACAGCCGACAGCACCATGACGATGGCGATGAGGATAAGGAAGATGACGACGGGATGGGGAACCATGTTCCCCACTTTCTCGACCGTATCGAGAAATCTCTGCATCGTGGTCTTTGACGCGACGTTCCCGCTAGACATGTCTTGCTCCCCTAAGCCTTAGACTTCCGCCCCACGGGGGGGTCGCGATAAGCAGCTAGGCCGCCGGAATCGTTGCCGAGGCGGTCATACCGGGAACTTAGTTCCCTGCGCGCCGAGGGCATCGGCACAGAATCCCAAAGCTTGGACCGCCTGTCCCAAAGTTGGCGGCAAGACGGCTGAATGACGGCAAGGCATCCGGCAAGCTTGCTGCCGTCGGATGGGTTCCTTATCCTGACACAGCCGTTCGAGATCCTCCGATCTCCTATTCGCAGATTGGGAACGTCGAAGTGACGCCGACGCACGGTAAGGCATGCAAGAGCAATCCCGTAAGCGTGTTACTGCCTGCAATGCCCGGATCGCGCCCGCATTACGGAGGCCGCTGACCATGGGCCGCCGCCTCGACTGCTTGCGGCTGAGCCTGGCAGGATTAGCTGTCGCGTTCTGTCTCAGCGCTTGCGCGTCGGCTCCACGCGGATTGCTTCAGCCCGTCGAGCCCGTTGCCGGCACCGACCGCGTGAACATGCTTGCCGCGACGACGCGTGCGCCCTCCGCGGAAGCGGGCGTTCTGTTCAGCGGCGAGCGCGGAGATGCGGTCTCGTTCAGCAATATCGTCGTCTCGATCCCGAAGCAGCGTGAGGTCGGCACCATCCAGCTGCCGCGCTCGGCTCCCGGGAATCCGGCAACGGATTTTGTCGTCACCTCGACGGCGCCGATCACCAAGGCGGATCTCCCGAAATGGTTCAAGTCGACGGGCGGACGCAAGCGCCGGGTCTTCGTGTTCGTCCACGGCTTCAACACGCCCTTCGACCGAGCGGTCTTTCGTTTTGCTCAGTTGACCCATGATGCCGATGCCGACGCGTCCCCGGTGCTGTTCTCATGGCCGTCGCGCGGCCATCTGCTCGACTACAGCCGGGATTTCGACAATGCGTCGTATTCGCGCTCGGATCTTGCTTACCTGCTGAAGGCGGCTGCAAGCAGCCCCTCCGTCGGCGAGATCGTCATCCTCGCCCATTCCATGGGAAGCTGGCCTGCCGTCGAAGCGGTCAGGCAGATCGCTCTCGAGCAGGGCGGCGTCCCCCGGAAGATCAACAATCTCATTCTGGCATCGCCCGATCTCGATGTCGGCGTGTTCCGACGGCAGATCGAGGACATGGGGCCCCAGCGCCCACAGATCACGCTGTTCGTCTCGCAGAACGACAGGGCGCTGCAGCTCTCCCGCTTCATTTCCCGCGGCGCGACACGCCTCGGCGGAATCGACCTGACGCGCGACGAGTATCAGCAGCAGCTGGCGGGGCTGTCGGGCATCACGGTGCTCGATCTCAGCGCCATCAACGCCGGCGACCGCATCAATCACGACCTCTTTGCCGCCAGCCCCGATGCGGTCCGCCTCATCGGCGGCAGGCTGCTCCAGGGGCAAGTCATCACCGATTCGGACATATCCCCGCCGCTGTTGGCTGCGGATGCGCTCGGTTCGGCCGCCAGCCTCATCGTCACCGCGCCAATTCGCGTCTTCGACGCAGCGTCCCCGCGCCAATAGCGCGCCAACTGCCCCAAGAGGATCACCTGCTTCGGCCTGATAAGAACAATTCTCAACAGTTTATTGCTTGCCATTGCTAATTCCGAGCGTCACAGTTTCTTCACGGCACTGAGAAACATGACCTCCCGTTGGTACGCGGGGCCCAGATTAACGTAACGCAATCGCGAGGAGAATGCCGTGTCGCCTTTCTCTAGTACCGATTCGGGGACACCTGGAGGAGCGGTCTTCGTTCAGAAATTCTCGACCAAGGGGCTGCCTCCCGAAGATCAGTTCGACGCCTGGCGCACCTTGCTCTCGGAGACGATCGACCTTCTGCCGACGCCGGAGCCCTCCGAAGCGTTCGAAGCCGAGTTTTCCTCGTGGAGCTTTGGCGATGTCGTTCTGACCAGGACCCTCTACGCCGACGCCCCGGCCCGCCATTGGCGGCACAGGCCGCGATCCTTCATGGATCACTGGTGCGTCGTACTCGCCCACCCCTTTTCGCCTGAGTGCAACCTGCTTTCCCTGAGGCCGCCGGAGCGGCAAGGCAATCTCAGCTTCCGCTCGCTCGCCATGCCGTTCGAAGGCCAGGCCGAGGACACGGAAGTCCTGACGCTGTTCCTGCCTCGGAACTTTTGCCAGGAGGAACTCGTCGATTTCGAGCGGGCGCACGATCTCGAAATCAACCCCGAGCTGGGAGCGCTGCTCACGGGCTATATGGAGAATTTGGCCCGGCAACTGCCGCACATCTCGGCAGAGCATGCCCAGGGCCTCGCCACCGCGACGCGTTCACTGGTCGCTGCCTGCATCGCGCCGCGGATCGAACGCTCCGAGGCTGCGGAGGTGCCGCTGACCTCCCTCCTGATCGATCGTGCCCGGCGCGTCGTCCGGCAGAACATGGCCTCCCCCGAGTTTGGTCCCGAGCGGCTGGCACGCCTCATGGCGATGTCCCGCTCCAAGCTCTACCGGCTGTTCGAGAGCACCGGTGGCGTCGCCCATTTCATCAATCGCGAAAGGCTGCGGGAGGCGCATCGCCGGCTGTCATCGACTCGCGATGCCGTGTCGATCCACGTCATCGGCAATGAAGTGGGCTTCATTGATCATTCGACTTTCAGCCGCGCATTCCGGCGTGAGTTCGGCTACAGCCCAACCGAGGCGCGCGAGAAGCACCTGACCAAGTTCTCCTCGCTCCCATCTGGACTTGCCCAACAGGATGCGTCGCTGGACGGTGCATTGGGAGGGAGCGGAGATGAACGCGCCGCGCACAGCCTTGCCAACTAGCCGAAGAGCATGAGGGCCTCGGCATGAAAGGGGCGACGGGGCGCCTCTCCTTTCTCTATGCGGCCCTTTTCTTCGAACTCGGCATCAATCTGCCATTCTTTCCGCTCTGGCTGCGCGCGCAGTCGCTTGATGACGAAGCGATCGGCATGGTGCTTGCCGCGCCGTTGTTGACCCGCATCATCGCAAACCCGGTCGTTGGCGCGCTCGCCGACCGGAGCGCGCGCATGACCATGGCGCTGGTTGCGTGCTCGGCAGCTGTCGTCATCGGCACGGGCTTTCTCGCCCTTGCCGCGGGCTTCCTGCCAATCCTGCTGCTGGTGATCGCCATCGCGCTGGCCCAGGGTCCGCTGATCGCCCTGACCGATGCCGTAACCCTGCGCAGCCTTAAAGGCTTGCGCTCGGCCGAGCTGCGCTATGGGCGAATCCGCCTGTGGGGCTCGGCGGGCTTTGCACTTGCCAATCTTTCGGCCGGCTGGATGCTCGACTGGCTGCCAATCTCGTCCATCATCGGGATGTTGCTGCTGTCGGCGCTCGCCACCGCGCTGGCCGCGGTCGCGGTCGCAACCATTCGCCTGCCGGAGAGATCAGCCGCTCCCGACGAGACAGCCGAGACGATGGGAAGGCCGCATCTGCTGATCCTGACCATTGCCGGCGCAGCACTGGTCCAGGCGAGCCATGCGGCGATCTACGGCTTCAGCACATTGCACTGGCAAAGCCTCGGCATATCCGGGGGAACCATGGGAAGCCTGTGGGCGGCGGGCATCGCCTCCGAGATCATGTTCTTCAGCCTGCTCGGATATATCGTGAGTGGCCCGGCCGGCGCGGGTGCGCTGCTGGCTGCGGGCGGCGCTGTCGCCACGCTGCGCTGGGCCGGCATGGCTCTCGACCCGGATATCGCCTTCGTCATCCTGCTGCAGCTGACACACGGCCTGACCTTCGGCGCGACGCATCTGAGCAGCATCTTCCTGCTCACCAAGTTCGCGCCGCGTGGCATGCTGGCCCAGGCTCAGGCCTGGCTTGCGGCAGGCTGGGCCGGGACGATGGCGGCTCTGACGACCCTTGCCGGCTACCTCTACGGCTCGTGGGGCGAGCATGTTTATGGCCTGATGGCGATTGCTTCCGGCGCCGGCTTCCTCCTGCTGATCCCTGTCGCAGCCAGCCTGCGACGGGGGGATGCGGCCCCGCACCCAGCGACTCCGGATGCCGAGCACCCTGCGCCAAAATTGGGATGACCTGCGCAGAGTTGGGATTCTGAGCTAATCCGCGCTTCCCGGACTGTTGGTAGCGTCCGTCCCTGCCGCCCCTGGAGATTGGCGACGGACCCTTGCTTGCACCCGAGGTTCCACGGCCTCTGCCTTGCGGTTGCCAGAGGAAGAACATGATGCTTTTGAAGGGCTTGCGAGAGAACCCGTTCCGCACGAATGGCAGGATCGGCGCAAGAACGCTGCCGTGCGCGAGGGTGGCGCTCCGAGGGCCGCAGGCATGAGCGTGCGTCGCAGCCCTGGTTCCGCCCGATCTTTGCACGCAGCCGCGCTGACCGTGGTCGCACTCGCCTCGGCGGCCTGCCAGCGCGAGGCCGACGACGCTCCGCCGCCCGTGCGGATCGTCCGCACCATCACTGTCGACAAGCCCCGCGAGACGGCGGACATCACTTTCACCGGCCATATTGAAGCCCAGGACCAGGCGTCGCTCTCCTTCCGCGTCGGCGGCCGACTGGCGGAGAGAAACGTCGCGGTCGGCGCGACCGTGCGCGAGGGGGACGTCGTTGCCCGCCTTGACCCGGAGAACGAGCTCAACGATCTGCGCTCGGCGCGGGCAGCGCTCACGGCCGCACAAGGCCTCCTGAGAAAGACCGACAACCAGTTGCAGCGCCAGAGACACCTGCTCCAGCGCAATGTCACGACGCAGGCCGATTTCGAGGCCGCCGAGCAGGGCCGCACGGCAGCGCAGGCTCAGGTTGACGCGGCACAAGCCCGCGTCAACTCGGCAGAAGATATTGTCGGCTTCACCAGTTTGAAGGCCGATGCACCCGGCGTCGTAACCAGGATCGGGGCAGAGCCGGGCGAGGTCGTTGCCGCCGGCCGGACGATCGTGCAACTCGCGAGGCGCGACGGGCGCGATGCCGTCTTCGAGGTGCCCGCCGGATCGATGCGCGGCCTGCCTGCCGATGCGCGCGTGTATGTCGCGCTCGCCGGCGACCCCGGCACCACCGTCCGGGGCCGGGTGCGCGAGGTCTCGCCTCAGGCCGATCCGGTGACGCGGACCTTCCGGGTCAGGGTCGGTCTGTCAGAGCCTCCGCAGTCCTACCGGCTCGGCACCGCGGTCCTGGGCACGATCCGCGGCAGCGAAACCGCGGCCATTGCCATTCCGTCGACGGCGCTGGTGCGGCGCGAGCAGGGTACGGGAGCCTGGGTTGTCGATCCCAAGACCCTCACCGTGTCGCTGCGCAAGCTCGATGTTCTCAGCGCCGACCCCGCGACGGCCCTGATCGGGAAGGGCCTGGCACTTGGCGACGTCATTGTCACGGCCGGCGCGAGCCTTTTGCAGGAGGGCCAGCATGTGCGGCTGACCGGGACGGAAACACGATGAGCTTCAACCTCTCGGAATGGGCCCTCAAGAACCGCTCGGTCGTGATCTATCTCATGATCGTCGCCGTCGCTGCCGGCGTGCTCGCCTTCGTGCGGCTTGGCCGCAATGAAGACCCCTCCTTCGTGATCAAGTCGATGGTCGTCTCGGCCGCCTGGCCGGGCGCGACCATGGAAGACACGTTGACGCAGATCACGGAGCGGCTCGAGCGCCAGCTCGAGGAAACACCCGGTCTCGATTTCGTCCGCAGCTTCACGACGCCCGGCGTGACGACGATCTTCGTCAACCTGAAGCAGTCGGTCCCGGCGCGCCACGTGCAGGACACCTGGTACCGCGTCCGCAATCTCGTCGGGGACATCCGCCACACCTTGCCCGCGGGCGCGGTGGGCCCGTTCTTCAATGATCGCTTCGGCGACACGTTCGGCATCATCTATGGCTTCACCGCCGATGGCTTCACCAGCCGTGAGCTGCGCGACCACGTCGAAGCAGCGCGTTCGCGTCTGCTTCTCGTCCCCGATGCCTCGAAGATCGAGATCATCGGCGCCCAGGACGAGCGCATCTTCGTCGAATTCTCGGTCAGGGAACTCGCCAATCTCGGCATCGATCGCTCCGCCCTGCTCGGCGCCCTGCAGAGCCAGAACGTGGTGCGCCCGGCCGGCACCATCCTGACAGAGGACGAGAAGGTCTCGCTGCGCGTCTCCGGCGCCTTCCAGTCGGAAGCCGATCTGCTGAACGTCAATTTTCCCGTCGGCGATCGTATGGTTCGCCTCGCGGACATCGCCACCGTCCGCCGCGGTCAGGCCGACCCGCCTCAGCCGATGTTCCGCGTCAACGGACAGGAAGCGATCGGACTGGGCATCGCGATGCGCGATGGCGGCGACATCCTGGCGCTCGGCAAGAACATCGAGCGGGCGATGGCGACGATCACCGCCAATCTGCCGCTCGGCATCGAACCACGTCTGGTCGCCGATCAGGCCGTGACGGTGGATCACGCGATCGACGATTTCATGACTTCGCTCTGGCAGTCGATCGCGATCATCATGGCCGTGAGCTTCATCAGCCTCGGCGTGCGTCCCGGCCTTGTTGTTGCGCTTTCCATTCCGCTGACGCTCGCGGTGGTCTTCGCGGTGATGCTCGTCGCCGGCATCGACATGCAGCGGATCTCGCTCGGTGCGCTGATCATCGCGCTCGCCCTGCTGGTCGACGACGCCATGACGACGACCGATGCGATGGTGACGCGTCTTGCCGCCGGCGAGGAAAAGGCGAAGGCGGCAACCTACGCCTTCCATAAATATGCGATGGCGATGCTGGCCGGAACGCTGGTGACGATCGCCGGCTTCGTGCCGATCGGCTTTGCGGCAAGCTCGGCCGGCGAGTACACCTTCACCCTCTTCGCCGTGGTCAGCATCGCCCTGGTGGTGTCGTGGTTCGTGGCGGTGATCTTTGCGCCCGTGCTTGGCGTCGCGATGCTGAAGGCGCCGGATCCGGCGTCGCGCAATGCCGGCCCCGGCAGGGTCGAGCGGACATTCCGGCAGCTTCTGTCCGGGGCCATCAAGCTGCGCTGGGCGACCATCGCGGTGACGCTCGCATTGTTCGTCGCCTCCGTCCTCGCGCTGCCTCTGGTGCCGCGCCAGTTCTTCCCTGCCTCCGACCGGCCCGAGCTCCTGGTCGATCTGACACTGCCGCAGAACGCCTCGATCTATGCGAGCGAGCAGCTCGCGACCCGGTTCGACGCGGCACTCAAGGGCAACCCGGATGTGGATCGCTGGAGCACCTATGTCGGGCGTGGCGCAATCCGCTTCTATCTGCCGCTCAATGCGCAACTGCCCAACGACTTCTTCAGCCAGGCTGTCATCGTCGCCAAGGACGTGCCGGCTCGCGAGCGCCTGCAGGCCAAACTGGAAGAGCTCCTGGCCAAGGAGTTTCCGAATGTCGTCGCACGCGTCTACCCGCTCGAACTCGGGCCGCCGGTGGGCTGGCCCGTGCAGTACCGCGTCAGCGGGCCGGAGATCGCCGAAGTGCGCTCGATCGCGATGAAGCTGGCGCAGGTCGTTGCGACAAACCCCAAGACCGAGCAGATCAATTTCGACTGGATCGAGCCTTCGCGCGAGCTGCGCCTGCGCGTCGATCAGGATGAGGCACGCCGCCTCGGCCTGAGTTCGCAAGCGCTTGCCTCGATCCTGAACACCGTCGTTTCCGGCACTGTCGTGACCCAGGTCCGCGACGATATCTATCTCGTCGATGTCGTCGTGCGGGCCCAGGATGCCGACCGCGTCTCGCTCGATACGCTGCGGACCATGCAGGTCGCATTGCCCGGTGGGCGCTCGGTGCCGGTGTCGCAGTTCGTCACATTCAGCTACGGGCTGGACGCGCCACTGATCTGGCGACGCGATCGGGTTCCGAACCTGACCGTCGCCGCAGACGTCAAGCCCGGAACGCTTCCGGAGACCGTCGTCTCCGCCTTGCAGCCCTCGATCGACGAGCTCCGGAAGACGTTGCCGCCCGCCTACAGCATCGCCACCGGCGGGACCGTCGAGGAAAGCGCCAAGTCGCAATCCTCGGTCATCGCCGTCGTGCCGGTCATGCTGCTGATCATGTTCACCGTGCTGATGGCCCAGCTGCGGAGCTTCAGGCTGTTCGCCATCGTGCTCAGCATCGCCCCTCTCGGCCTCATCGGCGTTGTCAGCGCGCTGCTCGTGTCGGGCAAGCCCCTGGGCTTCGTCGCTCTGCTCGGCATCCTGGCGCTGATCGGCATCATCACCAAGAACGCGGTGATCCTGGTTGGCCAGATCGAGGCGGAGCGGGCCAGCGGCAAGAGCGTCGTCGAGGCGGCACTCGACGCCAGCAGCACGCGCTTCCGGCCGATCATGCTGACTGCGGTCTCGACCGTGCTCGGCATGATCCCGATCGCCCCAACCGTGTTCTGGGGTCCTATGGCCTTCGCCATCATGGGCGGCCTCCTGGTCGCAACCGTCCTGACCCTCATCCTGCTGCCCGTGCTCTATGTCGCCGTCTTCGGCGCAAGCTCGCCGACACCGAGCAAGACGAAAGCCCGGGCGACGGCCGCTGCGGGAGTTTCTTCGCGATGAGACCGATCTCAGCCATCCGGTTCCAGCCCTCGGCCGCGCGAACTCTCCGCGCCGCCGCCGTCTCGATGCTCGTCCTGGCGCTGGCAGCCTGCCAGAACCAGGAGGCCGCCCCGTCCGAGGGCCGCCCCGTCCGCGTGGTCAAGGTCGAGGCCGGCAAGCTCGCCAACGACATCCAGCTGAGCGGCGAGGTGCAGGCCGAGAAGAATGTCGGGCTTGGCTTCCGCATCGGCGGCCGTGTCGCCGAGCGGCCGGTCACTATCGGAGATCGCGTCGCTGCCGGCCAGGTCGTCGCCCGCCTTGACCCCTCGCTCGAGCGAAACGCACTGACAGAAGCCAAGGCAGTGCTCGAAGCGGCCCGTGGCGAGGTGAACACGACGCGCAACACTTTCGAGCGTCAGGAACGACTGATGGCGCAGGGCTTCACCACCCGGCCGCGCTTCGATCAATCGCTCAAGGCGCAAGAAGCCGCCCAGGCCCAGCTCGAGACCGCCGAAGCGCAAGTCGAGCTGGCACAGGATCGACTTGGCTTCACAGAGCTGCGGGCAGGCGTCTCAGGCGTGGTGACCGCCCGCAATATCGAGCCCGGCGAGGTCGTGCAGGCCGGGCAAGTCGTGCTTCAACTGGCGCGAGAAGACGGCCGGGATGCGGTCTTCAACGTCCCCGCCAGGCTGCTGGAGACGCTGGACGACGACACGCCGATCCGGGTCACGCTCGCCGAGGCTCCGACAGTCAGCGCATTCGGTCGTGTCCGCGAAGTGGCTCCCCAGGCTGACCCCGTGACCCGCACCTTTGCGGTCAGGATCGGCCTGATCGACCCACCGGAGGAGATGAGGCTGGGATCGACCGTGGTCGGAACCATGGAGCTCACATCGGCCTCGATCGTCTCGATTCCCTCCAGCGCCCTGACCCAGCAGGGTCTTTCCCCAGCCGTCTGGATCGTCGACCCGGTGAAATCAACGGTGTCGCTGCGCAATGTCGATGTCCTGCGCTTTGACCCGGGCCTCGTTATCGTCTCGCAAGGGCTCGAGCCCGGCGAGGTCATTGTCTCCGGCGGCATTCAGGTGCTGCACCCGGGCCAACGCGTGCGACCGCTTCCCGCGGCGCGTGAGACGGGCCGCACCGCGGCGGCAGCTCAGCCGCCGGCGGGCCCGGCGCTTCCGCCTTCGTGACACGTGACGACCTTTTCCCGCCGCGAGCGGGCCCGTGCAATCAGAGAACTTCCCGGCGGGATCACGCCATTCTCCAGTCAAGCGATGCCATGATGTCCTCTTCGAGACATTCGATGGAGATCATCCCCGCGGTCGGCGAGGCGGAAAGGCTCAGGACCGAGCTCCTCGTCGTCGGCGTATTCAGCGGCGGCGCATTGACCGGGTCGGCCCGTCGTCTCGACGACCGGACGGCGGGCAAGCTTTCCGCGATCGTCGGCCGCGGCGAACTCGGCGAGGCGCCCGGCGCAACCTTGCTGCTCCATCATTTGCCGGGCTCCGTCGCGGCCCGCATCCTGCTCGTCAGCCTCGGCAAGCCCGAAGCCTTCTCCGACCGCGCCTATTTGAGGGCTCTTTCGGCAACGGCGAAGTTCATCGCGGAGAGCGTCGTCGCCGAAGCCGTGATCGCCCTGCCTGAGTACGAAATCCCCAAGCGCAGCTTGAACTGGCAGGTTCAACAGGCGGCACAGATTCTGGCCGATGGCGGATACATCTTCGTCCTGCCGGGCATCCACCCTCACGGCCAGAAAGCGCGCCCCCGCCCGGTGCGCAGCATCATGCTGCTCGTTCCGCAAACCCTCACGTCGGAACTCGTCGGTGCGCTCCGTCAGGGTATCGCAGTCGCCGAAGGCGTCGCCCTGGCGAAGGATCTTGGCAACCTGCCGGGCAATATCTGCACGCCCGCCTACCTTGCCAGTACGGCGAGGGAGATGGGGAAGGAATTCGGCTTCGCTGTCGAAGTCCTGGAGCGCGAGGATCTCGAAGCGCTCGGCATGGGCGCCTTTCTCGTCGTCGGCAGGGGCTCCGCCAATCCCTGCAAGCTCATCGTGATGCAGTCCAATGGACGCAAGGCCCGAAGCCGGCCGATCGTCCTCGTCGGCAAGGGCATTACCTTCGATATCGGAGGCACGCCGCTGACTCCGGGCGCCGACCCCGACGAGATGAAGTTCAACATGAGCGGTGCCGGCAGCGTTCTGGGAGTGATGCGCACGGTCGCCCGGCTGGAGCTCCCCATCAACGTCGTCGGATTGATCGCCGCAGCCGAGAACATGCCGGGCGGCAGTGCCAGCCGCCCCGGCGACATCGTCACCTCGATGTCGGGCCAGACCATCGAGATCCGGACCCACGAGGCCGAAGGGCGGCTGCTGCTTTGCGATGTTCTGACCTATGCCGAGCGCTTTTCGCCGGCCTGCGTCATCGATATCGCGACCTTGACCGAGGCCTGCGTCGTGGCGCTGGGCTCACATGCGAGTGGCCTCTTCGCCAATGACGATGCGCTCGCAGCGGAACTCCTGAGATGCGGTGGCGTCTCGGGAGATCGCGTCTGGCAGCTCCCGATCTGGGACGACTATTTCGGCCAGCTCGGCAGCAACTTTGCCGATACCAGCAATCTCGGCGGGCGGGCGGCCGGCGCGATCACCGCCGCCTGCTTCCTCGCCCGCTTCGCCAGGGCCTATCCCTGGGCCCATCTGGACATTGCCGGCACCGCCTCGCTCTCGGGCGCCACCAAGGCCTCGACCGGTCGGCCTGTTCCACTGCTCGCCGAATTCCTCATCAGCCGCGCCGCGGAAGCAGCGTCACCGAATGGCCTTTCCCTCCCCCTCAGCAATGGAGCTGCACTCATGAGCGATCTCGTTTTCATCGCCTTCCCGACCGAACAGAAGGCCGAAGAGGTTCGGCAGAAGGTCCTTTCCCTCCAGCGCGAATATTTGATCGAACTCGGCGACGCGGTGGTCGTCGTCAAGAACGAGAAGGGGCAGGTCAAACTGAACCAGATGATGAACCTGACAGCCGCCGGCACAGCGTCGGGCGCCCTGTGGGGCACCTTGATCGGTTTCATTTTCCTGGCCCCGCTGCTGGGGACGGCTCTCGGCGCTGCCTCGGGCGCGTTGGGCGGAAAGCTCAGCGATGTCGGGATCAACGACCAATTCATGAAGGACGCGGCCAACGCGTTGCAACCCAACACCGCCGGGCTCTTCCTGCTGATCCGCAAGATGACCACCGACAAGGTCCTCGCCGATCTGAAGGGCGTCGGCGGCACCCTGATGCGCACCTCCTTCGACGAGACCAAGGAAGCCGCGCTGCGTGAAGCGCTGGCGGCCACCGCCAGCGCCAGCGCCGAAGCGGTTCCTCCGGCCGCCACATGACGCAGGAATGGGGCGCCGGAGCGGGAGCAGAATCGGCCCAGTGGGCCATCGCGACGGCGCGCCTCGACGACTTCCGACCCCTGCTGCCAGCGGAGGAGGAGGTCGTCGCCAAGCTTCTCAGCGGTACGTTCGACCGCCTGGGAGATGGCTCGCGCCCGGAGAAACCTGACCCGGCGCGGGTCATCCGCGCATCCTTCCTGCGCTTTCTCATGCTGGGGGGTGAGGAAGGCTGCCGGCCCCACGAGAAGGGCGTCAGGATCAGCGGCGCCTGGATCACGGATGTTCTCGATCTCGAAGCCTGTCGTGTCTTCCGCGACATCGGCCTGAACGATTGCCATTTCGAGGCCGCGCCGATCCTCAGGGCTGCAATCATCAACCGCCTGTTCCTCGACGGTTCCGCGCTTCCCGGCCTGCAGGCGGAGCGGCTCGAGGCGCGCGGCGGCGTCTATTTGCGCGGCGCCGAGGTCACTGGCGAGGTCGATCTCGCTCAGTCGCGTCTCGGCGGCAATCTAGAATGCGATGGCGTAACCATTCGCGCACCGAGCGGCTATGCGCTGCTCGCCCCAAGCCTGGAGGCACGCAACGTGCTGGCACGGGGAGCGACGCTACGCGGCGGCATCAACCTGTCCGGTGCAGTGCTGGCCGCCGATCTCGACTGCGCCGGCGCCACCGTCACGCGCTCCGACGGCATCGCAATCGATGCGAACGAAATCGAGAACCGCGGCAGCGTCGTGCTGCGCAGCGCGCGCGTTGAAGGCGAAATCCGGCTGACCGCTTCGCAGATCGGCGGCGACATCGATTGCTCAGGCGCGGTTCTCGGCGGTGCCGGCGAGACTGCGCTGGAACTGAGCCGCAGTGCGATCAAGGGCGCGTTCTTCCTGCGCCGGGAGGCCCAGGTGAACGGCGCGCTGGTGCTGACCGGAGCTTCGATCGGAACCATCCATGACGAGGAGGCCTGCTGGCCCAAGCAGGGCGATCTTCTCTTGAATCGCTGCCGCTACGGCGCCTTCATCGACGGGCCGGTCGATGCCGAGAGCCGACTCGACTGGCTGGGCCGGCAGGCGCCCGAGCGCTGGGGCGAGGATTTCTGGCCCCAGCCCTACGAGCAACTGGCATCCGTCTTCCGCGAAATGGGACATGGCGAGGATGCCCGCGCCGTGCTCGTCGTCAAGGAGCGCCTGCAACGGCAGGCCCGGCGCAAGCGCGCCGCCAATCCCGTGCTGCGCGGGCTCCTGACAGCCGCCGACGGCGTACTTGGGATCACCCTTGCCTATGGGCGTCAGCCGCTGCTGGCCTTCGTCTGGCTCCTGTTCTTCTGGTTTCTGGGCGTTGCCATCTTCGGTTATGCCGAGCATCGGGGCGCCGTGATGCCCAACAGCGCGGTGGTCCTGCGGGCGCCCGAATGGACCCTGTGCGGCATCGAACAATCCGAGCAACGCTCCCTGATCGCCACCCAGCAGACGAGCGGACTGGCCGAGCCCGGGCAGACCCAGCTCGCCTGCTTCCGTCAGCGTTGGGAGGCCTCGAGCTACCCGGACTTCAGCCCCTGGATGTACTCGCTCGATACGCTGCTGCCGGTGCTCGACATGGGGCAAAGAACCTTCTGGCGGCCCAATCCGTCTAAGCCGGGCGGGCGCATCGCCATCAACTATTTCTACTTCCAGTCGATCGTCGGCTGGGCCTTGAGCCTGCTGGCGGTTGCCGGCTTTTCGGGATTGGTGAAGTCGCCGTGACCCGGCCGGCGCACCTCGCATTCAGGATGGGAACGACGTGAGCAAAGCCCCCTCATCTGCACGCGCGCCCCGCAACGGCGACGGCAGCGCCAAGCGCGAGCACCTCGCCATCGACCTGGCGCTTCAGGGCGGCGGGGCTCACGGCGCCTTCACCTGGGGCGTGCTGTGCCGGATCCTCGAGGAGGACTGGCTCGAGATCGAGGCGATCTCGGGAACCTCGGCCGGCGCCATGAATGCGGCCGTGCTGGCCTCCGGCTATGCCAAGGGTGGCCGCGATGGCGCACGCGAGGCACTCGAGCTGTTCTGGCGAAAGGTCTCGGAAGCGGCGCGCTTCAGCCCGTTCCAGCGCAGCCCGCTCGATATCCTCCTCGGCCGCTGGACGCTCGACAACTCGCCGCTCTTCGTCGCCATGGACATGATGTCGAGGGTGGTCTCGCCCTACAGCCTGAATCCGACCGGCTCGAACCCGCTGGCTGATATCCTCGCCGAGGTGATCGATTTCGGCAGCCTTGCGGCGAGCCCGATCAAGCTCTTCATCACGGCCACCAATGTGCGCACAGGCCGGGGGCGGGTGTTCCGCAACGCCGAGATCACGCCCGACGTGCTGCTGGCTTCCGCCTGCCTGCCGACCCTGTTCCAGGCCGTCGAGATCGACGGCGAGAGCTACTGGGACGGCGGATATTCCGGCAACCCGACGATGACGCCGCTGATCAAGCACAGCGATGCGCTGGATACCATCCTGGTTCAGATCAATCCGGTCGAACGGCCCGAGACACCGCGTACGGCGCGCGACATCCTCAACCGGCTGAATGAGGTGTCGTTCAACGCGGTGCTGCTGAAGGAATTGCGGATGATGGCGCTGCTGCGGCAGAAGGCCAATCCCGAAAGCGGTGAAGGCGCGCGCTGGGCCGGCATGCGCCTCCACCGCATCACCAGCGACGCCATGACCGAGCTCGGCTACTCCTCCAAGCTCAATGCCGAATGGGAGTTCCTGACCATGCTCCACAACGAGGGAAGGCGCTCGGCCGAGTCCTTCTATCGGGAGCATCGGGACGATATCGGCAAGAGCTCGACGCTCGATCTCGACGAACTGACCGAAGGCATCTGAGTATAGCGGGCGGATTTGCCGCGCGCCTCAGCACTGACCTCCCGACACCAGGCCTCACCAGGAATGCAGATGACCTCCGGCAAGATCTATCAAGGCGCGCTGATTCTGATGGCAACGATCATGGCGGTCGCCGCGCTGTCGATCGCCAGCTCGGTCTTCGCGCCGGTCGCCTTTGCGCTGTTCATCATCGCGCTCGTCTGGCCGCTTCAGAAGAGCCTGCAGGCCTTCCTGCCCCGCCTGCTCGCGCTCGCGATCAGTGTCGTCGTCATGGTCGTCGCCTTCTTCGCCTTCGGGTCGCTGATCGTCTGGGCCTTCGGCCGCGTCGGCCGCTGGATCGTCAGCGACGCCGCGCGCTTCCAGTCGTTCTACGACCAGATCACGGTCTGGCTGGAAGGACATGGCGTGGCCGTGGCCGGCGTCTGGTCGGAGAATTTCAATGTCAGCTGGATGCTGCGCACCGCCCAGACCATCACCGGCCGCCTCAACAGCACGATGAGCTTCTGGCTCGTCGTCCTTGTCTACGTCATCCTCGGCCTGCTGGAAGTCGACGATTTCGGGCGGAAGGTGCGCACCATGCGCAACCGCGATACAGGACAGGTCCTGCTGCAGGGCAGCACGGCCACCGCCAGCAAGATCCGCCGCTACATGGTGGTCCGGACCCTGATGAGCCTCATCACCGGCCTGATGGTCTGGGCCTTCGCCAAGGCGGTCGGGCTTCAGCTCGCGGAGGAATGGGGCTTCATCGCCTTTTCCTTGAACTACATTCCTTTCCTGGGCCCGCTCGTCGCCACCGTCTTCCCGACCTTGTTCGCGATGACGCAGTTCGGATCCTGGCAGGCGGTGATCGCGGTCTTCGCCTGCCTCAACCTGATCCAGTTCATCGTCGGCAGCTATATCGAACCGCGCGTCGCCGGCAGCGCGCTCTCGATCTCTCCGGCGACCGTGCTGTTCTCGGTGTTCTTCTGGAGCTATCTCTGGGGCGTCTTCGGCGCCTTCATCGGCGTGCCGATCACCATCGCGTTCCTGACCTTCTGCGCCCAGCATCCCTCGAGCCTCTGGCTCGCGGAACTCTTCGGCTCGCCCGAGAAGGATGCGGCTCCGATCCCGATCGACGCGCCCGTCAAGAGCTGAGGCCGGCCGCGTCGTGCCTGGGCGCGACGTCGATCCGCTGCGGCTCGAGGAGCGCAAGCCCTCCATCCGCGGCCGCCGCCAGCGTGTGAATGTAGAAGCTGGTTGCCTCGTCATCCGTCGCTTCCATCACGGGGGACGGCGCCGAGATGATCTTCAGCGGGCCGCAGCGCCCGATCCAGTCGATATGGCGGTGTCCGTGCATCGCGACGAGCCGATGCGACATCGGCTTGAGCTGGCGCACGAACCGGCTACCGTTGATCAGCGCCGTGCCGATGCGCTCCGAGAAGGCCTTGGCCGGCTTCGGATATTCCACGGGATGGTGATGCAGCGCGATGACCCAGCGCGCCTTCGGATATTGGCGCAGGATCGCGAGCATCGCCCGCATGTCCTCTTCCGAGACGAGGCCCAGCGCATTGGTGAAGGAGAAATTCGTTTCGGCGTTCGAATTCAGAAGCACGAGGCCCAACCCGTCCTCTGCGGCTGGCGGCAGCACCATCGGGAAGATATCGGCCCAGATATTGGCCAGCCCGTCCGAGAGGCGCAGCGTGCCGGCATCGGCAAAGGCCGCGATCGTCTTCCGGTGGGGCTCCAGCGCCTCCGACAAGGTGCTGCCCAGCCTGGTCCTGCCCCGGTCGACGACCTGGACCCGGTCGCCCTGGATGGCGGCCATGGCCGACAGCGTCCGCATCTGTCTCAGGCGCTTTCCGGGGCTCGTCGGCAATTCCAGCCGCGCCGGGTTCGCGCGGTCCACGATGTTCACGTCGTGGTTTCCGGGTAGGATGAAGCTCCTTTCGGCCAGCGCCGGATGCCGCGCCATCGCGTCGAGGAATTCGGCCCATTCCGCCGACCTGCCCGCATCGGTCATGTCGCCGGTGATCAAGACGAAGTCGAGCGGCTCCTGGGCATGGATTTCGTCCAGTCTCTCGAGAACCTGGGCGAGCCGTTCATTGCCACGCGGGCCGGCGCGCCCGCTTTCGATCCGAAAACCATAGCGCTCTCCGACGACATGGATGTCGGAGAGATGCACGACCCGCCATCTGCGCGCTGACGGAGGCGCCTCGTCGAAGGGCCCAAGATCCCGCGGCTGATCCATCAACCCGTCGGCAAGGCCCCAGACAAGCGAGGCAACGGCCAGATACCCGCTCATGACAGCCACCGTATTGGCAAGCGCAGGAACGACCAGCCGCAAGGGATTGGCAAGGTCGGCGATCTCGCCCGACCAGCGGGTCGCCGGCCAGGCAAGCGCGGCAATGCCTGTGGCCATGAGGAAGGCGGCGAGTCCCGCACCAATGGCGGTCGCGGCACGCAGACCCGCGCGCTTGTCCTCGCTGGCCTCCACGGAGAGAAAGCGCTCCGCCAGATGCCGCAGACCCTCGCGGCACAGGGCATAGCCCGGTTGGACGACGAGCGAATTCAGCGACCAGAAGCTGCGCTCGGCAGCACGGAACAGCGGCCTGAAACCGTACCAGCCGAGAGCCGCGATCAGCGCCAGGAGAATGAGCGGTCCGATTCCTGCCAGCGCGTAGATCCGGCCCGACATCGAGGTGAACCAGGCCGTGGCGACGAGCGGAGCGAGCCCGAGCAGGACGCCAGGCAAGAGAGCGAGAATGACCCAGGCCAGCGCAAGCTTGGGGAAGTTGATTTCCCCCAGCATGCTTCCGGCGATGGCAATCAGTGAGCGCTTCTTGGTGCTGCTGGCGTCGTCCTCGGCGTCTCCGGCGCGCGGCTCGATGATTATCGGCATGGTCGGTCACGATCCGGGGAAACTGCGCTCACCAGCACAGATCGGCGTCGAATGGTCATGCCTTGCCCCGCAGCAACGTCAGAATGCACACAAGTCAGTTGCCTCGAAGGACATAGCCCTGATGCCAGCGTCATGCACTCTTTCACGGCCAATCTCCCATGCCCAAACCGAGATTGGGACGCCGAGCACAGAAGTGAGACACGAGGCTGATGACCCGGGAAAGGGCAGATGCTACTTTAAAATCAGTCACTTATATAAATAATAACGTGATTGAAGCAGAATCGAACGCGCCATTTCAATGCACGCGAGACAGGGTTGCATCGATATTTCAGAAATATTCCGCCAACATCAGCGTTGTCGGGATTCTGATTGCTATTCGCCTAGAATCCAGCGGCTGACCCATCGCCGCAAGATGAGATCATCATCTTCGATAGACGTTATCAAAAATCTTCAAATCGAAGGAAAGACTTACCTGCGGCGATGGCTGGAAGGCTGCGACCGGCATGCAACCACCGGGCTGCCGGCCCTGAAAACCCCTGACTCGCGACGTTCGGCCAATGGGGCACGGTCATGACCACCGAAACCGGCAGGCAGATCCCGCTCCTTGCCATTCTCACGAGAGGGCTCGGCTTTCTCGCGCTATGGCTGATCCTGATCGGCCCCGCCCTGAAGGACCTGCCCATCGGCCTGGTTGCGGCGGCCGCCGCGACGTGGACCAGTACGGCGCTTTGGCCGGATAGCGGAAAACTGTCCGCTTCCGGCCTCGTGCGCTTCCTGATCCGCTTCGTGCCGCAATCAGCCGTCGCCGGCGTGGATGTCGCGCGCCGCGCCTTTGCCCCGCAGCCGGCATTGTCGCCAGGCTTTGTCACCTATCGCACCTCGCTGCCTGCCGGCATGGCCCGCAGCGCCTCATGTGCGGTCATGAGCCTCCAGCCCGGAAAGTTGCCCGTCGCGGCGGATGCGGATGGCACGCTTCACATCCACTGCCTCGATCTGCGCGAACCCGTGGCGGAACAGATCGCCGCTGATGAAGCAGCCTTCTGCGGCACGCTGCAGAACGGGGGCGATCATGGCTGACCCCTTCACGGGCGCGGCGCTCTTCATCCTGACCGTCACGGCGCTCGGCCTGTTCAAGGTGCTGCGCTCCGAGATCGCGGTCGAACGCATGATGGCAGTCCAATTACTGGGTACGGGTGGCGTTGCCGCGGTGCTGCTGCTCGGTGCCGCTTCGCGTTCCCCGGCCATGACGGACGTCGCCTTGCTGCTGATGCTACTGGCCGCCGTCTCCTGTGCGGCCTTCACCTCCGGGCAGTCCAGCCTCGGCGCCGACGCATCCGAGCAGGCGGAGGACGAGGCGTGACGTCGCTCGCCAATGCCTTCACGCTTATCGCCATCGGGGGCGGCGCTCTTCTGTTTCTCGCCGGAACGCTCGGCCTGCTGCGTTTCCCCGATACGCTCAGCCGCCTTCATGCGCTGAGCAAAGCCGACAATCTGGGGCTCGGATTGATCGTGCTTGGACTCCTGCCACACGCCGAGACCTTCACTGGCGGCCTGAAGCTGGTCTGCGTCTGGCTGCTGGCCCAGATCTCCGCGGCGACGGCGAGCCAGTTGATCGCCGGGGTGCTCTATCGGCGCAAGCCCCGTCCATGACCATGGTCCTCGATCTCGCGCTCATCGTCTGGCTTCTCGCGCTGGCCGTCCATGTCGCCAGGGCCAGGGATGACCAGAGCGCGATCATCGCCTTCATAGCCTTCGGCCTGCTGCTTGGACTGGGCTGGACGCGGCTCTCGGCAATCGACGTTGCCATGACCGAAGCCGCGATCGGCGGCGGTGTCACCGGCATGCTGCTGCTTCGGGCCGAAGCCCGGCTGCGCCAGCGCTCATTGCAGCCGCGGACCCCGAGCAAAACCGCCAAGGCCGCCGCTGCCGTCGCCTGCACGGCCGTGGCGGCGGGTCTCGCGCTCGCCGTGCTTTCCTTCCCCTCGCCTGCCCCGACGCTCGCGCCTGCCGCCGCCGCGGCGCTCGACGCCACCGGTCTCGGCAACCCCGTGACGGCCGTCCTGCTGGCCTACCGGGCCCTGGATACGCTGCTCGAAAAAGTCGTTCTTCTGCTCGCCCTGCTGGGAGTGTGGTCGCTGGCGCCCGATCAGCTCTGGGGCGGCGCACCAGAGCTGAGGCAAGCGGTCGCGCCGCCGCCCTTTGTCTACCTCGCCCGCATATTGCCGCCCTTTGGCGTGCTGATCGCCGTCTATATGTGCTGGGTGGGCGCGGACGCGCCCGGCGGAACGTTCCAGGCGGGCACCGTGCTTGCCGCAATGTGGCTGCTCATCATGCTGGCCGGCCTGCGCCCCGCACCCGATACGAGGCGGACCACGCTGCGGCTCCTGCTGGTCGGGGGACCGGCTTTGTTCTTCGCGATCGGCTTCCTCGGCTTTGCGGTTGCAGGCGGTTTCCTCGCCTATCCAGAGAGTGCGACCAAACCCATCATCGTCGGCATCGAGACGGCGCTGACGATATCGATCGCCCTGACGCTTGGCCTGCTCGTGGCCGGCCCCTCCAGCAGGGCTCCCACGCCGTGAGCCTCGCGTCCCTCGACTCTGCGACGCTGTTTGGCCTTTGCGGCGCGGCGCTGGCCGGCATCGGCCTGTTCATCGTGATCGCCCATGCCGGCCTCCTGCGCAGGATCGTCGGGTTCAACATTCTGGGCGCCGGCATCTTCCTGGTCTTTGGGGCAGCGGCGCGACGCGGAGCCGCCGCCGGCTTTTCGGGCGACCCGGTTCCGCAGGCTATGGTGATCACCGGCATCGTCGTCGCGTTTTCGGCAACCGCCCTTGCCGTCGCGCTGCTGCAACGCTTGTTCGATCTCACCGGCCGGGAAAGCCTGGACGCGCCGGCGGCCGGCGACAAGCAGCGGGCCGAGCCATGACCCCGCTCGCGCCGGCCTCCCTTCACCTCGCCACCCCCGGCGGCTACCTGCTTGTCCTCGCGGTGACGTTGCCCGTTCTCGGCGTGCTGGCCATGCTGGTCCTCGCCCCTCGCCATGCCAGGCAGGTTGCGCTTGTGACCGTCGCCGCTGGCCTCGTCACCGCGATCGCCATTGTCGCCGAGCTGATCCGGACCGGCACCGCGCTCACCTATATCGTCGGCGGCTGGCAGCCGCCGCTCGGAATCGCACTGCGCGCCGACGGGCTCTCCGCGACGATGATCGCGATGACGGCGGCGGTGATCACGGCGACATGCCTTTTTGCGCGGGACCTCTATGCGCGGACCCCGAAGACGCAGGATGGCCGGGCCCCGACGACCTTCTGGGGGCTGCTGCTGGGGACCTGGAGCGGGCTGAACGCGGTCTTCGTCGGCGAGGACCTGTTCAACCTCTATGTCGCTCTCGAGCTGC
This sequence comes from Allobosea sp. LC85, assembly GCF_000735605.1. Taxonomy (GTDB): domain Bacteria; phylum Pseudomonadota; class Alphaproteobacteria; order Rhizobiales; family Beijerinckiaceae; genus Allobosea. The sequence continues at coordinate 92,678 of NZ_JPKG01000029.1, forward strand.
TGACTTTCGCCGCGGTGCCACTGGCCTGCCTCGACGGCCGTGCCGAGACCGTCGCAGCGGCGCTGCGCTATCTGATGTTCGCGCTGCTCGGGTCCCTGCTCTACCTGCTCGGCACGGGGCTCATCTATGGCAGCTACGGAACGCTCGATATCCAGATGCTTTCGCGCGTGAGCGAAGGCGGGCCGGCCATCTCGGTGGCGCTCGCTCTGATGATCGTCGGGCTTCTCGCCAAGGCGGCGTTGTTTCCGCTGCATCTATGGCTGCCGCCCGCCCATGCCGGTGCGCCCGCAGCCGCGAGCGCCGTCCTCTCGGCCCTCGTCATCAAGGCGCCGGTCTTCCTGATCCTGCGTCTCGTGCTCGACATCGCGCCCCCGCAGGCCGCGATGCTGGCCGGGCAGATCCTGGCGGTTCTCGGCGCTTCCTCGATCCTGTTCTGCAGCGTCATGGCGCTTCGGCAGGCGCGACTGAAGCTGATGATCGCCTATTCGACCGTGGCGCAGATCGGCTATCTCTTCATCGTCTTCCCGCTCGCAGCCGGAAACGAGGCGCAGCCGCCCTGGGAAACCATCGCCTGGACCGGAGGCGCCCTCCAGCTGGTTTCTCACGCGCTCGCCAAGGCCGCGATGTTCCTCGCGGCCGGCGTCATCGCCGAGGCCTTTGGCCATGACCGGATTGCCGATCTCGGCGGGTTCGGCCGCGTGCTACCGATCAGCGCCGCGGCTTTCGGCCTCGCCGGCCTGTCCCTGATGGGGATACCGCCGAGCGGCGGCTTCATCGCGAAATGCCTGCTTCTGACGGCCGCGGTCCTCAACGGCCACCCGTGGCTCGCGGCCACCATTCTGGCCGGCGGCCTGCTCGCAGCGGGCTATGTCTTTCGCGTCGTCGACCGCGCCCTGGCAACACCGACAATCGCGCTCGTCGCACAGAAGCCGATACCACACCGCCTCGAGCTCGTGGCCCTGGTTCTGGCGCTGGCGGCCGTGCTGCTCGGTTTCGTGCCGCTCGAGCCCTTCGGCTTCCTGCAACTGGGACGCTCCGGTGCCACGACAGCGGTGGCGCCATGAATTCCGGCCTGCTCCTTGCCGCTTCGGTGCTCTTCCCGCTGGCCATGGCGGCCTGCTGCATCTTCGGACGCTTCCGGGCCCGCGCGCTGTCTCTGCTCGTTGTCGCGCCCCTTCCAGCGTTGCTCGCGGCGCTTCTGGTGGCGGACGGGACCTCGGCCTTCTTCCCGCCGCCGTTCCGGATGTCGCTCGTGCTCGACCGGCCGGGTGCCATCCTGCTCGGCGGCGCCGCCCTGCTCTGGAGCGCGGCGGGCGCTTTCGCGTCGTCCTATATGGGCCGCGAGCCGGCAGTTGCCCGCTTCGCCGTCTGGTGGCTGCTGACGCTGACGGGCAGCCTCGGCCTCTTCATCGTCGGCGATGTCGCAAATTTCTACCTGCTCTTCACGCTGGCGAGCCTCGCCGCCTATGGGCTGATCGTCCATGAGCAGACCGCTCGCGCTCACAGAGCCGGTGTCATCTATGTCGTGCTGGCACTGCTCGCAGAGGCGCTTCTGCTGCTTGCCTTCGTGATGCTCGCAGCCGGCCACCCGGAGGCCAATCCTGCAATCCGGGACGTGGTCGCATCCCTGCCGTCATCGCCGATGCGCGACGGCATCGTCGTCCTGCTCATCCTCGGCTTTGCCCTGAAGATGGGGCTCGTGCCGCTGCATGTCTGGCTGCCACTCGCCCACCCCGCCGCGCCGATGCCGGCTTCCGCCGTGCTCAGCGGCGTGGTCGTCAAGGCCGGCGTGATCGGGTTGATCCGCTTTCTGCCCTTCGAAGCCGGTCTGCCGTTCTGGGGCAGCGTGCTGATCGCGGTGGGCATCGTCACCGCATATTACGGCCTCATCATCGGCGTGACCCAAACCCGCGCCAAGACCATCCTGGCCTACTCCACGGTCAGCCAGATAGGCCTGCTCGCCGTGCTCCTCGGTGTCGGACTCGACAATGCCGATGCTGGCGCCACGAGCCTCGTTGCCTATTACGCGGTGCATCACACGCTGGTGAAGGGTGCCCTCTTCCTGGCGGTCGGCATCCTGGCCGCGACCGGCGGAGCGCGGTTGCGTCCCGTCCTGCTGCTCACCGGCCTGCTGGCGCTCAGCCTCGGCGGCATGCCGCTGACCAGCGGCGCGCTTGCCAAGCTCGCGACCAAGCCGATGCTGGGCTATGGGTATCTCAGCCACGCCATGGCGCTGGCCGGCGCCGGCAGTACGCTGCTGATGCTGCATTTCCTCTCGATCATGGCACGCGATGCGCGGGAGAATTCACCGTCCTCCGCCCCTCCCGAACAGCTCATTCCCTGGCTCGTCGTCGCTGCCGCCTCGCTGGTGATCCCATGGTCGCTCTATCCCGCGATTGCGGGCGAAAGCATCGCCAGCCTGCTGCAGCCCGACGCGCTCTGGAAGGTGATCTGGCCCATGCTGCTGGGCGCGCTTGCCATGCTGCTGCTTCGCCGCATCACGAGACTGCCTGGCTCCATTCCCGAGGGCGACATCGTCGTGCTGGCAGAAGCCGGAACCTCCGTCATTCACCGCCTCACTGCCGGCATCCAGCAGGCGGACGCGCTGCTGCGCCGCTGGTCGGTGGCCGGACTGTCGCTCATCGTCGTCGCCGTTCTGCTGGGTGCGCTGATGTTCCGAGCCTGAACGGTCGGATACAGTGCCCCGCACCCCTCCTTCTGCTGTGGAGCGCGTGACCCGCTTCGATGAAACACCAGGACAGCGGAGGCCTCGTGCCATGGCCGCCTTGATACGCATCATCACAGGACTGGACGAGACTTGACCCCGATCGAGAGCACAGCCGTCGTCACCGTGATTACGATTGCCCTGTTCGCCTGGAACCGGCTGCCGGTCATCGTCGTCGCCATCGGCGCAGCGCTTTCGCTCTGGGCGACCGGCGTTGTCACGCTGGAGCAGGCTCTCGCCGGATTTGGCGATCGCGCGGTGCTGTTCATCGGCAGTCTCTTCATCGTCAGTGCCGCACTCGAGAAGACGGGCGTGACCGCCTGGGCGGGACAACTCCTGATCGCCAAGGCTGGCGAGAACAAGCGAACCCGCCTGCTGATCATCATCATGACGGCCGTCGGCTGCCTGAGCGCCCTGATCAGCGGCGGCGGCGCGGTGGCAGCGCTAATGCCAGTCGTGGTGATGGCAGCGATCCGGCTGCGTCAATCTCCGTCGCAGCTCCTGATGCCGCTGGCCTTTGCGGCCCATGCCGGCTCGAACCTGCTGCTCACCGGCGCGCCGAAGAACATCCTCGTCTCGGAAGCGCTGGAAGATGCCGGGCTGCAGGGTTTCGCCTTTGCCGAGTTCGCTCTCGTCGGAATTCCCCTGCTTGCCGGCACGATGGCGATCATCCTGCTGCTTGGAAAACGCCTGCTGCCCGAACAGAGCAGCGCGCGCTTGCCCGCCGATTTCAGCCGCCACGCCCAGACGCTGGTCGAGCATTACGGGCTGAGCGACGGCGTCTTCCGGCTGCGCGTACGCGCCAGCTCATCCTATCTCGGGAGTGCGCCCACAGCCCTGGACTTCTCTGGCGATCAGCGTCTCACCCTGATGGCCGTGCAGGCCGGAGACTCCGGCACGCCTCTGCGCGCGCCGACGATCTCGGAGGGCGACTATCTGCTGGTGAAGGGCGATGCGGCGGCCGTCGCCGATCTCGCTGCGGAAAAGCACCTCGCCTTGCGGGAGGACGAAGGTGACGACGAAGCCGGGCCGAGCCTGTTCAACCGCCGCTCGGGCCTTGCAGAGGTCGTCATCCCGCCGCGCTCGGCCCTGATCGGGCGGCCGATGTTCCCGGGCATGATCACCGACAGCGGCGATCTCGTGGTGCTGGCGGTGCAGCGGGCCGGCGTCGATCTCGAACCCGACGACGTACTCCAGGCGGGCGACACGATCCTGCTGGAAGGCAGCTGGAAGGCGCTCGACCTGCAGCTCGAAGATCCCGACATCCTGGTCGTCAACTCGCCTGATCTCGTCAGACGCCAGGCCGTGCCGATGGGCGCCGGAGCCGGCATCGCCGTCGCGGTGTTGGCCTGCCTCGTCGTGCTGCTCGCCACGGGCGTCGTCCCGCCGGCGGTGGCCGGGCTCGTCTCGGCCTGCCTGCTGATTCTCACGGGCATCGTCACGGTCGAGCAATCCTACCGGGCCATCAACTGGACGACGGTGATCCTCGTCGGGGCGATGATGCCGCTCTCCACCGCCATGGTGCAATCGGGCGCGGCTCAGCTCGTGGCCGATTACCTCGTTGCGCTCACCGGCGATGCCGGGCCAATCGTCTTTCTCGCCGGGCTTTTCGTGCTGACCGCAAGCCTCGGCCAGATCATGAGCAACACGGCAACCACGATGCTGGTCATTCCCATTGCTATGGCGGCGGCCACTGGCATGGGGGTTTCGCCCCGCCCGATCCTGATGAGCCTGTGTATCGCGGGCGCGGCATCTTTCATGACGCCGATCGCAACCTCGACGAACATGATGGTGATGGGCCCCGGCGGCTACAGCTTCAACAGCTACTGGAAGCTCGGGACGCCGCTGATGATCTGGTTCTTCATCATGGCGGTGTTCTACGTGCCGCTGATCTGGCGGTTCTGAGCCCTGGGACAATCCGAACGCGGATCGCCACCCCATGATCCAATCGGCGCGGAACCGGCTCCGGCGCCGCCTATCGTGTGACGGGCGCGGCCGGGGATACGTGCGCCCCGCCGCGCAGCGGCTCCTCGATCCGCTCGAGCAGATAGGGAAAGAACGGGTTCGACGACATCCGCAGCAGCGAATCCAGATTCACGATCAGGGTGCCGCGCTCACCGCGGGCGGCGACCGCCCCGAGCTTGATGCCGAAATCCTCCTCGGGATCGGGCTTGAGCCCGTAGAGGCCATCAGTCACCGGGAATGGCAGGGCGACATGCGACAGTGAAAACACGTCGAAGGGATAGGACAGCCCGAGGTCCCGCACGGTCTCCGCCGATGCGCCGGCCTCCGTCACCCGCTCGACGACATCGCTGGAATCCTCACTGGCATTGGTGATGATCGACACCCGGAAATTCCGCGGCGGCGCCGGCAGCATGCGGCTCAACAGCGTGTCGGAGGCCGAGCTCAGCAGCGGCCCGAACTTGGTCGAACGGTTCAGGTCGAACAGGACGAGCTCGCTGCCATTCGCCGGCAGATGGGCATAGAGCGAAGTGATGATCGCCCGCGTGCTCACGGTGAAATCCATCACCGACTGGAAGCTGATGAGCGGAGCCAGATCCTTCAGCCGGTTTTCCCGCGCCAGCCGCAGGATCTTCTGCTGCAGGGCGTTGGTCAGCAGATGCGACTGCCGCGCACCGTTGACCGGAAAGGAGTTGTACTTGAACGGATTGAACTCCGGCAGGACGCTCAGCCAGGCCGCCTTGGCAAAGGCCGGCAGGATGGCCGGCAGGCCGGCAAGCCCGGCAAAACGCGCAAAGGCCGTGATGCCGATCATCGGCGAGATCAGGACAAGGCGGTCCGGTCGCGCCAGCTCCTTGTTCTCGAGCGCTTCGAGCGCGTACATGAGCGCGAGTGCGCCGCCGTTCGAGAAGCCGACGAGATGCAGCGGCGCGGCAGGCTCCACCCGCCTTCTCACCTCCCTGACGGCGAGACGCGTCGCCGCCAGCCAGTCCTCCCACTCGATCTCGGTCAGTCCAGCCGGCACCGTGCCATGCCCGGGCAGGCGGATCGCGATGGCGACGAAGCCACGGTCGCGATATTGTCGGGCGACATGGCGCAGGCTGTAGGGCGAATCCGTCAGCCCGTGCAGGAACACGGCCACGCCCACCGGCTTGCCTTCCGGCTCCAGGACATAGGAGCGGTTCCAGTCCTGCTTGAAATGCTCGGGATGGATCGCGCTGCCGTCGAAATAGCGATTGACCGGAATGCGTTCCTCGGGAGCGAGCTTTTGCGTGACCTCGGCCCGCACCCCCGCGAAGGCGGCCGCCTCCGCCTTGAGATAGTCGCCCCAGCCGGCGCGATCGAGTTCCTCGATCGAGAGCTCGTGCGGCACATAGGTGTGCCAGGGTTCAAGCGGCGCGCCTCGCTGGGTGTCGTAGATGCGCAATCCGAGCAGGGACAGGGCGACGATCGCGAGGACAACGCCTCCGCGCTTCAGCGTCTTGCCGATGAAACTACGCATGCCTGAAACCTTCGAGAACCTGCTCCGTCGATGATACGCCGTACCGGGAGGTCAGGCAGCGGCCTTCCGGGCGGCGAGCGCGATCGCGATATAGGCCCAGCCTGCAAAGAGCAGCGAGACGCCCACCAGCGTGCCCGGCGTATAGATGCCGTCATAGGGGAGCCGCATCGCCAGGGCGACACCAACGACGATGGTGATGATGCTGGACAAGAACATCCAGCCCACGCCGCTCTGCGCCCGCATCTTGATGGCGAGCCCGAGTTGGGCGAGGCCTTCCGCGATCAGGACAAGCGCGATCACGAGGGTGATGGCGATCGCTCCCTTCATCGGGTTGAAATACACCAGAATACCGCCCAGTAGTTCGATCATCCCCACCAGCAACTGCCAGACGAAACCGCTCCACTCCTTGACCATGAAGGACTGGACCACCCTCAAGGCGCCGGCGACAGCCAGGACCAGGCCAAGGAACAAGGTCACCGCCATGGTCGAGATGGCGGGGCTCGCGATCGCGATGATCCCGCAAATCACCAGCGCAATCCCGAGAGCGATGATCTTGCCCGACATCAGCCGGACGAGGCTGTGATCGGACGTGCTGGAATTCTGGGCCATGAGTTGCGCAATCCATCGCTGTAGAGCCACGCGAAGACATTGCCGCCGACCTTGCCTGCCGGGCCGGCAGGCAATCACGACCGACAATGCCGTCATGTGCAGTTATGCCGCGCCTGGTCTCGGGACGGATCAGCAGGGAATCCCAAAGCTAGTCAGGGAATCCCGTTTTCATGGGTTTTGGCGAGCCGCGGCCCTGGTTTGCTGACGCAATGACGGCAGACGCCCTGGACCGCTCTCAGGCACATGCTGGTGGCCTCACGCACCGACCTTCGCCAGGACGTCGGCGCGCAGGAAGCGCTCGATGAACAGCATGAACAGCACCGACGGGACGAGCAGGATCAGCGCCGTGATCGACGCGACCTGGTAATTGCCGCCCATCGCCGCGTTGTAGAGCAGCAGCGGCAATGTCGTGACCTGCGGCACGCCGACAAAGAAGGTGCCGGTGAATTCGTCGAGCGATTCCAGGAACACGAAGATGCCGCTGGCGATGATGCCGGGTGCAGCCAGCGGCAGCGTCACCGTGGCAAAGGTGCGCAACGGTGAGGCGCCGATATTGCGGGCGGCCAGTTCCAGGTCCTTGTCGACCGCCGCAAAGGCCGCCGCCGCGATCCAGACGGAATAGACGAGGCCGTGAGCGGCGTGGACGAGGACCACGGCGAGCACCGTGCCGTTGATGCCGATCTGGTAGAAGACACGCGCGACGTTGATGTAGATCGCGACCGACGGGAATGCCTGCGGCAGCAGGAACATCACCATGAACAGCGCACGCACCGGCAGCTTCAGCCGCGCCAGCGCATAGCCGGCCGGGATCGAGAGCGCGAGCGCGACGATGACCGTCAGCACGGCGATCCATACGCTGGTACCGAGCGAGGCCATGGCATCGCCGGTCGGTCGGAAGACCTGCTCCCAATAGCGGGTGCCATAGGTCACCGGCAGCTTGTAGGGCGTGTACCAGCGTTCGGCGACGGACCACAGAGCAAGGTTCGCGAGCGGACCAATGAGGACGAAGGCGAAAGCGGTGAGAAGAGCAGCGGCCAGCGCCGCCCTCGCTGTGGAGGCGAGCCGGATCATGGCGCGGCCTCCTTCGACATGCCGCGTTTCAAATAGAGGATCGCGGCGCCGGCGCTGATGAGATAGGTGATGACGCCGAGCGCATTGGCAGTGGCGTAGTCGCCATAGGCGTTGATGCGGAAGGCCATGTCGACGGTCAGCATGGTCGGCTGCGAACCGGACACCATCATCGGCACGGACAGCACCGAGAGCATCGTCACGAAGGACAGGACCAGCGCGACGAGGAGCGTCGGCATTACCTGCGGCAGCGCGAGTTCCACCAGCACTCGTAGACGCGAAGCGCCGAGATTCCGGCCGGCTTCGAGCGTCGCCCGGTCGATCGACGCCAGTGCGCCGGCCAGCAGCAGGGCCACGAAGGGCGTCTGCTTCCACACGAAGGTCGCGATGATGCCGCGCCAGTCGAGAAAGCTGGTCGCGCTCAACGGCTCCATCAGGCCAAGCGAGACGAAGGTGTTGTTCATCAGCCCGTTCTTGGCGAGGAAGGTCCGCATGCACTGCGCAGCGACGATGAAGGGAATGAAGAGCGGCCAGCGATAGAGCGCCTTCAGCGTGCCCACGACCCACGGGTTTTCGCCGAGCGTCAACGTTCCCGCGATGGCGATCGCCGCCAGTGCCGTCAGGAGGCAGGACGCGAGCACGATGATCACCGTGAAGACGATGTCGCCGGAGTAAAGCTCAAAGGCCTTGGCGAACCATTCCAGCGTCAGGGAGCCGTCCGGCCGCGTGAAGGCCGAGACCAGCGAAAAGCCGAGCGGATACAGGAACAGGGCCGCGACGAGGAACAGGCCCGGCGCGATCAGGATCAGCGCCAGCTGGCGTTGGGACATGGGCAGGTGCGCCGATCGAGAGGAAGGGTGGCCCGACATGCGTCGGGCCAGGAGGTGGCTGGAACGCGTCAGTTCGCGACCTTTTTCTCGTAGCTTTCGAGAATGTCGTTGAAATAGGGCGCGATCGGGAACGCCTTGGCGTTCTTGGCCAAATCGGTCGGAGAGATGTCGGTGAAGAGCTTGTTCCAGGCCGCCTGATCGAGCTTGCCTTCAAGATTCTTGGCGTCGATGCCCGGATACCAGTTGAACTTCTTCACGATGCCGTCTGCCTGCACCTGCGGACTGGTGGCCAGCGCGATGAACTCCTCGGCGAGCTTCCGGTGCGCCGTCTTCTCCGGCACGGCATAGTACATGGGCTGGCCCGGCATGCCGGGGGCAGCGAGCTTCAGCTTCATGTTCGGCGGCAGCTTGCCGTCAGCCTGCCAGGTATAGAACATGTCGACCCAGACCGGCCCGATGGCGATCTCGCCGCGGTTCAGCATGTCGAGCGTGCCGGCATTGCCAGGCGTGATCACGACGCTCTTGTTGAAGTCCTTCAGGTCGGCAAGCGCGCCATCCCAGGATGCCTTCACTGCGGGATCGTACGGCCCCTTGATCAGCTTGTCCGCGTCGCCGCCGAATGCATAGATCCAGCCCGCCACGAAGGCGACGCCGGACATGCCGCCCTTGATGCCGTTATAGCCGAACTGCTTGGGGTTCTTCTTGGCCCAGTCCCTCAGTTCCGCATAGGTCGCAGGCGGCGATTTCAGCAAATCGGCATTGTAGGCGAGCGCGGTCTGCGACTGGAACATCGGGATCACGAAGCCGGAAACGTCGGCGCCAAGCGCGTTCTTCGCGGTCTCGCTGGAGACGAGCTTCGCGGTCTCGACCTTGTCGGTGTATTTGGCGAGGAGGCCTTCCTTCACCATCGTGCCGGCCGCCTTCTGGTGGATGACGACAACATCGAAATCCGAAGCGGCGGCGCTCTTCTGGGCATCGAGCTTCTCGAAGATCTTCTGCGATCCGGAGTCGCCGGCGCCGGTTCCAACGGAGACGACCTTCACGCCGGGATGCGACTTCTCGAACATCGGCCCGAGATAGTCCTTGACGTAATCGACCATGTTCTGGTCGCCGGCGGTGGCGACGTTCAGGGTCTGTGCCGACAGCGGCGTCGCCACCATCAGCGCTGCAATCGAGCAGGCAACTGTAAGAATGCGCATGAGCTGACTCCCTGTCAGGCGGCGATCCCGGCCTCGGATGCCGGGAAGATGTGAAGGCGCTGCGGCGGAATGCGCAGGCCGACTTTCGTTCCGAGTTCGTGACGGGTGGTGTCGTCGACCGTGATCTGGCGGCCGGCGGCTTCGACCCGGTAGCGGTAGACCCCGCCGGGATAGGCGCGAGCGGCGATGCGTCCGGGCACCAGCAGGTCGTCGAAGGCCGGTGCATCAATCGCATCGAGGCGCGCGACATCGTCGCGGAAATAGGCGACGGCATCTCCGGCCGGCAAAGCATCGAATGCCTCGGACGTGACCCGGGCCGAGGCGTCGCCCGCCCTCAGCGAAGCGCCGCCCTCGGAGCGCTCGACATGCAGGGGAAGGACATTCTCCGCGCCCATGAAATTCGCCACGAAAGCGGTCGCCGGGCGATCATAGACCTCTTCGGGCGTGCCGACTTGCGCAATCCGCCCCGCCTGCATGATGACGAGCCGGTCGGCCATGGTCATGGCCTCCTCGCGATCATGCGTGACATGGACGGCGGTCAGGCCGAGCCGCTGCTGGATCGCACGGATCTCGTGGCGCATCGTCATGCGGATCTTGGCGTCGAGATTGGAGAGCGGCTCGTCGAGCAGCAGAATGCCCGGATCGATCGCCAGCGCCCGGCCAAGCGCCACGCGCTGACGCTGCCCGCCGGAGAGCGCCGTGACCTTGCGGCTCTCGTATCCCGTGAGACCGAGGAACTCGAGCATGGACGCAACCTTGGCGGCGATCTCGGCCTTGGACGCTCCACGCAGCTTCAGCCCGTAGCCGATATTCTGCAGCACCGTCATATGCGGCCAAAGCGCATAGGACTGGAAGACCATCGCCATCCCGCGCTTCTCCGGCGGGAGTGACGCGACATCAGTGCCGCCGACGATGATCGAACCGGATTGCACCGGCACGAAGCCGCTGAGCGAGCGCAGCAGGGTGGTCTTGCCGCAGCCGGACGAACCGAGAAGGGCCGTGAAGCTGCCGGGTGTGAAATCGAGGCTGACGCCGTGCAGCACCCGCGTGCCGCCATAGGCGACATGCAGGTCACGCACGCTGATGGCCGCGCCGCTGCGCGCCCTGTCCGGCACTCCCGCTTGCAAAACGGCTTCTCCCCTGTCGCGACCTTTTTTCCAGCTCAATGGAATGTCTCTTCCATTTTATGGAGCGCTTGGAATAAACATAACGAACACTCGCGCCGATGTGCAACAGGTTTGTGAAGCCTTGATGTCACCCCCCATCCATTCGATCTGGCTGATGCCGAGCGCCGAGGACGGCGCGTTCCTCTCCGGTCTGGTCGCGGATCTCGCCGGCCGCTTTGGTACGCCGCTGTTCACGCCGCACCTGACGGTCAGGGGTGATACGGATCTGCCCGTTGCTGCGCTCGAAGCCGGGATTGCGGAGGCTGCGGCCACGATCCCGGCCTTCCGGGAGGCCGTCGCCGCGATCGAAACCAGCGATGGCTATTTCCGGTCCTTCTATGCGCGCTTTCGCATCAGTGCGCCGCTGGAGCAGCTCAAGCAGCGATTGGACAGCGAAATGGCGGACAGCTTCATGCCGCATGTCTCGTTGCTCTATGGCCCCGTCGCGCCCGCCCCGAAGGCCTCGGCCGCGGCCGAGTTTCAGCGCATGCTGACCGGGAGAGCCATCACCTTTGACCGCCTCTGCGTGGTTCGGTCAGGCCAGGACATCCCCATTTCCGAATGGGCCGTGATCGAGACGGCACAGCTTGGCAAGGGAATCTAGTCTAGAACCTCAGCCGCCCGCGCTCCGCACTCGGCGGAGGTCGGGCATCGGCAGGTCGCGCGCAGGACCGGGATGGACCAGGCGACGCCGCTCTGATCGTCCCGGCCGGGGAACTCGCTACCGGCAGAAAGGCGTTCCTTCCTGCCGCGGATCAATCGCGGCGCGGCTCATTTGTTCACACAGGTCAAATGAGCACGCGCCCATGCCCCAATCCCCTGGGAATTAGATCCCGCGGATCAGCCCGCCATCAACCCGAATCTTGGCGCCCGTGACATAGGATGCCCGCTCGCTGGCAAGGAATGCGACGACATCCGCGAATTCCTGCGGCTTGCCGTAGCGGCCAGTCGGAATCGTGGCGATCGAGGCCTTCGTGATCGCGTCCTTCGTCGCGCCGGCTCGCGTCGCAGCTGCGTCGTCGAGCTGATCCACGCGCTCGGTGTGGATGCGGCCGGGCAGCACGACATTCACGGTCACGCCCTGCGCGGCAACCTCGGAGGCCAGCGTCTTCGACCAGCCGACGACTGCGGCACGCACGCCATTGGAGAGCGCAAGGCGAGGAATCGGCTGCTCGACGCCGGAGGAGACGATGGTGACGATCCGGCCCCAGCCCCGCTCGGTCATGCCTGGGAGCAGGCGCTGCGCGACATGAAACAGGTTGGCCGCCATCGCCTCGAAATGCATCAGCCAATCCTGCCGCTTCGCGTCGCGGGCCTCGCCCGGCGGCGGTCCACCGGAATTGCCGATAAGGATATCGACGCCGCCCTCGGCGATCAGCCTGTCGGCCAGCGCATCGATCGAGGCGATATCCGCAAGGTCGAGCTTGGCGGCAACCACCCGGCTGCGCTGCTCAGCCGGCAGCTCGCCGATCCAGGCAGAGAGCGCGTCCTGATTGCGCGCAGCCGCGATCACGGTCACACCTTCGGCGGCGAGCGTGCGCGCGATCGTCGCGCCGAGGCCGCGACTGGCACCAAGCACCAATGCGCGCTTTCCGTTAATGCCCAGATCCATCAGTTGATCTCCTTGAGGCGCCGCGTCTGACGGGCGACGAGACGTTCGATGTCGGCAATGTCGGCCGCCGAGAGGGTCGAACCGGGGCTGCGCACCGTGCCCGACGCGATCGCGCCGCGCTTGGCGAGCAGATATTTGCGAATGGCGAGCCCGTGGCCGGGCTGCTGCTCATAGCGCGCCAGCGGCAGATAGGCGTCGAACAGGTCATGGGCGCGTTCGACGTCCCCGGCGGCATGGGCCTTCCAGACATCGACCATCATCTCTGGATAGGCAAATCCGGTCATGGCGCCATCGGCCCCGCGCGACAATTCCTCCGGCAGGAACATCGCGCCGTTCCCCGCGAGGATCGAGATGCGCCGCGCGCCGTTCTTGTCACTCGCCGCACGCAGGGCCGAGATCTTGGCGAGCCCCGGCCAGTCCTCGTGCTTCAGCATCACGCAGCTCGGCTGCGCCGCGACGATGCGCAGGATCACCGAGGAAGCGATCTGCACGGCCGTGACCAGCGGGAAATCCTGCAGTACGAAGGGGATCTTCGGTCCGAGCGTCTTTGCGACCATGTCGTAATAGGAGACGATCTGGTCGTCGGTCCGCAAGCTTGCGGGCGGCGCCACCATCACGCCCGCGGCTCCGTCGGCCATGACGCTGTCGCTCAGCTCCCGCATCGCGGCAAAGCCCGGCGCCGAGACGCCGACCACGACCGGGACGCGCTCCTGCACCCGCGCCAGAACCCGCCGCACGAATGTCCGCGATTCCTCCGCCGTCAGCTTCGGCGCCTCGCCCATCATGCCGAGCACGGTCAGGCCCGTGGCGCCCTTCTCGAGGTAGAAATCGACCATGCGGTCGGTGCTCGGCAGGTCGAGCGCGCCCTCCTCCGTGAACGGCGTGACCGCAATCACATAGACGCCCTTCGCGCCTTCATCCAACAACACCATGATGATCCTCAGTTCTTGATGGGGTCGGGCAGCAATTTGCCCGGATTAAGCAGACCGTGGGGGTCGAACAGGGTTTTGAGCGAACGCATCAGGTCCAGCTCGATCGGAGCCTTGCAGCGCGGCATCTCCGAGACCCGAAGTTGGCCGATGCCATGCTCGGCGCTGATCGACCCGCGGCGCTTGCGCGTCTCGTCATGCACGATGCGGGTGAGCTCTGGTGCGAGGGCGGCGAATTCTGCATCGCCCTGTCCAACACGCGGCAGAAGATTGTAGTGCAGGTTGCCGTCCCCGAGATGGCCGAACACGATCGGGCGCACCCCGGGCGCGGCGGCGATGACAGCCGCGTCGGCGGCTGCGACGAAATCGGCCATGGCCGCGACCGGCACCGAGACATCGTGCTTGGCAGCCTTGCCTTCGCGGACCAGGGCTTCCGAGACGCCTTCGCGGATACGCCAGAACGCCTTGGCCTGCGCACCATCCTGGGCGATGGCGGCGTCGAGGGCGATCTCCGCCTCGATGGCCTGCGTCAACGCGCCTTCGAGCCGCTCCGTCAGCGCCACCTCGTCATCCGCATCGGATAATTCGATCAGCACCGCCGCGGGCGGAAGGGCGCCGAGCGGCAACCGCGCCTCGGTGACGTGCTTCAGGATGAGCGAGAGGCAATCGCCGGTCATGAATTCGAAGGCGGTCAGACGATCGCCACAGCGCGCGCGCACCGAGGACAGCAACGACAGGGCGGCGCTCGCGTCATGCAACGCGACGAAGGCTGTCGCGCGCGCCAACGGTTGAGGAAACAGTTTCAGGACTGCGCCGGTGATGACGCCCAGCGTCCCTTCCGATCCGATGAACAGCTCCCGCAAGGCGTAGCCGGTATTGTCCTTGCGTAATGCGGTGAGGCCGTCCCAGATCCTCCCGTCCGGCAATACGACCTCGAGGCCGAGCGTCAGTTCGCGCATCGTGCCGTAGCGCAGCACGGCGACGCCGCCGGCATTCGCCGCGAGATTCCCGCCGATCGTGCAGCTCCCCTCGGCCCCGAGGCTGAGCGGGAAGAAGCGCGCGGCCGCCTTCGCAGCCTCCTGGACCTTGGCCAGTACGGCGCCGGCATCGACCGTCATCGTGTTGCCGACCGGATCGACCGCGCGGATCCGGTTCATGCGCGTCAGCGACAATACGATGGCGCGTCCCGACATGTCCGGCGTCGCGCCGCCCGACATGCTGGTGTTGCCGCCTTGGGGGACGACCGGGCACCTCCGCGCCGCGCAAAGCGCCATCACGGCCGCGACCTCCTCGGTCGAACCGGGCCGAACGACGGCTGCAGCAGCGCCCCTGTATTTGCCGAGCCAATCCGTCAGGAACGGCGCCTGCGCTTCGGCGCCGGCAAGCACATGCCTCTCACCGACGATGTCGGCGAGGCGCGCAACAAGGTCCATCACGCAGCATTCCCCTGGAGCGGGCGCCCGCCCCAGCCGAGCCGGGCGCGGCCGATCGCCATGGTCACCGCTGCCTGCGTCGGCTCGACCACGGGCACACCGAGCGCTTTCTCGAGCGGTTCGCGGAAACGCGCCATGCCGGCGCAGCCCATCACCAACACATCGGCGTGATGGGTGTCGCGCAGGCTGCGCCCGACTTCGGTCATCCGTCCCATGGTCCGCGCGTCATCGGCGAGCTCGGCCACCGTCAGGCCGATCGACAGATCGCCGGCCAGGCGATCCGTCACCCCCATCGCGCCGAAATAGCGCAAATGACGCGGGATCGAGCCCGGCAGAATGGCGATCACGCCGAAGCGCTGGCCCAGCGTCAAGGCGGTCAGGACCCCACACTCGGCAATGCCCAGCACCGGCTTCTCACTCTGCTCGCGCAGGGCATACATGCCCGGGTCGGAGAAACAGGCGATGACGAAGGCCGAAGCCTCGTTCTCCAGCGCGGCCGCCCGCCTCAGCATGGGCGAGATCAGGCCGTCGATATCGCGCTGGGACTGGATGCCAGGGGGCCCCTCGGCCAGGGTCAGGCACTCGATCGCCGGACCATCGACCGAGCGGAGCGGCGCCACCGCGCTATCGATGCCGGCGGTCACTGCCCCGTTCGAATTGGGGTTGATGACAAAGATCGTGCCGCTCACGGGACCTCTCCTTCCGGCTTCGTGCGCCGCGCATCCTGTCGCGCGCGCCAGGTGTCGAGCGTCTGGCGCGGCGCCTGGAAGCGGTCGCGCATGGTGACATACCAGTCGGCGCCATGCAGGCGGCCGACGAGGTCGAGCTTGTCGATGTCGACATGCAGCCGCTCATCGACCGCCCCATCGCGAATATGGATGTGCTGGATTTCGCCGACGACGAGATTGCGATGGCGTGTGCCCAGCGACAGCGACACCGTCTCGCGGCATTCGAGCTGGACCGGAGACGCTGCGAGGCGCGGCGCGGCGACCTTGCGGCCGGGCGCGGTTTCAAGCCCGGCGGCCGCGATCTCATCGACATCGCCGGGAAAATCGATCGCGCAGACCTGCATCGCATCGACGAGTGCCCTGTCGACGAGGTTGACGACGAAGGTCCCCGTGGCGCGGATGTTGCGCATCGTGTCTTTCATCGGAGTGTCGCCCAGATCACGGCCCTCGATGCCGAGCACGACGAGTGGCGGCGCGTGACTGAAGACGTTGAAGAAGCTGAAGGGCGCAGCATTGGCGTGACCCTGCGCATTCACCGTGGTGACGAGCGCGATCGGCCGCGGCAATACGGTGTTGACGAGCAGCTTGTAGAGATCGCGCTCGGCAAGATCAGTGACGGACCATTCCATTGCGTCAACCCAGCGTCGCGTCGAGCAGGCGCACCGTTTCGCCGAGGACGCGCGCGCCATCCGCGGCCTGGTGTGGCTCGATCGACTCTTCCGGCGCATGGCTGCGGCCATCGAGGCACGGCACAAAGATCATGCCGATCGGACCGGCGCGGGCGATGAAGACCCCGTCATGCCCGGCACCACTCGGCAGGTCCCGCGTCGACAGGCCGAGCGAGGCCGCGGCCGCCGCGATCGCCGAGCGCACGGCCGGCGCGCAGGCCGTCGGCGGTACATGGCTGATCGGTTCCGACCGCACAGTGAGACGCAGTGCTGCCAGTGCCGGCTTCAGATCACTGACCAGGTCCCCGCCGAACGCCTTGACCGCCGCCTCGTCGCCCGAGCGTACCTCGAGCGTCAGGACCGCCTCGCCAGGCACGGCATTGGCGGCATTGGGGCTGACCTCGATGCGACCGAAGGTGGCGACCAGGGGCTGGGGATCGTTCGCTCGCGCACCGGCGCGCTCGTAGGCGGCCTCGATCAGCTTTGCCGCGCCGACGAGCGCATCGGCGCGCAACGGCATCGGCGTCGCACCCGCATGGTCGGCCCGCCCGGATACGATGATGCGCTCGCGCCGGATGCCGACGATGTCGGTGACGACACCGATCGCCGTGCCCTGGCTTTCGAGCACGCGTCCCTGCTCGATATGCACCTCGACATAGGCTGCGACGCTGTCGGCGCCGCGCCGCACTGAAGCGAGTTCGTGCGGCCGGCCGCCGACCAAGCCGATGCCTTGACGCAAGGTCATGCCGTCGGGCCGCGTCAGCGCCAGCATCTCGTCGGAGAGCGCACCGGCAAGGGCACGGCTGCCGATGCAGGAGAGGCCGAACTCGCTCGGCTCCTCGGCCAGGAAGTCGTAGACCTCGAGCGAATGCCGCAGCCGCTCGCCGCGCTCGACGACGCTCTGCGCAACGTCCAGACCCGCCAGCACGCCGAGAATCCCGTCATAGCGTCCGCCCGAAGGCACCGTGTCGGAATGCGAGCCGATGATGATCGGCTTCAACGAGGGGTCCGCGCCAGCGAGGCGGCCGACGAGATTGCCACCTGCATCGACCGTCGTCTCCAGACCGGCAGCGCGGAACTCCGCCATCAGCCATTTGCGCCCTTCCAGGAAGCGCGGCGTAAAGGAGCGCCGCGTCCAGGGACGATCGGGATCGGTGAACTTCGACAGCGCCTCGATGCGCCGCCACAAGCGATCTGCGTCGATCGACATCGGTCGTCGCCTTACGCCGCAGGCCGCAGGAAGCGGCCGTCGCCCGCCTTGTTGCAGATCTTCGCGCCATCCCAGGCAAGAGCACCACGGACATAGGTCGCGGCCACACGGACGCGGAATTCGCGACCCTCGAAGGAGCTCCACTTCACCGCCGCAAGGCTCTTGCTCGGATCATGGACGAAGCGGCCGGGCTCGAGCACGACGATGTCGGCATCGGCGCCGGGCGCGAGACGGCCCTTGTCGGCGAGCAGGAAGGCCTTCGCCGGGCCTTCGCAAAGCTGCTTCACCGCCATGGTCGGGGAGATGCCGCGCTCCTCGCAGCCGGTCCACAGCGCCGGCAGCAGGGTCTCGATGCCCGGACCGCCGGAGGTGTTCTTGAAGATGTTGGGATCGCCCTTCTTCTCCAGCCCCCAGGAGACATGGTCGGAGGAGATGAAATCGCAATGACCGGCGGCGAGATGGCTCCAGAGCAGCTCGCTTTCCGCCTTCGGCCGGATCGGCGGGTAGTGCTTGATCTTGGCACCAAAGCGCGGCCCGTGCTCTTCGGCATTGAGCATGAAATACTGCACGCAGCTCTCGACCGTCGCCTTGTAGCCGGCACGCTTGTAGAGATTGCAAATCTCGAAACCGCGCGA
Source organism: Allobosea sp. LC85 (assembly GCF_000735605.1). GTDB lineage: Bacteria > Pseudomonadota > Alphaproteobacteria > Rhizobiales > Beijerinckiaceae > Allobosea. Next base: position 110,953 of record NZ_JPKG01000029.1, read on the forward strand.
GGTCGAGACATGGACGGCATGGGCGCGGGCGCCGGTCTCGGCGCCGATCTCGTAGATCCGTGCCGTGGCGAGGTTCTCGACCAGCGGGGTATGGGCGCGCAGGAAGGCGTCGGAGCCGGTATCGCCGGCCTCGATCAGGCGCGCGATGTTCCGGCGCGTCATTTCCTGGTCCTGGTTATGGACACCGCAGAGAAGGCCGGTCGGCTCGATCAGCTTGAACGCCTCGTAGAGCGTGTCGTCGCCGATGCGGGGGAAGCGTGTCGGATTCGCCTCGAAGGTCGAGAACTTGAAGGCGCAGGCGCCGGCATCGACGAGGCCCGGAATGGCGTGCAGGCCGTTCTCGATGGTGATCGTGGCATAGAGCGCGACATCGACATGCGCGTCGCGTTCGACGATTGCGACCTTCTCGTTGAAGAGCCTGGCGTTGGTGACCGGCTCGGGCTCGTCATAGGGCATGTCGACCATGACGGTGACGCCACCGGCGGCCGCGGCGCGCGAGCACATGCCGATGCCTTCGTGGTTGGCCTGGCTCCCGGAATGGACCTGGCCGTCGATCACGCCCGGGATGATCCACTGGCCGCGGAGATCCTGCGTCTCGCGCGCCGAAGGCGGCGTACCGGCGCCGACAGCGCCGACCTTGCCACCGGTCACGGCGACATAACCACCCTCGATGATCTGGTCGGACAGAACGACGTTACCGCAAAGAACGAGATCGAAATCACTCATGCTCTGATGCCCGGTTGATGCTGTCTGGCCCGCAGGCCACTGGTGTCACGATAGTTGCTCGGCCTCAGAGCCAAACATACCAATTTCGCCGTCGCCCATAATCGGCCGTTATTATGACGACGGACGCGGTGCGATTGCATTTCCGACCGTTCACCCGAGCGCATAGCCCGTGAAATCCATCCCGAGCGCCTTCTCGACGATCGGATAGACACTGGGATCCGTCACGCTGGAACTCAGCGGGATGCGATCCTTGGCAATGCGCAGGATCGAGAGCTCCATGCCCTCGGTGACATGCCCGACGCTGACGGGCCGGCCATCCGCATCGAGCGTGGTGATGACATCGGGATAGCTCGCAAGGCGCGCGCCATCGAGATCGGTCACCGCCATGTATTCGTTCATGACATGGAGAAGCCGTGCCGCAGCGCCGGAGCCGACCTGGATGGTTCCGATGTCAAAGGCCTCGCTGGTGTACTGCACCGCCTTGCGGACGACAGTCCCGCGCCCGATGATCGCTCCACCGGCCTCGTCGCAGATTGCGTCGATGATCGCGGGACCGCCCTTGGGCGTCGCGGCCAGGATGCGCTCGCCCAGCGTCAGCGCCATGGAAATGCCGCCGAGCGCCGCGTGCTTGCGCACATACGCGGCCGGAACCGGATTCCGGCAGGACGCGATGAACCCGCCCGACATGTCCGAGGCCGTGCGCAGGATCGGCGAGACCTTCCCCGTCGCGCCACGCGTCACCAGCTCGATATAGGAATTCTTCGCGCGATTGCCGCCGACAGCCGTCTGGATCGTTGCCTCGGGGCTGTTGGCAAGGCCGATCGACCCCATGTCGCCGGTGGGATGGGCGCGGATGTCACCAACGGCGTCGATCACCTTTACGCCCAGGAGGGCGCTCGGCAGCCAGGCATTGAGTGTGCTCGACATCCCGTTCTGGCCGATGATCAGGCCATAGACAGGCTTGCCCAGCGCCTCCTGCAACAACTGGACGGCCCGGACGTAGTCGACGCCCTGCATCTCCCATTCCGTCGTGCCGGCAGGGGCGCCGATTGCGGCCGCCGTCGCGATGATCGCGTCGTCCGGCGCCTCTTCGATCGAAACCAGTTCCGGCCGACCGGCCATCACCGCTGCAGTCCCCAGCATGCGCCCATGCTCGGCCCAGCCGCCGCCGCCAGCGGCAAAGATCGAGCCGCCGGCAATCGCCGCCTCGACATCCCCAATTGTCAGAAAACGTCCCATCGGTCAGCCTCGAATCAGCCTCGAATGCCGGCAGCCCGCCGGGCCGTGACGAACTTAGATGGCTGTACGCCCAAGCGAACATGCTAATTCGGCGGGGAGTCATAACCGGATGTTATTCGCACGCATGCGACCGAACCTGCCGCGACGCCACCCCGCCTACCGGGTGCGCGCCGGAGGCCGGCGGCAGTGCCTTAACATAAGGTTATGGAACCCCGACAATAAGTGATTGGTAAGGCATGAATTCGCGCTGTTAGAGTTTTGTCGCTGGGGTGGCAGGATTGTTGCAAGCGACAGGCGCGGCGATCGCGCCCCCCAGCGACAGCATCTAACGGGAGCAGGATGATGAAGTTTTTGTCGGTCAAGGCGGCGCGCACGGCCGTTCAGGGTATCGCCATGGCGGCGCTCCTTGTCACCCCGGTGCTCGCCCAGGACGCCGATCATCCGGCCAATGAGAAGCTGAAGGTGGCTTGCGACCTCGGCTTTGCCCCGTTCTGCTTCAAGACGGCGGCCGGCGAGACCACCGGTTTCACGTACGACATGTCGCTGGCGCTGGCCCAGAAGCTGGGCCGCCCGGGCGTCGACGTCACGGACTCGAACTTCTCGGCGATCTTCGCCGGCCTCTTCTCCAAGCGCTATGAGATGATCCCGGCGCCGACCAACATCACGCCGGAGCGCGCGCAGCAGATGCTGTTCAGCGAGCCCTATATGCCGACCGGCCTCGGCTTCCTCGTCAAGAAGGGCGGCAAGATCGCCAATCTCGAGGATCTGAAGGGCAAGGCGCTGACGGTCAACAATGGCAGCATTTCCGACAAGTGGCTGACCGACAACGAAGCCAAGTACGGCTACACGGTCCAGCGCTACAACAAGAATGCCGACGCGGTGCAGGCCGTGATGATCGGCCGCGCCTTCGCCAACGTCGCCGATGCGCCGGTCTCGCGCTATGTCTCGACGCAGACGCCTGCTGCCGAGGTCGCGTTCGTGCTCGATAGCGGTCGCAATTTCGGCATCGCCTTCCGCAAGGAGGACGCCGCATTTCGCGCCAAGGTCGAGGACGCCCTCGAATGCATCAAGACGGACGGCACTCTCGCCAAGATCCATGAGAAGTGGTTCGGCGTGAAGCCGGACGCCTCGTCCTCCTCGGCGAAGATCTATCCGGGCGTCGGTGCTCCGGACTTCGAGGGCTACGACGCGACCGAGCACAAGGCCGTCTGTAAGTGACGTCAGCGACCGCAATCACGCCTGCATCCGCAGGCCCGATCGTCGCCATCGACGGTCTGCGGAAGAGCTTCGGCAATGTCGAGGTCCTGCGCGGCGTCGATCTCAGGGTCGCCCAGGGCGAGGCCGTCGTGATCGTCGGCTCGTCCGGCTCGGGCAAGAGCACCTGCCTGCGCTGCATCAACCGGCTGGAAGAGCCGACCGCGGGAACCATCCGCGTCGGCGGCGAGGAAGTGACCGGTGCGAAGGTCGATCTCAACCTGCTGCGCCGGCGCATCGGCATGGTGTTCCAGGGCATCAACCTCTATCCGCACAAGACCGCCCTGGGAAACGTGACCCTGGCGCTGCGCAAGGTCGCAGGCCTGGGAAAGGCCGAGGCCGAGCAGAAGGCGCGCCACCATCTCGAACTGGTCGGGCTCGCGCACAAGGCCGACTCCTATCCGGCGCAATTGTCGGGCGGCCAGCAGCAGCGCGTCGGCATTGCCCGCGCCATGGCGCTGGAGCCGCAGGTGATGCTCTTCGACGAGCCGACCTCGGCACTGGACCCTGAACTCGTGGGCGAAGTTCTGAACGTCATGGTCCGCACCAAGGAGATGGGCATGACCATGATCGTCGTGACACATGAGATGCATTTCGCGCGCGATGTCGCTGATCGCGTCGTGTTCATGGATCATGGCGCCGTGCTGGCGGAAGGCACGCCGGAAGACATTCTGGTCTCGCCGCAACATCAGCGCATCCGCGACTTCGTCACGCGTTCCAGGGCCTGACGGCACGTCATGGACCAGATCGTCCGCTATTTCTTCGATTTCTCGCTGATGTCCGCCTATTGGCCGGATATCCTGCGCGGCTTCCTCATCACCATCGAAATGTCGATCCTGACGGTGCTGATCGGCGTGCCGCTCGGCCTCGCCATCGCGATCCTGCGGCTCTACGGCTTCAGGCCGCTGAACGCGCTGATCATCCTCTACATCGATTTCTTCCGCTCGATCCCGCAGCTGGTGCTGATCGTGCTGGCCTATTTCGCGCTGCCCTCTTTCGGGCTGATGCTGAGTCCGTTCACCGCCACTGTCCTGGCGCTGGCGATCGTGCTCTCAGCCTTCTCCGAGGAGATCTTCTGGGCCGGCATCAGTGCGGTCGCCAAAGGCCAGTGGGAAGCCGGGCGCTCGACCGGCCTCGGCTTCAACCAGACGCTGGTCCATATCATCCTGCCGCAGGTCGTGCGCATCTCGATCCCACCCCTGACCAATCGCGCGATCGGCATCAGCAAGGGCACGACGCTCGGCTCGGTCGTCGCCGTCCCCGAACTGCTCAATGTGACATCGAGCATTCAGTCGAACGTCGCCAATCCGACAGCCCTCACCGTCGGTGCGCTGCTGTTCCTCGCCCTGTTCCTGCCGTTCGTGCGCTTCACGCGCTGGCTCGAACGCGCCTACGCTCATCCGAGGTCGTGATGGACGAACTCGTCACGACATTCCTCAATATCGACGTCCTCCGGGAAGTCTGGCCGCTGCTCCTGCAGGGCTTCTGGATGACGCTCGCGCTCGCCGCAGTCGCCGTGCCACTGTCGGTTGCCTGCGGTGTCGCCATCGCGATGGCGCAGGATTCGTCGAACAGAGCGCTGCGGATGCTGCTGGTCGCCTATGTCGACGTCATGCGGGCGATCCCGCCGCTGGTGCTGCTGATCTTCATCTTCTTCGGCCTGCCCTTCCTCGGGCTGAAGCTCAACGAGTTCACCGCCGCAGTACTGGCGCTGACCCTCAACGGCTCCAGCTATTTCGCCGAGATCTTCCGTGCCGGCATCGAGTCCGTGCCGAAGGGGCAGCGCGAAGCGGCACGCTCCACCGGGCTCACCTGGCGCCAGAGCATGACCTATGTCGTGGTGCCGCAAGGTGCGCGCAATGTCCTGCCCGACCTGATCAGCAACACGGTCGAGCTGGTGAAACAGACCTCGATCGCCTCGGCCGTTGCCCTGCAGGAACTGCTGCGTTCCGCGCAGCTCGCCCAGGGCCTTCTGTACAACCCGACACCGCTGGTTGCGGTCGCGATCGTCTATTTCCTGATGTTCTGGCCGTTCGTCCGGATGGTGTCGCGCCTGCAGCACAGGGCCGTCGCGCAGGCCGGATGATCGTCAACCCGCGTCCAGCCATCTGTGTTTGCATCGGGAACAGCCGCGTCAGGCGGTTGGGGCTGGTCTCCGCAAGGAGGATGTCGCCGTTCGGCGCGAGCCACATGCCATGGGCACCGTTCAGGACCGGACGACAGCGGCCGAGCAGGCCCCCATCCGGCGTCAGCAGGCTGAGCGTGGGAATCGAGTCGCAGACATGGATGCGATCGGCGGCATCGGCGACGACATCTTGCGGGCGCAGAAACCCATCCCAGACGGCAAGCAGATCACCGTTGGCCGTGAAGGCCTGCACACGGCTGTTCTCGCGATCGGCGACGATCACGCGGCCATCGCTGAGAACGCAGAGGCCATGCGGCGTCAGGAACGCGCCCGGCGCCGTGCCGACGGAGCCCCAGCTCGACAGATGCCGCCCAGCGCGATCGAACCGATGCACGAGCGCGTGGCCGTAGCCATCCGCCACGTAGAAGCCCCCGTCCGGGGCAAAGGCGATGTCGCTGGGATGATTGAACGGCGCGCAGGGCTGATGCGTCTCCCCGATCTGGCGCCGCACGGTGCCATTCCAATCGCAGAACAGGATGCGGTGGGCATCACGATCGACAATGGCGATCACGCCATCGGGGCCTGCCGCGATCTTGTGCGCATCGAAGCAGAGGCCTTCGCCCCAGCTCGCGATGCGGTGCCCCTCGCCCGAGAGAACCACCACGCAGGGGCCCGGAGCGTCGACCGCGACGTCGGACCGCAGCAGCACGTAGACGCGACCTTCGGCATCGCTCGTAACGTCGGTGATCTTTCCGGCTGTTTGGCCAAGGTCGCCCCATGGCCGCTCGACGCCAAAGCTCCGCTCGCCCAGCCGGACGCGCAATTCCGTCTTCATCATCCCCTCGAGACTGCGGCGCAGCCGCGCCGGCTTGTGAATGGCGAGCCAGCCGCCAGAACCGGAGAACTGCAATGAGCGATTTCGATCTCGTCATCCGTGGCGGAACGACGGTGACCGCGACCGACATCTCCGTTTGCGATGTCGGCGTCAAGGATGGGTTGATTGCCGCGATCGGCGCCGGCCTGCCTCGGGGCGACACCGATATCGAGGCGAAGGGATTGCTGGTCCTTCCGGGCGGGGTCGACACGCATGTGCATCTCGACCAGCCCTTCTCGTCCGGCGCCGATATCGCCGACGATTTTGCAAGCGGGACAGCATCGGCTGCGGCGGGTGGGACGACGACGGTCATCTGCCACGCGCCCCAGACGCGCGGCGGATCGCTCACCGAGGCCGTTGCGGCCTATGCCGTGAAGGCAAAGCAGGCGCGCATCGATCACGGCTTCCACCTGCTGATCAACGACCCGACCCCTGAGGTGCTCGAGCGGGAACTGCCGGCGCTGGTGGAAGCGGGGCATCGCTCCGTGAAGGTGTTCATGACCTATGAGAGCAACCGTCTCGCCGATGCGCAGATCCTGCAGACGCTCGCGGCGGCGCGGCGCGCCGGAGCGCTCGTCTGCGTGCATGCCGAACATCATGAACTGATCGGCTGGCTGACGCAGGCGCTGCTGGCGGCAGGGCTGAGCGCGCCGAGGCATCTCGCCTGGGCGAAGCCCATGGTGGTCGAGCGCGAAGCGACGCACCGCATTCTGGCGCTGGCGGAGGCGCTCGACACTCCGGTTCAGGTCTTCCACGTCTCGGGCGCGCAATCCGGGGAGGAGGTGGCGCGCGCCCGGGCCCGCGGCCAGAAGGCCTGGGCCGAAACCTGCACCCAGTATCTCGTGCTCGGTGAATCCGACATGGACCGGCCGGGCTTCGAAGGGGCGAAGTTCATGATCTCGCCGGCCCTGCGCCCGCCGGCCGACCGCGAGGCCCTGTGGCAGCTCATCCGCGACGGCGTCATCGACATCGTCTCATCCGATCATTCGCCGCTGCGTTTCGACGATCCGCGCGGCAAGAAGCAGCACGGAGAAACCGCCCCCTTCAACAAGATCCCGAACGGCGTCCCCGGCCTGGCAGCGCGCTTGCCCATCCTCTATTCCGAGGGTGTCGCCAAGGGACGAATCGACCTGCGCACCTTCGTCTCCCTCGTTGCGACCAATCCGGCACGCCGCTTCGGGCTTGCCCCGCGCAAAGGGTCCATTGCGATCGGCGCCGACGCCGATATCGTCCTCTTCGATCCGACCAAACGCGTGCGCCTGACCAATGCGCTGCAGCACCATGGCAGCGACTACACGCCATATGAGGGGCTCGAGGTTCAGGGATATCCCACCGCGACTTACCAGCGCGGCCAGTTGATCTTCGACGGCACCACTGTGCTGGCGCAGCCTGGTGCCGGACGGCAAATTGCGCGACCGGCCTATGCGGAAATCGCCCCCACGGGACGTTTCCCGACGCCGTTCAATCCGTTCGAATAGACCTGGTTCTGGTGTGCCAGAACCTCATGGGTCGCTTCCTCCGCGGATCGCCCAATATCAGGCACGCAATTCAGGGTGAGTTCAACGCCGGATAAGACTTGGGCGCAATGTCAACGCTGTCCGAGCGTAAATCGATCACCGCGCTCGGACAGCCGCTTCACTATGAACGGGACCTGGCGATTGCACAGGCCGAAATACGATCCGTCATTCGGCTGCTCCACTTGCATCTTCCGTTTAGGACCTGCGCGCCAACAAGTTCTTTCGCGCACTTACACATCATTCCCTTCTTAATATATGGATTTGTTTGAGAATTTGCAGAATCTACGGTTAAGATGACAGCAAACAAGGCAAAAGCAGCAGCCAATTTCATCTAAGGCGTCCCCCTGGTGGTATTACGTCGCATTCTGCAACACGCACACATTGATCATGTCCAGACAATTTGATTGTCATGGTTTCTTCGCACACCTCTCCCTGAAGGCCGGACGAGGCATCAGCCTGCATGTCGGCGCTAACGCAAATGCTGGAGAAGACCGCCCGGTCTGCTGGTCACGGGGGATGTCGCCCGAGATTCATAAGGTCGAGCCTACACTTCCGGCATGTTGCGCTGGTTCAAAGCGTGGATATTGATTTTTACTTTGCCGGCTTTGCTCGATCGCAAGAATCCGTTTTGCCAAGCGAGCCGCGAGTCGCCTGGCGTGATCGCACGGCGATCGCCTGAGCCTGGGTTGCAACCGGACGCACCACTGTCCGGACTGCAAGGGCCGCGTTCTCGTGGTCAATCTCCCTCGATGAGGCCCGCAGCGCGGCGGATATCGCCGACCACCTGCTTCACCGCCATGTTCTGGCGAACAACCGTCTTTCCGGCCTCAACGAGCAGTTCGACCTGCTCGCGCGGCAGCGAGAGCCGCGTTTCGACCCGGTTCAGGTGGGACGCGACGTTCGGTTCCAGGTCAGAGAATTCGAGGTGTTCGATCTTGAAATCGACCTTGCGGCAATCCCAGCCTTCGGTGCTGCCTCGAATCCGACGCACGGTTTCCAGCGGCAACCCGCAACGATAGCGAACCACCCGCTCCTTCCACCCGTCGACGGCAAACTTCAACGCGTCGAGACCATGGCGAGACGAGGAGGTCATGCCGGTATCGATCGCTGCTTCGACGAGGGGCCCCAGCCAGGGGCCATTGATCGAGGCGCCCCAATCCTCCGTCTGGCCCCGGCCGGCATCGGCAACGATGAACAGGAAATGGCGCAGCTTCACGGCCTGCTCCGCCGAAATTGGCCCGTGCGGGGTCTGGGATGCGCTTCTTTCGAGTACAAATCCCGTGATACCCAGATTGTCCGTCAGCCCGCCATCCATCAGCCGCACAAACTTGATGCCGTCTTCGGCATGATAGGACTGCAATGCGTTAGCATATGCCGTCAGTCGCGTGGATGGGTTGGAACCGCTCAGCGCCTCCTTCAACCAAGTGGGACGGCGGTAGCCGCAATCCTGTTTGGTGGCAGCCAGCACGACGGGCGCAAAGACGACCGGCGCGGCGGCCGAAGCCGCCACGGCATCCGAAATCTTCAGCTTGTCGAGATCGCTGCAGAGAGCCGCGAAAGTATCGTAATCGAATATAAATGGCGTTCTATTGTAGATATCCGAGGCGGTGATCCAGACGGACGGCGCATTCGTCCATTTGAAACGCGTAAAATCGGCCCCATCAAACAGATTATCGTTCAACCAGCGTGCAAAGGTATTGCGGTCATTCACGCCGCCAGCCAATGCCCGAGACAGGCTGAATGGTGACGCCAGCGATGTTTGCATGCTCGTTTCTGCATGCTGAAACAAGAAGCGAGCATCGAAATCACGGTAGTCGTCGCGGCCACGATAACCGAAATAGGCCGCGGTGATGGCGCCTCCGGAGACCCCGGAAATCATGCGGACGTTGTCGATCATCGTGCGTCGATAAGGCTTCTGATCGACGACGATGTCGTCAAGCGCACGCAAGACGCCATAGGAAAACGCCGAAGCGCGGACGCCGCCGCCCGAGAAGGCGAGGCCTATGACCATCGAGCCGTCATCGCCGGGATCGGGGACGAATTCCGGCGACGGTGGCGGCGCCTTCTCGGCATGGCTATTGATGGGCCCAACATCCGCAGCCGAACAGGCGGTGAGGATGAGCGCAGCCATCAGCCAGATGGCTCTTGCGCCCTTCGCGGCAAACATCCTCATTCGCTCCCCGCCACCGCCGCATGATGTCTGCTTGCGTATCTGACATCCCGGCTGATAGCCGATTCGATCCAGCCGCTCGATCGAAATTGCCGGCTACGGCGACGTCCGGCGTCGCGATCCAGGCTTCGCCCGCGCCGGTGACAGGCACAGCCTCGCTCATTCATGAATGCCCGCCCCATTGCCGATGTGAGGGCAGCCCCAGCAGGTTGCCGCGCCCTCACGCGTGACAGCCGCCCCATTGGGAGCGGCTGTGCCTAAAACCGAATGCTGCCCCGGCGGCCTCGCCAATTGGCCCGACAGGTGCGCTTAAGTCGCCTTACGGGCAGGGACCTGTGAAACGGCGACCGCTCCTGTCCTGGAAGATGCAGTTGTTCGGGGTCGTCGCCCGGCCGACGACCGCACCGGTCACGCCACCAGCAAGGGCTCCGATAGCGGCACCACGTCCGCCGCCCGCAATCCCCCCGATGAGCGCACCACCGCCAGCGCCAATTGCGGCGCCGCCAAGCGTGCGTTGCGATTGAGACTCAGGGTTGCAGCCTGCCAACACAAGGCCGAGGCCGACGAAGCCGGCGAACGTGATCGAACGGATCATTAAGGGGCTCCTTGTTCAAGGGTTTGCGCGATTGCGAACGCTTCAATCTAGGCCAAGCCGTCGGACGCGCCATCGCAGAGCGTCCCAAACTGTGTGCATGGCGTTCCTTGCCTCTCCCAATCGAGGGTTGAACGGCCCGCTTGGCACGCATACGCTTGCCGGCTGCCCGCCCGCCGGCAGAAGCTCGCGCCAAGCCCGCGGCGCGCCTGACACGGTTCGAGCCTGTGACCTTCGCTTTCCTGGGTCTCCCTCGATCGCAAAATCCCGAAGCAGTCGTGATCGGCTATCCACCTTCCCACGATTACGCCCGTAGCTCAGCTGGATAGAGCGTTGCCCTCCGAAGCTGGGAATGCGCGGCCGGCGCGACCTGAATTCTCTTATAGATTCAAACAGTAAGGCGTGTGTCAGCGCCTCTGAGGCCAAACACGCTAATCCACGGCACAACCCCGCCACTTCTAGTGATTTGATCGGATACGCGATCGATCAGCCAGATCGCAGGCGGCGCCGCCATCACCAGCGTAATAGCAATGGCGGCGGCTCGGTGATCAAGACTTCGCAGCGAGCTCTGCAGGAACGAGCTTAACGCCATGGTAACGATCGTAAATCTCGACGAGCTTGCCGTTCTTGAGATTAGTAGTGACCCATTCGTTGAGCTTGGCGGCCAGTTTCGGCTCGTTTTTGCGGAAGGCAATGCCGAGTGGAAACCCCTTCATCACGAACTTCGTGTCGAGATCGAGCTTGGGGTTGTCTTTCCTAAGCTGGTTCAGGAGGGGTAGCGAAGTTGCGTAGATGCCCAACTGGCCAGAGGTGATGGCCACCGTTGAGGTCGGATCGTCCTCAAACCGGGTGATTTTGACATCCTTCACATTGGCCGTGCCGCGGGTCAGTTCCTGGTCGTTGACCGTGCCGCGCGTGACAGCGATGCCGCCCTTGTCTCCGAGGTCAGCATACGACGCGATCTTCATCGCCTTCGGTGCTGCAACAACACATTGCAGTTCAGCATACGCGGTCGAGAAGTCGATGACCTTCTTGCGCTCTTCCGTGATCGAAAGTGCGGAGATCACCATGTCGGCTTTGTTCGCGAGCAGAAACTGCACCCGGTTCGGGGTCGAGACCTGCACGATCTCGAGCTCCACGCCGAGATCCTTGGCGAGTAGCCGGGCGGTTTCGACATCCGAGCCCGTCGGCTTGAATTCGGAATCCATCATGCCGTGTGGCGGGTTGCCAAGATCGATCGCAACCAGGAGCTTCTTGCGCTGCATGATCGCATCGAGCGTGTCAGCGAAGGCAGGAACGGCAGAGAGCCCGGCGAGGCTGAGCCCGAAAAGGCCGGAGAGCAGGACGGTAGCTGAGCGGCGGTTCATGGTGACGTTTCCTCAGGTGAGATGGCAACTATTCTTGTTGGAGCCGTCGTGTCGCGGCCTTGGTCGGTCAAGCCGGTTCTAGAGGCCAGCTCCGACGAAATTCTTCAGCTCTGGCGTCGAGGGGGAGCGCAGAATCTCTCGGGATCCGCTCTCGTGGATCAGGCCCTGGTGCATGAAAATAATCCGGTCCGCGATTCGCGCGGCGAATGCCATTTCATGGGTCACCAGCAGCATGGTCATACCCTGCTTGGCGAGTTCCTCGATCACCTTCAGCACCTCGCCGGTCAGTTCAGGATCGAGCGCAGAGGTGACTTCGTCGAAGAGCATGACCTGCGGGTGCATCGCCAGTGAACGAGCAATTGCAACGCGCTGCTGCTGACCGCCGGAAAGCTGCTCCGGATAAGCATCGATCTTTTCGAGCAGGCCAACTTGCGCCAGGACATCGCGGGCCAGTTCATGGGCCTTGCGACGATCAGCCTTCTTCACCCAGCGCGGCGCAAGCGTGATATTTTGCTCGACTGTCAGATGCGGGAAAAGATTGTAGCTCTGGAAGACGATGCCGACATCCTGGCGCAGCTTCCGCAGGTTAATATTTGGATCGCTGACGGCGTGACCGCAGACTGTGATCGAGCCCCGGTCGATCGTTTCCAGTCGATCGATGCAGCGCAGTGCCGTCGACTTACCTGAGCCACTACGGCCGATCAACGCCACAACCTGTCCCTTGGGGATCTCGAACGACACGCCCTTCAGGACCGGCACGGCCCCGAAGCTCTTGTGGACGTCGCGAAAACTAACGATGGGCGACATTGAGTTTTCTCTCGAGGCGCCGGCTCAACCAGGACAGCGGATAGCAAAGCGCGAAATAGAGCGCTGCGATCACGAGGTAGGTCCGAAATGGCTGAAACGTGGCGTTGTTGATGAGCTTGCCGATGTAGGTCATTTCGGCCATGCCGATGACCGAGGCGATCGAGGTGTTCTTGACGATCTGCACCATGAATCCGACCGTCGGCGGCGTCGCGATACGCAGCGCCTGCGGCAGGATGACGAGCAGCATCCTCTCCCAGCGCGCCAGCGCCAGGCAATCGGCTGCCTCCCATTGAGTGCGTGGCACTGCTTCCAGACAGCCGCGCCAGATCTCGCCGAGATAGGCGGCCGAGAACAGCGTCATCGCAATGCAGGCCGCGGCCAGCGGCGGCATCTCCAAGCCAAGGACTGGCAGTCCGAAGTAGAGCACGAACATCAAGATCAGCAGTGGCGTGCCCTGGATCAGGTTGACGTAGGCGAGCGAAATGCGCCGGACGATGGCGCTTTCCGAGATCCGCGCCAACGCGACGCCGAAGCCAACAAGGCCGCCCGCGAGAAAGCCAACCAATGACAGGAACACCGTCCAGCTTAGTCCGCTCAACAGAGCGGCCCAATGGGCGGGCGAAAGGCCGAGGAGCGCGGCCATCACAGTGGTGTCCCTAGGCGCCGGCGCCGTGTGAACGCGAATTGCCCCAAGGCCCAGAACATCCCGCGCATCAAGAAGGAGAGCGCGATATAAAGCGCGGCAACGACAAGGAAGACTTCGAAAGGGCGAAAGGTGTCGGACTGAATGCGGCTGGCCGCCGCCGTCAGTTCCTCGGCCGAGATCTGCGAAGCGATGCTGGTGCCGAGCATCAGCAGCACATACTGGCTCGCCAGAGCCGGATAGACCTTCTCAATCGCGGTCGGGAGCACGATCGCGGCGAGAACCTGCCAGCGCGAGAGCGCAAGACAATCGCCAGCCTCGACCTGTCCGCGATGGATCGACTCGATGCCGGCGCGAATGATCTCGCTCGAATAGGCGCCGATATTGATCGTCAGCCCAATCACCGCCGAGGTCGTGGCGGAGAATTTCAAGCCGAGCGAGGACAGGCCGAAGAACACCACGAAGAGCTGCACCAGTAGCGGCGTGTTGCGGATGATCTCGACATAGAGGCCAACCAGCCCGCGCAGGATGCGCGAGCGGCTGGTGCTAGCGACTGCACAGGCGGTGCCGAGCAGAAAGCCCAGTACGGTCGCCATCAGTGCGAGCTGGACGGTGAGCACGAGGCCCTCCGCCAGCATCGGCCAATAATCCCTTAGAAAGGAGAAGTCGAAACTGTAGTTCATGGCTGTGGGGCTTTGCCCGTTTTCCTTGGGTTTCCTCAGGCGTCTTGAATCAGGCCATGAACTGCCCGCCGTTGACCTCGAGCACCTGGCCGGTGACATAACCGCTAAGCTTGTCGGAGGCGAAGAAGAGATAAGCGCCGACGCAATCCTCCGGCGTGCCAATCACGGCCATCGGGATCGTTTTGCGCATGCCCTCGAGGATTTCGGGAGTCGAATAGCGCTCATGGAACGGCGTCGAGATCACGCCGGGCGAGACGCCGTTGACGCGGATATTGGCGCCGGCGAGGTCCTTGGCGAGGTTGCGCGTCGCGTTCAGCACGAAAGCCTTGGCGCCGGCATACAGGAGCGCGCCGGGGCCGCCGCCATTGCGCGCGGCGACCGAGCTCGTGTTGATGATGCTGCCCCGGCCGGCTTTGCGCATATGGCGCGCGGCCACCTGCGAAGCGACAACGACCGAACGGACGTTGAGATCAAGCACCCGGTCGTAGATCTCGTCGTCGATATCGTCGAGCGGGACGCGCTTCACCAGCGCTCCGGCATTGTTCACGAGCACGTCGAGCCCACCGAGCCCAGCCGCCGCTTCGTCGACGATGCGTGCCGCTTCCTTCGACTTCGACACGTCGCCGCCGATCAGGATGGCGGTTCCGCCCGCGGCCTTGATCTCGGCGAGCAGGGCCTGTGCTGGCTCCTTGCTCTGGTTGTAGTGGACTGCCACGGCTGCGCCGCGCTCGGCATAGGCTTTGGCGACAGCCGCGCCGATTCCGGTGCTGGATCCTGTCACCAGGATACGCTTGCCCTTAAGGTCGTCGATCATTGGTTGCTCCTTTTGCCGCAGGCTCAGGCTGCGAAGGCGGGGTAGCGGCTGGGGAAGGTCTGGCCGGCTGCGTCCAGCGCTGCGCCCTCCGCGAAGGCCGGGCTCTGCGTCCACGGCCGTGCCATGGCGTCGGTCATCTTGTTGATCTCGGCGAGATAGCCCGCCCCCTCGGTGGCGAGCGCGTGCTCCATCGCCGCGAGATCGGGATAATGCTGCTGGAAGGCCTGCCACCAGATCGCGCGCCCGGCGAGGAAGCCGTTGGCGCCCGCCTTGAAGGCGTAGTGCAGCACGCGGCGGAACTCTTCCATGCCAGCGCCGGCTGAGAGCATCACCCAAGGCTTGTCGATTAGCTTGCCCATCTGGTCGAACCAGGCCTGCGCCTCGGCGACATCGGCGCCGCCACCGGCCGGGTCAGGCAACTGGTTCGCCGCCAGCGGGCTCTCAAGCTTGTAGATGTCGACGCCATATTCGGGTGAGGCGAAGTCGCGCACACTCTGCAGCACGAGTTCGGGGCGTTTGTCCTTGTGCTCAATGTAGTCGGTGGTGTGGTCCGACGCACCGGCGAAGGGAAACACCAGCAATTCGAGCAGGAAGGCGAGATCATAAGCCTTGCAGGCGGCACCAACTTCGCGGACCAGCCGGTGCTGGTGCTCACGCACGTCGGCGGCGCAATCGGGACGATACCAGAGCAGCAGCTTCACACCCTCCGCTCCGGCACGCTTGATCTTGTCGACGCCCCAGCCCTTCATGACGTGCGTCTTGCGGCCGCCGGTGCTCTCCTCGAAGGCAAAATCCTCGAGTGTCAGCAACAGGCCCGGCTCGGCCGGCAGCGCGTCGAAGACATGGCTGTAGCCATAGTCCGGATCGATCAGCACCGCGGTGCTGTCAGGCGCAAGCGCCTTGACCAGGGCGCGTTTGACGCCACCGACGCGCTCATAGCTCGCGGAGCCCGCCCCGAGCTTCTGGTCGATTGCCTTGATGATGGGAGGGCGCTGGTCAGCCGCCATCATCTTGAAGCGACCTTGAGCGTCGGAAAGACGGCGCAGCGAGCGATACTTCCCGGCCGACAGGAAATTGGTCATGCGAAATCCTTGGTCGTGGTGATGGTAGAAGGTTGCCTGGCGACGAAATCCGAGACTTCGTCCGCAGTTGGGATGCTGGCGCCACCGCCCCATCGCGTGCATTTCACCGCTGCGACGAGATTGGCGAAACGCATCGCCTCGCGCGCCGGCAAGCGGCGTGCAACAGCAAGTGCGAAGGCACCGTGAAAGACATCGCCCGCGGCGAGCGTGTCGATCGCGCGGATTGGGATGCCTGGTTCCCGATGGAAGCCCAAGGCGTCGACCCAGCAAGCTCCACCTTCGCCGAGCGTGACGCCGACCAAATCGTGGCCGCCGGCATCGTAGATCTGGCGCAGACCGGTCTCCGTCTTGATTTCTGTGCTCGTCATCTGGGCAAGAGCCGGCTCGGAGAAGACGACATGGCTCGCGAGCGGCACGAGTCCGGCGAGCGCAGACGGGTCGGAGGTCAGATCCGCGTCGAGGATGGTTGGCCTTCCGAGCGCATTCGCTTGAGCGATGACCGCACGCGAAGCTGCGGGCCAGCGGACATCGGCGAGCACGGCATCATAACGGGCAATGTCGTCAAGCGGCAGCCAGGAGGCATCAGTATCGAGATTCGGATCGGCGAAGACGAGCAGCATGCGCTCACCATCCTGCGTAACACCAACGGCAGAGATGCCCGAGCGCGCATCGTCGACGCGACGAACGCGCGACACATCAACCTCGCTGCGACGCAGATCGGCTACAATCCGGTCTCCCTGCATGTCATTGCCAATGCGCGCCCAGAGCGTTGCCGCGCCACCCTGTCGAGCAATGGTGATCGCCGCATTTGCTGCCGGACCGCCAGCAGCGGAGGCAAAGTCGGACGCGAAGATCTTGGTCGGCCTGGTTGGAAAAGCCGGCAAAGCAAAAATTTCGTCATAGACGGCTACGCCGACGCACAGGACGGAGGTCATGTCGGGCAAGCACCATGCCGATTCCGCGGCGCCCTGTATGGCGCGCGCGGACGGGCCGAGAAGCCAATCTCGCTGTTCATCATCCACCGCTCAGAACGTTTCCAATATCGGATTTGTATTCCGTATTCCGGAATTTGATCCGTCTTATCCGTTCCGAATTGTGGATGTCAATTCCGATTCTCATCCGTCGCACAAACGTCTATAGGTCACCTGAGCGGACCGTTGACGACCCCCAGAGGGAAGATGGATGCAGGCACAGAACAAGTCGGCGTCTAGACCCGAAAAGGCGGGAGGCAGCGCCGTTCCCGCCGAAGCCACGAGGGCATCCGTTGATTCTGCAGACCAGCGCGGGTCGCTGAAATCGATGCAGAAATTGATGGCCGTGCTCGACTGCTTCTCACGTTACGACCGTTCACTGAGTCTCGCCGAGATCTCGGAACGCTGCAAAATGCCAAAAACGACGGTGCATCGGCTGGTCACGAGTCTGCGCGAGGCAAAACTTCTCGAGCAGGATAAGGGCCGCGATCGTTATCGTATGGGCATTCGCTTGTTTGAGCTTGGAAGCATAGTGCTGGCCAATCTCGATCTGCATCGCGAGGCTCGCGCCCTCGTCGAGCGGCTTGGCGACATCAGCGGGGAGTCGGCGCATTTGTGCGTCTTCGACGGCACCAACATGGTGATTATCGAGCACCGCGAGCCAGGGGGGAACAGCGTCAACTGGACGACCACCTTGTCGATCTCGCCTTCTTATTGCACCGGCGTCGGCAAGGCGGCCCTCGCCTTTCAGGAACCAGCGACGATTGAGAAAGTGATCCGCCAGGGTCTACTGCCCTATACGCCAAACACGCTCACCGACCCGGATGCTCTGCGGAAAGATCTCGCGGAGACTCGTGCTCGTGGCTACTCGATCGATGAGGGCGAGCATCAACCGACGGTTCGCTGTGTCGCGGCGCCAATCCGAAACGCGTCCGGTCACGTCTTTGCCGCAGTCAGCGTAACTGGGCCGATGGATCGCGTAACGCGTGAGCGAGTGCCTGCGCTTGCTGAATTGGTTACCGCGACAGCGGCGCAACTGTCGCGGCAGGTCGGCTACGAGCCGCCCATCGCAACCTCCGAAGTTGAGAGATCGAAGTGATGGGTCCGAACGATCTCAGAGGCGTCATCGTTCCGCTTACCACTCCGTTTCTTGATGATGGCGAGATCGACCGAAACGCCTTCTGCGAACAGATCGAATGGATGATTGGTGAGGGTGTCGACGGGTTGGTCGTTGGTGGGAGCACCGGTGAAGGCTTTGCGCTGGATGAGGCGGAAGCAGTCGTCCTTTCGCGCCTCGCCCTCGATGTGACCCGAGGACGCGTGCCGGTCATGACCAGCATCATGGCCGACAGCACGAGGTCAGCAGTCCGGCGGGCTTGCCTGCTTGCGGAGCTTCCGATCTCGGGTCTACAGATTGCTCCGCCCCACTATATCTTTGCGCCCAGTGACGACGGGCTCATCTCGTTCTACGGCGAAGTCGGCGCGGCGACGCCGCTCCCGATTGTCATCTACAACGTCATCTCCTGGGCCAATGTCCGCCCGGAGGTTGCCGCCAGGATCATCGACACGGTCGCGACAGTTAGCGCCGTCAAGCAAAGCGACAAGGATCTTGGCACTTTCGCCGATCTCGTGCGCGAGGTGGGACCGGAACGAGTGTTCGGAGCGATCGATGGCTCGCTCATGAGTTGCTACGACCTCCAGATCGCAGGCTCGATCGCCGCCATCGCCAGCGCGGCCCCCCGCGCCAATGTCGCTCTGTTTCGGGCGGTTCAGGACGGCGATCGTGTAAGAGCTCTAACCCTCAACACCGGTCTTTGCGATCTTTGGCGACACCTCGCGGCGGGAAATCTGCCAGCGCGGGTCAAGGCCGCTCAGACGCTCCAGGGGCGCGCGTCGGGATGTCCACGTGCGCCTATGGCTCAAGTTGGGTCCGACGATATCGCGTTGATCCGCGCGGCGATCGGCCGACTTAACGCTCTATAACTCTTGACGAGGCGGGGGAGGCAAGGGCTTTGCCCAACCCCTCCAAAGCATCGTTGGGGGAAAGGCCCTGCTGAGATCGGTATAGACATGCCACTCTCGAGTGAAGAAGGCTCGCGTCGATATTTGCCACGTTATCCGATGAAGCAGTGGCAATGAAATTAGAAACCGGCCGGGTTTTCGGATTTGAGGTCCAATGCTCGAGAGGCTTTTTCGATTGGAGAGAAAGTGGACCGGCTCGTGATCCTCACGAGCGTCAATCTCCTGTTCAGCACAGGAGCTCTCGTCCTGCTACTGTCGCGCACTCTATGACGACGTGCGGATCATCGACCACGGCACGCCCGGCTTATGGCCGCTGCTCAGCTTCATTCTCCCGCGCGCTGGACGTCGTTCCAATGAGCCGCCAGAACCACTGTCTTCGTCATCGACGGGACTTCTAAAAGCGACGATTGCTGTCGATGGAACCCCACGTACAGCGTCATCTCTTTAGTCCGCCTGCCTGCCGATCGCCGGTCAACGAGCCGCCCCGTGCGTTTATTTCCCCCGGCCCGAATGCCCGAGGACTCTAGGCGCGGCCGACCATCCCTGAATGATATCCTGTCTTCGAATCAACGAAGCAGGTGCCAGGAGTCTCAACCTTGAACAGCATTCCCGGCGGACGCTTTGTCGTGCTCGACTTCGAGACAACCGGCCTCAGCCCGGCCATGGGTGCTCGTGTGATTGAAGTATCAGCCCGCGAAGTGCTGGATGGTCGAGCAGGCCACGAGTTCCTCACCTTCGTCGACCCAGGCGTTCGCGTGCCTGCGGAGATCACTCAAATCACTGGCATAACCACTGCAATGCTGAGCGGCGCACCGACCTCGGCTATGGTCATGCGTCAGCTGACGTCCTTCATTGGATCATCGCCCGTGGTTTGCCACAATGCGGGTTTCGATCGAAAATTTTACGAGCATGAGGCGAGTGAATTCCTTGAGGGGCGGCCCGTTCGCACTCTTTGCACTCTGCTGTTGGCTCGGCGCATGTTTCCGGGCCGGAAAAGCTATCGACTGGGCGGCCTTATCGAAGAGATGGGCATTTCGTCCCCTGGACGGCTGCATCGAGCGAGTGCAGATACGTTCGTGACCGCGCACCTATTCGATCGCATCTGCGCAGACGCACGCTCTTATTGTCGCCCCGAGCATTTCGATGATGACGTGCTGCACCGGCTGCAGCGTGTCCCGGCTGCGGGAGCGCGTGACTGGCTGGCGGAGTTGGGTAGCCCTGACGCAAAATCGCACTGCAAATTTGGATCAGCCGGTGCTGTCGCGCAGAACATCGGCTCGGTGAACTAACCCAAAATGAGTTCCTGCTCCTGGACCATCGTCGGCTTCGATGCCGCATGGACGGACAACGCGGCGGCTCCTGGTGCTGTTTGTGCAGTTTGATCCGACTCACAGGGCCGGAGCTCGTCCTCAGATCCGCAGCTGGCTCCTCGAACCGAATTCCCGCAGGTCGGAGGACCGTCCGGCGAAGCTCGCGGCATGAGGTTTGCTTGGTGGCGATCAACGCCATCTGGAGGGTTCCCATGCGCCGATCGTTTCCGAAAACTGCTTTCGTGCTCGCCATCCTGCCCGCTCTGCACGGTGCCGCCTGGGCGCAAGGCACATTGCGGATCGGAATGACGGCGTCCGACATCCCTCTGACCACTGGCCAGGCCGATAATGGCGGCGAGGGCATGCGCTTCATGGGCTATACGGTCTATGACGCGCTGATCAATTGGGACCTGTCGAGCGCGACCAAGCCTTCCGATCTCGTGCCCGGCCTGGCGCTGAGCTGGGGGCTCGACGCGGCCGATGCGACCAAGACCAAATGGCTCTTCAAGCTGCGCCCCGGCGTGAAATTCCATGACGGCTCGGCCTTCACGGCCGACTCGGTGGTCTGGAACCTCGACAAGCTGCTGAAGAACGACGCTCCGCAGTTCGACCAGCGCCAGTCGGCGCAAGGCAAGTCGCGCATCCCGGCCGTGGCATTCTACCGTGCCGTCGACCCGATGACGCTCGAAATCGTCACCAAGTCGCCCGATGCGACGCTGCCCTACCAGATCGCCTGGATCCTGATGTCGTCGCCGGCGAACTGGGAGAAGCAGGGCAAGAGCTGGGACAACGTCGCCAAGGCGCCCTCGGGCACCGGCCCGTGGAAGCTGGCCAGCTTCGTGCCGCGCGAGCGCGCCGAGATGGTGCCGAACCCGGACTATTGGGACAAGCTGCGCGTGCCCAAGCTCGATAAGCTCGTGCTGATCCCGCTGCCGGAGCCGAATGCCCGCGTCGCCGCGCTGCGCTCCGGCCAGGTCGACTGGATCGAGGCGCCGGCACCCGACGCCGCCAAATCGCTCACCGGCGCCGGCTTCAAGATTGTCACCAACGCCTATCCGCATAACTGGACCTGGCATCTCTCGCGCGCCGAGGCCTCGCCCTGGAACGATATCCGCGTGCGCAAGGCGGCCAATCTCGCGGTCGATCGTGAGGGCATGAAGGAGCTTCTCGCCGGCATGATGATCCCGGCCGAGGGCTTCTACCCGCCGGGCCACCAATGGTTCGGCAAGCCGACCTTCAAGCTCGAATACAAGCCGGAAGAGGCCAAGAAGCTGATGAAGGAAGCCGGCTATACGCCGGAGAAGCCGCTCGTCACCAAGATGCTGATCTCGCCCTCGGGCTCGGGCCAGATGCAGCCGCTGCCGATGAACGAGCTGGTGCAGCAGAACCTTGCCGATATTGGCATCAAGGTCGATTTCGAGGTGGTCGAGTGGAACCAGCTCATCAACATCTGGCGCGCCGGCGCCAAGGACCCGAGCTCGCGCGGCGGCACCGGCATGAACTACACCTACTTCATCCAGGATCCGTTCACCGGCTTCATGCGCCACCTGCAGTGCAACCTGGTGCCACCGGCCGGCACCAACTGGGGCTATTACTGCGACCCGGAGATGGACAAACTCTTCGACCAGGTTCGCACCACCTTCGATCCGAAGGATCAGACCGCGATCCTGCAGAAGATTCACGAGAAATACGTCGACGAGGCGCTGTTCCTGATGGTCACGCACGACGTCAACCCGCGCGCCATGACGGCCAAGGTGAAGGGCTTCGTTCAGGCCCAGAACTGGTTCCAGGACTTCTCGACGATCACGATGGACAAGTGAGGGCCGACGGCATGGCCGCTCCCGGTGGCCGCGCCATCCGTCCGGAGGGTTGCCGTTGCTCCTCTATGCCCTGAAACGACTCGTCTATGTGCTGCCGGTCGCATTCGGCGTCAGCATCGTCTGCTTCATGCTCGTGCACCTGGCGCCGGGCGATCCGCTGACCGCGATCATGCCGATCGACGCCACGGCTCAGCAGCAGGCCGAGATGCGCGCGGCCTACGGCTTCGACAAGCCGCTGCCGGTCCAATACGGGCTCTGGCTGTGGAAGATCTTCCACGGGGATCTCGGCAGTTCGATCGCGTCCGGGCGCCCGGTTGCATCTGAGGTCGGCCGTGCCGTCGGCAATTCGCTGATCCTGGCCTCACTCGCGACGCTGATCGGCTTCGGCTTCGGCGCCTTCTTCGGCTTCGTCGCCGGCTATTTCCGCGGCAGCACGCTCGACCGGCTGGCCTCGCTGGTCTCGATCCTCGGCGTCAGCGTGCCGCATTATTGGCTCGGCATGGTGATGGTGATCGTGTTCTCGGCGCTGCTCGGCTGGCTGCCCTCGACCGGCGCCGGGCCAGGCGGCTCGACCGCCTGGCGGCCCGACTGGGAGCACCTGCGCTACATCATCCTGCCCGCAATCACGATGTCGGCGATCCCGATGGGCATCATCTCGCGCACCGTCCGCGCGCTCGTCGCCGACATACTCTCACAGGAATTCGTCCAGGCGCTGCGCGCCAAGGGCATGGGCGAATGGGACGTGTTCAAGCATGTCGTGCGCAATGCTGCGCCGACGGCGCTGGCCGTCATGGGCCTGCAGCTCGGCTACCTGCTCGGCGGCTCGATCCTGATCGAGACCGTCTTCGCCTGGCCCGGCACCGGCTTCCTGCTCAACACCGCGATCTTCCAGCGCGACCTGCCGCTGCTGCAGGGGGCGATCCTCGTGCTCGCGCTCTTCTTCGTGGGCCTCAACCTTATCGTCGACGTGCTCCAGACCACGCTCGATCCACGCATCCAGCGAGGCTGAGCTTTAATGTCCGCAATCGACGCCGGAGCAATCGTTACCGTCAACCCCGTCAGGAGCGAGGGATACTGGTCGAGCGTCGGCCGCCGGCTGGTGCGCGATCCCGTCGCGATGCTCGCGCTCGCGCTGATCCTGCTGATCGTGCTGGCCGCGATCTTCGCGCCCTATATCGCGCCCGCCGACCCGTTCCGTGGCTCGATGGTGCGGCGGCTGCGACCGATCGGGACGCCGGGCTATCCGCTCGGCACCGACGAGCTCGGCCGCGACCTGCTCAGCCGCCTGATCTATGGCGGCCGGCTTTCGCTGTTCATGGGCGTGACCCCGGTCCTCCTCGCCTTCATGGTCGGCTCGTCGATCGGCATCTTCGCGGCCTATGTCGGCGGCTGGGTCAACACGGTGGTGATGCGGGTCATCGACGTGTTCTTCGCCTTCCCCTCGGTGCTGCTGGCGATCGCGCTCTCCGGCGCGCTCGGCGCCGGCATCCTCAATTCGATCGTCTCGCTCACCGTGGTCTTCGTGCCGCAGATCGCGCGCATCGCGGAATCGGTCACGACCCAGACCCGCAACCGCGATTTTGTCGAGGCTGCGCGCATCTCCGGGGCGCGCACGCTGACCATCGTGCGCGTGCATGTGCTCGGCAATGTGCTCGGGCCGATCTTCGTCTATGCGACCAGCTTGATCAGCGTCTCGATGATCCTCTCCTCGGGCCTGTCCTTCCTCGGCCTCGGCGTGAAGCCGCCCGAGCCGGAATGGGGCCTGATGCTGAACACGCTGCGCACTGCGATCTACTCGCAGCCGCTGGTCGCGGCGTTGCCCGGCGCGATGATCTTCATCACCTCGATCTCGTTCAACCTGTTCTCCGACGGGCTACGCGGCGCGATGGAGGTGCGGCAATGAGCAAGGTTTCCGTGGCGAACGACCCGCGCGATCGCGGCGGTGCCGGCACGCCGCTCCTCGATGTGCGCGGGCTGGTCAAGCATTTCGGTGGTAAGGGCGGGCTGTTCGGCCGGTCGGGCAGCGTCGTCCGCGCCGTCGACGGCATCGACTTCTCCGTCGCCAAGGGCGAGACGCTCGGCATCGTCGGCGAATCCGGCTGCGGCAAGTCGACCACCGCTCGCCTGGTCATGCAGATCATCAAGCCGGACGCCGGCGACATCCTGTTCGACGGCGAAGCGGTCGGCTCGGCCGCGCTCGACCTGAAGGCCTTCCGCCGCCAGGTCCAGATGGTCTTCCAGGACAGCTACGCCTCGCTGAACCCGCGCCTGACGGTCGAGGACACCGTCGCATTCGGACCGCGCATCCATGGTGCCTCGACCGCAGCGTCGATCGCCAAGGCGCATGACCTGCTGCACAGCGTCGGGCTGGAGCCGCGCCGCTTCGCCGGGCGCTATCCGCACGAGATCTCCGGCGGCCAGCGCCAGCGCGTTAACATCGCCCGCGCGCTTTCGCTCGATCCCCGCCTGCTCATCCTCGACGAGGCGGTCTCGGCCCTCGACAAGTCGGTCGAGGCGCAGGTGCTCAACCTGCTGCTCGATCTCAAGCGCGACTTTGGCCTGACCTATATGTTCATCACCCACGACCTCAACGTCGTGCGCTTCATGTCGGACCGGATCATGGTGATGTATCTCGGCAAGGTCGTCGAGGTCGGGCCGTCCGAGCCGATCTTCGAGAAGCCCGGCCACCCCTATACCGCGGCGCTGCTCTCCTCGATGCCGTCGGTGGACCCCGACAACCTCACCGAGGAGGCGCCGCTGACCGGAGATCCGCCGAACCCGATCAACCCGCCGAGCGGCTGCCGCTTCCATCCCCGCTGCAGGATGGCCTCGACTCTGTGCAGCCACGCCGAACCCGAACTGGCCGAGGCCAGTCCGCAACATCTCGCGGCCTGCCATCTCGTCGGTCCGCAATCCGGCCATCCGAGGTTAGCCGCGGCATGAACAGCACCTTGCCCCCCATCGTCGAGGCCAGGGACCTGACCGTCGATTTTGCGGCGGGCCGCGGCATGATCCGCGCCGTCCGCGGCGTCGACCTCTCGCTGAAGCCGGCCGAGACTCTGGCGCTGCTCGGCGAATCCGGCTCCGGAAAAAGCGTGACCTTGCGTGCGCTGATGCGGCTCCATCCGAAATCCGCGAAGATCGGCGGCACGATCCAGGTCGATGACGCGGACGTGCTGGCGCTCGCGCCTTCGGCCCTGCGGGCCTATCGCGGCAAAACCGTCTCGATGATCTTCCAGGATCCGAGCCTCGCCTTCGACCCGGTCTACCGCATCGGCGACCAGATCGCCGAGACGGTGATGCGCCATGAGGGCGCCTCGCGGGCTGAAGGCCGCAAGCGCGCGCTCGAACTGTTCGAGCGCGTCCGCATCCCCTCGCCGGAGCGCCGCCTCGACAATTTCCCGCACGAGATGTCCGGCGGCATGCGCCAGCGCGCCATGATCGCGCTCGCGCTCGCCTGCCGTCCCAAGGTGCTTTTGGCCGACGAGCCGACGACCGCGCTCGACGCAACCGTGCAGATCCAGGTCCTGCTGCTCCTGCGCGAATTGCAGCGCGAGTTCGGCCTCGCCATCGTCTTCGTCACGCATGACATCGGCGTCGCCGTCGAGATCGCCGACCGGATCGCGGTGATGTATGCGGGCTGCATCGTCGAGAGCGGCACGTGCAGGGACGTCATCCGCAACCCGTCGCACCCCTATACGCGGGGCCTGCTCTCTTCGCGGGCGCACGGCACCCTGGGCAAGGACGAACGGCTGAAAGCGATTCCCGGCTCGCCGCCCGACCTCTCGGCCCCTCCGCCCGGCTGCGCCTTCGGCCCGCGCTGCGAGCACTTCATCGATAGCTGCGCCGCCGACATCCCGCCCAACGTGCCGGTCGATTCTCTGCACAGCGCGCGCTGTTTCCGGATTGGCTCATCGCCACCGCCACACCCGCGGCGCGCCCGACACGGTTCGAACGCGTGACCTTCGCTTTCCCGGGTCTTGCTCGATCGCAAAATCCCTCGTCGCCGAAGCAGTCGTGATCGGCTATCCACCTTCCCACGGATTGCGCCCGTAGTTCAGCTGGATAGAGCGTTGCCCTCCGAAGCTGGGAATGCGCGCCCAGCGCTTCTCGGATCTTCCTTATTCGTCATCAGGTTCGGCATAGGAATTCCGCCCGGACACTGATCCCAGTGACGATCGGCACGATCGCGCCACAACGAGTAGAAATCCCCCGATCGATGTGGGCGCAATGTCGGCGATCGCAGGCGAGCCGGCACCGACAAGGGCGCCAGCC
This sequence comes from Allobosea sp. LC85, assembly GCF_000735605.1. Classification (GTDB taxonomy): domain Bacteria; phylum Pseudomonadota; class Alphaproteobacteria; order Rhizobiales; family Beijerinckiaceae; genus Allobosea. The sequence goes on from NZ_JPKG01000029.1 coordinate 137,244, forward strand.
GCCTGATGAAGTCAGCCTGTGAGCGCGACCCGGTCTTGCCCAGCACAGCTGCCGACGAGTGCCGCAGGCGCGCCAACCTTCTCGAAAGAGTCCAGGCTGGCCTGCGCACGCTGCATTTGCAGCTTTGCTGCGTAGCTCAGCTGGATAGAGCGTTGCCCCCGAAGCTGGAAATGCGCGGCCGGCGCGACCTGAATTCTCTTATAGATTCAATCAGTAAGGCGTGTGTCAGCGACTGTGAGTTTGATCACACGCATCCTCGGCACAACCCCGCCACGTCCAGTCATTCGCTGGGCCAGCTGGCCGGCAGACTGGCTGCATCCTGTTGGCCCCCGGACCAAGTGGATGCATGCAGAGAATGTTGGCGCGTCCCTGGTTGTCCGCAACGGAATCAGCAGATTTTATGTTCTTGCATTCGGGGTCAGAGCTTGAAATCCTGGTCGTTCGCGCTGCGGCTGGGTGGGGAACGCCTGAAGGAGGAAGCCGATGCGGCAACCAGCATTGGACAAGCCGATCATGGTCTCGGGCCATAATGTCGAGCTTGGGGACGCGCTTCGCGAATTCGTCGAGCGCAAGATCGAGGAGACCGCCGGGAAATACTTCGGGCGGATCACCGAGACGACAGTGCAATTCAAGAAGGCGGGAGCCTTCTACGCCTGCGCAATCCGGTTCCGCTCGCGTGGCTTGCAAAACCTCGCCGCCGAGCATGAGAACGTCGAAATCTACGCTGCCTTCAACATCTGCCTCGAAAAGCTCTCGAAACAGCTTCGCCGCGCCAAGCGCCAACTGCGCGAGGACAAGGCGCAGCGTCCCGACAAGGTCGCCATGGTGAATGAAGGGCTGCGCGCACCGCCGCTTCCGGCCTCCGATCTCGGCGAGGAGGAGAGCTACAATCCCGCCGCCGTGCCCACCGATCCCTATGCAAAGGCACTGATGCAGGCGAGCAAAGCCGACATCGAAGCCCGCCACACAGATCCCCGCCGGGACGCCGTTGAGTAACGCCGGCCCCTACGAGCGGATCGCACATCGAGCGCGGCAATCAGGGCGCGCTGGTCGTCGGAGGGCGGCAGCTGGAAGCCTCCCTGCTCGATATTATGACATTGAACGGAGGAACATGGCGCAGCAGGACGCCGCCATAAGACGGCCGAGCGCCCCTCTCGGAGAGCCGGGCCACTTTGGGGAGGGGAGCCCGCCGGTCTACCCACAACAGGGCTACGGTAGCGATCGGCGGGCTCACATTGGAACGGTGGCGAAGAATTGCTGGAGGGCGCGGGGCGCAACGTCCTGGCCTGGCAGCGACTCGTGAAGCCCCCGAACGATGCGAGCGAGCCATTCTTTCCTGCTCACCTCGTCGCCCACGACAATCAATCCGCCGCTCTCGATCTGGGGCCATGCCACGTCGAACGCTGCACGCGCCCCAGCAGTCTCGAGGATATCAGCGATGCAGCTCGGTCGCATGGATCACCTCCTCTTCCTCAGAAATTCGGCGTCGATCATCCCCGCGTTGGGCCGTTGTCATCGCCAGCCGGCGGGAATCTCCCTCGGGTCTCTTCCAACAGAGCCTCTGCCGTGGTTCAGCGGACCCTTTCGCCAATCGCGCCTTTGCTGCCACTGCTCCGCGTCCTTCGGGTCAGAAACCTGCCAGTGGCTGGGCGGTGACAGCGCGATGCCGGGCGTCGCTCAAGCAGCCTTGCGCGGGGCCTGCGCGTGCGGGGGCTGTGGCGGCCGGCCGACGACGTCTTCGGTTAACTTGCTGCACTCGGCCATGATGCCGTCGCCGAGGTCAGCCAGCGCCTTGCCGTCGTCGTCCAGCTTCTCGGACAGGCTCATCGTGGCCTCGATCTGGCCGGCCTGGAAAGCCAGGAAGTCCTGCGCGTCTTTAATGTCCGCAGCGGCCCTCAGGCGCGCAAAGCCCAGGTCCATGCAGGTCCGCAGCATGTCCATCTGCAACACGCTCAGCTTTTGCAAATTGTCGATGGCGAGCCTGTTTGCCTTGACGACTGTGGTCAGAGACAGCTTCCACGGTTCCAACAGGTTTTTCGGCAGGTCATGCATGGTCGTGTCTCCTCTCAATGTGACTGTGGCTGGTCATGACGGTTGGTGCTTTGAAGCAGAGCCTCAAGCTCCCCGGCATGGACGCCGGCAAAGGGTGCCAGGACAACCGCGCCCTGTCGCTCGCCGCTCTCGGACCGGGCAAAGCGGATCGCTTCGCTGCGGTTGACGAAGGTGGCCGCGACGAAGCCACCGATCTCGCGGACGATCCAACTGCCGTCACGACTCCGGCCGAGGATGAAGCTGCGGCGCCGCATGCTGGCGCGATGCGAGGAAGTTTGCTCGTTGATCATGGCGGGCTCCCGTCTGAGGATCGCATGGTCGCCTTGGCCACCACCCCGGTAGTAGCCTGTGGTATCGGTCGTGTTGCCTGCCGCCGCTCAGCGCGCGCCCTGCCTGCTTCAGGTGGGCGGGCCGTGCCAAGCACAGCAGAAAACTGGGAAAAACAGGGGCCGGAAAGGCCGCCAGACATTGGACACGATATTGTGCGGGGCGCCTATGAGCCGCGCCGTCATCGTCATTACGTAAGGATCGGCGCTAACCTGATCGCATGACCCTTGATCAGAGCCCTCTTCAGGGCGTGATTAGGGTCGCCGGCGCCCGCATCAGAATAGGCGGCAGTTTCAGACAGCTCTTCCCAGTCCATTTTCGGAAACTTGGCGCAAGGACTGGATTTGAATGATCCTTTTTGCTTGGCCGTGACAAATACGATTCTTCCGGCGTCTTTTCACTGTTTCAGGCAGCAACTTTACGCCGACTTGTAGTCGTCATCTGCTTTCGCGTGAGGGGATTATTCACTGATGCAGGAGAGATACAACCCAAAATATTAGCATTTGGCGTTATTATTTTTATTGACCAATATATAGGCGGTTAACCGCAAATTTAATGCAGCATATGGAATCACAATCGCAATTAAATATCCAAGACAACGGAAACAACCACCGCGGGTAGACACATTTCCTATCGGCCTGCCTTTGCCCAGCGTCTTCGCGCGCGGACCCAAAAGAGGATCGGAACGATGATCCGCGATCGCCACGAGAAGATGAGCGAGGCTGGAGCGCGGACTTTCGGCGAATTCCCACCCAAGCGCAGAGCGGGCGAGCACCCGCTGCGACGTCTGCATTGTGGCGGTCGATCAACCCGTGATCGTGCCAAACATGACGAGCCTGCGGCCTGTCGATCGGCTCGCGGCTTCGTTGATCTCGTGGCTCGGCGGCACGGTCCGACCTGCTAGTTGATCGCAAATCGGTATGTTCGACGATGCAGCGCCAATCTGGCGGTTCAAAGACAAGTTGGACGCTGCAAGCTGCGCCCTCATCGGCCTTCTGTGACGCGCGAGGCCGAGAGAGGAGACGATCATGATTGGCGACCTGGGGCGACAGGTTATATGATCGCGCCCGCAAACCCGCAGGTCCGAGAGCGGCTTCGGAATGCTGGGAGAGCGCCGGGAGCGCTCGTCGAGGGCGCGCCTGCGCAGCGCGGAAGCATGCAAATCTCAGCAGATTGACGAGGACTGGCCGACGCACGGGAACAAGGCTGACATCGACTTCACACATGCGATTCCTCTCGTCTCGTGCGTGAAGATGACAGTAGCGTGCCGGGGGCTACGCCCGGGATTTCAAGGGAGAAGCAAATGCCACGGATCCAAGCAATCGGGATCGCCGTTGCTGCCATGATCGGCGCGATTGGGCCGGCTTTCGGGCAAGCGCCGCCCGCCCCGACGCCGGCTCCGAGTCCGCCGCCGTTCGCGACGACCAAGGTCGACGGGACGGACAATGTCTACGTCTTCCGTTATCAGAACCACCAGGCGATGTTCGTCGTCACGCCCGCCGGCGTGATCGCGACCGATCCGATCAGCTACGGGCGGCCGCAGACAGCACAAACCTACATCGCGGAAATCCAGAAGATCACCAAGGCCCCCATCAAGTATCTGATCTACAGCCACCACCATTACGACCACATCGCCGGCGGCAAGCCGTTCAAGGATGCAGGCGCCACCGTGATCGCGCATCGCCGCGCCAAGGAGCGGCTCGCGGCGCTGAAGGGACGCGACGTCGTGGTTCCGGATCAGATCGTGGACCAGAAACGCACGATCAAGCTCGGCGGCACGACGCTTGAGCTCATCTACACCGGGCGGAACCATTCCGACTCTTCGCTGGTGATGTTCCTGCCCAAGGAAAGGCTCATCTTCGCCGTGGACTTCAATGCGCTCGGCGCAGTGCCATCGCGGCTCGCGGTGAACGATTCCTATCCGGTCGAGTGGGAAGAATCCTTGAAGCGGACGTTGGCGCTGAACTGGGACCGCCAGATCCCCGGACATCCCGGCCCGGGCGGCGGCCGGCTCGGCACCAAGAAGGACATGGAGGAGCAACTCGCTTTCATGACCGAGCTTTCCGCCGAAGTGAAGAAGGCCTCGGACGCCGGCAAGTGCTTTGATCCGGCGACCAAGGATGTGCGGCTGCCAAATCGTGCGACGCTTCAAGGTTACGAGCAGAATATCGAATGGAATGTTCATCGCTGGTGCGGCTATTGGGGCCGCGGCATCTGATCGACCGGTCGGCCTGTCCTTCCGGACGCCGCGATTCCAGAGTCGGCCACGGCCTGTCGCATTGCAGGCTGCGGAAGCCGAACGGCGGCCTTCTTCGAGCCGCCGCGGCTAAGCTCGCGCCTCCGCCGTCGAGTTGGCGCTAGCGGCTGATTTGCTCCGTCGAGGATTGCGCCACGCCCGACACGATTCGAGCCTGTGACCTTTGCCGCCTCGGGTCTTGCTCGATCGCAAAATCCCTCGTTGCCGAAGCAGTCGTGATCGGCTATCCACCTTCCCACGGATTGCGCCCGTAGCTCAGCTGGATAGAGCGTTGCCCTCCGAAGGCAAAGGTCACACGTTCGAATCGTGTCGGGCGCGCCACTTCCGAAACCCTTGAGAACTCTCGGGTTTCAGCTTTGGATCACCTCCCTAGAGACCATCAGAAACCCCGGCTGTCACAGGGGTTCTTATGGCTGCGATCCGCAGGAGGGGTTCCTGTTGGCAAGCACAGGTCAGGCGCGAGGGTAGCCCTCCCGTCACCAGAGCTTACCTCCATGAAGCGGCCAATGTTTTCCTGAAGGTTGTGCGTCGTGGCTCACCGCTCAGGAATTGGGGGCTGAAACTCGTCAAGCGGATCGGGCTGAAGAAAGCCAGGGTTGCCGTCGCCCGCAAGCTTGCAACGATCATGCGCTGCATCTGGACAGACGGGACGCAGTTCGAGTGGGAGCCGACCAAGGCATGAATTAACCGCATCAAAAAGCTCCGCATAGGCGGGCCTGGTCGTCCCTGCCAGGACGATGGTGTCGGCGACCTCGAAGTTCGTCCCTGCAAGACCGGAACTCAAACTCCGTCTCATTGCGATCTTCACACTGAGGCGTCACATCGCTGAACGCCATCATGCGGCGAACCTCGACCGCGGAAAGAACCATGACCCCGGCAGTGGCGAGATCATCAGGAGTTGACTTCCCCCACGCGATTAAAGAACGGACGACTATTTCAATGACATAGGTGTTCGCAGTTCTGTCCTGAATGGCGCGCCAAAGTTCTACCACTCCAGATAAGACTGCGAACATCCCTCGGATGCCGGAACGCAGCCACAAGCAGAGCCTCGGAAGCCAGCGGCTGTCCGCCTCTGGTTTGCCGCTTGCGGAACAGAACCCGCTTGGATCACGTCCTGGACTTGAAGCGCGCCGCCTCTTCCGAACCGTGGGTGGCGTCGCCGGCGCTATAAGAATGCGCGCCAGCGCCGGCGAGCCTGCCGCCATCGACGATCAGATATTCCTCCCGGATCGGCCGGCCTTCGAACCAGCATTCCAGGATTTCGCGCGTGCCTGCGGCGTAGCGGGCCTGAGCGGAGAGCGACGATCCCGAGATATGCGGCGTCATGCCGTGATGCGGCATTGATCGCCAAGGATGGTCCGTGGGGGCCGGCTGCGGGAACCAGACATCGCCAGCATAGCCTCCGAGCTGCCCGCCCTCCAGAGCGCGGGCCACAGCGTCACGATTGCAGATCTTGCCGCGCGCCGTGTTCACCAGATAGGCGCCGCGTTTCATCCTGGCGATCATCGCCTCGTCGAAGAGATTCTCTGTCTCCGGATGCAGAGGCGCATTGATCGTGACCACATCGCAAAGGCCAACCATGGACGCCGCGTCCGCGTGGAAGGTAACGCCAAGTTCCTGCTCGACCGCCAGCGGAAGACGGTGGCGGTCGGTGTAGTGCAGCTTCACGTCGAAGGGCTTCAACCGGCGCAGCACGGCGCTGCCGATCCGGCCGGCACCGACGGTGCCGATCTGCATCCCCTCGACATCGTAAGAGCGCGCGACGCAATCGGCGATGTTCCAGCCCCCCTTGAGCACCCACTGATAGGAGGGGATGTAGTTTCGCACGAGCGCCAGGATCATCATGACCACATGTTCAGACACGCTGATCGAGTTGCAGTAGGTCACCTCGGCAACCGTTACACCACGATCCATCGCGGCCTGAAGATCGACATGGTCTGATCCAATGCCGGCCGTGATCGCAAGCTTCAGTTTGCTCGCCTTGGCTATGCGCTCTTCGGTCAGATAGGCCGGCCAGAAAGGCTGCGAGATCACGATTTCGGCGTCGGGGAGCTCGCGCTCGAAAACGCTGCCGGGACCGTCTTTGTCCGAGGTCACAACCAGGCTGTGCCCAGCGCTTTCGAGAAATTTCCTCAGGCCGAGTTCGCCCGAGACGCTGCCGAGCAAGACCCCCGGTTCAAAGTCGATCGCCTTCGGCGTGGGAAGTGTCTGGCCGCCGGGATAGCGGTCGAGTTTCGGCAGACCGTCCCGCGCATATCCTGCCGGGTAACCGTCGGCTGGATCGTCATAGAGGACGCAAACGACCTTTGCCATTTTGTATCTTCCTTCGTCAGGCACGAAGAGGAAGACGCTTGATTGTCAATGCTGCCCGCCAAGACGACGATCAACGGGCGGCCCGCTCTGAAGTGTCGGAGGCCAACTGCTCCTGGCGCTTCCTCGATCGGAAAGTTGCGCGCTAGTCCAAATAAGATGGAGAAGCCGGACATGGTTTCAAGACCGGCGGAAAGTGGCCTGCCCCCTGAAAAGTGGTCCTCCCTGAGGTATGGCTTTTGAGCCGACGGAAGACTGAAGAAATGGCCAGAAAGAGAGACAGTGCTGAAGTGATCGTCGCTTCGCGACGATCACTTCAGGCTTGCGCTTCTTCTCAAAAGCCTGGGGAGGCGCGCCAAATTGCCACCACTCCGAACAAGGCCGCGAACCCATGACGGCGCGGGTGGCACCAATGTCGGTGTGTTTCCGCCATGGCCAAGGCATCAACTTAAAGTGCCGCGGTATCTGACGGTGCATACGCTGGCATAGAACACGCGCTGGCGTTCCAACGTGCGCATAAGCCATCCGTGGGGCCATGCCGGGAAGAGCCGCACCCTTGCTCGATTGCTCCCTTTGTGCGGGCCAGGTTGACTTGGCGAGGAAGCGATCGGCTGATCCGGGTCTGCCCCCAAGAGTTCGAAACAGCTCCACTCGTTCCACGGTCCAGGCGACAGAGCTTCGAGCACCCGCGTCTTCCCGCCGTGACGCGCAATCGCGATCACTAATCAAACGGCAGGCGTCCCTCATTTCCGCTATAATTGGACGATGACGATCGGGATCGCCGGACCCGGACGGAAGGCACCACGGCAAAACGCCGTGGTGAGGCTGATTATTGCGGCCGTCGCCGTCGGAGTTTGCCTGATCCTGCTCGGGCTCGCGAGTGACTTGCTGGTCGATTGGCTGTGGTTTTCCTCGATCGGTTATCTGCAGGTTTTCTGGACAACAACCGGCGCTGAAGTCGTCGTCCTTCTTGCTGTCTGGACGGCGACTGCCGTCGTTCTTTGGCTCAACGGATGGCTCGCTGTGCGTTTTGCCCGGCCGCGGCCGATACAAGCTGCCGCCGGCCTCACGTCGCAGCCTACCGGCACTCTGCCGCCGCTCGATCTGCTCTCGCTCGCGCGCGATCGACTGCCCTGGCCCCGGGTTATCGCGGGCGGTGCGGGCTTGCTCGCGCTGCTCGTCGCCGCGGCAGAGGTCGGCAACTGGGGCATCTTCCTGCGGTTTCTCTATCAGGTGCCATATGGCGCAGACGATCCGCTCTTCAACAAGGATATCGGCTTCTACCTCTTCTCACTGCCCGCCTATATCCACATCAAGAACTGGATGTTGCTCACGCTTGTCTTGAGCGCGTTTTTCGCCGGAACGATCTACTGGGTGCACGGCGACATCGAATACGACGTGCAGCACCGATCAATCTCGCCGACCGTGATCGCTCACGGCTCGGCAGTGCTCGGTCTTCTCTTCGCGGTGAAGGCTTGGTCCTATGGTCTCGACCGCTATCTGCTGCTCTATGGCGACAACGGTGTGGTCGTCGGCGCCAGTTACACCGATATCCATGTGGGGCTACCGGGCCTGTGGCTATTGATCGGGTTTTCGATCATCGCGGCGTTCGCCGCGTGGGTAAATCTCTGGGTGCGCACTTACTGGCTTCCTGCCGCCGCGCTCCTGCTCGTCGCCCTCGGCTCTTTCGTGCTGTCCGGTGCAGCCCCTGTGCTGTTCCGGCAGTTCTTCGTCAGACCAAGCGAGTTACAACTGGAGAAGCCATACATCGAGCGCAACATCGCGCTCACCCGTCAGGCCTATAATCTCGATCAGATCGAAGCCAAGCCGTTTGCCGCCGAACAGAAGCTCTCTCTCGCCACGCTAGAGGCCAACAAGGCGACAATCGAAAATATCAGGCTGTGGGACCGGCGGCCGTTGTCGGATACCTACGCGCAACTGCAGGAGATTCGCACCTACTACAAATTCCATGATCCTGACGTTGATCGCTACTGGCTCGATGGTTCCTACCAAAGCGTGATGCTCTCGGCTCGCGAACTACGGCCCTCCTTGCTGCCGCCGAATGCCCAGACATGGGTCAACCGCCACGTGCTGTTTACTCACGGCAACGGCGCGGTGATGAGCCCGGTCACCCGAAAGAGTCCTGAAGGACTGCCGTTTCTCTATTTGCGGGATATTCCTCCCGTTGCAGACGGAGGTCCCAAAATCCACGAGCCGCGCATCTACTACGGCGAAGAGAGCGACAGCTACGTTATCGTCAAGGCAAGCACGCCGGAGTTCGATTATCCGAAGGGCAAAGACAACGTCTATGCGGCCTATGGCGGTACCGGCGGCGTTCCGATCGGAGCGATGGCGAGCAGAATGCTGTTCGCCTACTACTTCAACGACCCGAACCTGCTTCTCTCGAGCTACATCACTGCCGACAGCCGGATCATGATCCGCCGCAATATCCGGGAACGGGTACGAACGATCGCTCCGTTTCTCGGGCTCGATCACGATCCCTATCCGGTTATCAGCAATGGGCGGATGTTCTGGATGCAGGATGCCTACACGACGAGCTCCTACTTCCCCTATGCGCAGCCCGCGCAAGATATCGATCTCAACTACATCCGCAATTCGGTGAAGGTTGTCGTCGATGCTTATAACGGGACCGTCGACTTCTACCTGATGGATCCCGGCGATCCGATTGCCGCGACCTACCGGCGCATCTTTCCGAGCCTGTTCAAGCCGTTCGCGGCCATGCCTTCAGACTTGCAGAAGCACATTCGCTATCCGGAGGACCTGTTCCTGATTCAGGCGCGGCTGTATCAAACCTACCACATGGAGGCGGCCGACGTTTTCTATAACCGCGAAGATCTTTGGCAATTCCCCCGCCAACCGGGTGGCGGCGGCACCGCAATGATGGCGCCCTATTACATCATCATGCGGCTGCCCGGGGAGTCGCATGCCGAGTTTTTCCTCATGCTCCCGATGGTGCCTAGCCGCCGCGACAACATGATCGCGTGGCTTGCCGCGCGCTGCGATGAGCCCGGCTACGGCAAGCTGATCGTTTACGAATTTCCCAAGGAGAAGCTTGTCTACGGGCCGTTCCAGATCGAAGCGCGGATCAATCAGAGTACCGAGATCTCCCAACAAATCACGTTGTGGAACCAGATGGGTTCACGAGTGATCCGCGGTGCGAACTTGCTTGCAATCCCGATCGAGAACTCGATCCTTTATGTATCGCCGCTCTATTTGCGAGCGGAGCACGGACATCTGCCGGAGCTGAAACGCGTGATCGCAGCCTACGGTGAACATGTGGTGATGAAGGAAACGCTCGCCGAGGCCTTGTCAGCGCTGTTCTTAGAGCCCGGCTCTGCGCCGACAGCGTCACGCACGACAGAGGGGACGCCCGTGACAAGCCCAACGGCAAGTCAGGCACGGGAGGCGCTTGATCGCTACAATCAAGCAGTGGAGCGATTGAAGTCCGGAGATTGGAAAGGCTTCGGTACACAGTTCGATGCAATGCGCGAGATTTTAAAGGAAATGAACCGAGACTCCTCCGGCCATTAGTGCCTCATTGGATTTGAATCGGACCACCCGATCGGGAGCAGGCCGCCGTTGACCGAGTAAGTGTTGATCATGCTCGTTGGCTGAGACGTTGCGGCTTCACCCCCCTCTATATCAGTTGGCGGACGCCCTTATTTTGATGCCCTGCCGCACCGATATGAGGTTCACAGGAAGCAGCCTCGCGCAGCATGCGTACTGCGCACGCCTCTCGCGCCTTGCTGCTGCGGGGAGGACGCCATGTATCAACACATTCTGGTTCCCACTGACGGTTCACCCTTGTCCGCCGCAGCCGTCGAACAGGCCACGCAGCTTGCCAAGTCCCTTGGGGCCCGACTGACGCTGCTCGCTGTAAGGGAGCCCTTTCACATCTTCGCCTCTGAGCCCAGCATGCTGAGCGCGACGCTGGCGGAGCACCAAGAGTTCACCGAAGCGCGAGCACGGCAGTATCTCGCTGCCGCCGAAGAGAAGGTTGCGGCCGCGGACATACCCTGCGACGCCATTCAGGTCGAAAACGAGCACCCCTATCAGGCCATTATCGACACCGCTGTTGCGCGAGGCTGCGACCTGATCGCCATGGCATCGCATGGCCGCCGCGGCATCGCCGCGATTGTGCTCGGCAGCGAGACGGTAAAGGTTCTGACCCATTCCAAGATTCCGGTTCTCGTTTATCGCTGAGCGCTCGGGTCGCCGTCGAGAACCCCGACCAGCAAATCGGTGAGACAGCCAAGAACCGCGTCGGGTCTCCGCTTAACTGCTTGTCTGAGCGAGCAGCGAACATGCATGCAGGCCTTAGATCATCGGACCGGATATCGTATCCGGTCCGATGATCTAACCTCCTGTGTTTGCATCGGCTTTGCCCCGAAAACCGCAATCCGCTTTTCGGTCCGATGCTTGAGCCATTCGGCCACCAACAGGGGCGCGGGCATCACCTGGGACGAGGTCGTCATCGCCGACTACATCAAGGATTGGCATTGATGAACGGCCCGCCGCGCCACCTGAAGCGGAGCGCGGTGCCTGGCCAAATCCAACCGCAGAAATTATATCGGTACTTCAATAGGATAGGTGTTCGCAGTTTTGTTCTGAGTGGCGCCCCACCGTCAGCATCCGCGAGCCAGAGAATCAATCGCCTCCGCGGGTCGTCAGCGCGCGGGCGATGCCAAGGAAAGACCTGATGGTCTTGCTCTCCCGCCGTTCGCGCAAGCAGATCAGGGCTTCCTCCATCAGGATTGGAGGGCCGCTGAGCGGAATCCGCATAAGATCCTTGCCGGGGACGAATTCCGCGTCGGAGACAAAGCCGATACCGGCGCCCGTCGCGACTATGTCTCGCACCGCTTCACGCCCCTCCACCTCGATCGCATAGCGCAGGGTGACGCCATGCTCGATTGCCCGCCGTTCGAGCATCCGCCGCGTCCGCGAGCCGCGCTCGCGCATGACGAGAGGGAGACCGGCGAGATCGGCGAATGAAAGCGAGCGCTGCGCCGCGACGGGGTGTCCCGCCGCTGCGAAGGCGATAATCGGCGTGGCATTCAGCGTGATCATCTCGAAATCGCGGCTCGGAGCAACGTCGCCCAGCACCGCGATGTCGGCCTCATAGTTCCCGAGTTGTGCCAGGCCTGTTTCGGTGTTGCCGGACCAGATCGTCATCTGGATGCCCGGATAATGCTCGCGGTAGGCGCTCAGCACGTGCAGCACATGGTGGATGGAATCGGCCACCAGCCGAAGCTGCCCTGCCTGTAGCGCGCGCGTTTCGGACAAGAGATCGAGCGCCTGCCCCTCGGCATCGAACAACCGATGCGTCACAGCAAGCAGCTTTTCTCCCATCGGGGTCAGGGCAACCTGCTTGCGCTGCCGGTCGAACAGCTGAACGTCATACTCAGCCTCCAGCTTGCGAACCTGGTCCGAGATCGCGGGCTGAGTGAGGTGGAGTTCCTCAGCCGCCCGCGAAAATCCGCCGGCGATCGCGACATGATGGAAGGCGCGAAGCTGAACATAGCGCATCGGAGCGTCCGATCGGTAAGGCGGGCCAACACAGGCTCGTCGCGGAATGTTGGTCCAGAATATCAGCAAAATCGATATGTCGATAAAGATTAGCGATTTTTCAGATGAAATCGCCTGGGCGATGCTGTCGGCGCTGGGATACGCTTCGAGTTGACTGCCTGGCTCGCCAGCCTTGGCTTCACGCATCACGTGGGAGAACTGAATGTCCGGGACGCTGGTCCATACCGAGGGCGAGTCGAACACCTCAGCGGCGCGCAGCGCCTGGTCCGCGCGTCTCGACGACCCGGCGACGCGCCGCCTGCTGCAGCGGGACGCTGATGCCTTCCTGCATCAGAGCCTGTCCAGCCCCTGCGTCACGGCGATCGCCAAGGCCGAGGGAATCTGGATCGAGGACACGGCCGGGCGGCGCTACATGGATTTCCATGGAAACAGCGTCCATCACATCGGTTACGGCCATCCGCGGCTGAAGGCGGCGATCAAGGCGCAGATCGATGAACTCTGCTTTGCGCCGCGCCGCTTCACCTGCGAGCCGGCCGTGGAGCTGGCCGAGACGCTCGGGCAGCTTGCGCCGGGCGATCTCAACAAGGTGCTGTTCACGACAGGCGGCTCGGATGCCGTCGAGGTCGCACTGAAGCTGGCGCGCGCCGCCACCGGCCGCTTCAAGACCCTATCCTTCTGGGACGCTTTTCACGGCGCCGGCTTCGGCGCCGCGAGCGTCGGCGGCGAGGCGACATTCCGCTCCGGCATCGCCGGGCCGCTGTTGCCGGGCGCAGAGCATGTCGCCCCCTGGGCGAGCCATCATTGCGCCTATGGCTGCAACAGCCTGGAGGATTCGGCACGCGCCTGCGCCAGCATGATCTCTTATGTGCTGGGCCGCGAAGGAGATTTCGCCGCCGTCGTGGCCGAGCCGATGCGCGCCACGCCGAACCCGCCCGCACCTGGTTTCTGGAAGCTGGTGCGTGAGGCTTGCGATCGCCACGGAACCTTGCTGATCTTCGATGAAATCCCGACTGGTCTCGGGAAGACGGGTCGCTTTTTCACCTGCGAGCATGACGGCGTCACGCCCGACATCCTTGTGGTCGGAAAGGCACTCGGCGGAGGCATTTTGCCGATTGCGGCGGTGATCGCCCGACGTGATCTCGATGTCGCGGGCGACTACGCGATCGGCCACTACACCCATGAGAAGAACCCGGTGACGACGCGAGCGGCGCTGACCACAATTGCGATCATCCGCGAGGAGGGGCTGGCCGAGCGCGCTGCGGAGCTTGGGGCGTATGCGATGGACCGCCTGCGCGAGTTCGGCGCAGGCTCGGCCCATGTCGGCGATGTCCGGGGGCGCGGACTGATGATCGGTGTCGAGATCGTGACCGACAAGGCCGGTATGCAGCCAGACAACGCGTTGGCAGAGCGGGTTTATTATCGCTGCCTGGAAGGCGGGCTGAGCTTCAAGATCAGCCAGGGCAACGTACTGACCCTGTCGCCGCCTCTGGTCATTTCCCGGGCCGAACTCGACCAGGCGCTGTCGACCGTCGAGGCGGCGATCGCAGCCGGTTGATCGCGACCGAACTCTTGGCCAACAGGGAAAAACATGAAGGTTGTTCGCACGGATCGGGAACTGGAATGCCCGGAGATCGATGCCGGGCTGCGGGCGCGCGGGGTCGAACTCGTGACGCTGCCGGACGGTATCTCCGAGGCCGATCTTGTCGAGCAGGTCGCCGACGCCGACCTGCTGCTGATGTGCTACACGCCGGTCACCGGCTCGGTCATCGCCAATGCGCGCAAGCTCAGGGGAATCGTCAAATACGGGGTGGGAATCGACGCGATCGATGTTCCTGCGGCGGTGGCGCGCAGCATCCCCGTCGTCAACGTTCCTGAATATGCCGAGGAGACGGTGGCCGAGGGCGCCTTCGCCCTGATGATCGCGCTTGCCAAGCGCATGCCGGAGATCGGACGCGCCATGGCCGCCGGGGGCTGGATCTGGCCGGAGCAACGCTGGCTCGGCCGCGATATCGCCGGCGCAACGCTTGGACTGGTCGGGGCGGGCAAGATCGGCCGGAGCATGGCGCGGATGGCCGGCCAGGGCTTCCGGGCGCGGGTGCTGGGCTTCGACCCGAACGTCGATGCGCAGACGATGGCGGCCGCCGGCATCGAGAAGGTCGATGATCTTCATGCCATGCTGCGGGAATGCGACTTCGTCTCGCTCCATTGTGTGCTGAATGCGGCGACGCGCGGGCTGATCGGACGCGCCGAGCTCGCTTGCCTGAAGCCCTCTGCGGTGCTGGTGAACGTTTCGCGCGGGGCATTGATCGATGAGTCGGCGCTGGTCGAAGCCGTTCTCGCGGCGCGCCTCGGCGGGGTCGGTCTCGATGTCTATGCCATGGAGCCCCTCGCGAAAGCCGGCCACATGCTGAGCCCGCTTTTTGGTCGTGACGACGTCATTCTCTTCCCGCACCTGACATTCTTCACGGTCGAGGCGATGCGACGGCTCTCGGAGGACACGCTTGCGCGCTGCTTCGAAATCCTCGATGGCCGCCCCGTCCAGGTGCGCTCGCACGATCCCCGCCTTCGCGCGCAGCGGCAGAACGTCGTCTTCGCGTGAGGCGCGTTCGTTCAACCGTGAGATGCCGACCTGGCCCTGTCCTTGTCGGGATCGAC
Source organism: Allobosea sp. LC85 (assembly GCF_000735605.1). Classification (GTDB taxonomy): domain Bacteria; phylum Pseudomonadota; class Alphaproteobacteria; order Rhizobiales; family Beijerinckiaceae; genus Allobosea. Next base: position 152,392 of record NZ_JPKG01000029.1, read on the forward strand.
CAGCGGATCGCATTCATCGCGGAGTGGCGCCACGTGGCGCGATGAGGCAAGGCGACCACCGGGGCTTGCAATGAAATGACCTGACATGCGCTTGAGCAAGCTTGCGACTTTCCTCCGCCGCAACCTCGTCGGCGAGGGCCTGAGCGACGTGCTGAACCCCAAGCTGTAGACGCTGATGCCAAAGTTCGCGCAGATGGGCGCGCAGCCTGCCTGAACACCCGCCACCGCCAACCTCAAGAAGAGACCCTATGCGTCTTGGTGTCATTGCGGACATTCATGGGAATCTGCCTGCGCTCGAGGCCGTCATGGCTCGCATCGCCGAGCTGTCTCTCGATCTCGTGGTCAACCTCGGCGATTGCGCCTCGGGTCCGCTCTGGCCCCGCGAAACGACCCGGCTGCTGCGCGAGAGCGCCTTTCAACACGTCCGGGGCAATCACGATCGGGCCCTCGGCGCAACCAGTGCTGCCGGGCTCGGCCGGTCCGATGGCTTCGCCTGGCAGGAACTCACCCCGGACGATCGCGCCTGGCTCGCCGGTCTGCCCTTCAGTCTGACGCTGTCGGGCGCGCTCTGCATCCATGCTTCGCCTGCGAGCGACGAGGCCTATCTGATCGACACAGTTTCATCGGCCCAGCTGATCGCGGCAAGCCATGCAGAAATCGCGGTGCGGCTTCAAAGCATGGCACCAGGGCTCGTTCTGTGCGGCCACAGCCATCAGCCGCGTGTGGTGCGGCTCGACAGTGGCACCCTCATTGTCAATCCCGGCAGTGTCGGCTGTCCCGCCTATGAGGATCCGGAGCCGCCGGCCCATGTCTCGGAGAGTGGCTCGCCGCATGCGCGCTTCGCCGTGGTGACGATCGCGGACGATACTATGGCGGTCGAACATCATGCCATCACCTATGACTGGGCGTGCGCTGCCCGTCGCGCCTGCGACAATGGCAGACCCGATTGGGCCCACGCCCTGCTCACCGGCACGACGCTGAAGCGCCCGGCGGCGGACGAACGTGCCTGACGGACGCCCCGGTTTGCCCAGCAGTGCTCACTGCTGCCGCGATGCAGGCTGGCCGATGTCGCCGTGATGCGTACCGTCTGACGCCACTCTCAGCCCGAGCGCGCCAGATCCTGAACCGTTTCGAAGAAGCTGCGTACCAGTGGAATTCGCCGCCGCTCGGCACGGCAGGCCGCGTATTCGCCCACGGCGAGGTCGGCGCCCGTGATCTCGAGCTTCCTAAGCTGAGTGTCCTCCCGAAATTCAGCATCGAAGGTGACGCCGATGCCGAAACCGGCAGCCACGGCCTCGCGAACCGCCTCGCGGGTCTGCACTTCGAGAAGGTTGGCCGGCTTGACGCCCGCTTCGGAGAGGCGGCTCTCGAAGACTTCGCGGGTGATCGAGCCGCGCTCGCGCAGAACGATGTCCTCTCCGGCAAAAGCCTCGATCGGGATGTGGCCGTGTTGGGCGAAATGGTGTTCGGCGGAGACGAAAGCGACCAGCCTGTCGGAACGCAGTTTGACGACGTGCAGATGAGGATCCGAATTCTGCCTCGCCGTGATGGCGACATCGGCGGCGAAGTCCATGATCTGGTCGATGACCTCGGAGGAGTTGCCGATCGTCAACGAGAAGGTCAGGCCCGGATATTTCGTCCGAATGCGCGCAAGCGCGGCCATGACATGGGTCGCGCTGTCAGCTGCGATGCGCAGATGCCCGCGCTGCAAGGTGCGTGTTCCGGCAAGCAGAGCCTGAGCCTCATCCTCCGCCGCGAACAGTCGTGACGTGATCACGAACAGGCTCTGACCGAGCGGCGTCAGCCGAACCTGGCGGCCGGCGCGGTCGAATAGCCGCACGCCATAGGCATCCTCAAGGCCGCGAACCTGGGATGACAGGGTGGGCTGGCTGACGTTCCGTGCCCGTGCCGCGCGCGTAAAGCTTTCCGCCTCGGCAACCGCGTGGAAGGCGCAAAGGCCGGAATAGCTGATCGCCATTTTGCATAGATCCTATCTATAGTTTCTATGGAAACGATGTATTGGAGCTATGTCAATCGGCGGCCTAGCGTTCGACATCTGCTCCAGCGCAAAGCGAGACCGCCCATGGCACAAGCCCGCCGCCCCGCCGCTTCCGAGACCGGCGACCCGCTTCTCCTGACGCCCGGGCCGCTCACGACCAGCAAGGCGATCAAGGAAGCCATGGTGCATGACTGGGGCTCGCGCGATGCCGCCTTCGTCGGCATCAACAAAGCCGTGATGGAGGAATTGCCGAAGATCATCTATGGCGAGGGCGCCTTCGTGACCGTGCCGATGCAAGGCTCCGGCACTTTCGCGGTCGAGGCCATGCTGACCAGCTTCGTGCCGCGTAGCGGCAAGGCTCTGATCCTGATCAACGGCGCCTATGGCCAGCGCGCCAGGCGCATCCTCGAGATCGCGGGCCGCGATGTCGTCGTCCACGAGACGGCCGAGGACATGCCACCCGACCTCGCCGAGGTCGACCGGATGCTCGTCGCCGATGCGGCGATCAGCCATGTCTTCGTGGTCCATTGCGAAACGACGAGCGGCATCCGCAACCCGATCGAGGCGGTGGCGGCGCTGGTCAAGCGCCATGGCCGACGCTTGCTGATCGATTCGATGAGCGCCTTCGGGGCGCTGCCGCTCGACAGCCGCGAGGTCTATTTCGACGCTGTCGCCGCCTCTTCGAACAAGTGCATCCAGGGAGTGCCCGGCCTCGGTTTCGTCATCGCGCGCCGCAGCGCGCTGGCGGAGACCAAGGGCAACGCCACCACGCTGGTGCTCGACCTCCACGATCAGCACGCCGCCTTCGAGCGCACCGGGCAGTACCGCTTCACCCCGCCGATCCATGTCATCGTCGCGTTCCATGCGGCGCTGCAGGAATTCTGGGTGGAAGGCGGCGTCGCCGGGCGCGGCGAGCGCTATGCCGACAATGCGCGCATCCTGATCGAGGGCATGCAGGAACTCGGCTTCCGGACGCTGCTGCCGGCGCACCACCAGGCGCCGATCATCGTCACCTTCCACATGCCGCAGGACAAGAACTTCGTCTTCCAGCGCTTCTACGACACGCTGAAGGATGCCGGCTACGTGATCTACCCGGGCAAGCTGACCGTCGCCGACAGCTTCCGCATCGGCTGCATCGGCGCCCTCGGTGCGCAGGACATGAAGGCCTTCGTCGCCACGGTCTCGGACGTCCTTGCCGAGATGGGCGTCGGCCTGAAGTCGGCGGCGTGAAGGAGCAGATGATGAACATGCATTCCAAGGTCGGATCGGATGTCGTCGCAAACGGGCGGGCCTATGCCCGGCCGCAGCGTGCGACGGTCGTGATCTGCATGGACGGCTCGGAGCCGGCCTATATCGAGGCCGCCAGCGCCAAGGGACTGACGCCGAATCTCGACCGGATCATGCGGGCCGGCACCAGCACCCATGCCTATTCCGTGATCCCGAGCTTCACCAATCCGAATAATCTCTCGATCATCACCGGCCGACCGCCGGCGGTCCATGGCATCGCCGGCAACTTCTTCTACGACCGCGAGGCGAAGGAAGAGGTGATGATGAACGATGCCCGCTTCCTGCGGGCGCCGACCATCCTGGCGGAGTTCCAGAAGGCCGGCTTCAAGGTCGCGATGGTGACGGCCAAGGACAAGCTGCGCACCCTGCTGGGCAAGGGGCTCGACTTCACCAGCGGCACGGCGATCGCCTTCTCCTCGGAGAAGGCGGACAAGGCCAACACACTTGAGAACGGCATCGATGAGGTGCTCGACTTCGTCGGCATGCCGGTCCCGTCGGTCTACTCGGCGGATCTCTCCGAGTTCGTCTTCGCGGCCGGCGTCAAGCTGCTGGACAGCTTCAAGCCGGACCTGATGTATCTCTCGACGACCGACTATGTGCAGCACAAGGCGGCGCCGGGCTCAGGCGTCGCGGATGCGTTCTACGCCATGTTCGACGGCTATGTCGGCAGGCTCGATGCGCTCGGCTGCACGCTCGTCATCACCGCCGACCATGGCATGAACGACAAGCACCTGCCGAATGGCGAGCCGGACGTGGTCTATCTGCAAACGCTGATGGACGAATGGTATGGCAAGGGCACGATGCGCGTGATCCTGCCGATCACGGACCCTTACGTCGTCCATCACGGCGCGCTCGGTTCCTTCGCCACGGTCTACCTGCCCAAGGGCGCCGACCAGGTCGAGGTTGCGGCTCGCATCTCCGGCATCGACGGCATCGCGCTCGCGGTCACCGCGGCGGAGGCCTGCGAGCGTTTCGAGCTGCCGGCCGACCGGATCGGCGACGTGGTCGCGATCTCGACGCGCTCGAAGGTGATCGGCACCTCGCCGGAGAGGCACGATCTCTCGGGACTGACCGAGCCGCTGCGCTCGCATGGCGGCATCACCGAGCAGCGCGTGCCGATGATCGCCAACCGGCCGATCTCCGTGCCGGAGGGGCGCACGCTCCGCAATTTCGACGTCTTCGACGTCGCCCTCAACCTGGTGAGCTGAGATGAACGCGAATGTGAATCCGCCCGTGCGCCGCGAGGCGATGCGGATCGCCGGCAAGCTCGTCACCACCGACGACATGCTGGAAGTGCGCAATCCCTACGACGACAGCGTCGTCGGCCTTATCCCGGCCGCCCGCCCCGAGCATGTCCGCGAGGCCTTTGCCAAGGCGCGCGCCTTCAAGCCGACGCTGACCCGCTACGAGCGCCAGCAGATCCTGCAGAAGACAGCCGAGCTGCTGCGCGACCGCAAGGAGCAGTTCGCCCGGCTGATCACGGCGGAAGCCGGGCTGTGCTGGAAGGATTCGCTCTATGAGGCGAGCCGGGCCTATGACGTCTGGTCCTTCGCGGCCCAGCTCACCATCAAGGACGATGGCGAGATGTTCTCCTGCGACATCTCGCCGAACGGCAAGGCGCGCAAGATCTTCACGACGCGCCAACCCCTGCTTGGCGTTATCTCGGCGATCACGCCCTTCAACCACCCGCTCAACATGGTCAGCCACAAGCTGGCGCCGGCGATCGCGACGAATAACCGCCTCGTGCTGAAGCCGACCGAGCTGACGCCGCTGACCGCGCTGGCGCTCGCCGATGTGC
>NZ_JPKG01000030.1 GCF_000735605.1 Allobosea sp. LC85
CATGTTTGAAGAGGTTTTGGCACTCTTGCGGCTTGAATAGGTCGCAGATGTTGCCGACGGCCTTCCAGAGCGCATCGAAGGTTCTGGCCTGCGCCTTTCGGAGATGCGCCTTGAGCTTGGCGAAGGCCATCTCAATGGGGTTGAGATCAGGGCTGTAGGGTGGCAGGAAGAGGAACCAGGCGCCTCGCTCGGCGAGGCTCTGGGCCGCCCGGGCGCTCTTGTGGACGGCGAGATTGTCGAGGATGACGATATCGCCCCTCGACAGGGTAGGTGCGAGCTGGCTCTCGACATAGAGATCGAAGGCGACGCGATCCATGGCCTTGTCGATGATCCATGGCGCGGTCAGGCCGTGGCAGCGCAGGCCCGCGATGAAGCTCTGCGTCCCCCAATGCCCGAAGGGAGCCGAAGCATGCAGCCTCTCGCCGCGCGGGCTGCGGCCGCGCAACCGGACCATCTTGGTGTTGATCGAGGTCTCGTCGATGAAGACGAGCCTATGCGGCTCGAAGCGCATGCGCGGCTGACGGCGGTCGATCCAGAGGCGGCGCTGCTCACGCACATCCGCGCGTGCGCATTCCGACGCCATCAGCGCTTTTTTTATATGTGAACCCCAGACGGCAGAGGAAGCGCGACAGAACCGCAGGATCGACCATCATGCCGGTTGCCTGCGCTAGACGCCCTGCCAACTCCGGCATGGTGATGTCGGGGCTCGCCTCGACCTGCGCCACCAGATAAACGCCGTGGCCGTCGAGCCGACTGCCACGCGGACGGCCCTGGCGAGCCGGCTGCGCCGTATCGAGACGCGCAACCCGCTGCAACAGCTTCACCGCGAAGCTTTCGCTCACGCCGAAATGCCGCGCGGCCGCCCGACGCGAATGCCCGGCCTCGACAAAGCCGACAACCCGCTCGCGAAGATCCTTCGAATAGCTCAGACCCATGATCCACCTCCGCAAACGGTGAATCACAAACGCTGCAAAAAGGGAATCGCCCGATTCCGATTT
>NZ_JPKG01000031.1 GCF_000735605.1 Allobosea sp. LC85
CTGGGGAAGCCGACCGATCCGGGGCGGAGCGGGAGCGACAATCGCCGGTTCGTGGAAGCGGTTCTGTGGATCGCTCGCACGGGGAGCCCCTGGCGCGACCTGCCTGAGCATTTCGGGAACTGGAGCACAGCCTTCAGGCGCTACAGCGACTGGCGCAAGGCCGATGTTTTCGTGCGACTTTTTGAGGCCTGCTCGGATGAGCCGGACATGGAGTACGCCATGGTCGATGCCACGATCGTCAAGGTTCACCGTCACGGACAGGGCGCAAAAGGGGGACTTCGAGCCAGGCCATAGGCCGCTCCAAGGGCGGCATGACCACGAAGATCCTGGCGCTCACCGACGCGCTCGGCAACCTCGTGCGCTTCGAACTCCTGCCGGGCCACCGCTTCGACACGGTTGGCATCGAGCCGCTCCTCCACGGCGTCGATTTCGGTGGCCTGATCGCAGACAAGGCCTTCGACAGCGATCACATCATCGCCGATCTCAACGCCCGAGGCGCCAAGATCGTCATCTCACAGCATCCGCGGCGCAAAAAGCCATGGCCGCTCGATCGCGAAATCTACAAGTGGCGCCATCTCATCGAAAACTTCTTCTGCAAGCTCAAGGAGTTCAAACGCATCGCCATGCGGGCGGAGAAAACCGACCAGAGCTTCAAAGCCATGATCTACCTCGCAGCAGCCGTCATCAATTCACGATGATCCCCCACAAGCCTTAG
>NZ_JPKG01000032.1 GCF_000735605.1 Allobosea sp. LC85
TAGGCCAATATGACCAGAACCCCTGCGCCGGACAGCCCAAAACCGGCCGATATCCGTCAAAAAATCGCGCCCACAACCCAAACTCGCGGAAACGCAGCAGGAATTTCAGCAGCCTGCTAGACCATCGGACCGGGCATCATATCCGGTCCGATGGTCTAACCTACTGTGTTTGCATCGACTTTCTCGGAAGCCGCAATCCACTTTTCGGGCCGATGCCTGAGTTCGCATCGGCTTTGCCCCGAAAACCGCAATCCACTTTTCGGGCCGATGCTTGAGGTATTTCCGACCCTTCGGGGTCGGAACGCATTTCGCCTCTTCTGTTCCGGTGCATTTTCTTGACGCGGACCGGTGCCCGGTTCGCCTGAAAATGCTTTAGTCCTGCCCTCTTGCAGTGCCGCCGGAGGGCGAATGGATTCTGACAGCGGTTTCCGCTCCTTCTTCATCAGTGCCCGCGACGGCCTGAAGCTCCACGCCCGCGATTACGGCCCCCTCGCCTCTCACGCCCTGCCGGTGGTCTGCCTGCCGGGCCTGGCGCGGACGGCTGCCGACTTCCACGAGCTGGCGATGGCGCTCGCCGAGGACGAGGCCAGGCCACGGCGCGTCCTGGCACTCGATTATCGCGGGCGCGGACGCTCCGCCTATGATCGGAACTGGGCCAATTACGATATCCGCGTCGAACTCGACGACCTGATGCAGCTGCTTACGGCGGCCGGTATCGAAGCGGCCGTGTTTGTCGGAACCTCGCGCGGCGGCCTGTTGACGATGGCACTGGCGGCGGCGCGCCCGACCATGATCAAGGGTGTCGTCCTGAACGATGTCGGCCCGGTGATCGATGCGCGCGGACTGCTTCGGATCCGTGGCTATGTCGGCAAGCTGCCGAGCCCACGCAGCTTTGTCGAAGGCGCCGAAATCCTCAAGCGCCTGTCTGACCAGCAATTTCCGGCCTTCGGCGAAAGGGAGTGGGAGACCATGGCGCGACGGACCTGGACCGAGCGCAACGGACATCTCGTCACCGATTACGACCCCAACCTGATGAAGATCCTGGAGGAGCTTGACCTCGAAGCCCCCCTGCCCGTGCTCTGGACCTATTTCGCCGGGCTGAATGCCGTACCGATCCTGGCGATCCGTGGCGCCAATTCCGATCTCCTCTCGGAGGAGACGCTCCGCGAGATGGGCGCGCGCCATCCCGATTGCGAGATCTTCGTCGCCCCCGGACAAGGCCATGCGCCGCTGCTCGGGTCGAAGGACATGGTCCGACGCATCGGCAAGCTGATCGGCAAGGCGGAAAAGCGCGCAGCCTGAACCTTGGGACCAGCCCTTACGGCCGCTTGCCGTCGGCTCCGTCCTCGGAGATGTCGGCGACATTGTCCCGACCCTGCGTGCCGTCGTCACGCGAGGTCGCGACCTCACCGGCCCGGGCCCGTGTCGAAAACGCGGTCTCGATGCCGGCGGCGAGCGAACGGGCCTGGGCAACCCAGTCCTCGCGCTCGATCCGCCCGGGAAAGGCGAGATAATGGCCGACCCACTCGATGTTCTCGGGCGTCCAGGCTGCGATCTGGTCGAAATGCCAGATCCCGAGGCCATGCAGCTTGCCCTCGTTCTGCTGGCCGATGCCCTTGATCAGTTTGAGATCGTCAGCCGCGTCGCTGCGCGCTGCGACAAGGCCGGATGGCCGCCTGCCGGGGATGCGATTCTCGCCTTCGACCTTGTCCAGGAGCGGGGCCGACTGCGCCAATGCCGGCTTCGCCGCCGCGACGGCAGGTGCGGACGGTGCCTCCGGGATCGAGCCGAGATTGGCGCCGGCGATGGCGACGACCGAATCGCGATGAGCGACTATCGTGCGGGCAAAGCAGGCCAGACAGCAGCCTGCCAGATAGGCCGCGACATAGAGGAGCGCGGTTTCCAGCCAGAGCGCAGCGACGCCGTTCACCACCTGTAACCAGGTGAGCGCGGCGACCATGGCACAGACGCCCACGACGAGGGGAATCGGACCGGCCCAGAAACGGACCTTCCCGCCCGTGCAGGTGATCCAGCCCATGGCAAGGCCGATGCCGAAGGCTGCGAGCAGGAACCAGGCGAACTGGGTGGCCAGGTAGAGCATGCCAGCGATCCCTACTTCTCGACCGTGAACTGGACGCGCCGGTTCATGGCCTTCGCCTCGGGCTCGTCATGGGGAACAAGCGGCCGCTGCGCGCCAAAGCCCTTCGGCTCGAGCCGGGCGGCGCTGATGCCGCGCATGACCATCTCATCAAGCACGCGCCGGGCGCGCCGGTTCGAGAGATCGACATTGTCGAACCCGCGCCGCTCGCCATCGAAATTGGCATGCCCTTCGATCGTGACGCGCACATCCGGGCACTGCTTGAGGATCGCGGATGCTTCCGCCATCGCCCGCTCCGTTGTGGCATCGAGTACGACCACAGCGGTGCCCTGGCCGAAAAGCACGGATTGGCGCCTGGTCAGGGCATCGAGCTCGTTCTGACAGGCGTTGGGCGGTGCCGTGACGCAGCCGGTCTGGCGCAAGCCGATCTCAGCCTGGCCTGCAAAAGCGGCCGGCAGCCCGCTTGCCGCGCTGGTCTCGACCTCGCCCTTGATCAGCTCGCGGCAGGTCAGCCCCCGGAGCTCGACGCTGCTATCGACCAAGTGCGCAGTGCCGAGATCCAGTCTGAGCAGATCGGTCACGGCGACGCGAGCTGCGCCGCTGAAACCGGCGGGCGCCCCCGGAACGATGCGCGCCTCGTCCAGGACCTTGCCCTGCAAGGGCGAGCCATCCAGCAACCCCAGCAGCGCCGAGCGCGTCTGCTCATCGGGCAAATATCCGGACAGAGCGACGCCTGAGCGATCCGCGGAAATCGTAAGTCCATAGGGGCGCAGGCCAAGGCCAGCGAGGTCCGGCGTGCCGGTGAGGCCTCCCGGCAAGGGCTGCTGCCGCAGCGCGGCCTCGATCGCGCGCCAGGCCTCTTCGTCGGCAACGACGCCAGACAGCGAGGCTTGCGTTCCCTCGATGGAAACCACCCCGCTGCTCATCCTGCCAAGCAAATCCAGCAGAAAGCCGGTCGCCGTGCCGAAATCGGGAGCCTCGCGCAGCTTCGCTTCGCCCGTCATGCGATCGGTGACCCGGCCGGCAGCCGCCCCGCGGTCAGCAGAGTGCAGCACTCTCTGCCGCGCCGCCTCATCGGGAACGAGGCCGCTCAGCACGGCGCCCTGCTCGGTCTTCTCGGCCCGCCATTGCAGCGGAACCGTACGCTGGGGCACCGCGAGCACCGGGATGGGCGCTTTCACCTCGCCAGCGCTGGCGTGGGAGCTCCCGGGCGATGGCAACTCACCGCGCTGAGGCGCAGGAGGCGTTGAAGGCTCCAAAGGCGCAGGAGGCTCTGCTGGAACGAAGAGCGGCGGAATCTCCGGCAGGGGTGGCATAGGCGGGGGCGCCGGCGGACAGGCGATACTGGCCTGCGCAACCGAATCCGGCCCGTCAGTCTGTGCGATCAGCAACTGCAGGGCCTGGCAGGTTTCGAAATCCTCGGGCCCGTCTCCCGACAGCCTGTAGGTGCCGGCATCGAGCTCGGCCTTGCCGCTGCGGAGCCGTGCAAGGTCGCCAATGGCGCGCGTGACCTTGGCCAGGAAGGCGCCCGGCTCGCCAAGGGCTGGTTTCGTCTGATCATCGATGCGAGCGGGCTCGGGAAAGCCGCGCCGCAACGCTGCCGAAATCTGCTGCCTGGCCTCGTCCGACGGGTAGAAGCCGGTGACGCTCAGCCCACCATCGACGCCCTTTTCGATAGCCCAACGGTAAGGCGCGATCGTCGGCGGCTCGAGGGCGCACTCGACGGCGGTGAATCCGCCCTGGCTCAGGGAGGCAGTGCTCTCCCGCAGCGCAAGGAAGCGCTCAGGCGTCGTCGCCTTGCCTTCGATGCAGAAGCGCGTGTCGTCCAGCGCCACCTTGCCGCTCGAGAGACCGGCCAACTCGCCCAGGATTTTCTGTGTTACGGCAGCAAAACCGGCGGGTGCACCGAAGGCGAGCATCTGGCGATCGTCGATGCGCAGTCCCGGCACGGCCGCACTCGCCGCGGAAACATTCGCAGTCGCCGTCGCCTCGTCGGGCACGAAGCCGCTCAGCGTCACCGCATCGCGTTCACGCGTCGCCGACCAGCTATAAGGCTTCTGCGCGACGACCTGGGACAACCCCCCGAGCGCCCGGCGGATGCCGAACTGACCCCGCAACTGCACCATGGCCTTGGCCGCGCCATCGGCCGAGAGCGCTTCGCCACCGATCAGCACGTCGCGCCCGGCAACGAGCGCCATCACCGGCCTTGCGCCAGGTGCCTCGCCCGCGGCCTGCGTCGCCACCGCTATGGCGCGGCGGCTGACATCGTCCTGAACCGCAGCATCGAGATAGAGGTTGCCGGCGCTCCAGAGCAGCGCCAGCGGCACGAGCCCCCATAACCAGTTTGCCGGCTGCGCCATTCCCGCTCCCCGCGTCGGCACAGACTTGTCAGGCCCTTACCGATCACCGTCCCCAGGCTGTCAAGTCACGCCGGTTCAGATCATCGTGTCAAGTGAGTGAATGAGTCTAACCCACGATATCCAAACGAAAAAAGCCCCGGGTTTCCCCGGGGCTTCCGACTAGGATCGGAGAACCGATCAGAAGTCGCGCTGGATGCGCAGACGGCCGGTGAGGGCGTCGTCCGACTTGATCAGGAAGCCGGTGCGGTTGCCGAAGTTGTCGACCGCGAGGATGCGGTTCTTCAGCTCAACCTTGGAGTAGAGAACTTCCACGCCGATATCGAGACCCGAAACCGGGGTCCAGACGAGGTTGGTGCCGATGATGAACTCCTTCGGGTCAAGCTTCACAGCGTTGACGCCGGCGCCAAGAACGGCCGGCTGAACAGCCGCGCCCATGTCGAGCTCAGAGTACGAACCATAGACTTCCGAACGGATGGTCGGGGTCCAGTAGTGCTTCAGGCCGGCAACGATGGCCCAGCCCTTCGTCAGCTTCGAGCGACCGTTGGTCGGATCGACGACGATATCAGCCGCGGTGAGCGAGCCGAGACGGCCGTAGCCGAAGGCGCTGCCGTAGCCGAGGTAGGAGTTGGCGCCCTCAGCGTAAGCCGCCTGCAACCACAGGACGTCGCCAGCGGCGAGCATCGGCAGGTTGAACTTCAGACCGCCCTGGATGGCCCACACGACTTCGTCGTCGCCAACCTGAGGAGCGAAGCCGACCACACCAGCCGGGATCGAAGCGGTGCTACGCTGACCGATGGCACCCGACAGCTGAGCCGAGCCCCAGCCCTGGGTCACGTTCAACGCACCGACGAGGTCCGGATACTGCTGGCCTTCAAGGACGATGTTGCTGCCGAACGCAAGCGCGTTGCGGACGGTGGCGTCACGGCCGACGGCGCGATCTTCGAGCGAGATCGTGGCCGAGAAGCCCGAGCCGAAGGTCGCGGTGTAGGCCAACAGGTTCGGGCTGGTGTCCGAGCCGCGGAGCGAGCTGAAGCCCAGGTCGTTGGCGTAGAAGTCGAAGAACGACTGCGCGCGACCAGCGGTGATCGGGCCGAACTGGATGAAGCCCTTGTCGAGGTTGATGACCGTCGAGGCAGCAGCACCGCGAGCGCCGTTGGCGAAGATCGCGCCGGAGTTCAGCGCGCCGTAGCCGTACGCACCCGAGGAGATCGTGACGTCATAGCGGATGAAGGTACGCAGGGTGCCGTAAGCGGTGGCGGTGCGCAGGTCAACGTTCAGACGGCCGCGAGCGCGGGTGCCGTACGAGTCCTGCAGGTCGCCCCAACGCTCGCCGAAGGTGTACTCAGCGCGGAGACGGCCACCGATGCGAAGGCAGCTATCGGTGCCCGGGATGTAGAAGAAGCCGCTGCCATAGGCGGTGCAGACGCGAACGTATTCGACCGGAGCGGCCTTCCGCGAGGGAAGGTCGGCGGCCTGAGCCCCGGCAACCGCGGCGAAGCCGGCGGCAGAACCGAGGAGGAGGCTCTTAACGAGCTTCATTGGTAACCTCCAAAAGAGTTTCGAGACCCTCGGGCTTCAGCGTGTTCTTGACGACCGGCCCCAGGAGACCAAACCGGCGAACCCGCCTATCCCGGCCTTTCGCCCACGTCCCTGAACCATTCAGAGGCGAAGACGAAAAACAGCGACCGGGAACGTCCCGACGCATCTCCACCATACGAATGCCGGGAGGCCGATCAACCGAGATCACACCGCCGCGAGGCCGGAGGGGGTGCTTTGAAACCCGGTGTTGCAGGCGCGCCACGCTTTGAGGGTCGAAATTTACCAGCCGTTAACCGCACGCCCCGGCTGGGCACCTCCTGCAGGCAAAAGACGGCGGAATCACGGCCTGTTCGAATCGGCGGCCCGTTCGAATCGGAATCACCGCCTCAGCTGCAGCCGCAGCCGCCGGAACGGAGCGCCCAGGCGCCGGTCAGTATTCCCACTCGGCGCCGACGCCGACGGCTGCGCTGCCATCCGCACCCGTCTCGGCCTGGATGCGAAGCCGCTTCGTCACGTCGATGCCGATCGAGACGCCGCTATCCTCGGGCTTGGCCCCGGCCTTGATTCCGATCGAGACGTTGTCGCCGATATAGCGGGAGACACCGACCGTCGGGCCGCCGGCGCCGAACTGGATGTCGAGATTGTCGACGCCGAGCGACTTGCGCAGCTTCTCGAAGGCATCGTCGCCGCCGGTTCCCGCGAATTGCGCGGCGGTCTGCGCCAGCTGCAGGGCCTGGAACGGCGAGAGCGAACCGGAGGCACGGGCGAAGAGCAGGCGCGACAGAACCTCGTCCTGCGGCAGCTCCGGCTGGGAGTTGAAGGCGAAGGCGGGCTGGTCCGCCGGACCGGTGACGAGGATTCGCGCGGTCACGTCCGAGGCGCGGGTCTCGGCGACGAAGTCGAGCTCGGGAATCACCCCACCAACGAAGGTCAGCCGGCCACGGCTGAAATCGAGCCGCTGGCTCGCCACCGACAATCGGCCGCGCCGCAGATCGAAGCCGCCATCGAGCACGGGGGCAGAGAGCGTGCCGCCGACGCGCAGTTCGCCACCAAGTTCAGCGTCGATCCCGCGACCACGGATGAAGACGCGGCTCGGCGCGGAGACGGTGACGGCGAGCGCGGCATCGAAGGCGGGCGCGGCTCGCCCGCCCCTGTCGGCGCTGCGCGCCGCCTTGCGTTGTGCGGCAAGCCGCACCGCTGCGGTGCCCTTCGCGTTGACGTGGCGAATCCCGTCGACGGGACGTAACGAAGCCGGCAACCGATCCGGCACCGCGACATCGAGCGAGATGATATCGACACGCCCCTCCACGCGCGGGCGCTGCGCCAGGGGGCCGGCAATCGCGAGATTGAGGTCGGCAACCGATGTCACGATGCCGTTCGAGACAAGCTGCGCACGGCGTCCCTCGATTCTGATCTCGCCCGGGAAACCGGCGGCGGGGTCGACGCGGACCTGGCCCGACGCCGACAGCGTGCCGCCATTGGCCGAGCGGGCAACCGCGCGCTCGATGCGCAGATTGTCGCCATTGGCAGCAATGCGCGCTTCGATCCCGGTCAGCCGCACGCCCTGGAGAGCGTCGGTGAAGCTGCCATTGGCGAGCGTCGCGGCGCCGTTCAGCTCCGGCGCAGCCGCCGTGCCGCCTGCCCGCAGGTCGAGCGTCACTGCACCGGTCAGCCGCTGCCCCTGCGCTGCCAGCAGCGCGTTGGCGAGGGCAGCGTCGAGCTTGCCCTGAATGGTAAGCGCCAACGCGCCGCTTGCGCTCAAGGGTGCCGTGCCGCGAACCGCGAGATTGGCGCCGCGGCCGGCCGTCAAGGTTGCATCGACGCTGGTCTGCCGGCCGGAGAATTGACCATTGCCGCTGATCTCGACCGGAGGCAGGCCGGCGTTCCGGGTTTCGGGCGTCACCAGCCGCGCGATCCGGAGCTGCCAGGGACCGCTGAGATCATCCGGCTTGCCGGACACCTGCGCCTCGGCGTTCAAGGTGCCGGACAGGTCGAGCTTCGGGGCCACCAGCTTGACCGCAGAAAGCGGGATGTCCTTCGCATTCACGCGCAGATCGAGGGTCTCGCCCGCACGGCCGTCCAGGCTGAGCCGGCCGGCATCGATGGCAAGCGCCAGCTTCGAGATCTCGACGCCGCCGGCCGGAAAGCTGAGCGAGGCGGGGTTGGCGAGCGTGATGCGCCTGCCCTCGCGCCGGGCATCGAAGGAGGCGATGTCGAGACGCAGCGGATCGCCCGGAACGAGCTGACCGGCTCCGTTGAGCGTGAAGCCCCGGGCGTTGGCGCTGAGAGTGAAGGCGCTCGCATCCGGCCCGCCCTTCGAATCGAAGCGGATCGCGTTGATCGCCTCGCCGGCGATAACCGCGCGGTCGATCGCGATCGCGGCGTCGATCGCCGGGCGACCATGGAGATCCGTGGCACCGACGCTGGCATCGAGCTTGTCGAGCGAGACCCCGGCGGCATTGATGCGCGTGCCCTTGGCTTTCAGGTCCAGGTTTTGCCGGCCTTCGACGAGCGCGAGCACGATATCCGCATCGAGCTGTCCGCCGAGTTTGGTGAGGGCAAGGGCCGAGAGATCGTCGAGATTGCGCGCGGCGAGCGTCAGCCGGCCGGCTGCCCGCCTGGCCTGGTCGAGCGTGACCGCGCCGGTGAGCTTCACCGAGCCGATGGCGAGATCGAGCTTCGACAGGTCCCAGGCATCGTCGGGCAGGCGTGCGAACTGCAGCGTGCCGGTCGCGGGCTTGCCCTCGATCTCACCGGCGAGCGTCGCGCGCGTATCGAGCGCGCCCTGCAGGTCGCGGATCACGGCATCGATCGCCAGCCGTGGAATCGGGCGGCCGAGCGCGCTCGCATTCGTCACCGCAATCCGTGCCGACGCATCGAGCTTGTTCTGCGGTCCGGTAAGCTGTGCCGTGATCTCGCCCCTGCCGGAGAGGCGCGGGTCGGCGCGCTTCAGGTCAGGCAGGGAGACGACGGCCCGCAGATCCGAGCGCTCGCGGCCGACCCCGCCATCGGCGGTGAAGGCGACATGCTGCCCGGCGAGACGAAGGCCGCTGACATTCACGCCGCCGCCGGCCAGCGTCCCGACGCGCCCGGCGAGCGTCAGATTGCCGGCGAGCAGCCGGTCGAGCGCCGCCTCCCCGGTCCCGATCTGATCGCCGCGGCCATCGAGGGTCGCGGAATAGATGTTCTGGCGCGGCACGGCATCGAGATCGGCGCCGAGTTGCGCCTTGCCCGAAAGCCTGCGGCCGGCAAGGCCGCTGAGCCGCGAGAGATCGGGCAGGACTGCGCGCGCCTGCCCCAGGATGCGCGCCTTGCCGAGCTGCCCCTTGTAGTCGAGTTCCACGCCGGACATCGCGAGCCGCAGCGTCTCGAAATCGGCACTGCCCTCGCCCCGCCCCGTCGCGCGCAGCGTGAAGACGATGCGGTCGCCGACGACGCGGGCGAGCTTGGCATCGGCCAGCGCCACGCCGGTCGCTTCTCCATCCGAGACAAGCGCGATGCGCGTGTCGGCATTGCCGATCGGTCCGTTCGGCGTCGCGGTGAAGCGCGCCACGAGCTTGCCAAGGCGACCGGTCGGCAGGCGCGCATCCTGTGCATCGAGCGAGGCGACGACGCGCGGCCCGTTCACGGGGCCGTTGATCGTGGCGTCCAGGGCGAGCTTGCCGATCTCGCTGCCGGCGGCAACGGTGCGGCCGTTGGCGTTGGGCACGGCGGCAGCCGTGACGCGAATATCGAGGTTCTTGTCGGCACCGTAGCGGCCGGCGACATCGAGACGCGCCAGTGCCGAGACGAGCGCGATGTTGCGCAGATCGACGGCCCCATCATCGACGAAGCCGACCGTGCCGTCGAGGCGGGTCGAGCCCGCAAAGATCGGAGCGGCCGGCGCCGGCATCAGCCCCTCGATGCGGGCATCGAGCGCCAAGGCAAGATCGCGGCCATTGCCGACACGCGAGAGAACAGCCGAGCCTTGCGCCCCGATGGTCGGTCCGGCCGTGAACGTCAGGGTCGAGCGGAAGGCGTCGAGCGGGCCATCGCCATTGAGGTCGAGCTTGACGGGCGGCTGGTCCGGGAGGTTTGCGACACGCGCGATCAGGCCACCCTGCGGCTCGTCGACCTTGCCGGCAATCTGCAGGCGCGTGGTCTGCGGCACGAAACCGAGCCTCAGCGTATACTCCCCTGGCGCGTCGAGCCGGCGCGCCTCGAGCCGCAGCAAAAGCCCTTCGGACGGTGCGCCCAGCGATGCGGCCCCGGTCGCGCCCAGCCGCGCCGGCACGCCGATGATCGGGGCGCCCAGCGACAACTCGCCGAGCTGGAAGGCGGTGATGTTCACCTTGACCGGCAATTCCGGCAGGAGCGGCTGGTCGCTGGTCGGTGCAGCGGCCGGATCGGCTATCGGCTTGCGCAGGATCTCGAGCTTGCCGATCTCGAGCCGGTCGACCTCGAGCCTGCCGAGCAGCAGGGCCGTGCGGGTCCAGATCAGCCGCACGCGATCGACCCTCAGCCAGGCGCCATCCCGATCGGAGAGAACCACATCGCGGATCGTCGCGTCGGAGGTCAGCGCGCCATCGACCGCGCCAATCGAGACCTGGCTGTTCGGCGTCGACAGGGCGCGCGAGATCAGATCGGCCAGAACTCCGCGATCACTCTGGGCATTCTGGGCGAAACCGCCGAAGCGCGCCGAGACGACCAGCCCCACGACCAGCAGCAGGGCCAGATGCGCCAGGCGCGAAAGGGTCAGCCGGTTGCGCATCAGAAGGCCTGCCCGATGCTGATATAGACCGCCACCGGCTTGTCGCCCTTGCGCGGATTGAGCGGGGCGGCGACGTCGAACCGGATCGGGCCGATCGGCGTATAGTAGCGCAACCCGAGACCGGCCGACATCCGCAGCGTCTGGTTGAAGGTCGGGAAGCTTTCCTCGAATGCGGCGCCAACGTCGAAGAACGGCACGATGCCGATGGTATTGGTGATCTTGATCCGTGCCTCGACCGAGCCTTCGAACAGGCTGCGTCCGCCGATCAACTGGTTGTCCGGGCCCAGCGGCGACAGCGTACGATAGGCGTAGCCGCGCACCGAACCGCCACCGCCGGCGTAGAAACGCCGCGTCGACGGAATCTCGTCGAGCGCCGCACCGGCCACCGAGCCGAAGCCGATGCGCCCGGCCAGCACATAGCGGGCCTCCTCGTCGAGCGCGTAATAGCCGGACACCGCCCCCTTGGTCTGGACGATGCCGACCGTCGACCCCAGGAAGGTCGGGTACGGCGCCACGGACGCCGTGACGCGGACACCGCGCGTCGGATCGAGCAGGCTGTCGGTCGTGTCGTATCGGACCGAAAGCGGGATGCCGACGAGGGTGTAATCGACCTGGCCGAGCACATCGCTGGTCTGGCCGCGCT
This sequence comes from Allobosea sp. LC85, assembly GCF_000735605.1. Taxonomy (GTDB): domain Bacteria; phylum Pseudomonadota; class Alphaproteobacteria; order Rhizobiales; family Beijerinckiaceae; genus Allobosea. The sequence continues at coordinate 11,391 of NZ_JPKG01000032.1, forward strand.
CGACTTCGAGGCCGGCCTGGACCGAGAAGGTGTCGCTGAAACGCCGGCGGATGCTGCTGGTGACATTGGCGTAGCGGGCGGTGTAGCCGCCATAGCGACTGGTACCGACACGCTCGCGCGTCGCGAAGCCATCGACCAGCAGGTCGTAGCGGGTTCCGTTCAGCGCCGGCTTCATGAAGCTGAACGCAAAGCGCCCGCCAATGTCGGATCGCTCGAAATCGCCGAAACTCTGGATCTTGGTACCATCGATGCGCGGAGCGAGAAAGAGATCGCCCTCGAGCCTGAGCCGCTCGGCGCCGCCGAGCAGATTGCGGTGTTCCCAATAGGTCCTGACCGCCGGACCATCGATGGTGGAATAACGGGCCGAGAAGCCGATCAGCCGTTTCGGCCGCTCGGTGATGTCGACGAAGATCGGCAGGTTGCCATTGGCGTCGAGCCGGTCGCCCTCGCGGATGCGGGCGGAGCCGATGGCGGGAATCGAGGTGATCGATTTGCGCGTATCGGCCAGCGCCTTGGGCGAATAGGGATCGCCCGGCTCCAGATAGATGAAGGAGCGGACGACATGCGGCGGCACATCGACCGTCCCGTCGATCGCGACATCGCCGAAACCGGCAACCGGCCCGGGCTCGACGACATAGGTCACGTCCATGATCTTCGCCGCGTGATCGACGACCGGGCGCAGCGCGACCACCCTGGCAAGCGGGCGCGACTGGTTGCGCAGGTAATCGACCAGCGAGGCCTGCGCGGCGCGCAACGCGGCCGCAGTTGCAGGATCGCCCGATTTCAGACGGGCCACCTTGTGGGGATCGGCAATGGCACCGCCCGCGCCCTTGCCCTGTTCGACGACCGCGACATTGCGCAGGCTGAAGAGCGGGCCGGTCGCAACCCGCACGACGATCGGCACCGGCGCCCGGTTGCGATAGGCTTCGAGCGTACGCACCAGCGCCGGGCCCGGCTCGCTGCCGAGGCGCAAACCGTTGCCGTCGACCGCGATCGTCACATCCGCATTGAAATAGCCCTGCGACCAGAGAGCATCGATCAGCGGGTTGAGATCGGCGACCATGCGCCGGGCCAGGGTCTCGCCGTCGGGTGGCGCATCCTGCCTGAGCCGATAAAGCAGCGAGGCGTCGCGCAGGGTCTGCGTCAACGCCTTGGCATCGACGGCCCCGCTCACATCGAATTCGAGCTGATAGGGCAGCGTCGCGCTGCTCACCGCAGGCGGCTTATCCTTGGAGCCGAACAGGCCGAATATGTCGAGCGAGGAGAAGTCGAAGGCCTCAGCCGGCGCAGGCTGGATTGCAAGCATAGCGGCGAAAGCGTAGCCGCCTCCGCCTGCAACCCTGCGCACCCTACGCCGCAAACCCCGCATCAATCCTCCAACGCAACACTATCAAGACCAATAGAATGAGATGTTTTTGTGGTTACGCCTCGTCATGACCACAATTCAACTCGCCAAAGCTGTCCTCGGCGCTGCCGCAGCCAGCGATACTTGCCTCGGGCTGCGCGACGATCGGGCTCCCTTGTAAGCTGCCTCCCCGTGCATGGGCCTTGCCAATGTCAGGCCAGCGCGAAGGAAATCGCGGCGAGCGGATCGAGCCTGGCGATGACCGGGCCGAGATTCGGCGCGAGCACGCCGCCGCAAAGGCTGCCGGTGGTGATGATCTGGCCGGCGACCAGGCCGCCAAGCGCGCTCTCGGTCTCGCGATTGGCCCAGGCCAGCACCGGGGTCAGCGGGTCTCCATTGGCGTGATGGGCGGGCTTGTCATGGAGCACGTCGCCGTCGAGCTCGATCGTGCAGGTCAGATCGGCAATCTCGTCCAAGGCCTCGAAGGGAACGTCCTGGCCGATCAGATAGCCGCCATGGCCCATCGCATCGGCCAGCCAGAGCGGGAATGGAACATGGGTCCAGTCGGCGATGCGGCTTTCGATGATCTCGACGCCGACGAAGGCGCTGTGGCAATGCTCGAGCAGTTCGGCGCGGCTATAGGGTTTGCCGGGGCGGCGCGGCATGTCGCGCCCGAGGCGAATGCCAAGCTCGACCTCGAGGCGCAGCTCGGCTCCGGGCACCGAGCGATAGGTATCGCCCGGCTTCAGGAACGGGCCGGGCATCAGGCCGACGAGCCCGCGACCATCCGTGATCGAGACCTTCCAGCCGAGATGCGCATAGCCCATATCGCTGCTGACATCGGCCTGGACCGTCAGGGCCGATTCGAGATCGGCCGGAACGGGAAGCGTCTCGATCTCGACGAGGCTGCGGCTGCGGCGCGCCTGGACAAAGGCTTCGCGCAAGGAGGTTTCGGTCGTCGTCGGCATGCGTCTCGCCCCTGTCGGTCTGAGCCTGTGGATGTGCATCGTGCACAGGAGGCCCGGTGATTGCCAAGCTGCTACAGCAGCACGGCGCCCTTGAACAAGATGCGCGTCGGCAGCGCCCCTGATCCTTTGCCTCCTGCCGGATCATGACGGGAGGCCGCTCCATGAGATCAGACGAAGATGAATCGAAGGAGAACGTCATGAGCCCATCGCCCAATGACCGGCGCATCGACTATGTCGAGTTCGTCGTCGCCGATCTCGACCAGGCGCGTGCCTTCTACGAGAAGGCCTTCGGCTGGACGATGACCGAGTACGGCCCGGAATACTGCGCCTTCTCTGACGGCCGTCTCGAAGGCGGCTTCACCACGCAGGGCACGCCGCAGCCCGGCGGGCCGTTGGTCATCCTCTATGCCGACGATCTCGCCGCGGCGCAGGCGCAGGTCGAGGCCGCAGGCGGGCGCGTCGTCAAGCCGGCCTTCGATTTCCCCGGCGGGCGGCGCTTTCACTTCGCCGATCCCGACGGCTACGAGCTTGCGGTCTGGACGAAGGCGTAAGGGCTTTCGCCCGAAATCCCGGGCAAGACGCCCCTTTTCGTGCTAGGATTGCCACTGCAAATGTGGAGGCAACCCATGCGTGCCATCGGGCAGTTGCTGTCGGCCTACATCACCTGGCTGTCCACGGTGTTCCAGGTGACGCCGGAATTCATCACGAGAGATCGGCGCGGCAACCTGCCGCCGCCTTCCGGCGGCATCGGGGCGTACTGACCCGACGCTGATCGTCTCCCGGCGGGCGCCGCACCGGCGCGCCGCCTCATTTTCCCCAGCGCAGCGCCAGCGGATCGAGTTCGCGCGCCAGCTCGATCAGGCCCTCGCGGGTCTTCGGGTGCAGCGGCGTCAGCGGGTGGCGGACGGCCTCGCTCCTGATCACGCCGCCCTCCTTCATCACCGCCTTGGCCGAGCGCAGGCCGCACTGGCGGTTCTCGTAATTGATGATCGGCAGCACCTCGCGATAGAGCGACGCCGCCGTCTCGCGATCGCCGGACGCATGCGCGGTCAGGATCGGCTTGATCAGGTCGGGGATCATGGCGCTGGTCATCGTGCCGGTCGCGCCGGCATCGAGATCGGCCATCAGCGTGATCGCCTCCTCGCCATCGAACGGGCCGACCACGGCCTCGCCGCCCGCCTCGATCAAGGCGCGCAACTTGTTGGCCGTGCCGGGAACCTCGATCTTGAAGTAGCGGACGAGCGGGACCTCCTTCGCCAGCCGCACCATGAAGGGAACCGTCATGGTGACGCCGGAGAGCGGCGCGTCCTGCAGGATGACCGGAATGCCGCAGGCATCGGTGACATGCCTGAAATGCTCGATCATGCCCTGCTCGTCGGCCTTGAGCAGCGCGCCGTGATAGGGCGGCATCATCATCAGCATCTTCGCGCCGGCATCCGCCGCGGCCTTGGCGCGCTGCGCGGCGATCCGGGTCGAGAAATGCGAGGTCGTGACGATCACCGGCACGCGGCCGGCGACCTGCTCGATCGACAGGCGCATGACCTGGTCGCGCTCCTCGTCGGTGAGCAGGAACTGCTCGGAGAAATTGGCCAGGATGCAGATGCCGTCGACGCCCTGATCGACCATCAGGTCCATGACACGCCTGTTGCCCTCGATGTCGAGGTCGCCATTGTCGTGGAAGATCGTCGGAGCGATCGGCAGAATGCCCTTGAAGGGTTCGGTCATGGTCGGTCTCTGTTTTCGAAGGTGAGACGGAGGGTCGAAGCAACGGTCAGGCGGGGCGCGCCGCGCGGCCGCCCCTGAGACGGCGCAGGCCTGAGCCGAGCAACGGCATGACCAGCAGCAGGACACCGATCGACATCAGGGTCGAGACCAGCGGATTCGACCAGAAGATCGAGAGCGACCCTTGCGAGAAGATCATCGATTGCCGGAAGGCATCCTCGGCCTTGTCGCCGATGACCATGGCGAGCACGAGCGGCGCAATCGGATAATCGAGCTTCTTGAAGAGGTAGCCGACGATCCCGAAGATCAGCGCCAGCCAGATGTCGAATTCCTTGCTGGCGACGGTGAAGGCACCGATGAAGCAGATGATCACGATCAGCGGCCCGACGATCGAGAACGGGATGCGCAGGATCGAGGCGAAGAGCGGAACCGTCGCCAGCACGACGATGACCGCGACGACATTGCCGAGATACATCGAGGCGATCAGGCCCCAGACGAAATCCGGTCGTTCGATGAAGAGCATCGGACCGGGATTGAGCCCCCAGATCATCAACCCGCCCATCATCACGGCAGCCGTCGCCGAGCCGGGAATGCCAAGCGCCAGCATCGGCAGCATCGCGGCCGAACCAGCTGCGTGGTCGGCGGTCTCGGGCGCGATCACGCCCTCCGGCTCGCCCTTGCCGAACTTGCCGGGATGGCGTGAGGAGCGCTTGGCCATGGCATAGCTCATGAAGGAGGCCGCGGTCGGGCCTCCGGGCGTGATGCCCATCCAGATGCCGATCACGCTGGAGCGCAGCAGCGCCACCCAGTAGCGCGGCAGCTTGGCCGCGGTCTTCAGAACGTCGGTGATCCTGACCTTGGCGTGGATACCGTCGAATTTCAGGCCCTCCTCCATGGTCAGCAGCAGCTCGCCGATGCCGAACAGGCCGATCACCGCGATGAGGAAGCTGACGCCGGCGAGCAGTACGTCGAGATCATAGGTCAGCCGGACGCTGCCGGAGACCGAGTCCATGCCGACCGAGGCAAGCGTAAAGCCGACGCCCATCGAGACGATCGCCTTCAGCGGCGTGGCTCCGCCAAGGCCGATGAAGCTCGCGAAGGTCATGAAATAGACCGCAAAATACTCGGGCGAGGAGAATTTCAGCGCGAACTTGGCAACCCAGCCCGAGAGCAGCGTGATCAGGATGACGCCCGCCATCGCGCCGAACCCGGCGGAGAGGAACGCGAAGGACAAGGCCTCGGCCGCCCTGCCCTGCTTCGCCATCGGGTGCCCGTCGAATGTCGTCGCGACGGAGGACGGCTCGCCAGGGATATTGAACAGAATCGATGTGGTCGAGCCGCCGAACAGCGCCCCCCAATAGAGCGAGGTCAGCAGGATGATCGCCGAGACCGGGTCCATCGAGAAGGTCAGCGGCAGCATCAGCGAGACGCCGTTGGGCGCGCCGAGTCCGGGCAGGACACCGACCAGGATGCCGAGCAGGACGCCGGCCATCATCAGCAGGATGTGGTGAGTGGTGAGCGCGACCGAGAAGCCGTGCATCAGGGAGGCGACATTATCCATGAGACGGCACCGATCCGGAAAGGGAGATGATCACAGGCCGAGGAAAGACTCGACCGGCCCCTTGAGCAGGCCGATCTGGAAGAACTTTTCGAGCGCGAAATAGAAGAGCACGGCCGTCACGAAGGCGGTGCCGAGCGAGGCGAACCAGCCGTACCGGCCCTGGAAGCGCATGGTGAAGACGAGGTAGAGGATCGTCGCGACATACATGCCGAGCGTGACGCTCAGCACGGCGAAGGCCAGCATCGGCAGGAAGAAGGCGGCGACGCGCCTGGCCTGCTCGCGATCGAGAAAGACGTCCTGCAGATTGCCGGTTCCGGCAAAGCGCTTGCCGAACGTCAGCAGCAAGGTGCCGAGGCTGGCGAGCGCGACAAGCAGACCCGTATAGAAGGGGAAGGCGCCCGGCTGCGGCCCAGAAGAATCCCAGCCGACGCCGAAGTCGAGTGCACCATAGACGATGCCGAGGCCGAAGAGCATCGTCACCACGGCCATGGCGGATTCAGCCCAGAAGCGGGTGATCATGGCAGCCTCCTCCAGCGAACGGCTTCAGGCCGTCTCTTCGCATTCAACACCCTTGTCCCGGTCCTGTTGAAGGCGCCGGGGCAAGGCCAATCATGAAACGATCTGCCGCCGCCCGGCCTTCCGGCCGGCGGCGGCAGGGAACCACCTTACTTGACGACCCAGCCTTCGGCTTCGAAGGTCTTCTTGTTCGCGGCCTCGTCCTTGGCGACGAAATCAGCGAATTCCTTGCCCTTCATGAAGCGGCCGGTCTGCGAGGTGCGGGTGACGAATTCCTGCCACTCCGGCGTCTTGCTGACCTTCTCCATGATGCCGGCGTAGAAATCGACCGCGTCGGCGGGGACTTCGGCCGGCAGCCAGACCGTGCGCGGCATCTGGAAGGTCTCGAGCTGGAGGCCAGCTTCCTTGCAGGTCGGGATATCGCCCCAGCCCTTGCCCTCGAAGACCGGCTCACCCTTGGCGAGACGCGCCGGGCTGAACACGCAGAGCGGCTTCACCTGGCCGGCCTTCCACTGGCCGATGTTCTCGTTGGGGTTGTTGACGTTGGAGTCGATGTGACCACCGGCGAGCTGCACGGCGGCCGCGCTGCCACCCTGGAACGGCACGTAGATCCACTTCACGCCAGCGGCTTCCTGGATCATCGAGGTCAGCGTCTGGTCGGTGTCCTTCGACTGGCTGCCGCCCATCTTGAGCGAACCGGGCTTGGCCTTGACCGCGTCGATATAGCTCTTGGCGTCGGCGTAGGGGGCCTGGCCATTGACCCAGAGGATGAACTCGTCGAGGGCCAGCGCCGAGACCGGCGTCAGATCCGAGAGCTTGTAGCCGAGCTTGGCGACATAGGGCAGCAGATAGGCATTGTTGGTGCCGAAGATGACGCGGTGGGCATCGCCCTTGCCGGCGCGGCCATGGATATAGCCCTCAGCGCCGCTGCCGCCGCCCTTGTTCACCACCACGATCGGCTGGTCGAAGAGCTTGTGCTTGGTGATGATCGACTGGATGACGCGGGCAAAATTGTCGGTGCCGCCGCCAGCGCCCGAGGTGACCACGAATTCCACCGGTTTGGTGGGCTGCCAGGCCTGCGCGGCCGTTGCACCGGCCAGGCTGAACGCGACCGCAATACCAGCCGCAATGCTCGTCTTTTTCATTCGTCTCTCCCTTCGTGATTAGATGCCGGGCGGCTCATGAATCGGCTGCCCGGCCGCGGTTATCTCAAGCCGCCTTGCGTGCGGCCCTTCCTTCATTCGCCATCTTGATGGCGAGGCTGAGCGCCGCGCGGGTCGCGCCGAGATTGGCGATGCCCTTGCCGGCGATCTCATAGGCGGTGCCATGCGCCGGCGTGCAGATCGGGAACGGGAAGCCGCCGATCAGCGTGACGCCGCGATCGAAGCCGATCAGCTTCATCGCGATCTGACCCTGGTCGTGATACATCGTCAGGACGGCATCGAAATCGCCGTTCCTGGCGCGCAGGAAGACGGTGTCGGAGGGGAACGGCCCCTCGACGGTGAAGCCCCTGGCCTTGGCCTGCTTCACCGCCGGCTCGATCGTCTCGATCTCGTCACGGCCGAAATTGCCGCCGTCGCCGGCATGCGGGTTGATACCGGCAACGGCGATACGCGGCGGGTTGAAGCCGGCAGCACGCAGATTGCCATCGGCCAGCGTCAGCGCCTTGAGGATGCGCTCCTGGCTGATCGCGGCCGCAACCTCGGACAGCGGGATATGCGAGGTGACACGGGCGTTCCACAGCCCGTCGAGAATGTTGAACTCGCTGGCATCGCCCTCGTAGCCGATGGCATCGCGCACGAAGCGGATCTCGTCGTCATAGCCGGGATAGGCGAAGCGCATCGCGGCCTTGTTGAAGGGCGTGAAGAATACGGCATCGGCCCTGCCTTCGGCAGCGAAACGCAGGGCGCGACGGAAATTGTCGGTCGCCGCCTGGCCGCCGGCGAGCGTCGCCTTGCCACGCTCGAGCGCGGCCGGATCGTGATTGGCGAGATCGATGAAGACCGGCTTCACGGACTGGGCCGGAATCTCGTCGCCCTCGCGAATGACCAGAACATCCGGGTCGACCTTGGCGTCCGCAGCTCCGAGATCGAGCAGGCGCTTGTCGCCGAAGACGACGTAACGGGCAGACGAGCGCAGATCGGGCTCGAGCAGGATGCGCGCCAGCAATTCGGGGCTGATGCCGGACGGATCCCCCATCGCGACCGCGATCGTCGGCAGTGATCCGTTTGCGCGCATGTCCATCGCTCTCATTCTCCCACATGGCCGGATGTGATCAGGGCCAGACTTGGCCATCGACCTAGCATAGCCCTCCAAACGCTACAAGTATGCTGTATGCAGCATAACCGTCTTGCTATAGGCTCAGCGGAAAGTGGCGGCCGGTTCAGAGTCGCGACGCGGCGCCCCGGAGGATCTGCCCATGAATTTTCATTCGCTCTACAGCGGCATCAAGACCCCGATCGAGACCTGCCTGGTCGGCAGCGGCGGCTTCGGCCAGAGCTTCCTGGGCCAGGCGCAGCGCATCAGGCTGATCAATGCGCGCATCGCGGTGGACATGACCGCCGAAGGGGCGGCCCGCGCCATGGCGGCGGCCGGCATCCCCGCCTCCGACATTGTCGCCTGCGAAACGCCGGCGGAAGCCAAGGCGGCCTGGGCGGCCGGGCGCCACGTCGCCGCAGGCAGGCTGGAGACCGTCATCGACCTGCCCTTCCACCTGCTGATCGAGGCGACCGGCAGCCCGGAAGCGGCAACCCGTCACAGCCTGGCGGCGATCGAGGCCGGGCGGCATGTCGCGCTTGTGTCCAAGGAAGCAGACAGCGTCGTCGGCCCCGGCCTCGCCCGCATGGCGCAGGACAAGGGCGTCGTCGTCACGCCGGTGGACGGCGACCAGCCGAGCCTGCTGATCGCCCTCGTCACCTGGGCCGAGGTGCTCGGGCTGGAGATCATCGCCGCCGGCAAGTCGAGCGAATATGATTTCGTTCTCGATGCCGCGACCGGTGCGGTGACCTGTAACGGGGTGACGCATTCCCTCCCCGAGCTGCGCGACCATTGGCTCCCCGGGACGCGTTCGATCGTCGGCAATGCCGCCGAGCGCGCCCGTATCCTGGGCAGCGCCTTCCCGCTCAGGGCCGTGCCCGATCTCTGCGAAATGACGCTTGTCGCCAATGCGACCGGGCTTGGGCCCGATACGCCCGGCTTCCATGCGCCACCGGCCCGCATTCCCGAAATCGCCGATCTGTTCGCCGAGCGCCGCCGGGGCGGCCTGAGCGCCGGCACGCGCCGCGTCGATGTCTTCCACCACATCCGGCTGGCGGAGGAAGCGAGCTTCGCCGGCGGTGTCTTCGTTGTCGTGCGTTGCGAGGACGATGCCACCTGGGACATGCTTGCCGGCAAGGGCCATGTGGTCAGCCGCACCGCCAATACCGCGATGCTGTACCTGCCGCGCCACCTGCTCGGCGTCGAGGCCGCGACCAGCATCCTCGACGCGGCCGGGCTCGGCCGGTCCGGCTATGGCGAGGATTATCGTCCGCGCTGGGATCTGGTCGCCGTCGCGGAACGGGACCTGCCGGCCGGCATCGTGCTCACCATGGGCGGCCATCACCACAGCATCGACAGCGTCGGCGCCGAAATGCGCCCGGCGGCCGCGCTCGCCAATGACCGCCCTGCCCCGTTCTATCTGGTCGCCAACCGCAAGCTGGTTCGCCCCGTGGCGGCCGGCGCAGCGATCAGGCTCGGCGATGTCGAGATCGATCAGGGCTCGGTCCTGCTCCAGACCCGGCGCAGGCAGGATGAGATCTTCGCCGAAAGCGCGGTGGAGCGCGCAGCCGCGGCGCGTTGACAGGCTGACGACCCCATGCCGTAACGATGAAAACGAGGGACGGCGATGACAAACGAAGCCGACATCACCCGGGCCGCGCCGGATATCTATCCGCGTATCACCCGGCGGACCCTGCATGACGAGGTCCTGGAACGCCTGCGCGACATGATCATCGAAGGCCGGCTCGCCCCCGGCCAGCGGATCAACGAAGGGCAGGTCGGCGCCCAGCTCGGCGTCTCGCGCACACCGCTGCGCGAGGCGATCAAGACGCTGGCGAGCGAAGGCCTGGTCGAGATCCAGCCCGCCAAGGGCGCGATCGTGCGTCGCTTCACCGAGAAGGATCTCGCCCAGATCCTGCAGGTGCTGAAGACGCTCGAGCAACTGGGAGGCCGGATGGCCTGCCAATTGGCCAGCGACGAGACGATCGAGGCGATCCACGCGCTGCACAGGCAGATGCTGGAGCTCTATGAGGCCACGAACCGGCTCGAATATTTCAAGCTCAACCAGGCGATCCACAGCGCCATCGTGGCCGCCTCCGGCAATGCCGTGCTGATGGAGATGCACGAGACCCTGCAGGCACGGATCAAGCGGCTGCGCTTCATCGGCAATGAAGGCCCGGTGAAATGGGCCGGGGCCGTGGCGGAGCACGAGGAGATGATCGTTGCGCTGAAGAAGCGCGACGCGGACGCCCTGGCCGACGTCATCGGCCGGCATATGGACTCCACGCGGCTGCGCGTCAGCGACGTCCTCTAGATTATTGGACCGGATATCGGATCCGGTCCGATGATCTAAGCTTTTGTGATTGCATCGGCTTTCCCGAAAACCGCAATCCACTTTTCGGGCCGATGCTTTTGTGATTGCATCGGCTTTCCCGAAAACCGCAATCCACTTTTCGGGCCGATACCTTTGTGATTGCATCGGCTTTCCCGAAAACCGCAATCCAGTTATCGGGCCGATGCCTTTGTGATTGCATCGGCTTTCCCGAAAACCGCAATCCAGTTTTCGGGCCGATGCCTTAGCCGCCGCGCCTGGAGCTGGGAACCTCCGGGGGGGATTGCAGGTTACTCCCCACGGGCCCGGCATATCCTGCGGGCCCGGCATATCCGCGAGGAATTGATGAGAGCAGTCCTGCTTGCCCTGGTGGCACTGGCGTTTTGCGCTTCCCATGCTCCGGCGCAGGAGCCGCTCCAGGCCGATGAATTCGTCAAGAAGGCCGCGATCTCGAACATGATGGCGGTGGAGCTCGGCACGCTCGCCTTGCAGAAGAGCTCGTCGCCCGAGATCAAGGCCTTCGCGCATCAGGCCGTCAACGACCGTACGACCGCAGGCACCGGCCTGCGCCAGATCGTGGCGAAGCGCTCGGGCATCGCCCTGCCCGAACGGCCCGATCAGGCGCATCAGGACATCCTGCGCGAACTCGGCAACAAGAAAGGGGCCGAGTTCGACCGCGCTTATGTCACCGCGCAGAAGCGGGCCCAGGACGAGGCGATGGCGCTTTTTTCCAGCTACGCCCAGACGGGTGCGGACGCCGAGCTGAGGACCTTCGCCAGCAAGACCCTCCCGCTCCTGCAAACGCAGGGCGAACTGGCGCGAAAGCTGCCGGGCGCCGACTGAGCCGCGGGTTCCATTCGCCGCTCGCTGGCGATGCGCCGAAACCCTGATTGCGGTGCCTGCGCGATCTCGCACGTGACAGGTCCCGAGCCTAGATCGCCGTGCGTCCATTCGGACGCAGGCGCGGCGATCCAACTCTTTGTTTGAGCATCGGATTTTTCCGAAAACCGATTCCACTATTCGGTCCGATGATCTAACCTTTTTTGTGTTTGCATCGGCTTCCCCGAAAACCGCAACCCACTTTTCGGGCCGGTGCTTTAGAGCCGGCAGGCATACATGACGAAGACGCCGCCCGATCCGAATGGCTGCTCGTAAAGCGCGCGCGCCGGCTCGTTGTCCAGTTCGGTTCCGACCCAGGCCTCCTCGCAACCGAGTTCGCGGCCCCAGTCGAACATGTCGGCGAGCATCCGCCGCGCCAGACCCTGGCGCTGCAGCGCGGGAGCAACGGCGACCTCATCGATATAGAGTTCCGTCTTCTTGTCGGGATGGCGATGGATCACGGCTGCGACCTGCGCCACCACCACGCCCTTGCGAATCCCGACAAGCATGAGATGGCCCGGCGAGGCGAGATAGGCGCGCAGCCTTGCCGGATCGACCGGCTCGTCGAAAACATCCTCGTCGACGCGATCGAACAGGGCCATGTCCGCCGCGGTCACTCGCCTGATCTCGACGTCCACACTATCCTCCCCATTGACAGTCACCCGGCCCTCGCCTCCGCTTGTCGCAAAACAGGATGGGGAAGGATACGCCGGTCATGCTGACCTTGCGCCAGATCGAGGTGATCCGCGCCATCATGATCACCGGCACGATTGCCGGGGCGGCCAAGCTGCTCAGCGTCTCGGCGCCGGGCATCAGCCGCCTGATGAAGCATACCGAACGCACGCTCCGGTTGAAACTGTTCGAACGCCGGCACGGGCGCTACATTCCGACCCCCGAAGCCAACGACATCTTCGAGCAGATCAACGGGGTCTACAAGAAGGTCGACGACCTGCACTACACGCTGGCCCGCATCGAGCGCGGCGGCGAGATCGAACTCAGGCTCGGCTCGGTGCCGAGCATCTGCCATGTCATGGTGCCGCGCGCGATCGAGCGGCTGCGGCGCAAGCATCCCGACCTGCGCATCGACATCAACATCCTGAAGATCGAGGAAGCGCTCGACTATCTGCTGCTCGGCAAGGGCGAGATCGCGGCGATGAGCTACAAGCTCGACCATCCCGGCATCGATTTCATGCCGCTGGCGATGGGCGAACTGCTCTGCATCGTCCCGGACAGCCATGAGCTTGCCGGCCGCGCCTGCCTGTCGGCGCGCGAGATCGTGCGGCACGAGCTGATCGGCATCGATCCCAACGATCCCTATGGCCGGGTGATGAGCGAGATCTTCAGCCGACAGGGTCTGGCCTATGACATGCGGATCAAGGCCCGCTTCGGCACCACCGTCTGCTCGCTCGTTCGGGCCGGGCTCGGCATCGCGATCATCGACCAGTTCACCGTCGCGCATGGCTCGATGCAGGGCATCACCGCGATCCCGATCGAGGAGCCGACCGAGTTCCAGACCTATGTCGCGATCAAGAACGACAAGGCGCCTTCGCTCTATGCCGAGACCTTCGTCAGCCTGCTGCGCGAGGAGATGAACGCGGTGGTTTCGCCGCGCCTGCGCGCCTCGGCAAAGGCGCTGGAAAAGATAACATCAGGTTAGGTAACCGGGATGAATTGGTTATCGCGTTACTGCCTGAAATCGGTTTATGTGACGTATGGCAACGCCTGCGACCATGATGGGCGAGCCAAGAGGGATCGGGACATGCCGGCAATCGCCGTCGCCAACAAGACCAGGCGTGTGCTGCTCGGGCTTCTCGGCTCGCCGATCGCGCATTCGGCGTCGCCTGCGATGCACGAGGCGGCCGCGCGGGCAGCCGGGCTCGAAGCGCATTACCACCTCATCGAGGTCGCCGCCGCAGGCCGCGACGATCTCGCTGCCATGCTGGACGGGGTCAGGCGACTGGGTTTCTCCGGCATCAACGTCACCTTCCCCTACAAGGAGGCCGTGACCGGCCTGCTCGATGGGTTGTCGCCGGACGCCGAGGCGCTTGGCGCGGTCAATACCGTCGTGGTTCGGGATGGCCGGCTCATCGGCTACAACACCGATGCGAGCGGCTTTGCCACGGCCTATCGCGGCCTGAAGCGGCATGATGGTCATCGGCCGGTGGCGATCCTCGGCGCAGGCGGTGTCGGAAAGGCGATCGCCTTCGCGCTGGCCGCCTCCGGCGTCGCCCGGCTGCGTCTGTTCGATCTCGACCGCGCCAAGGCCGCGACGCTGGCCGGGCTGCTCGGTGCCCGGGCGGAGGTCGAGATCGCCGGCAGTGCCGAGGCAGCGGTTGCCGGCGCCGCCGGCATCGTCAACGGCACGCCGGTCGGCATGTTGCCCGACCGGGGCACGCCCGTGCCCGCGGCCCTGATCCAGCCGGGCCAATGGGTCGCGGACGCAGTCTATCATCCGCTCATGACGCCTCTGCTGAAGGCGGCGCAAGCCGCTGGCGCGACGGTCATGACCGGGCGCGAACTGGCGATTCATCAGGCTCTGGACGCCTTTCGGCTGTTCACCGGCGCGGAGCCATCGGACAACGCGATGGCTGAGGCCTTCGACAGGATCATGGCGGCGCACGCGACGATCGATCGCGCCGCCTGAGCGACGCCCCGGCGAGACCGGGCGGAGACAAGAAACCGGACAACTGGAGGAGACATCATGAAGTCCACATGGATCATGGCCGCGGCGCTCAGCGCAGGGCTCGCGACGCCGGCGCCGGCGCAGGACAAGCTCAAGCTTGTCGACGTCGTCGAACTCTCGGGCGCGGGCGCAACCGCCGGCACCAACTGGAAGAACGGCATCGACCTCGCCGTCGCCGACATCAATGCCAAGGGCGGCATCCTCGGCAAGCAGATCGAGATCGTCCATTACGACACGCAGACCAACCCGGGGAACACCCGCGCGGCGGTGCAGCGCGCCATCGACGAAGGCACCTATGCCGTGCTCGGCCCGGTCTTCTCCGGCCCGATCGGCGCCTCGATGCAGATCGCCCAGCGCGCGGAAATCGCCCAGCTCGTCGGTGGCGAGGCCGCCGGCCTGACCAAGCAGGGCAACCCGTATTTGTTCCGCACCTCGCTCAGCCAGGCGGCGGCGATGCCGAAGATCGCGAACTATCTGAAGAACACGGTCAAGGCGGGCTCGGTCGCCGTCGTCTGGGTCAATAACGACTTCGGCAAGGGCGGGCGCGACGCCATCCTGCCCGAGCTCGAGAAAGCCGGCATCAAGGTGGTGGCCGATGTCGCGACCGAACAGGGCCAGGCCGATTTCGCGGCCGACGCCATCAAGATCAAGAACTCGAATGCCGACGCCATCTTCGTCTACCTCAACGAGGAAGAGAGCGCCCGCTTCCTGCGCGCCGCCAAGCAGCAGGGCATCAGCAAACCGATGGTCGGCGAGACGACGCTGCTCGGCGCCAAGGTGATCGAGCTCGCGGGCGAGGCCGCCAATGGCGTCAAGGGCCATGTCGGCCTCTCGATCGACGCGCCGATCCCGGCCTTCCAGGAATTCGGCAAGAAGTTCCAGGCCAAGTACAACTATGCCTCGGACCATAACGGCCTGAAGGGCTACATGGCCGTCCACATGATCAAGTGGGCGACCGAGAAGCAGAAGAAATTCGACAAGAAGGGCGTGGCCGATACGCTGCGCGGCGCGACGATCAAGCCTTCGGACGAGCCTGGAATCCTGATGGAGACCACCATCGAGAGCAATGGCGACCTCGACCGCGAGAGCTTCCTCGCCGAGGTGATCAACGGCAAGCAGGTGATCAACGCGACCCTGCCCAAGATCAAGCCGTAAGGCGCCGCGCTCCCGTCATTGCGAGCGCAGCGAAGCAATCCAGCCTTTCCGCGCTACGACCGCTGGATTGCTTCGTCGCTACGCTCCTCGCAATGACGACAGGCGCGGGGGAAGACCGCTTCGGCCAGAGGTGGCCGAGTCAAACCCGCCATGCCAAGCAAACGCGAGAACCCGCCATGGCTGAATTCATCGCCTATCTCATCGCCGGCATCGCCACGGGCGCGATCTACGCGCTGGCCGCGATCGGCTTCACGCTTGTCTGGCAGACCTCGCAGACGATCAATTTCGCCCAGGGCGAGTTCGTCATGCTGCCGGCGGTGCTGGTGCTGCTCGCCATCAAGCTGTTCGGCGCGCCGATCTGGCTGGGAGCGCTGATCGGCATCGCCGCCTTCATCCTGATCTTCGGCGTCGGCTTCAAGATCGCGGTGGTCGATCCAATGATCCGGCACGGCGTGTTGCCGCTCGCGATCGCCACCATGGCGCTCTCGATCATCATGAAGGAAGGCGCCAAGGACGGCTTCTCGGCAGAGGCGCAGAACTTCCCTTCCTTTGTGCCGACCCAGACGATTTCGGTCTTCGGCGCCTCGATCTCGCTGCAGCATATCGCCATCATCGTCGTCGCCTTCGCGGTGATCGGCCTGCTGCAATGGTTCGTCGGCGGCACGCGGCTTGGCCGGCAGATGCAGGCCACGGCCCAGAACCCGACGGTCGCGCGCATTCTCGGCATCCCGGTCGAGCGCATGGTGCTGCTGACCTTCGTGATCAACGCTGTGCTCGCCGTCGTCGCCTCGGTGCTGATCTCGCCGATCTATCTGGCGAAATTCTCGAATGGCGAAGTCATCGGCCTCTTCGCCTTCATCGCCGCCATCGTCGGCGGCTTCAACCAGGTGCGTGGCGCGCTGGTCGGCGGGCTCGTGGTCGGCATCGTCGACAGCATGGCGGCGGCCTATATCTCGACCTCCTATCGCCTGGCCGTGCCGCTCGTCCTGCTCGTCGTCATCATCCTGCTCAAGCCGGAAGGCCTGATGGGCCGTAAAGAGGAGCGCCGTGTATGACCGCGCCCGCGACCGAGGGAAGCCTGCCGCAGCAGCGCGGCCGCCTCTCAAGAGTGCCGTCCTTTGCCGCCTTCGCCGACGGCACCCTGGTCACGCTGATGCTCGGCGCCGTCATCCTCTGGTTCGCGCCCGCCGGCATGGGCCGCTACGGCACCTATGTGCTCTCGCTCTGGCTGGTGATGAGCATCGCCGTGATGGGCCTGAACCTGACACTCGGCTATGCCGGCCTGAAGTCGCTGGCACAGGCCGCCTTCATGGGGCTCGGCGCCTATGCGACCGCGCTGCTGACCACCAAGGTCGGGCCGAACTGGTACGCCTCCTTCGCGATCTCCGGCCTGCTGACCTTCGCGGTCGGGCTGGTGCTCGGATTCCCGGCACTGCGGGTCAAGGCGCATTACCTCGCCTTCGTCACGCTCGCCTTCTCGACGCTGGTCTGGCTGATCCTGCGCAACGAGCAATGGCTGACCGGCGGCGTCTTCGGCCTCTCGAACATCCCGCGCCCGAGCCTCTTCGGATTGAAGCTCGACGGCGCGCTCGCCTTCCATCGTTTCGTCGTCATCGTCACCTTGATCCTGGCGATCGCCCTATGGTGGATGATCCGCTCGCCCTGGGGCCGCGCCTTCACGGCGCTGCGCGAGAACCCGATCCGGGCCGCCAGCCTCGGCATCGACACGCGCATGTACACGCTGCTCGCCTTCGCCATCGGCTCGGCCTATGCCGGCTTTGCAGGCGCGCTCTACGCTCCGCTGGTCGAGTTCATCGATCCCTCGCCCTTCTCGCTGTCGCAGAGCTTCTTCCTGCTGCTGATGGTGGTCGCAGGCGGCGCCGGCTACCTGCTCGGCCCGTTCATCGGCGCGCTGCTCGGCGTGGTGCTGCCGGAATGGCTGCGCGTCGTCGGATCGCTCTACCTGATCATCTTCGCGACCATCGTCATGCTGCTGCTGATCGCCTGCCCGCAGGGCGTCAGCGGCCTTCTCGAGCGCGGCTGGGCGAGGCTCACCGGCAAAGACAAGGCTGGCGAGGCCAAGGTTGCCAACACGGGAGGCCGCTCATGAGCCCGGTGCTCGAAGTCTCGAACATCCACAAGGCCTTCGGCGGCATCAAGGCGGTGAACGGCGTCTCCTTCTCGGTTGGGGAAGGCGAGATCCTCGGCATCATCGGGCCGAATGGCTGCGGCAAGTCGACCCTGTTCAACTGCATCCTGGGCCAGCTCGACCCGACCGAGGGCACGGTGAAGCTCGACGGCAAGGAGGTCACGCGGATGCGCCCCTCCGACCTCAACCGCCTCGGCGTCAGCCGCACCTTCCAGCTCCTCCAGGTCTTTCCCGAGCTCTCGGTGCGCGAGAACCTGATCCTCGCCGGCCAGGAACATGAAGGCACGATGCTCTCGCGCTTCTTCGGGCGGCGCGATGCCGGGCTGACCGAGAAGGCCGATCGGATGATCGGTTTCTTCAAGCTCGGCCATCTCGTCGACGCCAAGGCGGGCGGGCTCTCCTACGGCCAGCAGAAGCTGCTCGATGCCGCGATGGCCTTCATGGCGGGGCCCCGCCTCGTGCTGCTCGACGAGCCGGCGGGCGGCGTCAACCTGACCATGCTCGGCGACCTGAAGGAGCGCCTGCGCGCCATCAATGCCGAGCAGGGCGCGACCTTCGTGGTGATCGAGCACAACATGGATTTCGTCATGTCGCTCTGCACCCGCGTGCTCGTGCTGGCGGAAGGCAAGGTCCTGGCCGAGGGAACGCCGGCCGAAGTCAGGGCCGATCCGCAGGTCATCGAAGCCTATCTCGGCCATTGAGGAGCGACTGGAATGGACGCCCATATCCTCGAACTCGACGGCGTGGTCGGCGGCTATGGCGCCATGACCATCCTGAACGGCACGACCTTCAAGGTCCGGCGCGCCGCCATCACCACGGTGATCGGCCCCAATGGCGCCGGCAAGTCGACCGTGTTCAAGGCGATCTTCGGCCTGCTCAAGGTTCGCGAGGGCCATATCCGGCTGGACGGCGCCGAGATCACCCACTGGAACCAGCGCAAGCTGCTGGAGGCCGGCATCTGCTATGTACCGCAGGGGCGCAACATCTTCCCCGAGCTCTCGGTGCGGCATAATATCGAGCTCGGCGCTGTCGCGGCAGGCTCGGACATCACCGATATGCCGAAGCGGCTCGAAGCCGCGCTCGATCGCTTTCCGGCGCTGCGCCGCAAGGCCGACCAGCAGGCGTCCACCCTCTCGGGCGGCGAGCAGAAGCAGCTCGAGATCGTGCGCGGACTGCTGCTCGACCCCAAGCTCGTGCTGATCGACGAGCCCTCGATCGGGCTTTCGCCGATGATGGTGCAGGAGACCTTCGGCATCCTGCAGGACCTGCGCGCGCGCGGCGTCACCATCCTGATGGTCGAGCAGAACGCCCGCTCGGCGCTGGAGATCTCCGATGAAGGGCTTGTGCTGGAACTCGGCCAGACCAGGATGCAGGGACCGGCCGCCGAGATCCTCGCCGACCCGCGCGTCGGCCAGCTCTTCCTCGGCGGCGTAATGACGGAGGCCGCATGAGCAAACCTCTCCAGATCGCGCTCGTCGGCGCCGGCCTGATCGGCCGCGCGCATCTCCTGCGCATCGAGGCCTCGGCGGATTGCGCGCTGGCCGCCATCTGCGACCCGACCGAGGCAGCGAAGGCGATCGCGGCCGAGCGGAGCGTGCGCTGGTTCCCGTCGCAGCACGAGATGCTGGCTGCCATGAAGCCCGACGGCGCCATCATCGCGACGCCGAATGCGCTGCATGTCCCGGGTGCGATCGACTGCCTCGAGGCCGGCGTGCCGGTGCTGGTCGAAAAGCCGCTGGCCGAGAGCGTCGCTGCGGCACAAAGGCTTGTCGATGCACAGGCCCGCACGGGCGTCGCCGTGCTTGCCGGTCATCACCGCCGCCACAACCCGATCGTGAAGGCGGCGCGCAGGATCGTCAGAGAGGGCGGCATCGGCCGGCTGGTCGCCGTCAATGCGCTGTTCCTCATCAAGAAACCGGACGACTATTTCGACGTCGCCTGGCGGCGCGAGCCGGGCGGCGGCCCCGTGCTGATCAACCTGATCCACGACATCGACAATCTCCGCTTCATCTGCGGCGAGATCGACAGCGTGCAGGCCATCACCTCCAACGCGACACGCGGCTTTGCCGTCGAGGACACCGCCGCCCTGATCTTCCGCTTCGAGAATGGTGCGCTCGGGACCGCGACCGTCTCGGACGTGACGCCCTCGCCCTGGAGCTGGGAGCTCAGCTCCGGCGAGAACAAGGCCTATCCGCAGCGCGAGGGCCATTGTTACCTGATCGCCGGAGACGAGGGCTCGCTGGCGCTGCCGAAGCTCGATTTCTGGCATTACCGCGACAAGGCCGGCTGGTGGGAGCCGCTCCAGCATGAAAGCCGTGGCGTCGAGCCTGTCGAGCCCCTGGCCGAGCAACTCCGGCATTTCTGCGCCGTCATAGGCGGCAGCGAAGAGCCGCTGACCGGCGCAGCCGATGCCGCCCGCACGTTGGCGGTCGTCGAGGCCGTCGCGGAAGCGGCCAGGACCGGCGCAACCATCAAGCCCGCGCCGCTGCGGGTCCTGTCCGGGACAGATGCAGCATGAACCCGACCTCGATCGCCACCGTCTCGCTCAGCGGCGATCTCGCCGAGAAGCTGCAAGCCATTGCCGGCGCCGGGTTCGACGCGGTCGAGGTCTTCGAGAACGACTTCCTGACCTTCGACGGCAGCCCGCGCGATGTCGGCCGGATGATCGCCGATCTCGGCCTGGGCATTGCCGCCTTCCAGCCCTTCCGCGATTTCGAGGGCATGCCGGAGCCGCTCCGCACCCGCGCCTTCGCACGGGCCGAGCGCAAGTTCGCGATCATGAACGAGCTCGGCGCCGAGCTGATGCTGATCTGCTCCAATGTCTCGCCGCAGGCGGAGGGCGGCATCGACCGTGCGGCAGCCGATCTGCGCGAGCTCGGCGCGTTGGCCGAGAAGCATGGCGTCAAGGTCGGGTTCGAGGCGCTGGCCTGGGGCCGGCATATCAACGACTACCGCGACGCCTGGGAGATCGTGCGCCGGGCCGACCATCCGCGCATCGGCCTCATCCTCGACTCGTTCCACACGCTTGCGCGGCGCTCGCCCCTGGGGCCGATCACGACGATCCCCGGAGACCGCATCTTCCTGGTCCAACTTGCGGACGCGCCCGCCCTGGACATGGACGTGCTGAGCTGGAGCCGGCATTTCCGCTGCTTCCCCGGCCAGGGCGACCTGCCGGTCGTGGATTTCGTCAGGGCCGTCGAGGCGACGGGCTATTCCGGGCCGCTCTCGCTCGAGGTCTTCAACGATCAGTTTCGCGCGGGCTCGGCCCGGCGGCTTGCGACCGACGGCGTCCGCTCGCTGATCCAGCTCGCCGACCAGGTCGCGCCGGAGCTGCCACCGCGCGCACCGTGCCGCGGCGTCGAGTTCATCGAATTCGCGCTCGACGAGGAGACGGCCCACGGCCTGGCGGAACTCTTCACCGCGCTCGGTTTCCGGCAGACCGGGCACCATGTCAGCAAGGCGGTGACGCGCTGGAGCCAGGGCGGCATCAATCTCGTGCTCAACACCGAGAAGGACGGCTTTGCCCAGTCGCATGCGATCATGCACGGTCCTGGCGTCTGCGCGATCGGGCTGCGGGTGGCGGATGTGGCGCAGGCCATGGCGCGGGCGAGGCAGCTCAGGATCGCGGCCTTCGAGCAGCCGGTCGCACCAGGCGAGATGCATATTCCCGCGATCCGCGGGGTCGGCGGCGCGCTGATCTACTTCACCGAGCCCAAGGGCGAGCTCGGCCATGTCTGGGAGAAGGAGTTCATCGCGGCCACAGATGAGCGCGCGCCCTCGCCCGCCCTCCTGGACAGCGTCGACCATATCTCGCAGTCGATGGACTACGAGGAGATGCTGTCCTGGCTGCTGTTCTATACCTCGCTGTTCGAACTGGAACGCATCCAGCAGATCGACGTCGCCGATCCCGCCGGACTGGTCGCGAGCCGGCCGATCATCAGCGGCGACGGTGCCGTCCGCTTCGTGCTCAACGGCTCGCAATCAACGCGGACGCTCTCCTCACGCTTCGTCTCCGAGCATTTCGGCTCTGGCGTGCAGCATATCGCCTTCAGCGCGCCCGACATCTTCGCCGCCGTCACGGCGATGCGCGCCGCAGGACTGTCCTTCCTCGACATTCCCGAGAACTATTACAACGACTTGGAGGCCCGGCACGGGCTGGAGCCCGGCTTCATCGACCGGCTGCGCGAGCACCACATCCTCTACGACCGCGACGGCGAGGCCGAGTTCCTGCAGGTCTACAGCCATGTCTTCGCCCAGCGCTTCTTCTTCGAGATCGTCGAGCGCCGCGGTGGCTATTCCGGCTTCGGAGCGGTCAATGCGCCGATGCGCCTGGCCGCCCAGGCACGCGAGGCACGCCCGGTGACGGTGCCCCGCCCCCTGCGGGACTGAAGCCCCCCGGCCGCAGGAGAAGGCCGGAGCCTGCGCGAAGGCCGAAGCGTTCGTGCAGACCCCGGCCCCGGTGAGGCGCCGCAGCGGGGAGGAGCACCGCAGCGCAGCTCACTCACCCACGCAGCATGTCCATAGGTGCGGCAAAATAACGGTAGCCATCGCCTATCTTGGCCAGATTACCGAAACCTGGCCAGGCAAAGTGGTAGGACATCACCGGCGTCTTGTTGGCTGCCAGCATGCCGAGCAGCTTCACGCGCGACTGCGCAGCCTGCTTGGGGTCGCTGTCATAGG
Source organism: Allobosea sp. LC85 (assembly GCF_000735605.1). Classification (GTDB taxonomy): domain Bacteria; phylum Pseudomonadota; class Alphaproteobacteria; order Rhizobiales; family Beijerinckiaceae; genus Allobosea. The sequence goes on from NZ_JPKG01000032.1 coordinate 33,637, forward strand.
CGAATTCCATCAGCGGCTTCTCGAGCAGCAGCACCGCGTGGTGGGTCAGGTCGCCGAGGAATGCGAAGCTCTTTCCGCCCGAGGACACCATGAAGATGTGGTGGCCGACGGTGTGACCCGGCGCCGCGATGGCCTGGATGCCCGGCAGGAACTCCTGCCCATCCCTGAAGAAGACGATGCGGTCGCGCACCGGCAGAAGATTGGCGCGCGCATGTTCGACGAAGACCTTGAGCGGCGAGCCGAGCTTGCTCTCATCCGTCCAGAAATCGAAATCCGTCTGGCTGATATAAATCTGCGCATTGGGGAAATTGGCCTTGCCGTCGGCCGTGCAGATGCCGCCGATATGGTCGATATGGGCATGGCTGCAGACGATGGCGTCGATATCCGCAGGCTTGATGCCGGCTTCCTGCAGGCTCTTCTGCAGGCGCCCGGTCGTCGGACCAAAGGCCTTCGAGAAGCCCATTCCGGTGTCGAACATCACCAGCCGGTCACCGAAATTCACCACGGGGACGTTCTGCTCGAGGACGACATTGTCCTTCGGCAGGAAGTTCGTCTCCAGCATCCTGTAGACTTCGTCCTTGGCCACGCCGACGAAGTTGGTGCCGGGGTCCCCGAGCGGCAGCGGCCCGTCGGAGATGACCGTCACCTCGGACGGGCCAAGCATGAAGCGGTAGAAATAGGGCGCCTGATTGTTGGACAGCGGCGCCTTGGCGAAGGACGTTGCGCCGATCGGCAGTGTCGCCCCCGCGGCGAGCGCAGCAGCGCCACCGAGGAAACCGCGGCGGCTGGCAAGGTTCGGCAAGATCAGATCCCTGGACATGGCATTCCTCCTGAACGTGACCATCCGGCGTCTGGCGCCGGTTGCTGCTGGGCGTTCCCGATGAGGCGCTTTCTGAAGAAGGCCTCCTGTCCCACGCCACGTCTCGAGGATGCACGTGCCGCTGCGTGACGGCCAATAAGGCTTCGCTCTGGCGCGCATAACCGAAAGCTTGGGCGGCCTCAGGCGAGAGTGATTCAGGAGTGTGCGACAAGGCGCTGATTTCATGGCGTTTCGCCCGTGTCCCGCGGTGCGGTGCCGCTCGGTCGTTGCATCGCTCCGCCGACGGTCTCTGGCCTTCGCGCGCCGCGGACGCTACCACCATGCGGCGATTATTCATGCATACGACGATTATTCATGGGCCACCGGGAGAGATGAAGCCGCGATGGATCTGCGCCAACTCCGCTATTTCACCGCGATCGTCGAACAGGGCTCGTTCTCGAAGGCTGCGACCAAGCTGCGCGTCGCCCAGCCGGCGCTCAGCCAGCATCTGCGCCATATGGAGGACGAGCTCGGCGTACCGCTCCTGCATCGCGGCACGCGCGGCGTCATTCCGACCGAAGCCGGCGAGCGCCTGCTCGCGCGGGCCCGCTCCATCCTCGCCGAGTTCGCGGAGCTGCGCGACAGCGTGCGCGGCGCCTCCGCCGCGCCGGGCGGCGAGGTCCGCATCGGCCTGCCAGGCACCGTCAGCGAACAGTTCAGCGTGCCGCTCATCGAGGCGGCGCGGGAGCGCTACCCGGCCGTGCGCATCCGTATCGCCGAGGCGATGAGCGGCTTCGTGCTCGACTGGCTGCGCCGTGGCGAGGTCGACCTCGCGGTGATCTACTCGACCTCCGATCCCAAGGGCCTCGGCATCCACCATGTCCTGACCGAGGAGCTCTGCCTGTTCGGAGCGCCGTCACTGAAGGCTGTCACGGCACCGGCCGGCGGCACCGTCAGCCTGACCGAGGCGGCCGGGCTCGATCTCATTCTGCCCGGCCAGGGGCACGGCTTGCGCGACCAGATCGACGAGGCCGCCCTTGGTGTCCACGCCGCGATCACCCCGGCGATCGAGATCGAATCCTACTCCCAGATCAAGCGGCTGGCGGAGCGCGGGCTGGGCTACGGCATCCTGCCCCGCATGGCCGTCAGCGCGCAGGCCAGGGCCGGCATCTTCCAGACCTGGCGGATCGACAGGCCGGCGCTCCACCGCAAGGTCTATCTCGCCTACTCGACGGAGCGCCCGATGCCGGCTGCGGCGCGCGCCATCGGCCAGCTCTCCTGGGAGATCCTGCGCGGGCTGGTGGCCGACGAGACCTGGACGGCGACGCTGGGCGAGGACAGTGATCGTCCGGACTTATACGGCTGATCGCGATTTCCTCTTTGACAGGAGTGGAACGGGGCCCGACCTTCACACCGGTCATAGAACTCAGCCCACCCGAGGAAACGCCCGTGAAGATCCGCGCCGCTGTCCTGAATGCCAGCCCCGTCGCTGCGCCCTATGCGCAATCCAGGCCGCTTGCGATCGAGGAGGTCGAGCTCGCTCCGCCCGGTCCGGGCGAGGTCCTGGTCCGCGTGCGGGCCGCCGGGCTCTGCCATTCCGACCTCTCGGTGATCGACGGCAACCGACCCCGCCCGGTACCGATGGTACTCGGCCACGAGGCGGCCGGCGAGGTCGTCGAGCCCGGCCCCGGCGTGCAGGACCTGAAGGCGGGCGACCGCGTCATCATGGTCTTCGTGCCCTCCTGCGGCCACTGCGCGCCCTGCAGCGAGGGCCGCCCAGCGCTCTGCGAACCCGGCAACGCGGCCAATGGCGCCGGAGAGCTGCTCGGCGGCGGGCGCAGGCTCTCGGCCCATGGCAAGGCCGTGAACCATCATGTCGGTGTCTCGGCCTTTGCCGAGCATGCGGTGATCTCGCGCTATTCGCTGGTGAAGATCGAGGCCGATATCCCGCACGAGATCGCGGCGCTGTTCGGCTGCGCGGTGCTGACCGGGGTCGGCGCCGCCGTGAACACGGCAAAAGTCCGCGCCGGCGAAACCGTTGCCGTCGTAGGTCTTGGCGGCGTCGGCCTGAGTGCGCTGCTGGGCGCAGCCGCCTGCGGCGCCGCGCGGGTGATCGCGGTCGATCTCTCCGAGGACAAGCTCAGGATCGCCCGCGAGCTTGGCGCGACCGACACCTTCAATGCCGGCGATCCCGGCGTCGTCGAGGCGATCCGCGCAGCCACCCGGGGCGGCGTCGACCATGGGCTGGAGATGGCCGGTTCGGTCAAGGCGCTCGAGCTCGCCTACCAGATCACAAAGCGCGGCGGCACGACGACCACGGCCGGCCTCGCCAACCCGGCCCACACGCTTGCGCTCGCCCCGGTCAAGCTCGTCGGCGAGGAGCGGACCTTGAAGGGGTCCTATGTCGGGAGCTGCATTCCCGGCCGCGACATCCCGCGCTTCATCGACCTCTACCAGCGCGGCAAGCTGCCGGTCGACAAGCTGCTCACCAGCACGAGCGGGCTCGACGAGATCAACGAGGGTTTTGACGCGCTCGCCGAGGGGCGCACGATCCGGCATGTCATCCTGATGTGAGCCATAGGCGGCCAGAGCATGCTGGCTCGAGACGGCACGACCGTCATTCCGGGGCTTCGCGCAGCGAAGAGCCCGGAACCCAGAAGCACCGGCGTTGCCCGTACGGAGCGATCGGCGCGTTTCTTCGCACGGACCTGCGTTTCTGGGTTCCGGGCTCAGGCCAGCGGCCTGCCCCGGAATGACGGCGTGGATCCGGCGAAACCGTGAGCTCAAGCATCGGCCCGAAAAGTGGATTGCGGTTTTCGGGGCGATGCAAATACAGAAGGTTAGCTCGTCACCCGCCCCCGTGGCGCGAGCGCGGCGGCCAGGATCGCTGCCAGCGTCAGGGCGGCCGCCAGAATGGCCAGCGCCGCGAAGCCCGAGCGGGCATAAACCGGTCCGAAGCCGGTCGTCCCGGCGAAGAGCGCCAGATAGGTCACGCCGCTATTGAGGCCCATGATCGCGCCGCGGCGACCCGGATCGAGTGCCGCCAGCCGGACGATCAGTACGTTCAGCGCCGCATGATTGGCCATCCCCCAGCCGAAGGCGACGGCGAGCAGCGCGACATAGGAGCCCGCAGCCGCGGCCATCAGCAGATAGATGCCGCAGACCGCCATGAAGAACGCCGGCAGCAGCCGGGCCGGACCGAAGCGGTCGATCCAGCGATCGAGGAAGGCCGTCGCGCCGAAGCCGAGGCCGTAGCACAGCGCCAGCAGGCCGCCGGCGCTCACCGGCAGGCCGAGCGCACGGTGCAGGTGGTCGCCGACATAGGCATAGACGCCGTAGAACGCGGCCATGAAGGCGGCGCAGGCGCAAAGCAGCAGCGCGATGCCCGGAACGCGCAGCGCAGACAGGGGCGATTGCGCCCTCCCCGTCGGCGTTGCGCCGCTCGCCGTCAGCGTCGTGCTGCCGGCGGCCGCAGCGAGGCCGGCAACGACGACGACGCCATAGACCATGCGCCAGCCGAACATGTCGGCGATCACGGCCGAGAGGGAGACGCCCGCGACCATGCTGAGCGTCCAGCCGAAGAGCACGACGCCCAGCGTATCGCTCTCGCGGCCCGCAGGCGCAGCGAGAGCGGCCAGCGTGTAGATCGAGGGCAGCGCAAGGCCGGCGGCGAGGCCCGCCAGGAGCTGCGCGGCAATGAAGGCCGGCAGGGCCGGCGCCGCCGCGCTCGCCGCGAGCGCGGCAATGAGGAGCAACAGGGCCGCACGCAGCACCCGGCCGGGCCCGAACCGGTCGATCAGCCCGGCGAGCAGCAAGGCGCTCGCCGCCGTCCCGATGCCGAAGGCGGCCGAGGCCGACATCACCGCCGGCACGTCGCAGCCGAAGCTCGCCGCCACGCGCGGCGCGATCGGCCCCAGCGCAAGCGAATTCGCGCCGATGAGACCGACACAGAGGCACAGCGCATAGGCTGCCGCCGGGATCCGGCTCGATGCGGAAGTGATTTGATCTGCATTCGCCATTCCCACAGAATGGCCGAATGAAATTCCGGTTCAATTGAGGATCGTCGAATGAACGAAAAAACAGATGGGGTTCGGCGCGGGCGCGGTTCCGAACGCGATCTCGATGCCATGGACCGAAAGCTGTTAGGCGTTCTCGTCGAGGACGCGACCACGAGCTACGCGGAGTTGGGCGAGCGCGTCGGCCTCTCTCCGCCTGCGGCGCATGAGCGGGTGAAGCGGTTGCGCCGCTCCGGCGCGATCCGGCGGGTCGCGGCGCTGATCGATCCGGAAGCCACGGGCAAGACGCTTCTCGCCTTCGTCCATGTCGACACCACCGGCTGGGGCAAGACCACAGCGCTCATGGCGATCGAGTCCCATCCGGAAGTGGAGGAGATCCACTCTGTCGCGGGCGATACCTGCATGCTGTTGAAGGTCCGAACCGAGAGCACGCATGCGCTGGAAGGCCTGCTCGCCCGACTCTACGACACGCCAGGCGTGAAGGCGACGCGCAGCTATGTCGTGCTGTCGACCTATCTGGAACGCCCGGTCCAGCCGGGCGTCACCCGGGAGTGGCCGGCCCGCGTCAAGCACGCCTGACCGGAGGCTGACGGCGTGGCGGAAAGGCGCAAAAAAACCCTCTCCTGTAAGGAGAGGGGGGGCGGGACGAGGTGTCGGCCGCTTTGAGGCGGAGCCGGCACTGACCGGGCCGCGGTGTTGAAACGCCTGCGTAGTAGCGCGAGGCGGGATTCGGCGCGACCTGCCCCCTCTCCCCTTGCGGGAGAGGGTTGGGGTGAGGGGTCGCGCGACGTTGGAAAGTTTCAGGCTTGCGGGGCGATAACCGGCAAGGGCGGCGCGCGCCCTCATCCGGCCCTTCGGGCCACCTTCTCCCGCAAGGGGAGAAGGAGGGGCGCGATTCCCCTCCCTATAACTATCGGAGAGGGTTTTCGGCGGGATTCGGCGCGACCTGCCCCCTCTCCCCTTGCGGGAGAGGGTTGGGGTGAGGGGTCGCGCGACGTTGAAAGTTTCAGGCTTGCGGGGGCGATAACCGGCAAGGGCGGCGCGACCCCTCATCCGGCCCTTCGGGCCACCTTCTCCCGCAAGGGGAGAAGGAGGGGCGCGATTCCCCCCCGTGAAAGAGTCAGCCGTGCTTGTGGACGATGGTCTTGGTCACCGCGAACTCTTCCAGCGCCATGAAGCCCTTCTCGCGGCCATGGCCGCTCTTGCCGGTGCCGCCAAAGGGCAGTTCGATGCCGCCGCCGGCGCCATAGCCGTTAATGAAGACCTGTCCGGCCCGGACGCTTTTGGCGACGCGCTGCTGGCGCCCACCATTGCCGGTCCAGATGCCCGCGACGAGACCATAGGCCGTGGCATTGGCAAGCCGGATGGCGTCGCTCTCGTCCTCGAAGGGGAACGCCGAGAGCACGGGCCCAAAGACCTCCTCCTGCTCCAGGCGGTTGCCCCGCGGCACCGGGCCGAACAGTGTCGGCGTGACGTAGAAACCGCCATTCGGCACGCCCTGCGCGATCTGCCCCTCGGCGAGGACCGGGATGCCCTGCTCGCGGGCCTGGTCAATGAAGCTCTGTACCCGGCCCTGCTGCCTGGCGTTGATCACCGGCCCGCAATCGAGATCCATCTCCGGCGTGCCGGCACGCAGCTTGGAGAACTGCCTGGCGACGGCACCGACGAATGCGTCGTAGATGTTCTTCTGGACCAGCACGCGGCTGCCGGCCGAGCAGGTCTGCCCGGTGTTCTGCACGATGGCCTTGCAGACGATCGGGACCGCGGCGTCGAAATCGGCATCGTCGAAGACGATCTGCGGGGATTTGCCGCCGAGCTCCAGCGTGCAGCCGATCAGGTTCTCGGCGCAGGCCTTCTGCACCATCTTGCCGACCTCGGGCGAGCCGGTGAAGGACATGAAGCCGATGCCGGGATGGGCCGAGAGCGCCGCGCCCGCCTCATGGCCGCGCCCGGTGACGATGTTGATCGCGCCATCGGGGAAGCCGACCTCGGAGGCCAGCACGGCCAGCCTGAGCGCCGTCTGGCAGGCCTCCTCCGCGGGCTTGAGCACCACCGCATTGCCCATGGCGAGCGACGCCGTCAGCGAGCGGCCGAACATCTGCGCCGGGTAGTTCCAGGGCAGGATATGGCCGGTGACGCCATGCGGCTCGTGCACGACGCTGACGCTGTAGCCGTTCATGAAGGGGATGACATGGCCATGCACCTTGTCCGCCGCGCCGCCATAGAACTCGAAATAGCGGGCCGTCGCCTCGATATCGGCCCTGGCCTGCGCCATCGGCTTGCCGGTGTCCTGCGCCTCGATTCGGGCCAGCTCGTCGAAATGGTCCTGCACCTTGAGCGCGAGCTTCGCGATCAGCCGGCCCCGTTCGGCCGCCGTCAACTTGCCCCAGGCGCCCTCATAGGCGGCTTGCGCCGCCTTCACCGCATCGTCGATATCGTCCGCGGTGCCGCAGGCGATGCGGGTGAACTCCTCGCCGGTCGCTGGCGCAAGCACCGCCATGGTTTCGCCTGTCCGGCCGGCGACATGGCGGCCATTGATGAAATGCTGAGTCATAGGGCTTCCTTCCGAAGTCAGTGCAGGCCTGCGGCTTCCAGCGAACTCGCCGCCAGGCCGCCGGCAATCCCGGTCACCTCGCCGCGCTCGATCGCATAGCTGCGCTCGGCGAAGGTCCGGAGCAGGCTGGGATTGGATTCGGTGATGAGCAAGGCGATGTCGGGATGGCTGTCGCGCAGGGCGCGCAAGGCAGCGGCATAGCGATTGGCGAGCACGGGGGCGAGCCCCTGGAACGGCTCATCCAGCAGAATGATGCGCGTGCCGACCATCAGCGCACGCGCCAGCGCTGCCATCTTGCCCTGCCCGCCGGAAAGGCCGGCGGCCGGCCGGTGGCGCAGATCGGCGAGTTCCGGCAGCACCTGGTAGACGGCCTCCAGTCGCCTGGCGATCTCGGCCTCGCGCACCTTCATCACCTCGGCCGGCAGGCGGATATTCTCCTCGATGGTGAAGGTCGAGAACAGGCGGCGGTCCTCCGGGGCGTAGCCGATGCCGAGGCGCGGGCGCTCATGCGGCCTGACCTGAAGCAGCGGCCTGCCGTCGAAGGTGATCTCGCCTCCCGTCACCTTCATGAAACCCATGATGGCGCGCAGCAGGCTGGTCTTGCCCGCGCCATTGCGGCCGATCAGCGCGACCGTCGCGCCCTCGGCCAGGGACAGATCGACCTTGCGCAGCACCTGCACGCCCTCGATCTCGGCAGTGAGGCCCTTGATCTCCAGCATGATCAGACTCCCACGCCGATGACGGTCTCGCGGACCTCGGGATGGTTCAGGATGTCGTCGGGCGTGCCCTCATGGGCAATGCGCCCGCCGGCCCAGACGGCGACGCGGCTGGCGTAGCGCGCGACCACATCCATGTCGTGCTCGACGAAGATGGCGGTGGTGGCACGCGCATCGAGCGCGCGGGTGAGCGTATCCATCACCTGGAATTTCTCGTGGCTGGAGACGCCGCTGGTCGGCTCGTCCATGAAGATCAGCCTTGGCTCGAGCGCGAGCGCGACCGCGATGTCGATGAGCTTGCGCATGCCCTCGGGCAGCTCGCGTACGATGCGGCGGCCGGTATCCTTCAATCCGACGATGTCGAGCAGCGCCCACATCTCCTCGGTCTTCGGATGGCGGTCGAGCCTGAGGAAGGGCGACCACGTTCCCTCCCGGGCGCTGAGCGCCAGCAACAGGTTCTCGATCACCGTGTTCTCGAGGAAGAGCTGCGGGATCTGGAAGGAGCGACCGACGCCAAGCCGGGTGATGGCGCGCGGCGAGAGCGCCGTGATGTCTCGGCCCGCGAAGAGCACACGGCCTGACTGCGGCTTGAGATAGCCGGTGCAGAGATTGATGAAGGTGGTCTTGCCGGCGCCGTTGGGGCCGATGATCGCGATGCGCTCATTGGCGTGGACCTTGAGGCTCGCGCCATTCGCGGCCTGCACGCCGCCGAAGCGCAGCTCGAGGTCCCGGGCTTCGAGGATGAGTGCGTTCATTGGCCCGTCCCCGCCGGCTTGCGGCCCGTCATCAGGCCATAGAGCCCGTTCGGCGCGAAGAAGATGATGACGAGGAGCATCACGCCGAGCACCGCATGCCAGGTCTCGGGCGCATAGACCGCCGCATAGCCCCGGATGATCTGGAACATCAACGCCCCGAGGAAGGGGCCGACGACGCCGCCCACCCCGCCCAGGATGGCGATGAAGACGAACTCGCCCGAGCGGACCCAATAGGCCAGCTCCGGCGTGACATGGCCGGAGACCAGCGCAATGACCGCCCCGCCGAGCCCGGCCAGCAGGCCCGACAGCACATAGGCGCCGAAGAGCACCTTGCGGCTGGAGACGCCGAGATATTCGAGCCGTGTCTCGTTCGACTTGATCGCCTCCAGCGCCTTGCCGCCGGGCGAGACGAGATAGCGCGCGACACTGAGCGCCGCGAGAACGGCCAGGCCCAGCGTGATGTAGAAGATCCAGAGCTCGAATTCGGCGCGCTCGAGGCTGATGCCGGCGAGCGTCGGGCGCGGCACGCGCTTGCCGTCGGCGCCGCCCGTGATCGAGAACAGCTTCTCCAGCAGCGAGAAGAACACCATCGAGATGGCGAGGTTCAGCATGCCGAAGAAGATCGCCCGGTAACGCACGACGAAGAGCCCGACCAGGGCCGCGAGCAGCCCCGAGGCCGCGGTTGCGACCGGCACGAGGATCAACACCTCATGGCCGAAGCGGGCCGCCGCCATGAAGGCGACGACATAGGCGCTGAAGGCGAAATAGAGCCCATGGCCGAAGGAGACCTGCCCGGCCCGCAGCAGCACGAGGATGCCGAGCGCCGCCAGCCCCTCGCAGAGCGCGACGGTGAGGATGACCGTCGACCAGGGCGAGAGCAGCGGGAAGATGATGAGCGCAGCGAGCAGGCCCGCGCCGATGATGAGCTGGCGGGCCATCACACCTTCCTCGTCTGTACGGTGGTGAACAGGCCCTCGGGCTTGATCAGCAGCACGGCGACCATGATCAGATAGGGGATCAGCACATCGAATTCGGGCGCGAAATAGACGGCGACCGAGCGGCCGAGCCCGATCAGCAAGGCGGCGACCGCCGCGCCCTCGATGCGGCCGAGCCCGGCGGTGGCCGCGACCGCGAAGGAGAGCACGATCATGCCCGAGCCGATGCCCGGGGTCAGCGAGGTCGTGGCCGAGGAGAGTGCGCCGCCAAGGGCGGCGAGCGAAGCCCCGATGATGAAGGTGATCAGGTAGACCCGCGTCGCGTCGATCCCCATCGCGGTCGCTGCCTCGCGATCCTGGGTCACCGCCACGATGGCACGGCCGAAGGCGGTGCGGCGCAGGAAGAGGCGCAAGCCCACCAGCACGAGAAGCGCCACGGCCGGGATCAGGATGAGCTGGTACTGGGTATAGAAGATGCCGAAGACCTCGACGGTGCCGAGCCAGTTCATCGGCGCATTGGCGAAATAGGGCTGCACGCCGAAGACGACCTTCTGCGCGTCCTCGAGGATCATGAAGACGGCGAAGGTGACGAGGAGCTGCAGCACCTCCTCCTTGCCGTAGATCCGCCGAAGCAGCAGGGACTCGACCAGCCCGCCGGCGACGACGCCGACGAGCACTGCCGCGACGATGAAGAAGGGAAAGGCCAGCCAGGCCGGCAACCCCATCCCGGTCATGGCCAGCACGCCGGCGGCCGCGACATAGGCGCCGATCGCATAGAAGCTGCCATGGGCGACGTTGAGGACGCCGAGCACGCCGAAGATCAGCGACAGCCCGACCGCGACCAGGAAGATCAGCGAGCCGTAGGCGAGGCCGTCGAGCGCCGCGAGAAGGAGCATTTCAGGAGGCATGCCGTCCGTTCTTCAGATTTTGTTTCAACGCGCAGCCGTCATTGCGAGGAGGCGCAGCCGACGAAGCAATCCAGGAGACGTGGCGCGAGGCTCTGGATTGCTTCGCTGCGCTCGCAATGACGACAAAGGCCAGTGCGAGGCGGTCACTTCGAATAATCGAAGGTCTCGATCGACTTGTCCGTCACCAGGTCCGGCTTGACCTTGGCGAACCATTCCAGCGACTTCTCGCCGAGCGGCGTCGTCACCAGCTTGCCGGGATAGAGCGCCATCTTGTCGTAGACGGCGAAGGGATAGTCCGGCACGCGCTTGGTGGTGCCGAGCAGCTGGTCCTCGAGGCCCTGGTGGTCCGAACGGATCGAGACCGTCCCGGTCAGGCTCTTGAACTCGAGCCCTTCGAAGGCCGCGATCACCTGCTCCTTGCTCGGCCATTTCTCGCCCGCGGCCTGCCCGGCCTTCTCATAGGCCTTGGCGAGCCCGATCACGGCCTGCGCCATGTGGAAGGTCGGATAGATCGGGTAGACGCCGGTCTTGTCCTTGTACTTCTTCACGAAGGACAGCATCTCGGGCGAGTTCTTGTGCTTGGGGTGCAGCCAGTAATGGTCGCCGCGCCCGCCGATGATCACGCCCTCGGGCAGGACGTTGCCGAGGCGCTCCAGCGAGCTCTCCGCGAGCGGCAGCACGAAGGTCGACTGCTTGAGCAGGCCGCGCGCCGCCGCCTGCTGGACGAAGGTGTCGAGATCGCCGCCCCAGGAGGTCGAGAGCACGACATCCGGCCGCAGGGCCGAGAGGCGCGTGATCTCGGTCGAGAAGTCGGGAGCGCCGAATTTCGGGAAGAGCTCGGCGACGACCTTCACGTCGGGCTTCAGCGCCTTCAGGCCGGCCTGGAACAGGGCCCAGGATTCGCGCCCCCAGGCATAGTCCTGGTTGACCACCGCGATCGTCTTGAAGTCCGGCTTGGACTTCATCAGGTAGAGCAGGGTCGACATCATCTCGGCGCCGGCATGAGCCTGGGTGCGCACCGAGTATTTCCACTTGCCGTCCTCGAAGATGGTCTGCGTGCCGCAATCCCACATCACGTTGACGACCTTGAGATCCTCCGCGACGGGGGCGAGCGCATTGCAGCTGCCGCTCGAAATCGCGCCGAACATCACCTGCGCGCCCTGTTCCTGCACGACACGGCGGTATTCCGAGAGGAGCTGGTTCGTGCCAGCGCCCTCGTCGACATAGACCGGCTTCACCGGCACGCCGAGGACGCCGCCCTTGGCGTTCAGCTCCTCGATCAGCAGATCGGCCGCGTTCTTGCCAGGCACGCCGAAGACCGAGGCCGGGCCGGAGAGGAAGGTCGCGATGCCGACCACGAGCTCCTTCGGCTTGTCCTGCGCCAGCGCCGGCGCGCCGAGCATCGCAGCAGCGGCGAGCGCCGCCGCCCATTTCATCCTCACCATGATGCGTCTCCCTCATTGCGCTGGGGCGCGCTCTTGCGGCGGCGCGTCTCCCGGGGCCGAAAGGGGCGCATAGGCGAAAGAGGCCGACAAGAAGAATAAAGCGATGAAGGCCATAGCGATTTTCTATAGTCCGCCCGCCCGACGCGTTCGGATCACCGCGCTATGGATGCCATCGCAAAACTCTATTTGACTTGCGCGGCTCGAAAGGCCCGTTTCGCCCGCAGGACAAGACCAAACGGCTAGACGTGATGACGAATGCTCTCGAAGGAATCCTGGTCGTGGCGCTGGAGCAGGCCGTCGCCGTGCCGGTGGCGACCTGCCGGCTGGCCGATGCGGGCGCGCGTGTCATCAAGCTCGAACGGGCGGAGGGCGACTTCTCGCGCGGCTATGACGACTACGCCAATGGCCTGTCCTCCTATTTCGTCTGGATCAATCGCGGCAAGGAGTCCTGCCGCGTCGACCTGAAGCAGCCCGACGACCTCGCCATGGTCGAGGCGATGCTGGCCAGGGCCGATGTCTTCATCCAGAACCTCGCCCCCGGCGCGACCGGCCGCCTCGGTATCGGCAGTGCCGAGCTGCGCAAGCGCCACCCGCGCCTGATCACCTGCGATGTCTCGGGCTATGCGCCCGGCACGCCGCATTACACGCGCAAGGCCTATGACCTGCTGATCCAGGCCGAAGCCGGCTTGTCCTCGATCACCGGCAACGAAAGCTCCGGGCCGACGCGGATCGGTGTCTCCATCGCCGATATCGCCACCGGGAACGCCGCCTATGCCGCGATTCTCGAGGCGCTGCTTCGGCGCGCCCGCACCGGCGAAGGCTCGCAGATCGCGCTCTCGCTGTTCGACACCATCGCCGACCTGATGAACGTGCCCTATCTGACCCGGCGCTATGGCGGGATCGAGCCGCCACGCCTTGGCCTCGCCCATCCCTCGATCGCGCCCTATGGCGTCTTCGAGCTCGCCGACGGCAACGTGCTTCTCGCGGTGCAGAGCGAGCGCGAATGGCAGGTCCTGGCGCGCGAGGTGCTTCAGGACGAGGCCCTGGCCAACGACCCGCGCTTCGCCAGCAATGTGCTGCGTGTCCGTGAACGGGCAGCCCTCGACGCCGCGATCCAGGCGATCCTGATCGCGAGGCCCTTTGCCGCCGTCACCGCCGCACTCGACCGGGCCGCAATCGCCTATGGCACGGTGTCGAGCGTCGGCGACCTGATCACCCACCCGGCTGCAACGACGCTTACCGTCGAGACGCCGGCGGGTCCGATCGAGGTTCTGGCCCCTCCGGCCATCGTCGACGGCAGGCGGGCGGCGATGCGGCGCGTGCCGGAACTCGGCGAGCATGAAGCCGCGCTGCGGGCCGAATTCGCCGTGGCAGCCGCCGCCCCTTCCGCCTGAGACAAGCAGCACGCCATGCAAGATCCCGATCACGCCGAGATCCGCGACGCCGTCGCAAAGCTCTGTGCCGGCTTCCCCGGCGAGTACTGGCGCAAGCTCGACCGCGAGATGGCCTATCCCACCGCCTTCGTCAGCGCGCTGACCGAAAGCGGCTTCCTCTCGGCGCTGATCCCGGAGGAGTATGGCGGGGCCGGCCTGCCGCTTTCGGCCGCGACCGTGATCATGGAGGAGATCCAGCGGCAGGGCTGCAATGGCGGCGCCTGCCACGCCCAGATGTACATCATGGGCACGCTGCTCCGCCACGGTTCGGCCGAGCAGAAGCAAAGCTACCTCCCCAGGATCGCGTCCGGCGCCTTGCGGCTGCAGGCCTTTGGCGTCACCGAGCCGACGAGCGGCACCGACACCACGTCGCTGCGCACCTTCGCCCGGCGCGATGGCGACCACTACGTCGTCAACGGGCAGAAGATCTGGACGAGCCGCGCCGCGCAGTCCGACCTGATGCTGCTCCTGGCGCGCACGACGCCACGCGACCAGGTCGCCAAGCGCACGGACGGGCTCTCGGTCTTCATCCTCGACATGCAGGAGGCGCTGAAGGCCGGGCTCACCATCCGGCCGATCCGCACGATGATGAACCATGCCACGACCGAGGTGTTCTTCGACAATGTCCGCGTGCCCGCCGAAAACCTGATCGGCGAGGAGGGCAAGGGCTTTCGCTACATCCTGTCGGGCATGAATGCCGAGCGCATCCTGATTGCCGCCGAATGCGTCGGCGACGCGAAATGGTTCATCGAGAAAGCATCGGGCTATGCCAGGGAGAGGCAGGTCTTCGGCCGGCCGATCGGCCAGAACCAGGGTGTCCAGTTCCCGATCGCGAAAGCCTACGCGAATATGCGCGCCGCCGAGCTGATGGTGCGCGAGGCGGTGCGGCTCTACGAGCAGGGCCAGGATTGCGGGGCGGAAGCCAACATGGCGAAGATGCTGGCGGCCGATGCCTCGTTCGAAGCGGCCAATGCCTGCGTGCAGACCCATGGCGGCTTCGGCTTCGCCGAGGAGTACGACATCGAGCGCAAGTTCCGGGAGACACGGCTCTACCAGGTCGCGCCGATCTCGACGAACCTGATCCTGTCCTATCTCGCCGAACATGTGTTGGGCATGCCGAGGTCCTACTGAGATGAGCATCGATCTTGACGCCCTGAAGCGCTGGACCGGCAGGACCGAGGAGGCCGCCGACCTCGTCACACCGCGTCTGGTGCGGAGCTTCGAGGCGACCTTCGCGCCGCATCTGGCGCCTTATGCCGAGGGCGAGGCACCGCTTGCCCTGCACTGGTGCCTGGCCCCACCGATCGCACCGATGGGCGCGATCGGCGTCGATGGCCATGCCGCAAAGGGCGAGTTCCTGCCACCCGTGCCGCTGCCGCGCCGGATGTGGGCAGGTGGAACGATCGAGACCGTTGCGCCGCTGCGCACGGGCGACGAGGTCACGCGCCGCTCGGTGATCGGCGACATCTCGTACAAGCAGGGCCGCACGGGGCCGCTCTGCTTCGTCGCCGTCGACCACGAGCTTGTCACGCCGCGCGGCGTCGCGCTCCGCGAGCGCCACAACATCGTCTACCGCGAGGCCGCGAAACCGGATGCAGCCGCCTCACCTGCACCGGCGCCGGAAGAACCGCGGGCCGCCGATCTGGTCTGGCAGGTCGCGAGTTCGCCGGTCTTCCTGTTCCGCTATTCCGCCATCACCTTCAACAGCCATCGCATCCACTACGACCATCCCTATGTGACGAGCGAGGAGGGCTATGACGGCCTCGTCGTGCACGGGCCGATCCAGGCGACGCTGCTGCTCAACATCATCGCGACGCTGTCGGGCGGCGAGCCGATCAGGCTGGATTACCGTGGCGTCGCGCCCCTGATCGCAGGCGATGACTTCCTGGTGAAGGCTAAGCGCCTGCCTGATGGCGGCATCGCGGCCTGGACCGAAGGGTCCGATGGCCGGGTGCGCATGGAAGGCGTCAGCCGCGCTGTGTAGCGATCAGGCCGGGGGAATGAAGGGCTGCGCGATAGCCTGAAAGACCGGCAGCGCTTCCAGCCGCGCGGCCTCACCCGCAAGCGTCGGGTAATCGTTGGCCGAGGCGATCCCGGGATGGGCCTCGATCAGGAAGCGCCAGGCCACCGCGATGGCGATATCGGCGTGGCCGATGCGCCCGGCGAACCCGTCATCTCCACTCGGCCGGCTGCGCTCCGCTTCCAGGACGGACAGCGTCGCGATGATCTGGGCGCGGCAGCGCTCGGCCCAGACCTGCGAGACTTCCTGATGCAGCTTCAACTCGTAGAACAGGCTGACGGCCTTCTCGGCGAAGCCCATCGCCAGCCCGGCGACTCTGAGCGCCCGATGCCGGGCAGGCTCCGTGACCGGAAAGAGCCGGCGTTCGGCTGCGACAAGACCATCGAGATAGTCGAGAATACCGTGGCTTTCGACCAGCACGAGGCCGTCATCCAGCACGAGCGTCGGTACGCGCGTCAGCGGGTTGTAGGGCCGGATCTTGTCGGCATCGCCGAAGACCGACCATGGCCGATGCTCGAAGGGCAGTTCGTACAGCGTCAATGCGATGCCGACGCGCCGAACGAAGGGGGAATCATACTGGCCGATCAGGATCATGCGGGCACCTCCTGGCGAAGCCTGCCATCTGCCTGCGCTTGCAGGCAAGCGAGGCGGGAGAGCTGCAAGCAGCCCGCATCCTGGGCGTGCCATGCGCCCGGCACAATGCTGGATCATCGGACCGGATATCGTATCCGGTCCGATGATCCAGCCTTTTGTGATTGCATCGGCTTTGCCCCCGAAAACCGCAATCCACTTTTCGGGCCGATGCTCAAGATCACGCTGCTTTTGGACGAAATCGTCCAAAAGCAGAAAACGTGATCGACTCTAATAGTTTAGAGCATGCTTTATGCGAAAAACCGTTGCCACTTTTTCGCAGCATGCTCTAGCCTCCACGCTGTTCAGAACAGATATCCAGGGGCTGGGTCCGATGTTACGCGCAACCGAATTCAGCCGCCGTGAAACCCTGAAGGCCGGAGCGACCATGGCCGCCGCAGCGACGCTGCCTACCAGCCTCGCCGCGCAGAGCCCTGCGAAGCTCAGGCTGCGCGTGCTGGAGACAACCGATCTCCACGTCAACGTCGTACCCTACGACTATTTTCGCGATGCGGCCGACGACACGGTCGGCCTCGCCAAGACGGCGAGCCTGATCAAGCTGGCGCAGGCGGAGGCCAGGAACAGCATCCTGTTCGACAATGGCGACTTCCTGCAGGGTTCCTCGCTCGGCGACTTCATCGCCTACAAGAAGGGGCTGAAACCCGGCGAGACGCACCCGATGCTCGCCGCCATGAACGCCCTGCCCTATGCCTGCGGCACGCTCGGCAATCACGAGTTCAATTACGGTCTCCCATTCCTCGAGAACGGCCTCGCCAAGGCGGAATTCCCGCTGGTCTGCGCCAATGTCACGCGCCCCGAAGGCACACCGCTGCTCGACCCCTGGATCATGCTCGACCAGAGCTTCGAGGACGAGGCCGGCCAGAAGCAGCTCCTCAAGATCGGCGTGATCGGCTTCGTGCCACCGCAGATCATGCAATGGGACAAGGGCAATCTGGACGGCAAGCTGGTGGCAACCGACATCGTCGATGCCGCCCGCAAGCATCTGCCCGACCTGCTCAGGGCCGGTCCCGATCTCGTCGTCGCGCTTTGTCATTCCGGCATCGCAGGCGGCGTTCGCAAGGGCATGGAGGAGAATGCGGCACTGCATCTCGCCAGGCTCGATGGCATCGACGTGATCCTGACCGGCCACCAGCATCTCGTCTTCCCCGGCGGCAAGGCCTTTGACGGCATCGAGGGGGTCGACAACAAGGCGGGCTCGCTGCATGGCAAGCCGGCCTGCCAGCCCGGCTTCTGGGGTTCGCATCTCGGACTGATCGATCTCGAACTGGAAAAGCGCGACGGGCGCTGGACGGTTGCCGCCTTCAAGGTCGAGCCGCGCCCGATCTTCGAGCGCATGCCGGACCGCAAGATCGTGTCGAAGGCGGCCACCGAACAATCCGTGCTTGCGACCGTGAAGGCCGATCACGAGGCGACGCTGATCTATATGCGCGAGCCGGTCGGCTCCACCGCGAGCCCGATCAACAGCTATTTCGCGCTGGTCGCGGACGATCCCTCGGTCCAGATCGTGGCCGAGGCACAGACTGCCTATGTGAAGGGCCTGATGGCGCAGACACAGTGGAAGGCGCTGCCCGTGCTTTCCGCGGCCGCGCCCTTCAAGTCCGGCGGGCGCGCGGGACCGAGTTTCTACACGGATATCCCGGCCGGGCCGATCGCGATCAAGAACGTCGCCGACATCTACCTGTACCCGAACTCCGTGCAGGTGGTGAAGGTCACCGGCGCTGAGGTCCGCGAGTGGCTGGAGCGCTCGGCCGGCATCTTCAACCGCATCGACCCGGGCAAGACCGAGGAGCAGCCGCTGATCGACCCCGGTTTCCCCGCCTTCAATTTCGATGTGATCGACGGCGTGACCTACCGGATCGATGTCATGCAGCCCTCGCGCTATGATGGCAGTGGCGCGCTGGTCGCGCGCGACGCACGCCGCATCGTCGACCTCGCCTATGCCGGCAAGCCGATCGACGACCAGGCCGAGTTCATCATCGCGACCAATAACTATCGCGCCTCGGGCGGCGGCAACTTTCCCGGCACCAGGACGACCGTGGTGCTGGAGGCGCCCGATCTCAACCGCGACGTGATCATACGCTACATCATCGAGAGGAAGACGATCGAACCCAAGGCCGATGACAACTGGTCGCTGGTCGCACTTCCGGCCGGCGTGAACGTCACTTTCGTGACCTCACCCACGGCAGCAGGAAAAATGCCGGATCATCTGAAGGCGCAAGCCGCGGGTGATGGCGGAGACGGATTCGTGAAGTATCGCCTGCTTTGATAAAACCTCGGCCTGACGCGGAACCAGGCCGACCGGGGGCGCGCGCATTACAGAGCTGATGGACACCGTCGAACTGCCGCGCAGCAGGGCCGACAGGCGCCCTCACCCGTTGTCCGGCGGCCAGCAGCAGCGCGTCGCGCTGGCCCGTGCGTTCGCCCGCTGCCGCGGCTGATGCTTCTGGACGAGCCCTTCTCCGCCCGCGACGCCGGCGACGCCAAGTCCGCCCAGTGGTCTCAGCCCTCGATCAGCCGTCGCGCGATCACCTGCGCCTGAATTTCCGCTGCGCCTTCAAAGATGTTCAGGATGCGGGCGTCGCAGAGGACACGGCTGATCGGGTATTCCAGCGCAAAGCCGTTGCCGCCATGGATCTGCAGCGCATTATCGGCTGCGGCCCAGGCGACACGGGCGCCGAGCAGCTTGGCCATGCCGGCTTCCAGATCGCAGCGGCGCTCGGCGTCCTTCTCGCGGGCGGCAAAATAGGTGAGCTGGCGGGCGATCAGGATTTCGGCCGCCATCATCGCGAGCTTGTCGGCGACGCGCGGGAAGGCGATCAGCGGCTTGCCGAACTGGATGCGCTCCTGCGCATAGCGCAGACCCAGATCGAAGGCCGATTGCGCCACGCCGATGGCGCGCGCCGCGGTCTGGATGCGGGCCGCCTCGAAGGTCTGCATGAGCTGCTTGAAGCCCTGGCCTTCGACGCCGCCGAGCAGATTGTCGGCCTTGACCTCGAAACCGTCGAAGGCGAGCTCGTATTCCTTCATCCCGCGATAGCCGAGCACCTCGATCTCGCCGCCGGTCAGCCCGGCAACCGGGAACGGCTCTTCGTCCGTGCCGCGCGGCTTTTCGGCAATCAGCATGGAGAGGCCGCGATAGCCCGGTGCGTCCGGGTCGGTGCGGACAAGCAGCGTCATGATGTCGGCGCGAACGGGATGGGTGATCCAGGTCTTGTTGCCATGGACCCTGAAGACATCGCCGTCCCTCACCGCCCTGGTGCGCAACGACGCGAGGTCGGAGCCGGTATTGGGCTCGGTGAAGACGGCTGTCGGCAAGGTCTCGCCCGCGGCGATCTTAGGCAGCCAATGCGCCTTCTGCTCCGGCGTGCCGCCGCAGAGGATGAGCTCGGCCGCGATCTCGGAGCGGGTGCCGAGCGAGCCGACGCCGATATAGCCGCGCGAAAGCTCCTCCGAGACGACGCACATCGAGACCTTGCTGAGGCCCATGCCGCCGAATTCCTCGGGGATGGTCAGGCCGAAGACGCCGAGCTCGGCCATTTTCTCGACGACCGGCATCGGGATGTACTGGTTCTCCAGATGCCATTCATGCGCATGCGGCGTCACCTCCGCCTCGCAGAAGCGGCGCATCTCGGAGCGGATCGCTTCCAGGGTCTCGTCGAGACCGGGATCGCCGACGCTGGCAAGCCCCTGCGACTGGCTGAACAGGGCGACGAGGCGCGCGCGGTTTTCCGGCGTGTTGCCCTCGCTGATCAGGGTTTCCGCCGCTTCGCCGCGGGCGGCGGCGATCGCCTTCTGGCCAAGGCCGAGCGCCGCGAGCCGGACGATCTCGCCCTGGCTCATCGGGATGCCGCCAAAGATCTGGGCTGCATATTCGCCGGCGCCGACGCGCAGCGCATAATCCTCGGTGGCGCCGTAGCGGTCTTGCGCCTGCAGGCGCTCGCCATAGGCCTTCATCTCGCGCAGCGCCATGACATAGGTCGCGAGCCAGGACAGGCCATGCGCAGCATGCTGCTCGGCCTCGAGCCTCAATGACGAGATCTTGCCGTCGACCAGCACCTTCTGGCGTACCGCGGCGATCGCCTGGTCCAGCAGCGTCTCGAAGCCCGGCAGCGCGGCACCGATCAATTCGACGGCGGAGCCAGGGGCTTCGGAGTTGCGGGCGACGTTGGCGCTCATGATCTCTCTCCCTTTGTTGCGACGCAGCATAGGAGAGAATTCGGAGAATCCGAAATTCACCTTTCGGCTGGGGGCCAGATCATTTCCGACTGGCCAGCACGACGCCCAGCACCGCCACCGCCATGCCGACGAGCTGGAGCGGCGTCAGCGTCTCGCCGAAGAGCAGCCAGGCCTCGACCGCTACGGCTGGCGGCACGAGATAGAGGAAGGTCGCGGTGCGCGAGACCTCGCCACGCCGGATCAGCCAGAGATAGAGCCCGATTCCGCCGAGCGAGAGCGCCAGGACCGACCAGGCCAGCACCAGGACCATGGTCAGGTTCCACTCGATCCGCATCGGTTCGAGCGCATAGGCGATGGGCAGCGTGACGAGGAAGGCCGCGGTGTACTGCCAGGCGGTCACGGTGCGCAGATCGCCGGTGACGATGCGCTTCTTCTGATAGAAGGAGCCGAAGGTCACCGCGAACATCGCGACGATATTGACGGCGACCGGCAGCAGGATGCCCGCAAGCGCCTGCGGCTCGACGCCGACCAGCTTCGGCTCAAGCACCAGTGCGATGCCGAGGAAACCGCAGAGAATCCCGGCCCAGCGCACCGGCGAGATGCGTTCGCCGACCAGGACTGGCGAAAACAGAGCCGTCAGCACGGGTTGAAGGCCGGCAATCAGGCCGGAAACCCCTGCCGGCAGACCATGGCGCACCGCCCACCAGACGCCGCCGAGATAGACGGCGTGCAGCAGGACTCCGGTCACGATGCAGTCGATGATCGCGCGCCTTCCCTTCGGCCAGGGCGCACCGACGGCGAGCGCCAGGCCGATGAGCAGCAGGCCGGCACAGGCATAGCGCACGACCAGGAAGGTCAGCGGATCGGCATAGCGCGCGGAATAGCCGGCAACGATCCAGCCGCTCGACCAGAGAAGCGTGAAGACGAGCGGGATGACGCGCAGGAACAGGGGCGATTCGAGCATGGGGACCGGCTTTCGCTGATCGCCCTGATAAGCCCGCCGCAAGCGCTTGTCGCCGTCCGGCGACGCCGGGACGGCATGTCCGGGCGAGGGAACGAATGCGTCGTGCCGCACCAGCTAGGGCTGGTTCCGAATGGATCGAACACGGACCCTGGATGACGGCGAAGCATGTTGAGGTCACAATCGGCGCCCGCTCGTCCGAGTCTCCGCATGTCGCTGATCTCCATATGTCGCTGATCTCCGTCCCTGCCCTCGCTTTCGAGCGCTTCGTCGCCCATGATTCATGGGCGATCGCCAGCCATATCGCGCTCTCCGTGCTGATGTCGCTCTTTCCCTTCCTGATCCTGCTGACCGCGCTCGGCGGCGTCTTCGGCACGCAGAATGCGGCCGACGAAGCGACGGCGCTGCTGCTCGAAGCCTGGCCGAAGGAGATCGCCATCCCGATAGCGCTAGAGGTGCGCTCGGTGTTGACGGCGGTCCGCAGCGATGCACTGACCTTCGGCGCGCTGCTGGCGCTGTATTTCTCGTCGTCGGGCGTCGAGGCGCTGCGCATCGGCCTCAACCGCGCCTATGAGGCCTATGAATGGCGGGCCTGGTGGCATACGCGGCTGGAATCGATCCTTTACGTGATCGGCGGCGCCGTGTTCATGCTCTCCTTCGCGTTTCTCGTGGTGCTCGGGCCGCTGGTGCTGCGCTGGCTGATCGGCTTTGCGCCCTGGCTGGCGCCGCTCTCCTTCCTGCTCAGCTTCCTGCGCGTCACTGGCGCGACCATGCTGATCGTGCTGGCGCTGATCGTCGCGCACAGCACGCTGCCGGCCCGTGCCCCGCATATCCGGACGCTCTGGCCCGGCGTTCTCGTCACCCTCGCCTTCTGGCTCGTCGGCGGCCTCGCCTTCGGCTGGTATCTCGACAGTTTTGCAGGCGCCTATGTCACGACCTATGCCGGCCTTGCGACGGCGATGATCGCGCTCGTCTTCCTGTACTGGCTCGCCGCGATCTTCCTCTATGGCGCGGAGCTGAACGCCGCCTTCGCGATCGCGAGAGCGCCAAGGGCCGATCCCGGCGAGGCGATCGCGGGGCTGTAGGGCAATCTCCAGCGCTCCCGCGTTGACGCGGAGTGGCGCTGCTGCTTTCTGTCCGCCCATGATCGAGACGCCACGCCTGCTCCTGCGCCCTCATGCGCTGGAGGATTTCGAACCCTGGTACGCGATGTTCTCGGACCGGGAGCTGTTCCGGTTCATTGCCGTGCCGCACTTGTCGCGGGAGGATGGCTGGAACAGGCTGCTGCGCTATGCCGGCCACTGGTCGCTGCTCGGCTACGGCATGTTCGCCGTCTTCGACAAGGCAAGCGGGAAACTGATCGGCGATGTCGGCCTCGCCGATTTCCACCGCGGCCTGGGCGAGCGTTTCGACGACGTCCCGGAAGCCTCCTGGATCATGGCGCGCTCGACGCATCGCCGGGGCCTGGCAGCCGAGGCCGTCGCGGCAAGCCATGACTGGCTTGCCCGCGCGCACGCCCCTGCCCGTACCGTCTGCATCATCAACCCCGAGAATGCCGCCTCGCTGCGCCTGGCGGAAAAGTTCGGCTACCGGCCCTTCGGAAGCACCATCTACAAGGATGGTGCTTACACCATGCTGGAGCGCCCGGCGTCGTGACCGGCGAGCGCAGCCGCGGCGTTGCCGGTCCGGGAGCTAAGGGGACTTGGCTGCCCCGATGCTGATCGAAACCTGCACGGACGGGATGCTGGAGGACTGGGTCAGGCTGCGCCTGGCGCTGTGGCCGGATTCGACGGCGCAGGAACATCGCGATGAGGCTGTCGGCATTCTCGAAAGCCCCAGCGATACCGCGTTCATCGCGCGGAACGATGCAGGCGCAGCCATCGGCCTCGCCGAGGCCGCCCTCCGTCACGACTACGTCAATGGCTGCGAGACTTCGCCCGTCGGCTTCCTCGAAGGGATCCATGTCGAGCCCGGCTGGCGCCGTCACGGCGTCGCCCGCGCGCTTTGCGCGGCCGTCGAGACCTGGGCCAAGCGCCATGGCTGCGTCGAACTCGCCTCCGACACTGACCTCTCCAATGCCGTCTCGCAGCAGACGCATGACGCGCTCGGTTTCGAGGAAACCGAGCGCGTGGTGTTTTATCGCAAGCTGCTGCAGTCCCGCTGAGCCCTTGCCCGACCTTTGTTGCCGTGTGCTGCCAGCCGGGCGCCGCATCGCCGCCATCACTTGCCGAGCAGCGACATCGCCCTGGTGATGTCGTTCTTTTCCAGCCGGCAGGCCACGCAATAGGCCGGATTGAAGATGTTGGCGACGTCGTAACGCACCAGTTGGCCGAGCAGATGGCTGGCCTCGACGGCGTCGACGCCGAGGTCGTCGACGATCCAGCGGATCATCTCGGTCGTGGCGAACTGGAGCGGCTGATCGAGCGGGCGGCCGCTGGCGAGCGTCATGATCTCGGTCGCGGTCTCGCAGCGCGGCCACCGGCCCGGCGCATTCTTGCGCAGATGCAAGGTGAATTCGATCTCGAAGCTGGTCTCGATGCCGGTGCCGACGATCTCGCCATCGCCCTGGCAGGCATGGCCATCCCCCAGGAAGAACAGTCCGCCCGTCTCGGAAACGGGGAAAGCAATGCGCGCGCCCGGCCCGAAGCGGCGATAGTCCATGTTGCCGCCATAGGAGCCGCTCGTCGCCGTCGAGATCGCCTGGCCGCCGGCCGGAGCCACGCCGAAACAGCCGATCATCGGTGCCAGCGGAAAGCTCCAGCCCGAGATGCGCTCCGAGCCGCCGATCAGGCTGACCGTGCCCTTCTCGGCATCGATCGCCCATTCGAAGCGCTCGCTCTTCGGCAGCTCGGCCACCGTGCGCGGATCGACCACCTGCTGCGAGACGGGCGAATAGGTCCAGCCGGTCTTGCGGTTCGGGCTCATCCTGTCGATCGTCACGACCAGCGCATCGCCAGGCTCGGCGCCCGCGACGCCGAATGGACCGGTCATCGGGTTGCCCCGCGGGGCACGCTGGACGCCCTCATGGTCGATGCCGGCGGCATCGAGCGTCGTCGTCACGATCGTGTCGCCGCTGGCCACCGTGAGGACCGGGGGCAGGGTCGCCATGACATTGGAATAGGAATTCGGGACGAAACGATGAAGCGCCATGAATCTCACCTGCCAGTCTTGCGGGCGCTTCAGGGAGCAAGGGTCAGCCGTCGCGAAGCGTCCCGGCCGAATCCGTTGCGGATGCGAGCCTTGCGTCACCGTAGTCGAAACATTTGTTGGCGCGCTAGCCGGCCGGGGCTGCACGCGACGCATCGGGCCGGACGCGGGCGCTTCTCCCGATCAGGCCAGCGCAGTGGTCATAACGGAGCCGTTGCCGGCCCGCGCGCGGCCTCAGCCGCCAAGCGCCTCCGCGACATCGTCGAAATTCCGCAGGCCGGTGCGCGGAGCATAGACCAGCACGGCCATGTTGCCCGGAGCGTGCTCGTTCTTCCACATCTTGTGGTGGGCGAGCGGGATCTTGTCCCAGGGAAAGACCTCGGACATGCAGGGGTCGACGCGCCGGTCGAGGACGAACTGGTTGGCCGCGCTCGCCTGCTTGAGATGGGCGAAATGCGAGCCCTGCACACGCTTCTGCCGCATCCAGACATAACGGGCGTCGAAGGTGATGTTGAAGCCCGAGGTGCCGGCGCAGAAGACGATCATCCCACCGCGCTTGGCGACGAGACAGGAGACCGGGAAGGTCGCCTCGCCGGGATGTTCGAAGACGATATCGACATCCTTCTTGCCGGTGATGTCCCAGATCGCCTTGCCGAACTTGCGCGCCTCCTTGGTCCATTCCGCATATTCCGGCGAATTGACCTTGGGCATCTGGCCCCAGCAATTGAACTCCTTGCGGTTGATCACGCCCTTGGCACCGAGGCCGAGCACGTAGTCGCGTTTGCTCTCATCCGAGATCACGCCGATGGCGTTGGCGCCGGAGGCCGCGCAGAGTTGCACGCCGAAGACGCCGAGGCCGCCCGAGGCGCCCCAGATCAGCACATTGTCGCCCGGCTTGATCGTATGCGGAGCATGGCCGAACAGCATGCGGTAGGCGGTGGCCAGCGTCAGCGTGTAGCAGGCCGATTCCTCCCAGGAGAGGTGCTTCGGCTTCAGCATCAACTGGCGCGACTGCACCCGGCAGAACTGGGCGAAGGAGCCGTCCGGCGTCTCGTAGCCCCAGATGCGCTGGGAGGACGAGAACATCGGGTCGCCGCCATTGCACTCCTCGTCGTCGCCATCGTCCTGGTTGCAATGGACGATGACCTCGTCGCCGACCTTCCAGCGCTTCACCTTGGAGCCGACGGCCCAGACGATGCCGGACGCGTCGGAGCCGGCAATGTGGAGCGACGCCTTGTGGACGTCGAAGGGCGAGATCGGCTGGCCGAGACCGGCCCAGATGCCGTTATAATTGACGCCGCCGGCCATCACCAGCAGCAGCACCTCTTCCTCGCCGATCGCCCAGGTCGGCACGACCTCGACCTGGAAGCTCTCCTGCGGCGGGCCATGGCGCTCGCGCCGGATGGTCCAGGCGTACATGGTGGCCGGGACGTGGCCGAGGGGCGGCAGCTCGTTCAGTTCGTAGAGATCCTTGAGCGGGCGTTGCGGAGCTGGCTGCGGCTTGGACATGGTTCTCTCCCCTTGGTCTTCCTCGCCGCCTTGCGCCGCGTAAGGGCGGCCGACGGAGTTGAGGCGATCATGCGGCTCGATGCTGCGCTGCGCTATCCTCCTAAGGAATTATGTCGCACTGCAAAAAACAAGTCCGAATCCCGGCTCGTGTTCCAATTGCATTCCCGGCTTGCCCTTTCGGGCGACTCGCGGACTTCGACCGGGCCTGCTCGGACACCCATCGATACGCTTTCGGCCGAAGGTAAAGCTCGCACAGCCTCGTGCACATCGCGATGAATCTTGCGGTGATCTCCAGACGATCTTAACCTCATTACCACTGGCCGGCATGACCAGCGGCACACAGCCATGCTAGTTTCAGCCAGCAAATACTCCGGAGCGATCGACCATGCGTCAATTGCTACTGCTGCTCGGCCTTCCTGACCTTCCACTTCCGGAATTCCTGGTCTTCCTTGGCTTCGCTGCCGGCTGCGCGCTGCTGCTGGGCTGGATCGCCGACGGCATCCTCAGGGGCCACGGCTTCGGAATCATTCCCAATGCCGTCGTCCTGGTCGGCGGCGCCATCTTCGGCGCGATTCTGTGGCGACGGCTTGGTTATGTGGTCATCGTCGACCGGCAGATGGCGACTGCCATTGCCGCCGCTGCGGCCGGGATTCTCGCTCTTGTGGCGGGCGGCGTCGCCAAACGGGTGATCTGACGGGGCTTGTCTTGCGGTCGCCCTGTCTCGACTATCGCCGGCATGGACAGATCCATCGAAATTCGCGGCAGGCGCGTGCTGCTATGCGCCGAAGACGGCCCCTTGCTCGCCAGCGAGCGCGACATCGGCGAATTTCTGGGTGCGGCCTGGGCCGAAGAGGCGGGCCTGGTCGTGATCCCGGTCGCGCGCCTGAGCGACGATTTCTTCAGGCTCAGCACGCGTCTTGCCGGCGAAGTCGCCCAGAAATTCGTCAATTACCGGTTGCAGCTCGCGATCATCGGCGACATCTCGCGCTGGAGCGCCGAAAGTAAGGCGCTGCGCGATTTTGTCCATGAGGCCAATCAGGGCCAGGCCCTGTGGTTCCTGAATGACATGAACGCCCTGGAGCAGCGACTGGCGGGAGCGGCCGCTAAACCATAGGACCGAATCTCGGTATCCGGTCCGATGGCCTCACCTTCTATGGTTGCATCGGCTGTCCCGAAAACCGGTATCCACTTTTCGGGCCGATGCTTCAGGCCGGCCGCGCCGCCGCCAGCATGTAGTTCACATCCATGTCGCGCGACGCCGACCAGCGATCCGTGAAAGGGTTGTAGGCCACACCGGTGCTCTCGCCGAGTTCCAGCCCGTTGCGCGCGATCGCAGACTCGAGTTCCTCCGGCGTAACGAATTTCTCCCAGTCATGCGTGCCGCGGGGCAGCCAGCGCAGGACATATTCGGCGCCGACGATCGCCAGCGCATAGGATTTCAGCGTGCGGTTGAGCGTCGCCATCACCAGGAGCCCGCCGGGCTTCACCGCCGCGCAGCAGGCGCCGACGAAGGCCTCGACATCCGCAACATGCTCGACCACCTCCATGGCGAGCACGATGTCGAAGCGCCGACCCTCGGCAACGAGACTCTCGATCGTCGTCTCGCGATAGTCGATCGCAAGCCCGCCGCGTTCGGCATGGGCGCGGGCGACCGAGATATTGGTCGGAGCGGGATCGAGCCCGGTGACCTCGGCGCCGAGCCGTGCCAGTGGCTCCGACAGCACGCCGCCGCCGCAGCCGATATCGACCAGCGCCAGCCCCTCCAGCGCCCGCAACGATTTCGGATCGCGGCCGAAGCGTTCGCAGGCGAGATCCTTGACGAAACCGAGCCGCACCGGATTGAACTTGTGCAGCACGGCCATGGGGCCCTTCGGGTCCCACCAGGTCCTGGCCATGGCATCGAAGCGCGCGACCTCGGCAGCATCGATCGTCGAGCCGGTTTGAGACGCTGCGGATGCCATGCGTGATTCCCCCTTTGTGCCAATCGGGCGCGGACCGCATTGACACTTGCGGTGCTGCCCGTCATCTACACCCGCCCTTCGCCCGGCGCGAGGGTGACCTTTCGTCCCGGCACGTCGCCGGGCGTTTCTAGAGAGCCCTTGGACCGCTATGGCCCGTCTGGTGATGAAATTCGGCGGAACCTCCGTCGCCACTGTCGAGCGTATCAAGAATGCCGCCCGCCACGTCAAACGCGAGTTCGACGCCGGCAACGAGGTCGCAGTCGTCGTCTCCGCCATGTCGGGCAAGACCAACGAGCTCGTGGCGTGGTGCAAGGAGGCGGCACCGCTGCACGACCATGCCGAATATGACGCCGTGGTCGCATCCGGCGAGCAGGTCACGTCCGGCCTGATGGCGATCGTGCTGCAGTCCATGGGCTTGCCGGCGCGCTCCTGGCAGGGCTGGCAAATCCCGATCTTCGGTTCGGACGCCCATGGCTCCGCCCGCATCGAGGGCGTCGACGGCGCCGGCATCCTCGCCGGGTTCGACCGCAACCGCGAAATCGCGGTCTGTTCCGGCTTCCAGGGCGTGCACGCGACGACGAACCGCGTCGTCACGCTCGGGCGCGGCGGCTCCGATACCAGCGCGGTCGCGCTTGCCGCCGGCCTCAAGGCCGATCGCTGTGATATCTATACGGATGTCGACGGCGTCTACACCACCGACCCGCGCGTCGTGCCGAAGGCGCGGCGCATGGACAGGGTCTCCTTCGAAGAGATGCTGGAAATGGCCTCGCTCGGCTCGAAAGTGCTGCAAGTGCGCTCGGTCGAGATCGCCATGGTCCAGCGCGTGCCGACCTATGTGCGCTCCTCCTTCGACGACCCCGACAACCCCAATCCAGGCACCCTCATCTGCGACGAGGACGACATCGTGGAACAGCAGATCGTCACCGGCATCGCGTTTTCGCGCGACGAAGCCCAGATCACGCTCCGGCGTGTCGCCGACAAGCCGGGCGTGGCCGCGGCCATCTTCGGCCCGCTCGCCGACGCCAATATCAATGTCGACATGATCATCCAGGTCGTCTCGGACGACCAGGCGACCACGGACATCACCTTCACCGTCCCGACCGCCGATTACGAGCGCGCCAAGGCGCTGCTCGAGAGCCGTCACGACAGCATCTCCTATCAGAGCCTGCAGGGCGCGACCGATGTGGTGAAGATCTCCGCCATCGGCGTCGGCATGCGCAGCCATGCCGGTGTCGCCGCCCGCGCCTTCCGCGCGCTGGCGGAGAAAGGCATCAACATCCGCGCGATTACGACCTCCGAGATCAAGTTCTCGGTGCTGATCGACGCTGCCTATACCGAGCTCGCGGTGCGGACGCTGCACTCGCTCTATGGGCTGGATGCGGCCTGAGCTTCGGCGGGCCTTCGATCCGGCTCACATTGCGCCCATCAATGAACAGCCCGGCAGGCAGAGCTGCCGGGTCCTTTCTTTTTGCATCGACCACAACGGATCCCGCAGCCGCAAGGGAACAGGCCGTCAGCCAAGCGCTCATTCCCAGAATGGCTTTGTCGCTTCGAACTTCCGCCATTTCCTCAAGAGGCCCTTGGCCGCCTCGACCTGCTCGCGGCGCTGCCAGCCGATGATCGCGCCCGTGGCATAATGCAGACCGGGCGCGTCGGTGCACCGCCTGATCTCGTCGAGCAGGGGCTGCGTCGTCACGGCATCGTTGGCCGCGCCCAGCGCATCCTGGAGCCTGGCCATCCGCTTCAGGTATTTCCCGGCAGCGGGGTCATCGGCATGGAGCGGCAGGAAGAACTCAGTGGTGTAACGCAGCTTCTTCAACGAAAGCCTTAGCTCGTGACGCGCTTCCACCCCCATTTGCTTGAAATGGCGGCCGCGCTTCACCGATTTGCGGTGGCTGCGCGCCAGCGCGCGACGCGCCAGGCTGGAGACCGGCTCCGCGAGAATGGTCATGGCCGGGCTCGCAATGCCGTTGCGCCAGCCACGGCGCTCGAGCAGGCATCCGAAGGAGAGAAAGAAGCGGGTGGCTTCCGGACTTGCGAGCCTTTCGCGGATAGCGGCATAGCTTTGCGCCTGCAGCGGTTCGGCCAGTTTGCGAAGGCCGGAACAGTCGATATCCGAGACCGGCGTCTTCCCGATTCCGGTCAGGGTCTGCGTCAGGAAGACATCCCAATTGCGGGCAGGCCCCAACAGGCGCGCCAGGCGCTTCGCTTCGCTGACCAGCGGGGCAAGCGCCGGGGGAGCGAGCTCCCGGTCGAACAGCGAGAAGGCCGTGCGCAGCCGGCGCAAGGCAACCCGCATCTGATGGACCCCGTCGGGATCATCCCCCGTCTCGACGGCGGAGAGATTGGCCAGCAAATGCGCGTAGCCCTGGCCGAGAATCTTGGCGATGGCTGCATCGACATTGTCATCCGCGACAATGGGGACCGGGGGAGCTTTTGTGACGGCAGGTGCCGCTTCGAAGGCAAGCCTGTAACCGCGCTCTGCCTTGCTGGCGGTCTCGATCTGCAGGGCAGCCACGTCGAGCAACGATAGGCCAAGTTCATAGAGCGTGGCGGCATCGCCCGCCTTCAGCTCAAGTTCGATCTCGGCGAGAGCCCGGCTGCGCGAACCGGCTTCGAGCACGCCTTCATCGAATGCGATCTCGATCAGCGCGCCATCCAGCTCGAGCTTCAGCAATCGCCGCCGCACTTTGCTGGAGAAGACCGGCTGCAGCATCTCTTCGCGAAGTGCGCCGAGCGGATCTCCGATTTCGGCGATGGGCAGCTGCGCGAGGTCGAGCTTTCCGAGGGGGGCAGGCGTCTCCCACTCATGGCGGGCGATCGGGTTTCCCGAGGCGGCGCGCTTGAGGGTCTGAACATAGTGCTGTCCACTGCGGCGGACGCGCAACGAGATGGCATGACGCTCGAGCAGGCGATCGGGCGTATCGTAATAGATCGCTTCGAGCCTGCGGGTGACACCGCGATTGCGAGCGTTCTGAACGATGACCGGCGCCTGGCGCACACGCTCGATCATCTCGGGGGAAGCCCGCAGCTTGAGCTCGATCTCATGCGGTGCATTGGCCTGGCCCGGCGCCACGGCCTGTGGATCCGCCTGCGTTTCCTCACTCGGCGTTCCGTCCAAATACCCCTCCCCAGCGTGGTATTTCCGCGGCGCTCCACCAGAGTAGCGCCGCCGCGGCAGCGAAGTCACTCGCGACATAAGTGCGCAACCAGCATTGCGCGGCTTTGCGTTGCTCAGCTCTGCCGCCGTCATAATGATACCGGCATGTCCGCCAGCCCAGCCTCCGCCGCCCCCGAATTCGACCAGCCCGGCCGGGCGGCACGATGCGATCCCGACTTCCGAGATCAAGGGATCTCTGCCGATCGACGCCGCCTATACCGAGCTCGCGGTGCCGACGCTGCACTCGCTCCATGGGCTGGATGCAGCCCGAGGCGAAGAGCGGTGAGCCCCGGCTACGCCGCCTGCCGAAAGGCGGCGGCAACCTCCCGCATCCAGGCGCAGAACGCGGCAACCCTGGGCCGCGCCCGGCTTGTCTCGGGATAGACGAGGAAATAGGCGAAATCCTCCAGCAGCGCGACATTCGCAAGCTGGACGAGCCGTCCTTCCGCGATATCGACTTCGATCATCGCCGCCGGCAGCAATCCGGCGCCCTGACCGGCAAGGACCGCTTGGAGCATCAGGCCTGAATCGTCGAATGACGGCCCGCGCGGCGCACTGAATTCCTCGATGCCCTGCGCCTGGAACCAGCGCTGCCAGGCCTTGCGCTCGCTGTCATGGACATGCGGCCAGTGCGCCAGACCAGCCGCATCCTTCGGCCTGCCGAGGGATGCCAGCAGGGCCGGAGCCGCGACGGGAACGACCTCGACCGCAACCAGATGCTCGCTGCGCAGTCCCGGATAATGGCCGAAGCCATGCCGGATCGCGACATCGACGCCGTCGCGGCCGAAATCCGCCAGGGCAGTACCGGTCACGACCCGCAGATCGATATCGGGATGGGCGTCGTGGAACTGCTTGAGGCGCGGCACCAGCCAGGCCCCCGCGAAGAACGGTGTCGTGCTGATCGTCAACGGGCCCGTGCCGGGATCGGCCGCAATGCGCCGGGATGCCTCCGCGATCTGCCGGAAGGCGTTGCGGACCGGCGGCGTCAGGCTTTGTCCGGCGGGCGTGAGGACCATGCCGCGATTGATGCGGTGGAAGAGCTTCGTGCCGAAATGAAGCTCCAGGGCCTTGAGCATCTGGCTGACCGCGCCCGGCGTCACGCAGAGCTCATCGGCGGCCTCCTTCACGGAGAGATGCCGAGCCGTGGCCTCGAAGGCGCGCAGGGCATTGAGCGGTGGCAGCCGATCGAGTTTCATTTAGTTTTTCTAACTTGTTTTCGTAGGAATTCCAGTTTGCCCCTGACTCGTCTAGCCGTCAAATTGAGGCAGTATTGGCCACATAGCTATGGCTTGGTACCGTTCTCTTGAAGCGTTCTGCAAGATAAAAACTTAACCTTTCCTTCGCCCATTCCACCATGTCAGCCGGAGCCCGTGCATGCCCAACCTCCCCGACGCGACGCATTACCTGACAGTGTCGGAGCTCGCGGCGCGCATCCAGGCGCGCGAAATCTCGCCCGTGGCGGTGACGCGGTCGCAGCTCGAGCGCATCGCGTGCCTGGACACGGAACTTCACAGTTTCGCGGGTGTGATGGCGGATGTCGCACTGGCCGAGGCAGCGACCGCCGAGGCGGAGATCGCTGCCGGGCGCTATCGTGGGCCGCTGCATGGCGTGCCGATTGCCGTGAAGGACCTGTTCTGGACACAGGGCTTTCCGACGGCCGGAGGGATGACGATCCACAAGCAGCACCGGCCGCGGGAGGACGCCACGGTGGTGCGCCGCTTGCGGCAGGCGGGAGCGGTGGTGCTCGGCAAGCTGCAGATGACGGAAGGGGCCTATTCCGACCACCACCCCGCGGTGACGCCGCCCCGCAACCCCTGGAATGCCGCATACTGGACCGGAATATCGTCGAGCGGCTCGGCTGCGGCGACGGCGGCCGGCCTGTGCTACGGCTCGCTCGGTTCCGATACCGGAGGGTCGATCCGATGGCCCTGCGCCGCCACCGGCCTGACGGGACTGAAACCGAGCTGGGGCCGCGTCAGCCGTCACGGCGCATTCGAGCTGGCGGCGACGCTCGACCATGTCGGGCCCATGGCGCGCGATACCAGGGATGTCGCCGCGATCCTGCAAGTCATCGCCGGCGCTGACCCCGCCGATCCGACCGCGCTTAGCGCACCGGTGCCAGACTATCTCGCAGCGACCGGGCAAGGCGTCGGCGGAATGCGGATCGGCGTCGATCCCGCGTGGAACAGCGAAGGTGTCGATGCGACGACGCAGAGGGTTCTGGCAGACGCCGTCGCGGCCTATCGCGCACTCGGAGCCGAGATCATCGCGGTTCAGTTTCCGGATGCGAAACAGATCGTCGACGATTGGGCGCCGAACTGCGCAGTGGAAGCCGCCGTCGCCCATGAAGCGACCTATCCGGCGCGCAAGGGCGAATACGGCCCGGTTCTCGCTTCGGTCATCGAGGCGGGGCGCGCCCTGTCGGGCCTCGACTATCAGCGCATCCTGCTGCGGCGCATGGCCTTCCGCGGACGCGTCGCCGCCCTGTTTCGCACAATCGATCTGCTGCTGACCCCGGTCCAACCCTTTCCGCCGCTGACGCTGGCGACGATCAGCACATTGGGAGAGCAGCCCGGGCTGATCGCCGACCTGCAGCGCTATACCTGCCCGTTCAACATGACGGGCAACCCGACGCTCACGCTGCCCGGCGGCTTCTCCGAGGCCGGAATGCCCATCGGGTTCCAGCTCGTTGCGGCGCAGCTGGGCGAAGCCAGGCTGATCCGCGCCGGCGCAGCCTTCCAGGCAGCGACCGCGTGGCACCGCCGCCACCCGGCCCTGTGAGGAGCCTGCGATGAGCACCAATCCGACGGGGCCTGCCTCCCCGATCTTCCATGGCTGGCTCGTGGTCGCGGCGGCGTTTGCGGTCACCTTTGTCGGCTTCGGCAGCGCCTATACTTTCAGCGCCTTCGTCGAGTCCCTGCAGGCGGATTTTTCCGCCTCCCGCGCTTCGGTATCCCTGGTCTTCTCGCTCGCCGGCTTCCTCTATTTCGGTTTCGGACTGATCAGCGGCCCGCTTGCAGACCGCTGGGGAGCCCGCAGGCTCGTCTTCCTCGGCATGCTGCTCACCGGGCTCGGCCTGGCGGCGGCCGGAGCGGCGCGGAGCCTGACCGAGATCTACCTGGCCTATGGGCTCGGCGTCGGGCTCGGCATCGGCTGCTCCTATGTTCCGGCGCTGGGTGCGGTGCAGCGCTGGTTCGTCAAGCGCCGTGGCTTCGCGTCGGGGATCGCGGTCAGCGGCATCGGCGTCGGCACACTCGTGATGCCGCCCTTCGCCTCGCTGCTGATCGAGCAGATCGGCTGGCGCAACGCCTATCTCGCGCTCGGCGGGCTCGCCGCGGCGGTTGGTTCAGGCATGGCGCTCCTGATCGAAAGCGATCCGGGCCAGCGCGGGCTGCTGCCGGACGGAGATGTCCTGCCCCCGGGCGGCATCGCGGCCCAGGCGTCCGGCATGTCGATCCGCGAGGCGGTGTGGTCACAGCCTTTCATCAGGCTCTACGCAGCCTGCCTGATCGGCTCGTTCGGGGTCTTCGTCCCCTTCGTCCACCTCGTGCCCTACGCCCTCGATCGCGGCGTCCCGCAGGGCCGGGCCGTCCTGCTGCTCGCGCTGATCGGCGTCGGCAGCACCGCCGGCCGCTTCTGCCTCGGCAATCTGGCAGACCGGATCGGCCGCCACCGCGCCCTTCTCGTCATGTTCATGGGCATGGCCGGTGCGCTCGCCATCTGGTGGCTTTCGAGCGGGTTTACGATGCTGGCTGTCTTCGCTCTGCTCTATGGCGTTTTCTATGGCGGCTGGGTCGCCGTGCTGCCTGCGGTCGTCATGGATCATTTCGGCGGGCGCAATGTCAGCGGGATCATCGGCATTCTCTATACGAGCGTCGCCTTCGGAACCCTGATCGGCCCGACGGCCGCCGGGCTCATCTTCGACCTGAACAAGAGCTATGCGATCGCGATCCTCGTCAGCGCCTGCGCCAACCTTCTCGCGGCCCTCATCGCGGCGCATTCCGCGAGGCCGTCACGCTCCCTGCCGCGTTGACCTCGCCTCATCCCGCCCCGATGATGCCGGCATGTCCGCCGGCCCCGCCTCCGCCGCCCCCGAATTCGACCCTGCCCGGCTCGAAGCCTTCCTTCGCTCCGCCCTGCCCGGCCGGGCGGCGGGAGCGATGGTGCTGGAGCGGATCAGCGGCGGGCAGTCGAATCCGACCTTCTTCCTGTCCTTTCCCGAAGCCGGCACGCGGCTGGTCATGCGCAAGAAGCCGCCGGGACCGCTGCTGCCTTCGGCCCATGCGGTCGATCGCGAATACCGCATCCTCAAGACGCTCGCGGGCTCGCAGGTGCCGGTGCCGCCGGTGCTGCTGTTCTACGCGCAGGACGATATCGTCGGCACGCCCTTCTACCTCATGGAGCGGCTCGACGGTCGCGTCTTCCATGATGCGGCGCTGCCGGGCGTGGCGCCGGCCGAGCGCCGGCAGATGTATTTCGCCATGGCCGAGACCCTGGCCGCACTTCACCGCTTCGACTGGCAGGCGGCCGGCCTCGCCGATTTCGGCAAGCCGGGAAACTATTATGCCCGCCAGCTCGCGCGCTGGGGCCGGCAATGGCGCGAGACCAGGACCCGCGAGATTCCCGAGATCGACCAGTTGATCGGTTGGCTGACCGCCCATCTCGACGAAAGCGCAGAGACGACGATCGTCCACGGCGATTTCCGGATGGGCAACCTGATGTTTCATCCGGTCGAGCCGCGCGTGGTCGCCGTGCTTGACTGGGAGCTCTCGACGCTCGGCCATCCGCTCTCGGACGCCGCCTTTTCCTGTCTGCCCTGGCATTCCGGACCTGCGATGTATCAGGGCATCATGGGCCTCGACCGGGAGGCGCTCGGCATCCCGACGCAAGCCGAGTACCTCTCCCGCTATTGCGAGGCGGCCGGACGCAAGGGCGGACCGGGACGCTTCCACCTCGCCTTCTCGCTCTTCCGCTTCGCCGTCATCCTCGATGGCATCGCGGCGCGCGCCAGGGCTGGCAATGCCGCGGCGGAGAATGCGGTGGCGGTCGGCGGGATGGCGGAGAGCTTCGCGCGGCAGGCCGCAACCATCATCGACCAGAGTTGAACGGGGATCACCATGGACTTCGCCTATTCCGCCAAGGTCGAAGAGCTGCGCTCACGGTTGCAGGCGTTCATCGATGCCCATGTCCAGCCGGCCGACGCCGCGTGGAAGCATGAGGTCGAGGCCGGTCGCTATCCGCTGGCGCTGATCGACGGGCTGAAGGAGAAGGCGAAATCCGAGGGCCTGTGGAACCTGTTCCTGCCGGCGCTGAAGCCCGACGAGCCCGGCACGCGGCTGAGCAATCTGGAATACGCCCCCCTGGCGGAGATCATGGGCCGGATCTTCTGGTCGTCGGAGGTGTTCAACTGCAACGCCCCGGACACCGGCAACATGGAGATTCTGCACATGTTCGCGACGCCGGTGCAGCGCGAGCGCTTCCTCGTGCCGCTGATGAAGGGCGAGATCCGCTCCTGCGTCGGCATCACCGAGCCCGGCGTCGCCTCTTCCGATCCGACCAATCTGCAGACCACGATCACCCGCGACGGCGACGACTATGTCATCAACGGCCGGAAATGGTGGACCACCGGCGCCCTGCATCCGAACGTCAAATTCTGCATCGTCATGGGTCTCTCGGACACGCGCCCGGAGGCCGATCCGCACAAGCGCCATTCCATGGTGATCGTGCCGATGGATACGCCGGGCGTGACCGTGATGCGCAATCTGCCGCTCCTCAACCACCATTCGCCGGAAGGCCATACCGAAACGGATTTCGACAATGTCCGCGTCCCGGCCGCCAACATGCTCGGGGAGGAAGGCGCCGGCTTCGCACTGGCACAGGCGCGGCTCGGGCCCGGCCGCATCCACCACTGCATGCGCACGATCGGCCAATGCGAGGTCGCGCTCGAACTGATGGTCGAGCGCGCGCTGCAGCGGAAAGCCTTTGGTCGCCATCTCTCCGACTATGCCAATGTCCAGGACTGGATTGCCGAAGGGCGCATGGAGATCGACCAGGCGCGGCTGCTCTGCCTGCGCGCCGCCTGGATGATGGACAAGCACGGCAACAAGGCCGCCCGCACCGAGGTCTCATCCATCAAGGTCGTGGCGACGCGGCTGCAGACGAAGATCGCCGACCGGGCGATGCAGGTCTTCGGCGCGGCCGGTCTCTCCAACGATACGCCGCTCGCCTTCATCTATAGCTGGGGCCGGGCGTTGCGCTTCATCGACGGGCCGGACGAGGTGCATCTGCGCACCGTGGCTCGTGCCGAGATCAAGAAGCGGCAGGCCAGCAATCGCAGCACGATGGCCGAGCAGGGCGTGACGATGCCTCACGTGAAATTGACGGTGGCGTAGACACCGCTCATCTGGGGGCGCCAGCCGCTGCCCGAACCTCTCGCGAGCGACCGACTACTTCATGTGCGGCCGGCCAAACCCATGGTCGAGGGTCTTATCGCCGATCTCAGGAAGGCGGGCGTGTCCCGCGCGCGCATCCATACCGAGGGCCTTCGCATTTCGCCGACGCCATGCATCGGCTTCGCGAGCAGTCCGGAAACGGCATCGCCCTTGCTCGGCGCGGAGACCTTAGCTATCATCTTAGCTAAGGAGATGCTCATGGCCCAGTTCTCGGTTCACGATGCCAAGACCAACCTGTCCAAACTGATCGCAGACGCACTTGAGGGCGCAGATGTGGTCATTGCCCGTGGCAACGTGCCGGTCGTACGCCTGGTGCCGGTCGCGCCGCGCGGCAAGCGGCGCTTTGGAGCACTCAAGGGAAAGATCGCCGTCGATGCGCGCTTTGACGAGCCGTTGCCCGAGAATGAACTCGGGGGGTGGAATCTCGCTTGAGGCTGCTGCTCGATACCCATGCCCTGATCTGGTGGCTTGCGGGTGACGAGGCGTTGAGCCGCCGTGCCCGCGAGGCTATCGGGGACGAGGTCAACAGCATCGCCGTCAGCGCCGCCTCGGCCATGGAGGTCGCCACCAAATTCCGCATTGGCAAGCTCCCTGACGCGGCGCTGCTCGCGCAGAACTTCGAGGCGATCATCGCCGATCAGGGCTTTGCCGAACTGGCGATCACCGTCCACCATGCCCTGCTAGCCGGTGCGATGAACATTGCGCACAAGGACCCGTTCGACCGCTTGCTCATTGCCCAAAGTCAATCCGAGGACATGGTGTTGATTTCGAACGAAGCACTATTCGACGGTTTCGCAGTCAAACGCCTTTGGTAGCGGGCTCCGATCCCACACGATAATCCGGACCTCTCAAGGTTCTGAAGAAATTGCAGAACACGAGCCGCTACCCGGACAAGGGATTGAGAGATTAGCGCACTGAAGCGCTTCTTTCTGGCATCGGGAAGAACGCGCGATTGCAGTGCCATTCAAATGACCAACTCTCGCCCGCAACCTGCGCGAGCATAGGGATAATTCGGGTGCATTTTACGTCAAGGCCGTTTCGAGCTGGATGCTGACCCGTTCCAGAAAGCGGGTGGTTGAGCGCCACCACATCGTGCGAGTCTTCGTGCCACGCACCGCGCTCGTCCAAGAAGGCCAAAAGCCATGCCCGCCGCAGCAAGACTGCCCGCCTCCTCCCTCGCATCGCGCGTCGACACGTTGCACTGGACCCGCATCGAGACGGAACTCGACTCGCATGGCGTCGGCCTGACCGGCCCCTTGCTCAGCCCGGACGAGTGCCGCGCGCTTTCCGCGCTCTATGACGACGAGAGCCGCTTCCGCAGCCGCATCGTCATGGCGCGTCACGGCTTTGGCAGCGGTGAGTACCAGTATTTCGCCCATCCGCTGCCGGAGACGCTCGCAGCCTTGCGGCCGGCCATCTATGAGCGCCTGGCCCCGATCGCCAACCGCTGGAACGAGACGCTTGGGATCGCCCAGCGCTATCCCGACGCGCTCGATGCCTTCCTGGCGCTCTGCCACGAGGCCGGGCAGGTCCGGCCGACGCCGCTGCTGCTGAAATACGGCGCGGGCGACTATAACTGCTTGCACCAGGACCTTTACGGCGACCTGTTCTTCCCGTTCCAGATGGTGATCCTGCTCTCGCAACCCGGTGTCGATTTCACCGGTGGCGAGTTCACCCTGGTCGAGCAGCGGCCGCGCATGCAGTCACGGCCCGAGGTCGTGCCGCTGGCACAGGGAGAAGCCGCGATCTTCGCCGTGCAGCATCGGCCGATGCGGGGTTCCCGCGGCACCTACCGCGTCAATCTCCGCCACGGCGTCAGCCGGGTGCGCTCGGGCGAGCGCTACACCACCGGGCTGATCTTTCACGACGCGCGCTGAGGCATACGCGCTTCGCCACGGCGATGGCGCCTTCCGCGTCAACCCGAAGACGAGGCCTGCGCCTCCCGCTCCATGCTGCCGCGCAGCCCGCCGGGGACGCAGAGCTTCGGATAGAGCCGCAACATCTCGCGGATCAGGAATTTCACCGGCACGTCGAAGAAGCTGCCGTGCTGCGCGACATAATCCATGAAACTGCGGCCCTGCCCGTCGAAGCTCTGCAGCAGCGCATCGCTCTTGCCGTCGAAGCCCAGAGTCGCGACGCCGAGCCTGTCGCAGAGGCGGGCGTTGAAGGTCGGCGAAGCCTTCAGCCAGCGCCCGTCGAGGAAAACCTCGGCATAGCCGTGATAGGCGAAGAGATTGGTGCCGACCGCCTCCAGCAGCCGCGGCGTGGCGAGATGGTTCTTGACGTCGGCTAGCCCGATGCGGGCGGGAATGCCGATGGCCCGACAATAGGCGGCATAGAGCGTGGCTTTGCCGACGCAGTAGCCGATGCCGGCCGCCAGCACGGAACTGGCGCGATAGATCTCGGGATTCAGATAGTCGCCATAGGGGTCATAGCGGATGCCGTCGCGCACGGCCTGATAGAGAATGCCTGCCTGCTCGGCAGGGTCGCTGATGCCCGAGGTCAGCAGCTGCGCCTCCGCGATCACCATGGGATGGTCGCTGTCGACGAATTCGGCAGGGCTCGTGAAGAGAACGCGGTGGGAGTCCTGCATTGTCATCAATCCTCGAAGGTATCGGCCCGAAAAGTGGATTGCGGTTTTCGGGGCAGCCGATGCAAACACAAAAAGGTTAGATCATCGGACCGGACATCGTATCCGGTCCGATGATCTAAAGGCCGGTGAACCGGGCTGGCCGCTTCTCCAGAAAGGCCGAGACACCCTCGCCGAAATCCGCGGTCCGGGTCGAGGCGTGGAAGGCGTCGCGCTCGGCGTCGAGCTGGTCGCCAAGTGAATGACTGAGCGAAGCGCCGAGCAGCGCCTTGATGCGGCCATAGGCCTGGGTCGGCCCGGCGGCAAGCCTGCGCGCCAGCGTCATGCCCTCGGCATCGAGGATCTCGGCCGGCACGGTGCGATTGATCAGGCCGAGCCGCAGCGCCTCGCCGGCATCGATCGTCTCGGCCAGCAGAGCCAGCTCCTTTGCCTTCTTCATGCCGACGATGCGCGGCAGATGATAGGTCCCAGACCCATCCGGGGTCGCGCCGATCCGAGCATAGGCCAGCGTGAATTTCGCGCTTTCGGCCGCGATCGCGAGATCGCAGGCAAGCGCCAGGCTGAATCCGGCTCCGGCCACTGCACCATGCAGGCAGGCGATCGCAGGCTGCGGCAACTCATCGAGCCGCTTCAGCCCGGCATGCAACGGCCTGATGATCGCCTCGATCGCGGCCTCGGGGTCGCCACCAGCGGTGAACTGCGAGACGTCGCCACCGGCACAAAAGCCCCTGCCCGCGCCCTTCAGCAGGATGGCGCGGACATCCCGCCGCGCCGCGATCTCCTCGATCCGGGCCAGGAAGGTTTCGGCCATGGCCGCATCGAACGCGTTCAGCACGTCGGGACGGTTCAGCGTCAGCACTGCGACGCCGGCATCGACGGCCAACAGGATGGAACTGGAAGGATCAATCATCGGCAGGTTCCGGAGCGGCGACTGCCCCGGTTCTACCATGGGCATTTCGGCCTGCGGCACTCCGAATCCTGCGCAGGGGGAGCGCAGAAATGCTCGCAAGGCAAGCGCGAAGCCCCGGAAGCCCTCTGCGATCAAAGAGCCCCCGGACTTCTCCCCTCGTTAGATCATCGGACCGGAAATCGTATCCGGTCCGATGATCTAACCTCTTGTATTTGCATCGGCTTTCTCGAAAATCGCGATCCACTTTTCGGGCCAATGCTTTAGGCAACCGCAACCTTCGGTTTATTGGCCTCCTCGCGGGTTTCGAGCGCCGCCATCGCTGCCTGCACGCCGCCGCTGCGATGCGGCACGCCGGCAGCCGCCAGCCCCATCTCGACGCCGGACAGCGCGCCAAGCAGGGTCAGCTCGTTGCATTCGCCGAGATGGCCGATCCGGAAGACCTTGCCGGCGACCTTGCCGAGGCCGGAGCCGAGCGAGATGTTGAACTTCTCGAGCGTCACCTTGCGGTAATGGTCGGCATCATGGCTCGGCGGCATCAGCACGGCGGTCAGCACCGGCGAATATTCCGCCGAGTTCTCGCAGAGGATGTCCAGGCCCCAGGCCTTCACCGCGGCGCGCGTCGCCGCGGCAAGACGCTCGTGGCGGGCGAAGACAGCGTCCAGCCCCTCCTCATGCAACATCCTGACGGCTTCGCGCAGGCCATAGAGCAGGTTCGTCGCCGGCGTGTAGGGGAAGAAGCCATTGGCGTTGATCTTGACCATCTCCTGCCAGTCCCAATAGGAGCGCGGCATCGTGTTGGCCCGGGAGGCGGCCATCGCCTTTTCCGAGATCGCGTTGAAGCTGAGGCCCGGCGGCAGCATCAGGCCCTTCTGCGAACCCGAGACCGTGACATCGACCTGCCATTCGTCGTGTCGGTAGTCGACCGAGGCGAGCGAGGAGATGGTGTCGACCATGAAGAGCGCCGGGTGCCCGGCCTTGTCGATCGCCTTGCGGATCTCGGCGATCCGGCTGGTCGAGCCGGTGGAGGTCTCGTTATGGACGACCATCACCGCCTTGATCTTGTGGCCGCGATCCTCGGCCAGCTTCGCTTCGATCGCGGCCGGGTCGGCGCCGCGGCGCCAGTCGCCCGGAATGAAATCGACCTCGATGCCGAAACGCCCGGCGATCTGGCGCCAGAGCGTGGCGAAATGGCCGGTCTCGGCCATCAGCACGGTGTCGCCCGGCGAGAGCGCATTGACGATCGCCGCTTCCCAGGCCCCGGTCCCGGAGGACGGATAGATCACCACCGGCTGGCTGGTCTTGAACACCGACCTGGCGCCGGCGAGCACCTCGCGCCCGAGCTTCGCGAACTCGGCACTGCGATGATCGATCACCGGCATGTCCATGGCCCGCAGGATCCGGTCGGGAACCGGGCTGGGGCCGGGAATCTGAAGGAAATGGCGGCCCTGCTGCGATGCCATGGCGATAACTCCCTCTTCGGACGTGGCGGCGCTTCAGGCTCGCCGCTCGTGATCGGCGATGTTTTGCATTCATTTTTGTCTTTGGCAACACCGTTCGCGCGTGCAATAATATGCTGGTCGATCTCGACAGGAGACCATCCACTC
Source organism: Allobosea sp. LC85 (assembly GCF_000735605.1). Taxonomy (GTDB): domain Bacteria; phylum Pseudomonadota; class Alphaproteobacteria; order Rhizobiales; family Beijerinckiaceae; genus Allobosea. The sequence continues at coordinate 76,339 of NZ_JPKG01000032.1, forward strand.
GCGTAGCAAACCAGTATGACGAACATCGCCCTCGACGCCGAAACGATCGAAAGCCCATCGCTGCGACGCGAGGACGGCGCCGGGCAGACATCGCTGCATGGCGAACTCCTGGCAGCACTGCGCGACTATATCGTCGAGGGCAATCTCGCCGATGGCGCGCGCGTGCCCGAGCGTCTGCTCTGCAACCGCTTCGGCATCTCACGCACGCCGCTGCGCGAGGCGCTCAAGGTCCTGGCCGCAGAAGGGCTGATCGAGCTCCTGCCCAATCGCGGCGCACGCGTGCGCGCCCTGAGCGCCGACGATCTGCGCGAATTGTTCGACGTGATGGGCGGGCTGGAAGCCCTGGCGGGGCGGCTGGCCTGCGAACGCATCAGCGACGAGGACATCGCCGAAATCGAGCAGATTCACCACGAGATGTACCGCTTCTACCTGCGGCGCGACATGCACGGCTATTTCCAGTGCAACCAGGACATCCACCGCATGATCGTCGCTGCCGCCGGCAACGCGACGCTCAGCGCGACCTATAACAGCATTGCCGGCCGCATCCGGCGCGTGCGCTATTCCGCCAATCTCGACAAGGAGCGCGATCGCTGGGGCGAGGCGATGCGCGAGCACGAGGCCATCCTCGATGCCCTGCGGCGACGCGCCGGCAGCGAACTCAGCGACATCATGTTCCTGCATCTGCGCAACAAGCGAAAAGCCGCGCAGCATCAGAGCGCCGCGCAGACCGGCGACGAAAGCAGCTCCACCTGACTCCAACACCAGCCTGAGAATTGGCTGACGTTGATGCAGGACGACAACCGGATACTGCTCGTCGTCAATCCGGCTAGCATCATTTTTCAGATTGAATGCAAAATTTTTTGATTCTAGGCTCTCGCCACGGCGCCGACAGAGCGCGTTGCAGGGAGGTTGGAAGACATGAAGCAGCATTGGCTTGCCGCTGGCGCGGCGCTTGCAGCCGCGACGACACCCGCACTGGCCTGGGAGCCGACCAAGGCCATCGAAATCGTCGTGCCCTTCTCGGCCGGCGGCGCCTCGGACCAGATGGCGCGGACGATGCAAGGCATCATCCAGAAGAATAACCTGACCTCGCAGCCGATCATCGTCGTCAACAAGCCGGCCGCCGGCGGCGCCGAGGGCATGCTCGACATCCAGAAATCGGCGGGCGATCCGCACAAGCTGATCACGACATCGAGCGGCATCTTCATGACCCCGATGGCGACCAAGCTGCCGCTGAACTGGACCGAATACACGCCCATCGCGATGATGGCGCAGGATTCCTTCGTGCTCTGGGTCAACGCCAAGGCGCCCTACCAGACCGCCGGCGACTTCATGACGGCGGCCAAGGCCGCCTCGCCCTCGCTCAAGATCGGCGGCACCTCGTCGAAGCGCGAGGACAACCTGATCGTCTTCGGCATGGAGAAGGCCGGCGGGGTCAAGTTCGCCTATATCCCGCATACCAGCGGCGGCCAGGCCTCGACCCAGCTTTCCGGCGATCACATCGATGCCAGCACCAACAATCCGGCCGAGGACGTCGCCAACTGGCGGGGCGGGGCGACACGGCCGATCTGCGTCTTCTCCGAGCAGAAGATGACCTATTCGACGCCGGTCGCCGACGGAAAGTCCTGGGCCGACATCCCGACCTGCGCGTCGCAGGGGCTGAACGTCAGCTACCAGATGCTGCGCGGCATGTTCATGCCCGGCAAGGTCACCAAGGAGCAGCAGGCCTTCTACGTGGACCTGTTCAAGAAGGTCTCCGAGACACCGGAATGGAAGGATTATCTCGCCCGCAGCGCGCTGGTTCCGGACTATCGCGACGGCGAGGCCTTCGTGACCTTCCTCAAGGCCGATGAGGAGAAGCACGCCAAGCTGATGGGTGACGCCGGCTTCACCGCGAAGTGAGCCTTAGGGGATGGGACGAGATATCGGATCCCCATCCCCTAACCTTCTGTGATGCATCGGCTTTCCCGAAAACCGCATTCGACTTTTCAAGCCGATATTCCAGCCTGAGCCCGACCGGCCCGCCTTCCAAGACGGGCCTCCTCCCTCTGCCGACGTCCGGAGACGCCGATGTCCGCTCATCCTGAAGGCGAAACGCCACGTGGCCTCTCGCGCCGCCCTGTCGAGCTCGTCACGGCAGCGATTCTGATCGCCCTCGCCTTCGTCGTGCTCTGGGATTCCTATGGCCGCGGGGCCGGCTGGGACAATGGCCCGCAGAACGGCTTCTTCCCGGCCCGCGTCGGCTGGCTGTTCCTGGCCGCCGCGCTGTTCATCCTGGTGCAGTCCTTCCGCGCCGAGAACAGCGTCTTCGTCACCTTCGCGCAGCTCGGGCAGGTTTCGCGCGTGCTCGGCCCGCTCGTTCTCTTCGTCGCCCTGATCCAGCCGCTCGGGCTCTATGTCGCCGCGAGCATCTTCATCCTCGTCTTCATGGGCGTCGTCGCGACCTCGCGCTGGTGGAGCATCGTGCTGACGGCAATCCTCGTGCCGATCGTCTGTTTCTGGATCTTCGAACTGCAGTTCCGCGTGCCCCTGCCCAAGGGTCCGCTCGAAGCCATGCTCGGCTATTGAGGTTAAACTGATGGAAGACCTCTCTTCGCTGATCGCCGGCTTCCAGGTCGCGCTGTCCTGGCAGAATGTCGGATTCATGGCGATCGGCGTGGTGCTCGGCATCATCGTCGGCGTGCTGCCGGGCCTGGGCGGTCCGAACGGGGTGGCGATCCTGCTGCCCCTGACCTTCGGCATGGATCCGACCTCGGCGATCATCCTGCTCTCCTCGATCTATTGGGGGGCGCTGTTCGGCGGCGCGATCACCTCGATCCTGTTCAATATCCCGGGGGAGGCCTGGTCGGTGGCGACCACCTTCGACGGCTATCCGATGGCAGTGCAGGGCAAGGCGGCCGAGGCGTTGACGGCCGCCTTCACCGCCTCGTTCATCGGGGCTCTCTCCGGCGTCATCCTGATCACCTTCGTCGCGCCCCTGGTCGCCTCCTTTGCCCTGCGCTTCGGGCCGGCCGAGTTCTTCGCCGTCTTCCTGCTGACCTTCTGCTCCTTCATCGGCATGGGCCGGGAAAACCGGGCAAAGATCCTGGCCTCGCTCTGCATCGGCTTCCTGCTGGCCGCAGTCGGGCTCGATTCGATCTCGGGCGATTTGCGCATGACCTTCGGCTCGACCGAGCTGATGCGCGGCTTCGACTTCCTGATCGTCGTGATCGGCCTGTTCGGCGTCAGCGAGATCCTGCTCACCGTCGAGGAAGGACTGGTCTTCAAGGGCAAGCAGGCGACGATCGACCTGAAGGTCGTGCTGCGGACCTGGGCCGGGCTGCCGCGCTACTGGGCGACGCTCGCCCGCTCCAGCCTCGTCGGCATGTGGATGGGCGTGACGCCGGGAGGCGCGATCGCCGCCTCCTTCATGGGCTATGGCCTCGCCAAGCGCTTCTCGCGGCGTGGCGCCAATTTCGGCAAGGGCGAGATCGAGGGCGTGCTGGCGCCGGAGACCGCGGCGCACGCCGCCGGCACCAGCGCCTTGCTGCCGATGCTGGCGCTCGGCATCCCGGGCTCGGCCACTGCCGCCGTGCTGCTCGGCGGCCTGCTGGTCTGGGGGCTTCAGCCCGGCCCGATGCTCTTCGTCGAGCAGAAGGACTTCGTCTGGGGGCTGATCGCCTCGATGTATCTCGGCAATCTCGCCGGCCTGATCATCGTGCTGGCGACCGTGCCGCTCTTCGCCGCGATCATGCGCATCCCCTTCTCCTTCGTCGCGCCGGTGATCCTGATCGTCTGCGCCATCGGCGCCTACACGATCTCCAACTCGATCTTCGACATCTGGCTGATGCTGATCTTCGGCATCGTCGGCTATGTCTTCAAGAAGCTCGACTACCCGCTCGCGCCGCTGGTGCTGGCGCTCGTCCTTGGCGACCGGGCCGAGGACGCCTTCCGGCAGGCCTTGCTCGGTTCGGGCGGCAGCCTCGGCGTCTTCGTCGCCAACGGGCTCGTCACGACGCTGGTTGCGCTCGCGATGATCCTGCTCTTCTGGGGGCCGGTGTCGGATCTGATCGGGGCGGTGCGGCGCAGGAGCGGCCGAGCCGGAAAAGCGGCTGAGGCCGCCGAATAGGTGACCGCATCCACGGGAATGCGGATCGTTCCGGCCGAAGCGCAACGCAGGGCCGGGGCGAGATGAACTGGAATGGATATGTGACGCGATGACCCATGCCGCCCCTCTCGCCAAACAGGGCTCGCGCAATCTCGGGCTGGAACGCCGCCTGGCCCAGGCCCTCGAAGGCGAGGTCCGCTTCGACGCATTCACGCGCGGGCGCTACGCCACCGACGCCTCGATCTACCAGATCATCCCGCAGGGCGTCGCCTTCCCGAAGAGCGAGGCCGACATCGCCGCCGCGCTCCAGATCGCGGCCGAGCATGGCGTCCCGGTGATCGCGCGCGGCGGCGGCACGTCGCAGAACGGCCAGCCGATCGGCGATGCGCTGGTCCTCGACATGAGCCGGCATTTCAACGCGATCCGCGACTATGACCCGGCCTCGCGCACGGTCTCGGTCGCACCCGGCATCGTGCTGGAGCAGCTCAACAGCCATGTGAAGCAGGACGGCCTGTTCTTCCCGGTCGAGCCCTCGACCGCGAGCCGCTGCACCATTGGCGGCATGGCCGGCAACAACTCCTCCGGCGCGCGCTCGCTGCGCTACGGCAAGATGGTCGACAATGTCATCGCCCTGCGGGCGCAGTTCCATGACGGCGAGGCCTTTGCGCTGGGCGAGAGCCCGGTCGGCGACAATGCCTCGGTCAGGGCGCGGGACCTGATGACGCGGATGCTGTCGCTGGCCGACGGGCACCGCGACGAGATCGAGCGCATCTTCCCGAAGGTGCAGCGCCGGGTCGGCGGCTACAATCTCGACGAACTGCTCCCGGCCCGGCCGAACCTGTCGCATCTGCTGGTCGGCTCGGAAGGCACGCTCGCCATCACCACCGAGGCGACGCTCAGGCTCTCGCCCCTGCCGACGCACCGCGTCATGGGCGTCTGCCATTTCCCGGATTTTCGCGCGGCGATGGAGACGACGCAGCATATCGTGGCGCTGGGCCCGGTCGCGGTCGAGCTCGTCGACAACAATGTGCTGGTGCTCGGCGCCGATATCCCGCTCTTCGTGCGGACGCTCGCCGACATCACCAGGGGCCAGCCGAACTGCCTGCTGCTGGTCGAGTTCGCCGGCGACGATCTCGCAGTGCTGAAGCGCGACCTGAAGCGGCTCGATCAGTGCATGGCCGATCACGGCTTTGCCGAGGCGGTCGTCGAGGTCGTCGAGCCGGCGCGACAGAAGCCGGTCTGGGAGGTGCGCGAGGCCTGCCTCAACATCATGATGTCGATGAAGGGCGACGGGAAGCCGGTCTCCTTCATCGAGGATTGCGCGGTCCCGCTCGAACATCTCGCCGACTACACCGACGCGGTGACCGAGCTTTTCGCCCGCCATGGCACGCGCGGAACCTGGTATGCCCATGCCTCGGTCGGCTGCCTGCATGTCCGCCCGATCCTGAACATGAAGGACGAGGCCGGCGTCAAGGCGATGCGCGGCATCGCCGAGGCCGCCTGCGACCTCGTGCGCCAGTTCAAGGGCTCCTATTCCGGCGAACATGGCGACGGCATCTCGCGCTCGGAGTTCGTCGAGCCGATGTTCGGCGGCCCGCTGACGCGCGCCTTCGAGGCGGTGAAGGACGGGTTCGACCCGGAGAACCGGCTGAACCCCGGCAAGATCGTGCGCCCGCTCAGGATGGACGATCGCAGCCTGATGCGCTTTCCGCCGGGCTATGCGACGCCCATTCCGGCCGCAACCGCGCTCGACTGGTCCGACTGGGGCGGGCTCGGCGGCGCCGTCGAGATGTGCAACAACAACGGCACCTGCCGGAAACTCTCCGGCGGCACGATGTGCCCGTCCTATCGCGCCACCAGGGACGAGACGCATCTGACGCGCGGGCGCGCCAACAGCCTGCGCCTCGCCATCTCCGGGCAGCTCGGCCCCGACGCCTTCACCTCGCCGGAGATGAAGGAGACGCTCGATCTCTGCGTCTCCTGCAAGGGCTGCAAGCGCGACTGCCCGACCGGTGTCGACATGGCGCGGATGAAGATCGAATTCCTCCACCATTATCACCGGCGCCATGGCTTGCCGCTGAAGGAACGGCTGATCGCCTGGCTGCCGCGCTACGCGCCCTATGCCGCGAAACTGGCGCCGCTGATGAATCTGCGCGATCGCATCCCCGCCCTGGCCAAGCTGAGCGAGCGCTGGCTCGGCTTCAGCGCGCGGCGCTCGCTGCCGGTCTGGCGCAAGCCCTGGGCGCAGGCCGGCACACCCGCGACGGCAAGCGAGGTGAAGGGCGACGGGCGCGACATCGTGCTCTTCGGCGACACGTTCAACCGCTATTACGAGCGCGAGAACCTCGAGGCGGCCGAGCGCGTGCTCGCGGCCGGCGGCTATCGCATCCACAAGGTCGAGCCGGCCGACGGCGGCAGGCCGCTCTGCTGCGGGCGGACCTTCCTTTCGGCCGGGCTGGTCGATGAGGCGCGCACCGAGGCCAAACGCACCCTCGATGCGCTCTCGCCCTATATCGCCAGGGGTGCGCGCATCGTCGGGCTCGAACCATCCTGCCTGCTGACCTTCCGCGACGAGTTTGGCGCGATCCTGCCGAAGGAGCAGGCCGAACCTGCCGCCAGGGCCGCGTTCCTGCTCGAGGAGCTGCTCGCGGCCGACATCAAGTCCGGGGCGACCACGCTGCCGCTGAAGGACCAGCGGGGCCGCGTCGCCCATCTGCACGGACATTGCCACCAGAAGGCCTTCGCGGCGATGGGCGCCGTCGAGGCGACGCTCCGCGCGATTCCTGGCCTCGAGGTCAAGCCGATCGAGTCGAGCTGCTGCGGCATGTCGGGCGCCTTCGGCTATGGCGCGTCAACCATGGACGTCTCGCTCGCCATGGCCGAGCTCTCGCTGCTGCCGGCCGTGCGCAAGGCCGGGGCGCAGGATCTCGTCGTCGCCGATGGCACGAGCTGCCGCCACCAGATCCATGATGGCGCAGGCCGAGAGGCGCTGCATGTCGCCCGCGTGCTCGACATGGCGCTGGAGGCCTGACGCGCAAGGCCGGAGCGACAGCAGGCATCCCAACCAAGGACCCGGACAAACGGGTGAGCCGAAGGAGGACGGACGATGCTAAGGACGATGCTTCTGACTGGCGTAATGGCGCTGATCGCTGCCGGAGGAACACAGGCCGCCATGGCAAAGGACTATTTCCTCGCGAGCGGGCGCTGGGACAATGTCGTCCTGGTGATCGACCTGGAAAAGGCGATCGATCCGGCCAATGACGGCACGCCGAAAGCGGTGGTGAACCGCATCCGCGTCACGCCCGATATCGACGCGACCGGAACCGGCAAGGCCGACACGATCTCCAGCGGCCAGCCGATCACCATCACCATCGCGCCGGACTACCGGCGCGCCTATGTCGTCAATCATTCCGGCCGCACCAGGCCGGAGGATGCCGCCGCCTTCCAGCATGGCCATGCCGGCACCGTCACCATCGTCGATCTCAGGAAGGCGCTCGATCCGGCGAGCAACGGCACGCTTGCGGCCGTCGAGGGCTATATCGAGACGGAAGGCTTCGGACCGACCGGCTTCGCGATCGCGCTGGACGGCCGGCATGCCGCGCTCGCCCATGCCGAACAGAAGGGCGACGAAGATGGCGGTCGCCATATCAGCATCGTCGACCTCGCCAGCAACAAGGTCATTCGTCGGGTCGAGCAGGCTTTCGGCAAGCCGGGCTTCCCCTGCCCGCCGGATCCCGTGCCGCACCGCGCCCCCGATCCGAAATTCGGCTGCTTCCCCGACACCAACGGCGTGACGATCAGTCCCCTCGGCGGCGGCACGATCTTCGGCGCCAATGGCGGCACGGACGATATCTCGGTGATCAGCCTGCAAAAGGCGATTGCCGGTGAAGCCGGGGCGGAGATCGCGCGCATCCCCGTGCAGGCGGGCGGCTTCGGCATCTCGACCAGCCCGGACGGAAAGCTCGTGGCGCATGCCTCGCGCGAGAACGCGCAGACCGACACGCCCGGCAACACGGTCTCGATCATCGATGTCGAGAAGGCACTGTCCGACCCTGCCAAGGCCGAGGTCGCCCGCGTGCTGGTCGGCACCGACGACAAGTCCGTGCCGACGCGTCCCTTCGTGGCGGCGTTCCTGCCGGATGGCAAGCGCATCCTGTCGACGCATTTCCGCTCGAACAACATCGACATCATCGATGTCGCCAAGGCCATCGCCGGGCGGCCGGCGACGATCAGCCGAGTCGAACTGAAGACCCCCGGCGGCGAACCCTCCCGCCCACGCGGCATCGCGATCACCCCTGACGGCAAATATGCCGCGATCACCGGGGCGCCCAAGGGCAAGTCGAATTCCAGCGTGGTCTGGATCGTCGATCTCGCGACCTACGAGGTGAAGGGCCGCGTCACCGAGATCGGCAACGAGAGCTACATGATCGGCGCCTTCCAAGCGAACTGATCACGGCGGCGCCTGCGTTGGTGGTGGGCCGTCAGGCGGCGGGCCGCATGGCCAATGCCGAGCCCCGGCTGGTAGAGAGCTGCAAAACGCGCGTCATTCCGGTGCCCGGACAGGCAGAACCGGGATGATGCGCGGGTTCTCCAGCCGTCAGCGCAATCGATGCTTCAATTCCTTGCCACCAGCACGCCGTTCTTCGCGGTGATCGCGCTCGGCGCGCTGGTTTCCGGCCGCACGCTGTTCGGCCCCGATTCCGTCAGGGTGCTCAACACCTTCGCCTTCATGATCGCGACGCCGGCAATGGTGCTGCGGGTGATGTCGCGGCAGCCGATCGCCGAGCTCTGGAACACGACCTTCTTCATGGCTCTGGCGGCCATCGGCGTGACGATCATGGTGCTCGGCATTCTCATAGGCGCGCGACTGCGAGCCCTGCCCTTCCCGAATGCCGTCTCGCGCGGGCAAAGCCTCGTCGGTGGCAATTTCGCCTTTCTCGGCATTCCCCTGATGCTGGCTTTCCTCGGCGAGCGCGCCGCGGCGCCGATCGCCATCGGCCTGATCTGCGACACGGCGCTGATCGTGCCTCTGTCGATCGGACTGATCGAGGCCGGGCGCGGCGCCGGCTCGGTGCCCGTCATCGCCGGCCGGCTCATTCGTGGCACGATCCTGAACCCCTTCATGCTGTCGATCGCAGGCGGCCTCGCGCTCTCGGTCAGCGGGGTCGCGATCCCGGAGCCGGTCGACCGCTTCCTCTCCTTCCTCGGCAATGCGGCAGCGCCCGTCGGCGTCTTCGCGCTCGGCCTTGCGGCGCGACAATGGAGCGGTGGCGGCAGCAAGCTTCCGGGCCTCAGGATCGCACCGCTGGTCGCCGGCAAGCTCGTGCTGCATCCCCTGGTGACCTGGGTCGTGCTTGCGGTCGTGCTCAAGCTCGATCCGTTCTGGGTCATGGCCGGCGTGCTCTATTCGGCCCTGCCGATTGCGGCCAATGTCTTCGTCATCTCCGAGCGCTTCGAGACCGACAGCCGGCCGATCGCCGGCGCGATCGTGCTCTCCACGGCCCTGGCGGCGCTGACCTTCCCCTTCGCCATCTGGCTGGTCTCGGCCACGGGGCCGTAGCACTCTCTTCGCATCTGCAACCGTGCCCTTGCGCCGTTGCCTGTAGTCAGCGGCTTGGCGAGACGGCTAGAAGCAACCGGTCGGCGGGTCCGTCCGCGCGGCGCGATGGAACCGCCGGAGGCACCATGACCAGCCAGCTCTTCACCCCGTACAAGCTCGGCGGTCTCGAACTCGCCAATCGCATCGTGATTGCGCCTATGTGCCAGTATTCGGCCGAGGACGGCCGGGCGACCGATTGGCATACGATCCATCTCGGCCATCTCGCCCTGTCGGGCGCCGCGCTGATGTTCCTGGAGGCGACGGCCGTCGAGCCGGAAGGCCGGATCAGCCCGCAGGACCTCGGCCTCTGGTCGGACGAGACGGAAGCAGCCCTGGCCAGGACGCTGGCTGCGGTCCGCGCGCATTCCGACATGCCGATCGGCATCCAGCTCGGCCATGCCGGGCGCAAGGCCTCGGTGCGCGCGCCCTGGACTGGCGGCGGCCAGCTCGGACTCGACGAAGGCGGCTGGCAGACGCTTGCCCCGTCGGCGATCCCGTTTGGCGATCACCCGCGGGCGCCGCTGGCGCTCGATCTCGCAGGCATCGCCCGCATCCGCGAGAATTTCGCCGCATCGGCCAGGCGTTCCGTGCGGCTGGGCCTGCAGGCGATCGAGTTGCACGCCGCCCATGGCTATCTGCTGCACCAGTTCCTCTCGCCGCTCTCGAACCAGCGTGGGGATGACTATGGCGGCACGCTCGAAAACCGCATGCGCCTGCCGCTCGAGGTCTATGACGCCGTGCGGGCCGTCGTCCCTGCGCATATCCCGGTCGGCTTCCGTGTCTCCGGCACTGACTGGGTGCCGGGCGGCTGGGACATCGAACAGACGATCGCCTTCGCCAAGACAGCCGAGGCACGCGGCTGCAGCTTCATGCATGTCTCCAGCGGCGGTCTCTCGGCCAAGCAGGCGATCCCGCTTGGCCCGAATTACCAGGTCCCCTTCGCCCGGGCCGTCAAGCAGGCGACAAATCTGCCGAGCATCGCCGTCGGGCTGATCACCGAGCCGGATCAGGCCGAAGCGATCGTCGGCACCGGCGACGCCGATCTTGTCGCGCTGGCACGCGGCATCCTCTACGATCCGCGCTGGCCCTGGCACGCCGCCGCCCATCTTGGCGCCAGCGTCAAGGCGCCGAACCAGTATCTGCGCTCCCAGCCGCGGCAGTTCCGCAACCTTTTCGGGTAATCGGCGGCTGGTTGCCACGATTGCGCCATGACGGGCGGCCCTTATGCTCCGGCTGGCGCACCCTGACGGATTCGGTCGCGCGATCCGCCCGGGGTGCTGTCCGCCGCCCAGACGGAGCCTGACGCCTCTGCGATGCTTGCCGCCCTCGCCACGCTGAGAAAGACCCTGTTCAGTCGGTTCATGGCCGGGGTCGGTGGGCTGCTCGCCCTGGCCCTGGCGACGGTGCAGACGATCCTGGGCGCGATGCCGGCGACCTCGCTGCCGACTGTCGCACCGGGCGAGGCGATCGATGCCGGACGCTGGCGCGTCGCCGTACTGGCGGCCAAGGTTTCGACCGAGCCACGTCCCGACGGTTATCGCGGCCCGCAAGGCAAGGCCTCGCTCAGCGTCGATCTCGACATCCTCAATCAGACGTCGGAAAGCTCCAACGTCGTCTCGCGCATCCTGACCATCGACCCGCCGATCGCCGGGCTGGAAGGGAGCCCGACCTTCTATCTGCTGCGCGACAGGAGCATCCTGAACGCGCTGCATCCGGGCCTGCCCGAGCGCGTGCGTGTCGTCTGGGCCATCCCCGCCGAAGCCGTGCCGCCGGATACCGTGCGGCTGACGATCACGGCGGAGACCTTCAAGCCACGCGACAACCTGCTCGCCACGCCCGGCTGGTTCAACCCGAAGACGATCGCAGCGGTCACGCTGCCGCTCGGCTCTGCCGGCAGGGGCGACGGTTCCTGATGCGGCTGCTGCTCCAGTTCATCGCGATCCTGGCCGCGGCCGGCATGCTGCTCGGAATGCAGCGCTCGACGCCCGGCTACGCGGAGATCACCGGCCCGCTTCCCGCCTCGGGACGTCCCGGCGAGACGATCCCGGCACGCAGCTTCACGCTCACGGTCGAAAAGCTCGTCCTCGCCGAGCGCATCCGCTATCGCGCCTATGGGCGCGATTTCGAGCGCAGCACCACGGGCCTATGGGCGGTGGTCGTAGCCCGGCTCGAAGCCCGGCCGGAATCGGTCTCGATCGGCGGCGCGCTCTGGCGCAGCACGGCGGGCTTTCGCTTCGAGGCGAGCCAGCGCGTAGCCGGCGCGCCGCGTCTCCTCACCGCCGGGCGCATCGAACCCGGCCTGCCGGCGCGCGGCATCCTTGTCTTCGAACTCCCGCGCGACCAGGCGGCCGGCGGCACATTGCTGGTTTCGACGGCGCGCTGGCCGCGGTTGGATTCGCAGGCGCGGGTCAGTTTCGCGGCGGATGCTGCCGAGAGCGCCGATGTTCTCGACCTGAACGGGCTGGCCAATGAGTAAGGCGCAGGTCCAGGCCTCCGCTCGGGCCATGCGACTCAGGCGGTTCAGCCTGTGGGCGCTGCCGGTGGCGCTGATTGCTGCCCTTGCCCTGCGCGGCCGCGAGACGGCGACGAACTGGTGGCGGGCGAGCGATCTCTTTCCGCAGCCGGTGCGTTTCGATGCAAGTGCCCCCCTCGCCGGCGCCGATTGGCGCGTCGTCAGCCTGCAGCGGGTCGCGGAGCGACCGGACGGCACCACGGTAGCCCTGCTCGAACTCGAGGCCACGGTGCGCGATCCGGCGCCGTTTGCCCTGCTGCCATGCCGCATCGCACTTGCGGACGGCACGGGCCAGCGCTGGCTGCCGACCTTCCTGGCTCCAACCGAGGTGAGCCGCCTGCCTTCGCGCCGCAACAGCCAGGCGAAGACCTGCGGCCCGGCGCTGGCGAGCAAGCCGGAGGCCGGGGCCGTGCTGGCCATCGCCGAGAGTTTTCTGCTGCCCCGTGCCGCCTTCGCTCAGGTCGATGTCGTGGTCAGCCTCGCCGGCGGCCGGCCGCATTATCTGCGCTTCGCCAGGGGATCGTAAGGCCGGCTCAACCAGCGGCACCGGCCGGCTGGGCAGTCTCCGCTCCGCGCGCTGCGACGGCGCGCTCCATCACGGCAGCGAGCAGGCAGATCCGCACGGTATCGACAAGGATGCCGCCGCGGATGTCGCTCGGCCCGCCGAGCAGAAGCGCGATCGGGCTCGCCAGCGCCTGCCAGGTGGCGAGATCATGCGGACCGATCAGACGGCTCAGCCCGACCCAGCCCCAGGCGCCAAGCCAGCCGATTGCGCGATAGCCGACGATCAGCGTGAGCAGGACCGGCAGGCTGGCGCCAAAGGCCAGCCTCACGCTGTTGACGATTGGCAGATAGCGGGAGCGGTAGCCTTCGATGGAATGGGCGATGAAGTCGCGCAGGAATTTCGGCAGGGCGCCGTAGCGCGACAGCGCCGCCGTCACCCGCTCGTGACGCGCGAGCGGAACCGGCTCCTTCATGTCGTAGCCATAGATCACCGCCGCCATCAGCAGCCAGACCAGCGGCAGCAGGGCGTAGAGCAGCAGGCTCTGGGCGCTGGCGGATAAAGGCGGCTCGGCCAGTTCCACCGGCTGGATCGTCGCCGCCTGCGCCCGGCCGGTCGCTGCGAGCAGCATGTCCCGGATCATGATCAGGTAGGGCAACGGGCCGCCGGTCGCGATCCAGGCCCAGAAGGCGTCCTTCCAGCGCGTCAGCACGTAAAGGCCGATGAAGATCCAGTTGGTGTCGCACAGCACGATCACGAATTGCCAGAACGGCCCGGCGCCGCGCGTCTTCATCCACCTCGCGAAGCGCCGCACCGCCCAGAACAGCAGGATGGCGGCCACGAGCCATTGTGAATCCGGAATGTCGAGAATCACTGCCCGCTCGCCGAAGGGAGCGGATTCCAGCGCCAGGAGGGAGTATTCGCGAACCGTATCGCCGAGAAAACCCCAGGCGGCGTAATAGGCGAAGAAGGGGATGATCGCGACGGCGATCAGTGCCAGCAACCGCCGCTCGCCAGGCGATTGCAGCCTCTCCGGATCAGCAGCAGCGCCACCGGTGGCCTGCAGCGCCGCGACGGCCGGCATGTAGGCGCGCAGCGTGAGAAACATCAGCACGATGGCGATGAGCTTGACGAGCACCAGCAGCGAGAGAACGGCGAGGCCGGCAAGCCCGTTGAGGAATCCGGCCTGAACCGCAAGCGGCAGCAGCAGATCCTGGGCGATCGCTCCGCAGGCCGCGATCAGCAGCAGGACCGGCCAGCATTGCCACCAGAGGCGCCCCCACAGGCGCAGGAGGTCAAGGATGTCGCGCATGAACGATCCCGCGATGCGTCCGACGAATCTGCCGCGAGATCGTTCCGCGCAAATGCGGCATCATCCCGGCCAGATGAGCTGCCAGCGCCGATTTCAGACCTGAACCGCCCGCCAGCGCCTCCCCCTTGTGCGCACCCGGGGCATCCCGTTCCGGCCGGAGCGCACTCATTCACGTTTCGAGCTGGAAGCGCTCGAAGCGATGCAGTGCCTCCTCGATGACCGCCTTGTGCCGCTCGACAGAGCCCTCGCCGATCCAGTTCCATTGCTGGACGAGGAGTGTCCCGTTCGCGCGGTCGGCCTTGAGGTCGACCGCCGCGACGATCTCGTCGCCGACCAGCACCGGCAGGGCAAAGTACCCCATCGCCCGCTTGTCCTTCGGCACATAGGCCTCGAACAGGTGATCGTAGTCGAAGAACAGCTTCAGCCGCTTGCGCTGGATGATCAGCGGATCGAAGGGCGAGAGGATATGGACCAGTTCCGCGTCCGGCGCGGGCGTCGGTTCGAGCGTGGCCGGTTGCGCCCAGTGCTCCTGCTTTCCCGCCCCTTCGATCGTGACGGGCACGAGTGCCTTGCGACGGAGCCGCGTCTCGATCAGCTCGCGGATCGCGGGCTTGCGCGGCGCATCGAGATGGCAGACCGAATCGAGGCTGACGATGCCCTGCGAGCGCAGAGCGCGGTCGAGGAGATAGTCGAGAACCTGCTTCTCGGTGGCGGGCCGTGGCGCCCGTTCCCAGCCAAAATGCCGCTCCGGAAGCTCGTAGCTCTTCAGCATGCCGGCGCGCTCGCAGATCGTCAGCGCACCGCTGAAGAAGGCGAGCTGCAGGGCGCGCTTCGAGGGTTTGCGACTTGCCCAGGCATGATCCTTATCGACCAGCACGTCATCGTCGATGTCGCGGATCGAGAGCGCTCCGTCGCGCCGAACGAGGCCCATGACCTTGCGCAGGTCCTGCTTCGTCACCGAACTGAACCAGCTCGGAGGATTCTCGCGACGTCGCTTCATCTCGGGCAGGAAGAAGCGCAGATCCCGGGTCGGGACATAGGCCAGCGCGTGCGTCCAGTATTCGAAGACGCTCTTGTCGACGCTCTGGGCCTGGCGCAGATGCGCGCGCTGGTAGGCCGGGATGCGGGTCCACAGGATGTGATGATGGCAGCGTTCGACCACGTTGATCGTGTCGATCTGCACGTAGCCGAGATGGTCCACCGCCGCCGGCGTGGCCTCGGGGCCGTCGCCAAAGGGAGCAAGCGTGTCGAGCCGCTGGGCGCGCAGCCAGATCCGGCGGGCCTGCGACGGGCTGATCGAGAGGGGTTTCGGCGGACGTCTCGGCATGTCGGGTCTATAGCGACGCGAGGCGCGCCCTCCTGTCAGGAGCGATCATGCGCCGGCCCGCCGCGCGCGCTCGGCCTGGGCGGCACCGGGGGTGGTCGCGAGCCAGATCACATGCCTTGCGCCGCCGCGCTTGCCATTGGCGCGCGCCTTCACCTCTTCGACGGCAAGGCCGCTCTTGCGCAGGCGCTGCGTGAAGCCATGGTCGGGGCCGGACGACCAGACGGCAAGGACGCCGCCAGGACGCAGGGCCGCGCGTGCAGCGGCGAGACCCGCCATGTCGTAGAGACCGTCATTGGCCCGGCGCGTCAGCCCCTCCGGGCCGTTATCGACATCGAGCAGGATCGCATCGAACGCCGCCGGAGTGGCGCCTATCGTCCGGGCGACATCCTCCTTGCGGACAGTGACACGCGGATCGGCGAGGCAATCGCCGAAGACCGCAGCCATCGGACCACGCGCCCAGGCGACGACGGCCGGCACGAGTTCCGAGACCACGATCTGCGCGCCCGGCCCGAATGCCGCCAGCGCCGCGCGCAAGGTAAAACCCATGCCGAGTCCGCCGATCAGGATGCGCGGCTCCGGCCGGCCGGCAAGGCGCGTCGCGACCAGCGTTGCCAGCGCCTCCTCGGAACCGCTGAGGCGGCTGTTCATCAGTTCGATCGCGCCCAGCATGATCGAGAATTCCGTGCCGCGCTGCTTGAGGCGGATCTCGCCGCCACCACCCGGCATCGTCGCGGTATCGATCTGGATCCAGGGAATCACGGGTTCTCTCGGCTTGTGGTGGCAGATGCCCGCAACAGCATAGCAGCGCTGGCCGCGCAATTCCCGCTCCGTGGAATCGCCGCGTTCAGGCCGGCCTCCAACCAATACCCGTTGCCCGGAGAGCGGCTGACGGGCTTCCTGCAGCACTCATCTCGCAGGCCGCGGCGGAGGCAGCCCGCCTTACGAAGCACGGCCTCGCCGCCCCTGCCGGACCGCGGGAGCAGCGCTGACCGCGACGGCCGCCACATCATTGGCCGCCTTGGCCAGCGTCGCGGCCTCGAAGATCGCCGCCTCCTCGCGCAACCAGGCGACAAGCGCCTCGAAACCCGGCCGGTGCTCGGTGTTCGGGCTGAAGGTGAGCCAGCAGCCGGTTGCGCTCTCGAAGCCGAGACCGAGCGGATTGATCAGGGCGCCGGAAGCCAGTTCCTCCGCCACGTAGCAGCGTGGCGCGAGCGCGACGCCGAGCCCCGCCATCGCCGAATAGTAGCCGTAGCGCACGGTATGGGCGGGGACGGCGCCACGCAGGCCATGCGTCTCGGTGAATTCGGCCCAGAAGGTCGGCATCTGGAAATGCTGGAGCAGGGTCATCTTCTGGATATCGGCCGCACGCTGGAAGCCGCCCATCCGCTCGATCAACGAGGGGGCGGCAACGAGGGCGACCTGGCGTCCGAAGAGATAATGCGACTCGCGCCCGGGCAGAGGCCCGCTCTGGTGGCCGATGTCGATATCGGGCTCCTCCGTCTCCTCCTCGCTGACGAAATTGGTGAACTGCACGTCGATCTCGGGATGGGCCTGGGCGAAGACCGGAAAGCGCTCCATCAACCAGCGTTCCCCGGCGATGGCGATCATGTGGAGACGGATCGGACGCCCCTGGGCGGCGCGTTCGCTCAGGCGGCGCGCGCCGCGTTCCATCTGCTCGATCGCAGCCTCGGCGTAAGGGTTATAGATGGAGCCTGCTTCGGTCAGCTTGAGCCCCTGCGGCGTGCGCTCGAACAGCGTCGTCCCCAGATGCTCCTCGAGCGCCTGAATCTGCTTGGAGACGGCGCTCTGCGTCAGGTTGACCGCGACGGACGCCTTCGCGGTCGAGCCAAGCCGCGCAACCGCGAGGAAAATCCTGAGTCCCGTCGTCGATGGCGGGAGGCGATTGCCGGCCACAACAGCTATTCCTTTTTGGACTACCCGCCGGAGATCGTTTCGTTTGCTGGCTGCCCGGTCAAGAGGCAGTCTTTGCAAAAGATCAAAGGGGAGAGCGATGAACCAGACGACACGCCTGTGGGGCGGCCGCTTCCGCAAGCAGCCGGATCCGCGGCTGATGCGGCTTTCCAGTGCCGCCAGCGCCCATGCCCGTCTCGCCCCCCAGGACATCGCCGGCGGCAAGGCCCATGCCGCGGAATTGCTGCGGGCAGGACTGCTCACCGCCGCCGAAATGGAGGCGATCATTGTCGCCCTCGAAGCCATCTCCCAGGAGGTCCAGGCCGGCACCTTGTGTCCGAGCGCCGATGACGAGGATGTCCACACGTTCATCGAGCGCGTGCTGATCGCCCGGATCGGGGACACCGGAGCCAAGCTCCGTGCCGGCCGCTCGCGCAACGACCAGGCCGCCAACAACCTGAAGCTCTATCTGCGCGAGCAGGTTCGCCTGATCGGCGCCATGCTGGCCGAACTGCTCGACGCCATCGCGGCCCAGTCGGAAACCCACGTCGCCTCGATCTGCCCGGGGTTCACGCATCTGCAGAGTGCCCAGCCCGTGACATTCGGCCACTGGCTGATGGCGCATGGCCAGGTGCTCGCCCGCGACGCCTCGCGCCTGCAGGATTGGGAGCGCCGGTCCGGGCAGTCTCCGCTCGGCGCGGCAGCACTTGCCGGCTCGGCGATCGCGTTGACGCCCGAACTCAGCGCCGAGGCGCTGGGCTATGACGCGCCTTGCGAAAATTCGGTCGATGCCGTCGGCGCACGCGACCATGTCGCGGAATTCCTGTTCGTCGCCGCCATGCTCGCGACCAATCTGTCGCGGCTGGCCGAGGAGGTCACGCTCTGGACCTCGCGCCAGTTCGGCTGGATCACGCTCGACGACGCCTTCGCCACGGGCTCGTCGATCATGCCGCAGAAGAAGAACCCGGATATCGCCGAGATCTCGCGCGGCCGGGCGGCGCGGCTGACCGGCGATCTTGTCGCCATGCTCGGCGCGCTCAAGGGCCTGCCGCTCGCCTATAACCGCGACCTCGCCGAGGACAAGCGCGCCGCGTTCGATGCCGTCGACGTGCTGGGCGAGGTGCTGCCGGCTTTCGCGGGGCTGATCGCCAGCATGGAAGCGCATCCGCAGGTGATGCGGGCGCAGGCCGGCACCGGGTTCGCGCTGGCGACCGAGGTCGCCGACTATCTCGCGCGCAAGGGGGTTCCCTTTGCCGAAGCTCACGAGATCACCGGCACGCTGGTCCGCTACTGCGAGGAAATGGGGCGCGATCTCGAACAACTCGAGCCGATCGAGCTGCGCGCCATTGATCCGCGCCTCGGTGAGGATGTAAGGGCCTGTCTCACCCTTGATGCCGCGGTGGCCGCCCGCAGCGGCTTTGGCGGCACCGCGCCAGCGCGCGTCGCCGAGCAGATCACCCGGTTCCGCAGCTGGCTGGCGGATTTTGACGTTTGGACCCGCGGAGCGCAGCGATGACCAGCGCAGTCGGAATTGGAATAGGGCGTGACCTCGCCGGGATCGCCGGGCTGAAGCTCGTGCCGCGCCGCTATTACGGGCGCTGGGTCGCTGCGGCGCTGATCATCCTGGTGCTGGCCTGGGTGATGAAGGCCTTCGCCGAAGGCCAGATCGACTGGAAGATCGTCGGGCAGTTCTTCACCGCGCCGGCGATTCTGAGCGGCCTCGTCAACACGATCATCATGACGGCCTGCGCCATGGCGCTCGGCATCGCGCTCGGCGTCATCTTCGCCATCATGTACATGTCGCCGAACCCGGTGCTGCGCGGCGTCGCGCTGTTCTACATCTGGTTCTTCCGCGGCACGCCGCTGCTGCTGCAGCTCCTGCTCTGGTTCAACCTCGCGCTGGTCTTCCCGACGGTCGGCATCCCCGGCCTGGTCGAGTGGCGCACCATCGACGTCATCGGCCCCTTCATGGCGACCTTGCTCGGGCTCGGCATGAACCAGGGCGCCTACACGGCCGAGGTGGTGCGTGGCGGCATTCTCTCCGTCGATGTCGGGCAGACCGAGGCCGCCAAGTCGATCGGCATGACACGGCTGACGACGCTCAGGCGGATCGTGCTGCCGCAGGCGATGCGCGTCATCATCCCGCCGGTCGGCAACGAGGTGATCAGCATGGTCAAGCTGACCTCGATCGCCAGCGTGATCCAGTTCTCCGAAATCCTGCGCAACGCGCAGACGATCTACTACGCCAATGCCCGCGTCATCGAGCTCCTGATCGTCGCCGCCGGCTGGTACCTGATCGTCGTCACGCTGCTGCAGACCGGCCAGTTCTTCCTGGAGCGCTACTTCTCCAAGGGCCGCGGGGACCGCCGTGCCAAGCCGCAGATCGTCGAGGAGGCCGGAGCATGAACGCCTCCCCCGCAAACGCCATCGTCGCCGCCGCCAATGTCACCAAGCGCTTCGGCGACCTGCGCGCGCTGAACAATGTCTCGCTGACCATCGCGCCCGGCACCGTACAGTGCATTATCGGGCCGTCCGGCTCCGGCAAGAGCACCCTGCTGCGCTGCATCAACCAGCTCGAAAAGATCGATCAGGGCGCGATCTGGGTCGATGGCCAGCTGATCGGCTATCGCATCAAGGGCGATGAATTGCATGAACTGAGCGACGCCGAGATCGCGCGCCAGCGCCTCTCGACCGGCATGGTCTTCCAGCGCTTCAACCTGTTCAACCACATGACGGTGCTCGAGAACATCATCGAGGGCCCGGTCACGGTGTTGAAGCGGCCACGCCAGGAAGCGATCGCCGAGGCCGAGAAGCTGCTCGCCCGCGTCGGTCTCTCCGAGAAGCGCAACGCCTACCCAATCGAGCTCTCCGGCGGCCAGCAGCAGCGCATCGCGATCGCCCGGGCGCTGGCGATGAAGCCGAAGCTGATGCTGTTCGACGAGCCGACCTCGGCGCTCGACCCCGAGCTCGTCGGCGAGGTGCTCGCCGTGATGCGCGATCTCGCCGCCAGCGGCATGACGATGATCGTGGTCACGCATGAGCTCGGCTTCGCCCGCGAGGTCGCAACCGACGTCGTCTTCATGGACAAGGGCGAGATCGTCGAGCGCGGCCCGCCCAATGCCGTTCTGGTGGCGCCGCAACAGGCCCGCACCCGCGACTTCATCGCCGCCGTTCTGAAATAATCGGTCAAAAAGGAGAACCCGATGCTTCGTTTCACCCTGGCAGCGACGCTGCTCGCCGCCACCGCGCTGACCGCCCAGGCCCAGGCCCTGCCGGAGCGCATCAAGACCGCCGGCAAGATCATCATCGCGACCCAGCCGAACTACGCGCCGATCGTCTACAAGGACCCGGCCACCAACACGATGACCGGCTTCGACTACGATCTCGGCGAGGCCATCGCCAAGGAACTCGGGGTCAAGGCCGAGTGGCAGGAGACCGCCTTCGCCCAGATGCTGCCTTCGCTGCATACCGGGCGCGTCGACATGGTCATGGCCGGCATGAGCGACCTGCCGGCCCGTCGCGAGACCGCCGACTTCATCGACTACATGGTCTCGGGCGCCCAGTTCTACACCGTCACCGCGCTTGCCGGCTCGATCAAGGCGCCTGAGGACCTCTGCGGCAAGAGCGTCGGCGCCAGCCGCTCGACCAACTGGCCCCGCCAGATCGGCGAGTGGAGCGAGGCCAATTGCGTCGCCAAGGGCAAGCCGGCGATCAACGTCGTCGGCACCGAGGGTTCGGTCGATGCGCGCACGCAGCTCAAGACGCAGCGCCTGCAGGGCGGCGTCCAGGGCAGCGAGACGATGAGCCACAACCAGAAGCTCGAACCCAACACCTATGTGCCGCTCGGCGCGCCCTTCACCCGTTCGCTGACCGGCATCCCGTTCCCGAAGACCGCCGAGGGCACGCAGTTGCGCGATGCCGTCAAGGGTGCGCTCGACCGCCTCCAGGCGAACGGCACCTATGACGCGCTGATCGCCAAATACGGCCTGCCGAGCAATGTGCTGAAGCCAATCGTGATGAACCAGGGCGAATAAGCGCCTTCAGCCCTTGTCCAGCGCCTGCGTGGTCAGGCCGGACAGCAGTCCACGATCGCCCCGCGAACCCTGTTCGCGGGGCGATCTGCTTTTGCGGGGCCGTGCCGCGTTTCAGGCCAGTTCGCGGCGCCGCGCGCGCAGGATCCGGATGGGCTTCTCGAGATATTCGACCAACTCGGCCTGCGCGAAAATCCGCTGAATCGTGTCGCGGCCCGCGATCACCTTGCCGAAGGCCGCAAAGCCCGCCCTGTCCGGGTTGCGGCCGCCGCCTTCATCCAGTTCGGGCTGGTCGCCGACGCAGATGAAGAAGCCATGGCCGCCCGTGCCGGGCGCGAGCCGCGCCAGCGACAGCGTGCCGTCGAGATGGCGCAGCCCGGTCACCGACGTCGGCTCATGCGGGACCGGCGGAAGGGGCGGCTCGCGCTTGTCAGCGGGCGCCGGCCAGCCCCATTGGATGACCTCGATCTTGTGTTCGGTCGCGGGCGGCTGGTTGGCCAGCGTCACGATCCGATAGACCGTCGCATTGTCGAGGAGTCCGCCATCGACATAGGCGAGGAAATTCCGGGCGGTCAGCGGCGCACGCGCCTCGTCGATGGCGAGGAGAAACGCGCCCTCCTGCGTCTCGACGTCAACCTGTACGAGCGCGCCATGGGCCATCTGCCCAACCATTGCTTCCTGTCCCCTCTGAACCCGGATCGGCCTGCGTGGGCGCGGCCGAACGACTCGTTCGAGGCGCCAGTATCGCGCAGCTGCCTGCCTGCCGGAACCATCGCCCTCCGCCCGTTTGGGCACGCGAATTCATCCGACGTTTCGAGGTGGCTGGCAGGCCGCTCATCAGACCAAGGTCCGTTCCAAAGCGCTGGCGAGAGGGGATATAATCGGGAACCACGGAAGGGAGCGCTCGACGTGATACGGCGCCTGTTCCTCGAGCATCGAATAGCCTCCGCCGGGCCTGGTCCCAGCGCGTCGAGGCGCTTCCCCGGCCCGTGCGCCAGGCTGGTCGTCGTGGCGGCATTCCCGCCCTAGGCGCCCTCCGGCCTGGCTTCGACTGCGGGGGATGGCGTGACCAAGATGACAGACAGCATGCGTGCCACCATGCTCGCCAGCGCAGCAAAGCTGCGGCCTGGCTGGGTACCGGGATCGCAATCGGCAAGCACGCCGGCGGCGACGGTTCCGATTGCGGGACGAGGAGACCATCAGGCGCCTCATCGCCTCAAGCCCCCGACTTCAGCAGGCGTGCCGCACCAGCCGTCGCAGGGAATGGTCGCGGCCGCCCGCCATCAGCACAAGGGGCGCAGCCAGGCCGGCTTCACGCTTGTCGAAGTGCTCGTCGTCCTCAGCATCATCGGCCTGGTCGTTGGACTGATCGGCCCGCGCGTCGTGGGCTATCTCACCGATGCCAAGATCTCGACTGCGCGCATCCAGGCCACGACGCTCTCGAACGCGGTGGAATTGTTCTTCATCGATAACGGCCGCTACCCGCTGGAACAGGAGGGTCTCCAGGCGCTGGTCGCCGCGCCGTCGAATCTGCGAACCTGGAACGGCCCCTATCTCAAGGGCTCGGCTGTTCCGCGCGACCCCTGGGGCCGGCCCTATGGCTATGCCGTTCAGAATGATGGCCGCGGCTTCGTGATCACCATTGCCGGCAATGACCGGCAGGGCGGAGCCGAGGACAGCCTGGCGCAACGGCAGCTTTCCTCGACGCGTGGAAACGTGACCCGATGACCGGCTCCCGTCGTCTGAGTTCCGGAATTGCCTCCATCGCGGAATTCTGGGCCAAGGAGTTCCGGGCATCGCTTCCTGATACGCTCCGCAGATGGGCCAAGCCCGACCGCCTCCTGCGGCTCGTCATCCGCCCCGCCGAGGACCATGTCACCATCACGCTCTTCGCCCCGGACGGCAGGGAATTGTTCGCCGAGCGCGCGAACTGGGCGGACTACAGTCGCAGCGTCCTCAACCGTTGCAAGGAGCAGGCGGCCTCCTTCGCCCCCAGCAGCCGAATCCGGCTCGTGCTGTCGGCTCCCCAGGCCATCGCCCAGTCGCTCGTCATCCCGCGGCGCGCCCAGGCACGGGCCGAGGACATCGTGCGGGAGAATATCGCCCGGAAAACGCCACTGAAGCCGGACGAGGTCTTTGTCGGCTATGATCTGAGGGGAGCGGCTGCCGGCAAGCTCGAACTGCGCTATCTCCTGCTCCCGCGCGCGGGGCTCGATCAGACCCTGGCGCGCCTGGCTGTCGCTCCTTCCGACATCGCAGTGCTGGAGGGCCCTGCCTTCGAAGGCCTGCCCCCGGTGTCCGTCCCGTTTGCGCAGAAGCCACACGCACCGTCTCCCTGGTTCAAGAGGATTGCCGTCGCACTCCTTTTGCTCACGGTGCTCGGAGCGGTGACCGGCTATCTCGCCCTCGCCTGGCGCCAGGCACAGCTCCTGAAGAGCATGGAAGCGCAGATTGCCGAGATCTCGGGGCCCGCCCGGCAGTCGACGGAAAGCCTCAGATCCGTCTTTGGGCTGGCCGACGACGTCTCGCGGCTGACCGCGCTGCGAAGCACACCCGGCATCGTCCAGGTCTGGGACGAACTCTCGCGGATCCTTCCCGATTCGACCTTCCTGACGGAACTTGAGATCTCCGGCGCCAATCTGCGCGCGACCGGCTATTCCGATGCGGCTCCGGCCCTGATCAAGCTGCTGGAGGAATCGCCGATCCTGCACAATGCCGCCCTGGCCGGCCCGTTGGTCTTCGACCGCGCCACGGGCAAGGAGAACTTCTCGCTCCGCGTCACCCTGCGGAAGGCCCGTCTCCCAGCTGAGGAGGGCAAGTGAGATGTGGCGACAGATCAAGAGCTGGACCCGTTTCACCGCCTTCGTCGCCGCGAACGGATTGATCCTGGCGGGGATCTACCTCTTCCTGATCGATCCCGCGCTCCAGATCCTGAGGGACCAGGAAACCCAGATCACGCAGAACGCCGTCATGATCGAGCATCTTGATTCGGCTGTCGCGCGCAGGCAATCGCTGTCCGCGTTGCGCCCCGAGGATGTCGACGGAGCCAGGCGGCGCTTTCTCCAGGGCGATACCGAGAGCCTTTCGACCGCCGACTTGCTGACCCGGCTTCGCGAGGTCGCCGATCAGCACGCCGTGAGCTTCAACTCGGTCGCAACCTTGCCGGCGCGCAACTGGTCCGGCCATCGCAT
This sequence comes from Allobosea sp. LC85, assembly GCF_000735605.1. Taxonomy (GTDB): domain Bacteria; phylum Pseudomonadota; class Alphaproteobacteria; order Rhizobiales; family Beijerinckiaceae; genus Allobosea. Next base: position 100,811 of record NZ_JPKG01000032.1, read on the forward strand.
GATCGGGGCGAGGGTCGAGTTCACCGCGCCGACGCCGCGCGTGGCCGAAGTCCTGTCGAGCCTCGAAGACGGGCCTTCGTTTCTTTTCATCCGGAACGCAAAACTGACAGCGCCGAGCGAGGCAGAGGCCAGCGACAACGGACTGAGCGTCACGATCGAGATCTATGGAGTGACGCGATGGTCAAAGGGCTGAGCGTAGGCAGGACTGGTCTCGCCAAGGCCGCGGGCTTCGCTGGCCTCGCCGCCATGGCGGCCATTGCCGTGAGTTTCGCGTCGCGAAGCCTGTCAGGCCCGATCGAGCCCCCGCCCGCTTCCGCGGTAACGAAGGCCGCATCGATCACGAGCGATGCGCTCGCTCCGCCGGCGGAGGCGCCGCGCTATCGGCCCGGCATGTTGACCGCGAGGCCGCTGTTCTCACCCAGCAGGCGACCGCCGGCGAGCGTCGTCGCCAGGGCCCCCGTGCCCGAGCCGGTCGCAAGCCCGGTCGAGGAACCACCGCCGAGCTATCTGATCGGTGGGGTCGTCGTCTCGTCCGGCCTGAGCAAGGCGCTGCTGCGCCGACAGCTGCGCGAGGCCGGACGATGGTTCAGCCTGGGCGAAACGACCGATGAGGGTTGGGTCGTCGCATCGATCAATCCGGACAGGGTGACGCTGGCCCGTGGAGGCCGGCAGGTGGCGCTGCCTCTCCATGCCCGCACGCAGGGCCAGTCGGCGGCGATGACGCGCTGAGCTCACTGTCTTGATTGCATTGGCATTCCTGAAAGCCGCACTCCACGTCTCGGGCCGATGAACTGACGTTCAGTGTGCGCATCGGCTTTCCCGAAAACCGCAATCCACTTTTCGGGCCGATGCTCTGACCTTCAGTATTCGCATCGGCTTTCCCGAAAACCGCAATCCACTTTTCGGGCCGATGCTTTAGCCGCCGTGAAACCGCCATAGCCAGGCATCAATGATCTCGGCAATCGATGCCCCGGTCAGGATTGCGAAACCGGCGACCGACACGACGCCCACCCCCAGAAACGGGCCGAAGGGCAAGGGATGCCGGGCGTCGAAGCTGGAATCGAGGAGGCGGCGCGCCAGCAGGTAAAGCAGGGCCGACAGCGAAGCCAGGACAAGGGCAAAGGCGAGGCCTTCCATGCCGGTCCAGGTCCCTGCCGCGGCTGCGAACTTGACGTCACCGAGCCCGAGACCGTCATAGCCGCGATAGGCCCGAAAGGCCCTTTGCACGAGCCAGAGACCGCCACCTCCGAGCACAGCTCCGGCGAGCGCCGAGAGCGGGCCGGTGACGCCGAGAAGGAAGGATGCCGCAATCCCGGATGCGAAGATCGCCAGGTTGACCGGATCTGGAATGATCATCGACCGCAGATCGACCGCGGCCGCGTAGCAGGTCAGCCCGACGAGAACCGTCAGCGCTGCAAGGTGAGCAAGATCCGGCATCGGCCCAGCCCCTTTACGGACGGTGCTTCAGCATGGCGGCAACCGCCCGCCAGCGTCGGCGTCCGAACGCGGCAATCCTTCACGCCATTCGCGAATGCGATAGCCCGTTGGCAGGTCCTGCGAGATTTCCACGACGGCGTCGCGCGCGAAGCGCACTCCGGTACCGGCCAGCGCCTCGCTCCCGATCAGGAAGGCCCTGCCTGCGGTTTCAGTGATATAGAGGGCCGGCAGGTCCCGTCGTGCCACCTCCCGCGACAAGGCGGCGCCACCTGGCGCCAGGGCCACGAGCAATTGCTGGGGGGCGACGGCAGGGTCGAACCCGGTGCTGCCGGAGTTGACGGTCACCAGGGGGAGCAGCGCCCGAAACAGATCGCGCCCCACACCGGGGATCTGATCGAGCTCGAACACGGATTTGAGCGCCCGCACCGAAGAAGAGCCCCCGGATGCCGTGCTGCCCGTGTCCTGCGAGAGCTCGCGCAACCCCTTGATGTTCCGCACGATCAAGGCTGCGGCCTCGCCGTCCGCACTCACACCGCGGATGAGCGCGTCGACCAGTTCCATATTTGCGGTGTTGAGATCGACCTTGCCGCCCTCGTCCGCGACGGAAATCGCCACTGTCCAGCCGTCGCCCAAAGTGCAGCCCACCTGCGTCCCGTCAGCTCCGAAGCGGCCACTGCGAGCCCGCCCCTGCGAACTGCCGGAGAGAAGATCGAGGATCGCGATCTTGATCCCGATATTCGCCATCGCCTCGGCGCGGGCATGCTGCGACAGGCTCGCGGCCTCGATGGCGCGATAGCGCGCCGCCGCGATGTAGGTCATGAACAGCAGGCCGAGGATCCCGGTCGCCCAGATCACGACGAGCAGCGCAAAACCGCTGTCCCTGCGGCTTTCCGCGCGATCCACTGCCCTCGGATCTCCCGCAGGCCGGCTATGGGGATAGCGGCCCGGCCGTGCTCTCATCATCTGCCGCCCGAATCCAAGGCAAGGACCCAGGGACTGTGGCGCTGCCCTCTGGAAATGTCATTCCCAAAGCGAGAACGATGACTGCCCGCCATCGGCAGGCAGTCATCGGCAGGCAGTCTTGGGGACGCGAGATGCAGGTCAGTGACGATGCCCCGCATGGGGGTCTTTCTTGTTGGCCGCAGCGACATAGGACATGGCGTCGATATAGGCGATCAGATCCGCCGCATCATTCTTCGACAGGCCGAGAGTTGGCATGCGGATCTTGTAGGCTCCCGACAGCTCGAGCGCGATCGGGTCCTTCTTCGCCCGCATCTGATCGGGCTCCATGAGGTAGTTCACGATCCAGTCGCGATCCCGCCGCGCGGTGAGCGCCTGAAGATCGGGGCCGACGCGCTTGCCGCTGCCGATGGTGTGGCATGCGGCACATGCCTTGATGAACAGGGCCTGGCCGGGCAATCCGGTCGAGGTCGCCGCGATCGGGCGTTCGCCGCGCCCAACTGCACCATCTGCCGCAGCGGTCTCGGGACTCCCCATCTGATTGCGCCAGACGGGATCCATGGCCTTGATCGTCATGGCCAGCGTATTGAGGTCGCTAAAGGCTGAATCCTTTGCCCACTCGCCGGTCGCGTCATTGCCCAGCATGATATCGCTGCGATGTTCGAACACCTTTCGGCTTCGCTCACCAAGCTTGTGCCGGAGCACGGTGATATCGGCGGAATTGCCGGTCAGGAAGACCCAGCCCGGCCCCGTCTGAAATACCTCCGCATAGTTCTTGAGCTTGTCGGGGGTGTCGACTTCCGGCTCGATGCTGATCGAGACGAAGAAGATGCGGCTGCCCACGAGATCGCCGAGCTTGTCCTTGACCTGCGCCAGGCGCGCCGTCATCACCGGGCAGATATCCCTGCAGGTCGTGTAGATGAAGCTGATGACGACGATCTTGTCCTTGATCACGTCATCGTAGAACTGCAGCGTCTTGCCGTCCTGCGTGATGACCGGGACGTTGGGCAGGTATCCTGCGCCCCAGGGCGAGCCGCCAGGGGCCGCAATGCTGCCGCCGACACTTCCAAACAGTGCAATCATGGCGCTGATCGCAAAAAGTCGTCTCAGCATGAACAGTCCCCTCATAGCAACGAATGCGATCTCGACTTCGGCAGAGGCCGTCGGGGTGGTGACTCCCCCTCAGGTCTTGGAAGCAACTTTCAGAGATCTCGGATCGCCCTCCGGCAGAATTTCGGGCTGCTTCCAGGTCACGCCATTGGGTGTCGGGATCGGCGTCATCGTCGGCACATATTGCGGCTGCCCCTTATAGTTGGGGTCACCGGGCGGCGGAGTGAGCAGCTCGTAGCGCAGCAGCATCGCGAAATCCTCGTGAACCGTGTTGTGGCAATGGTTCACATAGGCGCCGCCGAATTCGCCGAAGCGCACCTGGAACTTCACCTTGCCCGAGGGCCGCAGGCGCCAGACATCCTTGCGCACCAGCCGCTCCGTCGCCGGAATGGAGAGGCTTCCCCGGTCCATGGTGATGCCTTCCTCGAAATGGAGGTGGATGGGATGGTCCCAGCCGCCGCCGCCATTGACGAGCGTCCAGTGCTCGACCTCGCCCGGCTTTGGAATGAGCACGGAGATACGATTGGCGTTGAGCGTGTGCGCCGCCTGACCATTGACCTTGATGCTCCACGGGAAGGCCGTGATGTCTCCGCATTCGGGTATGCACTGTCCGTCCGCCCCGCGTGAATCGCCACTTCCCGACCGGCCGAACTCGATCACCCGCTCGCGAACGGGTGCGACGATCGGGATCTGGGTGGTCAGCGTCTTGACCCCGGATTTCCAGTCGGGATCGGCGAAATTGGCGCTGCGATCGGCATCGAGCGGATTGCTGGCGTTATAGACCTTGCCGGGATTGTCGACGCTCTGGACCTGGCTCACGATTCTGAACTCAAGAATCGGGCCGACGCAGGGGTCCTCATCCCGGCCCTTGAAGGCCTTGTCCATCGAGACGGCGCCCTTGGGTTTGCGCCCGTCCGTCTGCTCCAGCAGATTCACGAGATAGACGCTGTCTCCAGGCGCGAAGGCCGCGAAATCGACGACGATGTCGTAGCGCTCCGCAACGCCCTGCTCGTCCAGCTCGGTGAGCAGAATCGGGTTGACCACCAGATTTCCGTCATTGGCGATGAAGTAGAATGGCACCTTCGTGCCTTGCGAAAACCGAGCGCTCTTGTTCACGCCCAGCGCGAGCTTCACGAAGCGCGACATGGACGCATTCAGGAAGCGGAAGCGATAGCGTCGCGGCAGCACCTCGAAATGCGGATAATAGGTGCCGTTGACGCAGAGCATGTCGCCGAGGAAGCCGTCGGTGTCGAAGATGTCGAAACGGCACTGGCCATCGGCATCGAAGGCCGGGTTCGAAATGACCATGTTGACGTCGAAATCGACATTGCCCCATTTCAATTGCGATCCGCTCGGGAGCCGCAGGTTGATGCCGTCGTTGAGATCCTCACGGCCCCTGTCGGGCCCGCTGTAGAAATTGCAGACCGCGAACAAACCCTTGTGAACGTTCTCCGCCGTGAAGAAGAAGCGGTGATCGTGAAACCAGAGACTGCCCTGGATTTCCCGAAAGTCCCCGGGAACGGGGACAAGACCATCGCCGTCATCGGGGCCGGAGCACTTGCGGACATAATCGCGGTCGCCCGTCGGCCAGAGGCTCGGCATGTCGCGCCGGGCCATGGTTATTCCCCAGTGGTAGTCATAGAAGGTCCCGGGGAAGTGGAAGGCGTTGCAGGCGCCATCGCTCTCCGCGCCGTTATGGGCGTTATGGAAATGGATCGAGACCTCGTTCCGGCCAAAACCGCCATTGGCCGCCCGGTCGACCGGCAGATCATTGTACATGCGGGTCAGGACCGGCTCGCCATAGCGCGCCTTGATCAGGATCGGCATGCCAAGACCGTTGCGCGTGCCGGCGACATTGCCCGCTTGTCCGGGCTGCCGCGGGCCAAAGCTCCACATCGCGTTCGGGTTCTGGTCAGGCATGGCGTCGCAGAACTTGTTGCCCGGCCGGGCCTGCCCCAGCGACAGCAGATAGCCCTTCTTCGGATAGAGTTCCTCCCAGCGCTGATGCGCGAAGAACTCGCCCGGCGGTCGTCCTTCGAACGGCCCGAATCCGGTCACCGGGTTGCGAAATGCCGCCCCCCCAGAGTTGCTGAAATCGGTGTGATAGGAGAGGTTCCTGGCCGGCAGTTCCTGACCTCCCCCAGCGAACTGCCATGCCGCATCGCCATTCGGCATGCGCAGAAGCGGGACCGGCTTCTGGACTTCGGCCCGCCGCATCGCGTCGTGAAATTTGGCAGCACCGAACGTGGGGCTACGTGGCGCCCCGGTCGGCACCTGGGCATAAGCGCTCTTGGCGAAGGGGCTGAGCCCGTTCTTCGCGATCAGCAGCCCGCCAGCGGTGAAATAGCCCCAGCGCAGCAGGTCGCGTTTGGTGATCTGCCCCACCGAAAGAGCCTTGACGATCTCGAGCCGGTTTTCCAGAGCGCGCTCAGCTTCCCTCAACCGGATGCCAGTGGTCCCGCGTGGAAGATACACGACCGCCTCCTCCCCGAGCTGAAAGCCTGCAAGATATCGGGAGGATTCTAGTTTTCGGGCGGAAGCAACTGAAGGGGCAAAGGTCGGCCCGCGCATGGAACCAAAGTCCGTGACCTTGGTCGTACGACTCTCTCATCCTGCCTAGAAATTATTGCGGCGGGACGGCTCTACGGAATGGTCAAGTCGCCGAGCCAGATCGAAGCACGAGCGGAAAGCCATAATCAAATTCATAAAATTGCGAGAATGATAGATTTACATTTAAATTACTTTCTTAAAAGCAAGAATACGATTCGATCACTCTGTAAAAATACGAAAGCTTAACTCAAAATCCTCCAATTTACGCTCCACAATAACGCTGATATGTAGACTGACGAGACTTGGCAGCCGCTCGGAATTTCTCCATTCATCATGCCAACGCCCCGGAGCTCCCTCCTCCAACGAGCCGAAATAACTGAATGTCGCCGAAGCGACGCCGCGCGCCAGAACCTCTCCCGCGTTCTGGACCGGCAACGCGGCAGCGCCGATCGATAGGAGCGACGAGCCGAAGACAAGCGCGCCGTTGCCCCGCGTCCCGGTGTTCTCGCTCGCAATCGTGATCGCAAGTATTCCGCCAGCCTGCGCGTCTCCGTTGCTCAAGGTGACGAAAGACACCCTGTCGGCGAGACCTTCGAACATCACGAGCGGCCGCTCTGTCGCACGCGGCTGAACGAGCGGCAGCGCGCCAGCCAGCCAGCCGGACATTGCCGCAGTCCCGACGGCGATCTCGGCGCCGCGGTCGCGCAGACGCCCCGCCTCCGCGACCCTGCTCGCAAAGCTCAGCGTCAGCGCAAAGAGCCCCAGCGTCAGGGAGAGCAGGATCAGCCCGACCAGGACTTCGAGAAGGACGAAGCCACCGGTCCGGCCGCCGGACTGCGAGCCTCTCGTCATGGCCCGGACCTCGGTGCGATCTCGAGGGACGACAGGGTCAGCGAGCGGCTGCCGTTGCTGGCGGGATCCGAGACTGTGACGTCGACCCACAGGCTCTCGGCCTGCCGGCTCTCGCCCAGTCTGACCGAGCCGTAGCTGCGCACGACCGCACGCCATTCATAGCCATTGTCGAATCTCGCGGCCGTCGTTCCCGGCCTCAAGGGGAAGTCCTGCCCGGCCGACGCCAGCTTGCTCCTGGCGAGCAGCGTCGCGAAAGTGAGGAAGCTGGCCTGTCGGTCGCCGCGCATCGCAACGGCAAAGGCTGTCAGGAGCGAAGCCAGGACGACCACCAGGATCGCAAAAGCGACCAGGAACTCGAGCAGCGTATAGCCCGCCTGGGCGTTGTCGCTTGCGCCCTCGCGCCTGGCGTTATTGCTCGAGCGTGACATTGCCGGTGGCCCAACTGACCCGCACGCGTGCGGCAACCTGGCTCAGCTGCAAATGGATGTCGCCGCCGGTCGAACGCCCGCTCGGCAGGAAGCGGATACCGCCGACACTGGCGGAGCGGCGCTCGGCCTCGGCCAGCGCCATGTCGATGCTGGTACGGGGCGCCATCTGCGTTTCACCGATCACGGGCGAGCCATAGGTGCGCCTGTCCGCATCGATCAGGAAGAGCATGTCCCGGCTTTGCGCCATGGCGGCGGCGCGCGTGACCCGGAGCGCGGCCGCCAGGCGGGTCGCGTCGGCCGTCACCTGTGCCTGCGACGGGGTGCGCCTGAGCAGCGGCGCAGCCATGGTCAGGGCAAGGCTCAGGATGGCGATGCAAATCAGCACCTCGATGAGCGTGAAGCCCGCATTGGCGGGGATGGCGCGCCCTGCGCGGGTCATCGCAATGCCAGTTCATTGATCGAGAGCACCGCTCCCATCACCGAGAAGATGATGACGGCGATCATGCCCGCAACGAATATCGTGATGACCGGGGTCAGCGCCGCGAGCGCGCGGGCGGTCCGGACCTGCTCCTGGCGCTCGAGGATCACGGCCGCGCGCAGCAGCATGTCCTGCAGGCGCCCGCTCTCCTCGCCGACCGTGATCATCTGCTGCGCCACCGAAGGCAGCGCCTCGGCTGCCGAGACCGCGTCGCCGATGCTGACGCCGGCCCGGACATCCGTGACGGCCCGGTCAAGCCGTTCGCGCGTGTGCTGGTTCCTGACCAGGGGACAGGAGGCCTGGAGCGCCTGCAGCGGCGGGACACCGGCCTTGACCAGGGTGGCGAGCGTGCGCGTGAAACGCCCCGCCTCACGGAGTTCCGCTATGCGCCCGATGACGGGTACGGACAAATAGAGCCGGTCCAGCTTGATCCGAAGCACAGTATTCCGCCGGGCCACGGTGATGCCCAACCCCGCGATGACGAGCGTCGCAGCGGCAAGGCCCAGGATCCACGCCCCGTTCTGCCGAACGGCTTCCATGGCGGCGAGAACGGTGGGCAGCGGCATGCCGTTCTCCAGGAAGAGTGGCGTGACCGCCGGGACCAGCAGTCCGAGAACGATCGAGATCGACACCGCAGCAAGGCAGACCAGGAGGGCCGGATAGGCCATCGCGGAGCGAATCCGGCTTCTGATCTCGACCCGTCGATCGAGCAGCTCGGCCAGTTCCTGCATCGCGCCGCCGAGATCGGCGCCGACATCGCCCGCCTGAACGATGCGGATGTATTCGTGCCGAAAGCGACCAGGCATTCCCTCCATGATTTCGGCGAGCGTCGAGCCCTGCTGAACCCCCTCCATCAGTTGCAGCGCAAGCGCCCGCATCCGCGGCTCTTCCGTCGTCGTCGAGGCGATGCGCAGGACGGTATCGAGGGGCAGGCCAGCCTGCAGGAGCACCGCAAGATCGCGGGCCAGGCGTGCAAGCTGGGCGTCGCTTATCCGCCGCGAGCCGCGCTCCAGGCTGATCTCGCGGAACAGGAAATCCCCTCCCCCCGAGGCCCGGACCTCATAGGGGGTGACACCGCGAGCGCGAATGATGTCGCGGGCCTCGTCGCTCGACGCGGCTTCGACATCATCCTCGATGAGGTTGCCCGCCCCATCGAATGCCTCGAAGTGGAACCTCATGGCTGCTCCACCGTCAGCGCGGTCGTCACGCGCAGCACTTCCTCGACGGTCGTCAGGCCCCGCCAGGCCTTGGCGACGCCGTCCTCATACATCGATCCCCCGCCCGTCCTGCGCGCCATGCGCTCGATCTCGACCGCGGGCAGGCGCTGCAGGATCGCCCGCTGCACGCTATCGTCAACGACCAGCAGCTCCGCGATCGACAACTGGCCGCGGAACCCGCTGAAGCCGCATTTCTCGCAACCATGGGGCCGTAGCAGCTTCGGCGGGCCGAGTTCGCGAAGTGCCGGAACCGTTTCGGTCAGTTGCTCCGCGATTTCGTGGGCGACCTCATGCGGCTCTGCACAGGAGGTGCACAAGCGCCGCACCAGCCGCTGGGCCATGATCCCACGCAAGGTCGAGCCGAGCAGGAAATGCTCGATCCCCATGTCGATCAGGCGCGTCACCGTCTCGGCGGCGCTGTTCGTATGCAAGGTCGAGAACACGAGATGGCCGGTCAGCGAGGCCTGCACGGCGATCCGGGCGGTCTCCGTGTCACGGATCTCGCCGATCATGATCATGTTGGGGTGGTGCCGCAGGATGGCCCGTAGGCAGGCCGGGAAATCGAGGTTGATGGTCTGCTGGACCTGCACCTGGCTGATGCCCGCGAGCTGATACTCGATCGGGTCCTCCACGGTGAAGATCTTCACCGTCGGGCGATTGACGTGCTTCAACATGGTGTAGAGCGTCGTCGTCTTGCCGCTGCCGGTCGGGCCCGTGAGGAGGATGATGCCGTTCGGCTGCTCCATGACCCGGTGCAGCACCGCGATCTGCGCCGGCTCGAAGCCGAGGCTCGAGAAATCGAGCTTCACCCGGCTGCGATCGAGCACGCGCATCGTCACCGTCTCACCATCGATGGTGGGGATGGTCGCGACGCGGAAATCGATGTCATTGCCGCGGATCGCGAGCTTGATGCGCCCGTCCTGCGGCAGGCGGCGCTCGGCGATATCGAGCCTCGCCAGGATCTTGATGCGCGAGATGACAGCCGCCCGCAGCCGCGCAGGCACCTCCTCGGTGACGCGCAGCATCCCGTCGATCCGGTACCGGACGGAGAGCCCATTCCCGATCGGCTCGACATAGATATCCGAGGCGCGGGCATCGACCGCGGCGGAAATGATCTGGTTGACGAGCCGGATCACCGGCGCCTCGCTGGCGCTGTCGCGCAGCCGCTGCAGGTCGTGTTCGCTGGGGTCCTCGCCCGCCTGCACGGGCGTCGCCAGTGCTTCGGCAGAACTCATCTCGCCATAAAGCACCGCGGCGAGGCGCTCGAACTCGGCAAGCGTGATGACCTCATGGCGGATCGCGTGGTCGACGACGAAGCGCACAGAATCCAGCGGCATCTGGTCAAGCGGATCGACGACGGCGAGCGTCAGCGTGCCCGCCTCCAGCCGGATCGGCAGGATCCGGTTCTGGATCACGAAGGAAGGCGGCAGCTTCTCGGTGAGAAGCGGCTGCAGGCTCTCGTCACCTGGCGCATAGAGCGGGAGCCCGAGATAGCGTGCGAGGCTAAGCGCGAGATCCGCCTCGGACATGATGCCGAGCTTGGCCAGAACGAGGTCGAAGCGATCCCCGGCGGTCGCGGCGGCGCGTTGCGCGCGGCCTATCGATGTCGCATCCAGGAGGCCCTGCGACAGCAGGAATGCCCCGAATTTCTCCGAGAACGATCGGCTATGCGGATCGTTGTCTGCCAGTGCGGTTCGCGCGTACTCGGTCATGCTCCCTCCATGGGAAGCCCAGTGCCGGAGATCGCCCAGATGATCTCCGTATCATCGTAGCACGCGCTTCGCGTTCTGGATCACGACCCGACCGGGATTGCGGGTCGGGGCAAAGGCCTCGACCTTGCGCCGGTATTCGTCGGTAACCGCCTTCGCCTCGTTCAGGTCCCGCACGACGCGCGGCGTCAGCATGATGACGAGCTCGGTCTTTTCGACCAGATCCTGCTTGTCCTTGAAGGCATTGCCGAACAGCGGGATGTCGCCAAGGACCGGCACCTGCGTCGCCACCCGCGATGTCCTGTCCTGGATCAGGCCGCCCAGCGTGATGCCCTCGCCATCGTTCACGACGACGGTGGTGCGCACCCGCCGGCGCCCGAATGTGGGCGAATCGATGCCGGAGGTGGTGGTTCTCTGCACGGTCGAGACCTCCTGCTCGATATCGAGCAGGACACGGCCGGACTCGTTGATCCGCGGCGTGATGTTGAGAATCACGCCCGTGTCCTTGTAGGCGACCGAGTTCACGACCGGGGCTCCGGGCGTCAGCACGCTCACCGCCGACTGGGTCGTGATCGGCACCTGGTCGCCGATCTGCAGGGTCGCGGTCTTCTTGTCGACGACCATCAGGCTCGGTGAAGCGAGCACGTTGACCCGCCCGACCTCGGCGAGCGCATTGATCGTAACATTGGCCTGGGCTGCCCTGAAAACGTAGGAGAAGCCCGGGAACGCGGCGCCAATGGCCCCGTCGATCGCGTTGGTGAAGGTTGCCGACTGATTGCCACGCTGGTTCTGCAAGAACCAGCGGACGCCGAATTTGAGGTCGTCGTTCAGCGTCACCTCGGCGATCGTCGCCTCGATCAGGACCTGATTGGGAACGATGTCGAGATTGGCGATGACCCGGGCCACCCGCTTGTAGTCTTCCTGGGAGGCGAGGATCAGGAGCGCATTCTGCGCCGGGTCGGCCACGACCTTGATCCGCGGCTCGCCGCCCGGTCCACCCGCGCCGAACCCCGTCGCGGCCGTTTCGGCAGCAGCACCATTCTCCTGCCCTCCCGTGGCCAGGGTCGAACCACCAATGGGCAGGCCCGAGAACATGTCGAAGCTGCGGCGCGGCGCGCTGCCCCCGAAGGCGGCCGCGAACCGGTCACCGCCCGCGCCGCCGCCCGAGAATCCAGTGGCCTGGGCCAGTTGGCCCGGCACGCCCGCGGCATCCGGCTCGGAGCTGCGCACCCTTTGCCCGCCGCGCCGGCCTGCATCGCCGCCGCCGGTAACCTCGCTGGCGAAGATCGAGTTCAAGACCTCCACGAGTTCCTTGGCCTGCCGGTTGCGGAGCACATAGCTGTGGATTTCCCGCTGCGGTCCGGCCGCCTGGTCATCGAGGCGGCGAACCCATTGCTGGGCCTCGCGCAGATATTGCGGCTGCCTCGCCATGATCAGGATGGATTTGAGCTTCGCATTGGGAACCAGCTGGACCATGCCGCTCATCGCGCCTTCCGCATTCGATGCGAAGATGCGGTTGACCCCATCGACGATGGCATCCGGTTCGCCGCCGCGGACCGGGACGAGCGCAAACGACATGCCCTTCATCGCGTTGACGTCGAAGACCGAAATGGCCTCCTCGATGGATGTCATCTCCTGCGCTGTGCCCGAGATCAGCAACGCATTGCGGGACGTGTCGACCCGCACCACCCCGCCGAACGATACGATCGGCTCGAGGATGCGCTTCATTTCCGTCGCCGCGATGTACCTCATCGGCACCACCTTGACCGAGTTCCCGATCTGCTGGCCGCCGCCATCCGAACCACCGAGCCTCGCCCCCATCGCCGCCTGATCGGCCGTCACCACCCGATAGATGTTGCCGTTCTGAACGATCGCGGCGCCGACAGTCCGCAGGGACGCCTCGAACAGTTCAGCGATGCCCGCACTGTCGACCGGCCGGGTCGTCTGAATCGTAATCCGGCCCTCGATCTTCGGATCGACGGTGAAGCTGGCATTGAAGATGTCGCCCAATACGGCCTTTGCACCTTCGGTGACCGAGGCATCGACGAGATTCAGCGTATAGGTCTGGCCGCCGGATTCTCGCCTGACAGCACTCGGCATCCGCGACTGGTCGGGATTGCCCGTGAACTCTCCACCGGAAAAGACCTTGCTGGCTTGCGCCGGCCCGGCGCCGCTCGGGTCCGGCAGGCTCGCATAGGGTCCGAAGGGGCGCTTCTTGCCGTCATCGTCGATCGACCGCGTCGAGTGCGTGGCATTGATCTGCTTCTCGAAGGAGACGATTCCGGATTCCTGGCAGGCGCTCAGCAGCAGCGCCCCAAGCAAAGCCAATGCAATGCAACTGCGGCTTTTCGAGAGGAGCGGCTTCCTGCCATCTACGGATGTACGAGCCATATCCCGCCAACTACTGACACATGAGGTAGGCAACGCTTTGCTGGTACGCCCGTGGAGTTTGGCGAACGATTCGTTCAATTCCAATTAAATTCGACCGGGCGCGATCTTATTCCTTGGATAATCAGCGTTTGCGCGACAGCGTCCCGAGCCGTATTCATGGGCTCTTCGACCAGTATCCGTGCCTGGAGCACGCACCGGCCGCGTGAAAACAAATAGGAGACAGTAACCGAGAATCCACAATCGAAACGACATCCGGACGAAACCTCGGCCTGCCGGCGTATCGGGAACGTCAGTAGCCGGACGGAGCCTACAGGCGCCTCGGGGCTCGAATCGACGCCCTCCGGGCAGAAACGCCGCTTCGTGAGACGCATGTCATGTGGTATTCTGGAAGTGCGCCAACTCCCCGCAGACAGGCGTGTGCTGGCCATGCAGATGGGCGCGTGCTGGGCCAGGTTGCGGAGCCAACTCCATGAGAGGGCCTGCTTTTTCGGCAATATTCCAAGCAACAAGACGGCGCGAAATTCAGCCCTTCCATCCTTCAATCATTCGAACGATCACGCGCGGAGATACCTATTGGAGCGACACAAATCCAGATAAGACTCTTGAGATTCAAATATTGATATAATGAAAATTGATTTCTCCGCAGCGTCAGGAGAACATCAATGGTCGAATACACGATATCCATCGTCGATAACCACCCTCTTCTTCTGGAGGGTGTCGCTGCACTCGTCAGGCGCAAGCCCGGCCTGAGGTTGAGTGCGATGGGCTCCACGGTCGGGCACATCCGCTCCATCACCGCCAATCATCGTCCTGATGCGATGATCCTCGACTTCAATATGCCCGGGGATGCCCTTCGCGCGATTCTGGCTGTTCTCTCGGACTCCCCGGCAACGAAGATCCTGGTCTTCACCGCCTCGACGGATACCGAACTCGCCATCGAGCTTCTCGATGCCGGTGTCAGCGGCTTCGTACTGAAATCAAGCTCGACGGATGAACTGTGTACGGCGATCGATGCGATCCGCCGTGGCGAGGTGTTCATTTCCCCCTCATTCGCAGCCAGGATCATTGGCGCCCTGAACCACAAACCCTGCAACAAGCGACCGACGCCAGCTCCGAGCTTCAGTGCACGGGAAAATCAGATCGTCAGGCTGCTTTCCAGCGGCAAGCGAAACCGGGAGATCGCTAACGCCCTGTCGCTGAGCGAAAAGACCGTGAAGGGCTATATGACGCTGCTGATGCAAAAGCTGCACGCACGCAATCGGCTGGAAGCCGTCATTGCGGTTCAGGGTCTCAGCCAGGCTGCCGCACTGCGTGGTGACATCGAGAATGATGGCCTGCCCAGGATGTCTGGTTAGATCGTCGGACCGGAAATCGTACCCGGTCCGACGATCCAACCCTTTGTGTTTGCGTCGGCTTTGCCCCGAAAACCGCAATCCACTTTTCGGGCCGATGCCTTAGAAACGGGCCTGGCGAGGCGCCGTCGCCGCGATGGGATCCTGGTGGCGGAGCCATGTTTTGGCCTCTCACATGTGCGGGCGCCTTGTTCACGGACCGCGCCCGCCTGAAGCGATGCCTCGGACAGCCCTCTGTATCCTCTCTGCTTCAGCGTTCCTTGAAGATCCTGCTGGCGTGGTCTGCGAATGGCTTTGTCAGGAATGAGAGTGCGGTTCGCTCTTCGGTGGTGATGAAGACCTCGACGGGCATGCCGGGCTGGAGCTTGCGGTCACCGAGGGCGGCGACGAGATCGCCGTCGATCTGGATTTCGCCGGTGTAGAAATTGGCGCCGGTGGTGGGGTCGCGGGTGGTCGCCGGGGAGAGATGGCTGACGGTGCCCGGCAGCTCCGGGG
>NZ_JPKG01000033.1 GCF_000735605.1 Allobosea sp. LC85
CCCAAAAACCGCCATAATGGGGGTGGTCGCCAAACCACCTATTTCCATCGCCTCCTTGCCCACCGATGCCACCCGTCCCCGGCCCCTGGGAGGAATTGACGGGGGTCGACCCGCCACCGCCGCCACCGCCCGCCAGTCCACCAGACCCTGCGGCGCCGCCGGCGCCACCCAAGCCACCATTCATATTGCTGCCACTGGCTCCAGCCTGGCCGCCATTTCCGCCGGCCCCGGCGCCTGGAGTTCCGTCCGCGTTGTCCCCGGCACCTCCTCCACCTCCGCCAAGACCGCCGCTTCCACCGGGCACGAAGAAGCCGTTTGGAGTGTTGCCGCCTCCGCCATGGCCGCCGCCGCTTTCGAAGGGGGCTGCATGGCCTGGCTGATACAGTCCGGTCAGCAAGACGAGGATTGAAACAGAGCTGGAGAAGGCACCAAGATTGTTTCGGGTGGGGCCTGCGTCATTGGAAGAGCGTGATGCCGACGGACGCGCCCACGAACTTGAGCCAATAGTGTGCACGTCCAATTCTCCTCGTGATGGTCAGCGAGGCTCATTGATCGTGACGCGATCGCCGCTGCTGAACTTACAGGGGCCAGAGCGCCGCAAAAATACGGCATATGCCGTAGTTCGGTACGCCGTCGGGTGAAAAATGCGGGATATCGACGGGGGCGTTCACCATCCGGCGAAGCCGGCGAGGGCGCGCAGCCGTTCGCCTGCCGGGCATCGCCCCCCCTGGCATCACCGTCCTGGCATCACTGTCTTGGCATATTCGGCCGCTATAGGAGCCGCGGGTTCACGCTGAAGCTCCATTTGCGCTTGCGGACCCCGAAAGGCCCACCGAAGCTGGAAGGCCTGGCCATGCATGATGCTCGTGAACAACAGCGCATAATCACGCTCGCCCGCGCCATGTGCCGCTCCCATCTGCTCGATCCCGATCGTCCCCTCGACGGCCCGGCGTCCGAAGTGCATTGGCCGGTTCCGGTCATTGCCGCCGTTCCCAATGTCGATCTGCCGGCATGGATCCTGTTCGTCGACCAGGCGGCGCACGAAGTTCGGCAGGACGCCGGCGCAGCGTCGATGCAGGATCAGCGGGACTGACCTCCCGTCGGGGCCGGAGGCGTTGAAAGCGACGCTGCATGCCGGTCTCCGCCTCTTGCGAGGAGGGCGCAGAGCGCGCATTTTGAGATGGATCGGGCCCGGTCCATCGAACGGCGGCGCAGCTCAATTCCTGCCGACCGCAAGCGGTGATCCCGGTTGAGCCCCTTGTGCCGGTAGGGAGGTCTCAGCCCATGCCTGCCCAGCCTCACACCGTGCTCTTCCTGTGCAACCATAATTCTGCGCGGTCGATCATGGCCGAGGCTCTGCTGAACCATCTCGCCGATGGCCGCTTTCGGGCTTTCTCCGCAGGGATCCAGCGCAGTGAGGGCCCGCATCCGATGGCGCTCAAGGTCCTGGACGCGGAGGGGATAGCGACGGCCGGCCTCGCCTCGAAACAATGGGAAGTCTTTAGCCGGCCGGATGCCCCCGTCATCGACATGCTGATCACCGTCTGCGACGAGGCCGCCGGGGAGGCATGTCCGGTCTGGCCCGGTCACACCATCATGGCCCATTGGGGCATCGAGGATCCCTCGCTCATGGAGGGAGCCGAGATCGAACGCGAACGGGCCTTCGTCACGGCGCTCCGCTATTTGCGCAATCGCGTCAAGGTCCTGCTCTCATTGCCCGTTGCCAGCCTCGTCACCTTGACGGCGCGGGTCCGTCAGATCGGCGAACTCGAAGGAGCATCAGTCCGCCGGTGAGCGGTTGGATGCTGCGGACATGGGATTCAGGCTAGGTTTCGCCGAGACCGGGTTCCAGTGCAGGTGCTTCAGCCGCTGCGGGATGTACTTTGCGCCCGAATCCTGCGCGCCCGAAACGAGCGCGCAGGAGAGGGAGCCGAACTCAGGCGTCAGCGATAGTAGCGGTAGTCGTAAGCCGGGGCATAATAGCGCCTGCCATAGACCGGCGCGGCATAGACGGGCCGGCCATAGACCGGTGCTCCGTAGACCGGCGCGCCATAGCCGTAGCCATCGTCGTAATAGTACGGGTCAGCATAGGCGCGGCGGTTCGCGGCTATCGCTGCGGCACCCAGAATTCCGAGGCCAATGGCGCCCGCCACGGCTGCGCCACGGTTGCCACGCCAGCCGCTGCGGTAGCCACGATATCCACCGCCATACCCGCGGTAATAACCGCGATATTGCGTATATTCCGCCGCTGCCTTGTCCAGCCGCGAGGCATCCACGAGCGGACGCGCTTCACCAGCCAAGACCGGCGAGCCTGCCGAGATCACGCTCACGGAAGCCAGCGCGACGATGGCGGTTTTCCTGAGAGACATCATGATCGTATCTCCTGTTTTCGGGCTCTTCTCCCGAAGCTGAGGACAGGTTCGCGCCGGCCAGTTGAATGGCGCGTGAACCAATCGCGGCTGCATTGCGGCGTAAAGCCGTCTGCCGCGTGCCCCCGAGCCGCCGTGAAGGAAGCGATCAACGCCTCCGAACGCAGCTCCTGTATATCAACGAAGAGCGGGACCGGTTGTTCCGGATCGCCGGGGATGAGGCATGGATCCTGGGCCAAGCGCCGCCCGACCTGGAAGATTTCCGGGTATTCAAGGCCAGGACTTCTCTGAACGCATTCACGAATTCGACCGAAGACGTGCAAGTCACAAGATCATCGGACCGGAAACCGTATCCGGTCCGACGATCTAATCCTCCGCCTGGGAGCGATAACGCGACTTCATCTGATGTCGAGATGGGTCTCGATCACTTCGCTGCGGGGCGCACCGTTTCGATCTCGCGAGCCGGTCCTGTTTCCGTGACCGTCGGCTTCACCCAAGCCCTTCCTGCAGCATGCGCTCTGCAAGCTCGCCGCATCTGGCGGGGCGCGCGCCGTGCGTTGCGGCAAGATCCGCGAGGCGTTTCACCATGGGCAGGCGCGCGGCGCGGCTAATCCCGATATCGGCGCGCGGATGAAAGGTGAGGCAGGCATAGCCCTCGACAGCAAGCAGCGCAGTGAGTTCCTCGTTCAGAATGCTCCTTGGCGGGCTTTCGTTCCCCAGCGTCGGTCCGTTTCCTCGACTCGTTGCCGTCAACTCGTCTTTTGCACCGCCGGCGGCGTCCAGGATCCATCCACGGCCGGGGCTTTCGGCCAATAGGCACGGACATACAGCGAAAACTCGCCTTTCGGGGCCGGCAGCCAGTTGGCCCGTTGAACAGGGTCGGCTGGCGCATCGGGCTGCACGTAGATCGTCAGCGACCCGTCGGCCGCAAGCCTGAGATCCTTGTTCTTCGTGCCGACCGAGAAGCGGTTGATCGGGTTGGCGACGAAGAAATGGTGCTGGTTATAGATCGAGAGCGACCAGAAGCCGTTCACTGGTGGCGTGCCTTCCTTGGCGAACGTCACGATGTAACGGTTCGTGCTGTTGAGACGTGCTCCCGAGGAATCGAGGTCCTGGTAGTAATATTTCGTTTCATTTGGCGAATTGACCAGGATGTTCGACTTCGCAACTGCTGTGCGCGTAAAATAATCCGTTCCGAACGCGGATTCGTTGGAGATCGTGCTCCAGTGATGCGGCAATTGCTGACCGTAATTGCGGAACTGGAACAGCGGATTCACGAGCTTCTCTTCGGCATCCCTGGCGGCCTCAATCATGGCCTGCTTTAGGTTCGGCTGGTCCTGGGCTGCGGCGAGCACGGCGAGCACCTGCGCGTAGCGCGCTTCTTCGCCAGGCAGCGGCGGCGCGTCAGTGAGCACCGCCGGAAGCTCGTCGAAGAACTTTTCAGGGAACACCCACCGCGTTTCCTCTTCGCCATGCGGGGCGCCGGGCACTTTGGGCAGCGTGCTCCACCCCATCGTTTTCATGCGCCCGTCATACTCCGCGAGCGGATACATCACGATGCCGGTCAGCACCTTCTGGATCGCCCGCTTGTCGTCCGGCGTGTCGTCCTGGAAGACGCGCGGCGCGACAAGGCCCGTTCCCGTCGATGCGCGAAACATCCGGGTGATTCCCTTGGGCACATTGCCCTGCCAGTTGGGCCCGGCCAGCAGGTAGAAGCCAGGCGTGGTGCCGTACATCCTGCCGAGCTGAACGAAGCTGTCGGTGCGGAGATCGACGATCTGATAGACCCAGAACCGGTCGCCGAAATCCGGCACCTGGATCACCACCGGGGAGACATCCAGCGCAAGCAGGCCCAGGCCATAGACCACGTCCTGGTTCGGGCAAGCGACATTGCGCTCTTCCGGATCGACATAGTCCATCAGCATGGTGAGCCGGTTCAGCGGTGCTTCAAGCAGCGGGCCGGTGTATCTGTTTTCCGTCATTTTCGAGAAGGCCAGGCGGCGGTTGTACATGTTGACCAGCGGCCAGGCCCAGAAGAAGGCGTCGCGCGCGACATGGGCGGCATAGGCTTCGGTGATCTTCACGCGGGCATCCGGGCCGGGCGGCAGCGCACGAGCCCAGCCCGGCGAGGGCGGCAGTGGCTGCGGGTTGAGCGACGAGGTTTGCGCGCGCGCGACGGACGGCGCGCTGGTGACGAACGTCGAAGCGGCTGCGAGCGTCGCTCCCGTCAGCAGGAGGTTGCGCCGATCAAGCCCGCTCTTCTCGCTCATGAGATCCTCCATCTTCAGAATCGAAATTAGGCGGCTGCGGGAATCGAGCGCGCGCCACGTCCCGAGCGCCCGGTTGATGGTCACCGGCCTGCCGTCCCGGTCGTTGAGACCCGCCATCGCGGTCAGGAGTTCACTGCCGTCTCACCAGCGCAGGCGGGAAATAGGTAGCATTGGCAACCCCTTCCGTCGGCCGGTAGAATCGGAATGTGAGCCGATAATTCGACCCTTTCGGCGTCGGCAGCCAGTTGCCGTCGGGCGCATCGGCAGGCTTCTGATCGGCAAAATAGAGCGTCAGCGAGCCGTCCGCGCCGTATTGCAGCTTCGACTGGTTGTTGATCAGGAACCGGTTGATCGGATTGGGCAGGACATGGAAACGCACGCCGTCGACAGCGATCACTGACCAGAAGAACGTGGCGAACTGGGCGGGGAGCTGATCCCTGGGGAAGGTCAGCGTATAGACCTGGTCGCTGCTGAGATCATCCCCGGCCTGGTCTTTGTTGCCCCGGTAATACAGCACTTCCGGCTTGATGTTGGCCCAGATGCCGCCATTGTTGACCAGGGTCCGCGCGAGGTAGTCGAGGCCGTATTCGCCGACGACACCGGGTCGGGCCCAGCCGTTCAGCGTCGTGCCGTGGCCGATGATGGCGCCCGCTTTGGCGAGATCGGCGAAGGCCCGCGTGCGGATCACCTGATCGACGCGGGCGCGCTCGGCCGGGTCTTTGACTGATTTGGCCACGGCGCGGGCTTTCTCCTGCATCGGCTCGAGGCCGACGCTGAGATCGGGCTCGCTGTCGAGCGCGGCATCGGCGGCCTCGAAGGCTTCGACGCCCGGCAACGCTTCCAGCTCGAAAATCGGTGTCTTCGGAATCTCCGGAAGCTTCGGTGTCCCAGTCGCCCGGAAGGTGAACTGGTGCTGCAGGGCAATGGCGCTCTCCGGATCGGAGCCGAGTTCGACCCGCGCCAGCACCCGGGAATATTTCACCGGGAGATCGATGCGCGTCGCTCCCGCAGGGATCGCGACATTGGCGCCCCTCAGGCACATCGCGAACTCCCCGAACGGCCGCTTTGGAAAGAGGCGCTCGTTGATATTGGCAATGGTCTCGCCCCAGCCATTGAGGAAATGGACCGTGTAGTAACGGCCCTCGACCTTCGGCACGGTGACGATCGTGCAACTGCCCTCGTCGACCGCCACCCACGCTTCGGAATAGGCCACATCGAGATTGGGATTGGGCCAATCCACCGCGCCGGGCTTGCGATGCACCAGCTCGTTCCACTTGAACCCTTCCTGGAAATCGAGCTGCTGCTGCCGCGCAACCAGCAGGCGGCCGAGCAGGTAGATATACGCGTCGCTGATGTCTTGATCTGAATTGCGGGCGGGCTGCTGAGCGTTCGTCGCCGCCGCCGCGAACATGATCATGGCCGCAAGCAGGGTTCTTCTGGCGAGTCTTCTGGTGGTCATTCAACTCTCCCTGCGCTGCGGCTTTTTTCTTAATCGCCGAGCCTGGAACCAATCAGCATCACTGGCCGTTTTCCATGACCTTCGCCACAGCGATTCTGGTTCATCTGCGGCATCCGACGGCTCATGTTCGCCTGCCCGCCAAGGTCGGACATCGGAGCGACCGAGATGGACCTGGGAGCAGCTTGGCCCAAGCCGACATCATGTCTGTTCCGGGGTCAAGATCGGCGATGGCAAAGGGTGCAGCCGATGTCCGACTTGGGTCGCGACCGAGGCAGCGATCATGTGCAGGCAATGACCGCTCTCGAGCGGCGGTCCACGTTTCGCTTAACGGCGCTGCGCTGCCTCGAAGCATTCACGACCACCCGACGACTGGCTTGGGTGGGCAGCGGCCATTTCCATGGCATATTCTTGACGGCTCGACCTCATGCGGCTGCTACGGGGAGCAACTGCACAGAGCGCCGCATCACGGCTTGTTGCTAGAGCATCGGACCGAAAAGTGGAATCCGGTTTTCGGAAAAACCCGATGCTTAAACAAAGAGATAGATCGACCATCCTGCGTCCGAATGGACGCACGGCGGTCTAGCGGCCTTTGGTGCGCGAGACGCGCATTGACCCTCATCCTGCACAGCGTGAGAGTGCCGGAACGTCACTGTCTGTGACGTCGCCATCGCCGCGCGAGCCCGGCCCCTGCCGCCATCGGGCCTCGTCAATCCCCAGCCGATCGGCTATCCCAGACCCGCCTGCACGAGGAGATGTCATGGTCCGGCCCTATAAAGTCGTCGATGCGTTTTCCGCGAAGCCGCTGCTCGGTAATCCGGTGGCGGTCATTCTCGATGGCGCGGGCCTCAGCGACGCTGCGATGCAGGCGGTCGCGCAGTGGACCAATCTCTCCGAGACCACCTTCGTCCTGCCGCCGACGCGCAGTGACGCCGATTACCGGCTGCGCATCTTCACGCCCGGAAGCGAGCTCCCCTTTGCCGGCCATCCGACGCTCGGCAGCGCCCATGCGGTGATCGAGGCCGGGCTCGTCACCCCGCGCAGCGGCAAGCTGGTGCAGGAATGCGGCGTCGGTCTCGTCGAGATCACGGTTGCGGGGGAGGGCGCGGAACGCCGGCTGATCCTTGCGCTGCCGCCGGCGACCGTCACGACCCTGCCCGCCGGCGAGGTCGACGAGTTGGAGGCCATCCTCGGCCATGACATCGTCCGCGAGGCGAGCCCGGCCATCGTCGATGTCGGCGCGGTCTGGCTCATCGCCGAGATCGCCAGCGCCGAGGCGCTGCTTGCGCTGAAACCCGATTTTGCGCGCTCGGCTGCCTTCGAACGCCGCCTGGGCGTCACCGGCATCACGCTCTTTGCCAGGCGCGAGGGGGGCGGGCCCGAGATCGAGGTCCGCTCCTTCGCGCCCTCCTGCGGGGTGAACGAGGACCCGGTCTGCGGCAGCGGCAATGGCAGCGTCGCGGTGTTCCGGGCCGCGCGCGGTCTCCTGCCTGCCGGCGGCGCGCGTTACGAGGCGGCGCAGGGCCGCTGCCTCGGACGCGACGGCACGATCGCCATCTCGGTGGATGCCGGCGGCAAGGTCCAGGTCGGCGGCGCCTGCGTCACGACCGTGAACGGCTCGCTCCTGCTCTGAGGGCTTTCGGCCGCCCTGTGCTGCCAGGCCGCTCAGACGCGAACCTGATCGCCGATTGGCACCTTCCGGGCGAACGGAACAAACGCCAAGGCTGCGATCGTGAGGACGGCAACCAGTCCCCAGGCCTCGTTGATCGACAGGACCAGAGCGGCCTTCTCAACCAGTGGCTGAAGCAGCGCCTGGGCCTGAGCGTCGAGCGGCCCGGGCGGACGCATGGCCATGAGTCCCAGGGGCACACCGATGAACTTCGCCGTCTCGACCTCGCCTCTTTGCAGCCGCTCCATGATCGCCGTTCCGTGCATGGGCGAGCGACTGAAGATGACGGTGTCGATCAGGGCGAGACCGATCGCGCCGCCGAGGTTTCGCATCAGGTTGAACAGGCCGCTGGCGTCTGGAACGCGCATCGGTGGAAGCTGCCCCAATGCGAGACGCGTCGGTGGCAGAAGGCAAAACATGATTGCCGTGCCACGGACAAGCTGCGGCCAGAACATCGCGTCATAGTCGGTCTGCGGGGTCTGAAGCGCACTCAGTCCCAGGCCGAGGGCGAAGAGGGTAAAGCCGATGCCGGTCAACAGGCGGGCATCGACACGACGCTCCAGAGCGACGGCGACCGGCGCGATGGCAAGTTGGGCGATGCCGGTCACCAGCATGATCTGACCGATCTCGAGCGCATTGTGATCGCGCACGAAGGCCAGGAAGACCGGCATCAGATAGACCGATCCAAACAGCCCGATGCCGAGAACAAAGCTGAGGATGCTGCCGATCATGAAATTTCGGTCCGCAAAATGTCTCAGATCGACGATCGGATCGTCGGCTTGCAACACCCGCTTGATGAAGCCGAAACCGCTCGCCAGGCTCAGCGCGATAAGCCCGAGGATCAGGCCCGAGGTCCAGCCGCGCTGAGGCGCCTCCTTCAGTGCGATCTCGATCGCTGCCAGCGCGATCGCCATCATCACCAGAGACAGGGCATCGAGCTTGCGCGCTTCGGTGAGACTCGGCTTGTCACGTGGCAGGAGGAAAGCAGCAAGTCCTGCCGAGAGGATGCCGGGAACGACGTTGATTAGGAACAGCCAATGCCAGGAATATGTCTGGGTGATCCAACCGCCGACGATCGGCCCGACCGTTGGCGCCAACACGGCAAAGACGCCAGCCACCGTCGTCGCGATCGGCTGCTTGCCCGGCGGGAACAGCAAGAAGACAGCCGAAAAGACCGCGGGAATCAGAGTGCCGCCTGAAAACTCCTGGAGGACGCGCCAGGCGATCAGGGCTGGAAACGACTGACTCGCCGCGCAGCCGATGGAGGCTGCGGTAAAGACGGCGAGCGCCACGACGAACAGCCAGCGCATCGAGAGAACGCGCGTCAGGAAACCCGTCAGCGGAATCGCGATGACCTCGGCGATGAGATAGGCGGTCTGGACCCAACTCATCCGGTCGGGCGGAATGTCCAGTGCGCTCTGGATCGTCGGCAGGGACGTGACGACGACCTGCACGTCGAGGATCGCCATGAACATGCCGATGCACATGGCGGCAAAGCCGGTCCATGTCGCCGCGGTGACGCGCCTTTCGCCCCTCGCATCAGCCGGTGGCGGCATGACGAGCCTCTTCAAGCGCAGCATTCTCCGCGCGGATGCGGACCGCCAGGACGAGGCCGTTGGCGATCGAAAAGACAAGCGCGAACCATGGCAGGCCAAGGCAGAGCGGCAAGACAGCGATCTCGCCAATGACGACGATGTAGTTCGGATGCGACACGAACCGATAAGGGCCCCGTGTCACGAGCGTCTCGCCGGGTGTCACGATGATGCGGGTCGTCCAACGTCGGCCCAGCGTCACCAGCACCCAAAGGCGCAACCCCTGAAGCAGGCAGAAGACCGCGAGCCAGCCGAGATGGATCGCCTGTGCCCAACCCAGCACCCAAAGCCCGATCAGCCAGGCTGCGTGCAGCAGGACGATCAGCGGATAGTGGCCGGCAGCCTTCTCCACTGCGCCCCTGGCGAGCAGGGCAGACGTGTTTCTGTTCGCGTGCCAGAGTTCTCCGATCCGCTCGGCCGTCACCAGGGCCAGCAACACCATGGCCGGCGTCATGCCGCTTGCCTCAAGGAGGCGCAACTCACGGTGAAGCCCGGCCCCATCGCCGTCAGGAGCGTGCGCGAGGGCAGGCCCGCCGCGATCGCACGCTGGAGGACGAAGAGGGCCGTCGGCGCTGACATGTTGCCATAGTCGGACAGGACGGAACGTTCATGGTCGAGCGCTCCTTGCCGGAGTGACAACGCGGTTTCCAGGGCCTCGATCACCTTCTTCCCGCCGGGATGACAGGCAAAGAGATCGACGTCGGAAAGCGATAGCCCTTCACGCTCCAGGATCCCTGCAATGGCGGGATTGATCCGCTCCTCCGCGAAGGGCGGGATCGCCCGGTCGAAGATCACGCCAAAGCCCTGGGGATCGACAGTCCAGCCCATGATATCCAGCGTGTCGGGCCACATGTGCTGCCCGGTCATCTCGACCGTGGCGATACCATCCAGTCCTGCCTTCAGGATGCAGGCTGCGGCGCCATCGCCGAACAAGGCGGTCGCGACGATGTTGGCCTTCGTCAAAAGATCGAGCCGGAAAGCCAGCGTGCAGATCTCGACAGCCACGAGCAGGATTGCCGAACCAGGGCGGGACGCGGCCAATCGGGACGCGATCGAGAATCCCGATACGCCGCCGGCACATCCCAGGCCGAACACCGGGACACGTTCGGCATCGCTTCGGAAACCAAGTCTCTCGGCGACACGGGCATCGAGGCTGGGGGTCGCTATGCCCGTCGATGAGACCGTCACGATCGTATCGATCTCGGACGCCTGAAGGCCGGCGGCGCCCAGCGCCTTCGTCGTTGCATCCACGAACAGGTCGCAAGCGCCGGCGATATAGGCGGCGCTGCGCTCGGGCCATCCTAATGGCTGCAGATACCACTCGATCGGCCGGACAGCATATCGGCGGCTAATGCCCGAATTTTCGAAGACGCGCGCCAGCTGCTCGAAATCGGGATAGCGGCCGGCAAAACTCCGATGGGCGGCTGCTGCCACATCGCGCTGGCTAAACTCATGGGGCGGGACAGCCGTCGCGACGGAAACGAGCTTGACTGGGTGAGCCATGGCCACTTCCAGGCATGGCGCGGTGCCGCCCGATGCGGGCGGACCTGCAACGCCTTCCCAACTATGCTTCAGCGAGCACTCAAGTTCCAGCGGTTGCTCAGACGCGTTCACCCGATTTCGGCTGCCGCACCGGCCCCTCTGTCACCGCGAATCTGTGCTGAACTCGCAATCGCCCGCGGCTAAATCGCCGTGCGTCCATTCGGACGCTAGATGGGCGATCCAGCTCTTTGTTTGAGCATCGGATTCTTCCGAAAACCGATTCTACTTTTCGGTCCGATGCTTTAGCGCCCCAGCACGCCGCTCACTATGGGCACACGTCCCAGAAGCCCTGGCGGCGCTGCGGATCGGTATAGTACCAGCAATAGCCGGGCGCCGGAGGCTGGGAGGCCGCGTAGGCCGAAGCAGCCGCTGCCGTCACGAAACCGATTGCGGCTCCCGAGGCAACGGCCATTCCCGGGCGCCACCAATAGGCGGCCGGGCGCGCCCAACCGCCGCGGACGGCGACCGGCCGATAGGGACGGTAGCCGGGGCGCACGATCGCTCCGCGCCGTCCGGCGACAACGGCTCCTCGCGGGCCGCGAGCGACATAGCCCCGATCGGCCACGGCGCCCCTGGGACCGCGCGCGACGTAACCGCGGCGGGCAACTGCGCCTCCCCTCGGGCCAACCGCCACTCCGCCCCGGGCGACCATTCCGCGTCGCTGCACGGTCTCCACGAAGTCAGGGGCGGCGGCCTTGACGCCCCAGACGATCGGCATCGACTGAGCCTCGAGCGGCAAGAGCAACAGCATGGCGGCCAACACGGCGCTCGACATCCGAACCGACTTCATTGGGCTTCTCCTGCTGATCATGGTGGGCTCGACGGAACTCGGGAATTCCGCGTCGGAAATGGAGCGTAAACCTGATGCGATTGAAGGTGTTCCTACCCCGTGCCCAACTATGACGGCGATTTTTTCAACCTAGAAGGGACTTCTTCGCATACCTGCCACATCGCTGGAGACCGGCGTTTCCCTTTGGGCATGAACGGCCCAACGCGTGCGGAAAGAACGGCGTCGAGATGGCGCGAGAGCCGGAGTTCAGCGCATTCCGGGATGAGAAGCTCAGGAGATGCGAAGCGGAACCGCGAGCGCAGATCGACAGCGGCTTGGGAGCCTTCTTCTTCCACGACCCATTTTATCGCGACGCTGGCATCGATGATCAACGCCTCCATCAACGTTCGTCTCGGCCTTCCCGCATGAGTTCTTCGGAGGGGGTCTGCTTACGGGAAGCGGTCAATTTCCTCAGATCCGCTGCCAGACCTTCGAAGTCAGGCTCCGTTTCGTTTTGCAGAACCTGACGCAGAATTTCTCGATGTTCGGCTTCCGCCGAACGGCCGTGGCGGGCGGCGCGCATTTTCAGTTTCACAATCAGGTCGTCGTCCAGATTGCGGACATGGAGGTTTCCCGCCATCACGATGCCTCCAGTGATCTCATTGAGATCAAAGCGATTGCGCCACGATAGCGCAAGGACGGGCGGTTCCACCCGGGATGCCCGGCGTCAAAGCCGCGCAATTCCCTCAACGCTCGCAAACCATCCAGAATTTACTGCGGCCCGAGGTCAATGTCGAAGCGTCGCTCCAGCACCGGGGTTCCGTTCTGCGTCACCGTATATGTCGCCTGATAGGCGCCTTTGGCCCAGCCGGCCGCCGGCTGCTTGACGCCTGCGAAGATCAGGCTCTGCGCGCGATTGCGTTCGAGTGGCGGAGCTTGATTTTCAGCAAGGGTCCGGCCCGAAGGGTCCTTCAGGACCAGCGATTGGACGTCGCCGGTCTTGAGGCCGATCCCACGCGCATAGGCGACGAGCGCGGGGGCGCCGAAATCCGGCAGGTTTTGCTCCGTCTCGCCCGCTTCCAGCGCCGCCATCGACACGGGTGTGGAGGCAAAGCCAGCATTCAGGATGCTCCGCTGCCGATAGGCGAGTGCCGGCCCCAGTGCGGGATCCCACAAGCTCTGGCCAGCGCCACACGCCTGAGCCGGAGCCTCGTAGGCGAACGGGTCGACGATCTGGCCGTGACGACGGACGATGAAATGGAGATGCGGATACTCGGTCAGGCCGGAGAGGCCGACCTTGCCGATCGGCTGGGGCGCCCTGACGAGATCGCCGACATTGACCTGCAGGCTGCCCTGCGCCATGTGGCAATATTGCGTCTGCCATCCGTCGGCATGCTCGATGACGACGCCGTTGCCGCACTCGGAACCTTGAACCGCTGCACGGCCGGTGTCGCGCACGGACGCATCCGCACTTCCGTCACGCAGCCGAACGACCCGGCCGTCGGCGGCGGCAAGGACATCGACGCCGGCTCGCTGCGCAGTCATCGTCGCGAGGCGGAAATCCGTCCCGTTATGCTTGTCATAGGACAGGCTGCCGCATGCGTAGTCCTTGGCCGAAGACGTCGGATCGGCATCGACATAGTTCTGGATGAAGCAGTTGCGTCCGACTTCGCAACTGAGCGGCAATACGAAACGCGGCAGGTCTTCACGCGGCAA
This sequence comes from Allobosea sp. LC85, assembly GCF_000735605.1. Classification (GTDB taxonomy): domain Bacteria; phylum Pseudomonadota; class Alphaproteobacteria; order Rhizobiales; family Beijerinckiaceae; genus Allobosea. The sequence goes on from NZ_JPKG01000033.1 coordinate 13,384, forward strand.
GCCTTCACGCGGCAGGTTTTCCGCGAGCGCGGCAGTCGCCAGTGCAAGGAGAAGCGGAGCGCTCGACTTGCAGACATTGCTTGCTCTTGTCATGCCTTTGCACTCGCTCTCAATGCAAGGGTTCTGAGGATGCAAGGGGTGCGGCCGTGCGGCCCGCAGGCGGGTCCGACATGAAGCCTCTCGACGTGATGGATTCTCCGCCGACGGCGATGGGCGGCAGCCGATCCCGGCCGCCGCCCGCCGCAACCTGTCAGACCAGTTGGATCGCTTCGTAGCCCGCGAAGTCGTTGATATCGGCAATCGACTCGAAAGCGTCTGGCGGGGCGGGCCCGCCGGTGACGCCGTCGAAGACGATGGACCCGAAAGCGAAGGTCAGCGTCGTGTCGACGCCGTCGTCGACGACCGTGACATCGGCTTCCGGATCGAAATCATCCGGAACATCGATGACGGCCGTGTCATTGTCCTCGAAATTGAAGTCTGCGACGTGATCAGCGCCGAAGGTCGCGCCGTCGCCAGCAAACGAGAACGTGTCGGTGCCGGCGCCGCCGTTGAGCACGTCGTCTCCCTCGCCGCCGACCAGCAGGTCATCGCCATCGCCACCATTCAGCACGTCGTTTCCGGCACCGCCGAAAAGCTGATCGTCGCCGTCGTCGCCGTTCAGCGTGTCGTCTCCGGCATCGCCGAAGAGCAGATCGTTTCCTTCGCCGCCATGCAGGACGTCATTTCCGTCACCGCCATGGAGTTCGTCGTTGTTCCCGTCCTCCTCCTCCTCCTCGTCCTCGTCATCCTCGTCGTCCTCGTCCTCGTCCTCGTCCTCGTCCTCGTCGTCGTCGTCGTCGTGCCGGGCCTCGCCCTCATCCTCATCCTCATCCTCATCCTCGTCGTCGTCGTCCCGGGCCTTGCCCTCGTTCTCGTCCTCGTCCTCGTCGTCCTCGTCCTCGTCCTCGACCTCCTCTACCTGCACCTCATCATCGCCGAACAGGACATCGTCGCCGGCGCCGCCATTGAGCACGTCGTCTCCGTCGCCGCCGTCGATGGTATCGTTGTCGGCTCCGCCATCGATGGTGTCGTTGCCGTCGCCGCCCTTGATCCGGTCATCGCCATCGCCGCCCAGGATGGTGTCGTCACCATCGCCGCCTGCGAGTCTGTCGTTGCCGGCGCCGCCATCGATGGTGTCGTTGCCGTCGCGGCCCTTGATCCGGTCATCGCCATCGCCGCCCAGGATGGCGTCGTCACCGTCGCCGCCGTCGATCCTGTCGTTGCCGGCGCCGCCATCGATGGTGTCGTTGCCGTCGCCGCCCTTGATCCGGTCATCGCCATCGCCGCCCAGGATGGTGTCGTCGCCATCGCCGCCTTCGAGCCTGTCGTTGCCGGCGCCGCCATCGATGGTGTCGTTGCCGGCGCCGCCCTCGATCCGGTCATCGCCATCGCCGCCTTCAAGTCTGTCGTTGCCGTCAAGGCCACGGATGACGTCATCACCGCCGAGCCCGGGAAGAAAATCATCGCCTGGCGTTCCGACGATTTCGTTGTCGTTGTCATCTGCGATTGTGAGCAACTGACCTCGGATCTCGCCCCCGGGGAATTGGTTCGTATGGATGTTGAAATAGATCGGGATCTCCGCCCCCACCGCAGCCAAGCCGAAAGTATCGGCGAAGTTGGTGATGGAAACATTGGCGGGGTCCGTCGTCTCCCATTGACCGGTTATCGTCCAGGAGCCATCCGCATTCTGCACGATGCTGAGATCATCGTTGTCCTGGGCCGGGTTGATCTGCCCGAAGACAACAGGTCCGTTTACGCCGCGCACTTCATTGTGAAAATGCGTGGAGATCGCATCATCCAGGGTCGACGGGGTCTGGGCTGGACCACCCGTCGCCGGGCCGTAATCGATGCCTGCGACCTGGAACGTGTAGCTCGCGGTGATTGCCGTGTTGTCAAAGACAACAGTGCCGAGACCGCTTGCAGCCGAGGCGTGTGGAGGGACTTCCTGGGTGCCCTCGAGAACTACGCTGAACGCTGTGGACATGAGAACCTCCCATGGGTTCTGACACGGCCTTGGTCGAACGCGACAGCGAAGCGAACGCGCCGGGTGCTGCGTGGCTGTCGGGTTGACGGCGACCGGGATGCGTTCTGCCGAGCCTACGCGAGGTCAACCTCCTTCATAATCCCCAATTGGTGACAGAAATGAATGACGGCACGTGGCGCGGAAATCCCGCGGGCGGGGCGGCGCTGCTGCGCGCTCCGCATTATTCTCACGCCAGCCTTACAAATGTGGCTGCCATTCCCCATGTTCAAAGCTCGGTCGCCGAGAACAAGCCGCCTTGCGGTTGATCTGTTCCGGCGTGGCCGCATTTGAGAAAACTGCTGGCTTGTTCGAGCAATCCGAGATCCGCCGTGGCGCACCTGATCGCCGCGCGCGGGATGTGCCGCATCTCCATGACGTCCGAGGCCGTATCATGTCCGGCGTTCCAGGATCCTCCGCAGGTTTTCTTGCCTCCGCAGGTTTTCTTGCCTCCGCAGGTTTTATTGCCCCCGAATCTGTTCCTGCCGGAATGGCGCATGTGAGAGCTGGCCTCTCATGATGCCGCTCGGGCCGCAGGCGCAACCATCGCGGGGGGCCGGCGAGGGAGTTCCGCATTGGCTTCACGTTGCGCTCTTGAAACCAGAAGGAGCCTGACGATGAGTCTCGATTTTCCCAATTCTGTCCGCTGCTTCGATGCGGGGCGCTCCTGTGTCAGCTTCTGGGGTTCCGACGCATCTCTGGAGGTCGCCTTCCAGATCGATTTCGCTGCCTTGCGCAAGCTCGGTCCCGATGCGAGAGCGGTTGAAGAAGAGGCGCTTCGCATCTTCGACCAGAACCGCGACGCGATTTACCAGGCCGCCCGCTCCGCCTATGCCCGGAATCGAGGCGGCTTTCATCGGCTGACGGCGGAGAACTTTTGACGCCCCGCCTGCAAGGAGAATGAAGACATGACCGCCATCGCCTACAAGGCAGGAGACCTCCTCAGCCTTTCCCCTGACATGGTCAATCGGCCGCGCCCGGGCCCGTTCGAGGTGCTGCGCGTCATGCCGTCGCGCGACAATGCCGAGGAGCAGTATCGCGTCCGGGGGCCCGATGGCCGCGAGCGCGTGATCGGGCATCACGAGATCGTCGGGAATGGCGGCGCCGGCGCCAAGATCTAGGAGCAATCCATGTCGGATCAATCCAGGCAGCGGACCGATGCGGATAATGCGTTCCTGAGAACGCAGACCCAGTCATCCGTGCGCAACCGGATCCTCTCCGAAGCGGAGAGTGCGAGCCAGGCGCGCGACGCCAAGACGGCGAGGCTCAAGGCCGAGCGGCTCGCCAAGGAGGCCGCGGACCGCGAGCTCCTCGCAGCCGAACCGCCGAAGCCGAAGAAGCGCCGGCCTGCCACCCCGTGAAGGGACGATCGCCAGAGCCATCCCGGTCATAGCGAGTGCTTCGTGGATATCACCGTCACCCAGAGACCCGATGAAGCCGTCTGGCTGCTGACCGACCTGCTCGGCCGGCCGATGGGCGAGATCACCGAAAACCCTGTGGGCGAGTTCCGGCTTGTCACGGCGGGCCAGGCGCTGGAGACGATGAAGGCCATGAAACATGGTCCTTTCCCCAGCCTGGATGCGGCGCTCGCCGAGATCGAGCGCTTCACGCGCAGCAGCTGCCGCCGGGCAGCGCCGAAACGGGAGAATGGCAAAGTACCCGCCTGAAGCATCGGCTCGAAACGTGGATTGCGGTTTTCGGGCAAGCCGATGCGAACGCACAGAGCATCGGCCCGAAACGTGGATTGCGGTTTTCGGGCAAGCCGATGCAAACACGGAAGGTGCGATTATCCGCTGACCTAGCCCGGCTTGCAGGCGCCCAGAACATTCTCCGGTTTGACTTTCTGCAGCAGCGCCGAGCAGACGATGGCCCGGCCGCGAAGAGAGATACCGGCGCTGGGCAGCGTCTTGGCCGTCCTGGTGATTTCGGGGGCGGTGATCCTGCTCGGAGGTGGGATCAGCAGGCCGCTCTGGACCGCCTCGAGGAATGCAGCGCTGTCCGCCCAGGCGCTTGCGGGAAGCTCGAACAAAACCTGGGTGACGACGTTCTTGCGGTCGCGCTGGATGTACAGCCAATGCTTTTCCGAACCATCGGACAGATAGCAGAATTCCGGCCTGCAACCGCGGTCACGAAGACCGAGTTCCGCGTGCCCGACGATGCCGGCCACGAATTTCTCGACCGTCACCCCGAAATCAGCCGCTGCCGGCCCCGCGACCAGCATGATCCCGACCACTGCCAGCACGCGCATCGAAGCCTCCCGCATTTTTTGGGGGGAGTGAGGCCGGCCGAAGGATTCGGGACCGCCCATGGCATTCAAGCTACTGTATCGGAATGGAGATCGTCGGCATCTCGGTGTCGGCCATCGAACGCCAGAGAACAGTACCGGTTCCCGGATGTCGATCAACTCATTCATATTGCATATTGAACATGACAGGTCAGGGCGATCCTCGATCCGCAGAAGGTCGGTCGGGGGACCGTGGTCTTCATCCAGGTCCGCCTCGACGACACGGCCCCGCATATCTTCGAGCGGTTTTCGCAGGCGATCTCACAGGCACCGGAAGTCCTGGAATGCCACATGGTCATCGGCGGCTTCGACTATCTCGTGAAAGCCAGAATTGCCGACATGTCCCTGTTCCAGGACTTTCTGGAGCGGGTGATCTTGCCTTTGCCCGGTGTCGGGGAGACCCATACCTACGCATCGGTGGCCGATGTGAAGCCTGATGCCCTGCTGCCGATCTGAGGCATCGCCGCATGGCTCCCGCGCGCGGCAGCGATCCAGGCGGAACCCTGAGGTGGGTGGCCCGTTGAAGGGGTTTGAACTGGGAGACAAGGTCATGGCCGACGGTTCTGCTCTGCAACCCGCCGCTGCGATCGCTCACAAGAACCGCGCCCGCCAACCGAACGAGAGCGCCGAGTACCGCAAGGCGCGCGAGGCCCTGTTGGTCGAGGAGATCGAACTCAACCGCCACATCGCGCGCGTCGCCGCCCAGCGTCGCGCCTTGCCGCCCGGCGGCGAGGTGAAGGGCGACTATCAGTTCATGGGCGAAGCCAGCAGTGTGGCCGGGGCCAATCCAGTCGGCTTCGAGGCGCTCTTCGGCGATAAGGACACCCTGTTCGTCTACAACTGGATGTACGGCCCCAAGCGCCAGCGCCCTTGCCCCATGTGCACCGCGCTTCTGAGCTGCCTGGACGGCAACGCCGATCACCTCCGCCAGCGGATCGCGCTTGCCGTCGTCGGTCTTTCGGCCATCGAGCGGCAGATCGCCTTCAAGGTCGAGCGTGGCTGGAAGAACCTGCTGCTCTATGCCGACGTCAACGGGAATTTCAGCCGGGACTACCACGCCATCATGGATGATGGGATCGACACCGCCGCCGAGAACGTCTTCACACGGCGCGACGGGACCATCCGGCACTTCTGGGGCGCGGAGCTGGGTTTCGAGTCGGCCGATCCGGGCAAGGACCCGACCACCGAGCCGGACCTGATGATGCTGTGGAACGTCCTGGACTGGACGCCGGAAGGCCGCGGGACCGACTGGTACCCGAAGATCACCTACTAGATCATCGGACCGGAAATCGTATCCGGTCCGATGATCTAGCCCTTGGTGTTTGCATCGGCTTTCCCGAAAACCGCAATCCACTTTTCGGGCCGATGCGTTAGTGGGGATGTCTGGAGCCGCAAATCACGCCTATCGCACGCTGCCGCCTGAGAAGACGTCAGCGTGCGAGCCGAGGTCGAAGGGGCAAAATCGACGGATATCTGCCCTTGGACACCCCATTCAGATCTCACGCTGATGAACCTTCACGGCATCCTCGTCCCAGGACAGGCCGACGCCGGGAGTGTTGGGAATCCGCAACAGCCCCCCGTCGAGACCGAACGGCTCCTGAAGAATGGGATCGGCCCAATTCTGCCATTCGAGCCAGTGGGCGGTCTCGGTCACCCGCATCACGTGCGCCGCGACTTCGGGGTAGAGATGCGTGGAGATGGGCACGCCGGCAGTGCCCGCCATCGCCGCGGCCCGCAACCACCCCGTCACCCCGCCGATGCGCATGAAGTCCGGCATGACGTAGTCGCACGCTTTCATCTGGAGGGCGCGGTACAGGTCGCGTGGGCCATAGAAATTCTCTCCGATCTGGATCGGCGTCTTCAGCTCCGCGGCAAGCCGCGCATGACCCTCGAAGTTCTCGTAGACGACCGGCTCCTCGATCCAGGCGAGGCCGAACGCGTCGATCGCGTGGCAACGCTCCAATGCCTCGCCGAGGTTCAGGCCCTGATTGAAGTCGACCATCAGCGAGACGTCTCCGCCGACGGCGCTGCGGACGGCTTCAAGTGTCGCGATATCGTCCCGAAGGCGCTCGCGCCCGAGACGCAGTTTGAGGCCTTCGAACCCGCCTTCGTCGCGCAGCTCGATGGCCTCCGCCGCGACGGCCTGCGGTTCCTGCAGCCACAGCCCATTGCTGTTATAGGCCCGCACCGGGCCGACGGATCCGCCGAGGAGCACGCAGAGTGGCAGGTTCGCCGCCTTCGCGAGCGCGTCCCATGCCGCCATGTCGAGACCGGAGACGGCAATCTGGGACACCCCCTGGTACCCGACGAAATGCAGCGACTTGCGCGCCAGATCATAGAGATCGAGCGGCGAGACCCGACGCCCCTTGAGCAGATCCCCGAAATCCAGGATGGCGGGGACCAGGTAGCGCATCGCCTTGATCGTGTACGGCTCGAGGTAGCTTCTGCCGACAATGCCTTCCTCGGTGGTCAGATCGATGAGGACGAGGGGCCATTCCGTGATGGTGGCGATGCGCGCCACCACCGGGCGTCTGAGCTTCAGGACGACCGCGCGGGCCGTTATGCTTGCGAAGGTGAGCGGGGGTACCGTCATTCGCATCCCTCCTGGCCCCATGTCGCTGGCCCCATGTCGGCGATCGCACGGCAAGTCTTGCGCGCCAAGCCAAGTATTGCGCGCCAAGCATTGCGCGCTTGACACGCCCATGACGCATCAGCCCTGCGGGGCAAGGGGCTTTGTGCCCATCAACTGCCTTGCTGTCCCGTGCGGCGGAGCGCACGTTTTCTCGTTGGGGTTCTTCGCGACGACAACTCTCGTCGGAAACGACCCGCTGCGCAACGGCTTCGCGCGGATCTGGATGGAGGCGGAGAGGCGAAGTCCGGGCTATCGGACGCTGCCGCCTGATGAAATGTCAGCTAGCGAACCGAGATCGAAGGGGCAAGATCGACCCAAACCGGACGGCTGCCTGGCCGGAAGGCGCCAGCAGCCATCTCTCAGCGAAATCGATCCAGTCTACTCCGGGGCCGGAAGCCCCGGATATGTCCGGCAACGGGGTTGCCGTTAGCGTTCACTGCCTGACGAGTTCGATCTCGCCCGGCTTCCAGGTCTTGTCGAACCACGGTTCCAGCGGGCCATAAAGGCGAAGGATCATGAACCAGCCCTTGCCTGGAATCGTCTGCACCCAGTTGTTCTCCAGTCCCGCCGGGGCCTTGGGTCCGAAGTGGACATCCACCGAACCATCCGCATTGACCTTGACCCCCTTGTTCTGGCTGCTGACGCTTGGGGCTTGCTGGTCGGTTTGCACCATCGAGCGGGTCTGGTTGTCGTAGACGATGACCGACCAGAAATCCTTGACCGGGACATTCGGCGGCAGGCGCAGCTTGTAAGTCTTGCCGCCATCAAAGGGATTTCCATTCGAATCCTGAACCGACCATGGATATTGCGAGCCCTTGCCCACCATCTTCTCCTCCATCGCCGGCGTGACGCCGATGGCGAAGTAATAGTAGAAGACAGCACCATCCAGGTTGCTGACACCGGGCGCCGCCTCGAACTTGTAGCCGCCGAAAAACGGCAGGCGCCACGTACTGTCCGGATAGAAATACGCGTCCTTCGCGCGAACCTTGAAGGCGATCGTCCGCGCCGTCACGGCGCCGATATTGGCGGCGTCGGTGAGGATCTTCTTCATCCGCTCATCGGGATTGAAGGGCTGGCCCTTGACGATGCCGATCGAGGCGAACAGGCCCAAGGTGGTGGGATCGGAACCGTCCGCCGGCTCTTCCTGGATGACCTGGTTCAACAGGCTCCAGAACGAGTAGTCACCCGGTGCGACGAAGTTCGATGGAATTCCCGAGGCGTTGACGAATTTCATCGGCGGCGGGTTGGCGGCCTCGTCCAGGCGATAAATCCGCAAATTCTTCTTGACCGAGTCGACCCCGGGTTTGGTGGAACCGTCCACGACGAAGGCGCGAAAGACAAGGTAGTTGCCGAAGGTGCTCGGCCGCACGACATGATACCCCGGTGGTATGTCGCCCTTGTATCCCGGCGGCAGCAGGAGGTACTTGCCGCCTTCGCCCTTGTCGGCGCCGGTGATGCCGATATCGGCCACCCACTTGTACCAGAAGTCGTCGACCATCCCGAGAACCTTGGGCGGTATCTCGGCCACCAACGGTCCCTTGCTCGTGTCGACCCAGACGTAGTTATAGATCGTGTTGTCGTTGGCCGTCAGCTCGACGGTTCGCGGATCGACCAGGTTTTCCCAGATCACGTCGGTCTGGTTGTCAGGCCCGAACTTGCGTATCGAGTCGCGCATGCCGGCCTGATTGACGATCGGAATCGCCAGCAGATAAGCCTGTAGCGCGCGCGAACGGTCCAGGTTGTCGTAGATTTTCTCGACGGTATCGGCCGAGGGGTAGCCGTAATCGAGATTCAGCGTCCCGATCGAGGACTCGATCTTGTCCGGCACCGCGACGCCCGATGCGAAAGGCGTCGTCATTTTCATCTTCGGCACCGTGTCGGCGGAAGCGGTGGCCAGGCCCATCAGCACCAACGCGGCGGCGGCGGAAAGCAGTCTCGTCGTGCGCATCATTCTCTTTCCCCTTGGACAGCCACAGCAACCATCGGTCGTTTCCCATGAGGCAGTCAATCGCGACAGATACCTTCTTGCGCCGCGACGGCGTTGCGCCACCACTCATTTTGCGCCAGGCCTGAAGTGCCCTCGACCTCGGTCCCACGAAGCCGACGCTCCCGTGGCGTGTGATCTCACGCGGCGAGGACGGCGCCTGGATTGAGGATGCCAAGCGGGTCGAAGGCGTGCTTCACGCGCCGCATCAATGCGAGAGCCTCGGGCTGCGCAGCTTGCGCAAACGCGCCGACCAGCGAGTGGCCGATGCCGTGCTCGGCCGTGATGCTGCCGCCGAGCCGCGTGACGATATCGAAGACGCAGGCATTCACCGCGGCCGCAGTGGCAGCGAAGGCTGCGGCGTTGGGGACCTCGGCCTTCGGGAACAGCAGGGTCACATGGATGTTGCCGTCGCCGATATGGCCGACGAAGAGCGGGCGCGCGCTCGGAAAGCAGCGGGCGGCGGCCTGCTCGACGGCCGTGATCAGCGCCGGAACATCGGCGGTGGCGACGCTGGTGTCGTGCGGGACGCTGGGTCCGGCGAGCCGGTTCGCCTCCGCCACAGCCAGGCGGATCGTCCAGATCGCCTGGGCCTGCGCCTCGCTGCTGGCGATGACGGCATCCGTCAGAACCTCCGCCTCCAGCGCTGCTCCCAGAACCTCGGTGAGGATGCGCTCGACATCGGCCTCGCGGTCGCTGTCGGCGATCTCGATGAAGCCATACCAGGGATGGCGCTCGCCGAGGGGCAGGGTGGTCGTCGGCACGAGCGCAAGCGTCAGCCCCATCTCGGCATCGCACATCAGTTCGAAGCTGGAGATGCGCGCGCCGGCGACGCTCCGCAACCGGTGCAGCACCTGCAGCGCTGCAGCGGGGCTGGCGAAACCGCAAAGCGCGGTCGCGCTCACGCTCGGCCGCGCGAACAGTTTGAACGCGGCGGCCGTGATGATGCCGAGCGTCCCCTCCGAGCCGATCAGCATGTCGCGCAGGGCGTAGCCGGCATTGTCCTTGCGCAGGGGTTTCAGACCCCGGATCACGGCGCCGTCGGCCTGCACGAACTCCAGCCCAAGCACGAGATCGCGCACCGTGCCGTAGCGAATGACGTTGATGCCGCCGGCATTGGTCGCGACGATGCCGCCGATCTGGCATGAGCCCTCGCTGCCGAGGCTGAGCGGAAACAGCCGGTCGGCCTCGGTGGCCGCCCGCTGAACATCGGTCAGCACGCAGCCGGCCTCCGCGACCAGCGTATCGCCGAGGACATCGACCGAGCGGATTTGGTTGAGCCGGCCGAGCGAGAGCATGATCGCCTCGCCAGAACCGTCAGGCGTCGCGCCGCCCGACAGGCCGGTGTTGCCGCCCTGGGGCACGACGGGCGTGCGGGTCTGCGTCGCCCAGCGCATGATCGCCGACACCTCCTCGACCGTGCGCGGACGCAGGATCGCTTGGGCCCGGCCGTGTCGGCGCCCGCGCCAGTCGCTGAGATAAGGCGCCATCGCGGCCGGCTCGGTCACGATCCCGGCTGGGTCGAGCACGGCTTCGAGCGGCTGGAGCTTTGCTGACATCTCAGACTGTCCCGGCATCGACGATGAAGTTCTGGCCCGTGCACATGCGCGAGACATCCGAGGCGAGGAACAACGCCATTGCGGCGATGTCTGCGGGCAGGATCTCGCCTTTGAGCGCCTGCGCGCGCTGCGCTGCCTGCGAGCGCTCCGGCGTCATGTGAAGGCGTCGTTGGCGCTCGGTCATGACCCAGCCCGGCGTCAGGCAGTTCACGCGGATATTGTCGCTCCCGAGTTCGCGCGCCAGCGAACGGGTGAAGCCGAGCACTGCGGCCTTTGCCGTCGTATAGGCGATCATGCCAGGCGCCCCCTTCATCCAGGAGGTCGAGCCCAGATTGATCAGCGAGCCGCCGCCGAGCGCCTTCATGTCGGCAGCCAGGTTTTGAGCGACGAACATCATCGGGCGAAGATTGACCGCGAAACGGTCGTCCCAATAGTCCGGCGTCACGGCGTCGAAGGCGTGGCGCTCGTCATGACCGGCATTGTTGATGCCGATCGCGAACGGGCCACAGACGGTGCGCGCCGAGGCGATCGCGGCTTGCGTCATTGCGATATCGCGCAGGTCGACGGCATGGAACGAGACCGCCGCGCCGTTCTCCGTCAGCCGCTTTGCAAGCGCCTCACCGCGCTCCTTGTCCACGTCGAGCGACGCGACCCTCACCTTCTGGCACGCCAGCGCCTCGACGATCGCCTGCCCGATGCCATCGGCACCGCCGGTCACCAGCGCGGCCTTTCCCGCAAGATCAGGATAGATCGCTGCCAACGCCATCAGCCGAATTCCGCCGCCGGCAGTCCGGGCACATCGACCGGCAGCGTGAACAGCCCGCCGGAGAAGGGCGCCTCCGTCAGGATGCGCGACGGCAACCGCACCCGCGCACTGGTGATGAACAGCGTCTTCAGGTCGTCGCCGCCGAAGGCGATGCTGGTCGGGCGCGGGATCGGCAGCTTGACCTCGCGCACGAGCGAGCCGTCGGGCGCATAGCGATGCAGGCACCAGCCATCCCAGATCGCGCACCAGACAAAGCCCTCGGCATCGACCGCCAGCCCATCGGGGCGGCCCGAAGCCGCGTCGATCTCGACAAAAATCCGGCGGCGCTTCAGCTGTCCCGCAGTCTCGTCGAAATCATAGGCATAGATCCGGCCCGGCGCGGAATCCGCGAAATAGAATGTCCGCCCGTCCGGGCTCCAATCCAGGCCGTTGGCGACGGTCAGTCCGCTCTCATGGCGCTCCCAGGACAAATCGGGCTTGATCGCATAGAGCGAACCGCTGGTCCGGCTGGCGTCGAGCCGCATCGTCCCCGCCCAGAGCCGGCCCTGCCGATCGCATTTGCCGTCGTTGAAGCGGTTGTCGGAAATCTCGGCTTCGGGATCGACGAGAGGCGTCAGCGTGCCGCTGGCGAAGTCGAAGCCTTCGAGTCCGGCTTGCGTCAGCGCCATCAGGCCGCCATCGCGTCGACCGACCACGGCGCTGACCAGGCGCGGCAGCACGACCTCCTCATTGGCACCCGTCGCAGGGTCGAAGCGATTGATCGAGGGCGCCAGGATATCGACCCAATAGAGCCGCTTCTCGCGCACCGACCAGACCGGTCCCTCGGCCAGATGCGCGCCCCAGGGCAGGACGCATTCGACCTGCGGATCCGAGGCGCGGCCCGAGCGCGTGCTCGGCGTGATGTTCATCGGCGTCGCGCCGACATTGCCGGAAATCTGGCGCGCAGCCGCCATCAGATCGCGGCCGGTGACATGCAGCCGGTCGCGGGTCAGGCGCGAACTCGGCCCGAACACGCCGATCGCCGCGACCGCCCGGCCGGTATGGTCGAAGATCGGTGCCGCGACCGAGGAGACCCCCGCGACATGCTCCTCGAGCGAGACCGCATAGCCGCGCGCACGGCTCAGCGCGAGATCGGCCAGCAAGGCGTCCTCCTGCGTGAAGGTCACATCGGTGAAGCCGGTCAGCATCATCCGATCGAAGATGGCGCGCTGCTCATGCGGCTGGGCGAAGGCGAGCAAAGCCTTGCCGCCGGCGGTGCAATGCAAGGGCGCGCGCCGGCCGATCTCGATGCGGAAGCCATAGGCTCCGCCCCGGCTGCGCTGGTCGATATAGAGCACCTCGTCATTATCGATCGCGCACAGAGCCGCCGTCTCGCGCGTCTCCTCGGCGAGGCGATCGAGCACCGGAGCTGCCGCCCCGCGCAGATCGAAGGATTCCCAGACGCGATGGGCCAGCTCGAACAGGCGATGGCCCAGCCTGTAGGTGTTGTCGCTGTCCTCCTGCCGGATCAGCCGGAACAGCACGAGCGTGTTGAGCAGGCGCGCCAGCGTGCCCTTGGGCAGGCCGGTCGCGGCCTGGAGGTCCTTGAAGCGCGGGGGTGTCGCGGCCTCGCCGATCACGTCGAGCAGATAGAGCCCCTTGGCCAGGGCCGCCGCGCCGGTCGGGACATCGCGCTCGTCCGGCTTCAGGACGCGCGTGTCGCCTGCGCCTGCGCCTGCGCCGCCTCGTTCATCATGCGCTCGAACGTCCATCGCGGCTCATATCCCAGTTCGGTCCGAATCCTGGCGTTCGACGTCTCGTAGAAGACGCCGGCGCCCGGCAGGTCGATGGTCTTCAGGGGCAGTCCCGTCAACTCGGCCATGCGCGGCAGGGCCTCGGCGAAATCGACGGGGTCGGTCGCGCCGAGATTATAGGTCCGGCCCGCCGCGCCTTGATGATCGAGCGCCAACAGGATGCCGTCGACCATGTCGCGGGTGTCGGTGATGTGCATGCGGAAGGGCCGGCCCGCCTCGTTGCGCGAGAGAACCAGGGCCTCGCTGCCATCATCGGCCTGCTTCAGCAGGGCGACCGCCGCGGCATTGCCAAAGCCCTCCTGCTGCCGGATTTTCGGGTGCAGGAAGAAGCGCGGCCCGGAAAAGAAGCTGGCGGGATCGAGCAGCTCGGTCGCGTCCTGGGTATGCGAGAAGCGCAGGATCGTCGCCGGCGTGCCGCTGGTCCGCTCGAAGAAGCGCACGAGTTCCTCGCCGATCAGCTTCGTCAGCCCATAGGGCGAGCGCGGCCTGAGGGGATGCGCCTCGTCGACCGGGAGATAGTCCGGCACGTTCTCGGGATAGACCTCGCCGGAGCTGGCGAAGAGGAAGCATTTCAGCTTCAGCCTTGCGGCCTCCTCGAGGATCACCCTCGTGCCCTCGACATTGGCGGAGAACAGCCTGTCGCGATCGGCCGGGAGCCAGGACATGAACGCGCCGAGATGCAGGATCGCATCAGTGCCCGCGACCGCTTCGGCCGCCTTGGCGCGATCGTCGAAGCCGCCGACGACCTCGCGATAAGCCGGATGCGAGATGCCGGCCGAGCGCAGGTCGAACCCCGTGACAGGGCGGCCGGCATCGAGCAGGCGCTTCACCACGCGCGAGCCGACGCGCCCGGCGCTGCCGGTGACCAGGACACTCATCGGATAGCACCTTGCGTCGTGGCGTCGAAGACATGCAGCCGGGCCGGATCGAACGACAGGGTCAGGCGCTCGCCCGGTGGCCGCCCCTCGGGATTGATCAGTCTCGCGATCAGCGAATGGCCGCGCGCATCGTCGTCTGCGACCGCCTGGCCGACGCGCACGCGGTTTTCCGCCGGCAGGTCGACATAGACATATTGCTCGCTGCCCAGGCTCTCGACGAGGCGCGGCTGGACCTCGAAGGTCACGGGCCCGGGCCCGGCCGCGATATGCTCGGGCCTCAGGCCGACGATGACATCCTTGCCGACAAGCGCTCCGGCGTTCCCCAACCGCAGCGCCACATCCCTCCCGAACAGACGCACCTCCGTTCCGCCTGCAGCCGCCGTGACCGGCGATTGCAGGAAGTTCATGCCGGGCGAACCGATGAAGCCGGCGACGAAGAGGTTGGCCGGCTCGCGGAACATCCTGTCGGGGTGGGCGATCTGCTGGATCTCGCCATCCTTCATGATGACGATGCGGTCGGCCATCGTCATGGCTTCGGTCTGGTCGTGGGTGACATAGATCGTGGTGACGCCGAGCCGCTTGTGCAACGCGCTGATCTCGGCCCGGGTATGGACGCGCAGCTTGGCGTCGAGGTTCGACAGCGGCTCGTCCATCAGGAAGGCCTGCGGTTCGCGCACAATCGCGCGCCCCAGGGCGACGCGCTGGCGTTGCCCACCCGAGAGCGCGCGCGGGCGCCTGTCGAGGAGATGGTCGATGCCGAGGATTTTTGCGGCTTCAGCGACACGGCGCTCGATCTCGCCGGCCTCGGTGCCGCGCATCTTCAGGCCGAAGCCCATGTTTCTGGCGACCGTCAGATGCGGATAGAGCGCGTAGTTCTGGAAGACCATGGCGATGTCGCGGTCGCCGGGCGCGAGATCGGTGACGTCGCGCTCTCCGATCGAGACCTTGCCCGACGAAGCCTCTTCAAGACCGGCGAGGATCTTCAGCATTGTCGACTTGCCGCAGCCCGACGGTCCGACCAGCACGACGAACTCGCCGTCGGCGATATCGAGCGAGAAGTCCTTGAGCACGGCGAGGCTGCCATAGGATTTGGTGACGTGCTCGATTTTGATGCCGGCCATGTGGTGAACAGTCCCAGGCTTATTTCTCGGCGCCGGCCGTGAGGCCGCCGACGAGATAGCGTTCGAGGAAGAGGTAGATCAGCAGGATCGGCAGGGCGATGAGGATCGAGGCTGCCGATATGTCGCTCCAGTTGCTGACATATTCGCCCTTCATCGTGGTGATGCCGAGATTGGCGGTCCAGTTGCCCTGGGCGTTGGTCAGGAAGGTGCGCGCATAGGCGTAGTCCGACCAGGACAGCACGAAGCCGTAGAGCGCGGTCGCCGCCAATCCCGGCGCCGAGACCGGCAGGATCACCCGGAACATCGCGCCGAGCGGCGAGCAGCCATCGACCATCGCCGCCTGCTCCAGCTCACGCGGGATCGTGTCGAAATAGCCTTTCAGCATCCAGGTCGTGAAGGGGATGATCAGCGTGGCGTGGGCCAGGATGATCGACCACAGGCTGCCGATCAGTTCGAGCTGGCGGAAGATGCCGAAGAGCGGGATCACCAGCAGCGTCGCCGGCAGCATCTTCGCGGTCAGGATGAACAGGCCGAGCGACTGGCCGCCGCGCACCTTGAACCGCGACAGGCTGTAGCCCGCCAGCACCGAGACGACCATCGAGAGCGTCACCGCGCCGATCGCGGCGAGCGCCGAATTTCCGAGCCAGAGCAGGATCGGCCGCTCGGCCAGGATCTGCCCGAACACGCCCCAGCGCGGGTGGTCGGGCCAGAAATTAGGCGGCAGCTGGCGCAGCTGGTCGGGCTCCGACAGCGCCGTGACGACGAGCCAGTAGATCGGGAAGACCAGCAGCGCGCAGGTGATCAGGACCGTGGCGTAGAGGATGATGCTGTCGCGGGGTTTGCGTCTCATGGCAGCGGCCTCACATCGTGTCCGGAGCGCGCGAGATCAGCAGCCGGCTGGCGATGACGCAGACGATCAGCGTGATGACGCCGATGGCCGAGGCATAGCCCATCTTGAAGAAGCCGAAGGCCTGCTCATAGGTCATGATCGAAAGGCTTTGCGTGGCTTTCAGCGGCCCGCCGCCGGTCAGCACGTAGATGATCGAGAAATCCCGGAAGACCCAGAGCATCACCAGCACGAGCGTGACGCCCAGCACCGGCATCAGCGAGGGAATGGTGATATGGGTGAGCCGCTGCCAGGCGCTGGCGCCGTCGACGCGGGCGGCGTTGTAGAAATCCTCGGGGATCGACTGCAGCCCCGCCAGCATCATGATCGAGACGAAGGGATAGCCCTTCCAGACCATGACGACGCAGACCACCGCAAACGACGCGCTCGGCGAGGAGAACCAGTTGATCGTGGTGTCGATGAGGCCGAGCTTGATGAAAACCCAGTTCATCAGGCCGAAGGACGAATCGAACAGCCAGGCGAAGATCACGACCGCGATCACCTCCGGCACCGCCCAGGGCAGGGCGACCAGAAGCCTCGCCAGGGCCTGCCCCTTGAAGCGGTTGTTGACCAGAAGCGCGGTCGACAGGCCCAGTACGAAGCAGAAGAAGCTGACGATGGTGACCAGCTTGAAGGTCACCCAGCAGGCATTCCAGAAATCCTCCGAGGCGAACAGGCGCTCGTAATTGAGCGTGGTGAAGGGCCGGCGCGGCTGGTCGAGCCGCGCGATGTTGACGTTCTGGAACGAGAGGTCGACCGACACGAACAGGGGATAGACGATGATCAAGCCGATCAGCAGCACCGCCGGCGCAAGCAGGAGATAGCCGAGCCAGTGGCGCCGGCTTGGCCTTGCGAGATCGAGGAAGGCTGATCGGGACATCGGTGTCTCCTGTCGCTCGCCGTCATTTTCGGGCGGCGCGCAGCGTCGACCCAAAGACGCTCATGATGAGCCGGCACGGGTTTCCGAGATGGCCGGGTCAAGCCCGGCCAAAAGCCCGGCCAAAAGCCCGGCCATGACGAATGGAGTCACTGCTTCTGCAGCGCCTCGGCCTTCTTCTGCATGGTGGCGGCGACGACCTTCGGGTCGAGGTCCTGGATGATCATCCGCTGCGATTCCTCCATGACCATCTTGGCGAACTCGTTGAAGGAGAGTTCCAGCCCCTTGGGGATGCGGTCGACCTTGGCTTCGGCAGCCGTCCTGGTCGCCCTTACCAGCAGGTCGAAATGCGGTGTGTCCTTCGAGGCGGCCGAGGTGTCGGCGCGCGGGCTCGGCGGCGGCGAGGCGCCCAGGGTCGCGTAGCTCGCCTGGAACTTGTCGGAGGTCGCGATCTGGATGAAGTCCCAGACCAGCTTCTTGTTCTCCTTGGGCGCGTCGGCTGCGATGCCGAGCACGTTCGACGACCCGCCCATCGGGGGGTTGAACGGCACCATGCCGAGCTTGATCTGGTCCTTGGCCTTGCCCTTCTGGATGATCGGCCAGAGCCAGGGACCGTCGCTCTTGAGCGCGATCTTGCCGTCGGCGAACATCTGGCGGACTTCGCCGGCTGCAAGGTCGCGCGGCGTCAGGCTATCCTTGACGATGGTCTTCCAGCGCGACAGGCCTTCGACCATCTGCGGAGTGTCGATGGTGACCTTGCCCGCATCATTGGTCCAGCGGCCGCCGGCATCGAGCGTGTAGTTCATCATCTCGCTCATATACTGGCCGCCGCCGCCCTTGGTCTCGTGGCCGGTGCCGAACTGGTCGACGATGCCGTCGCCGTTCAGATCCTTGGTCAGCTTGCGCGCGGCGGCGAGGAATTCGGCATAGTTCTTGGGAACCTCGATGCCTTCCTTCTTCAGCAAGTCCTCGTTGTAGGCGAAGATGTTGCCGAAATAGAGCATCATCGTGCAGACGGTCTGCTTGTTCCAGACGCAGGTGTCCTGGCCGGCCCAGCCCTTCATGTCGAGCTTGGCGTCCTTGACGTAGCCGTCGAGCGGGTCCAGCCAGCCATTATCGGCGAATTTCTGGAACTCGAAGGAGGCGAGGTGGACGATGTCGGGTGGCTTTCCGCCGGCAAACAGCGTCGTCATCGTGTCGGCATAGGCGCCGCGCTCGACCTTGGTCCATTCGATCTTGACGCCGGGATGCGTCGCCTCGAACTCCTTGATCACGGAAGCCCACCAATCGCCAACGCCGCGCTCGTCCTTCTGCCAGGACACGAATTTGAGCACCTTGCCCTGGGCAAGCGCGGCGCTCGAGGTGAAGCCCGCGCCCAAGGCCAGAGCGAGCGCGGCGGCGGAGAGAAACAACCTTGTCTTCGGCATGACGTGATCTCCCTGGTCCCTGGTTTTTGTTTTTAGTGTTTTCGCAGAAGCTCCAGCGCCTCTCGCGACGGCGCGACGCCCAGCCCCGCACCCGTCGGAAGGGTGTAGAGGCCCTGGCTACAATCCATGTCGCCAACGAGCAGCCGGCGGTTGGGCTCGAAGATCGAGTGCTGGTATTCGTGGCATTCCACCGCCGACAAGGCGGAGCTGGCATGCAGGCTCGCGGCCAGGAACAGGCCGATGCCGATGGTCGCGTGCGGGATCACTTTGAGATGATGCGCCTGCGCGTAAAGCCCGATGCGCATGAACTCGGTCACGCCCTTGTGCCCCATCTCGGGCTGGACGATGGCGCAGGCCCGGCGCGAGACGCGCGGCACCATGTCGTAGACGGTGCGCCACTCCTCGCCGACCGCGATCGGGGTCGAGACATGGGCCGCGACATGAGCAAGCCCGTCGAGATCCTCCGGCTTCACCGGCGCCTCGGCGAACCAGAGCCCGTGCGGTTCCATCGCCCTGATCATCGCGACCGCTTCCTCGCCGCCATGGGCCCAGTGCATGTCGCAGGCGATGCGCGCGCCCGGGCCCAGTCGCGCGCGCAAGGTCTCGATCTCGGCGACGACGCCGTCATCGGCGACAGGCGCGGCGAACTTGAAGCTGTCGAAACCCTTGGACTGCCATTCCACCGCGAACGCGGCGCGCTCGCTGCGGCTCGATTTCGGCAGGCCGGAGATGTAGGCCGGCAGGCGCTCATGGCGCTGCCCGCCGAGCAGCTTGACCAGCGGCAGGTCGGCGAGCCTGCCGCAAATATCCCAGAGCGCGATGTCGATCGCCGCCAGCGCGTCGAGATAGAAGCCGCCGGTGTAACCGCGCACCCGCATCAGATCATAGAGATCGTCATGGATCACGCTGACGTCGCGCGGATCGCGACCGACCACGAAAGGTCCGAGCAGGTCGTCGATGATCGCGATCACCGCGCCCGGCGCGACGATGCCATAGGTCTCGCCCCAGCCGACTGCTCCGCTCGCTGTCTCCACGCGCACGACCACGGTCCGGTCGAACACCGGATAGACGGTGCGATTGCCCTTGCGCACGACATAGCCGCGCTCGTTGACGGTCTCGCCCTCGCGCAGCGCGCCGAGATAGGGCGTATCGCGCGGGATGGTGATCGAGAAGACTTCGACCCTGGCGACCCGCTCGCTCATCCGCGAACTCCGGCGGTTCGCGCCCGCGGAGCCGCATCAGACATCAGATCGGCCGACGCATCGAGCCAGGCATCGATCTCGGCGATGTCATGGGCATCCATGTCAGGCACCTTCGCGCGGACGATGGTGTTGTCGAGGATGCCCCGGCGCGACAGCACATGCTTGGTGAAGGCCATGCGGAAATTCGCCTGAATCACCAGCAGCGGCAGCGTGCGCATGTAGAGCTCCCGCGCCCGGCCGATATCGCCGGCCCGGAAGGCGCGGTCCATCGCGACATGGACATCGGCAAGCTCGATCGCCGGCATCGCCCCGCAGGCGCCGCGATTGTACTCGTCGACGAAATAGCGCGCCCCGCCGCCACCGATCACGCCCTTGAGATGGGCGGGCTTGCCGGCGATCAGCGCCGAGATCGCCAGCCCCGAAGGCAGCGTCTCTTCCTTGACATAGGTGATCGCGGGATTGTCGCGCACGATGTCCAGAATGGTCTGCGGCTTCAAATCCGAGCCGCGCGGGGCCGGCGCATTCTGCAGCACGATCTCGCAGCCCGGCAGGGCCTCGGCGATCGTCCTGTAGAAGGCCGCGACGGCTTCAGTGCCCGCGCCGACGCTCTTGGGCGCCTGGATCATGAAGGTCGAGACGCCCTCGGCCAGCGCCTCGCGCGCATGCGCGATCGCCAGTTCGGCGCTCGGCGCGCTGGCGCCCGCCACGACCGGGATGCGGCCGCCGACCCGGCCGACGACCGCCTTCAGCAGGGCCGCGCGCTCCGGGCCGCTGAGCTCGTCGACCTCGCTGGCGAAACCTGGAAACACCACGCCGTCGACCCCGGCCCCGATCGCGAAATCGGTAATCCGCGCCATGGCGGCGGCGTCGATCTCGCCGCTCCAGGTGAACGGCGTCGGCAGGACAGGCAGAATTCCCGTAAGCACGGCCAACCTCCCGTTTGATCCATATATTGGATCAATTGTTATTTAATATGGACCATACCTTGGGGATGCGCGCCTCGTCAATCGCAGCCGCGGCTGGTCGGCCGGTCACCGAACATGCCAGGCTCGGCGCGTCTTATCGCGGCCATCCGCGAAGCGCCGTGCCCTTGTTGGCGCATCTGGGCCAACCCGGCGGCTCACGGGACGTGCAGCGTCCCACCTCCTGCGACCTTCGGAACGTCTGCTCATGGGCAATTCCCTGGCGGCTTTCCGCGCACCGGGAGGGCGGTCGCAGGTGCGAGCCAAGCGCTCGATTTGATCCGCTGAGACGTCGGCCAGGTCGCGCCATTTCCAGGCCCAGGCTCAGGCCGTCGACCGAACAAACCCTGGGTTTTGGAACTTGTCCGCCAGGCCGTTCGTTCCCTGCTGTCCGGGCGTCGACAAGGTCCGGTTCGGCCTGATCTTTAATTTGCCAGGTGCGGGCTGTCGCACGCTGCCGCGGGATAAAAACGTCAGCTTGCGAACCGAGGTCGAAGGGGCAGGATCGACTCAAACCGGACGGCTGCCCAGCCAGGAGGCGCAGGCCTCGGCTTGGTCTGGCTATGCAGCAACGTGATTGCTGCCCACGCTGGCTGTCATCTCTCAGCGAAATCGGTCTGGCTTACTCCGGTCCGGAAACCCCGGATCTATCCGATCATGAGGTCACCGTTAGATCATGGACCGGATCTCGTATCGGGTTCGATGATCCAAACTTCTGTGTTTGCATCGGCTTTTCCGAAAACCGCAATCCACTTTTCGGGCCGATGCCTTCGTGTTCACTGCCAGACGAGTTCGATCTCGCCCGGCTTCCAGGTCCTGTCGAACCATGGTTCGATGGGATCCGATTTCTGCGACGCGGTTTGGCATGATCCTTGATCTGCCAGCTACCGGCTATCGCAGGCTGCCGCCGGATAGAACGTCAACTTGCGAACCGAGGCCGAAAGGGCAAAGTCGACCCAACTTGGACATTTGCTTCACGCTCAACGCGCCCTGGATAGTTCTATGCTAGCGTTGGCAACGCCGGCCTAGGCGCAATCCGGATTGGCAAAGGAGCAACTGTCGGGATTGGCTGAGGGCGGAATTCTGGAGATCCGCTTGGTAACCCAACCCGAACTGGCGCCTCTTAGGGCCGCCACGTCGCCCCGCCGAGGTTCCCTCAAGCGTAGTGGATCGTCACCGCCTCAGCAGGCCGTGCAGTCCGCCCTTTCTGCGGCTTCCAGTGGGCCTTCTTGATCAAAGTGCGACATCGGAGACCTCAACCTCCAGGTCATGCCCCTTAGACAATAGCGGTCGCATATCGATATAATTCCATCGAGTCATAAAATATTTCAGCGCTTAAAACTATCAAAAGGCGCATGATGATACGTAGAGCCTGTCATTTTATAATTGGTATCTTCAAACACAAATGTAAATGACCTCATAGCAGATGAGCCTCCCTCCTTAAAAACTAATGTTACGTTATCGCTTTTCCAATTTTGTTGGTATCGACTCGAAGTTTGGCCGCGAAAATTATTTCCAGAAACGATTCCATCGATCTGAAAAAACGTTCTGTTAGGTTCCAAGCTCGATCTAGGGCCAAGATCTTCCCATATCTCGCATTCGAAATGCATTTTTGCATCAACAGCGCACTTAAATTCTAGTTTTAATTCAGACCGAGAAGATTTATTGGTTTGAACACTCGCGCCGGAATAGATCCCGGTGAATTTTAAGTTCCAAGCAGGTGCTGTCTTCGAATGAGTTGCGGCGGGAAGGCACGGCTCGATCTTCCCCGGCTCAACGACCATGGTTCTCCTGCGAATGAGGTCGAGGGCGACCGCGATGGGGACAAAGTCATTGGCCTGTGCGCCAGCAATGGTTCCGCCTTGGACGATACCGGTTGCTTCGCCGCTTTCGTTGAGAACCGGCCCGCCGCTGTAGCCAGGCTGGAGAAGGCCATTTCCGCGGATCAACCCTGTCCGGGTTGAAGGATTTTGGATGGACAGCGGATTGGGGGTCAACCCCGCGTCGCCGGGGAAACCAACGGCTAGCACCCCGTCGAAAACCTTTGGTTGGGTCGCGCTTAGCGGGATCACATGCCGGCAACTCGAGGACTGCGGCAACTGCCAGACCGCAACGTCCTTTTCAATATTCATCTCTCTGGGGTCAAGTTGGAAACGCACCCCCTGACGAGCGCCGATGACGGCGAACAGCTTCGCAGCGCCGTCAGAGAAGTTATGCGCAACCGTAACGACATAGCCGTCCCTTGAAACGATGAACCCCGTTCCCGTTATAAGAACTTTCCCCTGAGTGTCCTGTGCTTCGAGGAAGACGATAGCTTCTGCAGATTCTGCCAGAATATCATGCGGCGATTTAGCGCTCGCAGCGGTATGAATTGAAACGCATGCAATCGCCAGAAGAAGTGTGGCGCTTATCCAACGGACCATGAAAGTCTCCCGTTACACAATTTCTAGGTAACTATTCAACTTCATGATAGATGGGACCCGTTTACCTTCGACAGTTCGGTAGACGTTCTTGTCGAGTGTTGAGAACGCCTTCACGCAAACCAAGCTCGACCGCCCGTCGCGGGCGGTATTTCCGCTCAGAAGCTGAATGCTGTTGTCGGCGGCAGGCCCCTTATAAAATCCGACATGCCCTAGTCCGAGCGACTTTCCAGTCATATCGTAGCAGGTCCAGATGACCAGATTCCCTGGTCTCGGATTGTCCGTCCTGCGGTAGTAGTCCTTGTTGGCCGGACTGACGAATGATTGGGAAGCCGCGCTATTGCTGCTGTGCTTGCCAGCGCGCTTGATGCACCAATTCGCGAAAGCGGCGCACCAGTCGACCATGTCGTTGTTAACCTTCAAGCTCGTTGCCTCGTTGAAGAAACGAACGATCAAAGGATTCCAGTTCGATGGTGCTGGCCATTGGGATATCGCATCACGATCAGTGTAGTAAAAACGATCAATAAAGCTTTGCGCAACTTCAAGCGGCGTTGCTCCCGTTGTTTCGGCAATAATTCTATCTGTTTTATTGATCTGATCAGGTGTAGCTGGCTTATATCCGAATTTTACGGGAGATTCGATTGCTTCCAGCGGCGGATTGGATAGCTGAGAGAATTCGGCTTCGTCTGGCTCCAATTCTTGAGCATAAACTGGAATCCGAGCTGAAGTTGCGACGGTAATTGAGCTTGCCGCTGCCGCGACAAATACTGATCTGCGAGAAAGCATCGTTTTGGCTCCTTAACCTCTACCTGGTCAATTGCGTTTCCGCACCAGGAGTTCCTCCGGCGGATTTTTGCGCGTGAGAGTCGAACCGCCTTCGGGATATTGCGCGTCCCAGTCCACATCCCCACACCGTGCGTTTGGTTCCAGCATAGCAAGTCGACTTCCTTAGCGGTAGGCCGTCCACGAACGTCATCTTTGCGGCAAGCCTGCGAAGACCGCGTAACCTGCGCACGTGGAGACTGCGTGACCAAGTCCGCTCCCCCCTCCTGCGACCCTCGGAACGTCTGCTCATGGGCGAGGCCCTGGCGACCACCGGAAGCGCGGTCGTAGGCGGGCACCAAACGCTCGATTTGAGCCGCCGGGATGTCGGCCAGGTCGCGCCATTTTCCGGTCCAGGCTCAGGCCGTCGCCCGTACAAGCCCCTGGATTTTGGAACTTGTCGGCCAGGCCGTTCGTTCCCTGCTGTCAGGGCTTCGACAAGGGTCCTTCCGTGAGCAGCATCTTCCTTCCGCTTCTGCGACGGATCAGGCCAGGCGAGACGTCAGCCGCGACGATCGCGTCCGACCAGACGCTGAGCGGGTTCGTCTGGCGCGCCAGCGGCGCCCATCAGTTCTATGTCGGCCTGATCGCGATGACGGTGGCCTTGCTCAACTTCGTGCCGATCGATCTCCAGAGACGAATCGTGGACGTGGCGATCGCCAACAAGGACGTGCGGACGTTGCTTTTTCTGGGCGCGCTCTATCTCGCGATCGTCCTGCTCCAGGCGGCCCTGAAATATGCGCTTCTCCTCTATCAGGGCTGGGTCAGCGAAAGCGTCGTGAAGACATCGCGCGAGCAATTGACCATCGTTGCCTCCGAGAGGGCAGCGCCGGACGAGAACACGAGCGGACAGACGGTCAATGTCATCGGCCGGGAAATCGACGGGGTCGGCGGCTTCGTCGGGGTCGGCATCTCGGAATTCGTCGTCAACCTGACGTTCCTTTTCGTGATCTTGGCTTACATGCTCTACATCCAGCCGCTGATCGCGCTGATCGGCATGGTCTTCCTGCTGCCGCAGGTCTTTCTCGCGCTCTCCATGCAGTCAGACCTCAACACATTGGTCGAGCGGCAGGTCGGGCTGGTGCGCAAGCTCGGCGATGAAACCGTCGCCCAGGCCGGGATCCAGAGCGGTCCACAGCCCAAGCCGACCCCGACGGAATCCTCCACGATCCATGCGATCTTTCGCAATCGGATTCGGTTCTACTTTCTCAAATACGGGCTCAAGACCTTGCTGAACCTCGCGAACGCGATCGGACCGCTGATGGTTCTCGTGGTCGGGGGCTGGATGGTGATCCAGGGCCAGACCACGATCGGCACCGTCGTCGCGTTCATTTCGGGCCTTGAGCGTCTTTCCAGCCCCTTGCGTGACCTGCTCAATTTCTACCGGGAGTATCAGCAGGCGAAAGTTCAGTACCAGATGATCGGACGCTGGGTCGAAGGCGCCTGATCCGCGCGCATCAGGCCCCGTTGCCCTTCTCCTGTTCGGCATTCCCCAAGACAAGCACGGCGCCAGGCAGGGAACTCCGGCCGGCGGAAGGGGTTCATCGCGAACAAAGTCCATTCCGCTGGAGCCACCATGCCGACGCAGATGACGAACCCGACCCCGCCAACGATCCGCGACGAGCCCGAGAATAATCGCCTGGTCATGGACGTTCCGGGCGGCCAGGCGTTCGCGACCTACCGGCGCATCGATGGCTCTCTCGTGATCTCCTATACCGAGGTTCCGGCGGCTCTGCGCGGCCGCGGTCTCGGCTCCGAACTCGCCTTGGGGGTATTCGATTTTGCCCGCAGCCGGGGCGAAAAGATCGTGCCGGCCTGCTCCTTCCTGGCAAACTGGGCAAGCCTCCATCCCGAGTACCGGGACGTTCTCGCCGGCAGCGCGGAGGCCGCACGATGATCGATCACGTCTCGGTCGGAACGAATGACGTCGCCAGGGCGCGCGCCTTCTATGACGCGGTTCTCGCGGAACTCGGCCTGCGGTGTCTCAGCAGCAGCGAGCGGTCGGCGGATTATGGCGTGAGCACGATCCTGTTCAGCATCGAAACCCCGCATGACGGCCGGCCCGCGAGCACGGGCAATGGAAGCCATATCGCCTTTGCCGCCGGCAAGCGTGCCATCGTCGACGCCTTCTATCGCGCCGCGTTGGCGAATGGCGGCACTGACGCCGGTCCGCCCGGCCTGCGCCCGGAATACGACGCCCATTACTACGGCGCCTTCGTCCTCGATCCCGACGGCAACAAGATCGAGGCCGTCACCCACTCATCCCAGTAGAAGGAGGATGCCATGCCTGCGAAATCAGCCGCCCAGCAGAAGGCCGCCGGCGCCGCGCTCGCGGCCAAGCGCGGAGACATGAAGAAGAGCGCACTCAAGGGAGCCTCGAAATCGATGGAGAAATCGATGAGCGAGACCGAGCTGGAGAAGATGGCCTCGACCAAGCGCAAGGGAAAGCCCGAGCACAAGGCCAAGCATTGAACGCTGCCAGGAATCGGCGTCTGAAATCGATAATCAGCGTCTGAAACCGATCAGCCGCGAGCGCTGATGAACGCGACGACGTCATCAAGGACCGGCGCGCGCCATCGCAGCGGGGCGGAGATCGCGGTGACGGTCTCGGCATGGCCGAGCCCGGGATAGATCTTGAGCGCGACGGATTTCGCACCCGCCTGTTTCAGCGCGTCGGCGAGCCGTTTGCTGTTGCGCGGCGGAACCGTGGTGTCATCGGAACCCGTCGCCAGGAAGATCGGCGGCGCATCCCGACGGGCAAAGCTGATCGGCTGGGTTTGGGCCGGGTCGCGGGCATTCCCGAACGCGGCCTTTGTGATGTCGAGGTTGAGCGGGAAATCATAGGGGCCGGAGAGCCCGACGGCGGAGCGGATCGTGCCTGAGCCAAGCCCGACGGCCGCGAGGTATCTCCGGTCCAGAGTCAGCATCATGGCGTCATAGGCGCCGGCCGAGTGTCCGACCAGTTCGATCCGCTGAGGCGTGCCGCCATATCGGCTGATAGTGTCGTGCACGAAGCGAAGCGCCCGTGCCCCGTCTTCGATGAACGAGGGGAAGCGGACCTCGGGCACGAGGCGATAATCTGCGATCACGGTGACGAACCCGCGCTCCGAAAACGCCTCGCCAACGAAGGCATAGGTCTCTTTCGCGCCGCTCGCCCACGCGCCGCCATAGATGAAGAAGACCACGGGACTGGCAGCGCCGCCGCCTTGCGGAACATAGACATCCATCCGCTGTCTGGGATGACGACCATAGGGGACATCGCGCGCCCCTTGCGTCAGGACCCCGGGGCGGAGCGTCGCGCAGCCGGCAAGTGCTCCGACTGCTCCGGCCGCAAGCAGGGGGACGATCGCACGGCGGGAGAGCTCGGTCGTCATGGTCGCCAACCCCTCTAGCCCCGCCGGCCAGGAAACTGCGGACTAAGCCTTTGGTTCCACGAACATTTGTTCATTCTCGGAAGCCAATTCGCGGGGGCATCGCAGTGGGTGCACCTGCCCGGGGAAGGGCGGCTGTCGCAGGCAGAACGCGAGATTTGATGGAACAGACGGGGATGCAGCGCGTTCTCTTGGTGTGCAGCCTCGCTCTCCAGCAGGCTGTACGGCCCAGGGGCCCCGCCGGAATCGTCAACCCATCCGACGGGGCCACTCTTTTGCAGGAATGGGGCATGCGATGGCTCCGTCCCCCGATGACGCTGCTGAGATCTGGACGAGCGAGGTCCTGATCCCGATAGCCGGGCGGCACTTCCTGGCCCGGCTCGAGGCGATGGAGCGATGGCTGAGCGAATGGAGCATTCCGTATCAGGTTGTTCACCCGGCACTGGACGATTCAGTGCTCGTGCTGCGCTTCCCCAGGGAACGGTTCGCCCGCGCCTTTGTCGCCATGCCGCTCAGGGATATGGGCCCGGCAGAGAGGTAAAGGCGTTCGCCGATTTCAAGCTGGACGACAGCGAGGTCGATGGTGCGCGGCTGCGTCTGAGATATGGGGGTACGAAGCCGCCCGTCCTGCACGGACATCCGCGAACCCACGTGCGCCTGGTAACACGCTACCGGCCGGGGAGGGCGGGAGCCTGTGTGCAGGGATGTTCGTTCCCTGCTGCCCGGGCCTCGACGAGCGGTCTCGCGAGTTCAGGTGTCCGGCAGTGGATGCGACAACCATCCAGGCTTCGTTCAAACGAGCCTGCGACTGTTCAGGAAGGCGCGCTCGGCAATATCGCTCCACTCCATGATCGAGGCGCGGAATTGTTGGTAGCTTGCGTAGACCTTCCGGGAAAGCTCATCGCCCGATCCGGCCTCCGCGACGACCTCCTGACTTGTCTTGATGAACGCTCTCAGCAGGGAGTCGTCGAACTTCTGAATCGTGACGGTGCCTTCCTCGCGCAGTTTGCGCAGCCATAGGGCGTTATTGGCGTTGAATTCGGCCAGGGAGCGCGAGTATTCGCCTGCCGCGCAAGCCTCGATCAGCCGTTGATCGCTCGGACTGAAGCTTTCCCACACGCGCCGATTGATCCCGAGGGTCAGGCCAGTGCCTGGCTCGTGGAACCCCGGATAGTAGAAGTAGCGCGCAGCCTTATGCAGGCCCAAGGCCATGTCGAGCCAGGGGCCGACCCATTCGGCGGCGTCGAGGGCGCCGGACCTGATCGACCGTGCAATCTCGCCGCCTGGCACATTCACAACGATTGCGTCCATGCGCCGGAGCACCGCCGCGCCAAGCCCGGGTATCCGGTAGCGCAACCCCCTGAAGCCGTCCGGCGAGGTGATCTCGTCGACAAACCAGCCGCCGCTCTGGGTGCCGGTATTGCAGCAGAGGAACTGCTTCAAGCCAAATTGGCCGCTGAGTTCGTCCCACAATTCCTGCCCGCCGCCATAGTGCACCCAGGCGAAGAGTTCGTCCGCGGTGTAGCCGAAAGGCACGGCCGTAAAGAAGTTGAACGCCGGCGACTTTGCCTCGAAATAATAATCCGCCGAGTGAAACATCTCGGCGACGCCGGCGGCCACCGCGTCAAAGGTCTCGAACGGTCGAACCAACGCGCCGGCAGGAAACACCTCGATTGCGATGCGACCGTTACTCACCTCGCTGATCGTCTTCGCCAGACGCATCGCGCTGCTTTGAAGCCCGGGAGAGCCTTCAGGCCAGTCGGTCACCAGCTTGAGTTGTCGGATGCCCTGCGCGAGGGCAGGGGCCGGGAAGCCCGACATCGCGCCCGCAGCGATCGATCCGGCCCCCGCCAGAAGATCCCGCCGTCTCATGAGGAATGACCTCCAAGGACATAGGTCCCCGCACCCGCCCAACTGTGCGGCCGGCAATTTTCGGTCGATCTTCGAT
Source organism: Allobosea sp. LC85 (assembly GCF_000735605.1). GTDB lineage: Bacteria > Pseudomonadota > Alphaproteobacteria > Rhizobiales > Beijerinckiaceae > Allobosea. The sequence goes on from NZ_JPKG01000033.1 coordinate 42,375, forward strand.
TGTTTCTCGCAACGATCTGCTTAGACCATGCTAGGCTGAACCGCAATCTTGTCGAAGGTTGGGTGCGGTCGACCGTGACAGCATTATCAACCGATAAGGCGGACGTTCGACCGTATCTGGCTCGGAGCCTCGGCGTACGCGCGCGGCTGCTGCTCGCGTTCTTCGGGATAAGCGCCTTTGCCGTGCTGGCGGCGGCCGCGGGAATCTACGCCTTCCGTGAGGTTGGCGAGCGGCTCGGCGTCGTCGATCGGCGGGTTTCACCGACTTTGACGTCGCTGGAGCTCTCACGCTCTGCCGAACGCATCATCGCAGCCGCACCGTCCCTGCTGGCCGCCCCGGACCGGAAGCGTCGGGACGCGGTCAAGATCCAGCTTGAGGACGAGGTCGGTCGTCTCAACAGCAAGCTGATCGAACTGAAGAACGATCGAATGGAGGCGTTGCCGCTCCTCAGGATCGAACCGATCATATCATCGCTGACGGTCAATCTCGCGGGGCTCGAGGGCGTGGTCGCGCGCCGGCTCGATGCCAATGAACGCCTCAAGACATTGCTGCGCGGTGTCTTCCAGACGAATGAGGAGACCGGACGCCTGCTCTCGAACTGGTTGACGGTCGTGGACCGCCAGGTGTCCCAGCTCGTCCTGGGCCTGCGCAAGGCGGAGCCCAGTACTGAGGCGACGCAGCGGCTGGCATCGCTGATCGACTTGCGCCGGCCGGCGCAAACGGCGCAACAGCAGTTTTCCGAAGCCGTGGACATGCTGGCTGAAGCCTCGACCACGGACCAGGATCGACGCCTTTCCGTTCTGGCTTTCCAGCTCGGCCGGGCGTTGCGCGATCTCGACGTCACGGCGGGCGGGATGGATCCAAAGCTGCGGCCTCTGTTCCTGGAACAGGTCGCCAAGTTGGGGGAGTACATTGCCGGGCCCAATGCCATGGCGGAGGCTCGCAAGCAGGAACTTGCGCTGATCGGGGACGGCGAAGGGCGGCTCGCGGAGAATGCCAGCCTGGCGCTGCAACTCACCGCTGCGGTCGATCAACTCGTGACTGCAGCCAAGCAGGACATCGGCGCTGCGACCCAGGATGCGCTGTCGGTCCAGCGCCTGAGCACCCGCGTTCTGGTTGCTGCCGTGGCACTGAGCCTGCTGAGCTCCATTCTGATCGTGTGGCTTTACGTTGGCCGCAATATCGTCCGCCGCCTGACGGCTCTGAGCGACGGCATGCTGGCCATCGCCGGCGGCAGGCTCGATGTCCAGGTTGCCGCGCAAGGCACTGACGAGATCGCCGCGATGGGGCAGGCGGTCGAGGTGTTTCGGCGCAATGCCATCGAGCTCGAGCATCTGCTGGAGGAACGAAAGCAGGCGGCGGCCCGGCTTGAGCAGGTGGTCGATGAGCGGACCAGGGAGCTTGAGCAACGCGGCTCCCTGCTGCGTGTCACATTCGACAACATGGGGCACGGTGTCGTGATGTTCGATCGCGACCGGCGGATGGTGGCCTGGAACCACCGCTTCCAGGAGCTTCTGGAGCTGCCGGACAACCAGGTCGGAGCCAATGTCTCGTTCGAGGATTTCATTCGTTTTCTCGCCGAACGCGGGGAATTCGGCCCCTGCAATGTCCAGGACGAAGTCAAACGGCGTCTGGTATCCCTGGACCGGTCCTTCACCGATGTCCGGACCCGGCCCAACGGCACGGTGCTCGAAATCCGACGCAATCCGGTCCGGAGTGGCGGGTTTGTTTCGATCTACGCCGATGTCACCGAGCAGAGAACAGCCCAGGCCCTTGTCGAATTGGCGCGTGCGCGCCTCACCGATGCGATCGAGAGCATCTCGGACGGTTTCGCCCTTTGGGACAGTGAAGATCGGCTCGTGACCTTCAACAGCCGCTGTCAGGACCTGCTCGATGCTTCGGATCTGTTCATCGTCGGCGTTCGCTTCGAAGAGCTTCTGCGGGCCTTCAGCGACAGTGGCCGATACGGTTCGTCGCAGGAAGGCGACCGCGCCGCATGGCTGGAGAGCCGGTTGTCCCTGCACCGCGACGCTCCGAGCGCTTGCGAAGTCCACCTCGCCAGCGGGCGCTGGCTTCGCGTCAGCGAGTATCGCACCCAGGAAGGCGGAACCGTCACGATCTGGGCTGATGTGACCGTCGCAAAACAGCGCGAACGTGATCTCGAGGCGGCCCGCGATACGGCCTCCGAAGCAAGCCGGACAATGGAGGAGGCCTATCGCGAGCTGAAAGCCGCCCAGGCCAATCTGGTCCATGCCGAAAAGATGGCCTCGCTCGGCCAACTCACGGCCGGCATCGCCCATGAAATCAAGAATCCGCTGAACTTCGTCAATAATTTTGCCGATCTGTCCCAGGAGCTGTTGAGCGAGCTCAAGGAGGCGCTCGGGCCGACCTTGCACGGCTGCGAGACGCAGGCCCTCGCGGATACCGACGATCTCATGGTCACGTTGACCGGTAACCTGGCCAAGATCGCGGAGCATGGGCGACGAGCGGATGGAATCGTGAGGAGCATGCTGCTTCATTCGCGCGGTGGCAGGGGCGAGCGCCAGAGCGTCAACCTCAACGCGTTGATCGAGGAAGCGCTGAATCTCGCTTACCACGGGGCCCGCGCGCGGGATCAGACCTTCAACGTCACCCTGGAGCGCGACCTCGATCCCGGGCTCGGCCCGCTCGAACTCGTTCCTCAGGATATGACGCGCGTGTTTCTCAACCTGTTTGGGAACGGCTTTTATGCGACCACCGAACGCCAGCGCGATCGTCGAACGGCCTCAGACTACCGTCCGACCCTGAGTGTGGTCACGCGCGATCTCGGGGATCAGGTGGAAGTGCGCGTGCGCGACAACGGCATCGGCATGACGCCGGAGGTGCGGGCGAAACTCTTCACGCCGTTCTTCACCACCAAGCCGACCGGAGAAGGGACCGGGCTGGGCCTCTCGATCAGTTACGACATCGTGGTTCAGGAGCATGGTGGTATGGTGAGGGTCGACAGCAACCCCGCCGAGTTCACCGAATTCGTTATCCGATTGCCGCGCGCCGCAGCGCGGGCACGCAAGCGGCAGATCAGCATGGGAGCAAGGTCATGACGGTCAGCCTTCTGGTCGTCGACGACGAGCCGGATGTCGCCGAGCTGTTTTCCCAGCGGTTCCGCCGCGAGGCGCGCAACGGCGACTATGCGCTGCATTTTGCCGGATCGGGCGAGAATGCCCTGCTGCAACTCAGGAATGGTATACGTCCCGAACCGGTCTTCATCCTCTCCGATATCAACATGCCGGGGATGGACGGTCTGCAGTTGCTGCACGAGATCGGGCTGGGATGGCCGCATCTGCCGGTCATGATGGTGACGGCCTATGGCGACGAGGATCGACGGCGCCAGGCCAGCGCGAAGGGCGCGGTCGACTTTCTCAGCAAGCCGGTCGATTTCGATTATCTGAAGCAACGGCTGCGCGCTTTCGCCGTTGCCGGCTCGTCCCCATGAGCGCCGTCCCCATGAGCGCCCCCTCCCGCATCCTCGTGGTCGATGATGAGGCGGATGTCGAACTGCTGATCAGCCAGCGCTTTCGGCGTCAGGTCCGCGCCGGCGAGTTTGCCTTCGTGTTTGCGCGCGACGGCGAGCAGGCCTTGCGCCTGCTCCAGCATGATGATGCCGCGATCGACCTGATGCTGCTGGACATCAACATGCCGGTGATGGATGGCCTCACCTTGTTGGCCCGGCTGCGCGACCTGCATGCGCCGGTGCGAGCCATCATCGTGTCCGCTTACGGCGATATGCCGAATATTCGGACCGCCATGAACCGCGGCGCGTTCGACTTCGTCACGAAGCCCATCGACATGGTGGATCTCGAGGTGACGATCCGCAGGACTCTGGACGACATTGCCAAGCTGCGCGAGATCGAGCAGCGGCGCGCCGCCGCCGAGCGGGCGCGCAGCAATCTGGCGCGCTATTTTTCGCCCAATCTCGTCGAGATGCTGGCAGAGCGCGACGAGCCCTTCGGGCCGGTCCGGCGACAGAATGTGGCTGTGTTGTTTGCCGATATCGTCGGCTTCACGGCGCTGTCCGAGCGGATGGGGCCGGAAGACGTCATGCTCCTCCTGCGGCAGTTCCACGAAAGGATGACGACGCGGATCTTCGCGTGCGGGGGCACGGTCGAGAAATATATCGGCGACGCCATTCTCGCGATTTTCGGCGTGCCCACGACGACCGACCAGGACGCGGGCCAGGCGCTCAAATGCGCCGACGGGATGATGGCGGCCCTCTGCGACTGGAACCGTGAGCGCAAGGCTGCCGGAGAAACGCTGCTGGGCATGGGCATCGGGGTCAATTTCGGCCCGGCGGTGGTCGGCGATGTCGGCAGCGCGCGCAACATGTCGTTCACGGTCATCGGCGACACCGTCAACATCGCAAGCCGCCTGCAAACCCTGACGCGCACCGCTCAGACCCCGCTCCTGGTGGCCGACGGGGTTGTCCAGGCCGCCAGGGCGCAGTGCGACGATGAGCTTGCAGAGATCCTTCACCGGCTGAAGGATGGCGGCGAGCAGGCGGTGCGCGGCCGCCACGAGGTTGTCCGCGTGTGGCTCGGCATGGAGCGTCGGTCCGCCCACGGGCAGGGGCTAGAGATCGGCGTCGGCGGTTTGCGTTAAGGCATCGGCCCGAAAAGTGGATTGCGGTTTTCGGGAAGGCCGATGCAAACATACAAGGTTGCCTGTCGAGGCTCGCCGGCACAAACTCTCCAGCCATGTCGAGGCAGCGCGCCTGACGACGAACTATCTCTCGCTTTTCAGCAACTGCGCGCGCCCCGCTACGCTCAGCGCATTTCGGGGTGTGCCCACCAGAGCGCTCGTATGGGGCGTTACTCCGAAGGTATTGTCGACCCTTGGCGGCTGAAGAACTCGATAATCCGAGTATTGGAGGGGCCGGGCGTCTCCAGATGCACAAAATGGCCCGCGCCTTCGGCTATCTCCAGGATCGGGGAGGCGAAATATTCCGACAGGCGGTCCATCCAGGCGCATCGGATAATTGGATCGTGCCGCCCCCAATAAAAGCGGCTCGGCACTTCGATCTTTGGCATGGCCGGCGCCCCGTCGCGCACCAGCGCCATCCGGGACGCATTCGTGGCGCGATACCAGGCGAAGCCGGACTCGATGTTCCCGGGCTGCATGAAATTGTCGACGAAATGCTCGATCAGGCCGTCGAGCGCGCCCTGCGCGTGCACCCAATGCCTTAGAATGCCCTCGAAATAAATCCGGCAGGTTTCGCGGGTATGGCCCACCAACTGCGCCGCCCAAGGCTGCTGGTTGAAGGACTGATACCAGATTTCCTGCACCTGCTCTGGATCCACCCAGCGGCGCCCGATGCCGGGATAGGGGCAATTGAAAAAGAACAGCCCCGACAGCCGATCCGGGCTCAGCCGGGCGACCTGCTGTGCGACATAGGAACCGACATCATGGGCCACCAGGCCGAAGCGTCTCAGGCCCAGCGCATCAGCCAGTGCCAGGATGTCGCGGGCATGGGTGTCGGCGCCAGCATGCTCTGGGCCGCGCACCCGCGTCTGGCCGAAGCCGCGAAGATCCGGGGCAATCACGTCGAAATGCGCGGCGAGTGCCGGAATGTTGCGGTGCCATCCCCACCAGAATTCGGGCCAGCCATGCAGCAGGATCAGCGATTGGCCCTGCCCCTCGCGGACGAGGTGCATGTCGAGATCGTCGATCCGAACCGAATGGTGGTTCCAGTTGCCATCAGGGCGGGAGAGATCGCGTTTTGTGCTCATCGTGTCACCCACCCTCCGGAAAAGGGGAAAATCTGCCCGACGAAGAAATTACTTTCGTTGCCGGCGAGGAAGAGGGCCAATGCTGCCGCCTCCCAGCCATAGGCCAGACGCCCCAGCGGCGCCCCCTTGATGCGCTCCTTGAATTCGGTGGTCGCCTGATAACTTGCGGGGAAATAGGTAGGGTTCTCTACGAAGGTCTGCGCAATCGCGTTGACATGAACGTTGTGCGGCGCGACCTCGGTGCCGACATCCTGGACATAGGCGAGTTGCGCGCCCCGAGCGGAACCGTAAGCGGAATAGTTCGGCATGCCCTTGAGGGCAGAGGCACTTCCCATCACAACGATCTTTCCCTGTCGACGGGAAATCATCATCGGCAGGACGGCCCGCACCAGTCGGTGGAGCGGAAAGACCATCGCTTCGTACATCGCCTGAAATGTCCCGTCATCGGTATCCAGGACCGAGGTTCGCGGCTGCGCCGCCGCGAGATTGGCGATCAAGACATCGACATGGCCGGCTTCCGCGATGAGCGCCTCCGCCGCGCCTTGGACCTTCAAGTCGCGATCATCGGCGATGAGAATGGCTCCTTCGGCGCTGAATCGATCGACCAGATCCTTCCCCATGAAGGCGCTGGTCTGCGTGATGACCACTCGTTTCCCGTTCATCTGCGTCATGTCCGTCTCCCCACTGACTCGGATGCGTTGCGGTACGGCGCCGCCCCGCCGTAGGGAACGTTGACGCCACCGTAGCGGCGAACACGGACGTTGCATTGCTCGGCATGCCCGACGAAACCCTCGAGGATGCACAGACGCGAGCCATATTCGCCTATCCTGACAGCCGCCTGATCGGTGACGATCTTCTGATAGCTGTGCGTCTTGATGAACTTGCCGACCCAGAGCCCACCTGTGTACCGGCCCGCTCTTTTGGTCGGTAGCGTGTGATTGGTGCCGATCACCTTGTCGCCATTTGCGACATTGGTACGGGGACCGAGGAACAGCGCCCCGTAGGAATGCATGTTCTCAAGAAACCAATCGTCCCGGTCCGTCATCACCTGGACATGCTCGGAGGCAGTCTCGTTCGCGACTGCGAGCATTTCCTGATAGGTGTCGCAGACGATCACCTCGCCGTAATCCTCCCAACTACGGCGTGCCGTTTCGGCCGTGGGAAGCATCTCGAGGAGCCGGTTGATCTCGACAAGGGTCGCTTCGGCCAGGTCGCGGCTGTTTGTCAGGAGGATGGCCGGCGAGTTGTAGCCATGTTCGGCCTGGCCGAGCAGATCCGTCGCGCAGACCTCTGCATCGGCGGCGGTTTCGTCGGCGATCACCATCGTCTCGGTGGGGCCGGCAAGGAGGTCGATGCCGACGCGACCAAAGAGCTGCCGCTTGGCTTCAGCCACATAGGCATTGCCGGGGCCCACGAGCATATCGACCGGCCGGATCGTCGCTGTGCCGAGCGCCATGGCGCCGATGGCCTGGATCCCGCCGAGGACATAGATCTCGTGCGCGCCTCCCATGTGTATGGCCGCGATCACGCCCGGGCTCGGCTCGCCCTTGAAGGGCGGGGTTGCGGCGACAATTCTCGGGACGCCTGCAACTGAGGCCGTCGCCACCGACATATGACCAGAGGCAATCATTGGGAACTTGCCGCCCGGGACATAGCAACCGACCGACTGAACGGGAATGTTCCTGTGGCCAAGGATGACGCCGGGCAGTGTTTCGATCTCGAGGTCCTTCATCGAGGCACGTTGGGCGCGGGCGAAATGGCTTACCTGATCATGCGCGAAGCGGATATCTGCCATTTCCCGATCGGACACCTTGCTCACGATCGCTTCGATCTCGCCCGGGGACAGGCGAAAGGAGGGCGGCGCATACCGGTCGAACCTCTGGCTCATTTCGCGCACGGCCTGATCGCCCCGCGCCTCAATGTCGCTCAGAAGGGTCTCGACGGTGTTTCGGGTTCTGGAATCGTCATCCGCGCGCTCATTGGCGGAACGAGATGTCTTGAGATGGCTGATCATGTTGCTTTCCCGTCAAGCCGGCGTTGCGGTTTTTAACGTAGTGTCAAAAATACAGGTTATTGACGCGTCGTCAAATACAATTACGGCGATGGCAGGAGAGGCTATAAGTGGCCGCTGCTGGAGAGAGGTCTCATGCGCCCCAGACTGTTTGACGAGAATGCCGTCCTTACTGTCGCCTTTGACCAATTCTGGCGGAAGGGTGTCCGTGGCACATCCCTGTCGGATATTGCGCGGGATGTCGGAATGCAGCGCGGCTCGCTCTACAATGCCTATGGCACCAAGGAGGCGCTGTTTCTCCGGGCTTACGCCCGTTACGCCGACGACTATCTTGCAGCCGTCGCGTCCGCGCTGGCCGTGGGCAAGCTCCGTGAGCGGCTGGAGCGCTTCTTCGATGTTGCGATCCGCAATTTCTCCATCGGAACACCGCCACGCGGTTGTCCGACGACGCGCGGTCTCATGGAAGTGGCGTCAATCGAGGGGGACGAACTGGCCGAAGAGGTCCGGACGGCCTTTGCCGGCCTGCTAAGTCGGTTGACCGGGTTTCTCCGGGAGGCTTTTGCCCAAGGGGTTGCATCGGGGGAGTTTTCGGGCTCGCCGGATGCGGCGGCCGAACATGTGCTAACCATTGCGCGCGGTCTTGTGGTGCTCGAAAGCGCATATCATGATGAAGCCATGCTCCAGCGTGTTGCAGCGAATACGGTCGATATTCTACTTGGCGCCGGGCATGATATTTAAGCTACTAAATAATATTCATCTATCATCGTTGGCGCGATAACCGTTTTGGAGTGACACATTGTTCGTGGTGTCGCGGCAGCGCGCCTGATCACCGTTCTTCACGGACGACCACCTCAACGCGGCGTCAGGATCGGGCGACCTGCCAGAACGAGGCGAAACCGCCCGCGCTCGATCGGCTCGATGCGCATGGGAAACCCCTTGTCCTCGAGGCGGCGACGCAGCAGGAGCAGCCGTGTTTCAAGGTTGTCCTTGAAATCGGGCAGCTTGATCCCTTCTGCGAGACGGATCTCCCTGTTGGTGAATTCGGTGCGACCGTCTTCGATCGACCGCTCGATCAGATAACGCAGGAGGCGGCCGGCCAGCGTCGCCGAAGCGCGGGCCCGCCGGGACCGTGGGGAGCTCCCCTCATTGCATGGCGCAGCGCTCTCCTTCGCGGCGCTCGCCGGTGTCGCACCTCGACCGGAGCGCTGGCCGATGGCCTGAGCAATGGGCCGTTGTCGCCGACGAGCTTCCGCCTGGAAGGGCCGGCCCATTGCGCCGAGGCTCCGCAGCGCCTGGCCCGCGAATTCGCCATGGCCTCGATTTCGGAGCGCTCGGGGAATCGGCGCGTCGCGGATGGGAGCCCCGAATCCGCCAGCGATGTCACAGTGGCACGTCTCGCGAGTGGCACGTCTCGCTCTTGGCCGGCCTCTGCCGGGCGATCTCCCGTTCGCGAGACGTCAGCAGAATCCCGTCCGGTGCCGTCGCTCATGAAACATCTGGGCGACATTTCAGTTGGACGGGAACATCTCACGCTCGAAGGCATCTGCCATGCGCAGCGACATTCTCCCCGGCGCCCGGTTTCCGGATGACGGACTGCCCGACCACACCAAGGTGCTCCGGCGGCTCTCGGACTTGCGGAGCGACCAGACAATGGTCCGGCCGGATGGGGATTCGACGGCACCGGACGGCATGGGAGCGCGGCGATCGGTTCTGGCCATACGGCAGCATGTCGATGGGCCGGACGCTTACCGAAATGGCCGGAGCAATCGATCCATACGCCGGTCGTGCAGAGTCTGAAACCGGCGTTTCCGGCCCAACCCGCGGACAGAAAGGAGATGAGACATGACGCTGACCTTGACCTCCAGGGCCTTCGCCGAAGGCCAGGCGATACCCTCCAAATTCGCGCGGGACGGCGAGAACCTGATGCCGGAATTGTCCTGGACGGGCGTTCCCGACGGAACCGCAAGTCTTGCGCTGATCGTCGAGGATCCGGATGCCCCGAGCGGGACATTCCGGCATCTCGCAGTCTACAATATCCCGCCCGACTGGAACGGCCTGCCGAGGAGTGTGGACACCGGCTCGGACAACAATCTGCGCTTTGCCAGGAACGACTTCGGCAACGCCCAATATGACGGCCCGCAGCCGCCGAAGGGGCATGGCCCGCATCACTATCATTTCCGCCTCGCAGCCCTCGACGTGCCGACCATCAACCTCCCGCCCGATGTCGGGGCGGAGCGGATCCTGCAGGAGGCGCGCAAACACGCGATCGAGGAGGCGGAGCTCGTTGGAATTTACGAGCGGCACTAAAGCATCGGCCCGAAAAGTGGATTGCGGTTTTCGGAAAAGACGATGCAAACACAAAGGCTTAGATCATCGGGCCGGATGCGGTTTCCCCGCCGAACCTCATTGTGGAACGTAGACACGACAAGCGAGTTTCCGAAGTGGAGGGCGTGGCGACACGTCGGCTCCGGGTTGCGCCCTCATCGCTTGCCCCTCGTCGCTCTTGGCAGCGGCCGGACAGGTGGAAGGCGCCCATCCCCGCCAGGCCCGAACGCCTCCCGAGCAGGGGCGGCGCTGAACAGATGCAGCCGGACTGAAGATCATGACCATCACCTTTTCAGATCGACGCGAGGCCGGACGGCAGCTTGCCGGCAAGCTGACCCACTACCGTGGGCGCGATGACGTCATCGTATTGGCACTGCCGCGGGGCGGCGTGCCGGTCGGCTACGAGGTGGCACGAGCCCTGAAAGCACCGCTCGACGTCTTCGTCGTGCGCAAGCTCGGCGTCCCCGGTTATGAGGAACTGGCCATGGGGGCGATCGCAACCGGGAGCGTGCGCGTTCTGAACGACGAGATCGTCAGCACTCTCGCGCTCCCGCCTCATGTCATCGACGCGGTCACCACCCAGGAGGAGAAGGAACTTCTGCGCCGCGAGCGCCTCTATCGCGGCGGACGGGCCCCGCTCCAGGTGAATGGACGAACCGTCATCCTCGTGGATGATGGACTTGCGACTGGGGCGACGATGCGGGCTGCCATCAAGGCGCTCCGGGATGGCCGTCCGGCCCGCATCGTCGCCGCCGTTCCGGTCGGCAGCCCCGACATCTGCGATGCGATGCGGGCAGATGGGGACGAGGTCGTCTGCGCGAGGACGCCGCAGCCGTTTCTCGGCGTCGGACGCTGGTATGCGGACTTCTCCCAGACGAGCGACGAGGAGGTGCGCGCGCTTCTCGCCAGGTCTGTGCTTCTCGCCAATTCCGTGCTTGGCGCCCCTGCATCAGAAGAGGAATTCGCCGAGGATGCGGCCGTTGGCCCGTTGCGCAGGCGCATCGCTCGGCTCACCGGCGGAGCGCGAGATTATGACCGGCTCCTGGAGGCGATCGGCGACGCGCGCTTCGTGCTGCTCGGCGAAGCCTCGCACGGCACGCATGAGTTCTACGAGGAACGGGCCCGGATCACGCGTCGGCTGATCGAGGAGAAGGACTTCACAGCCGTCGCCATCGAGGCCGATTGGCCCGACACATGCCGGGTCAACCGCTACGTCCAGCGCATGAGCGAGGATCTCGACGCCGAGGAGGCGCTCTCCGACTTCCGACGCTTCCCGGCATGGATGTGGCGAAACAAGGTGGTCGTCGACTTCGTCGAATGGCTGCGCCGGCACAACGAGGCGCCGGGCGAGCGCGGACCGATGGTCGGGTTCTACGGACTCGATCTTTACGCCCTGCATGGCGCGATGAAAGCGGTGCTACGCTATCTCGAAAAGGTCGATCCGGCGGCGGCGGAGGCCGCGCGCCATCGCTATGCCTGCTTCGACCATTTCGGGCCGGACCCGCAAGCCTATGGGTTCATTGCCGGCAACGAGGTCGAGAAATCCTGCCAGGAGGCCGTGGTCGCGCAGCTGGTCGAGATGCTCAAGCGCCGTCCGTTGGCGGCCCGGTTCGGGGAAAGCGTGGACGAGGACGAACTCTTCACAGCTCAGCAGAACGCCCGCCTCGTAAGGAATGCCGAGGCCTATTATCGCGCGATGTTCCTGGCGCCGGAATCCACCTGGAACCTGCGCGACCGGCACATGGCCGAGACCTTCGAGGCGCTCGTCGCCCATCTCGAACACCAGGGACAGCCCGCGAAAATCGTCGTCTGGGCCCATAATTCCCATCTCGGTGATGCCAGGGCGACGGACAGGAGCCGGTTCGGCGAGATCAATCTGGGGCAGCTCATCCGCGAGATGCATGAGCGCGAGACCTTCCTGGTCGGCTTTACGACCCATCACGGGACGGTGACGGCCGCCTCGAGCTGGGGCGGCCCGGCGGAGCGCAAGACGGTCCGGCCCGCCCTGGCGCGCAGCTATGAGGCCTTGCTGCATGCCGTTTCTTCCGATCGCTTCCAGCTCGATCTGCGCGATATTGGCGAAGATTTGCCGCGACGGCTTCGCGAGCGCGCGATCGGCGTCATCTATCGGCCGGAAACGGAGCGGGTCAGCCATTATTTCCAGGCCGATCTTGCTGCGCAGTTCGACGTGCTGCTGCATTTCGACGAGACCAGCGCCGTCGAGCCGCTGGAGCGCACGTCCGAGTGGGACGCCGGCGAACTCGCGGAAACCTATCCGTCCGGCGTGTAGGCGGCCGGCTTGACGGAGGCGGACATGAGCTCAGCTTCGGCCAGGACGAACGAGCGGATCGTGCGTGTCCCCGCGGGGCCGATCACGCTTGAAGGCAACCTGACCTTGCCCTCGGATGCCCGCGGGCTCGTGCTCTTCGCCCATGGCAGCGGCAGCAGCCGCCACAGCCCGCGCAACCGCTCCGTGGCCGGAGCGCTGAACGAGGCGAGGCTCGCCACCCTGCTCCTGGACTTGCTCACGACCGAGGAGGATCGGCTCGATCAGGTCACGGCTGCGCTGCGCTTCGACATCCGCCTGCTCGCCAACCGCCTGGTCTACGCCACGGATTGGCTGGATGCGTTCAAAGACACGACCGCGCTGCGCCTTGGCTATTTCGGCGCGAGCACCGGTGCGGCCGCCGCCCTGATGGCGGCCGCCGAGCGTCCGGACCGGGCTGCCGCCGTCGTTTCGCGGGGAGGGCGCCCCGATCTTGCGGCGTCGGTCTTGCCGGGCGTCCGGGCACCGACCTTGCTCATCGTCGGCGGCGCCGATACGCAGGTGATCTCGTTCAACAGGTCGGCGCTGGCGGCGCTGCGTTGTGAAAAGGACCTCGTGATCGTCCCCGACGCGACGCATCTTTTCGAGGAGCCCGGCGCGCTGGACGACGTCGCGGATCTCGCGGCCCGATGGTTCCTGCGGCACCTGATACCGGAGACAGGGATGTCTGCGCTTCGGCAGGCATGACGGGGATCAGGATCGATGTGCCAGGATCAATCAGGTCGTCGGCGCGTTGGGAATTCCTATAGGACCGCGACGGCACGCCCGCAGTCCGAACGCTCGTCGCAGCAATGGGAGAATGGCGATGCCGGACAGGAAAACCATCGAGAAGGCTCGGAAGGACAAGCGCGAAGGCAAGTCGCCGAGCACGCAGGCCGGCGAGTTCGTGCGCGAGGAGATCGAGAAGATCCGCCATGGCGAGCATGGCGCGCACTCGACGCAGCAGGCCATCGCCATCGGGTTGTCCGAGGCAAGGCGGGCAGGCGTGGACCTGCCACCGCCCAAGAAGGGCAAGGTCAAGGAGAGCACCCGCAAGAGCGCCGAATACGCCTATGAGGTAGGCCAGGGCGAGCGCACGCCGAAACGCCGCCCGCGTGTCTCGAAGGCCGTCACCGAGGTCCTCAAGCACGAGCCGACGAGCACGGCCTCGCCCGAGGCGCTCTCTCGGCAGGCGAAGCGGGCGGCGTCCCGCCGTACCGCCGAGGAGCGCTCGGCCGCTGCGAAGAAGGCCGCCGAGACGCGCGCGCATCGCAGCTAGCAGAGCGGGTTCATTCACCTGAAAGTCGGGAGACCGGGAAGGAGCGCGCCTTGGACCGCACGACCCGGCCCTCGGTCCTGGGGCGGTCGGGGCGGCTGCGCAATTTAAACCAACTCCGCGTAGCGTGCTGGCGTCGCGCCCGGCGATCCACTAGCATTTGCCCGGATCACTCCGCGAGGGCGGGTCAATCCCTGGGGGCCCGGTGAACCATCTCGGCGTGGAGATCGGCCAGCAATCGCCCGACAAGACCTGGTTCAACCTCGCGTTGAAGTTGAAGCTGACCGCCCTGGCCCTGGGCTGCCCCACCAACAAGGAACTCTGCGCGCGCTTTGCGGCGATCAATCCGGCGACCTTGTTCGTGACCCAGAATGCCTACAAATGGCTCTCGGGCAAGGCGATGCCGCGTGCCGCCAGCGTCTATGAGGATTGGTCGAAGGTGCTGGGCGGTTCGCTGACGGCGCCTTTCCTGGCCTCGTCCTCCTTCGAGGAGTTCCAGCACGCGATCTGCGCCCATTTCGGCGTGCCCGATACCGTGCTTGCGACGCTCAGGCGGGAGGCCGGTCTGCCGCCGGTGCCGGCACCGAGCCCGGTTGCACCAGCCGCGGCCCGCGCGGGCGCACGACAGCCCGGCGAGCATTGGCTGGCCGGATCCTATCTCGCCATTTCGCCGGCCTGGTCGCGTGTCGAGGTCGGCAAGCTGATCATCGGCGCGATGCGGATCTGCGCTGACCCGATGCAGCAGCTGCAGATCAGCTACAGCGAAAACCTGTTCAACCGCCCGGTCGCGATGGAAGGGCACCTGCTCAGCGACGGCCGAACGGCGCAGAGCGCGCTGACATGTTCCTATACCCACCGCCTGTTCTTTCTGGCGCTGAACGTGCCCACGCCGCCCGCCAATCTGATCGGCGGCATTCTCAGCGGCGCGGCAGTCCATGATCCCAATGCCCGCGCTGTCGCCTGCCGCATCCTGTTCCTGCGAGCGCATGATCGCAGCATCGCGGATCTGGCCGCGCGCATGGGCTATCTCGACGCTGACGAGGACGGAATCGAGACGGAGCTGGCCGGCCTGGGCTACCGCGCCGATGCCGCCCGGCTGGAGCTCGCCGCGAATATCGTCACCTCGCTCGGCATGCATTCACCTTCCGCCCTGTGCGAAGCCGCACCCAGGGATTTCGCCGAGATCGAGCTGACGCTCGACCGGCTGGCGCCCAGCTGAGGCCAAGCATCGGCCCGAAAAGTGGATTGCGGTTTTCGGGACAGCCGATGCGCGCGCACAGAGCATCGGCCCGAAAAGTGGATCGCGGTTTTCGGGACAGCCGATGCGAGCGCACAGGTCATCGGTCCGAAAAGTGGATCGCGCGAACACGGAAGGTCAGGTCATCGGGCCGGAGACGTATCAGGTCCGCCGATCTGGCCGCCGAGCTGGCGCAAGGGGCGTCCTGCCAGCACCGCCGTCTCGATATCCTCGAGACGGGCTCCGCGCGTTTCCGGCACGAAGGCAAGGCAGAAGATCACCGAGAGCAGGCATATCGCCAGGAACAATCCGATTGTGCCCGACAGTCCGAACGCCGCGACCATGCTGAGGAATGTGAAGGCGATCAAGGCGTTGAACAGCCAGCTCGTTGCCGAAGCCATGGCGATGCCGGATTCGCGGACCTCCGACGGGAACAATTCCGACATCAGGACATAGGGAAGCGGGCCCAGGCTGAGCGCGAAGGCGGCAATGAAGATCGCGAGGCCGGCGAGGCCAAGCCATGGCAGATCGAACCCGGCGGCCAGGATGACGGCGGCGAGCCCGGCGGCCATCGCAGCCGAGCCGAGGATCAGGAGCGGCCTGCGGCCAAGCCGATCGACCAGGGCGATCGCCGCGATCGTGGCCAGCACATTGACCAGGCCAAGGCCGAAGGTGGCGGCAAGAGCGGCGGTCCCGGCCGGGAAACCGAGCTCCTGGAAGATGCGCGGGGCATAATAGAGGATGCCGTCGATGCCGCTGAGATTTTGCAGCACGAACAGCGCGCTGCACAGGAACAGCACCGCGTTGACGCTGCCGCGCCGGATCATGCCATGGCCAGCGTTGGCGGGATTCCCGGTGCTCACTCGATCGAATGATGGCGGGGATGCCTGCCACTCCCCGGCGAGGCCGAGCGCTTGCACGGCGGCACGTTCGCCCTCCCGATCTCCCTTCGCCGCCAGCCAGCGCGGACTCTCGGGCAGCAGCAGGGTGATCAGCGCGCAAAGGCAGACGGGAAGGATGCCGAGACCGAGCAGGATCGGCCAGGGCAGGGCGCCTGCAAAGGCGAGCGGGGCGCCATAAGCAGCGAGAATGCCTAGCGTGATCGCCAGCTGAAACAGCGAGACCACCGCCCCGCGATGGCGCGCCGGCGTCGTCTCTGCCGCATACATCGGGACGACCATCGAGAGCAGGCCGATGCACAATCCGGCGAAGCTGCGCCCGACGAGCAGGCCGCCCAACCCGTAGCCGGCGGGGATGAGCGCGTAGCCAAGCGCCCCGCATCCGGCCGCCAGCAGGATCGTTGGCCGCCGGCCCCATCGGGCAGAAACCGGGCCGGCGATCGACGCGCCGACGAAACAGCCGAGGACCAATACGCCGACGATCGCTTGTTCGCTCATTTCTGAAAGATTGAAGTCAATTTTTATTAGATCTAGCACGCCTGATATCGATGCTATTCCAAATCCGAACGTCAGTCCGCCAGATATGACCAGGTATATTATTCTTAAAATTGGGGAATATAGTGCATATTTCCAATAGTTTCTAATCATTTCAAACTTCTTCTAAAAATAGAAGCCGACTTAAAGCAGTCGTTTCATGCTATAAACTCTGCGGTGGGTGGGATCAATCTCCTGCCTTTTACTCTGGCCGGCGCTCGCTCGTCGGCCTGCAGCCGCTTGCAGGAGATCCGCATGACTCTCGCCGAAAGTGAACCGCGGATCGGGCAGGAGCGCGCCAATCGGCTCGCCATCGACGGCGGCACCCCGGTTCGGCAGGAGCCGCTGCCCTGGGAACTGCCGGGCGTGCACTGGATCGGCGAGGAGGAGCGCGAACTGGTCGACCGCGTCGTGCGCTCGCGCAGCCCGTTCCGCTTCTATGGGCCCGATCCCCAGCACATGGTCGAGACCCTGGAGCGCGAGTGGTGCGAGGCCTTCGGACATCGCCACGCGCTGGCGGTGTCGTCAGGCACGGCCGCGCTGACGATTGCGCTCTCGGCGCTTGGCGTCGGGCCGGGCGACGAGGTCTTCGTGCCGGGCTATCTCTGGGTGAGTTGCCTCTCGGCCGTGGTGCGGGTCGGCGCCATTCCGCGCCTGGTCGATATCGACGCGACGTTCTGCATCGATCCCGAGGATCTGCGGCGCAAGATCGGCCCGCATAGCCGCGCCGTCCTGTGCGTGCATATGAGCGGGGCCCCCGGCCGCATCGCCGAAATCGCCGAGATCTGCCGCGCCCATGGCCTGGACCTGGTCGAGGACTGCGCCCAGGCGGCCGGAGCCCGGGTCGGCGATCGCGCCGTCGGTTTGTTCGGCGACATCGGTATCTTCAGCTTCCAGCTCAACAAGAACATGACCTCCGGCGATGGCGGGATGATCGTCGCCGAAGACGATGCACTGTTCCGGCGGATCGCGGCGCTGCACGATCTCGGCTATCCCCGCAACGACAAGGGCCGGCTCGACGCCTCGGACGAGGCCTGCCAGCTCTGGGGCATGGGCGCGCGCATGTCGGAGCTCGCAGGCGCGATGGCCTTGGCGCAGATGCGCAAACTGCCGCTCATCACGGCCGCGATGCGCGGTTCGAAATGGCGCATTCGCGAGCAGCTGGCCGATCTCAGCGGCATCCAGTTCCGCGAAATCCCCGACCCGGCCGGAGATACCGGGCCCTTCCTGCTGATGCTGCTGCCCGATGCCGCCCTGGCACGACGCTTCGTCGAAGCCTTGCGCGCCGAGGGGATTGCCGGTCCGCCCGGCAGCCTCTCCTGCATCACCATGCAGGAATGGGGCATGCACTGGTATTTCAACGTGCCGAGCCTGGTCCAGCGCCGGTCGAACAGCTCCGACGGCTTTCCCTGGACGCATCCGGCCAACGCTTTCGCTGCAAGCTACGATTACAACGCGGGAGCGCTGCCGTTCTGCGACGATGTCCATGCCCGCGGAGCGCTTCTTGCCATCGGATCGACCCTGACCGAGGCTGACGAAAGCGACATCGTCACCGCCTTCCGCAAGGTCGCCCACAGCCTGCTGCCGTGATGCGCCACGCCAAGCCAAACAAGGCAAGCCAAACAAGGCAGGGATCATGATCTATTACGTAGCTGCCATCGCCGGCATCGCCGGGTTCCTCTTCGGCTTCGACGAGGGCGTCATCGCCGGCGCGCTGCATCTCCTGCGCGGCGAGTTCACGATCAGTCCCTTCTCCGAGGGGCTGATGACGGCTGCAGTCCCGCTCGGCGCGCTCGTCGGGGCGGTGCTGGCGGGGCGCACCACCGAAACCTATGGACGGCGTGCCCTGCTGCTGGCGGCTGCCGTGCTCTTCGCGATTGGAGCGCTGTTCTCGGCCGGGGCGACCACCATCTGGATGCTGACGGCGGCGCGTCTGTTGCTGGGCCTGGCCGTCGGTATCGCGGCCATGGTGGCGCCGCTCTACATTTCCGAGAGCGCTCCGGCCGAGAAGCGCGGCATGCTCGTCTCGATCTACCAGCTCGCGATCACGCTCGGCATTCTCGGGGCCTATCTGGTCGACTTCGTCTTCGCCGAGTCCTGGCGGCTGATGTTCGCGATGGGCGTCGTGCCGGCCATCGCCCTGCTCGTCGGCATGTATCGCATGGGCGATACGCCGCGCTGGCTCGCCCTTCAGGGCCGGACCGAGGAGGCTCGCCTGGCCATCGGGCGGATCCGCGAGCTTTCCCCGCGTGATCCGGCCGTCGATGCCGAGCTCGCGGGCATCCGGCGGGCGGCCGAGCAGCGCACCCGGCCGGCAACCTGGGCGGACCTGCTCAGTCCGACGGTCCGGCCGGCCCTGGTCGTCGGCATGGGCCTGTTCTTCCTGCAGCAGCTCAGCGGCATCAATGCCGTGATCTATTACGCGCCGACCGTCTTCAAGGAATCCGGCTTCGATTCCACCTCCACCCAGATCCTGGCGACGGTCGGGATCGGCATTGTCAATGTCGCGATGACCTTCGTCGGAATGTATCTGATCGACCGGATCGGACGGCGGCGGCTGCTCTTCATCGGTTTCGCCGGAACGGCCCTCAGCCTCGGCATGATCGCCATCGCGGCGATGACCGATGCGGAGGCGCTGGATCTGCTCGCGACGATCGGCCTCGTGCTCTATGTCGCGGCCTTCGCCGCCAGCATCGGTCCGCTGCCCTGGGTGATGATGTCCGAGATCTTTCCGCTCAAGGTGCGGAGCCTCGGCATGAGCGTGGCCTCGCTGGCCAACTGGGCGTTCAACTTCCTGGTCGTGTTCTCATTCCCCATGCTGGTCACCAGCTTCGGACTCGGCGGGGTTTTTGCCCTCTACGCGGCGGTCTGCGCCGCCGGTCTGATCTTCACCCATCTGCTGGTTCCCGAGACGGCCGGTGTCTCGCTCGAGGATATCGAGCGGCATCTGGAATCGGGAAAGCCCCTGCGCGCGCTCGCCGCTGCAACCCCTCCGAGGCTGGTGACGGCATGACCCTTCCGTCGCCCGCATGCGAGGCCGATGACGCCGCCCGTGATGCGGAGAAATTCGTCGCCGCGCTGATCGCGCTCAGTCCCTATCGGGCTGTGCTCCAGCCGCTCCTGCCGGATATCGCGCGGATCGCCAGAGGCAATCGGCAGATCAGGACCGCGCTCGCCGCCGTCAAGCAGCGCGCCGATTTCTCCCGGACGCAGCGTTTGCGCCGCGCCGATCTTGGCCCCGACAAGGGCACCCTGTTCACCTTCCTGGAATATATCCGGTTCGCCTCTCCCGATTTCCTCGGCTCGGTCGGCGAATGGCCCATGGGAGACAGGCGCGGGTGAGGCGGAACGGCGAGGCAGCCGGCGGCAGCTCTCTCCCGAAGGGCGCGCTCAGCAGGCATGGAAGCGTGAGGCATCCAGGGCCAGGCCGCTTTCAGCAGGGCAAGGTCCGGGGTGAAGACGTGACCTGCTCGGTCGGCTCCAGTGCGGGCATGGAGCTAGAGCATTTCCGTGTTTCTCCGAAACGCGGAAATGCTCTAGCTCTTTGTTTTATCGCATTTTCTTCACGCGAACCGGTGTCCACTTCGCTCGAAAATGCTCTAGCCTCACTTGCCCCGGACGACGAAGCTCGCCTGAGCTGAATTCGCATTGCCTTGAAGCCGCGCAGAACCGCAAGGGACCCTGCCATGTGCCTTCTGACCAGAACGATGCGTCTCGCGGCCGTTGCTGCCCTGGTCCCGCTGACCCTGCCGGGCGCGGCCCGGGCGGAAACACCGGCAACCCCGACGCAGGGCGTGACCTTGACGGGGCTCGTCGGCAAGGTCCTGTTCACGCCACAGCCCGTGCTGGGCTCCGATGGTCGCCAGCATATCGTCTACGAACTGCAGCTCTCGAACGTGACCGGCGAGCGCGTCGTGGTGAAGCGGCTCACGCTCTTCGGCGACGACGACAAGGAGCCGCTTGCGACGCTTGACGAGGCCGAGATCGCGCGGCGTTTCTCCCCCGCTGGCCGGCGCGGCAATGAGTCGGCGGAACTGGGCGCCTTCCAATATGGGGTTGCCTTTCTCCATATCTCGCTGCCGGCGGGACGCTCGGCTCCGCGACGGCTGACACATCAGGTCGATGCCTGGTTTGATCAGTTCAAGGCGGATGCCGCGATCCAGCTGGGCGCGGCCGCGGTTGCGACCGCGGCGCCCCCGGTTCTGGGGCCGCCGCTTCGGGGCGATAACAATATCGCGGGCGACGGCTGCTGCGATTCGACCCGCCATGTCCGGGCGCTGCTGCCGTTGAACGGGGCGTTTCGCCTGTCTCAACGCTTTGCCATCGATTGGGAGAAACTGGGCGGGGATGGCCGGCTGTTCGCGGGCGATCGGAAACTGGTCGGCAGCTATCACATCTATGGCCAGCCCATCCTGGCGGTGAGCGACGGCACCATCGTCGATATGCGCGGCGATCTTGCCGACCAGGTTCCCGGAGCGCTTCCCGACGGGCTGCCGGTCGGCGAGGCTGACGGGAACTTCGCGGTCCTGGATATGGGCGGCGGTGCCTTCGTGCTCTACGCCCATATGAAGCCGGGCAGCGTCCGCGTCAAAATCGGCGACAGGGTGCGCCGCGGCGATGTCATCGGCGCGGTCGGCAATACCGGCAACAGCTCGGAGCCGCATCTGCATCTGCATGTCATGGACGGGCCCTCGCCACTTCTCGCCAATGGCCTTCCCTACGTCTTCGAGGCCGCCACGGTGAAAGCGATCGATCTGGCGGGCACCGCGGATTTCGACCGGGCAGCGGAAACCGGCTCGCCGGTGAGCCTGACGCCGTTCGTGCCCCCTCTGGCGCTCAAGCGCGCGCTGCCGCTCGATCTCACCGTGGTCGACTGGGGCAACTGAAAAGCCGCGGCGAGGGCAGGGCGACAAGCCGAGCTTCACCAATGAACGGAGGGAAAGCCAGACATGAGCGACATGTCCGGCTACGATGAGGCACACCCGACAGGCGTTTCGGCCATGTGCTCGAAAGCCGGATGACGAAGCGCGCCATGACGACACTGAGCCGCCCCGATCTGACCGACATTCACAAGGGAGATTGGGTCGATCGTCGGCTGCCACCCCTATGGCGGCCCTATATCCGGCTTGCACGGCTGGACAGGCCGGTCGGCATCTGGCTCACGCTCTTCCCGTGCTGGGCTGCGCTGATTCAGGCCGCGCAGGGCATTCCCGACATTCGGCATCTGGTGGTCTTCACGCTCGGGGCGTTCGTGATGAGAAGCGCCGGGTCCACGATCAACGACATCGCCGATCGAAATTTCGACGGCCATGTCGAGCGAACCCGGTTTCGTCCGCTGGCAAGCGGCCAGATCGGCGTGACGCAAGCCATTGTCTTCCTGGCCCTTCAGCTTGCGCTTGCGGCATCGTTGCTGCTCTTTCTGACGCCTTACACGCGGTTGATCGCGATTGGCGTCGTCCCGCTGGTGTTCCTCTATCCCTTCTGCAAACGCTTCACCCACTGGCCCCAGGCTGTTTTGGGAGCTGCCTTCAACTGGGGAATGCTCATGGCATGGGCCGAGATCACAGGGCATGTCCCGGCAGGCGCCGTGCTGATCTGGGCCGGGGCCATCGCATGGCAGATCGGATATGATACCATCTATGCCTATGTCGATCTGCGTGATGATCGCAGTCTTGGCCTCAAATCGACTGCCGTTCTTTTCGGATCGCGCGGTAAGGCCGGTATCGGTCTGTTCTATGCCCTGACGGTCCTGGCCTGGGCGCTCGGTGGCGCGATGCTTGGCATGTCGAGCCTCTACGCCATCGGCATGATGGTGATCGCGGCTCATCTCGCGTGGCAGATCTGGCAGGTCAACTTGGAGCGCCCCGACGTGAATTATCGCCTGTTCCTGGCGAACATTCTGACCGGCGGGTTTCTGGCAGGGGCTGCTCTCATGGGGACGTGGTGAAATCTGCGGGGCGCTCCGTCTTGGCGCTCCGTCTTGGTGCTCCGTCTTGGTGCTCCGTCTCGGCGCTCCGTCTCGCAAAGCCGCCACTGGTCGTATCCGCCGCCAATTCCTGCGCCGCGCCAGACTGCGCCGTTCGGCGCATGGTCCGCCCATCTGCACCATGCCCGGCTACGATGAAACCGCTTGCGGTTCAGCCAGCGCCTCATGCTGCTGCGCTTGCTCGACCAGGCGATTGGCCAGCCTGTTCGCCAGCGCCATGATCGTCAGCGTCAGATGCTTGTCGGGAAGGACCGGGATAACACCGCCGTCACAGATGAACAGATTATCGATGTCATGAGTCTTCAGGTCAGTATCGACCACGCCCTTGCCTGGATCATCCGCAATGGCGGTCGTTCCGGCGTAATGGATGCCTGTTCCGCTATTGTCGCGGGTGCCGTAGATCAGGGTCGATGAGGCGCGCCGCAGCAGCCGCTGCCCCCAGGCGGCCATGGCGTCCATCTGGGCCTGCGCGCTGCCTGATACTGTGAACTCGACATCCACCTGCCGCACGCCATAGCGATCGACGCTGTTGCCGGGGCGCAGGCGGTTGGCCGGCGTTGGTTCTCCAGCGCAGAACAGCCCGAGCGTGACGTAGCTGTGGAACATCATCCGCGCCAGTCGCTCCTTGAGGAAGGGCGGGAAGGCCTTGAGACCGGACAGGTAGTGCGGCACGTCGGGCAGCCCATGAATGGCGTGTCCGATGAAGGGAAAGGAAGTCCCGTCGGGGAGCTTGCCCTGCGACAGCAGGATCAGGAGATCGCCATAGCCGATGTCGTAATCGCGGCGCTTTCGCCACAGCTTCCATAGCGAGGTCGAGAGAACGATCTTGGGGTTGTCCTGGAGCCTGATGCCGACCTGGCCGTGCCGATTGGCCAGGCCATTCGGATCGGCCTCGTCGGCCGAATTGAAAAGAATGCGCGGCGTCTCGATTGCGCCGGCCGCGAGCACGACGATCCGCGCATCCAGGATCTTGCGCTTGCCGCTGCAGAGATCGATGTATTCCACGCCGGACAGCTGCCGCGCGCCCGGCTTGCGCAGCAGCCGCACGACCTTGGCGTTGGTTCTCAGTTCGTAATTCGGGAGGAGCGCGATCTCCGGCAGGAGCCGGCTGGAGAACTTGTAGACGGCGCCGACCGGACAGCCGGACGTGCACACGCCGGTGGACATACAGGAGGATGCCGTGTCGGTCCGCGTATTGATCGCCTTGCGATTGGGAATCGCGTGGGAATACGGCTCATTCAGGGATTTGACCGCATCGACGATAAGGTGATCGGCCGGGCGCAACGGCTTTGGCGGTATGAAATCGCCATCGGGAAGCTCGGGCAAATTCTCGACGGTGCCGCAGACCGAGATCTTTCGCTCGATGGCGCCGTAATGGGGCGCGAGATCGTCATAGCTCAGCGGCCAGGTCCGAAAGTCGGCAGGCGAAAACCTGACGCTGACGCCGTTCCAGAGATTCTGCAGGCCATTGACGGCGAGCACCTGAAAATGCCGAAAGCCGCCGGCCGGCGCACTGGTCGAGCCGACCGTGCCATCGGCAAAGAGAGGATGGATGAACAGGCTGTCATGCGGGTCGCTCGGCCAGGTCGTATCCGGGCCTATGCCGAAATCCTTCGTGCCGCCCGGCGGCGCGTGGATCTTGAAGTGATCGGCCGCGAGCATGGCGCCCTGTTCGAGCGAAACGACCCGCAATCCGGCTTTCGCAAGCTCATAGGCGAGAATGCCGCCGCCGGCTCCGGTCCCGACAATGACGACGTCGCACGAAAGAGCTTCAGCCATGACTGCCTCTTGTTGGCCGTTCGCAGGTCGTGCGAAGCAAATCTAAGTTTAATTCTTAAATTTCGTATGTTTCTGCACTATATAGGCAATGAACGAAGTATTTTCGTTTAATAATTGGAAATCATTCGCAACAAGTGGAAAATAGTCGAAACTCGGCAGGTGCAGGAGTCCGGCGCCAGTCTCATCGTCGTCGGGGCGCATCCGAGCGGGGAGCTGGTGAAGGACGCGATAGGGAGCCACGCCGAAGGCGTTCTCCGGAGCGTCGATGCCGACGTGCTCCTGGTCCGGGAGGCCTGAGCCGCGCAGGCCGTGCACCCCGCCCCAAGGCAGGAACTCGCCGCGCCCGGCCCGGCGTCCCTCGGCGCGTGTCTTGCCTAGAGCATGCTTTATGCGAAAAACCGTTGCCACTTTTTCGCAGCATGCTCTAACCGTCAGTATCCAAGTCGGGCAGTAATATTGCTGGCAAGGGGAGGATCGTAGCCTTCTTCCCGTTCTGTGTGGCTAGCCATTTCAGGTATCGCAAGCGCGCCGAAGCCGTATTGCTCCGATGAGAGCTTCGTAGCCAGTCAACATAATCGCCGGGGCGAACGGTCATGATTTGAACGGTCTTCCCTTTCGCCAGGAGAATCTCTGTCGCAATGGCGGATTGGTGTTTCCACTCGGCATATGTTCTCGGAAGCCCGGGGGCATTGCCGGCAAGAGCCAGCAAGGCGGGAAAGTCGTCTTCTGAATACCACGGTACGAGAACGGTGTCGTAGCGATCGAACTTCTGCATGCTTGTTTCCGGTCAGCAAACAGAACGCGCGGTGCGGTTCCAAGCTTACCATTTCCCGGGCTGGCTTGCGAGTTGCTCGCAGTGGTTCGTGGCAATGGACATCGGTGATGCGCAGCTCATGGCGAGCGTCTGAATGCGCGATCAAAGACGAAGGCCCAACCGTGCCGAGCAGACGTCTATGACGCGACCGGCAAGGACTTCAGCGTTTTGAGGATTTCGCCGTCCGAATATGGCTTCCGAAAGAACCGCGCTCGCTCGGGTAACTTTTGAGGGTCGATCTGCACATGGCCCGACGTTACGATCAGCTCAACCGGCGGCCATTTCTCGCGGACGAGTTCCACCAGTCGGAGGCCATCCAGCGAACCTGGCAACTCCACATCCGTGAAGAGGATGCGAACATCGTCACGCTGCTCGAGAATGGCCAATGCCTCGTCCGCGGTCGATGCCTCGATGGCAAGGTAGCCGGCTTCCTCAACAAGCAAGGACGCATACATCCTGATGATCGGTTCGTCGTCGACAACGAGAACCACGGGTCTTTCAGCGTCAGGGGGCACTGGATTTCTCGCAAATTGCCTTCTCTTCCCGTCAGTAAAGGGCAACGGCTGAGCGCGGGGAACGTTCCGGCCGTTGGTCTGCTGCCTTCCTGATAATCGCAGGGCGAGCGCTCAATCCCGGATGCCGCAGCCTCGCCGCGATCACCCTCGTGCGGCGTTCCTGTAGCGTCGCGGCGATGCGCCATGAAAATCCGGCATGCCGGGCGTCGAGGACTTGCCCGCCCGGCTGGGCGCGATGCGGAACGGTCTCTCCACGCCGCCAGGCTGGGGCTCCCCTTCGCTCCGGATTTCCCTGGATCACGCTGCGTTTGGACGAACTCGTCCAAACGCAGAAAACGTGATCGACTCTCATCGTTTAGAGCATGCTTGATGCGAAAAACCGGTACCACTTTTTCGCAGCATGCTCTGGGCCCGGTGACCTTAAGCTCTTGTCTTGCCCATCCTGGCCAGGGCCTTTTCGTCCCTGAGCAGGCGAATGACGGGCAGGGCGGCGTCGTCCTTCTGGGGAAGGCCCAGCGCCTCGGCGATGGTGTCGCGCCACTCCTCCGCCTCGCTGGGGTCGCTGACGACCCAGACGGTGCGGCGCATCCTGAAGCGTTCGATGCCGACGATGGCGAGCTGGTTGAAGACGATTCTGCGCAGCGCGGTCTGGTCGCCCGGGCGCTTGGCGGTGGCCTCGGCCGCGGTGGGGGTGGTCGGCTCCGGCAGCGGCGGCTCGACCAGCAGCGCATCGACATCGTCGACGATGAGAAGGTCGACATTGCGCCAGGGCCAGAGGATGCGGCCATCCTGTTCCTCGAGCGGCGGGTGGTCGGTGCTGGCATCCTCCTTGCGCTCCATCGCGGCCTCGAACAGCTTCACCAGCGTGGTGTAGCGCGCGATGCCGAGCCGGAAGGCGTATTCGGTGCCGATGCCGCAGGCGAGGCAGGTCTTGCCCGAGCCGACCGTGCCGGTGAGCAGCACATGCGGGAAGCGCGGCGCTTTCGCGCCTTTCACCGGTGGCTCCGAGAGGGCGATCAGCGCGTCGCGATAGCCGGGATCGGGCTTGCCGGGACCGGGCTTCTCGATGGTCGAGCAGAGATTGGTCAGGCGAAACAGGAAGGGCAGGCCGACCTGCTGGAAGGTCATCTTGCGCCGGACCCACCAGATCACCAGCACTGCGGCGGGGACGAGCATGACGAGCAGCGCCACAATCGCCTGGATGCCGCCGAGCCCTGCGGCGCCGGCGACGATCGCGCCCGCACTGATGAAGAACAGCGCGGTCGCGACATTCCACCAGAGCTCCCGGCGATTGAACGGAAAGAGCGGGCCCTGGCGCCCCTTCTCCCGGACGATGTCCAGCACCTCCTTGACGATCCAAAGGAGCATATTGAGCAGGGCGGCGATGATCGCAGTCTTCCAGGCCGGGAGATCGGTGAAGAAAGCGGCCAGGATCCAGCTGAACAGAAAGGTGATCTGGAAGCCGAGGCCGAAATGTCCGAACTGATCGGCCGTCCAAACATAGCTGACGGTCGGAGTCTGCTGCACATCCTTGCCGAACCAGTCGTACCGCAATTGCGCTACGATCTCCTTGAACGATGGTGGCTTAAGCTTCTTGTCCATGGGGCAGCATCTCGCTCAGTGAACGCAGAAACGTCGAATTCAAGCGAATTTTAGGGAAATGAAGGCGCGGGATAAGCTTCCGCGGATGCTAGAGCATGCTGCGAAAAAGTGGCAACGGTTTTTCGCATAAAGCATGCTCTAAACTATGAGAGTCGATCACGCTGCGTTTGGACGATTTCGTCCAAACGCAGCGTGATCTTGCAGTTTCATGAGTGCCGGCAAGAGCGACGTTGCGTCAGGGTGGCGGCCGGGCCTCTTCGCGAGTGTACAGCCCGAACAAGGGCGTGCGGACATGCCCCGGGTCGAGGCCGGCCTCGGCAGCGCGCTGCTGCCGGACAGCGCGATCGATGAGGAACGACGCCTCGGCTCGCTCGCGAGCATTGCTGTCGCTGACCTGAAGGTCGCCAATCCCATCCATGCCGTTCTGCGCCGAGGTGGCTATCTCAGCCCCGCCACGCTCGATCTGCTCTCGCTCCTGCGCACCGCACCTGGTCTCGCGCGCCGTCCTTGAAGAAAGCGCGGACGTAAATCTGAATTCATCCTGTTCTTTCCGGCGGCTTGCTGAATTTAAAGTCGCGCGTTGGGAACGGAATAACAAGCTCCGCGTTCTCCCTCCGTGTTCGAGTATTGTGAGGAGGATGCCATGCGTTCGATTGCTCTCTGGCTTCTTGGAATTCCGATTCCAATCATCATTTTACTTTGGTTTTTCATGCGCTGAGCCGCACAGTGAAACCAGTTATGACCGTAATACGCATCGGCGCGCTGCGGCTTGTCGCCGGCGCGGCGTCACCGCTTCCTGTGGAACCCGCGCCGACGACGCCAGTTCCACACCCGAGTTCAATGTAACGGAGGCCGTGATGGCGAAACCCTCGAGCAAGCCGCAGGCGAAGCCGGGCAGTGCGGCGAATTCCGCCATCCGGCAGCAACGCCGGATCCAGAGGCAGGTTGCCCAAGCGGATAAGAAGCCGACAAAGGAAAAATCCGGAGCGATGCAGGCGGGCGCGCGCCGCTATCCCGAGCCGCCCTTCAAGAAGCAGCATCAGCCCAAGCCCGGTTCGGAGGCGGTGCTCGATCCAGCCCCGATGTATGATGCGCCCTATTACAAGGGCTCGGGCAAGCTCGAGGGCAAGGTCGCGGTGATCACGGGCGGCGATTCAGGCATCGGGCGCTCGGTCGCCGTGCTCTTTGCGCGCGAGGGCGCGGATGTCGCCATCCTGCATCTCGGCGAAGCCGGGGATGCGAAGGTCACGCGGCAGGCGGTCGAAGCCGAAGGGCGGCGCTGCCTGGTGATCCCAGGCGATGTCCGGGACGCAGGCTTCTGCCGAAAGGCGGTGGCTGAGGTCATCAAGACCTTCGGCAAGCTCGATGTCCTCGTCAACAACGCCGCCTTCCAGGTCCATTCGGCGCGCTTCGAAGACCTGAGCGAAGAGCATTTCGACACGACGCTGAAGACCAATCTCTACGGCTATTTCCACATGTCGCGCGCGGCCCTCGCGCATATGAGTGTGGGCGGCGCCATCGTGAATTCCGGCTCCGTCACTGGGTTGATGGGCAGCGAAGCGCTGATCGATTATGCCATGACCAAGGGCGGCATCCACGCCTTTACCCGCTCGCTCGCCGCCCATCTCGTGCCGCGCGGCATCAGGGTCAATGCAGTCGCCCCCGGGCCGGTCTGGACGCCGCTCAACCCGTCGGACAAGACGGCCGAAGATGTCGCCACATTCGGGGCGCAGACGCCGATGAAGCGCCCGGCCCAGCCCGAGGAGATTGCGCCGGCCTATGTCTTCCTCGCCTCGCCGCACTGCTCGAGCTACATCACCGGGGAAATCCTCCCGATCATCGGCGGCTATTAGGAAACCTGGCCGAGCGTCCCGAGCAGAAGCCACACGGAACCTCATGGACCGGCCAAGGTTAATGCATCGGTTGCAGCGGCCATCAATGCTCGGGCGGACCTGCCATGCGCTCGCGCTATCTCGACATCCTGATCTGGCTCACCGTCCTGGCGCTCGTTGCGGGGTTCGGGGTCAAGATGCTGGGAACCAGGCAAATCCAGGACCCGGCGCGCATTTATCGCGACTGAGCGGAGCCTTCACTCCCCTCGTGTGCGGATATCGGCTTATCTCAGATCGGCGGCTTCTTCGGCTTGGCTGTATCTTTTGGAGGGGCTGTTTCTTTTGGGCTGCCTGATTCTTTTGGAGTGGCTTGGGCCGCATGCTTGATCGAAGCCGCACCGTCATGCTCGTCGGCCTCGAACGGCGCATGCGGCCCGGTCTCGTGTTGCGACAGGGGGCTCGGACCCGGACGGCGCTGTTCCTGTGCGCCCGACTGTCCCGGTCGCTGCGCCGTCCGATAGGGCACCGGCGCGTCGGTGTGCTTGTCCGTGGTCATCGCCATCACCTCAGGTTTCACAAATGCCGGGAGGAGGGGACTCTGTCATCTTCATAGGACTCGCGTCTTCTCGGGTCTCGGCCCCTGCCATCGGTCGATCACGCCTCTGCCGCCCCTGCTCGCCTTGCCTCCTGTCCTGCTGGCCCTGTCCAAGCGGCAGGGTGCTTGCGGCGTCCGTTGTGGGGGTTTTCCGTCCGTAACCGTCTCGCATGATGGCCTCCCGTGATGCCAGGCGCGGCTGCGCAGGAAACGTCGCGCCCTGAATGAGGTTCCAAGGGCGGCGGCACGGCCGCTCGAAATGGTGCGATGGCGGGATTTTCGACACGGGAGCCGGCCATGGGGTGGAACAGGCCGGCGCCCGCTACGTTGGTCCGGCAGAAAGCGCGCCAAACCCGATCGGCGTCGGCGGGGGCCAAATCCCAGGAGGATGGAATGGGCATTTTTTCCAAGGACATCAAGACGATGGATGATCTCTTCGTCCACACGCTCCAGGACATGTATTACGCCGAGAAGCAGATCCATAAGTCGCTGCCGAAGATGATCGACAAGGCAACGGACCCGCAGTTGAAGCAGGGTCTCGTCACCCATCGCGGCGAAACCGAAGGCCATATCAAGCGGCTTGAACAGGTCTTCATTCAGCATGGCGCGGAGGCGAAGGGGGTGGATTGCCCTGCGATCGACGGCATCCTCGAAGAAGCCGATGAGGTTCTCGGCGAGGTTGCCGACAAGCAGGTGGTCGATGCCGCGATCATCGCCTGCGCACAAGCGGTCGAGCATTACGAGATCACGCGCTATGGCACGCTGGCCGCCTGGGCCAAGCAACTGGGCCGGAACGATTGCGCCACCCTGCTGCAGCAGAACCTCGACGAGGAATTCGCAGCGGACAAGAAGCTCACCAAGCTCGCCGAAGCCGGCATCAACCGGCAGGCGGCGTAGCGAGAGCGAGCGCAAGCACCGCCGCCTTGTGGCCGGCGGCCTGAGCGACCAACGCCACGAGTGGCCCCGCCGTTTCATCCGATCCGGCGGGGTCATGCGTTTTGGTCCGTGGCCTGGCCTGCCGCAGGCGCTCGCCCCCGGCGTTTTCGGCGGGCAGCGCTCTCTGCAGCGAACGGCACGGCGTGGCGAGCTCAACCCGCAATCCTGCTATTTATAGGCGATCGCGGCGCTCGACGGACCGGTCAGCGGGATGATCTCGAACGCCCTGAAACCGGCCTCGCGACACCAGTCTTCAAAGTCGGCGCCGGAGTAATCGAAGGCATCGCCGAACTCGATCAGCATGTTGAGGGACATCATCAGGCCGAAGGCATTCTCGCGTCTTGCATCGTCGATCAGCGCCTCGATCACCACGAACGCGCCGCCCGGCGGCAGGGCATCATAGGCTTTGCGGATCAGCGCCTTCTTCTTCTCCAGGTTCCAGTCATGCAGGATCATCCCCATGGTGATGATGTCGGCCCTGGGCAATGGATCGGCGAAGAAGTCACCGCCGATTGCCGTGACCCGATCGCTGAGGCCGGCCTGTTCGATCCTGCGCGTGGCGATCGGCACGACTTTTGGGAGATCGAAGCTGGTGCAGCGCATATGCGGATGCGCTGCCGCGACCATGCAGGAGAGCTGCCCGGTCGCACCGCCGACATCGCAAAGGGTCGTGTATTTTGAGAAGTCGAAGGCCGCTGCAAACAGCTTGAAGTTGCCGGCCGAGATGCCCGACATCGCGTTCATGAACTGCTCGAGCCGCGCCGGGTCGGCATAGAGCGTCGCGAACATCGGCTCCTCGGAATGCCTGGTTTCGTTCTGCGGGTTGCCGGTCCTGAGAGCCTCGGTGAGGTCGCCCCAGAAGCGGTAGAGCCGCGCATTCGCCATCTCGAGGATGCCGCCGATATAGCCGGGACTGTCCCGGTCCAGGAAGACGGCGCTGTCTGGCGTATTCGCATAGCGCGCCTGCGGCCCGTCGCCGTCCCGCTGGAGGAACTTGAGCGCGACCAGCGCATCGGGAAAATCCGGAATGGCGCGGGGATGGAGCTGCAAGGCAGCGGCAATCTCCTGCCCCGTCATCGGCTGCCTGGCCAGCTTGGTGAAAAGGCCGAGTTCGACGGCCGAAAGCAGCGTCTTCGAGGCAAAGAACCCCATCCCGACCTGCATGATATGCGACGGATCAAGCCCGGACATGATGGCCCTCTTGCTGGCAGGTGCTGCCCCAAGGGGGGCTATGGCTCGTAGCGATGCCGATCCTAGCACAGGTCTCGCATCCCGCGGCCCCTCGCTGACGGTAAGGCCAGTATTCGCGGCAGATTTCGGCCTTGCTTTGGGCAAGAATTCGACCTGAGGTTGCATTAGGATGCTGCGTTTGCGCTGTGTCGTTTAAGCAACTGACTCCGAATACTTGCGCGTCAACGGTCCAGATCCATGCAATTCTGCTTGTCCTTTGCCGGCAATGGCCCCAGCCTCCGCCCCGTCGTGAGTGTGCGTGAGGGAGTTGCCCATGAATGCGCAGTCAAGAACGTCCGACCTGACGATGACCACCCGTTGTCACTGGGTTCTGTTCCGAACAGCAATCGTCGTGATCCTAGCAGCAGCAGCATTGGCGCCGCTCACCCGGTAAGGGGAGAGCGCCGGCAAGGTGCCGGATAAGATGCCCCGATCCGGCAGGCATATCTGGATCGGGGCGATGATCGCCATCATTCTCGTAGTCTACGGGTTCACACACCCGTTCAGGATCATGCTGCTCCGCGCGCTGGGCTACTGAACGAAGCGGCGCGCGGGCAAGCCAGGATCAGGGAAGCAGGATTCCGAGAGCCGAGGCCGGCCTTCCGCGCCGCGCGGACATGCGGCGCGGGAAAACATGCCGCGCGGGACGATGCAGCGCGCGGAGACGCTGTGCCGAAGAGCGCGCGGGAAGAGCGCGCGGCGCGTCGCCTCGCCGTCAGGACAGCGCGAATGCAGCAAGCTCCTTCGCTCCGGCGACAGGTTCCTCCGTCCCGGCGAGCGGATTGGCCGCCAGCGCGACGGCGAACGCGTCAGGCGGCACGAGCTCCCCGCCCAGATGCTCATGAAAGGCGTGGGCGAGACTCTCTTCACGAAAGCAGACCCGCACGGCGCCATTGTCTCCATTCAGAGACACTGCGCGATACATGATCTTCCAGCGCATGAGCCAGTCGTCCATCGCCTCCAATCGGCAGAGGAAATCGTCACCATCAGGTGTGACCAGGACCTGGTGCCGCCAGGGCCCCCTGGTCGTGTCCTCACCCCGTTTCATCGTGTCACCCGCATCCTGGCCCGGCGCAGCGCCGCCCGGCGCCATCCATTCGCCTTGTGTTCGGGGTTCGGTTGCCGCGGCAACCGGGACGCGGCGGTCCCTCCAACCCCGCTTCCACAGTCATTTTCCGATCTTACACGCGCGAAGCTGACAGGAAGCTGACACGACTTGTCAGCTTCGCGCGTGAAGACTCGGAATAAACTGAGCCATTCCCCAGGTGAGGGTGCAACACCCCCCTGATCGAGAAAGCGCGGCCGGACGACGGGCTCGGCCACAGACGAGGACCAGGTTCCGCCTGCCAGAAACCATGGGCTCCAGGGGGCATTTCCACCATATCGGAGCAGGATCATGGCCAATATCGACGGCACACCCGGTGACGACTTCCTGTTCGGCACCGAAGAAGACGACCTTATCCGTGGTTTGGCAGGGGCCGATTTCATCCTCGGCTTTGGCGGCAATGACACGCTCGAGGGCGGCGAGGGCGACGATATTCTGGCCGGCGGAGCCGGCGCCGATCTGCTGCAAGGCGGCGACGGCAATGACGCGCTCTCCGGCGACTCCAGCTCCGAGCTTGCGGGTATCGACACCCTGACCGGTGGTGCCGGCAATGACGGCTTCGAATGGGACCCGTTTGGCGAAACCTCCACTTCAGTGATTACCGATATCGTGACCGACTTCCAGGGCGCCGGGAACGCCGTCGGCGACACGCTGGAGTTGATAACGTTCAACGCGCCGACGCGCTTCACGTTCGGCGGGCAGCTCGCGGCCCTGCCGGTGATCGGCAGCTCGATCGGGACGAGTGGCGACGGCCTGGCGGCCGTCTCATACGCCTTCAGCGGCGGCAATACCTTCGTGCTCTCCGACAGCAACGACAATGGCAGCTATGATGCAGGAGACCTCACGATCCGCCTCAACGGCCAGCTCAACCTCGTCCAGTCGGATTTCGGCAGCACGGAGTTCGTGATTGCCGGCACCAACGGGCCGGACACGATCAACGGCACCCCCGGCAACGATACGATCCTGGCGCTCGGCGGCAACGACACGGTCAATGGCCTTGGCGGCGATGACGTCATCGAAGGCGGCGACGGCGCCGACACGCTGAATGGCGGTGACGGCAACGACCGGATCCGGGGCGGCAATGGCGCTGATGTGATCAATGGCGGCGAAGGCCGCGACTTCCTCACAGGCGAGGCCGGCAATGACATCATCGACGGCGGCGGCGGCAATGACAGCGTGCTGGCGGGCGGCGACGGCAACGATACCGTCTCCGGCGGTGCCGGAAACGACAATGTCGATGGCGACGCCGGCAACGACACGCTCTTCGGTGGCACCGGCAGTGACGATCTCTTCGGCCTCGAGGGCAACGACGTCATGTCCGGGGACGCTGGCAACGACGACCTGTTCGGCGGCGAAGGCAATGATCAGCTGAGTGGCGGTGCGGGCATCGACATACTGGAAGGCGAAGAAGGCGCCGACCGGATCGAGGGTGGCGACGGCAACGACCGGCTCAACTTCTTCACCAGCGCCTTCCAGCCGGATTCGACCTTCTCGGTGCGCGATTTCGTGCTCGACTTCCAGGGCGCCGGACTGGCCGGTGGCGATGTGCTCCGGCTCTCGGGCGGCGAGTTCGCCTGGGTCGGCCAGATCGACGCCAATCCGCGCATCGGTGCGGCCTTGCCGGGCGGTGGCGATGAGCTGACGCAGCTGGGCTATATCCAGCGCACCGGCAATACCTTCCTGGTCGCCGACACCAATGATGACGGCCTGCTCGATGCCAACGACTTCACGGTCGAGTTCGCCGGGCTCCAGAACTTCACGACCGGCGATTTCACCAGCACCGAGTTCATCATCGCGGGCACGAACGGCGATGATGTCATCACCGGCACGCCGGGCGACGACCGGATCTTCGCCGCGGGTGGCAACGACCAGGTCACTGCGCTTGCTGGCAATGACGAGGTCCATGGCGGCGCCGGCAACGATGTCCTCGATGGCGGCCCGGGCGGCTTCGACAACCTGTTTGGCGAGGCGGGCAATGACCAGCTGACGCTGGCGACCAGCGACGGCGGCGGCGTGGCCTCGGGCGGCGAAGGCGACGACCTCCTGTTCGGCAGCGACACCTCCTCCAGCAACTTCGACAACAGCCTGCAGGGCGATGCCGGCAATGACGAGTTGCATGCCGGCACGGTCGGCTCATCCATGAACGGGGGAGGCGGCTCGGATCGGCTGATCAGCGGTGCGGCCGATGACCAGATGGAGGCCGGGCGCGACGAGTTCGGTTTCGAGCTGGATAATGCGCAGGACCTGTTCGTCTACAGCGGAACCGGGCGCTGGAGCACGGAAGGCAGCTTCTTCGGCGACACGGTCTCCGGCTTCCAGGACGGTTCGGACCTGTTCGACCTGCGCGGCAGCGGCCTGCAGTTCTCTGACCTCTCGATCGTCAACGAGGAGTTCCAGACGACGATCACCTCGAACCGCGGGGCGATCACGATCTTCGAGAATGCCGGCCAGGAGGTTTTCCTCGACCAGGATGATTTCCTGTTCGGCCCGGCGCCCGCGCCGTTCTCGACCGACCCGCTGTTCATCTAAGGCATCGGCTACGAAACGTGGATTGCGGTTTTCGTCAACGCGGAAGGTTGGAGCATCGGACCGGATACGGATCCGGTTCGATGCTCCAGCGGGCTCGGACGCACTTATCCGGAACGGAGCGCGGAGCTGA
The DNA here is from genome assembly GCF_000735605.1 of Allobosea sp. LC85. GTDB lineage: Bacteria > Pseudomonadota > Alphaproteobacteria > Rhizobiales > Beijerinckiaceae > Allobosea. The sequence goes on from NZ_JPKG01000033.1 coordinate 77,777, forward strand.
CAAGAAGCTGACAGGTCCTGTCAGCTTGGTGAACACCGGTTTCGGGTAAGCAGGCCGATTCCAGGTGGGGTGCGGCATCCCACCTGATCGCGAAGACGCGGCCGGACGAGTGGCCCGACCAGCGACGAGCATACGGCTTCCATCTGCCAGAAACCATGGGCTCCGGGGGGCGTTTCCACCAATTCGGAGCAGGATCATGGCCATTATCGACGGCACAGCCGGTGACGACTTCCTGTTCGGCACCGAAGAAGACGACCTTATCCGCGGTTTTGCGGGCGCCGATTTCATGCTCGGCTTCGGCGGCAATGATACGATCGAGGGGGGCGAGGGCGACGATCTGCTGGACGGCGGAGGCGGCGCCGATCTGCTGCAAGGCGGTGACGGCAATGACTCGCTCGCGGGCGACTCCATCTTCGAGATTGCGGGCATCGACACCCTGACCGGCGGCGCCGGCAATGACAGGTTCGAGTGGGACCCGTTTGGCGGAGTCTCCACCGCGGCACTCACCGATATCGTGACCGACTTCCAGGGCGCCGGGAACGCCGTTGGCGACACGCTGGAACTCCTGCCGTCCGGCTCAGCGACGCGCCTCACCTTCGGCGGGAGCCTTCCCTCCATGCCCCTGATCGGCAGTTCGATCGGCACTGCCGGCGACAGGCTGGCGGCTGTCTCATTCGCCTTCAGCGGCGGCAACACCTTCGTGCTGGCCGACAGCAACGACAATGGCAGCTATGATGCAGGAGACCTCACGATCCGTCTCACCGGCCAGCTCAACCTCGTCCAGTCGGATTTCGGCACCACGCGCTTCGTCATTGCCGGCACCAATGGGCCCGACACGATCAACGGCACCCAGGGCAACGACACGATCCTGGCCCTGGGGGGAAGCGACACGGTCAATGGCCTTGGCGGCGATGACGTCATCGAAGGCGGCGATGGCGCCGACACGCTGAATGGCGGTGACGGGGTCGACCGGATCCGGGGCGGCACTGGCGCCGATGTGATCAATGGCGGCGAAGGCCGCGACTTCCTCACAGGCGAGGCCGGCAATGACATCATCGACGGCGGCGGCGGCAATGACAGCGTGCTGGCGGGCGGCGACGGCAACGATACCGTCTCCGGCGGTGCCGGAAACGACAATGTCGATGGCGATGCCGGCAACGACACGCTCTCCGGTGGCACAGGCAATGACGATCTCTTCGGCCTCGATGGCAACGACGTCATGTCCGGGGACGCTGGCAACGACGACCTGTTCGGCGGCTTCGGCAACGATCAGCTGAATGGCGGGGCGGGCATCGACGAACTGGAAGGCGAAGAAGGCGCCGACCGGATCGAGGGCGGCGACGGCAACGACGAATTCAACTTCAACGCCGGCTCCTTCCAGCCGGATTCGACCTTCTCGGTGCGCGATTTCGTGGCCGACTTCCAGGGCGCCGGACTGGCCGGTGGCGATGATCTCCGGCTCTCGGGCGACGAGTTCGCCTGGGTCGGCCAGATCGACGCCAATCCGCAGATCGGTGCGGCCTTGCCGGGCGGCGGCGATGAGCTGACGCAGCTGGGCTATATCCAGCGCGCCGGCAATACCTTCCTGGTCGCCGACACCAATGATGACGGCCTGCTCGATGCCAACGACTTCACGGTCGAGTTCGCCGGGCTCCAGAACTTCACGACCGGCGATTTCGCCAGCACCGAGTTCATCATCGCGGGCACGAATGGCGATGATGTCATCACCGGCACGCCGGGCGACGACCGGATCTTCGCGGCGGGCGGCAACGACCAGGTCACTGCGCTTGCTGGCAATGACGAGGTCCATGGCGGCGCCGGCAACGATGTCCTCGATGGCGGCCCGGGCGGCTTCGACAACCTGTTTGGCGAGGCGGGCAATGACCAGCTGACGCTGGCGACCAGCGACGGAGGCGGCACGGCGTTTGGCGGCGAGGGCGACGATGTCCTGTTCGGCAGCGACACCTCCTTCAACAACTTCGATAACACGCTGCGGGGCGAGGCCGGCAATGACGAGCTGCATGCCGGCACGGTCGGCTCATCCATGAACGGGGAAAGCGGCTCGGATCGGCTGATCAGCGGTGCGGCCGACGACCAGATGGAGGCCGGACGCGACGAGTTCGGTTTCGAGCTGGATAATGCGCAGGACCTATTCGTATACAGCGGAACCGGGCGCTGGAGCACGGAAGGCAGCTTTTTCGGCGACACGGTCTCGGGCTTCCAGGACGGTTCGGACCTGTTCGACCTGCGCGGCAGCGGCCTGCAGTTCTCTGACCTCTCGATCGTCAACGAGGAGTTCGAGACGACGATCACCTCGAGCCGCGGCAAGATCTCGCTCTTCGAGAATGCCGGGCAGGAGGTTTTCCTCGACCAGGATGATTTCCTGTTCGGCCCGGCGCCCGCGCCGTTCTCGACCGACCCGCTGTTCATCTAAGGCATCGGCTACGAAAAGTGGATCGCGGTTTTCGGGGCAAAGCCGATGCCAACACAAAAGATGAGATGATCGGCTCGAAAAGTGGATTGCGATTTTCGGGAAGCGTTCCTCGAGACATAGACGCAAAAAGGACCGCCAGCATCTGCTGACGGTCTTTTTCGTGCTCATCGAGGTGATCCGAGCCTCTGCTTGCGCCGCCTCTCCAAAGGGGAGGGTGTCTTGCCAGGGCACGGCGCCATGGGGCGGGGCTGCTTTCGCGGCCGGGCTTTGTTCGGGCCGGCGCCTCCGCAACGCAAGACCTCGGTTACAGCGCGCTTGCGTTCCCATGACGCGGGTAACGACGTCCATGGATGGCCTGGATGGCTTGCACGGCTTCAAGGCATCTTGTCGGGCTCGTCCTTATTCATCGCATCAGAGGGACCACGCGAACGCGACCATCGCGTCGCCAGAAACAGCCCCACCGGTATGGCCATCACAACGATCCAGACGACGAAGCTCCAATCACCCGTCATTGCCCTTCTCCCGTCTTGGCCTTTCTCCCGTCCTGGCCTTTGACCTGTCCTGGCCTTCTCCCTTCTGGCTTGAATCTCCCAACACGCTGGTCCCTTGAATCGTTCCGGAACGGGACCTGGCCCCGCCGGCTGCGTTCCGTTGGGGCTGGCGCATGGGTAGACGGGTGCGAGAACGACGGTGCAAGAAAAGAAAGCAAGGTTTCGCGTTGCGGCGACACCGCGAACCGGTGGTCCCATGCCGGCTTCGTGCGAAATGCCGGCAACGGTTCCCATGGAACAAGTGCGCAATGCTGTCGTTTGATCGGGCATATAGGCCAATCGTTCAGGGAGATGCCCGATGAAACGGACATTGATCGTGACGGTATTCGGCGTTGCCATGATTCTGGGTGCGCAGGCTCAGACGTCGACCACCGCCCCCACTCCATCGCCCAATGCTCCGGCCGATGCGAACGCACCGCTGCCGGGCGCCAACAGCTTCACCGAGGGCCAGGCGAAGAGCCGGCTGGAGGCTAACGGCTATAGCGGGGTGTCCGAACTCAAGAAGGATGACAACGGCGTCTGGAGGGGCAGGGCGACCCATGGCGGACAGGCTGTCAATGTCAGCGTCGATTATCGCGGCAACATCCGGCACAACTGAGGATCTTCCCCATGACACAGACGATCACTCGTTCCTACGACATGTATGATCAGGCCGTCGGCGTGGTTCGGAAGCTGAAAGACGCCGGCGTTGCCGATTCGGATATCAGCATGGTTGCCCGCCGTGACGGTCTCGAAACCGATAACAATGCCGCGGAGGGAGCCGGCATCGGCGGTCTTGTCGGCGGTGCTGCCGGACTGCTCACGGGGCTTGGCCTGATCGCGATTCCAGGCGTCGGCCCTGTCGTGGCCGCCGGTTGGCTTGCCGCAACTGCGGCAGGGGCTGCGACCGGCGCGGTTGCCGGTGGCCTTGTGGGCGCTCTGACGAGTTCGGGCGTCGACGAGAAGGATGCCCACTATTATGCCGAGACGGTCAGGCGGGGCGGCAGCGTCGTGTCGGTCAGGGCAACTGACGAACAGGCGCCAACCGTGGAAGCGATCATGGACGGCGCGACGCCGATCGATAAGGTCGACCGCCGAACCGCCTATGAGCGGGAAGGCTGGACGCAATTCGATCCAGAGGCTCCGCCCTATCCGCCCTATGTGCGGCCGTTGTAGAGTTCTCCTGGACAAAGCCCCGGCAATGATCGGGGCTTCCGGCCTTCTGCGGATATGTGCCGTTGCTGACAGCATCGCAGCAACGGCGCTCCCTTGGGTCCGTTGCTCGTTGATCACGCGCGGCGGCAGCCTCCCGGCCAGCATGTGCCGGACCAAGTCGATGGGCTTGAAGTTCATCTCATATGGTGATAATTACACCATATGAAATCATATCAATGCCGAATGGCGCGGGCGGCCCTGAACTGGAGCATGCCCGAGCTGGCCCAAAGGGCCGGCGTCGGCGTCAACACCGTCAACCGCTTTGAAGCGGGGCAGGATGCCAGGATGAGCAGCGTCGAGAAGATGCAGGCCGCCTTGTCCGAAGCGGGCGTCATCTTCATTGCCGAGAACGGCGAAGGGGCGGGCGTGCGCCTCCCGAAGGGCTTTATGCCCGCGACTGTTCCCACAGCGTCACATGCTTCGCTCAAGGTCAGAGCCAGCACGGTGCGGGCCGGCGCCGCGCGCGCGGCGGACCGCGCCATGAGCGACATGGACGCGAGCCCGGAAGAGAAGACGGAGCGCCGCGAGCGCCTGACCAACGAGCCTGACGTCGTCAGGAAAGCCCGTAGCAAGAGCAGGGATGCATCATGAACAACGACAGACCGCGCCGGCCGACAAGCGCCCGCGACCAGGCGGAGGCCCTGTTCAAGCCGGCCGCGCCGAAAGCTCCGCCCGTGATCGCGAAGCGGCCCGCGCTGCCAGGCGCGAAGGAGATGGTGACGCTGCGGATCGACCGCGATGTGCTCGACCATTTCCAGGGCGGCGGGCCCGGCTGGCAGGATCGCGTCAACGACGCGCTGCGGCAGGCGGCGGGCCTCATCGGAGAGGACGTGCTGAAGCCCGAGGATCTCAACTCGTCGAATGATGGCTGAGGCGATCGGCGACAGCCGCGCCGCTCAAGCCTTGAAGCCACTCAAGTCTTGGACTTGAGGGCGTGCAGGCGGGAGATGTCGGCGCGCAGCGCAGCCACGGCCGCCTCGCCGCGAACGCCCTTGATGCCGCGCTCCTCGCGATCGGTCGAGCCGGGTACGCCATCGAGAAAGCTGTTGCGCTTCGCAGTCGGCATCGCCAGCAGATAGGCGATCTCGCATTCGTGCCGCCACTCTTCCGACCAGGTCGAGACCTCGCGGCCGGCGAGATGGGACCAGGCGAGCGAAGGGGCAGGGGCAGACAAGGCGAATCTCCTTAAGCGTCGGGCTTCAGCCTTAGCGCATCGGCCCGAAAAGTGGATCGCGGTTTTCGGGGCAAAGCCGATGCCAGTAGGTTAGATCATCGGCCCGAAAAGTGGATTGTGGTTTTCGGGGAGGCCGATGATCCAAACCCTCACCAGAGCGGCGCCCCGTCCATCGTCGAGACATGAGCGGAGATCACCTTCCAGCCAAGGTCGGGAAAGCGCACCCAGCTCTGGCTCTGCCGGCCAATCAGATCGCGGCCCCGCACCTTGAACTCGAGGTTCACGGTGGCGATGTCGCGTCCCAGTGTCAGGATCTCGAGCCTGATCCGCTTCTCCTTGATGCCGGGCCCTGGTGGCCGCGCGATGCGATGGGCGTGGATCTCGGCGAAGCCGTAGCCGTTCTCGTGGAGCGCGTAGCGGATCGTGTGCGGGCTGTCCCAGAAGGTCGCGTCGAGGACGTCGACATTCTTGTCGATCAGCGCCTGCTCGTAGCGCTCGAACAGCGCGGCCATCTCGGCGACGACTTCGGGGAGGTTGGGGGTCAGATCGGTCATGATGCAGCGTCCAAGGCCTGAGCGACGGCAACAAGGGTGGCGTCCGTACCGCGTCCGCCGATGATCGAAAGCCCGACCGGTGCGCCGTCCACCGTGGCGCCGGGCAGGTTCACCTGCGGCGACCCGGTGAGGCCGCCCTGCGCGCACAGGCAGCTGATCCGATCACGCAGGGGCTGCAGCTCCGCGAGCGGCAGGCCACGCGACGGCGCGGGGAAAGGCGTGGTCGGTAGACACAGGATCGTCCCCGGCGGGAGCAAATGGCGCAGTCTCGCACGCGCTTCCTGACGCATGAGTGCCGCCCAGTTGCGTTCGGCCGCGGGCATCTGAGCGCCGGTGAGCAGGCCGGAGACGACGCTGAACGCCATCCGCGGGTTCGCACGCTCGATCCAGGGCTGGAAGGTCTGCCAGGCTTCGACCGGCTGGAGCGTCCGCTGGGCCCTTGCCCAGACGGAGAGCCCCTGCGGAGCCATGATCTCTTCGCGCACATGCCCGACGATACGCCCGAGGCGTTCGACCATGGGCGCCAGCGCCGCAGCCACATCCGGATCGGCGAAGCCGAAGGCGTCGGCGGCGACGAGAAGCGTCGTTGGCAAGGCGCCGGGTGCTTCGCCGAGCATCACGGTCGAGACTTTGGCAAAGCTGCGTGCGTCACGGGCGAACCAGCCCGTGGTGTCGGAGCTCGGCGCCTGCGCCATCATGCCGGACACGTCGAGCCGGCCATGAGTGGGGCGAATGCCATGGAGCCCGCAGAAGCTCGCGGGCACGCGCACCGACCCGCCGGTGTCGGTGCCGAGCGCGATGTCGCAGAGGCCGGCGGCGACCGCGGCCGCCGAACCCGAAGACGAGCCGCCTGGCACGCGGCCGGGCGCCGCAGCATTGACAGGCGTTCCGTCGAACGGGTTCTCGCCGAGGATTCCGAGCGAGACTTCGTCGGTTATCGTCTTGCCGACGAGTTCGGCGCCGGCGTCGAGCAAGGTCTGCACGGCCCACGCGTGGCGTTCCGGCACAGGATTGAACTTTGCCCAATCGTGGTTGCCGCCACCGGTTGGCACGCCGGCGACATCGAACAGGTCCTTGGCAGCGAAAGTCAGGCCGGCAAGCGGTCCGCCTGTCCGCCCCGGGATGCGCACCCGCGGCCCGGGCACGAAAGCGTTGACGCGATCTTCCATGTCCATTCCCCGTTGAGCCGGTCGAGCGGAGCGAATGGTGACCCCGGCACCGGCCGCCGCTCCCTGCCTCGAGAGACTGCATGGCTGGCGGGCGATTCGGCAGTGCAGGCAGTTGCACCCTGCAATGCGCGGGACGCGCGAACACACGGGCGACGCAGCGGCGGCATTTGATGCGTGCCGTGTTCTCGCCTGCGCGCCGGGCGACGACAATCAGCCGATTGCCTCTGGATCAACCCCGATCGGCGATGCGCCAGCGCCCGCGGTCGCGCAACTCAGTCCAGCGGCAGACCGCTGCGAAGGCCGCGGGTTTCGGGCGTCAGCGCAGCCACACGCACGCCGCTCGCCGGCGGCGCGTTGAAGGCACGCAGGGCCTTCTTGGGCAGGTCGAGATCGTATGGCCGGCTGGGCGGCAGCCGCATCGTGCTGACGAGGGTCGAAGCCGGGTTTGCGGGCGCCGCAGCTGCCGGCGCAGGGATGACCGGCGCGGAGGTGGCCGGCGCGAAAGCCCGCGGCGCTGCAGCGAAGGATGCCGGCACAATCGAAGCGGTGGTGGCGGGAGCCGCAGGGGCTGCGGCCGCAGCGAGCTGATAGGCCGGCTCCTCGATGCGACGCCGCTCGGGCCGTTCGCCCTTCACATAGAAGGCGTTGCCGCCTGCCAACGTCACGTAGTGCATGTTGGGATAGGAGAAGCGCAGGCCGGCCATATGAAAATGCTTGGCCGCTCCGACAGGCTCGTGGCGCCGCCCGTTGAGGATGTCTTCCGCGATCGCCTCGACCTTCGGCAGGTCGCGTGCAGCCATCGGGCGTGTCAGCACGCCGGAGGCGAACTGACGCGGTGCGCCGACGACGCCGCAGATCGTCTCGGGATAGCGCGGCGATTCCACCCGGTTCATCACGACCGTGCCGACGCTGAGCAGGCCCGCATCGCTCGAACGGTTCGATTCGAAATACATCGCGCGGACGAGGCACTCCTTCTCGCGCGGGTCGGCCTTCGCCAGGGCGACGGCGCGCTTGCGCGCCTCACGGGGATCCTTTGCTGCGGGCGCAGCCGTCGAAGCGGTCTCGACGGGCGACATGCTGCAGGCGCCCAGGGCCGGTGCAGCCAGTGAAATCAGAAGCGGGATCGCCTTGCGGCCGGAGCGGCTCATACCGATGGGACGGACAGCATTTGCAGCGATCACGGCGCGCTTCATGCGGCAACCTCCTGATTACGGGCTTCGGGCCGCCGCAAGCGGCGGACCGTCGTCACTGGAAGGGACCCTGAAATTCTTAAGGGAAGATTAATCGCGAAAGGACAAGGCGAAGGTGCCCGACCGCGGTTCGGCCGTCAACACGGCGAACTGCCGGGCTCTTCCAGCTCGATTGACAGCATACCGAATATTGCTACGCAGGCCGGCGAGGGTACGTCCTCGATCCTGTTACGGGATTACATCTCCGGGGCCGGCCCGGCCCGTTTTTTGGTTCCCGTGCGTGGCTAAACTTAAACCTGGGACATCGAGCACAGCCCTGCTCGTCCGGTGGTTCATCTCATCGGCGACGCTCACTGTCCCGCAGGCGGCAGGGCCGGTCGCCTTCGCGCTGGTCGCCCTGGCTCTCACCGGAGACACCAGCGGCGGCGCGGCGATGATCCTGGCAATGACGCTCGCTCAAGTGATCGGTGCGATCCCGATCACCCGGGCCGGGGCACGCTTTCCGGTGACGACGTTCCTGCGGCTGCTGGTGGTCTTCCGGACCATTGCGCTCGCGTCCATCGCGGTGCTGGCTCACTACTCGGCCGCGTTCGGCTGGCTCATCGCATTTTCAGCGCTTGCGGGGGCGGTGAACGGCGCCGCCTTCGGCTATCTGCGGACGGTGCTCAACGCGCTGGCGCCGGCCTCGAAATTGCCGAGAGCGCTCGGCATCTCAGCGACCCTCAACGAGGTCACGTTCGTCCTGGCTCCCGTGGCCGCCTCCGGGCTGGGCAGCGTCTCGCCGGTCTTCGCCGTGCTGGTCGTCGCGGCGCTCGGGGCCATCCCCGCCCTGCTAGTGCCGACGACAGCGTCAGTGGCACCGGAAGAGGCGCATCATCCCGATGCGTCGGTCATCAGCCCGGCCATCCTGCTCTGGCTGATCTGCGCCGCGGCGGGCGGATCGACCGTGGCGGCGCTCGAGATCGGTGCTGTCGCTCTCGCCGTGCATTTCGGCTACGAACCGACCCTCGCCATCCTGTTCACGGTGCCGCTTTGCCTCGCTTCGGTGGCGAGCGGCGTTTGGGTCAGCGTTCGCAACCGCATGCAGACACGCAGGGCCGTCCTGATCCAGCTGACGGTCATGACGCTTGGCTCGATCATCGTTGCGCTCCAGATCTCGATGGCGGTCACGGTCCTCGGCGCGGTCCTTGTCGGAGCGGTTCTGGCGCCGCTCGGCACCTATTACTCGCTCGCTCTCGACGCGCTTGCGCCTCCGAAGAAGCGGCCGGAGGTCTTCGCACTGCTTCGCACCGCAAACGCGACCGGCGTCATCGTCGCCAGTGCGGTGATGACGGCCGTCTCCCTGTCCACGGCCTTGATCGTCGTGAGCTGCCTGATGATTACGGTCGTGGTCGTCGTCGGCCTCTCGCGCAAAGCGTGAGGATTGACGCCGATGGGAGGCCGGCGAAGCGCCCAGGCCTGGGTCGGCAGCTTGACCTGATCAGGCCAGGACGACTGGCAAAACCGTGGCCAGAACCTGGCCGGCCTCGACCCGCGTCGCGCTTGGCGCGGTCGTCGGCGAACGCGGCGAGCCGCATTCCAGGAATACGCGCCAAGAAAAGATCCGCCCAAAAAAAGACCCGCCGTGGTGGCGGGTCCAGAGGGGGAGGGTGTTCTACCTTACTTCGCGCACCTGACTGTCCGTCTGTGATCGAGGTCACATCACCTGTGAAACCGGGCTGCCCGATAAAGCATCGGCCCGAAAAGTGGATTGCGGTTTTCGGGGCAAAGCCGATGCAAACACAAAAGGCTGGATCATCGGACCGGATACGATCTCCGGTCCGATGATCCAGCGGACGCAATTGCCGTCAGGAAGGGGCCAGTAGAACGAGTTCCGGTTCAGGTCCGGGCAGCTGCGGCAGCATCCTCGAAGCGACCCACGGCGGCACTCGGCCGATCATTCTCGCCTCCGGCGAGGGACGAAGCTTTCTCGAAGAGGGCGACCAGGTCATCCTGAAATCCCTTGGCAGGCGCAGCGGCTTGGCGCCAAATGGCTTCGATGAATGCCGGGCTGCCATCGTTCCGTGTCGAGGGGGAGGCACGATGAAACTTTATACCTATTGGCGATCCACCTCCTCATACCGCGTTCGCATTGCGCTCGCGCTCAAAGGGCTCGAGGCCACACAGAGCTTCGTTCATCTCGTACGGAACGGGGGAGAGCAACATGGCGAGAGCTATCGTGCGCTCAACCCGCAAGGTCGGTTGCCGGCACTGGAACTCGACGACGGGACCATCCTGACCCAATCACCCGCCATTATCGAATATCTCGAGGAGATATATCCGGCTCCGGCTCTCCTCCCGCGCGACCCGATCATGCGTTCAAAGGTCCGGGCTGTCGCAGCGATCATTGGCTGTGACATTCATCCCCTCCACAATGTCGCGCCGCTTTCCTACCTTCGGCGAACCCTTGGGCATGCCGAACCGGAGGTCACGGCCTGGATCACCACTTGGATTGGGCAGGGGCTGGCCGCAGTCGACGCATTGATTGGCGAAGAGGGCTATTGCTTCGGCCCCCAGCCCGGTTTGGCGGATGTCTACCTGCTGCCCCAGGTCTACGCGGCGCGGCGTTTCCAGGTGCCGATGGACAGTTGCCCGCGAATCCTGCGGGTCGAGCGCTTGTGCAACGATCACCCCGCATTTCAGAGTGCTCATCCGTCGATGCAAGGCGATGCCGAGTAGTTGGCTCGACATGTTGGCAAAGGCTCCTCTTCCGCTCGGCGCCACAACCGGGCTTTGGCTCCCGAAAGCGGACCTCACAAGCGCGACAGCGGCATCTCCGAAGCCGACCCAAACCGGAACTCAACTGGACTGGTCGGGGGAGATGAGCCGGGCCTTCCCAAGCACACAACCTGATAGGCTTGGGAAGCTTCGGGGCGTCCTGGCCGACCCCGAAGCTTGAACCACGGCCTAAGGTTTGCTCTCTTACGTCTGCGCACCTTGTGCTCGCGCCGACCTGTAATAGTGGACGTGATGGCCCAGCACCCCATCTACAGAATGAGCTTCGCCAAAGTTTATCCGCTTCTGGTTGCCAAGGCGGAGAGGAAGGGCCGCACGAAAGCGGAGGTCGACCAAATCATCCACTGGCTGACCGGCTACGACCAAGAGGCGCTCTCCTCCCAGCTCGCGAAGAATACAGACTACGAGACATTCTTCGCCCAGGCGCCGGCGCTCAATCCTGCGCGTGCCGACATAAGGGGAACTGTCTGCGGTGTCCGAGTCGAAGACATAGCCGAGCCGTTGATGCAGGAGATCCGCTATTTGGACAAGCTCATCGACGAACTCGCCCGGGGGAGGGCGATCGATAAGATCCTATACCACCGGCAAGCATAGATCTGGCATTTGTGTCGACGTCCAAGGCTCCCTTTGGTCCGCCTCCCGCCCCACCCGGTCATTGCGACGGCCGGCTAGCTTGAGGCAGCCACGCGCCAACTGCCGACGTTAGGCCATTGCTCAAACCGGACGTAGGAAAGCACCGAAGTGACCACGCAAACCGGCGGCCTGGCCCGGCCGCCCTTTAAGCGTGTGCTTAGCGGTCTCGTTGGGTGTCTCACCAAACCGGCGTTGATAAGCGGTCGCAAACCGCGCCAAATTTGTGAAGGCGTATCGGCGAGCAACTTGGCTGACGACCGCCTCAGTGGAGCGGTTGGCCAGTTCATCTCTTATCAGGTCGAGCCGGATACGATGGAGAGCGGCTAACGGCGTCTGGTCGCGAAAACGATTGAACACGGCCTCAAGCGTTCGCAGGCTGCACCCGGCGCCTGCTGCCGGTTCTGTGGACCATCAGTTAGGCTAGTCCGACCTCCTTTTCGAACTCAACCGGACTGACATAGCCGATGGTCGAGTGCCTGCGGATCGTGTTGTAGAACCGCTCGATGTAATCGAGCACATCGGCTCTTGCGGCATCGCGCGTCCGATAGACCTGCCCCTGATCCGCTCGGTTTTCGGGGTGGAGAAGAAGCTCTCCATGGCGGCATGGCCGCGTCCTCATCCGTCGAAACATCCCGCCGGTTTTGAAATCGCCGGCCGCCTGAGCAAACTCGGTTCGACGCTGCCCCTATTCGTCACCGGTTAGCCCTGTGCGTCGTTTCCCGTGATGCTGTTTCGAAGCTCGATTGGGTTGGCGATGGTGCGGAGCGTCTTGAAACCTTCGCCGGTGCCAAGGATCGTCACGTTGCCATAGTCGAGCATGCGCCCCAAGATTGATTGATCGATCTGGACGCTCTCGACCTTGTCCATGTTCATCTCCGTGGTCTCCCGCTGGATGAGACCTTTCTTGTAGATGACCCGTCGGTTGGTGACTGCGATCTCGGTGACCCACGAGTGGAACCATTGCTGAATCAGGAGGACCGCCGCAACCAGGGCGAGGGCGTGTCCCGTATACCGCCAAAGCCCCGGCAGGAACTGCGAATAGCTGAGCCAGTAAGCGACCACGGCTAGGAGCGCAACCGCAACACCGGGCCAGTACACTATCCAATGAATGGACGAGATGTGCCGGACCTGCTCATTGGGCTGCAAGACGCGCTGAACGTAGCTCATGAGAATGGGTCTCCTTCAGCAGCATAGGGAACGCCACCCGATATTCCAACCACGGTGGGGACCATTAGGGCAGGTGCAGAAGATTTTCCGATTAAGCCGCTACGGCACCATTGAATCTTGCCACTCCTTGCACGGCCTATTGGCTCTCCCGATTATAGCAATGCACGCGCTGCGGCATGAAGATGAGCCAATGCCATTGCATTCTGTCGCAGACGCACGCGTCGCTGATCTGGGTGCGCTGTGGACTTGGCAGTCGCAGCACAGGAAGGCAGCCGGGCGTGGTGATGCCCCGCTGGGACTCATCGAAATAAACATGTTATCATTCCGTTAAGGAATTCATCGAATTGCCTCGCGGACAAGTCCAGCCGCGCGTCTGCAATCCAGTGGCGGGCTTTGACACAGGTGAAGTCATGAATACACTTCTTGCACTCCCTGTTGCCGCTCTGATTGGCGTCGGCAGTCTCGTCTTCACCCCGAGTGATGCGGAAGCCCAACGCCGTGGTATCGGCGCAGGTGGTGGATACCGAGGCACTGCCGTGGGCGGTGGCTATCGCGTCGGATATCGTGGCGCGTACCGTGCCGGATACCGTGGAGCTTACCGTGGGGCGGCATACCGTGGCGGTTACTACGGCAACCGGTACTACGGTGGCCGGGCGCTCGCAGCGGGTGTCGGTCTCGCAGCAGGTGCTGCCTATTACGGCAGCGGCTACGGCTACGGTTCAGGCTATGGCTACGCCGCTCCTGCCGAATACGGCTATAATACCAATGGCGGCTATAGCGACGCTTCCTATGCCACCACCACATATTCCGGCAGCGGATATTGCGATCCGGGAATCGTGAGCGGCTATCCGCAGACCGTCTACTACAACACGCCGGCCTCAACTTACTATGGCGGTAGCGGCTATTATGGCGGCGGCTACTACGGTGGAAGCTACTATGGCGGCGGCTACTATGGCCGACCTGTTGTTCGTGCGGGCATTCGCCGCGCCGTATACTACAATAACTGACCAGTTGTTGGGCACTACGGCAGGCGCTGGTAAATCTCCAACACCTGTAGGGTATCAGCGCACTCGTCGCGGTCCTGGTTCGAAACAGCCGATCCGCCAAATCTGACCAAATATCGCCGCAGCGAAGTCGCCAGAGCGAGGTCGCGCTGGTCCCAACGCCTGCCCAATCACGCCTTGAAGCGGGTCCTAGCGCGAACCAAGTCGTTGATGAAGCGAGAATGGCGCTCCCGACACGATTCGAACGTGAGACATTTACCTCGAGGACAATGCCCCCACTGAGATGGCCTAAAGTTGGCTATCGCCCCCTTGGCTAACACCGGATTATCCATGAACCAAGACGCCGACAGGGGACGCTATCAAAGTCCGGAATGGGCCAAACTCTCCCGTCCCGCGCTCTGCCGCGAAGGTCTCACTTGGGTCGTTTGAGGCTCGGGTCGTTTGGGGTCATTGGGCTGGAAGGCCCCCAAAGTCTCCCATATCGACAGCGCATGCGTGCGCTGGGGGGCCTGAGTTTGCTGCTGCGTCAAGTGCTTATAGAGAGGGGCGGGAGGTTTGATGCGGAGCTGGTCCAACCGAAGGCCTTGCATCATGTTTCATCCAGCACCCAATCGGCCCTCGCGGGGGCACGTTCACGCTCAACGAGGATCTGATCGATGCTAGTGGACGACTTCCGTTCGGATACGGTCACGCGCCCCGATGCGGGGATGCGCTCTGCCATGGCTGCGGCCGAGGTTGGCGACGCCGTCTACGATGACTGCCCGACCACCAGGCGCCTGGAAGCGATCGTCGCCGAGCGATTGGGAAAGGAAGCCGCGCTCTTCTTCCCCACCGGCACGCAGGCAAACCTGGCCGGGCTCATGGCTCATTGCGGCCGCGGCGACGAGTATCTCGTCGGCCAGATGGCTCACACCTATCGGCTCGAGGGCGGCGGCGCCGCGGTCCTGGGGTCGATCCAGCCGCAGCCTCTGCCCAATGAGCCGGATGGGACGATCGCACTGGACGCCATTGCGAACGCGATCAAGCCGAACGACTTTCACTTTGCAGTCACACGGCTGCTCGCGCTGGAAAACACCTTCAACGGCCTGGTCCTGCCCGACGCCTATCTGCAAGCCGCAACTGAACTCGCCCGTTCTCGCGGGCTTGCGACGCATCTGGACGGTGCGCGGTTGATGAACGCTGCCGTGGCGAGTGGCCGGGACGCGGCATGGATTGCGGCGCAGTTCGACACCGTGTCCCTGTGTCTCTCCAAGGGGCTGGGAGCGCCGGTTGGATCGGTCCTCGTCGGCCCCAGGGACTTCATCGAGAAGTCCCGCCGGATCAGGAAAATGCTGGGCGGCGGCATGCGCCAGACCGGCGTGCTGGCCGGGGCCGCGATCTACGCCCTGGAACACAACGTCGCGCGGCTCGGTGACGATCATCGCCGCGCCGCAGATCTCGCGACCGTGCTGGCGCGTTATCCCGAGCTTGGCGCGGGACCATCACGCACGAACATGGTGTTCATGACGCCCAAGGGGCTTGATGTCAGTGCTTTCGTCGCGTTTCTGCGCGGTCGCGGCATCGCGGTCGGCGGGCGATACGGAACGCTGCGCTGGGTGACCCATCTGGACGTGGGCGACGATGCCGTGGAGCGGGTTGCCGAGTCCTGCGAGGTCTTCTTCGACACGCAAACCTCGCCCGCCGGATTGAGAGCGCAGGCCTGAGGGCCAGGCGCTGGCAACCGGCCGCAGTTGATCTGATTGGACGCTTGTATCAGGACGATTTCGCGATCGACTGCAGCATGTCTGTAGAGCATCGCCGCCCGCCTATGTCTGCCATCGGCCGCCGGCGCTAGCGGGCGCAAGCGCGCCGCTGGTCGCCCGCGGCGCAAAGTCCATTGTGGTCCCTCTCTGCAAGTTTCCCGTCCTCGCTGCGCTCAGACCTTCGGTGGAAGTCCACCGCGATCGAAGACCGGCACCGACTCTGTCTTGCCGGCCAAAGGGTCTCCCGTCGGCACATCTTCGGCCGCGCGCCGGATGGCCTCTTCGGATTCCGTCAAGCCATCCGGCGTGTCGTTGGCATCGCTGCCTTCGTCATGAACATTGGTGCGGTCGCTGACGCGGCGGCCCGTGGTGACCGGATCCGACGCGATCGGGCTCTTGGTCGGGGTTGGCGGTTTGCGCTCGTCCTCGAGCAGCGCAGGATTTTCGCGGGGCTTTGGCATGGCGTCCTCCTGTTCGCATGGCTTGCTCCTGTTGGGGAGGAAGCCTCCGGAAAACGATTTGTTCCGGGGTTGGCGCGGCGCCAGGAGCACACGCATCGCAAGGCCAGGCGCGCAGATGGCAAGAGCACGGCAAGAGCGGATATTTATCAGGTACTTCCGGACATTAGTTGATGGCTGAAAGCAACGTGCCCGCGTGGTCGGAGATGATGCGCCCGGGCCCTGATGACGTCGTTGTGTACTCCCTCATTTAGAAACGGAATGAACTGGACGGCCCTTTCGCGGTTGTTCCGACAGCGCGGCAGCGAGCCTGGGCGCAGGCGCCAAAGGCTGCAACACCAACACCACGCCAAGACACCACGCCAAGACACCACGACAAGACACGGAGGCGGATATGCCAAATCCCAGCGAACTCGCATTGAACAGGCGTGACCTGATGGTCGTCGCCGGCGCCTGTGCAGCGCTGCCCGCCATGGGTGCGAGCGCGCATGCCCAGCCGGCGCCGGTCGGAGCACCGGTGCTCCATGACGTGTCGTTCGAGGTGAACGGCCGCCGGCACGCGCTGTCGATCGATACCCGCACCACCCTGCTCGATGCCCTGCGCGAACATCTGCATCTCACCGGTACGAAGAAGGGGTGCGATCATGGCCAGTGCGGCGCCTGCACGGTGATCGTCGATGGCCAGCGGATCAATTCCTGCCTGACGCTTGCCGTCATGCACCAGAACGCCAGCGTCACGACGATCGAAGGCCTGGGGACCGCGGACAAGCTGCATCCGATGCAGGCCGCCTTCGTCAGGCATGACGGCTTCCAGTGCGGCTACTGCACACCCGGCCAGATCTGCTCGGGCGTCGCGATGTTCGACGAGATCAGAGCCGGCATCCCGAGCCATGTCACCGCCGACCTGACGGCTGCGGTCGTGGCGAGCGAGACCGAAATCCGCGAGCGCATGAGCGGCAATATCTGCCGCTGCGGCGCCTACTCCAACATCGTCGAGGCGATGGTCGAAATCGGCGGGAGGCAGGGATGAGAGCTTTCACTTATGAGCGCGCAAACTCCCCGGCTGCGGCGGCAGCCGCGGCAGCCGGGAACCCAGAGGCAAAATTCATCGCCGGAGGCACGAACCTGCTCGATCTGATGAAGCTGCAGATCGAAACGCCGTCGCACCTGATCGATGTCAACGGCCTGAAGCTCGACACGATCGAAACCACGGACGATGGCGGCCTGCGGATCGGCGCGCTGGTGCGCAACACCGCGCTGGCTGCCGATGCGCGCGTCCGGCGCGACTATGGCGTGTTGTCCCGCGCCCTGCTGGCGGGGGCCTCGGCCCAGCTCCGCAATCGCGCGACAACCGCCGGCAATCTGCTGCAACGGACCCGCTGTCCCTATTTCTACGACACCGCCCAGCCCTGCAACAAACGCGAGCCCGGCAGCGGCTGCTCGGCGCTTGGCGGATTCAGCCGGCAACTCGGCGTCATCGGGGTCAGCGAGGCCTGCATTGCGACGCACCCTTCCGACATGGCGGTGGCCATGCGCGCGCTCGACGGCACGGTCGAGACCGTCAAGGCCGACGCAACGACGCGGACGATCCCGCTCGCCGAGCTGCATCGCGCGCCCGGGACGACACCCCATCTCGAGACCACCCTGGCGCAAGGCGAGCTGATCACGGCCGTGAGATTGCCAAGACCCATCGGCGGCAGGCAGATCTATCGCAAGGTGCGCGACCGCGCGTCCTATGCCTTCGCGCTGGTCTCGGTCGCTGCCGTCATCCAGCGGGACGGCTCCGGCCGTATCGCGCTCGGCGGCATCGCCCCAAGACCCTGGCGGAGCGAGGCCGCGGAGGCGGAGCTCAGGCGCGGCGCCAAGGCCGCGGCGGCAGCCCTGCTCGAGGGCGCCAGGCCGACACGCGAGAACGCGTTCAAGCTGCCGCTGGTCGAGCGCACGCTCAGTGCAGTCCTGTCCGAAGCGAGGGCCTGATCATGAAATTCGAGATCCCCGCGACGCAAAACCCGATCGATCAAACGACCGTCATCGGCCAGCCGCGTGACCGTATCGACGGCCCGCTCAAGGTCTCAGGCACGGCGCCTTATGCCTATGAGCGGCACGATGCCGCCCCGAACCAGGCCTATGGCTATGTGCTGGGAGCGGCGATCGCCAAGGGGCGTATCCTGTCGATCGACCTGAAGGAAGCCAGGGCTGCGCCCGGCGTGCTCGCCATCGTGACGGCGAGCGATGCCGGCAAGCTCGGCAAGGGCAAGCGGAATACCGCGACGCTGCTCGGCGGTCCCGAGATCGAGCATTATCACCAGGCCGTCGCGCTGGTCGTGGCGGAGACGTTCGAGCAGGCCCGCGCGGCCGCAAGCCTCGTGCGCGTCGACTACGCCCCGAGCCAGGGTGCCTTCGATCTGGCGGCCGAGAAGGAGCGCGCCGTCAAGCCGCCGAGCGAGGAATCCACCCCGACCGACACGCAGGTCGGCGATTTCACCGGCGCTTTCGCAGCAGCTCCGGTCAGCCTCGACCAGACCTATACGACGCCGGACGAGAGCCACGCGATGATGGAGCCGCACGCGACGCTCGCGGCCTGGGAGGGCGACAAGCTCACCGTCTGGACCTCGAACCAGATGGTCGACTGGGCTGCGACCGACCTTGCCCAGACGCTCGGCATTCCCAGGGCGAACCTGCGCGTGGTCTCGCCCTTCATCGGCGGCGGGTTCGGCGGCAAGCTCTTCCTGCGCGCGGATGTGCTGCTGGCGGCGCTCGGCGCGCGCGCTGCGGAGCGCCCCGTCAAGGTCACCCTGCATCGCCCGTTGATGATGAACAACACCACGCATCGCCCCGCCACGATCCAGCGCATCCGGATCGGCGCGACGAAGGACGGCACGATCACGGCCATCGGCCACGAAAGCTGGTCCGGGGATCTGCCCGGCGGTGGCCCCGAAGTGGCGGTCCAGCAGACCCGCCTGCTCTATGCCGGGGCAAATCGGATGACGGCGATGCGCCTGGCCGTGCTGGATCTGCCGGAAGGCAACGCCATGCGCGCGCCGGGCGAGGCGCCGGGGTTGATGGCGCTTGAAATGGCCATGGACGAGATGGCCGAGAAACTCGGGATGGATCCGATCGCCTTCCGCGTTCTCAACGACACCCAGGTCGATCCGGAAAAGCCGCACCGGCCCTTCTCGATGCGCCGCCTCAATGAATGCTTCAGGATCGGCGCCGAGCGCTTCGGCTGGAGCCGTCGCAGCCAGCGGCCGGCCCAGGCGCGCGACGGCCGCTGGCTCGTGGGCATCGGCGTCGCAAGTGCCTTCCGCAACAACCTCGTCACGAAATCGGCGGCGCGTGTCGGTCTCGACAGGCAAGGCGTGGTGACGGTCGAGACCGACATGACCGATATCGGCACCGGCAGCTACACGATCATCGCCCAGACGGCGGCCGAGATGCTGGGTGTCGACCTCGACAAGGTCATCGTCCGGCTCGGCGACTCGAACTTTCCGGTGTCGTCGGGTTCGGGCGGGCAATGGGGCGCCAACAGCTCGACGGCCGGCGTCTACGCCGCCTGCGTGAAACTGCGGGAGACGGTTGCCCAGACATTGGGGATCAACTCCAGCGAGGCGGTATTCACCGACGGCGAGGTTCGCGCCGGCAACCGCAGCGTACCTCTCGCCCGTGCGGCAGAGGCCGGCCCTCTCGTCGGCGAGGACGCCATCGAGTTCGGCGATCTCGACGAGACCCATCAGCAATCCACCTTCGGAGCCCATTTCGTCGAAGTCGGCGTCGATGCCGCCACCGCCGAGACGCGCATCCGGCGGATGCTGGCGGTCTGCGCGGCAGGGCGGATCCTCAACCCGAAGACCGCACGCAGCCAGGTCATCGGTGCGATGACCATGGGCGCGGGCGCGGCCCTGATGGAGGAGCTTGCCGTGGACACGAGACGCGGCTTCTTCGTCAACCACGACCTTGCCGGCTACGAGGTGCCGGTGCACGCCGACATTCCGCACCAGGAGGTGATCTTCCTCGACGAGACCGATCCAATGTCATCGCCGATGAAGGCAAAGGGCGTCGGCGAGCTCGGCATCTGCGGTGTCGGTGCCGCGGTTGCCAACGCGATCTACAACGCGACCGGCGTGCGTGTGCGGAACTATCCGATCACGCTCGACAAATTGCTGGAACGAATGCCCGACGCGGCCTGAAGCAATCGGGAGGAAGCATGCAGGGCGATCCTGATGACCAGCAGGCCTTCATCAACACCCTGGCTGCGTCGCTGGCCGGTGCCGTCAGCGTCGGCAGGAACGCCCTGACGGAGATCGCCATTCTCGCCGGGCCGGAGCGTCTCGATGCCCTCGAGCAGCAGTTTCTGACCGATGCCAAGAACGCATCGATCGAAGGCGTCTCGATCGACGAGGATCTGCGTCTGCTCGACACGATCGTCGCGACAGTCGGGATGATTTTTGCCCAGGCTCGCGAGGCCGCGTCCGACCGTCTCGGTGATCAGCCGCGGCGGGGCCCCGGGCGGCCGACCCCCGACTAGACCGCCTGCGTCCGTCCGAACGCAGGCGGTCTATCTCTTTGTTCAGGCATCGGGTTTTCCCGAAAACCACTCAGCGGCACTGGCACGTGCCGATAACAGGCCGTTGGACCGCAATCAGCCCCGCCTCAGGGCATGGGCAGCAGGTCCGGCCGGCGACGATCGTGATCGTTGTTGGCGTAGTAGCTGCGCTTGTCCTCATACATCAGCCGGTCTGCACGTTTCACCAGGGACTCCATCGATTCGCCCGGCTCGGAGGTGGCCATGCCGAGCGACATGCTGAGCGCCGTGTCGCCATGGAACTGGTTGTTGAGCTCGACCAGCTGCTGGACATTGGCCAGCACCAGCGCCGCTTCGCCCGTGCCGGCGCCGGGCAGCACCACGGCGAATTCGTCGCCGCCGATCCTTGCTGCGAAGAGCGGCTTGTCCACGGCCTTGGCGAGCACCTCGCCGGCGCGGCGCAGCAAATCGTCGCCGGCGCCATGGCCGCACTCGTCATTGACGCGTTTCAGGCCGTTGAGATCGACCAGCATCAGCGAGACGCGCTGTGTGCGCTTGCGTTCGAGCCGGTTGAGCTCGTCCACATAGAAGCTGCGGTTGTAGAGCTTGGTCAGCACGTCGTGCTTGCCGAGGAATTCGAGATAGGCCTCGGCCTTGCGCCGGGCGGTGATGTCGGTCAGCGCCACCTGGACCAGCGACCAGCTCTGTTCATGGCCCGGCAACACCGAGAATTGCAGGTGCAGGTAGAGCAGGGTGCCGTCGAGCTTGTAATTCACCACCTCGCGCTGCTGGAAGATCTTGCCGTTCCACAGATCGATGAGCTGTTCGCGGAAGGGCACGCGCATCTCGCCGCGGAAGGTCTCGTCGAGATTGTCGAGCAGATGCGCCTTGTCGCGGGCCGCGAAGAGTTCGAGCGTGTGCCTGTTGACGTCGATCACCCTGATCTCGTGCATGCAGCGGTCGATGAATTCGGGATGCACTTCGGTGAAGACACGCAGGTCCTCGATGCCCTGCTCGCGCAAATCGTCGAGCAGGGCTTTGACATGGCGGAAATCCTCGACCCAGAGCGAGACCGGCGAATGGTCGAACAGGCCGCGCGCATAGGCCTCGCTCGCCACCAGCTCGCGCCGCGCCTGCTCGCGTTCGGTGATGTCGTCGATCGCCACCAGCACCCGGTTCCAGTTCGCCTCATGGCCCGGCAGGATGCGGCCGTGGATCTGCACGTCGAGGCGGCCGCCCGACAGCGTGTAATTGACGGTGCGGCTGCTGAAATCGAGCTTGCCCTGCCAGAGCTGGACGAGCTCGTCGACATGGCTCTTCAACATGTCGGCCCGGAAGACCTGGTCGAGATTGGCCATCAGATGCTCGGTGTCGGTCGCACCGAACAGGCTCAGGGTCTGCTGGTTGACCTTGAGCAGGCGGATGCGGCTGGAGCAGGCCTTGACGCGCTCGACATCGGCTTCGAGGAAGGCGCGCAGATCGCTGACGCCTTGCGCCCGCCATTCCGCGAACAGCGCCAGTATCCCGCTGTAATCCTCAAGCCAGAGCGAGACCGGCGCGAGATCGAACATATGTCGATCATCTGCCGCAACGGGGGGGATGGCAGGGGGCACGCTTGTCATCGACCATTCCATTTCCGGCTTGCCCGGAGGGCTTAAGCCGCCGATCGCCCGGCCGGCCAATCCTGATTCGTTGGGCACCATGATACCGCAAGTGGTGACGCAGGTTCGGTCATCGGGGCGCATCCCGGGCAGAGAAATGAGCCCTGAAGCATCGGCCCGAAAAGTGGATCGCGGTTTTCGGAAAAGCCGATGCAAGCGCAGAAGGTCTGCATCGGCCCGAAAAGTGGATCGCGGTTTTCGGAAAAGCCGATGCAAGCGCAGAAGGTCTGCATCGGCCCGAAAAGTGGATTGCGGTTTTCGGATAAGCCGATGCAGGCGCAGAAGGTCTGCATCGGCCCGAAAAGTGGATTGCGGTTTTCGGAAAAGCCGATGCAAACACAAAAAGCCTAGTTCATCGAACCGGATACGATATCCAGTCCGATGAACGAACGGCGACGGCCCGTGCGGTGGGTTGGGAACAAGCGCGATGCAGGTCGGTTCGGTCCGAGGGGTATCCCGCCAACGGAGATGCGTCATGGTCCAGACCGTCACACGCTCCTACGAGGACCACAACGCTGCCGAGACGGCGGTGACGCGGCTTGAGGCTGCCGGGCTCTCCCCGGACGATATCAGCCTCATCAGTTACCGGCAGGCCGAGATCGCGGATGGCGCGGCGACGGGCGCCGGGATCGGCGGCGCAGTCGGAGGCGGCGCCGGATTGCTCGCGGGGCTGACAGCCCTGCCAGTGCCCGGTATCGGTCCGGTCCTTGCTGCCGGGTGGATCTTTGGCACGCTTGCGGTCGGAGCGACGGCGGGGGCCACCGCCGGCAGCCTGATCGGAGCCATGGCGGGTGCCGGCTTCAGCGACGACGAGGCACATTATCTGGCCGAAACCGTCCGTCGCGGCGGCGCCGTCGTGTCCGTCCGAACCAGCGACAGCCACGCGCCGGCCATCGCGAAGATCATGGATGGAGCAGGGCCGATCAATGTCGAGCTGCGCCGGGCCGAATACCAACGCGGAGGCTGGACCCGCTTCGACGAACAGGCAGGCCCTTATGCGCCGCCGGCCTGGTCCGACCTGTCTTGAGCCGCGCCGTTGCCCTTCAAGCTCCGTGTTACGGATTGCTACAGTCAGGAACCGGCCATTGGCGTCCCGGGTTTCCGCTCCATGCAACCCTCGATGGCAGGAGCCGATCATGGAGCATGAACACCACCGCGCGGCAGGCACGAACTATCTTCGGCTGGGTATCGAGCTCTCGGTCGATTTCGTCGTGATGTATCTCGTCATGTACACGATGATCGCGACGCTCGCGCATTTCCACGTCAACCTCAACAACGTCTACATGACGCTGATGATGGTCGCGCCGATGGCTCTCGTCATGCTCGTCTCGATGCGCGCGATGTTTCCCTCGCCGCGCGCCAATGTCGCGATCGGCGCGGTTGCGGTCGTCGTCTTCGCACTGAGCTTTCTGGGCATGCGCACGCAGGCCGGCGTCGGCAATGCCGAGTTCCTGCGCTCGATGATCCCGCATCATTCCGGCGCGATCCTGATGTGCGAGCAGGCCTCCTTGACCGATCCGGAGCTCGTCGCGCTGTGCCGCAGCATCACCGACTCCCAGCAACGGGAGATCGCGCAGATGCAGGCGCTCCTGCAGCGCTACTGATGGCGCGGCACGATCGTGACGGGGTGGCGTTCAGGCCCTTCGCAGAAGGCGGGTCTCAGGCTGGCAGGCCTCTTGCGCCAAAACGGCTCGGCTTCGTCGTGGCGAACCCGCGATATCTTCCTTGAGCAGCTCGGTATTGATGGCGAAGGCGGCCGCCGCCCCTTCACCCGCGGCCACGATCGCGAACTGCACGTGATTGGAAGCGTCGCCGGCGACATAAAGGCCCGGGACGCGCGTCTTGCCGTAGCCGGCCGTCTTCAGCGGTTTTCGGCGGTCGGCGTCCAGCCCGAGCTCGCGTGCAAGATCAAGGCGCGCCTGCCCCTTCGCGTGGAAGAAGAGCGCATCGACGGGCAGGTCCTCACCCCTAGCGAATAGAATCCGCTCGAGTTGGCTGCCACGGCCTTTCAGCCCGGTGATAGGCTCCTCGCGCAAAGTGATGCCGCTTGCGGAGAGCCGGCGCCGCTGGGCGGGGCGCAGCTCGCAGAGCCCATCGCTGACCAGACAGAGACGGGATGTCCAGCCCGTCAGTTCGAGGGCAAGCGCCAACGCGTCCGTCGAGCCGCCGTAGACGGCGATCGACTTGTCGCGCTGCTCATAGCCGTCGCAATAGGGGCAGTGCAGAACCCCGCGCCCGTAGAAGCGCTCCACGTTTGGGATCGGAGGCGGGGAATCCGTCACTCCCGTTGCGACCAGGAGCTTTCGGCCGAGAAAAACCTCCCCCGTTTTGCTGCGCAGCTGGAAGCCGGAAGCACAGGGCTTTGCCGAGACGATCTCGACGCCGTCACGCAATTCCAGCGTCGGGTAAGCACGAAGCTGCTGCCTCGAAATCCGCAGCAGATCACGAGGCGAGCAGCCATCTCGCGTCAGGAAGCCGCCGATTCGACGGGACCTGCGGTTGCGCTGCTGGCCAGCGTCGAACAGGAGCACGCGCCTGCGAGCCCGACCCAGCATCAACGCCGCGGAAAGTCCGGCCGGTCCGCCGCCGACAATCAGGACATCAAGGGGAGCCGACATCGTCACCTGCCTCGCTAACGGATGAACTTTCGTTCGGTTTGAGGGCTGGCTGCGAACCCTCTGCGGGCTCGCCGACCGAGCGCAAAGCGTTCGCGCATCGGTTGGTCGAACATAAGTCGATGGAACGTAGCGGGACGGATCGGGTTCCGAACATCCCGGTCGGGCGACCGGGCCTCTTCGAGGCCGGAGCACTCCGCCCCAGCTGGAACAATCACCGCGGCCTCATGTTCACCAAGGAGCGCCCTGCGTTCGAGCTTGAGGGGGAAGCAGGATCGCATTCCGCCAGCCCTGACCCGGGCACGACTGAAGGCACGTTCTTGGACGAATGATGACCTTGCCCGATCCTGACGACCGGGGGCGAAGCCTTGCGCCGTACCCCAGGCTGAGGGCACAGGGTGCGCAGTGCCGAAGGTCAGAAGACCGCATGATGAGGGAATGCCAGTGCAGCGCGATCACGCCTCCGAAATTGCCGCGATCACCCGCCATCCGGCGTTCAAGGAGGCGATCAAGGTGCTCGAAGCCGATCACGACCGCACCATTGCCGACATCATCACGCTGACCGAGATTCCCGCGCCACCCTTCAAGGAGGATAAGCGCGCCGCCGCCTATCTGGAGATGCTGCAGGCGCATGGTCTGGAGGATGTCGAGCAGGACGAGATCGGCAATGTGATGGGTCTCAGGCGCGGCAGCGGCAACGGCGGACTGATCGTGGTCGCCGCGCATCTCGATACGGTTTTCCCGGAAGGAACCGATGTCACCGTGCGCCGCGAGGGCACGAAGCTCTTTGCGCCCGGAATTGGCGACGACACCCGCAGCCTTGCCGTGCTCCTGGCTTTCGTGCGCGCGATGGACGCTGCCGGGGTCCGGACCCGCAACGATATCCTGTTCGTCGGCGATGTCGGCGAGGAAGGGCTTGGCGACCTGCGCGGCGTCCGCCATCTCTTCAGCAAGGGTCGGTATCGCGACAAGATTGCAGCCTTCATCACCGTCGATAGTCCGCAGGTGGAGAAGATCGTCGTCGGCGGCGTCGGCTCGAAACGCTATTCCGTTCGGTTCAAGGGGCCGGGCGGGCACAGCTTCCAGGCCTTCGGCATCGTGAACCCCATGTATGCCATGGCGCAGGCGATCGTGGAGCTTGGCCGCATCCAGGTGCCGGCGATGCCCCGCACGACATTCTGCGCCTCCGTCGTCGGTGGCGGCTCATCGGTCAACGCCATTCCCGAGGAGGCCTGGATCGACATCGACCTCCGCTCGGAATCGGCTGACGAGCTTGCCGCACTGGACGCGCGCTGCCGCGAGATCGTGGCCGCGGCGGTGGAGCAGGAGAACGCGACCCGCTCGACCAGCGAGGGCGCGATCACCGTCGAAATCAGGACTTTGGGCGATCGTCCCGCGGGCAACACGCCGGTGGATGCCGATATCGTGAAATACGCGACCGCAGCCCTTCAGGCCCATGGCTTTGTGCCCAGGCACGAAGCCTCCTCCACCGACGCGAATATTCCGATGAGCCTCGGCATCCCGGCGATCAAGATCGGTTCGGGCGGCACCGGCGGCAGGGCCCATTCGCTCGGCGAGTGGATCGATGTCGAGAAGACGGCCAGCGTATCCGGCATGACGGCCAGCCTTGCCGCGATCCTGGCCACAGCCGGCTACCTCCGCGAGTAATCATTCCTGTCGACTAATCGACAGGATCGGTTGCGGCTGGGCATGACACGGATGGTGATGCGGCGGGCCGGCATGGCTCCGCACCCGGCGAAGCCATGCCGGGCTCCGCATCACCGCGTCATCGCATCACCGCGTCATGGCGACCAGCGCTTCCCGGGTGAGCTGGCGGGCCATCAGCGCCGGCAGGATGTCGTTTTCCGCGGCAAGATCGCGCCCGTAGAGCGCCGAGAAGATCTGGAGGCCGGCCTCGTGCAAGGGCGTGGCGACGCCGCATAACTGTCCGAGCGTGACCAAAGGCGAGAGCCCGAAGGGCACGTCCTCGAGCGTATAGCGCGTGTCGATCGTCGCCGGTCCCAGCGTCGGCTCCTGGCTCGCCGCCAGCCGTTTCGCGGTTTCGCCGAGGGCTGCATCGGGAAGCCCATAGGTCAGCGAATAATGCTCGCGCATGGTGCGGACCTCGACGCCGAACGCCGCCGCGATGGCAAGACGTTCGGCGTCGATCGCCTCGAGCAGCCGCCCGACCGCCATCGTCATGTGCTCGCTCTGTCCCCAGGCCTCGGCCTTCTCCATGCGGGTGAAATTGCACAGGGCCAGCGCCATGTGGCTTTGCGGATTGACGTTGCTCAGCGCCACGGCCAGCACGTTCGAGATTGGGCGGAAGCGGTCGCCGAACAACGCCTTGCAGAGTGACAGGCCGCGCTCGGCCGCTGCCGTCGGCAGCGTCGACATGTCGACCTTGCCGCGCAGCGTCGCGATCTTCACGGAGGTGTCGCTGGTCTGGCGCGCCCGCAGCACCGTGGTGCTCAGCGCCACGACCGGGACATCGAGCCCGCGATCCGCGATCAGCCGCGCCAGATAGATCGCGCCCAGCGAGGCGTGCGAGCTGATCACGACACTCTGGCCGGAGACGAGATGCGGCGCCATGGCGTCCATCACCGTCTTGTGGCCATTCGCGGGAAGCGCGATCAGGATCGCATCCGCCCCGGCCAGCGCGGCGGCACAATCTTCGGCGACGGCCGGCTTGAACTCTCCGGCGACGACGCCCTCGCTGCGCAGCGGCTCGCCCCGGGCGAGCGCTTCGCTGCGGCGGCCGGACGGCGACCACAATATGGCGTCATGACCGTTCTGGATCAGCAGGGCTGCGCTCGCATAGGCGATCGCGCCTGCGCCCATGATGGCGATTTTCATGTCCTGTCCTCGATCGGCGTGTCGGTTGAATCGGCGGGTCGGTTGAAACGGCGTGTCAGTTGAAGAAGCGGGCCGGCCGGAACTCGGCCAGCTCGGAGCGGGTGCGGCCGCGCACGATCTCGTCGGCGATGGCTTCGCCGAGGAAGGCGCCGAGCGTCACGCCGCTATGCGTGACGGCGACATAGTACTGATCGAGCCCCGGGACCGGCCCGACGGCCGAGAGCGTGTCGCGCGGGATCGGCCGGATCGCGATGCGGACCGCCTCGACCTCGACGGAGCGCAGCGCCGGGATCGTCGTCTTGGCACGGGCAAGCAGGTCCTGCGCCTGCGGATGCGCGGGCAGGGCGGCAGCGTCGGCGGCAACCAGCCGGTCGAGCTCGTTCGAGCGCAGCAGGAAGCGACCGCCGCCATCGGGGCGCATGTTGAGCAGCGGGGTCCGCAGGGCGCTGCGCAGCGTCACGCCCGCCGGCGGGGTATAGGCGACAAGACCGACAGTCGGCGCCAGTGGAACCTGATGCTCCCTGCGAGTGGCGACCTCGTTGGACCAGCGTCCCGAACAATTCACCACGATATCGGCGTGGATCGGATCGCCGCCCTCGATCTCGACCCCATCGCAGCACCCGCCGTTGACGATCAGCCCCGTCACCTTGGCGGTGATGAGCCTTGCTCCGTGCCGCTGCTGCGCAGCAGTGGCGAGCGCGCCGGCATAGGGCACGGGGTCGAGCCAGCCATCCCTGGGATAGTAGATCACCGGCGCATTGCCGATCACGTCCGGATCGATCTCCGGTTCGAGTTCGCGAACCTCCTTCAGGCTGAGCAGCTCGGCCGGGTAGCCCCAGTCGATCAGCTGCTTGAGCTTGACCAGCGGGTCGGTTCCGTCGCGAGCGCCCGCTTCGGCTTCCGCGTTCTGCCATTGCAGCACGCCGGGGCGGTGGTACCAGTTCGCCTGCGGAAACTCGGCCAGGATGTCCTCATGGGCCTGCCGGCCGGCGAAGTTCAGCTTGTAATAGGCGTGGGAGGTCAGCTTCTCGCAGGCATTGACCCAGGCATAGGTCACGCTGGAGGTGCCGCCGCCGATCCGTCTTTCCTCGATGATGGTGACCGCCGCACCGGCCTGCGCGAGGCGATAGGCGACCGACGAGCCGATGACACCGGCGCCGACGACAATGGCTTTCATGGTGAGTGTCCTTGACGATTGAGATTGGGGGGCGCGGCGGCCTGGCCTGTCCGCGCTTGCCTGTCAGGCCGGCCTGGTCAGCCTTTCCCGACCAGCATGCGATCGAGCCCGTAGATGCGGTCGACGACGACCATCAGCAGGAAGGTCAGCAGGATGACGACGGTCGAGACCGAGGCGACGAGCGGATCGATCGATTCCTCGATGTAGTGGTACATCTTGACCGGCAGCGTCATCGAGGACGGCGTCGCCACGAACACCGTCATCGTGACCTCGTCGAAGCTCTGGATGAAGGAGATCACCCAGCCGCCGGCGACGCCGGGGATCATCAGCGGAAACACCACCCGCCGGAACACGGTCCAGCTGGAGGCGCCGAGCGAGATCGCGGCGCGCTCGATTGCCGGATCGGCCGCGGTCAGGGCCGCCAGCACCAGCCTCAGCCCGTAGGGGAAGATGATCAGCACATGGCTGGCGAGCAGGCCCGCGGTCGAGCCCGTGATGTTGACCTGCGTGAAGAAGCGCAGGAACGCGACGCCAAGCACGACATGCGGGATGATCAGCGGCGACAGGAACAGCCCGACCAGCGCCTCGCGCCCCGGGAAGCTGTGCCGCGCCAAGGCGAGCGCCGCCGGCACGGCAAGCGCCATCGCGCAGGTCGCGGCGACGACGCCGAGCACGATGCTCATCCAGAAGGCGGAGACGAACTGCGGATTGGCCAGGATGGCCCGGAACCAGCGCAGCGAGAACGAGGTCGTGGGCAGCGAGAGCAGGTTGCTCGGCGTCAGCGACATCCACATCACCACGATCAGCGGTGCCAGCATGAAGATGACGAAGAGGCTGTGGCAGACGAGCGCGACGGGGCCGTTGCGGTTCATTGGGCAAACCTCGCATAGCGCCGCTCGAGCAGGCGGTTATAGGTCAGCATGATCGTGGCGTTGACGATGAGCAGCACGATCGCGATCGCCGCGCCGAGCGGCCAGTTCAGCGTGCCCAGGAACTCGTCATAGGTGGCGGTGGCGACGACCTTGAGCTGGCGCCCGCCGATGATCGCGGGCGTCGCGAACGCGCTCGCCGCGAGCGCGAAGACGATCAGCGAACCCGACAGGATGCCGGGCACGATCTGGGGCAGGATGATCCTGATGAAGATCGTGGTCTCGCCGGCGCCGAGCGACTGCGCCGCACGAACCACCTTGGGATCGAGCCGTTGCAGGGCGGCCCAGACCGAGATGATCATGAACGGCACCGCGACATGGACGAGCGCGATGACGACGCCCTGGATGGTGTAGAGCATCGGGATCGGCCCGCTCGTCAGGCCAAGACCGGAGGCGACGCTGTTGATCACGCCGTTGCGGCCGAACAGCAGCGCCCATCCGAGCGTGCGCACCACGACCGAGATCAGCAGCGGGCTCAGCGTCACGATCAGGAAGATGGAGCGCCAGGGCGGCCGCATCCGCGACAGGAAATAGGCTTCGGGCGCGCCGATCAGCGCGCAGAGCACCGTGGTTGCCAGCGCGATCCCGACCGTCCGCAGGAAGATGGTGTGGTAATAGGGATCGCCCAGCGTATCGGCGAAATTCGACAGCGTCGCCCCGCCGGTCGCACCGGTCGCGAGGTCGAAGGACTGGAAGCTCAGCACGGCGATCATCACCAGCGGCGTCACCAGCAGCGCTGCGAAGAAGAGCAGCGCCGGCAGGCTGAGCAGCAGCGGCACGCGGCTCCTGGATGCCTCAGCCATGGTGCGTGTCCGCGATGATCGCGGCGTCCTCGGGCCGCCAGTTGAGGCCGACATGGTCACCTTCGTTGAAGGCAGGCGCGCCGCGATGCGGTTCGGACGACAGGACTGCGCCAATGGCTGTCTCGACGGAAAACAGCCATGAACTGCCCTGGAAAACCCGCGACGTCAGCCGGCCGCCGAGAAAGCCCGTTCCGGGCGGCACGAGGTGGACCTTTTCCGGGCGCAGGGCGATTACCACCGCGCTGCCCGCCGGAAGCGAGGGCTGCGCCGTGCCGGGTACGGCCGCCTCGACGCCGTCGATGCGAAGCGCGCAGCGCCCGGCCTCCACCGAGACGATCCTTGCCTTGAGCTGGGACGAACGGCCGACGAAGCTCGCGGCGAAATGGCTCGTCGGCGCATCATAGAGCGTCAACGGATCGGCAAGCTGGACGATCCGCCCGGCATCCATCACCGCGATCCGGTCGCAGGTCGCCAGCGCCTCGGCCTGATCATGGGTGACCATGATCGTCGTCGTGCCGACGCGGCGCTGGATCGCGCGGATCTCGACCTGCATTTCCTCGCGCAGCTTGGCATCGAGATTGGAGAGCGGCTCGTCGAGCAGCAGCAGGGCGGGCTCGATGGCGAGCGCCCGCGCCAGCGCGACCCGCTGCTGCTGCCCGCCGGACAATTGCCGGGGATAACGATCGGCGAGATGGCCGAGGCGCACCAGGTCGAGCGCTTCCTTGACCTTCTGCTGGCGGGCGGGTTTCGCGATCTTCCGCATTTCGAGCCCGAACGCGACATTCTCGGCGACCGTCAGGTGCGGGAACAGCGCATAGCTCTGGAAGACGATGCCCATGCCGCGCTGGCTCGCCGGGACACCCCGGAGGCTGCGCCCGTCGAGCAGCACCTCGCCGCTCGTCGGCTCCTCGAAGCCGGCGACGATGTTCAGCGTCGTGGTCTTGCCGCAGCCGGACGGGCCGAGCAGTCCGACGAATTCGCCGGGCTCGATCGCCAGGTCGATTCCGTTGAGCGCCGTGAAGGCGGCAAAGCGCTTGGTAAGCCCGCGAAGGGCGATCTTGGCCATAGTCGACTGTGATCCATGAAACCGCCTGCGCCCTTGGCGCAGGCCTGATGTCCGGGGGGCGAGGGCTTAAGGCATCGGCCCGAAAACTGGCGAAAACCGGATCTTGGTCTTCGGGAAAGCCGATGCAA
The DNA here is from genome assembly GCF_000735605.1 of Allobosea sp. LC85. Taxonomy (GTDB): domain Bacteria; phylum Pseudomonadota; class Alphaproteobacteria; order Rhizobiales; family Beijerinckiaceae; genus Allobosea. The sequence continues at coordinate 109,579 of NZ_JPKG01000033.1, forward strand.
ATCAAAAGCTTGGATCAACGTATGGAATTAGAATCCGATCCGCTGATCTAGCGCTCGATCTCGCGGTTCCAGCGCTGCGTCCAGGCGGCCCGGTTCTGGTTGACGGTCGGCCAGTCGATCTTGGCGAGCTTGGAGACGGCCTGGTCGCCGACCGCCAGGCCTGCGGCTTCATCCGCCGTCAGCTCCGTCTTGCGGTTCACCGGACCATAGCCCGCGCCGGCAAAGACCTTCTGGATGGCGGGCGAGAGCATGTGCTGGATGAACTTCTGCGATTGCGGCGCGGCGTCGCTGTCGACCACGGGGCACATCGTCACCATCAGCGCGCCGGCGCCTTCCTTCGGCTCGGCCACCTCGAGCGGCAGGCCTTCCTTCTTCAGCGCGACAGCGCGCGCGCGCGAGATCACGGTCAGGGCGATCTCGCCGCTTTGCAGCAGCTCCTCGAGCTTCGGAGCCGACGGCGCGAAGGTCAGGATATTGGGCCGGATCCTGTCCTTGAAGGCGGCGAAGCCGGGCTCGATCTTGCTCTCGCCGCCGCCCTCGGCACGCGCCACCATGATCAGCCCATGCAGCCCCGTCGTGCTGGCGGCGCCGAGCAGGGCAAGCTGGCCCTTGTAGGCGCTGTTGCCGAGGTCGGACCAGGAGGCCGGCACCGGCCAGCCCTTTTCCTTGAAGATCTTGGCATTGTAGACCGGGGTGGTGACGCCGATGCCGAAGGCGATGGCCTTCTCGTCCAGTTTCGCGATCGGATAGACGTCATCCAGCACCGGGGCCTTCTCGATCGGTGCGCAGAAGCCGAACTGCACCGCCTGATACATCGGGCCGTCGTCGACGATGGCGATATCGATCTCCTGCTTGCCGCGCTGGGCCTGAAGCTTGGCGAGCGTCGCCGTCGACTGGCCCGCGACATACTCGACCTTGAGATTGTTCGCCTTCTCGAAGGGCGGAATGATCTCGGTGCGCATCAGGCGCTCGAAGGAACCGCCATAGCCCGCGACATACATCGTCTGCTGGGCGCTCGCCCCGGAGCTGACGACGCTGCCCGTGGCGAGCGCGATGGCGAAGACGGATCCCAGGCAGGTCGGACGCAGAGTGGCCATATCGATAATCCCCTGATGAGCCGGGGAACATGGCCCCCGTTGCGGCCAAAGGTTGGGGAGAGGCGCCCATCTGTCAATTGACTGATTATGGATCGCGCCATTCGGATTTGATATGGTCTCGCTGCGATTCCGGTCCTGGCCCGGTGACGGGGCCGTAATGCCCCGGCCGGCCGTCCCTGGGGCACCAGACCGGCAGAACGAGATTGGAGATCCCCGGAATTGGCCCAGATCACCCACAGGCATGCCGAAGCCTTCAACGCGGTCCTGCAGGTTGGGAGCTTCACCAAGGCCGCCCGCCTGTTGCGCAGCTCGCAGCCCTCGATCAGCCGGCTGATGAAGGAGCTCCAGGAGGCGGTCGGATTCGCGCTGTTCACGCGCAGCGATGGCCGCACGGTCGCGACGCCCGAAGCGATGGCCCTGCATCAGGAGGTCGAACGCAGCTTCGTCGGGCTCGAACGGATCAGCGAGCGCGCCGCCCAGATCAAGGAGCGCCGCGTCGAGCAGTTGCGGATCATCAGCATGCCCGCCTTGGCGCACACCTTCCTGCCCGTCGCCCTCGCCGGATTCCTCAAGGACCGGCCGAGCGTCGCCGCCGCCATCCAGGCGCAACGCTCGGAGTCGATTGCCTCATGGGTGTCGACACAGCAATTCGATGTCGGCTTCGCGATGCTGCCGATGGACAAGGCAGGGGTCGAGATCGAGCTGTTCGATCCCGCCATCGGCGTCTGCGTGATGCCGACCGATCATCCGCTTGCGGCGCGGTCGGAGATCACCCCGCGCGACCTGGACGGCATGCCATTCATCGGGAAAGGGGCGGGGAGCTTCATGTATCGCTCGCTGCAGCAGGTGCTCGACGACGCCAGGGTGCGTTGCGACGTTCGCATCGAGACCCCGATCGCCGCCATCGCCTGCCAGATGGTGGCGCAGGGGTTGGGGCTGACCATTGCCGACCCCTTCACGGCAAAGGCCTTCGAACCGCAGGGCTTGGTCTCGCGCCCGTTCCGGCCGGCCATCGCCTATAATTTCGGGGTTCTCTACCCCTCGCATAGCCTGCGCTCGCAGCTCGTGTCCGACTTCGTCGCGCATCTGCATCGCGAGCGCCAGAAGGTGCATGAGCAGCGGTCGTGAATCTGCTGGCGGACCGGGCTTTCGCGGGGGCCGCCTCGTCGGCCAGTGCGGCCCCTGCGCCATGGGCGCTTATCCAGCGGTCAGCATCTCGGGCTTGATCGGCAACTTGCGGAGCCTGACGCCGGTTGCCGCATGGACCGCATTCAGCACGGCGGGAGCCAGGGCCGACGTGCCGGGTTCGCCAAGCCCGCCGGGCGCCTCGGTGCTCCCGACGATCTCGACCTCGATCGTCGGGGCCGCATCGATGCGGAGCATCTGGTAGGTGTCGAAATTCGTCTGCTCGACGCGCCCGTCCTTGACGGTGATCTCGCCGTACAAGGCCGCGGTGATGCCGAAAATGACGCCGCTTTCGATCTGGGCCACGATGGTGTCCGGATTGACTGCGACCCCGCAATCGACGACCGCGACGACGCGGTCGACATGGACCTCGCCGCTCTTCGAGACCGTCACCTCGGCGACCTCGGCGAGATAGGTGCCGAAGGATTGCGACAAAGCGATGCCGCGCCCCTGGCGTGGCCCCAGCGGCGTTGCCCATCCTGCCCTCTGCGCGGCGCGTTCAAGCACATGGAGCGCACGCGGGTTCTTCGCCAGAAGGGCGCGTCGATAGTCGACGGGGTCTTTCCTCGCGGCCGCGGCGAGCTCGTCGATGAAGCCCTCGACCACATAGACATTATGGGTCGGACCGACGCCGCGCCAGAAGGCCGTCGGAATTCCCGGCGGTTCGACCCGGACATAGTCGACATGCATGTTCGGGATTGCGTAGGGGATTTCGGCGGCCCCCTCGACCGCGTCGGAATCGACCCCGTCCTTGACCGCCGACGGGAAGTAGCGGGACAGGATCGATGAACCGGCGATGCGGTGGCTCCAGGCGATCGGCACGCCCTGGTCGTCGAGCCCGGCACTGATCCGGTCGTAGTAATAGGGCCGGTACATGTCGTGCTGGATGTCCTCCTCCCGGCTCCAGACGACCTTGATCGGGTCCTTGGATTGCTTCGCGATGAGCGCCGCCTGAGCGATGAAATCGACTTCGAGCCGGCGCCCGAAACCGCCGCCGAGCAGATGGTTGTGGATCCTCACCTGCTCCGGATTCAGCCCGAGATGTTTCGAGACGACGAGCTGGGCGATATCGGGAACCTGCGAGCCGACCCAGATATCGCAGCCGTCGCTCGTCACCTGGGCGGTACAGTTGATCGGCTCCATCGTCGCGTGGGCCAGGAACGGGGCTTCGTAGATCGCCGCAACCTTGGTCGCGGCCTTGGCGATGGCGGCGGCCGCGTCACCTTCGTTTCGCGCAACCGCGCCGGGTCTTTCCGAAGCCGTTGCCAATGCGGCAACGATGTCGGCCATGGAGGCGGTCGCATGCGGTCCGTCGTCGAACTTGACCGCAGCGGCCTCCAGGCCCTGCTTCGCCGCCCAATAGTGATCGGCGATGACGGCAACCGCGTTGTCGAGCTTCGCGACCTGATGGACGCCTGGAACCTTCAGGGCCGCTGCCTCATTGAAGGAAGCGACCGTGCCGCCGAACACCGGAGAAGCGGAGACGGTGGCGATCTTCATGCCCGGCAGCTTGACGTCGATGCCGTAGATCGCCGTGCCGTTGACCTTGCCGGAAACGTCGAGCCGCTTGGCCGGCGTGCCGATGATCCGGAACGTGCTCGGGTCCTTGAGCTTGACCGCGGCCGGAACGGTGAGCTTGGCCGCCTCGTCGACGAGGTCACCATAGCCGATCCGGCGCTGGCTCGCGACGTGGACGACATAGCCCGGCTCCGTCGTCAAACTGCTTGCATCCACGTTCAGGGTCTTGGCGGCTGCGGCGATCAGCATCTGCCGCGCGGCGGCACCGGCCTGGCGCAGCGGCAGATAGAAGGCGCGGATCGAGGTTGAGCCGCCCGTCATCTGCACGCCGATCAGGGGATTGCCGTAAAGCTTGGCGTTGGCGGGCGCATGGTCCACCGCGACATTGCTCATCGCGACGTCGAGTTCCTCGGCGACCAGCATTGGCAGCGACGTGTAGGTGCCCTGGCCCATCTCGATCATCGGGGAGATGACGGTCACTTTTCCCATGCGATCGATGCGGATGAAGGCGCCGGGCGCAAAGGGCTGTGCCTGCACCGCGCCGCCGGCCGGCTGGGTCGCACCTTGCAACGGCCAACCGATGATCAATCCGCCGCCGACGGCGGCACCGGCATGGAGGAACGCCCGACGCGAGACGACGTGACCCTTCAGGCTCTGAACATGTGCCATGGCTGCAGTCCTCACCGAGCGCCAGCGAGCGTCGCGGCCCGCTTGATGGCTTCACGAATGCGCAGATACGTGCCGCAGCGGCAGATATTGCCGGACATTGCAGCGTCGATGTCGGCGTCCGTGGGTTTCGGATTGCCGGCGAGGAGCGCGCTCGCCGACATGATCTGCCCGGATTGGCAGTAGCCGCATTGCACGACTTCCACGTCCAGCCAGGCCGCCTGGATCGCCTTGCCGGCCGGCGTCTCGCCGATCGCCTCGATCGTCGTAATCGACGTGCCCGCGGCATCGCTGATCGCCGTGACGCATGAGCGGGTCGGCTCGCCGTCCATATGAACGGTGCAGGCGCCGCATTGGGCGATGCCGCACCCGAATTTGGTTCCGGTCATGCCGAGAATATCCCGGATCACCCATAAGAGCGGCATGTCGTCGGGGGCATCAACCGACAGGGCACGGCCGTTCACATTGAGATCATGCATCGCACCATCCTCCTCGGCCTGTCTCGTTGCGTCGATGAAATAACCTATGGATCAAGCCTCGCGGCGGCGGCGCAGCCGATCGGCCGGGATGCCCGGCCAACACTCCGTCGAAAGATCGTGACGGCCACGACGCGTTCAGGTCTCGCCGGCCATTGCTGCGCCGACAAATCTCGGTGGCTCAGAATTTCGCGGCCGGAAACACGCTTGGGGCGATCAGCACGCATGGCGATCTCCGCAACGCATGCGCAAACCGTTGGATTATCAGAGGCGCACGACGGAACACGACGTTCGCCGATCGGGCTCCGTCACATGACAAATTGCGTCCCCAAAACATGGCCGGAATATGGACGGGATCTCGGGCGGCGGCACTCGGATGGTGCTCCTCCGAGCAGAGGCTCGGCGCGGCGCGCTTGCGTTCCGCAACCGAAGCGCCAGGGAACCACCATCTCAACCCGCAATCCGCTTCTCGGGCCGATGCTCTGGGTCGGCAAAGTCGAAGCCGGCGGGAACAGGCACCAGGCCCACCATCCCGGATTTCGGATGTCCCAGAAGGCCGCGGTCCGCTGACGCGGTCGCGTCTTCAGTGCTGCTCCGGCTCCGGCGGCAGATAGCGCAGTGCGGCCGCCTTCAGCCTTCGCAATTCTATCGTTCTGATCGGGCTCGGTGGTTTGCTTTCAAGCTGCCCGATCCGCTCGCAGACCAAGCGGAACTCACGATCTGTCCGGACGGCAAGCAAGATGGGAATCTCGGGCATGGGCGAGGCCTCCAGCGTGGCTGTACCCCCAAACGATTGGAGTGTGCGGTGCTCAACCCGTTCCTGGCAACCCCTCGAAATTGCGACCTAGACTAGCACTGGACGCGGTTCGGTCGACGGATTGGGTAGCCATTCTTACTTGCTTAGAGAATTTACAAAGAGAGATGACTACGCAACCATTCGGCGCGGCCTTGGCAGACAAATGCAAGGGGCGGGGGCCATGCCGGACAGCTCGGTCGCGATCGTCGATGATCATCCTTTGCTGCTGGAAGGGATCGCTGCGCTGCTGAAACGATGGGGCGGTTTCAGGCTCGCAGCGACGGGGAATTCCGCGGATGACATCGTGTCGATCGCCAGAACGCATCGCCCCGATCAGTTGATCGTCGATCTCAGCATGCCGGGGGATGCCTTTCAGGCGATCTCGGACGCGATGAAGATCGCTCCCGGGACGAAGATCGTTGTCTTCACAGCCTCGTCCAGCACAGAGGATGCGATCAAGGCTCTGGATATCGGGGCCAGGGGCTACGTCCTGAAAGGCAGTCCTGCCGAGGATCTCTTCCAGGCTCTGCAGGCCGTCCGGCAGGACGATGTCTATGTCACGCCTGCCTTCGCGACCAAGGTGATCTATGCCTTGAAGGATCAGACGATCAAACGACAGCAGGCGATCAGCGACAGGCTCAGCGTCCGGGAGGAGCAGGTCGTCAGACTGCTGCTGCTCGGAAAAAAGAACAATGAGATCGCCCACGAGCTTTCGCTCAGCGGCAAGACCGTCAAATCCTACATGACGAGCCTCATGGCCAAGCTGCACGCCCGGAACCGACTGGAAGCGGTCATCGCGGCCCAAAGGCTGGTTGTCGCGGCCAACGACTCCACTGTCGCACGGCTTCGGCCGTGAAAGACGCCCAGCGCCGCTCATCCGCCGCTCATCCGCCGCGAAACGACCGGGCCTTTCAGCGCCTCGGAGCCGGGGCCAGCCCGCAAGACAGGGACACGCGCGCAGCAGTTGCTCCGCCACAGGGGGCGAACGCCGGGGCCCAGATCGCCGTGCGTTCGTTCGGACGCAAGATGGGCGAACTATCTCTTTGTTTGAGCATCGGATTTTTCCGAAAATCGGATTCCACTTTTCGGTCCAATGCTCCAGGGAATCGTTCCGGCAGCAGGGAACATGCGAGCGGCCCAATCGTTTGAGTCCAGGCAGTCATGTTGTGGTGTCAAAGATGGTTTCGCTGCCGAAACCGTTTCATCCAAGATGGAGAGCCTGCTGGTCATATGTCCGCAGGTCGGCGCTGGCGGCGCGCGCCGGCTCCATCGCCATCATGCCAACTGAATTGTATCGCGAGCCCTGCGAGGACAGTGATGGGAAACGATACACTGTCATTGTCTGGCGGCTTTACCCCGGCCTGAGCAGCACTTCGTATACGCTCGATACCGGCGCCCTCGTGACCTATGTCGACGAGCGCACATTCGAGATCGACGGGACAGGGGTGATCATCACCCGGGTGGACTGCCTGTAAGCTCAAGGATTGCCGCCGGCGATGCGCCGCGCGGGCGACGCCACTGCCCGGGGGCCTTCAGCCTGCCTGTGAAGCCACGAATGCAGCGAAGCCGGCCAGAAATGCGCGCAAGCGCTCCTGGGTGACGGGATCGCCGAGCTCGCCCGCTTCATTGAACACAGTCTGCGCGCGCGAGACCAGCATGCGTCCGCCGAACCACGGTCGGGTGCCGAGCGTCCGCAGCACCGGCAGCCAGGCCTCCTGCGCGAGCACGGTGCCAAAGCCACCCATGGAGGCCCCCAGAAGGGCGACGGGGCGTCCACCGAAGAGCGGGCCGATGTCGCTCGCCGGGCGGGATAGCCAATCGATCGCGTTCTTCATCACGCCGGGGATCGAGTTGTTGTATTCCGGCGTGAACAGGATCAGCCCGTTGGCCTGCGCGAGTTGCTGCTTGAGCGTCCGAACGGCGGGCGGAATACCGGTCTCGGCCTCGTCGTCGGCGTTGTAGAGCGGGATTCCGGCAATGGTGCCTTCGACCAGTTCCGCCCCGTCAGGCATCAACGCCTGGGCCGCCCGGAGCAGCGCGCTGTTGTACGAGCCGCGTCGCAAGCTGCCCGAAACCCCGAGAATGCTGATCATCGCCTGTTTCCTTTGACACGTGCTGCGGCGGGTATGTGAGATCGGTGTTTGACCGCCGAGCGCGTGGGCCGTCGCGAGCTTCGACGCCGTTTCACGGTCTGACAAGGGGGAGTTCCGCCGGGCGCCCGCACCGACGGAGCGGCGGGTCACATCTGCCAGGCTTGATATCCATCTTACGGTGCAACGGCACTTGGGCAAGGTGCCTTGAAGCGGGGCCGGTTCGCGCGATCGGATGTATCGGCCGAGCGGGGCAGGTCTGTAGATCTCGGCCCGCTCAACGAACGCGAGACGAAACATGCAGCCGAAGACGACGGCCCCGATCACGCCGCGTGGAATAGAGCTCAACCTGGCTGCCGCCCGCCCCTTCGAGGCCATGCAGGAAGCGCGGAACTTGCTGAGAACGGCCCGGCTCGGCGCCCTGGCAACGCTGGATCCCGGGAGTGGCTATCCCTATACGATGGCGACCAACCTGGCGATCGAGCCGGATGGCACTCCGTTCTTCTTCGTCGCAAGGTTGGCCGTTCACGCCCGGAATATCGAAGCCGACAACCGGGTCTCGCTCGCTCTCGCCGAGGCAGGTGCTCCGGATGCGCTCATGCGCCCGCGCCTGACGCTGGTCGGCCGAGCGCATCTGATCCCGGCCGCCGACGAGAATGACGCGAAGGAAAGATATGCCCGCCGCTATCCCAAATCGAAGCTCTACCTGGATCTGCCCGATGCCTGCCTCTATCGCGTCGATGTCGAGGCCCTGCAGATCAATGGCGGCCCGGCGCAGAATGCCAATGAGGTGACGGCAGCCGCCTTGAAGACGGAGCTGTCGGGGGCGGAACAATTGATGTCTCGCGCAAGAGACGAGATCGATCGGCTGAACGGCTCGGCGGCCGAGCTCGCCGCTCTCGTTGCGCTTGCAGGACAGGGCCCGGGCCATTGGCGCGTCAGCGGCCTCGATCCGGACGGCATCGACCTGTCCACGAGCAGGGAGACCGTTCGGCATTGGTTCGGCCGCAGAGTCACAAGTCTCGAAGAGCTGGCCGAGGAACTGAGGCGCTGAACCCCGTTCGCGGCCAGTTCCTTGGGGGCCGCTGTCTCAGGCGACCCTGGCAGCGGGCCTGCGTTCGAGCGCGACGAGCAGCGCGTCGAGGTCGTTCCAGAGGTCGTCGCGATCCTCGAGGCCGATGCTGATGCGCAGCACGGTGCCCTCCGGCGTCCAGGGATTGACGGTGCGGTCGCCCTTGATCGCCATCGGCGCGATCAGGCTTCGCGTGCCGCCCCAGGAGGCGCCGATGGCGAAGATCTTGAGCGCGGAGAGCGCCGCTTCGAGCTCCGCATCAGTGACGGGTTTCAGGACCACGCTGAAGACGCCGGCGGAACGGCCCATGTCGCGCTTCCAGACGGCATGGCCGGGGCAGGAGGGCAGGGCCGGGTGCAGCACCGTCTCGACCGCCGGCGAATGCGTCAGCCGCCGGGCGAAATCCTCGGAGACCTCGCCGATATGGGCGAGGCGCAGGCCCATGGTCTCGATGCCGCGCAGCGCGAGCTGGCATTCATCCGGCGAGACGCCGACGCCGAAGGCGCGCAGCGTCTCCTTCATCTTCTCGCGCAGCGCCATGTCGGAGACGGTGACGGAGCCGAGCAGCAGGTCGGAATGGCCGCCGACATATTTGGTCAGCGCCTCGCAGGCGAAATCGGCGCCATGCGCCAGCGGCTTGAAGATCAGCGGCGTCGCCCAGGTGTTGTCGCAGCCGACGAGCACGCCCCGGGCCTTGGCCGCCTTGACGATGGCGGGAACGTCCTGGACCTCCATGGTGCCCGAGCCGGGTGACTCGACCCAGACCAGCCTGGTCGCGTCGTCGATCAGCGCGGCGATGCCGGCGCCGATCAGCGGGTCATAAACGCCGTAATCGATGCCGCGCGGCTTGAGATACTCCTCGCAGAAGCTGCGCACCGGCGGGTAGACATGGTCGGGGATCAGCACCTTGTCGCCGGGCAGCAGCACCGAGAGCATGACGATGGTGACGGCGGCCTGGCCCGAAGGCACCAGCACGGTGCGGACCCCGCCATGCAGCGCGGTGAGCTGCGCCTCCAGCGTCCGCGTCGTCGGCGTGCCGTGCAGCCCGTAGGTATAGCCGTCGAAGCCGCGATATTTGCGGGCCGCGAAGCTCGCGGCGTCCTTGTAGACGATGGTCGAGGCGCGATGCGTCGGCACGGCGAGGCTGGCATAGCCCTCCTCGTTGACGGCCGGATGGTGAACGCAGCGGGTGAGGTCGTGCATGGCTGATCCCTTTCGTGGGACAAGGTGTAAGCGCTTGGCAAAGCGCGACAATCAGGCTGCGGGCATGAGATGATGCTCGGCCCTTATGGCTCATGCGGCATCCGTGAGGGCGCGCCTGGCGACCTCGCTCATCCAGCCGACGGCGACCGGCAGGATGGCGTCGTTGAAGTCGTAGCGGGCATTGTGCAGCTCGCCCTCCGGACCGGCCGGGCCGTTGCCGATCCAGGCATAGGCGCCGGGCCGCTCCTTGAGCAGGAACGAGAAATCGTCGCCGGTGGTGCTCGGCCGGACGTCGCGCCGGACCGGCGCACCGATCGCCTGTCCGGCCTGCACCGACAGCGCCGCCTCGGCCGGCGTGTTGATGATCGGCCGGCCGGTCGACAGGATCTCGACATCGGCCTGCATGCCATAGGCCTCGCAGATGCCAGCGATGATGCTCTCCATCCGCTTGATCACCGCCTCGCGGACCTCGGGCCGGTAGGTCCGCAAGGTGCCGAGCAGCGTCACGCTTTCCGGGATCTGGTTGCTGACGACGCCGCCGCTGATCTGGCCGATCGAGAGCACGACGGCATCGACCGGATCGACATTGCGCGCGACGATGGTCTGGAGCGCGACGATCAGGTGCCCGGCGGCGACGATCGGGTCGCGGGTCTGGTGCGGAATCGCAGCATGGCCGGCAAGCCCGTGCAGGGTGACGCTCCAGCGCCCGCCGGCCGCCATGACCGGCCCGTCATGCACCGCAATCGTGCCGGCTTCGATCCCCGGCCAGTTATGGAAGGCAAAGACGCGCTCCATCGGAAAGCGCTCGAACAGGCCGTCCTGGATCATCGCCCTGGCGCCCACACCGTTTTCCTCGGCCGGCTGGAAGATGAACTGGACCTGGCCCTTCCAGCTTTCGTCGCGCGCCAGCGCCGCAGCCGTGCCGAGCAGGGCGACGGTATGGCCGTCATGGCCGCAGGCATGCATCGCTCCCTGCGTCTGCGAGGCGTAAGGTGCGGTGTTCAGCTCCTGGATCGGCAGAGCGTCCATATCGGCGCGGAGCCCGACCGTCCGGTTCGAGCCCGGCCGGGACAGCGTCGCGACGACACCGGTTCCGCCGACACCCGCGACGAAGGGAATGCCGAGTTCGGCGAGCTTGTCCTGCACGAAGCCGGCGGTTGCATGCTCGTGCTCGGAAAGCTCCGGGCGGGCGTGCAGCTGGCGGCGCCACTGCGTGAGCTGGTCGAGGAAGGCCTGGTCCATGATCGGTCTCGGAAAGAAGCGAGGGGAGGGCGACGACGCCTTGCGCAAAACTCAGCGCCTGGCCGAGAGCGCGAGATGCGCCTCGAACCGGCGGATGAGGAAGGAGAGCGTGACGGCGATCGCGAGGAAGAGTGCGCCGACGACCGCCATCGGTTCGCCGTAGCGGAAGGTGTCGGACGCGATGTCGAGGGCCGAGCCGAAGGATTCCGGCACGGCGATGACTGCGAGATAGGGCGTCGATTTGAAGATGGAGATGAAGTAATTGCCCATCGGCGCGGCGATGTTGCGCAGCATCTGCGGCGCGATCACCAGCAGAACGGTCTTCAGCCGGTTGAGGCCGAGCGCCTTGGCCGCCTCGAACTGCCCCCTGGGAATCCCGTCGATCCCGGCCTTGAACACCTCGGCGAGGTAGCCGCAATAGTAGAGGCTGAGCGCGGCGACGCCGACGACGAGCGCCGGCAGCTTGATGCCGTAGACCGGCAGCACGTAGTAGAGGAAGTAGAGCTGCACCAGCACCGGCGTGGAGCGGATGAAGTCGATGACGAAGCGCATCGCGTAGCGCATCGGCTTGCTGGAGCGCCTGGTGATTTCCAGCCCGAAGCCGAGCAGCGCGGCGAACAGGCAGCTCAGCAGCGTCACCGCGAGCGTCGTGGTCAGGGCTCTCGCAATCGGCGGGACGATCGAGAGGGCGAAGGCGGGATCAAACGTCATGGGCGAGTTTCCGCCCGGCGCCGACCTTGCGCTCGAGCCAGCGCCCGACGATCGTCGCGGGGTAGCAGAGCACGAAATAGGCAACGAGAAGGCCGGTATAGACCTTCACCGGGTCGTAATGGAGCTGCGAGATTTCCTTGGCCCGGAAGGTCATGTCGCTGAGCGTGATCAGCGAAACCAGGGCCGTGCTCTTCACCAGCTGGATGAACTGGTTGACGAAGGTCGGCATCATCGCCAGCAGCGCCTGCGGCAGCTCGATCAAGAGCAGGATCTGCCAGCGCCGGAAGCCGAGCGAGCGGCCGGCCTCGGCCTGGCCGCGGTCGAGCGCCTGCAGCGCGGCGCGCACCGCCTGGCTGCCATAGCCGCCGATATTGAGGCCGAGCACCAGCCCGCCGACCGCGAGCCCCGAGAGCCGGATGCCGAAGCCCGGCAGCGTGTAATAGAACGCATAGAGCAGGATGATCACCGGCGACGAGCGCCAGAACTCGATCACCGCGGTGACGGCGGTGTGGGCGAAGCCGCGCGTGCTGAATTGCAGCACGCCGGCGATGAAGGCGAAGGGCACGGCATAGGCCATGCCGAGCAGCGTCACCGAGGCGGTGACGCCAAAACCCTGGTAGATCCCGGCAAGGACGTCTGCGAAACTCATGATCGGGCCGGCGGCTTCGGGCCGGCGCTCACGGCTTTGCCGCGCAGAGATCGGCGGTCGAGGCCTCCGGCGGCATTTCGGCATCGGTGAAGCCGTATTTCGCCATGATCGCCTTCATCGTGCCGTCGGTCTTCAGCTTGGCGAGCCGGGCGTTGTAGAGGCCTTGCAACGCCTTGTCCTTCGGGGCGAAGACGACGGCGGTCGCCATCATGTATTCCTGCCCGCCCGGCTTGACGTAGCCCTTGAAGGGCAGGGCGCGCTCGATCGCGTTCATGCCGCCGGCCTCCATCAGCCCGGCGACGCTCGGCGCCGACAGCGTCGCGGCATCGACGCGCCCGGCGAGCATGGCGCTGACCACCGCCTCGTTGTTCGGGAAGAGCAGCAGGCGGTCTTCCGGAACCCCGGCGGCCAGTGCGTTCTTCGCATTCTCCGTGCCGCGCCCGCCGCCGAGCTTGACGTTCGGGTTCTTCGCGATGTCCTCGTAGCTGTGCAGCTTGAGCGGGTTGCCCTTGAGCACGAGCAGGCCGTCACCGGCCGAAAGATCGGGCTCGCTGAACAGCACCTGCTGGCAGCGCGCCGGGGTGATGGCGACGCCCGACGCGATGATGTCGAAGCGGTTGGCGAGCAGCCCAGGGATCAGCGCGCCGAAATCGGCAACGGTGAACTCGATCGCCTTGACGCCGAGCGGGGCAAGCGCGGCGCGGACCAGATCGGGGTGATAGCCGACGACATGGCCGTCCTTGTCGCGATAGCCCCAGGGCGAGCGGTTATGGATGCCGATGGTGATGGTCTTGCCGGACAGATCCGGCTGCTGCGCCTCAGCGGTCCAGCCGCTGAGCACAGCCAGTCCAAGGGCGGTGGCGCCGAGCGCCAGGCGCCGGGAAAAAAGGTTCATCGGTCATCCCCCGTCGTTTCGCCCGGTGCGCCACGGTCCGTTGCTGTTTGCTGCGTGGCCCGGTCATCGCTGCAGGCCAGGCCTGCTCAGGAGCCACGATAGCGGCGGGTCCGTTCGCGACAATTCAGCTGGGGCAATAGCTCGATGCCTAAATCTTATACCTGCGCGTCTTGAGGGACCGGGCTTAGAACATCGGACCGAAAAGTGGAATTCGGTTTTCGGAAAAATCCGATGCTTGAACAAAGAGATAGATCGCCCATCCTGCGTCCGAACGGACGCACGGACGCACGGCGATCTAGCGCGAGGCGAGCAGGCAATCGATGAAATCGCGCACCAGCTGGGATTTCGGCCGGTCGAGCGGCAGGATCAGCAGGCTCTTGCTGTGCACCGCCGGCTCGAACGGCTTCAGCACGATCCGGTTCATATCGGCCCCTGCGACCGCATAGGGGCTGACCAGGCCGATGCCGACCCCCTCGGCGACGAGCGCGCAGACGGTCGCGGCATAGATCGTCTCGACCACGACATGCGGGCTGACCTCGGCCTGGTGAAAGACCAGGTCGAGCCGTTGGCGGGTCCGGTCCTCCGGCACATAGGCGACGAAGGGCAGGCGGTGCAGGTCATGCGGCGTGATCAATTCGCGCTCGGCCAGCGGATGCGCACGCGGGATGGCGCAAAGCACGCGCGGCGAGACGAAGGGCTGGTGCAACACGCCGCTGACATCGATCTCGTCGGCGGCGAGCCCGATATCGAACTGGCCGGAGACGACGCCGTCACGCACGTCGCGCGAGGGCAGGACCATCAGGGTGACGCCGATATCGGGATGGCCCTCGCGGAAGCGCCGGACCGCCTTCGGCACCAGCGACGAGCCGAGCGCCGACAGCGAGCCGACCCGCAATTGCCCGGAGCCATGGTCGCGGATCCGTGCCGCGGCTGCTCTCAGCGTATCCATGCCGCGAAACGAGGCTTCGACCTGCGCATAGAACAGCCTGGCCTCGGGCGTCGGGATGATGCGGTTGCGCACCCGGTCGAACAGCAGGAAACCGACCGAGCGCTCCAGTTCGGCGATGGTGCGGCTGACCGCCGGCTGCGTGATGCCGAGCAGCTCGGCTGCGCGCGAGACGGTGCCGGACTTCATCACGGCGGCAAACGTCTCAAGCTGGCGATGGTTCAAGTCATGGCACCTCGGCAGGGGGGCTGCAGATTACACCGGCCCCGGCCCTTGGCGAGGCGCGTTCGAACGCCAGCCTCCCGGTGATGAGGTGGGCTATGGCGATCGGCCGTGGACGCCTTGCCCCCGAGAGAGGCGTCGGCTGCGGCATGTGTCGCCGATTGTCTGTGTGTCCGATGCGGATAACAAGATCATAATCAGATCAAGAAATAGCTGTACAATCCTGCGTATGTAGCGCCTCACTCTCGGGCATTTTTACGTTTATAGGAGGCATGAATTCTTATGTTGTTTTTTTAATCACGGAGCATGGCCGGGTTGAATATTCAATTGGGAAGGTCTGTCCGTGAAAATGATTTCAGTTGCAATTCTCGACGATCACCCGCTTCTGGTCGAGGGGATCGCGGCCCTGCTGCAGCGGAGGGGTGGTTTCGCACTTGTGGCATCGGGATCCTCGGCGGACCGGATTCTCGCCATTGCCGAGAGCGATCGGCCTGACTGCATGATTGTCGATCTCAGCATGCCCGGTGACGTGCTTGCGGCGATGGCTGCGGCCACCAGGGTGGTCCCTGACATGAAACTCGTTGTCTTCACGGCGTCGAGCAATGCGGATGACGCTCTTCAGGCACTCGATGCTGGTGCCTGTGCCTATGTCCTGAAGGGCACTCCGGTGGACGACCTCTTCGAGGCGATCGCCAGTGCGCGACGCGGCGAGACCTATCTGACGCCATCGATCGCGATCAAGGTGATCGGCGCCTTGCAGCGTGCGGCCGGCGAAAAGCGCACTGCGCCAAGGTCCCGGCTCAGCCATCGGGAAGATCAGATTATGAGATTGCTCCTGTGCGGAAAGAAAAATCGCGAAATCGCCAATGCTCTCTTGCTGAGCGAGAAGACGATCAAGGGCTATATGTCGAACCTGATGGAAAAACTGGGGGCTCGCAACCGCGTCGAGGCCGTGCTTGAAGCCCAGAAGCTGGCGCCCACGCGTGCATAAGGGGCGCGCTCATCGGCGACCGGATGGAAGGAAGCCCGATGCACATGATCCCGATCGTGGCGGCGGTTTCCGCTCTGGCGCTTTCCGGCGCCGCCAATGCTCAGGCTCCGTCCGGAGAAGCAACGGCTGACCGGGAGATCGGGCTCAATCCGGAGACCTCTTCGGGCCTCTTGAAGAATCGATCCGTGATCGTGGTCGATATCGGGGCATTGCCGAAGGCGGAGCGGCTACGTGTCAATCAGATTGTCGCAGCACGCGGCGAAAGCGAGCTTCAGAAGCTCCGGACGGCGATTGATGCAGCACCGTTCCTCGCCTTTGCTCTCCGGGCGCAGGGAGTGTCTTCGCTACAGGTGCTCCTCGCCGAGACCGGTGCCTATGGGCGGCTCACGTTCATCACCAGGAAGAAGATCTGATGGCGATTTGGGTCAGCTCTTCGGCGCCCTGGGGCCGCGCCGGCGGCTGTATTCGGCGCTGCGGACCTTATACGCCCTGACCGTCATCCCCATATCTCCGCTACCGGCACAGCTCGCAACCGACCGGCCGGAGGCGTTCATGGACATCGTCGTCACGCAACTCGAACGCAGCGTCTGGGAGATGAAGGACCTGCTCGGTCGGAACTTCGGAACGATTGTCGCCGGACAGGATGAAGACTACTGGATCGGCCCTCAGCACCTGGGTGCGCTGGCGCTCCCCTTGATCCGATTTGGCCCCTACGCCTCGCTGGGCGCCGTGATGACCGCGATCCAGGCCTATATGCGCGATGAGGGCGGCGACAGGAATCAACAGACGAGCTTCAATCCGCTGTGAAGCCCTGATCTCGTCACGGTGCGCGCTTCAGCCTGTCGGCAAGCCGCCCCCCAGGCTGGCCAAGATGACGCGGACCAGCTGCTTGCTTAATCCGCCATTTAAGCGCCCAGTGAATCTGCCGTCTCGCTTCGGATCGAACTGAGACGAGCCTTGAGGCCGACCCTGTCTCGGCTCCGCTCAATTCCAGTCGAGTACGGCAAGGGCCAGCCCTTTGGTGCGAAATTGCACCATGTCCGACGCCGTTGGGATGACGTCGCCAACGGCTGTTGGCGCCTGCGAATGCGATCGCGCCTTCGACCGGCTTCGAAAGCAGCCGGCCGGTTCGGCAACCTGATCCTGGCCTCCGGACTATCTTTCGCAAGGTCAGCCCTGGTCCCAGCCTCAGTCTCGGCCTCAACCTGTCCTCGGATTGGTCTGAACCGGCAACAATCGATGGAGCCCACCATGACAAGTATCTGGCCGAGCATGGACAATTGCCGAGCCCTTGGGCTGTGGATGGCGCCGCGCTACGCCGCCTGGGGCGCTGTTATCACGCTTGCCGCTGCCTTCACGCTGATTGCAGCGGTGGTGATCCATTGAGCCGCCATCCCCGTCGGGATGCCCGCGTCTCGTTGGTATGGTGATCTGGTTGCATGCTGGGGAAGCGATCGGCTGAGTTAGCCGAGGCCGTTGCGCCCCTGCCGCCTCACAAGGCGCGGGCAAGCGCGGCGAAGAAGGCGTCGTCTTTGATCTCGAGGCGCTGGCGATAGCTCGGCTTCGAGCGTGCGCTCAGCACCACGACGACCAGGCGCTTGTGCGGGTTGATGTGGATGTATTGGCCATAGATGCCCTCGGCCTGGAAGGTGCCTTTGAGCGCGGGATCGTCGAGGACGGGGATCCACCACATATAGCCATAGGGGACGAGCGTCTCGCCGATCAGGAAGGGCGAGCCCGCTTCGCCGGTCCAGCCTTCGGGCAGCAGGGTCTCGCCGCCGATCCGCCCGCCATCCAGCACGAACTGCCCGAAGCGCGCATAATCGCGCATGGTCGCGTGCATGCCGCTGCCCGACACGGTCATTCCGTCGGGGCTTTCCGACCACCAGGTCGCGTCGGCTTCCGCGCCCATGCGCGACCACAGCCGGGTGGAGAGATAGTCGGCGAGGTTCGTGCCGGTCGCGCCTTCCATGACCGCGCTGACGAGGTAGGACTCGCCGGTATTATAGGTCCAGGACTGCCCCGGCGCCGTCGCGGCGGGCAGGGTGGCCATATGCCGGGCGATGCCGCCTTTCTGCCACTGCGTCTGGATCTCCAGCAGCTGCCTGCGGTCGGAGGTCGGGTCGGTATAGGCCTCGCGCCAGCGGATGCCGGACACCATGCGCAGCAGCTGCCGGATCGAGACCTGCGCATAGACGCCGCCGAGCGGCGCATAGCGCGTCACCGGGTCGTCGAGGCTCTCGATGGCGCCCTCGCGCAGCGCGATGCCGACCAGCGTCGCTGCGACCGATTTGGCGAGCGAGCAGGAATTCCACATCGTCTGCGGGCCGATACCCAGCGAATAGCTCTCCTCGACTACCGCGCCATCGCGCAGCACCATCAGGCCGGCGACGCGGTTGACCGAGAGATAGTCATAGAGGTCGAAGCTCGTCCCGTGGTCCTGGATGGCGAGCGGCGGCAAGGCCTGGCCGGATCGCTCCAACACGGACGGCATCGGCGCGCGTGCGATGGTTCGCGAGGGAAACCAGCCGCCATCGGTCGACATCGTCGCGACCATCTCGTCGGGCAGCAGCGTGCCGTCATAGAAGCGCTCGATCCGAGCGCGGGTGGAGCTGTCCATGCTCATCGCCTTATCCAATGTCTGATCGGGCCTGTCTCATATGCCGAGGCATCAGCCCTGGCGTGCCGGCGCGCTGATGCTGATCCAGGTCGTCTTCGTCTGCAGGTACTGCCCCATCGCTTCCAGGCCCTTGTCGCGTGCGAGCGAGCCCGAGCGCTTATAGCCGCCGAACGGCGTCTTGAGATCGCCTTCGGTGAAGCCGTTGATCGCAACCGTGCCGCAGGCCAGCCGCCGGGACATAAACAGCGCCCGGTCGAGGTCCCTTGTGTAGAGCGTCGCATGCAGCCCGTAATCGCTGTCATTCGCCACCGCCAGCTCGTCCGTCGCCGGATTGACGGAGTCCAGGAGCTTTCCATCGGCCGTGCCGGCCAGCCTGCCGTCGATGAAGGCCCCGGCGGGTAGCGCCAGCGTCCCGGCGATGGCCCGGTAATCGGCCGCGTTCTCAAAACTCATGACGACATCCCGGATGAGGCTCAAAGGGGGGCGTGCGGGCGCGAATAGGTGCCGCGCGCGAAACGGTCGAAGCGCAGCGGCGCGAGGATCGCGGCAGGGGCGGCGCCGCTGGCGAAACTGGCGACATGGCGCCCGACGGCCGGGCCGAGGCCAAAGCCGTGCCCGGAGAAGCCGGTCGCGACGATCAGCCCGGCGATCTCGGCAGGGCTGTCCAGGACCGGCAGCGCGTCCGGCATCACGTCGATCTGGCCGGCCCAGGATTTCACGATCTCGATGCCGTCCGCCCCCTCGAAAAGCTGCCTGACGCTCTCGCCGGTCTTGGCCGCCCGCGCCTCATTGGCCGGGATGCGCGGGCGCCGGCGCGCCACCGGCCGCTCGCGCTTCGGCACCGAGAGGCGCTCATGCAGGTCATCGAGGAGCGGCCGCCCGAGCCTGAAGGCGAAACCGCTGCGGTAGCGCAGCAGCTCGGGCAGGAAGAAGCGCGAGGCCCGGAAGGAATCGAGCGAGAGATCGATATCGGAGCTTGAATCGGCTGCGATGATGCAGGAGCCGTCGGCGCGCTGCCGCAGCCCGATGCCAAAGCCGCAGAAACAGGCTTCGCTGAGCGCCGGCAGCGGGGCGGTGAGCGAGACCGTGCTGCGCACGCCCTGCTGCGGCAGGACGAGACCGAGCGGCGCGAGCAGGCGGTGGCTTTGCAGGCCGGCGGCGCAGACCACGGTGCCGCAGCGGATCAGCCCATGTTCGGTGACGACGCCGCTGACGCGGCCGCCGGCGACCTCGATGGCGAGCGCCCCGCAATCGTCGAGCACGCGGACGCCGCGCCGCATCGCCGCCCGGGCGAAGGCCGTGGTTGCGAGCGCGGGCTCGGCCTGGCCGTCCGAGGGGGTGTGCAGCGCGCCGGGCGCCTGGCCGCGCAGCGCCGGCATCAGGCTTGCCAGCTCAGGGCGAGACAGCATCCGGGCATCGACGGCGATGTCGCGCGTGACCTGGTGCCAATGCGCGAAGCTCTGCAGCTCCGCGTCGGTCTCGGCCACGAAGATGCAGCCGGTCCGGCGCCAGCCGATCGGCTGGCCGAGCTCCTGTTCCAGCGAGGGCCAAATCGAGAGCGCCTCGAGCGCCAGCGGCAATTCGAGCGGGTCGCGATATTGCGTCCGCACGAAGCCCCAGTTGCGGCCGGATTGCTGGGACGAGACTTTGTCGCGCTCGATCAGGATGGTGTCGAGCCCGGCACCGGCGAGATAATAGGCCGATGCCGCCCCCATGATGCCGCCGCCGATGACGACGACATCGGCCTGGCGCGGCAGGGCGACCGGCTCGGCGCCGAGCTGCGCGACGACATCGTCGGGGGCGTGCGGGAACAGGCTAAGCGCGGACATCGAGGATGGCATCCATGTCCATCTCGACGAGGATTTCCGGATCGAACAGCCCGGCCTCGACCGTCGTGCAGGCCGGGTTCACACCCCGGAAAGTCTCGGCGAAGACGGCCATGATCTCTTCGTGATGCGCCGCCTGCGACAGATACATCCGCACCCGCACGACATCGGCGAGCGTCGCGCCGGCCTGGGAGAAGGCGGCCGAGGCATTGCGGAAGAGCTGCAGGGTCTGTTCGCGCGCCCCCTTCGCCAGCGTGCTCGAGGCATAGTTATAGCCCGTCGTACCCGACAGCATGACATGGGGGCCGACGACCACGGCCCGGCTGTAGCTATAGGTCTCTTCGAATTCGCTGCCCGAGGAAATCAGGCGCCGGCCGCCCGCTGATGGTCTGGTGTCGCTCATGATCGCTTTCGCATGACGTTGCCTTGCGCCATGAGGGAGCGCAGCGACGGGCGCCTTGTCGATTTCAATTATTGGAGGCGGAGGGCCAGGAATTGCGCCCAGACATTCGGCCCAGGAATTCGCGCCAGCAATACGGGCCAGGCTGGTCGCAGTTTTTCAGCCCTCGACTTCCAATTATTGAAATCGACAAGGCGCCCGTCCCGGTGCCCTCCTTCAGATCAGCGCAACCGGTCGGCGGTTGCGAGGCAGTGCAGGGAAGCGTTCGGCCGATGCAGGTTGACGTCATCATCATCGGCGGCGGGATTGCGGGCGCTTCGGCCGCCTATTTCCTCTCAGGCCATGGCTCGGTCGCCCTGATCGAGCGTGAGGAGCATTTCAGCTATCACAGCTCCGGCCGCACCGCGGCTCAGTTCACCGTCGGCATCAGCGCCGCGACGATGCGGAAGATGGCGCAGGCGAGCCGCGCCTTCCTGGAGGCGCCGCCCGACGGCTTCACCGATCACCCGATCATGACGCCGCGCGGCTGTCTGACGGTTGCGAAGGCGGGCCAGGAGGCGGCGCTCATCCGCCTGCGCGACAATCTCCACTCCGTCGGCGCCCGTGCCGAGTATCTCGGCGGCCGCGCCGCGCTCGCGCATTTCCCGGCTCTGGTCGCCGACAAGGTCGATGCCGGCGTCTATGAGCCGGACGCGATGGATATCGACGTCAATGCCTTGCTGCAGGGCTATCTGCGTGGCGCGAAGGGCAATAGTGCCTCGCTCCTGACCAGGGCCGATGTCCAGTCGATCCGCCGGGAGGGCGAGTTCTGGAGCGTGCGCCTGGGCGACCGCGAGCTGCGCGCCCCGCTGCTGCTCAATGCTGCCGGCGCCTGGGTCGACGAGGTCACCCGTCTCGCCGGCCTTGGCTCCCTCGGCGTGGTGCCGCACCGGCGGACCGCCTTCACCTTTGCGCTGCAGCCCGGCTTCGATACGCGCGACTGGCCGCATGTCAGCAATGTCGGCTACGGCTGGTATGTGAAGCCGGAAACCGGCTGCCTGATGGGAAGCCTGGCTGACGCGGTGCCGACCGAGCCGGGCGATGTCTATCCCGACGACATGGATGTCGCGCAGGCGATCGAGAATATCGAGCAGGATACGCTTCTGCGGGTCGGCCGGCCGCTCAGCCAATGGGCCGGCCTGCGCAGCTTCGTCGCCGACAAGAATCCCGTGGCCGGCACGCGGCCGGACGCGCCGGGCTTCTACTGGCTGGCGGGGCAGGGCGGCTGCGGCATCCTGACCTCTCCGGCCATGGGGCAGGCGATCGCCGCGATCATGGCCGGCAGCAGCCTTCCGGCGAACCTTTCCGAGCTCGGCGTCACTGCAGCGGATCTTTCACCGATGCGGGATGGGCTGCAGCTAGCGGCCTGAAGCCAGGGCCGACGATCATTCGAGGCTGAACACAGCCCGTGGCGATAAAAGGGGATTGAAGCGATGATCGATAGCAAGGCAGGCAGCGGCGCCAGCCGCCGGGAACTTCTGGGCCTTGGCCTCGGCGCCGGAGCAGCCTCGCTGCTCGGCGGTTTTGGGGCGGCGCATGCGCAGGCGCGCCCATTGGTTCCGCCGCAAAAGCCGCGTGGCCAGGTGATCGCGGGGATCTCGCAGGAACCGACCGTGTTCAATCCGCTGATGCCGGGCAGCGAGGTCGACCAGGGCGTCTGGTGGCAGCTCTTCAACCCGCTCTGGTCGATCGATCCGCAGGGCAGGCTCGTCGCCGATCTCGCGAGCGAGGTTCCGAGCGTCGGGAATGGCGGGCTTTCCGCCGATGGGCTGGTCTGGAAGATCAAGCTGCGCCGGGACGTGAAATGGCATGACGGCACGCCGTTCACGGCCGAGGACGTCAAATACACGCTCGACCTGATCAATACGCCTGGCTTCAGGGTCCGCAACCGCGTCGGCCACAGCCTCGTCAGGGATATCGTCGTCGTTGCCCCCGACGAGATCCACTGGCGCATGGAAAGCGCCTATTCGCCCTATCTCTCGATCCTGGCGCTGACCTTCATCGTTCCCAGGCACATCCTGGAAAAGGCGCAGGATCCGAACACGGCGCCGTTCAACAGCGCACCCGTCGGCACCGGCGCCTTCCGCTGGGGCGAGCGCGTCGCGGGCGACCACCTGCTGCTCCAGGCCAACCCGGCCCATCACGGCGAGGGGCCCTATCTCGAGCGGGTCGTCTTCAAATACATCCCCGACCTGACGATGCTCTACACGCAGTTCCGGACCGGGCAGATCGACTATCTCGGGCTCGGCGGTATCTCCGCCCATTTCGTAAGGGAGGCGCAGGGCTTGCGCGGCCGCAAGCTCTCGCTCTCGCCGACCGCCTTCATCGAGCATATCGCGCTGAACCTCGAATTCGCGCCCTTCGCCGACAAGGCGGTCCGGGAGGCGCTCTATCTCGGCATGAACAAGCAGGCGCGGATCGAGGCCCTGTATTACGGCCTTCCGGTGCCGACCGAGTCCTTCCTGCCGCAGCAATCCTGGGCCTATGATTCAAGCCTGCCGGCGCAACGCCATGACCCGGCCAAGGCCAATGCGCTGCTCGATGCCGCCGGCTGGGCCCGCGGCTCCGACGGCATCCGCCAGAAGAACGGCGTGCGTCTCGAATTCGCCAACTCGACCACGGTCGGCAATCCCGGCCGCGAGCAGTCGCAGCAGCTCTTGATGCAGGATTGGCGGGCGATCGGCGTCGGCCTGCGCATCAACAACATGCCGGGCGCGGTGATCTGGGGCGAATTCTGGCAGAAGTCGAAATTCGAATCCGTGATGGTCGGGTCCAACTTCATGCTCGGCAACGATCCGGACGTGACGCCGCGCTTCAGCAGCAAGGCGATCCCGGCCAAGGCCGGCAGCGGCCTGAACACCTATCAGTACCAGAACCCAGAGATCGACCGGCTGCTGGCCGAGGGCGCGAGCCAGTTCGACCAGACCCAGCGCAAGGCGACCTATGGCAAGATCCAGACGATCATCCGCGACGATCTCGTCCTGCTGCCGATCTATCAGACCGTGATGGCCGAAGGCATCAAGGACGGGCTGCAGGGCTTTGCCGCCAATATCAATTGCTCGTCGAATTGCTGGAACATGCGCAGCTGGTTCTGGGCGTCGTGAGCGGGCGCAGATGATCCCCTTTCTCCTGAGGCGGCTCTGGCAGTCCCTCATCCTGCTGGCCATCGTCTCGATGATCGGCTTCGCGATCCTCTATCTGGCGCCGGGCGGGCCGATGTCGCAATTCGCCCAATCCGCCCAGATGTCGCAGGAGGATCTCGACCGCATCGCCCGCCAGCTCGGCCTCGATCGGCCCCTGCCGGTGCAGTACTGGGACTGGCTGTTGCGCATGCTGAGCGGCGACTGGGGGCGCTCCTTCCGCGACAACAGCCCGGTCTGGAGCGTCATCGGCTCGCATCTGCGCGCCACGTTCGAGCTGATGGCGGTCTCGACGCTGATCGCCATAGCACTCGGCTGCTGGATCGGCATCCTGGGCGCGATCCGGCGCTATTCCATCTTCGACATGGTGGCGACGGTGGGCGCGATGGTGGCCCTCTCGATCCCGACCTTCTGGTTCGGGCTGATCGCGATCTACCTGTTCTCGGTCCAGCTCGGCTGGCTGCCGGCCGGCAATCGGCAGACCATCGGCGACGGCTCCTTTCTCGATGTCGCGCATCATCTCATCGCGCCGGCGCTCGTCCTGGCGCTGGTCGAGACCGCGATCTGGGCCAGGTTCATGCGCTCGGCCATGCTCGACGTGATCGGCCAGGGCTATATCCGGACCGCGCGCGCCAAAGGGCTGCCGGAGCGGGCGGTGCTGCGCGGCCATGCGATGCGCAATGCCCTGCTTCCGCTCATCACCCTTGCGGGCCTGCAATTCCCGACGCTGCTCGGCGGCGCCCTGGTGACCGAGACGGTCTTCACCTGGCCGGGAATGGGGCGGCTCTTCCTCGATTCCGTGGAATACCGCGACTATCCCGTGGTCATGGGCATCCTGATGTTCTCGGCCGTGATGGTCCTGCTCGGGTCGCTGCTGGCCGACATGCTCTACGCGGTGGCTGATCCGCGCATCCGGATGGGGTGAGCCATGACCGACGCAGCAAGCCTGATCGACTTGGCCGACACCCGCGCGGGAAGCGAGCACAAGAGCGCCTGGACCCGCTTCAGGCGCCACAAGCTGGCGATGGCGGGGGCAGCCACCATCGCGATCCTGGTGCTGGGCTCCTTTCTCGGGCCCTATCTCCTGCCCTTCGACGACACCCATATCGACGTGCTGCATCGCTTTGCGCCGCCGCTCTCGGGCGCCCATGTTCTCGGCACCGACGAGCTCGGCCGCGATATCCTCGCCCGGCTGATGATGGGCGGGCGGATCTCGCTCGCGATCGGCTTCACCGCCATGGCGATCGCGATCGCGGCCGGGACCGGGGTCGGGATGATCGCGGGCTATTATGGCGGCATCCTCGGCTCGCTCTTGATGCGCTTCGTCGATGCGATCCTGTGCTTTCCGACGATCTTCCTGCTCCTGGCGCTGGCCGCGCTGGTCAAGCCCGGCCTGCTCTCGATGACGCTGCTGATCGCGGCGACGTCCTGGATGAATGTCGCACGCATCGTCGAGGCGCAGATCAGGGCGCTGCGCGACCAGGATTACGCGGTCGCGGCCAGGGCGATGGGGGCGTCGAGCCTGCGGATCATGTGGCGCAACCTCCTGCCCAATGCGGTGGCGTCGATCGTCGTCGCCGCCACGCTCAATGTCGCCAAGGCGATCCTGCTCGAATCCTATGTCAGCTTTCTCGGCTACGGCATCCAGCCGCCGAGCGCGAGCTGGGGCAACATGCTCAACAATGCCCAGATCTACCTGTCGAGCGCGCCCTGGCTTGCCATCATGCCGGGTCTCGCCATTACACTCGCGGTCACCAGCTTCAATTTCGTTGGTGATGGCCTGAGGGATGCCCTCGACCCGCGCATGGAGATCAGCTGAAGACATCGCCCGGGCGTGGTGACGCCCTCTGGCGCGGCCGGCAGCGGCCGGCTGCGCGACACGAACAAGGCAGGAGGTCGTCTTGACCCGCAGGCTCCCCTCATTGAATGCGCTGCGCTGCTTCGAGATCGTGGCGGCCGAGCTCAGCATCAAGAAGGCCGCGCTCGCCCTGCATGTCAGCGAGAGCGCGGTCAGCCGCCAGGTCCGCATCCTGGAGGAGCAGCTTGGCGCCCAGCTCTTCCAGCGCAATCACAACGGCCTGGAGATCACCGATGCCGGCCAGCGGCTCGCGGTCAGCGTCAAGGAGGCGTTCGACCATATCGCCAACGCGGTGAACCCGTTCCAGAACGACCGCGAGGCGGTGACGATCAAGGTGCTGCCGACCTTCGCGCTGCGCTGGCTGCTGCCGCGGCTGCGCTCGTTCCAGGAGCGGCACCCGCTGATCAAGGTGAATGTCCAGACGCGCCTGAACGACATGACGCTGAACGACACCGATGCCGATCTCGGCATCCGCTATGGCGTCGGCAACTGGCCGCGCGACTACACGACCGAACTCTACGCCGAATGGATTCTCCCGGTCTGCGCGCCGGGCTATCTCGCCGGGCGGCAGGCCAGCGAGACCGACCTGGCCCAGGCGACGCTGCTCCACCCCTTGCCCGATCGGCAGGACTGGGCGACCTGGACGGAGAAATCAGGCGCGAGCCTCGATCCGCGCAGCGGCCTCGATTTCGATGCCCTCGACATGGCGCTCAGCGCCGCCGAAGCCGGGCTCGGGGTCGCCATGACCGATGTCGTGCTGGCCCATGAGGCGATTCAGGCCGGCAGGCTTGTCGTGCCGCTGCGCAAGGCGGTGCCGACCGGCGCCTCCTATTACCTCGTCCGCCCGCCCGACATGCGGCGCCGGCGCGAGGTCAAGCTGGTCGATGAATGGATCTGCGACGAAATCTCGTCCGCGCGCGACCTCGTTCGCCTCTACGCCGCCTGACGGCGCGCCCGCCCACCCGATCCGCGGGGCTGCCTCTGATTTTGTCCGGGCCGATTGCAAAAATTGAAATCGACTGGCCCGGGGAATCCGGTGTGGGTGCCGTTCGGCCGCGACCTGCGGGTCCGTGCCGGAGCGCATGATCCGTTTCAGGCTGAGATTGGCTCGCGTTAAGTTGTTGTTTTGTCTGATTTATTTTTGCGAATTGAAGTCATATTTGAATTAGTCGAAAGTAATTATATATATTCTCAATGATATTCGAAATGTATATTTGCATCTATGTTTCGCGTTATTGACCAGAGAAATGGATTGATCGATACGAGGCCTCATGATCTGCGCCGCTATTAATCGGCGTTGCATGTTCTGATTTTTCATGAGGGCGTGATGAAGCTTCGAAACGATCGAATGATGAACTGCGTGATCCCGGCGCTGCTGGGCGTGGGGATGGTCGGCCTGGAAGCAACCGGCGCCCTGGCTCAGGGCGCGGCGCCGACACGCGTGCAGCTCGACGAGATCGTCGTCGAGGGGCAGGGGACGAAGGGCGAAGTCCCGCCTCCCTTTGCCGGTGGCCAAGTGGCGCAGGGCGGCAGGCTCGGCCTGCTCGGCAATACCGAGATCCTGAAATCCCCGTTCAACATGACGAGCTACACGGCAGCCCTGATCCGGAACCTGCAGGCGGCGACGGTCGCCGAGGCGCTGATCCTCGATCCCTCGGTGCGCAGTTCGCACCCCTCGGGCGGAATCGTGGATTCGTTCAACATCCGCGGCTTTCCGATCTCGGAAGGCAATAATGGCGAGTTCGCCTTCGATGGCGTCTTCGGCGTCGCCCCGAACTATCGCGTCTTCACCGACTATGCCGAGCGGATCGAGGTCCTGAGGGGCCCCGCGGCGGCGCTCGGCGGCATCGCCCCGAACGGCGGCATCGGCGGCCTCATCAACGTGGTGCCGAAGCGGGCGGAGGGCGATCTCACCCGGATCGGCGCGGAGCTCGCGTCAAAAGCCTATGGCGGCGCCACGTTCGACGTCGCAAGGCGCTACGGCGCCGGCCGCGAGTTCGGTGTCCGGGTCAATGGCAGCCTGCGCGGCGGCGATACCGCCGTCGACCGGCAGTATAACGGCACGGGCATCGGCTCGCTCGCGCTCGACTACCAGGGCGAGCGCTTCCGCAGCTGGCTCTATGTTCTGGCCCAGCGCGATTACTGGGACGCGCCGACGCGGCCCTTCCTGGCCAGCCCCGGCGTTCCGGTGCCGGCGGCCCCGAGCGGACGTCGCAACGTGATCCAGCCCTGGGAGCATTCGCGGATCGACGATGGTTCGGTCTTGTTGAAGAATGAATACGATCTCACTGATAATGTGACATTATTCGGCAATGTCGGGGGCTCCCAATCCCATGTCGACCGGTTCTTCGGCAACGGGCCGCTGCCGACGATCCTGAACGGCCGAGGCGATGTCACCTACACCCCGCAATATCTCGATCTGGCGATCGGCCGGCAGATCTATGACGGCGGCGTCCGGGCCCGCTTCGAGACGGGCTTCGTCAAGCATGAGCTGACCTTCCAGGCGTCTTATTATCACGACGAGATCGAGCGGGCGCTGACCGCCGGCCGGGCCGTGAGCTCGAACATCTACGCCCCCGTCTTGACTGAGCCGCAATTTGCGACCCGCGTCCCCCGTGCGCGAACCTCGGACAGCGACCTCACCAGCGTCGCGCTGGCCGATACGCTGTCCATCCTGGACGAGCGTGTCCTGCTGACGCTGGGGGTGCGCCGTCAATCGGTGGAGACGAATAATTACTCGACCACGACCGGCGCCGTGACCTCGTCCTATGACGAGCAGGCGACGACGCCGGTGGTCGGCCTCGTGTTGCGTCCGCTGAACAATGTCTCGCTCTACGCGAACTATATCGAGGGGCTGAGCCGCGGCGATGTCGCGCCGACCAATGCGACCAATGCCGGCGAGGCCTTCGCGCCCTATCGCGCAAAGCAGTACGAGGCCGGCGTGAAGGCGCAGTTCGGCACGTTCGGCGCCGGCATCAGCGCGTTCCAGATCAGCAAGCCGAGTGCCGAGCTGAGCAGCAGCGGAGCCTTTACCGTGAGCGGGGAGCAGCGCGTGCGCGGCCTCGAGCTCAACCTCTACGGGGAACTCACCCCCGAACTGCGACTGCTTGGCGGTGCGACGCTGCTGGACGGCGAACTGACGAAGACGGCGGTCGCGGCCAATCTCGGCAACCGGCCGATCGGCGTTCCCTCGATGCAGCTCAATCTCGGCGCCGAATGGGATCTGCCCTGGGTGAGAGGGCTGACCCTGACGGGCGCGCTGATCCACACCGGCAAGCAGTTCATCAACACCGCCAACAGCCAGTCGCTGCCCGACTGGACGCGGGTCGATCTCGGCGCGCGCTATGCAACCGAGATCGCCGGGCGCAAGACAACCTTCCGCGCCACCGTCCAGAACGTCGCCGATGCCAAGTACTGGTCGAGCGTCGCCTCGTTCGGGACGTTCTATGCGGGCGCGCCGCGCACCTTCCGGCTCTCGATGTCGGTCGATCTGTGATGAGCGCTCGCGGCGGAAGCCATCGGCGCCCCAGCATCGACGCATGCGGGCGGGCGCTCGCGGCGCTCCTGTGCCGCCTCGTCCTGGCGCTCCTGGTGATCACCGGGGGCGCACCGGCATGGGCCGAGTCGGTCGCCGTGACCGATGTGCTCGGGCGCGTCGTCACGGTGACGGTTCCGGTCCAGCGCGTGATCCTCGGCGAGGGGCGGCAGATCCACGCCATCGCCGCGCTCGACCGGGACGCGCCGTTCCGCCGGATCGTCGGCTGGCGCGACGATCTGCAAAAGGCCGATCCGGACAGCTACCGCGGCTATGTCGGGCGCTATCCCGCTATCGCGGCGCTGCCGGCGCTCGGGGCCATGAGCGAGGGCAATCTCGATATCGAGACGGTGATCGCCCTGAAGCCGGATGTGCTGTTCCTCAATGTCGAAGCCGAGATCGCAAGCGCGGAGACGAAGCTCGTCGAAAAGCTCGCTTCCGTCGGCATTCCCGTGGTTTATGTCGATTTCCGCCACGCACCCTTCGTGAACACGGAACCGTCGCTGCGGCTGATGGGCCGCCTGTTCGGCCGGTCGGAGGTCGCCGAGGAGCTCATCGCATTTCGCGCCCGCGAGATCGCGCGCGTCACCGATCGGCTGGCCGGGCTGGCCGATCTCAAGCGGCCGCTTGTCATGGTCGACCGGATTCCGGGCTATTCCGACGATTGCTGCATGACCTTCGGGCCGGAGAATTTCGGCAGGATGGTCGAGATCGCCGGCGGACGGAACCTCGGCAGCCTCGTCCTGCCCGGAACCTTCGGCACGGCAAACCCCGAGACGATCATCGCCATGAACCCCGATGTGGTGATCGCGACCGGCGGCAACTGGGGGGCGCTGGCGCCGGGCGGGGCCTGGGTCGGGCTCGGACCGGGCGCGGATCTCACGGAGGCGAAGCGGAAGCTCGCCAATCTCGCGAAACGCCCGGCCTTCGCTCATACGGCTGCGGTGACGAGCGGCCGCGTCCACGCGATCTGGCATCAGTTCTACAACAACCCCTATCAGTTCGTGGCGATCCAGAGGATCGCCCGCTGGCTCCATCCGGAGCTGTTCGCCGATCTCGATCCCGAGGCGACGCTGCGGGAGCTGCATGAGCGCTTCCTGCCGCTGCCCTACCAGCCGGGCTACTGGGTCGAGCTTGGCGGGGAGGGAGGAGCCGGTCCGGCAGCGCGCTGAGCCGGCCATAAGCGGACACGACAAAATCGGGCGGCGCAGCCCGTCATTCGCAGCCTCCGCCGACCGGTCACGTGACGTGAAAATCCACGCCCGCCAGTTCCATGTCGAGACGGCGGGCGACGCCTTGAGAGGCGATATTGTCCCATGACGTGCTGTAGAATGGCGCCGCGCCCAGCGAACGGACGGCTCGTGCCCAGGCGGCGACCGCCTGCGCGGCATGACCGCTTCGGCGATGATCGGCATGGGTCTCCACCCCCGCGCAATGCACCGCTGCCGTGATGCGAACGCTTGCACAGATCGATACGGCGCGGCCTTCCTTCACCACGGCGAGAAAGGGCTGCCGATGCGGGATGTCGGGGAGCCAATCCTCAAATCCGTCCTGCAGCAGAGCGGCGTTCTCAGGGGTGACGAGGGTCGCCGTCGCGGCGGGGAAGGGATCCCGGACCGCCCGATAGGAGGGGCCGGACCAGAGCTTTTCGACGGCTGCGTGCTCGGCCAGGATCTCGAGATAGCGGTCGCGGTGGACCGGCTGCTTCTCAAAGGCCCGGTCCAGCGGTTCGGTGCGGCATAACTCGCCAAGGCGGGACACGACCTCCTCCGGCACATCTGTCCGGCAGCGAAAGATCGGACCCTGCGCCGTTCGCATCAGATGGAATCGAGGGGCCGGCCGCCAGTCCCATTCATTGGTGCAGACAAGGCGACCGTTCGGATCGGTGCAGTAGAGTGCATCCAGGCGCTTCAGGAAAAGATCATCGGGAGTGCGAGGCTGGTCCGACATTCCCATCATTCTATGAAAATGTGCAGCCGGCACAATGATTTCGATGCAATATTGGTCAGTATTGCAACTCAGGGTCGTGCGAGGGGCGGGCGCGGGCCTGGCGGCCCAGGTCCGTCTCAGCCAGGCTCACGTCTGCGTGAGGATGTAACCAAACCTCCCCGCCGCGCGATCTTTCCCCGAAAGCCGCCTGGGGCGGCTGCGGCGGAGCGACGCGATGCGCCACGAAACGATGCCATCGGCCCGCAGCGCGGGTGCGGTCCATGACGATCTGGTCGCCGGCGGTGCCGGAAGCGCGCTCGTCCTGAACATCGACAGTGAAGGGAGAAACGCCATGCTCGACCGGCGCAGCTTCATCCTGTTCGCCGGCGCGGCGCTCGCCGCACCCGGCGCCCGGGCCGAGATGCCCCGCCCCGTCAACACGCTGGGCTCGTCGGACGGGATCGCGATCCGCGGCTACGACCCCGTCGCCTATTTCCGCGACGGCGGCCCCACGCTGGGCAAGCCGGAATTTTCCGTCGTCCTTCGCGGCGCCACCTGGCGCTTCGCCAGCGCCGAGCACAAGGCGCTGTTCGAAGCCGATCCGGCGCGCTACCTGCCGGCCTATGGCGGCTTCTGCGCCTATGGCACCTCGCGCGGCTACCTCGTGAAGATCGAGCCGGAGGCCTGGTCGATCGTCGATGGCCGGCTCTACCTGAACTACGATCTCGGTGTCCGGAAGACCTGGCTCGGCGATCAGGCGAGGTTCATCGCCAGAGCCGACCGCAATTGGCCCGGGCTGAACGCGACGCATGTCCAATAGGAGCGCGTGGGGCCGTATACCCTGGCTTCCGGGCTCCACAGGACAGGTGGATATGGCAGCGCTCTCTCCGTCATCTCCGCGCGAATGCATCGAGCGCGAGGCGCATCTGCTCGAAGCCTTGCGGCCCGCCATGGCCTTCGGCCTCAATGATGATGACCAGGCGGCTTGCTGGCCAGCGCTGATGCAGGGTCCAAAGGGTGATCGCGGGGCCGCTGGGGCAAGGGAACCTGCCCCAGGGGCTGCGGCTGTGTTGGGTCGAAGAGCCTTGCCAGCCGCCTGATCATTGGGGCACGAGTGGGGGGCTGATCCGAACAGCCGTGACCCTGGAGGTTTTTGCCATGCGCTTTGCCGGTCGTCCGGTGGATGCCTCGTTCTTCGACACGGCGCCCATGCGCTTCAGGAACGTGGTGGAATTGGATGCTTCGCCTGCAAACGTCTTTGCGATTTTCGAGGACGGAGAAGCCTGGCCTGAATGGTTTCGGGCGATCCACAAAGTAGTGTGGACCAGCACCAAGCCATACGGGGTTGGAACCACCCGGACGGTCTCTCTCTCGGCGGTTAATCTCGACGAGCACTTCTTCCGATGGGAGCAGAACCGCCGTTGCTCGTTCTACGTGACTGGGCAATCCGTGCCCCTGGCCCACGCGCTGGCCGAGGATTACCTTCTGGAGGAGATCGTTCCCGGCAAGACGCGGTTCACCTACAGCGTGGGACTTGAACCACGCCTCCTGGTGGCCATGGGTGGCCCCCTGTCGCGAATGTACTTCAGCTCAATGTTCGCGAACGCATGCAAGAACCTGCAGAGCTACGTCGTGAAAGCTGGCAGAGGAAACAGGCAATTGTAGATCAGCGGATCGGTATCGTATCCGGTCTTCTGATCTAATATTTTGTGTCCCGAAAACCGCAATCCATTTTTTGTCCAATGCTTTAGCGAGGAGATCGCTTGAAACCGGACGCCCCGCGATGACGCTCATCATCTTCGATTGTGACGGCGTGCTGGTGAACAGCGAGGAGATCTATCTTGCGGCCGAACTCGCGTTCCTGGCCTCGGCCGGCGTCATCCTCGAACGCGATGTCTACACGGATACATTCATGGGGCTGTCCCCGCCGATGTGGCAGGCAAGGCTCCAGTCGATCATCGCGGAAAAGCGCAGCGCTCCCCTCCCGCCCAACTTCTTCGCGCGGCTGGACGACCATTCGACCGCGCAACTGGAAATCCATCTGGCGGCCCTCCCGGGCGCCCGGCACACCATTGGCGGCCTCACCGCGCTCCGCTGCGTCGCCTCGAGCACGCCCTCCGTGCGACTGCGCTGGAAACTGCAGGAGACCGGCCTGATCGGCCTGTTCGATCCGCATATCTTCTCCTCGGACATGGTTTTGAACGGGAAACCCGCACCCGACCTCTTTCTCCATGCCGCCGCAGTGATGGGCGTGCAGCCCGGTGACTGCGTGGTCGTCGAGGACAGCGTCAATGGCGTCATGGCCGGCAAGGCCGCCGGCATGCAGGTCATCGGTTTCACCGCTGGCGCCCACTGCGCCGGCAATCACGGTGATCGCTTGGCGATGGCCGGCGCGGATCGCATCGTCTGCAGCTATGGCGATCTCGCCACCGCATTGAACGGGCTGGGGGCACAGTAACAACGGGTCAGGGCCGCTCCCCAGCGCGAACGGAAGCAACGGGGCGATGGGGTGGACTTCCCCCCTACGGCATCTGCTTGCCGAAGTGGTGGTGCAGTGGGTGGATTCCGGCCTCGGCTGAAACTAAACTGCGACAATGACCGTTACGCGCCTCGATCACGTGCAACTCGCCATGCCAGCCGGCGGCGAACGTGAGGCGCGCGCCTTTTATGAAGACGTTCTCGGCATCAATGAAGTCGCCAAGCCCCTTCATCTCGCCAGCAGGGGCGGATGCTGGTTCGAGCAGGGAGCATTGAAGGTCCACTTGGGAGTGGACGCCGATTTCAAGCCGGCCCGCAAAGCGCACCCAGCCTTCATCGTGAGCGGTCTCGAAGCGCTGGTCGCCAATCTGAAGGCGCGCGGCTACGGCGTCGCAGAGGACCAACCACTGGACGGGTATGACCGCATCTATGTCGATGACCCGTTCGGGAACCGCATCGAATTGATGGAACCCCTCCCGGCAGCGAGCGACGCCTGAGGGTGAAAAGCCTGACGCGGATGCCCTGCGTCTAGCGGCGCACGGACAGCGCGTACGTTGCCTGGGCTGCGCGCGTCGCAATCCTAGCTGCCACCAACCAAGCGCTGGGAACGAAACTAAACCTGCCACCACCCGCTTCGCAGCGATTTCAGGCTGATCCGCCCCCGAAAAAGTTGAACGAAGAAGCAAGCCAGGGTCGCGGCAGCAAGCAACCCCTGCGCCAGGTAAAACCAGAACCAGAAACCCGACATCGATGCCTTTGGCTCACTCAAGCGGTTGCTGCAATGCGCCGACAGAATAGCTCCGGGATGCGGAGATCCGCAACGGCACGGCTTGGTGTCGGGACTGGCGCCTTCGAGATCATCGCGCCGTTGACGCCAGGGCCGGCGCGCCAGCCTGATGCGCGGATTCCTCGTCCATGCCGGTCGAGGGCTTGCCGCGCCTCATGGCGAGCGGCCGATCAGCCGGTCCTCGACGTTCTGGAGATGGCGGCGCATCGCGTCGGCAGCGCCCGCAGGCTCGCGATGCGCGATCGCGTCGACGATCCGGTCATGGTCCTCGAAGCTGTGGTGATCGGCAGGCGGGCTCGCGTGGCTCGGTCGCGGGCGCCCCCAGGTGACGGCGCGGCGGACCGCGTTCAGCGTTTCGAGCAGCGCGATCAGGATCGGATTATGCGCGGCCTCGGCGATCTGGTGGTGAAAGCGCGCGTCATAGGCCTCGTA
The DNA here is from genome assembly GCF_000735605.1 of Allobosea sp. LC85. Taxonomy (GTDB): domain Bacteria; phylum Pseudomonadota; class Alphaproteobacteria; order Rhizobiales; family Beijerinckiaceae; genus Allobosea. Next base: position 144,382 of record NZ_JPKG01000033.1, read on the forward strand.
TTCGCGCCAGGTCGTCGCAGCGCGGCAGGAGGCGTTCAGTTCGGCCAGCGTCGCGATCTCGGCCGCGGTCGCATTGATCGCCGCGAGGCGCGCAAGCTCGGGCTCGAGGCCGATCCGCGCCTTCATCACCTGAATCGGGTTGCTGCGCTGCGCCAGGTCCGCGATATCGACCAGTTGCGGCGGCTTGGGTCCGACGAAAGTACCCTTGCCGACATGGCGCCAGAGCTGGCCCTCGCGCTCGAGCACGGCGAGGCCCTTGCGCAGTTCGGTGCGCTTGACCCCTAGCAGTTCGGCCAGTTCCCGTTCCGGCGGCAGGCGCCCGTCATCCGGCAGCCGCGCCGCGGTGATGTAGCCATAGAGCTGCGTCAGGACGCCCGAGAAATCGGTATCGGGCGGGGCGGGGGCTTTCTGATCCATGATGTGCGACCGGTAACGGGAGATGCGAGCTTGATCCCATGGATCACGGGCGGTTGCAACCATTTTCGATATTGGTTGGAATTATTGCTGCGCTGCGCAAGGATTCTCAATCAAACGGCCGGAAATCGAAGTCTTGACAGGAACAATCCAGCACATGACAGTGCCCAAAATAAAATTGGTTGCGACCACGGTCGCGCAAAAAGCCAAACAGAACTCTGGCGAACAGAACTCTGGCAAAGAGAATTCGGGGAGGAGTCGAACCATGAAGCTGTTGGGGAGAAGGCCATTCGTCCTGTTCGGCGTTGCCGCCGTCAGCACCGCGCTGATGCTGGGAAACGCCGCCGCGCAGGCGCAAGCTAAAGTCCGGGTGGCGCTGGGAGACGTGCTGTCGACCGAGACGCTCTCGATGATCATTGCGCTGGAGCGCGCCAAGGAGAAGGGCGTCGACTACCAGGTGACGCATTTCGCGAAGGAAGATCTAGCCATCCAGGCCGTGATCAACGGCCAGGCCGATCTTGGCGTCGGCACGCCCTATGCGGTGGTCCAGAAGAGCAAGGCGCCGCTGCGGGTGCTCTTCCAGGGCACGCGCCTCGTCTTCTTCCCGGTCGCGGACAAATCCTACAAGACGTGGAAGGACATGAACGGCCAGCCGATCGCGTTCCACGCCCGCGCCACCGGAACGGAGGCGATCGGCAACATCATCGCGAAACGTGAAGGCATCCAGTTCGGCGAGCGCAGCTATGTGCCGGGCTCGGAGAACCGGATCATCGGCATGATGAAGGGCCAGATCAAGGCCACCATCGTCGATCTCGCCAACAAGGACCTCCTGCTGGAGAAGGCGGGCGACCGCTTCCATGTCCTGCCCGGCGTCAGCGAGCCTGCCTCCGATGAGACCCTGTTCGGGCAGATCGACTGGATCCAGAAGAACGAGAAGCAAGTCGATGTCATCGTTACAGAATTCCTGCGGCTCTGGCAGGAAATGGCGGCCAATCCGGCGATCGTCGAGCAGGAGAGGGCCAAGCGCAAGCTGATGGCCGACCAGCCGAAGGAGGTGCTGGAGGGCATCACCAAGTTCTACACGCTGGCGACCAAGGAGGGCGTCTATGCGCCGGCCGGCGGCAGCGCCGAGGTCGCCAAGGCCGATTTCGAATTCTACACCGAGGCAGGCCAGCTGCAGGGGCCGGCCAGCGCGCTGAAGGTCGAGGACTTCTGGTATCTCGCGCCGCTGGAGCGGGCGCGCAAGGCCCTGGGCAGCTAGGCCCGCCCAGGCCAATCCATAGGCTGGAGCGAGCAGTTTCCAGCCTATGGACCCCTTCGTTCCGGCAATGCGCACAAGCGGAGTACTCTCCCTTGCAGATTTCCGAACTTGCTCCTGCTTTGCCGGCTCTTCGCAAGGCTCCGGCCCAGCGCTGGCGCGATCTGTTGATCCATCCGCTCGTCCTGCGCCTGGTGTCCTTCGCGGCCGTTCTCGCGCTCTGGGAATATGCCGGGCGGATTCCGCTCAGCCCCGCCTTTCCGACCTTTCTGGAAACGCTCGGCGGACTTGGCGCGATCATGGCCGACGGAACCCTGTTCAAGGCCTTCCTGATCACGCTCCACCCGCTCGTCATTGGCCTCACCGCCTCGATCTTCTGCGGCGTGGCCCTTGGCGTGCTGATGGGCCTGCACGAACCCTCGGAATGGCTGTTCGCGCCGATCTTCGTGATCGCCCAGGCGGCGCCGCTCGCCGCGCTCATCCCGATCCTGACCTTCGCCTATGGCATCGGGCTGACCGCCAAGGTCATGACCGTCTGCATCATGGCGATGCCGGTCATCGTGCTGAACACGCTCGGCGCCGTGCGCAACACCCCGAAATCGCTGCTGGAAATGGGCAGCTCCTTTCTCGCGACGCGCAGCCAGAACATCCGCCTGATCATCCTGCCGGCAGCCAGCCCGATGATCTTCGCGGGGCTCCGGCTCGGCTGCGCCGCCGCCTTCATCGGCGTGATCCTCGCCGAACTGCTGATCACGCCGACCGGCATCGGCGACGTGATCTCCTACAACCAGTCGGTCGCCGACTATCCCAAGATGTACGCGGCCATCCTCGCCATCATCGTGTTCTCGGTCCTGTTCATCGAGCTGCTCGAGCGGATCGAAGTCACCCTGTTCCGACCGGAGGTGCGCAGATGAACCCGAATGTAGCCATCATGGCGCAGCCCGTCAGCGACCGTCCGCCGTTTCCCGTCCGCGCGGCCCGGCCGATCGTCGAAGTGCGCAGCGTCTCGAAGACCTATGCCGGCGGCATCGAGGCGCTCAGCGGCATCTCGCTGGAGTTTCCGGAAGGGCGCCTGACGACGCTGCTCGGCCCCTCGGGCTGCGGCAAGACCACGCTGCTGAAGATCATCGCCGGCCTGATCCCGGCCTCCGGCGGCCAGGTTCTGGTGGATGGCCGCGAGGTCACCGGGCCCGGCCCCGAACGCGCCTTCGTCTTCCAGGATTTTGCGCTGATGCCCTGGGCCAGCGTCATCCGCAATGTCGCCTTCGGGCTCGAGCTGCGCGGCGTCGCCCATAGCGAACGCGAGGCGATCGCGGAACGCCATATCGCGCGCGTCGGTCTCAAGGGCTTTGAGCAGAAATACCCGCACGAACTCTCGGGCGGCATGCGCCAGCGCGTCGGCCTGGCGCGTGCGCTCGCGGTCGATGCCAAGGTCGTGCTGATGGACGAGCCGTTCTCGGCCGTGGACGAGCAGACCCGCCGCAAGTTCCAGGAGGAGCTGCTCGAACTCGTCGCCAATGAAGGCAAGTCCTTCATCTTCGTCACGCACAGCATCGAGGAGGCGGTCTATGTCTCGGACCGGATCGCGCTGCTCTCGCGCCGGCCGAGCCGCGTCTCGGCGATCATCGAGCCGCAGATCCAGCGTGGCGGCGACCCCGAGAAGATCAGGCGCGACAGCGCCTATCTCGATGTCGTCGAAGCGATCTGGCAGCAGCTCAGGCATTACTTGGACTAGGTGGGGCCCATGGTCATTTCAGGTATTCGCCTGCCGACGATGGCGGCGCTTCTCGTCTGGGCCGTGGTCTGGGAGATCGCCGGCCATACCGATGCGGGCTTCATCCTGCCGCCGCTGTCGCGCATCATCTGGCGCGTCTTCGAAATCGTCCCGACAGCCTCCTTCCTCGAGGCGCTGCTGATCACCGGCCGCGCCTTCCTGTTCGGCAACATGATTGCGATTTCCGTCGGCGTCCCGCTCGGCATCCTGATGGGCCGCTCGGTGATTGCCGACCGGCTTCTGCTGCCCTGGGTGAACCTCTTCCTCTCCGCGCCGCTCAGCGCGCTGGTGCCGGTGATCATGGTGCTGTTCGGTCTCGGCCAGACGACGATCGTGCTCACCGTCGTGCTCTTCTCGATGTGGATCATCGTTCTCAATACGCGCGCCGGCATCCGCGCGATTTCGCCCTCGCTGGTCGAGATGGCGCGCAGCTTCGGCGCCAATCGCTGGCAGGCCTTCAGCCGGATCTATCTCTGGGCGGCGCTGCCCGAGATCCTGGCCGGCATCCGCCTCGGCGTGATCCGCGCCGTCAAGGGCGTGGTCATCGGGCAGCTGCTGGTCTCGGTCGTCGGCTTCGGCACGCTGTTCGAGATCTACCAGTCGCATTTCCTGATGGAGCATTTCTGGGCGCTGCTGCTCGTGCTCTTCGCCTTCGCCTTCACCGTCAACGAACTGCTCGCGCGGCTGGAACGTCGCTTCGGCTACTACGCCGCCTCGCGCTGAAGACCCCTCTTGCCAACGAAGGATCACGCAAGATGAATATCGCTACGCCCCAGAACCATGTCGTCCAGGCCCCGGCGCAGGTCATGGTCCCGGTGCGGGGGACGCAAAGCCGTTTCCCCGTTCACCGCATCTACTGCGTCGGCCGCAACTATGCCGCCCATACCATCGAGATGGGTGGCGACCCCAACCGCGAGGCGCCGTTCTTCTTCCAGAAGAACCCCGACAGCGTCGTCCTCGATGGCGGCGATTTCCCCTATCCGCCGCGCAGCAGCAACGTCCATCACGAGATCGAGATGGTGGTCGCGCTTGCCAAGGGCGGCAAGGATATCCCGGTCGAGAGCGCGCTCGACCACGTCTATGGCTATGCCGTCGGCCTCGACATGACGCGGCGCGATCTGCAGGACGAATGCAAGAAGGCGGGCCGGCCGTGGGAGATCGGCAAGGCTTTCGAGCATTCCGCGCCGCTCAGCGAAATCGTCCCTGCGAGCACGATCGGCCATCCCGAGAACGGCGCGGTCTGGCTCAAGGTGAATGGCGAGATCCGCCAGCAGGGCGACCTCAACCACATGATCTGGAAGGTGCCGGAGATGATCTCCTATCTCTCCGGCCTGTTCGAGCTGCAGCCCGGCGACCTGATCATGTCGGGCACGCCCTCCGGCGTCGGCGCGGTCGTCCGCGGCGACGTGATGGAGGGCCATGTCGAGGGCATCGGCACGGTGCAGGCCAAGGTCGCCTGAGCGCCGCGCCTGCGCCCCTTCACGGCAGGCCGGCGTCAGCTGGTCGCGCCGTGAAGCGGCATTTCGACATAGGGGCGCCGACAGGTTGCATGGGGCGATGATACCGTCGGCGCTTGCGACAAGCGCCAGAACCAGGATGGTCGGCGGCGGGGCGGATCAAGATCACCCTGCGTTTGAACGATTTCGTCCAAACGCAGCGTGATCTAGGGTTCGGACCCATAAAATTGTTGGCGTGGCCGGCGGTTTGTACTTCCGAAAGGAAGCGCGGATGAATCGGGATCAGTACTGGCTGACGGAACCGCAGTTTGCGCGGATCGCGCCGCATTTGCCGACGGACACGCGCGGCAAGCCGCGTGTCGATGACCGCCGGGTGATCAGCGGGATCGTCCATGTTCTGAAGTCGGGTGGGCGCTGGATCGATGCGCCGCCCGACTATGGGCCGCGCAAGACGCTCTACAACCGCTTCGTGTGCTGGGCCGCCAAAGGTGTCTGGACCGATCTCTTCCATGCGCTTGCCTGCGCCGGCGGCCCCCCAGCCCAGATCCTTATTCTAACCTTTAGGCTGCCAATGCTGCCGCGCATCCGAAGCTCGCCAAAGCCACTACGACTGATCGCCGATCATGCCGCAGGCGAGGACTGCGACAATCCCCCGTAACATTCTTCATCAGGGGCCTCATTGCCCGCCCAGCATATCGGCGGCCCAGGCTCGTTCGAACTTGGCGTTGGCTTCCCGCTGGACATTCCGGACACTGACCACGTCGGCGGCCTCGTATTCGCAGATCATGCGCAGACGGTCGGCGGACCAGTAGCTGCGGATCCAACGCACATTGTAAAGGTCGAGGCAAGGGGCCATCCGTGCCTCAACCGCGTCGAGGTCCCCTTGTGTGAAGGGCGCCTCGAAGCTCCGCTCGACGATGACACGCGGCATGGTTCATCTCCTGTTCCGTTCCAGCCTTCACATCTGCCCATCGGGCGTGGGAGCGGCCGTGGGAATCGCAGGCGGCGGTTCCGCAAATCCGCACAACGCCGATCGCGCCCGGGCGCTGAGGTCGTCAGGACCGCATGGAGCGGGGTCGAAGCGGCCAGCACCTTGAGCGGGGGCTTCTGCGCCAAATGGCGCAAGCATCGCCTGCGCAATGGCGATCTCGTTCCGCCTGTGCATGATCGAGGCGATCGTCAGCGCCTCAGCGGCGCAGTGCCGGGCTTCCTCGGCGCAGTCCGTCTGTCGATAGAGGCCCGCGGCACGATTGAGCGCGTAGGCGAGGTAGGACTTGTCATCGACCGCTCGGAGCCGCGCTAGCGCTTTCGCCAGCACCGCATTGGCAGAACGCTCAGCCGAGGCAAGCGTGGCAAGCGCCTGTAATGTCTCGACGAACGGTGTCTCATCCTCCTGCAGCCGAGCCGCGACCGTCCGTAGCTCCTCACAGTGGGCCTGCATGTCCGCGTACCGGCCCATCTCCTGTTCAAGCATCGCAAGCCAGGTCAGGCATTTGTACTCGCGCCAGCGGTCTTGGTCCCGGCGCGCGAGAGCGAGCGCGCGAGACAGCGAAGACAAGGCTTCCTCCTCGCGGCCATCCCACCGCTTCAGGAGACCCCGCGCCCAATGCAGTTCGCAGAGATCCAGACCAAGCGAGTCGGCAATGCCGCCAGCCTCGTCGATCAGCTCGCGCGAGCGGGCGATCTCCGTCTCGAGCTCGAGCAGACAGCGCGCCGTATTGGCGAGCTGGCGCGCGCGCGTTTTGTTGTCGGCTGCGCGCCCGGCCTCGGCCGCGCGGAGCGTGCTGCTCTCGGCTCGCTGCACATCGCCCGCCTCCTGATGCACCACAGACAGCAGATAATGCCCGGTGGCCGCCGCCGCCTGAAGGCCCTGTTCCTCGGCGGCATTGGTCGCCTCGGTGATGGCCTCAGACAGCGACGGAAGCGATCGCAGGCCCGGGCCTGTGGCGGCGAGAACGCGAATTCTCAGCAGCGCGATCCGTAGCTCCGGTTCCGCCGGACCATGCCCCAGCCGCTCGACATGACGCAGCCCCTGCTCGGCGAAACCGACAGCCTCCGAGTTGGCGAACAGCCGCAGCGCCTGCTCCCCGGCGAGAATGCAAGCTCGTGCCGCCATCTCGTCCTCCCCGGCGAGGGCGGCATGATGGACGAGGGCTGCCGCCAGCGCGGCGTTGGTGCCGGCGAGAGCGTTCAGACCCTGCGCGATGTGTCGGTGCACCAGCCTTCGCCGTGGCTGCGAGAGAGTGCGATAGGCGGCCTGACGAACGAGGTCGTGTGTGAAGTCGTAGGCATCGTTGCCAACCGGACGCACCAGTCCGCGCCGCTCCAGCTCGCCGAGCGCCATGAGCAGCTCCGCAACATCGAGGGGGACCACGCGCGCGAGATCGTCCGGCGTGAACACGCGCCCATGGGCCGCCGCCCAGATGAGGGTCTCGCGTACCTGATCGGTCAGCGGCGCGAGGTGACCGGCGATGACCGCGTCAATGGTGCGTCCGCCGTCGGCGCCGCCCTGCCGATAGGATCGGGCGAGCTCCAGCGCGAACAGCGGATTACCATTGCTTTCGACGAATATGCGGGTCGCATCCAGCACTGAATCGACCTGGCGTACGAGTTCCGCCGTTTCCGCGGCATTCAGGGTCGCAAGCTCGATCGTCCGCAGCCGTCTATCCCGGTCGAGCGAGCGCAGCACGCGCGACGCAGCTGCGTTGTCGTCGATTTCCCCGGCGCGCGTGGCGCAGGCAATGAGCAGGCCATCCGCGGCATCCATATGGCGCGCGACGTAGTGGAGAAGCGACGACGACGCCTCGTCGATCCACTGAATGTCGTCGAGCATGATCGCGGTCGGTCGTTCCGATGCGATGTCCCGGAGCAGGTCGACTACGGCCTCGAACAGCTGAGCGCGATCTCCGGGACCGTCTCCCGCCGCGCCGAGTTCGGGAAGCAGCAGGCCGAGCTTTGGGGGCAATTCTTCGCGCGATTGCGTACGCACGGTCACGCGCAGGAGATCGATCCAGATGCCATAGGACCGCGCGACTTCGGCCTCGAAGGCCCGCGCGACGAAAGCTTGCCCGCCCGCGGCGATCATACGTTCCCCGACACGCGTGAGCATGTGGCTCTTGCCGATGCCCGGTTCCCCCGTCACGAGTACTGCGCCCGTCGGACGCCTGCCGACCGTCGCATGAACGATGCTATCGATCTCCGTTCGTTCAGCGTCGCGCCCGATGAAGAATGCATCTGGCGGTGGCACGCCTGCAGGCGGGCGCGCCGTGTCCGAGGCGGGGACGGAAGGCTGGGCCGAAGGACGTGTGCCGGCTACGGATTGCAGAGCGCGGCGCGCTTCTTCCAGTGCGTCAGAAGGCGGCGCCCCAAGTTCGATTTCGAGAACACGGCGAGCGCGCTCATAGTGGGCTAGGGCTTCCTTGCTGCGTCCAAGGCGCGAGAGCAGCCTGACGACGGCGGCGTGGCCCGATTCAGACAGCGGATCGGCCATGGCGAGCGAATGCGCATAGGAAAGCGCATCGGTCGGATGATCCTCGAGGCGCTCCACCAGGCGGCGAGGACTGAGAGCCTAAGGCGGCTCGCCGCCTCGCGCTCGGCCATGCACCATTCCTGGTAGCGATAGCAGAGCGGCAGATCGAGGCCATCGAGGAATTCGCCGCCGAACAGCGCGGCCGCTTCCTTTAATGCACCGGTCGGCGCAGCGGAGACATTACCGCCGAGCCGTGATCGCACCACTGCAAGATCGACGGCCGCGCCGCCCAGTTCGACACTAACCCGTTCGCGGTCTGCTACGAGCCGCACGCCCGTCGACCAGTCGAGCAGAGGTCGTATCTTGCTCAGGCTCCAGCGTAGTTCCGCCCGCGGATCGTCGGGGCCGTCCCAGAACAGGTCGCACAGCCGCTCGCGGCGATGCGCCTGGCCCGTGGCGACGAGATAGCCCAAAAGCGCGCGCGTCTTCCGCGATGCCGGCAACACCAGAGCGCGGCCGTCTCCACCGGCGAGTTGCAACTCGCCGAGCAGGCGGATTCTGAGGGGGCCGGAACTTTCCATGCTCCTTGGTCTCAATTGCCGTCTGGCGGCAGTCCCATGCTGGTTCCCACGGGCGCTCCCACGGACATCAGCCAGTCTAGCGCTCAAGATAACGCCGCGAAATCGGCCAATTCGGCCATCGTAGGCATGGGAGAACTAAAAATGAAGACGCTCGCCTCAGCTCTCGCCCTTTCGTTGCTGCTGGGCGGTGCCGCCACAATCGCCGTCGCGCAGCCCACGCAGACCGGCCCGGTCGGCCTCACGCTCACGCCGGTCCTGGAGACGGCGACTACAATCACCGGCCAGCCGATCCGTTTCCCGCAGGGCGATAACCAATTTACCGCCGTGCTGGCGGAAGTCGCGCCGGGCGGTCAGGTGGGCCGGCACATGCACCCGGTCCCGCTGTTCGTCTATATGCTCGAAGGCACGCTCTCCATCGAGATGGACGGTCACGGCACCCATACGTTCAGCGCCAGCCAGGGTTTCGCCGAGGTGACCAACCTTTGGCACAACGGCCGCAACGTGACCGACAAGCCAGTGCGCTTCCTCATCGTGTTCTCCGGTCAGAAGGGCACACCCAACCTCATCCGGCCATGAACGTTGCGTGCCCGCCTGAGCACCCCCCGAAATAAGGGAGACATCGCTATGATGACCACAGCCTCAGCAAAACCGTTCGATCCGATCAAATACAAGGAGACGACCCGCGAGCAATGGCAGGCCGCCGCCCGAGCCTGGAACGACTGGGGTCCGCTGTTGCGCGCTTGGCTCGGGCCGGCGACGGAGATCATGCTCGACATCGCGAAGATTGGGTCCGGCCACCGGGTGCTCGACGTGGCGGCCGGCGCCGGCGATCAGACATTGCAGTCGGCTGACCGCGTCGGACCGGCCGGTCATGTGCTCGCCACCGACGTCTCCAAAAACATCCTTGCCTTCGCGGCCGAGAATGCCCGCAAGGCCGGACATTGCAACATCGAGACCAAGGTGCTGGACGGTGAGGATCTGGACGTGCCGGAAGGCACATTCGACGCGGTGATCTCGCGCGTCGGCTTGATCTACTTTCCGGACCAGCAGAAGGCGCTCGCTGGCATGAAGCGGGCCTTGAAGCCCGGGGGCCGCGTCGCGGCCATCGTCTACAGCACCGCGGAGAACAACAAGTTCTTCTCGATTCCGGTCTCCGTCATTCGCCGCCGCGCCAACCTGCCGCCGCCGTTGCCGGGCCAGCCCGGGCCGTTCAGCCTCGGCGGCCCCGGCGTGCTGGAGGAGACCTTCCGCAAGGCCGGTTTTCGTGACGTCGCAAGCCGGACCGTGGCCGCGCCTGTGCGGCTGAAGACCGCGGCGGAATGCGTGCGCTTCGAGAAGGAATCGTTCGGCGCACTGCATCAGATGCTCGCCGGCCTCGACGACGCCGGACGCGAAGCAGCGTGGCGCGAGATCGAGCAGGAGCTGGAACGCTTCGAGACTTCGTCCGGCTTCGAGGGGCCATGCGAGATGATCGTCGCCGTCGGCGTCAAGTGAGCGCGCGTAGCGAGAAGGAGGAGATCGTCATGCCTGCAAAAGTCGCGGTTATCCAGAAGCCGCCCGTCCTGCTCGACCGCGATGCCACCATCGGCAAGGCGATCGAAGCTATCGGCGAAGCCGCCGATGCCGGCGCCACCCGCAGATCCCGTGAAGCTTGCGGCGGCCATCGAAGGCTTGGTTCGTGACTGACGTCTTGCGCTTCATGGCTCCGCTGTATTGGCATCGGTTCGCAACGGAGACGCGATGAAAGTGGCTGTTCCTGGCAAGGCCCTGGGCAAGATCGTTTGCAGCAGGCCATGGCGGCGCGAATTGGCGGGAAAGCCGGAAAACGCGCGCCGCTGCCATGGACGATTTGTGGACCGTTGGTTTCACCGGACGCTTACGACTCCGTTCCCCTCAACCGCTTCTCGTCGCGGTCTTGATGTGGTCAAGGAAGGCCCGGAGCGGCGCCGGCACCAGGCGCCGGCCGGGATAGTAGAGAAACGGGCCGGAAAAGCTCTCCCACCAGGGTTCGAGCACCGGCTCCAGCGCGCCGCTGGCGAGATGGGGCGCCAGCCACTCCTCGAACAGGTGGATGATGCCGAGCCCGCCGAGCGCGGCCGCGATGGCGAGATCGACCGCGCCGCCGGGGCTGACCACCAGGGGGCCGGACGGCTCGATGCGGACGGTCTCTCCGCCCTGTTCGAACTCCCAGGGCGCCATGGCGCCGCTCGAGAACCGGCCGCGCAGGCAGGCATGGTCCAGCAGGTCCTGCGGGTGCCGGGGGCGGCCCCTGGCGTCGAGATAGGCCGGCGCAGCAGCCGTCGCGAACCGTTGCTGGCGCGGCCCGATCGGCACCGCGATCATGTCCTGCTCCAGCCGCTCGCCATAGCGGATGCCGGCATCGCAGCCGGACGCGAGCACATCGACGAAGGCGTCATCCGCGATGATCTCCAAGCGGATCTCCGGATAGGCCGCAAGAAAGCCGGGCACGATGCCGGGCAGCACCAGCCGGGCGACGCTGACCGGCACGTTCAGCCTCAGCGTCCCCGCTGGCCGCTCGCGGAACCCGTTCACGACGTCAAGCGCGGCATCGACCTCGCGCAGCGCCGGCCCCAGCCGCTCCAGCAGCCTGGCGCCGGCTTCGGTCGGGGCGACGCTGCGGGTGGTCCGGTTCAGCAGCCTGACGCCCAGGCGTGTCTCAAGTCGGCGCACCGCCTCGCTCAAGCTGGAGGCGCTGATCCCGCTGCTCCGCGCCCCCTCGCGAAAACCCTTGGCCCGGGCGACAGCGACGAGCGCCTTGAGGTCTTCGAGGTCGATCTGCATTGTCTGGAATTCCGCACAGCCTGTTCCGATTGTGCGCTCTAATCCGGCAGTCATCCAGTCGCTATCTCGTGCCGGTCAGCAACAGGAGAGCGACGATGAGAGCGAGCACATCTGGCATCGACCAACCCATGACCTTCCGCCTCGGGGATCGCGAGGTGAAACGGCTCGGATACGGCGCCATGCAGCTGGCCGGCCCCGGTGTCTTCGGCCCACCAAAGGACCGGGACGCAGCGATCAGGGTGCTGCGCGAAGCGATTGCCCATGGGGTCGACCATATCGACACCAGCGATTTCTACGGGCCGCATGTCACCAACCAGCTGATCCGCGAGGCGCTGTCGCCCTATCCCGAGGATCTCGTCATCGTCACCAAGATCGGCGCCCGGCGCGGCGCCGACGGATCCTGGCTTCGCGCCGCCGCGCCGGACGAATTGCGGCAGGCCGTACACGACAATGTGCGCAATCTCGGACTCGACGCGCTTGAAATCGTCAACCTGCGGCTCTGGGGCGATGGTCATGGCCCGGCCGAAGGCAGTCTCGCGGCCGAGTTGACGGTGCTTGCCGAACTCCAGCAGCAGGGCCTCGTCCGCCATATCGGCCTCAGCAATGTCACGGCCGGCCAAGTCGCGGAGGGACGCGGCATCTGCGAGATCGTCTGCGTCCAGAACCACTATAATATCGTCCACCGCGCTGACGACGCGCTCATCGACGAACTGGCGGCCAGGGGCACGGCCTATGTGCCCTTCTTCCCGCTCGGAGGGTTTTCGCCCCTGCAATCCGCGGGGCTGACCGAGGTCGCGGCCAAGGTCGGCGCAACGCCGATGCAGGTCGCGCTCGCCTGGCTGCTGCAGCGCGCACCGAACATTCTGCTGATCCCGGGCACCGCGTCGGTCGCCCATCTCCGCGAGAACCTCGCCGCGGGGGCGCTGGAGCTGAGTGGCGAGGCGATCGCGGCGTTGAACGCGATCACTGCTGGATCCGCCTCAGTCCGGGCCTGACGGTGGCGCGGGGAGGCCGGCTGCTACCGGGTGGGGACAGGAGGCGGCAACGCTCTCCCGGCCCCCGGCGCGCCGTCTGCAAGAATGCCCTGGAACAGGTTCGCTTGCAGGAGGGTTGTTGCGGCAACCAGGGAGGTTCCAATGGCCAAACAACCCGAAGCCCTTGCCACATTCGCCGCAGCGGCCCGGAAAGGCGGGAAGAAGCCCGACGATATCGGTCTCACCGCGACGCCCGAGACGGCACCTCTTCCCGGCGATTCCGAGGAGGAGGCCAAGGCCGCCACGAAGGTGCTGCGCGAGGGTGTGCTCAAGAAGGATGAGGGCGCAGACGAGGCGATCGACAAACTGCCCGATCGCACGCGGGATCTGTGAGCCGAGGGCGAGCAGGACGATCTGGCAGTACCAGCGTTTGAGCGTCAGGCCGGACCGGTCCTCGCCTCCGCTCCCTGAATGCTCGGATCGTCATGCTTCTTGCCAAGCTCCCGAACGACCTGTCCATCTGGCGTCAACTGTCCGTGCACTATCAGTGCGACGTCTTCTGCGGCCTGTTCATGCGGGAGAATAACGAAGGGACGGAGTTCAAGCCCCACGTCCTATTGATGCTGGGTGACCGTGGGCTGAGGCTGGGATTGGATGTCTACGACTGCGCGGACTGACCAGGGTCCTCGGTGGGAGACGGACGCGGGAAACCCCATGAAAATCCAACTGTGCGAGGTGACGAATGAAACGGTACGCGCAGTGTGCGCATTGGAGGTTCGCGACGATCAGAAGGGCTACGTTGCAGCGAATGCGCTCTCCATCGCCCAAGCGCATTTCGAGCCAACGGCCGTGTTCCGCGCCATCCACCTCGGCGAGCATCCCATTGGGTTCGTTCAGTGGCGAAGCGCGGAGACACCGGGCACGGCGACCCTTTGGCGCTTCATGATCGACAGGGCACATCAGGGGGCCAGGCACGGTCGGGCAGCCCTGGATCTCGCCTTGCAGCACATGAAGTCCAGCGGCTTCGAGACGGTTGAAACGAGCGTTGTGCTGGGTCCGTCGAGCCCCCTTGAGTTCTACCTGGCACAAGGCTTCGTCGAACTCGGCCGGACGACGCCCGGCGGTGAGTGGTTGTTGAGCAGACCCCTCTAAAACTATTAGAGTCGATCACGTTTTCTGCGTTTGGACGATGTCGTCCAAACGCAGCGTGATCTAATGCCGACTCAGTGCGGGGCAGGGGCCGGCTTGCCGGCTAGCGCTTCCTCCTGCGGCTTGCCCTTGCTGCGTTCGCGCATCCACTGGAACACGACATAGAGCATCGGGATCAGGAAGATGCCGAAGATCGAAGCGAAGAGCATGCCGCCGAAGACCGGCGTTCCGACGGCGCGCCGGCTGAGCGCGCCTGCTCCGGTGGCGATCACCAGCGGCAGCAGGCCGAGGATGAAGGCGAAGCTCGTCATCATCACCGGGCGGAAGCGCAGCCTGGCGCCGGAAATCGCGGATTCGACGATCGTTTCGCCCTTGGCACGCTGCTCCAGCGCGAATTCGACGATCAGGATGCCGTTCTTCGCCGCGAGCGCGATCAGCACCACGAGGCCGATCTGGGCGTAGACGCCGAGGCTGACGCCGGTGAGCGCAATCGAGGCGATGGCGCCGAGGATCGCGACCGTGACCGAGAGCAGCACCGCGATCGGTACGTTCCAGCTCTCATAGAGCGCGACGAGGAAGAGATAGGCGAAGAGCACGGCGAGCGCGAGCACGATCGTGGTGCCGCCGCTTGCCGCCTTCTCCTGCAGGGCCGTGCCGGTCCATTCGAAGCCGTAGCCCGCCGGCAGGGTCGTTGCGGAGATCCGTTCCATGGCCTGGAGCGCCTGGCCCGAGCTGACGCCCGGCCGCGGCGAGCCGTTGATGATCACGCTCCTGTAGCCGTTATAGCGCGTCAGGGCCTGTGGCCCGGTGACGAGGCGCACCTGCGAGAGCGCATTGAGCGGCACCATCGTGCCGGCATTGTTGCGGACATAGATCTTGCCGATATCGGTCACGGACCGCCGGAAGGGCGTCTCGGCCTGGACATTGACCTGCCAGGTTCGGCCGAAGACGTTGAAGTCGTTGACATAGTAGCCGCCGAGCGTCGCCTGCAAGGCGCTGAAGACGTCTGAGATCTTGACGCCGAGCACCTGCGCCTTGTCGCGGTCGATATCGAGATAGATCTGCGGGGTGTCGGCGGCGAAGGTGCTGAAGACCCCGGCGAGCTCGGGCTGCTGGTTGGCGGCGATCAAGAGCCCGCGCATCGTCGCGGCGATATCGGTGGGCGACTGGCCCTGCAGGGCTTCCAGCACATATTGGAAACCGCCGGTGCTGCCGAGGCCCACGATCGGCGGCAGGTTGAAGGGAAAGACCGTCGCCTGCTGCACGGCGGCAAGCTGCGGCCGCAGCGCCCCGATGATGGCGCTGGCGCCCTGCGCCGGGTCCTTGCGCTCCTCGAAGGGCTTCAGGCGGACGACGAAGAAGGCCTGGTTGGACGAGGCGAGGCCGTCGATGAAGTTGAAGCCGACGACGGAGAGCACGCCTTCGACGCCGGCGATCGGCCGGACGATGGCCTCGACCTGCTCGACCACGGCCGCGGTGCGGTTCACCGAGGCGCCTTCGGGCAGCCGCATCGCGATGAAGAAGGCGCCCTGGTCCTCCTCCGGCAGGAAGCTCTGTGGCGTTGTCACGAAGAGCCCGCCCGTCGCGGCAATGATGCCGACGAGCACCGCCACGACGACGACGGCGATCCTGACCAGGCGCCTGACGATCGCGGCATAGCCGTCGCGGACCTTGTCGATGCCGTTCATCACGTAGCGCATCGGCCCGCCGCTGCCATGACTGCGCTTGATCAGGATCGAGCAGAGCGCCGGGCTCAGCGTCAGGGCATTGACCGCCGAGATCAGCATGGCGGCCGAGACGGCGACCGCGAATTGCCGGAAGAGCTGGCCGCTGATGCCGGGAATGAAGGCGACCGGCACGAAGACGGCGAGCAGGACGAAGGTGATCGCGATGATCGGCCCGGTGATCTCGCCCATCGCCTTCTTGGTCGCGTCCGCGATCGAAAGCTCCGGCTCCTCCTCGACGACGCGCTCGACATTCTCGATCACCACGATGGCGTCGTCGACGACGATGCCGATCGCGAGCACGAGCGCGAGCAGGGAGACGGTGTTGGCGGTGAAGCCGATCACCAGCATCACGGCGAAGGTGCCGATGATCGAGACCGGCACCGCGATCAGCGGAATGATGGTGGTGCGCAGCTTGCCGAGGAAGAGGAAGACGACGAGGCCGACCAGCACGAAGGCTTCGAGCAGGGTGCGGATGACCTCGTCGATCGTGGCGCTGACGAAGACCGTGGTGTCGAAGAAGATGCCGTAGGCGAGATCCTCCGGGAAGCGCTTGGAGAGCTCCTCCATCGTCGCCCGCACCTTCTTGGCGACCTCGATCGCGTTGGCGCCGGGCGACTGGTAGATGCCCATGGCGGCGCCGGGCGCGCCGTTGAAGCGGCTGTAGCGATCCGAGGTGCGGGCGCCGATCTCGACGCGCGCCACATCCTTGACGCGCACGACCGAGCCGCCCGGATTGGTGCGGAGCACGATATTGGCGAACTCCTCCGGCTTGGTCAGCCGGCCCTGCGTCTTGACGGTGAGCTGGTATTGCTGGTCGCTGCTGACCGGCGCGGCGCCGATGCGGCCCAGCGCGGCCTGCACGTTCTGGCCCTGGACGGCGCTGATCACGTCGCTGGGCGTCAGGTTGAGCGCGGTCAGCCGGTTCGGGTCGAGCCAGACCCTGAGCGAGTAATCGAGCGGGCCGAACAGGCTGACCTGGCCGACGCCGTTGATGCGGGCGAGCGCATCGACCAGGTTGATCGTCGCGTAATTGCTCAGATAGAGCGAGTCGAACGAGTGCTTGGGCGAGTGGATCTCGACCACCTGCAGCAACGCGGCGGATTTCTTGCGGACGGTCAGGCCCTGGCGCGTGACCTCGGTCGGCAGCTGCGGCTGGGCGAGCGACGAGCGGTTCTGGACATTGACGGTGTTGATGTCCGGGTCGGTGCCGAGCGCGAAGGTGACGTTGAGCGTGTAGCTGCCGTCGGCGCCGCTGGTCGACTGGTAGTAGAGCGCGTTGTCGACGCCGTTGATCTGTTGCTCGATCGGCTGGGCGACCGTGGTCTCGACCACCTCGGCATCGGCGCCGGGATAGCTCGCCGTCAGGGTCACCTGCGGCGGCACGATGTCGGGGAACTGCGCGACCGGGATCGTGAAGATGGCGATGATGCCCGCCAGCGTGATGACGATCGAGATGACGAAGGCAAGGCGCGGCCGGTCGACGAAGACGGATGAGATCACGTCCTAGCTCCCGCTTGCCGGAGCAACGGGCGTGGCGCTCACCGTCAGGCCGGGGCGCACCTTGACCAGGCCGTCGACGATGACATTTTCGCCCTCGGTGAGCCCGGATTCGACGACGATATCGGCATCCTGCTGCGCGCCCAGCTTGATGCGGCGCTGCTGGGCCTTGTTGTCCTTGTCGACGACCATGACGTAGCTGCCGGCCTGGTCGACCTGGATGGCCGCCTGCGGCACGACGAGCCGCGCCTGCTCGTGCCGTTCGCGAATCTCGACCGAGACGAACTCGCCATCGATCAACTGGCGATCGGGGTTCGGGAGCGAGGCTCGCATCGTCACGGTGTCGGTCTGCTGGTCGACCTGCGGGTCGGTGTAGTTCCAGACGCCGGGATGGGGGTATTCCTTGCCCGAGGACATGCGCACGGTGATCGCGATCTTGCCCTGGCCGCCGTCCTCCCGCCGGCGCGCCTCGCGCAGCTCCTCGAGCTGGCGCACGCTGACCTGGAACAGGACATACATCGGGTCCTGGCTGACGATGGTTGCGAGTGCATTGCTGCTGGGGCCGACGAGATTGCCCTGCGTATAGGCGGTGCGGCCGATGCGGCCCGCGATCGGGGCGATGATGTCGGTGTAGCCGAGGTTTTCCTTGGCCTGGGTCAACGCCGCCTGGTTCTGCAGCACCGCGGCATGGGCGATGTCGAGGCTGGCGCGGTTGGCGTCGAGGGTCGCCTGCGAGACGGCTTGCGTCTTCACCAGGTCCTGCGAGCGGGCATAGGTCAGCTGCGCATTGAGCTCCTGGGCCTTGGCGGCGGCGAGATTGGCCTGCGCCTGGTCGAGCTGCGCCTGATATTGCACCTTTTCGATCTGGTAGAGGACGTCGCCGGCCTTGACGTCCTGCCCCTCAGTGAACTGGATTTTCTGAAGGAAGCCCTGCACGCGCGCCATCAGGGCCACGCTTTCGGGCGCCTTGATGCGGCCGACGAAGGAATAGGCCCAGCTCACCCCCTTCTTGGCGGCCGGCATCACACCGACGGCAGGCGCAGGCGGAGCGGCCGGCGGTTTCGCGGCCTCCCGCTCATTGCAGGCGCCAAGCGCCAGCACCATGACCGCGATCGAAACCAGCAACCGGAAACGCATCCGCATGCCCCGCATGATCGATCCCAGGGACTAAATCCTCGCAGGGATTTAACCCGAAACCCATCGTGGCAAACTTCCGGGTGCTTGCACAGAGGCTTGCGGATGCCGAAGCGGTGGGGGCGGGTTCGGTGAGGCTGCCGGCGTTTCCGTGACGGATCAGAGCGGCCCGACCACGTCCGGATTCATGGCGACGAAGAGCTCGGCCTGGCGCTCGAACAGCATCCATGCCGGATCATTCTCCGACCGTCCAGCGTGGCAGTGCATGACCGTGAAGATCGCAACCGTCCCGGCTGCCTGGTCGGGGTCTATCCGCGCGGCCCGGCACATCGCCCTGGCAATTCTCTGGATGCGCGGATCATCCGGTCGACCCGCCGCGGTCTCCGGTGCGGCGACCGGCTCGGCTTCATCGATCAGAGACATGGCGGACCTCCCGTCCTGGCGTAAACCGACCCCAGCCCATGCGACAGGATCAAACGATTGGCCCGGCCAGCGGTTCCCGCGGCAAAGGCGCGCGCCTTCGTCGCTCGGCAGCCATCGCAAACCGGGCAGTAGCGCAGGCCCCCCGAGCCTGAATGCATCCGCATGCAGCGCGTCAGCCGCTGGGGTGACGGTTCTTGATACCCGCGGCGAGCAGAACCGAGCGCCGTGACGTCGCTATCCTGCCCTCGCGCGTCTCGCCCGAGAGGCATGCCCGGAACCGGCGGTCTCCCGTGGCCGTTTCATTTTCGACGGGCCGCGCATCCCCACTGATCGTCAGCTCGTCCC
Organism: Allobosea sp. LC85; assembly: GCF_000735605.1. Lineage (GTDB taxonomy): Bacteria > Pseudomonadota > Alphaproteobacteria > Rhizobiales > Beijerinckiaceae > Allobosea. The sequence goes on from NZ_JPKG01000033.1 coordinate 163,386, forward strand.
AAGGAGCGTCTGATCGCTGGCAAGGATCGCCTGATCGCTGGCAAGGATCGTCTGATCGCTGGAATGTGAGGCCTGAAGCAGTCCGATGACCTGTGTCGGCGCGGAAAAGCCATAGACGCATTTGGCCGATGGGGTCAGCTTCATGGTGGGCTCCAGCGTCTTCCGGCTTCAATCGAGGAGCGGTGATTTCGTTCCGAAGAAGGCGATCGCCTGGGCCGATGGGCCAATCGGGAACCAACGCGCCGATCGGCGGTTCAGACTGTGCTTGGGCGTCGCTCGGCGCGGCTTTGTGCCGTGGGACGCGACCGGGCTATTGGGGGAGGACATCGTGAGCATTGTGTGGACCATCGTCATCGGCTTTCTCGCCGGAGTAATCGCCAAGTTCCTGACCCCTGGGTCCAACGAGCCTGCGGGCTTTGTCCTGACGACCATTCTCGGAATCGTCGGCGCCTTCGTTGCGACCTATCTCGGCCAGGCCCTCAACTGGTACGGCCCCGGGGAAGGGGCGGGCCTGATCGGGGCGGTCATTGGCGCCGTCATCGTCCTGATGGTTTGGGCCTTTTTCTCGAACCGCCAACGCAGCGTGTAACACCCAAGCGCAAGGAGCGAACCTCATGAGCGAAAAGGGCTTTCCGTCGATGACGGCACTGCTGGGCCTGCTTGCCCTCGCAGGGTACCAGAACCGGGACAAGATCGCCGAGTGGCTCGGCCAGGCCAATCAGCCGGATCGCGCCGGGGCACCGGCCGGCGACATCCCGAAAGGCGCGGACACGGTCCTCGGCGATCTCAGGGGCACAGCGGGCGCAGGCGGGATCGGCGGCTTCCTGAACGGCGGCCTGGGCGAACTGCTTGAGCGCTTCAAGCAGGCCGGCCAGGGCGAGAAGGCCGATTCCTGGGTGCGGCAAGGCGCCAATCAGGAAGTCGCGCCCCCGGACCTGGAACAGGCGATCGGTCCCGATGTCCTGGCCAAGCTCGAACGTCAGACGGGCCTGTCCCGCGATGAGCTGCTGTCCCGCTTGTCCCGGCGACTGCCGGACGCCGTGGATCGCTACACGCCAGACGGCAGGCTCCCCACCGCCGGGGCCTGATCTCGCCCCCAGTGTCGACGAGCGGGCGTGACGAGCGCGCTGACGCGGATGCGTCGCGCCCCGGCTCGGCTGGCACCAGGGCTCGGTTCCGAGACGAGCCGCGTCATCGGTCGCGCCGTCGGCCAGTCGTGAGCTCGACAGGCTCGCGGCTGAATCGCGTCAGCGGTCCGGGCCGATCAGCGACGTCACTTCGGACCACTCAGCCCATGTGAGCGCCTGGTACAGCGCCCGGCCGTCCGGTGTCGCGATCAGAGTGCGATCGTGGCTCAGGACGCCGAGATGCGTCGATGCACGTCATCAAGACTGCCTGAGAAGACATCAAAAACCCTGTGCTCCGTGAGTGCGCGCAAAACCTGCTCGTTGATCCCGCCGCGCGTCGCATATTCTTCAGCCAAATGCATGAAATCGGCATCCGGATTTGTTTCCGGGGCGGCTGCCAGCGCCTTGAAAAGGCTGGCGACATAGTCGCGTGCCTGCGGTTTCGCCACGCCGTGATCTTCAAGCCATCTGTGAATCGTATCGAGATACGTGAAATGCGTCGCAAACGTCGCGGTAGCGACACTCAAGGCGTCAAACTCGCTTGAATTCTCGACCTCGATCACCTTTCCCAGCCCGCCGAACAGTGCCGCCATGCCGGGATCGGGCGGGCACATGATCGTCGCCCCCTGCCTATGCGCGACCATGGGCATGGGAAGTGCTTTCGTCACCTGCCCAGCAGGCGCGGTCAACGCGGCTATCGTCTCGCGGGACAGCGTGGCGATCAGGCTGACGACATGATGATCACGACGAAATCGCAATTCCGGCAGCACGTCATGCGCGAGCTGCGGACGAACCGCGAGCATGACGGTGTCGCAAGCGTCCAGGACTGCCTGATTATCGGGAGCAACCCGTACATCCCGATAGCGGGAAGCCAGGCTGGCAGCGATGTCTTCATTACGGGGCGACAGGACAACGGACATGGAATTGTCTGGGTCGGATTTGAGCCCGGTGACAATCGCGGATGTGAGCGCGCCTGTACCGATGAAGCCGAGTTTCATGAGGTGCCTCGCAGCTTGGGGTTCTGGATGGTGTGTCAGCCCGGAATCTAGATCGCCGTGCGTCCGTTCGGACGCAGGATGGGCGATCTACCTCTTTGTTTGGGCATCGGATTCTTCCGAAAACCGGATTTCAGCAGGCAATCGCTCGGCAATCCGGTCACACCGGTCCCTGGCCCAGGCGATGTTTCAGCCTGCGGTTCTCGTCTTCAAGAAACGTCAATCTGGCTTTGACCGGCTCCAGCCATTCGGCGAGCTCGGCCTCGCTGAAGCGCGGCGTGATGTGTTGCGGACAGTTCCAGTCGAAGGCCACGATCGCAATCGTGACAGCCCGTTCGACGCGGGCGTCATGGCCTGGAACGCTCAGCCTGGCCGCCAGTGCCGTGTCGGCGGTCGCGTCGGCGACATGCATATGCCCGAAGATCTTCAAACGGCGCTGATGGGCATAATCCATCAGGAACAGCGAGACCCTGTCATTGCCCGCGACATTGCCCGTCGTGATGTATTGCCGGTTTCCTCGATAATCCGCGAAACCAAGGGTCTTGCTGTCGAGAACCTTCAGGAAACCGATCGGTCCGCCACGAAACTGGAGATAGGGCCAGCCCGTCTCCGAGACCGAGGCGAGATAGAACGCGTCGCTCCGGGCGATGAACGCCTCCTCTTCCGGCCCGAGCAGGTGGTTTCGAGGAGGAGCTCCAGGATCGAGCGTGCCGTCGATCCTGGCGTATTGACCCGCGCTGCCATAGTGCTGGCGTGCGCCTTTGACTGCCGGGGTCGAAGCGATCTCGAGATATTTGTGAAGCATGCGAGCCTCCGATATCCGAGCCGGCGCAGCCGCCGCTCGGAAGAATTGCGCTGCGCGCGACGAGGGCATTCAGATCTGCTGGGCCCATTCTGCCGAAAGCCAGCGCAGCCGACCGCCATCGGAAACGATGTGGCCAAGCCCCGGGAACGGCATATGCGTGGCGGCAATCAATGCCTTCTCCTCGGCCGCGCGCGGGAAGAAACGGGCGCGCATCGCGCGGGCAGCCTCCGGATCCTGCTCGAAGACGAAGCCGATATCGGTGGCGGCCGGATGGAGCGACGGATGGAAGAGCATGTCCGAGACCATGAGCAGGCTCTTGCCGCCGTCCTCGATGCGCACCCCGATATGTCCAGGGGTGTGGCCGCTGAGGTCGACGATCGAGACGCCGCGCGTGATGCTGCGCTCGCCATCGATCGCTTGCAGTTTCGGATAGAGGCGAACGAACTCCGCCGATGCATCGAAGCTGCTCTTCAGGAAGCCCGGCGCCGCCGAGCGCTTCGCCGGATCGGTCCAGTGAGCGATCTCACGCCTGTCGACATAAATCTCCGCGTTCGGGAAATTCCGGCGGCCGCCCGCGACCAGGCCACCAATATGGTCTCGATGCATATGGGTCACGATGACGGCGTCGATGCTCTCGGGCCTGATCCCGATCGCCTCCAGGGCGGAGGGTAGCTTTCCGCTCTCCCCAAGCAAGCCGGCCGGCCCCGTGTCGATCAGGATGCGCCGCTCGCCATCCTCGATCAGGTACTGGGTGAACATCAGGCGGATGCCGCCGGGCCTGGCCGCGAACTGCGCCGCCGCCGCCTCTTCGATCTCGCTGGGCTGCCGTCCCACAAAATAGGAGAACGGCATGTCGGCAAAGCCGTCGGTCAGCGCGGTCACCGCGAACCGCCCGATGGAGACCCGCGCCAGGGGCGGGACAGCCCTGGAGGCGATCGACTGAGCCTGCGCGACCCCGCTGCCGGCGGGCAGCACGGAGCCACCGGCCAAGGCTAGGGCGGGAACGGACAGGGCGAAGGCGCGACGGGATAATGCGGTCATCGAAGGCTCCTATGCTGCGAGGGCAGCCTTTCAGGCTCGAACCACGCGGGCAGGCTCGAACCACGCGGGGTTGAGGAGGACGCTAGAGCCTTCCCCAAATCTGAGCTATCCAGAGAAATCGGGACGTTTCCTCCCGGAAATCGGAAGGCTGAAATGGATCGCTTCGATGCGATGTCGGTGCTCCTCGCGGTCATCGAGGAGGGCAGCCTTTCGGCTGGAGCGCGCCGCCTGCGCGCGCCACTCACCACGGTCAGCCGGAAGGTGGCCGATCTCGAACAGCACCTCGGAACCCGTCTTATCGTTCGCACCAGTCGGCGGGTCGCGCTGACGGATGCAGGCCGCGACTATGTCGCCGCGTCCAGGCGAATCCTGGAACAGGTCGTGGAGGCGGAGCGGGCAGCCGCAGGCGAATACAGCGAACCGCGCGGCGAGCTGTCCGTAACGGCGCCAGTCGTCTTCGGGCGTCGCCACGTGCTCCCCGTCGCGGCCGAATTCCTGGCTGAATACGCAAAGATCGACCTGCGCCTGTTCCTGATCGATCGTCACGTCAACCTGCTGGAGGAGCATCTGGATATCGGCGTGCGGCTCGGCCATCTCGAGGACAGCAGCCTGATGGCGACGCGCGTCGGCGAGGTCAGGCGCGTGATCTGCGCCAGCCCGGACTATCTGGCTCGCCACGGTCGTCCCGCCGTTCCCGAAGACCTGCGCGAGCATGACGGCATCACGTTCAAGGGCTTCTCGACCTCCCCGGAATGGCGCTACCGTCGCGATACGGCTGCGCTCTCGGTGGAGCCGCGCACGCGGCTTGCCGTCAACTCGACCGAGGCGGCGGTCGATGCCGCCGTGGCTGGTCTCGGCGTGGCTCGGGTGCTGTCCTATCAGATCGTCGACGAGTTGCGCTCAGGCGCGCTCGTGCCCCTGCTCGAAGCGTTCGCGCCGGAGCCGATACCGGTTCAGCTCGTCTATGCCGGCCAGGGTCAGTTACCGGTCAAGGCGCGTTCATTCCTGGATTGGGTCGCGCCGCGCCTTCGCGCCCGGCTAGATCACGCTGCGTTTGGACGAATCGTCCAAACGCAGAAAACGTGATCGACTCTCATCGTTTAGAGCATGCTTCATGCGAAAAACCGTTGCCACTTTTTCGCAGCATGCTCTGGCGGATCTTCCGGTCTGCCCGGAATGAGTGGCTCGCAGAGCTGGATCGGTTTGCTCGGATCATTTCGGGGGTGGTTGACCTTGTCCTCCGATCTTATCCAGCGCCGAGTTCGTTTCCGACGGTTCTGGGGGCCGTTCGGCCTGGTGAAATGACGGGCTCGGGTGCTGCACGTGCGGCATGGCGCGGCGCCAGGGCCGGGTGCAGGTAAGAATGGTGCAGGTAAGAATGTGGAGGTGAACGCGGCAGGCGTCTGCGTCCATCTCGAGGACAGGGACCGAGCCACGATGCCATCCCCGCTAGAGAGCATCACTGTCGAACCGCTCGGCGAGGACAGGACTGGCGCGACCGCGTCCTTCCCCTATGACGCGGCGCTCGTCGAGCGCTTTCGCGCGGCGTTTCCCCGGGCGCGCTGGCGCGATGACCGCCGCGCCTGGTTCGTGCCGGGCAGCACGGCCGAGAAGCGGCTCAATCGCTGGCTGCAGCGGGAGCTGTCGGGCGTTCTCGCGCATGCCGACGCGCGCGGCAAGGACGCCTTTGCATTCGATCCGATCACGAGCGACTACCTCGTTGCGGCTGAGGATCTGCTGGTCCGCACGCCTTATTCCAGGACCATCGTCGCGGAGCTGCGCGCCGTTCCCTGGGCGTGGTGGGACGGGGACGAGAAGCTCTGGCGCATTCCCTATCGCTCGCTGGAGGATCTGCGGCACCGTTGGCCGGCGATCGAGGCGGCCGCGCGTCGCAACGAGCCGGCCGAGCGGAAGCGGCGGCGAGACGAGTTGAAAGGCTCTGCCGAGGATCGCGCCTTGCGCGCGAAAGCCAGGGAGCGGCAACGTCATCGCTATCCGGTCCGCGCCGATCAGCTCCCACCCGGCGACCGCCCGCTCATGTCTCATGCCGGCGCGCTGGTCTTCACCGAAGTCACAGGTGAGCTGGTCGATGAGGAGAGCCTGGGCGAGCACTACCCCTGGAGCGCCGGGGCCATCGGTGACTTCGTCTGGGCGAGCTGGCGCAGGCCCGGCCATGATGAGCTGGTGCGGACATGGCCGGCGCGGCAGCCCGCGACCGGGACGGAACTGGCGCGGGGCTGGTGGCAGCCGACGATCGAGGAATTGCGGGATGCGCGACGCAAGGCGCGATCGCTCGAACGGGCCCAAGCGACGCGCAGGCAACGGCATCCGAGTCGGAGCGAGCCGGAAGAGAAGCCCGTATAGGCAAAGAGTTATGGTCGTTCGCTGCAACCGGAGATCAGGTTCCGGGAATGCTGTTTTAGGTTTGGGGGGCCGCCGAATGGCCTGGTCTGGTGAACCGACGGAACTTGGGCGTGAGCGAGGGGTTAGGCTCGTACCATTGGAATGACGGGCCCATCATGATGAACGCAGGCTGCAGCCACTTCCTCACACGTCGCTCCGCTCTGGCGACGCTCGTCTCGACGGCTTTCCTTGCAAGCGGGCGGGGTTCGCAGGCTGCTCCGACGCCTCAACCAGGCGCTGTCCGGTTTGGCTACGACGATGTCGTCACGCAGGCGCGCCTGCTGGGCGAGCGGCCCTTCGATCCCGGCGGTCTGACGATTCCGCCGGAGTTGTCGAAACTGACCTATGACAGCTACCGCGAGATCCGCTTCCGCCGGGAAAAGGCCTTGTGGCAGGAGAGCGGGTCCGACTTTCGCCTGCACCCGTTTCATCTCGGCTTCCTGCACAACAAGCCGGTGCAGCTGCATGTCGTGAAGAATGGCAACGCCATCCCGATCCCGTTCACGACAGGCCTGTTTGAATACGGCAAGGTGCCGGTTCCCAAACAGCTTTCACCCTCCCTTGGATTTGCCGGGTTTGCGGTGACGACCACTCTCAACAATCCCAAGGTCCAGGATGAGGTGATCTCGTTCCTGGGGGCGAGCTATTTCAGGCTGATCGGGCGGGGCCACCGCTACGGGCTTTCTGCCCGCTCCCTCGCGATCGATGTCGGTGGCAAGCAGCCCGAGGAGTTTCCCTTCTTCCGCGCCCTGTGGCTGGAAGAGCCGGGGGCAGACAGCCTCGACCTCGTGATCTACGCCCTCCTGGATTCCCCTTCCGTGACGGGCGCATTCCGCTATGTCGTGTCGCCCGGCCGCAAAACCTCGACGACGGTCACGGCCACCATTCTGCCGCGCGTCGAAATCCCGCGGATCGGCATCGCTCCGCTGACCTCCATGTTTCTCGCGGGCGAGGGCGATCTTGGACACCGAACCGATTTCCGGCCGGAAGTTCACGACTCCGACGGGCTGCTGATGCAGACCGGTTCCGGTGACTGGATCTGGCGGCCCATCCGCAATCCCGGGAGCTTGCGGATTTCCAGTTTTGGCGACCGCGATCCGCGAGGCTTTGGCCTGATGCAGCGCGACCGCGAATACGGGCATTATCAGGATCTGGAAGCGCACTATCACGCGCGGCCGGGCTACTGGGTCGAGCCCATCGGTGAATGGGGCGAGGGCCGCGTCGACCTGATCGAGATCCCGACCAACAACGAGGCATTCGACAATATCGTGGCCTGCTGGACGCCGGCACAGCCGCTCGAGATCGGCAAGGCGAGCGAATTCACCTATCGCATCGCGGCCTTGTCGACGACGAACGACCTGCATCCGATGGCGCAGGTCCGTAACAGCTTCAGCGGCTGGGACAGCCGCGAGCCCGATGCCGATGGCATGGGCAAGCAGCGTTTCATCATCGATTTTGCGGACGGTGACCTGGGGTATTTCCTGAACGACCCCAAGCGTGTCGAGATTGTCGCCTCAGCGACGGCCGGTTCGATCACCAACACCATCATCGATGCCAATCCCGCCGCGAAAGGCTTTCGTGTCATCCTCGACGCGACACTGCCGGTAGGGCAAACTGCCGACTTGCGCGCCCATCTCAAGGCGCGAAACCGCATCCTCTCCGAGACGTGGACGCAGTCTTGGTCGGTTCCTTCCCCTGCCGTCCGTGGTGCGCCAGACCATGTGGTCACCCGGGATTAAAGTATTGGCCCGCACTATGGATTGCGGTTTTGGGGAAAGCCGGTGCAAACACGGAAAGTTGGATCATCCGATCGGATGCGATCCGGTCCGATGATCCAACCGTGATCGCTCCGTCCTGGACGCATTCCCCGGCCTGCAGGCGTGAGACCTGATGAAGCTGCTGCCACGATCCCTGCTCATTCGACCCCGCCTTGTGATCGCGCTCGCGGCGATTGCGGTGCTGACGATCCTGCTGCCGGGCGATTGGCGGTGGTCGACCCGGTTCCTGGTCGCATGGGACGCCGGCGCCATCGTCTATCTCGGGCTGCTGACCACGATGATCTTTGGCGAGAGCATCGAACAGATCAAGGCGCGCGCCGCCGAGCAAGATGAAGGCGCGCTCGCGATCCTGATCATCGCCTGCCTGGCAGCCGCGGCGAGCATTGCCGCCATCGGCATTCAGCTCGCCCGCCTGCAGAGCGTGCCGCCTGACGAGAGAGCGCTGCACCTGGCGCTGGGCGCGGTCACCATCGTCAGCTCCTGGGCGCTGGTGCACGCCTTCTTCACGCTGCACTACGCGCATGATTTCTACAGCGATGACGGCGCCGAGGGCGGCCTGGATTTTCCAGGCAAGGGAGAGCCCGACTATGTCGATTTCCTCTATTTCTCCTACACGATCGGCTGCACCTCGCAGACATCTGATATCGGCGTCACCACGCGGCAGGTCAGGACGATGGTCCTGGCCCATTCCATTCTCTCGTTCTTCTTCAACACCGCCATCCTGGCCTTCGGCATCAATGTCGGCGCCTCGCTGCTCTCCGGGGCCTGAGGCTGCTCCGGGCCGGACGTCCGAGTTGCCCATGGCGCATTCCCCGGAGCATGACGGTCAACCGGACCGCCGCAATGGAAGGGCGGGGATGGGGCGGGGATGGCCAGGTGCAGTCGGGCCGGCCGTTTAGCTGCCGTGCGAAGGCGGTTTTCCAAGTAGATATGCAGTCGATCGTATTCCGATGTCGTAGCGACAATACCGGAATTGCTTTCAATTTTGAAATAATGAATGCATAGCGAAGTTGCAATCACCGCTGTACTCTTGGTCATCGAACGATGTAGGCTGGTATTGCTCGCTTTCTCCCCTCCCATCGCGGGCAAGCCGGTCGGCGCGGCCTTGGCCGCTGCGCTGGCCGGCATTTTCCGCTGGGTGACTGGCGATACCCGAAAATGCCGATCGGCGGCCGGCCCAAGGCAGTGAAGCGGCGCAACCAAAGGCCTATGGCGTGCCAGGGTTTGGTCGATACGGTCCGCCGGGCGAACTGCTCCGTTACTTGGCCGCTCCAATCTGCTGCATCAGGGTGGCGTTGTCCCAGAACAGATATTCTTCATCCATGGTGCCCTGTTTGTTCCAGTGCCCAAGGGTCGTCATCGGAAGGTGATAGGCCTTGCCGGTCGGCTGGATCACTGCGCCGTTGGGCAGCGTCATCGGCTTGGTGAAGGTGCCGTCGAGGAATCCCATGACCGCGGTCCATTCGCCGTCTGCCGTGCCGAAGCGCACCGGGTGCTCGGTGATCCGGTTGTCCGGAGCGAAGGTCCACATGAACGCCAGCTCCTTGATGTGGTCGGGGATACCCTTGCTGGTGTGCCCGTCCGGATAGTGCACGACGATGTCCTGCGCGTGGCTCCGGTGAAGGTGCTCCCACTGCTGTCCGGTGTAGACGTGGAAATCCAGGTCGTCGAAATTGCCGAGATTCCGGGCCAGGGCTTTGGGAATTCCCGGAATTTTCGGCGTCGGCTTGCCCACGCTCGTGCCTGGCCACCGCCCCTGATCCGCGGCCAATGCCGGTGCCGCGACAAGCATGGTCGCCGACGCAATTGCGAGACCGACTTCGAATGTGAGCGCGCAGATTGCCTTCGTCATCGCTTCCCCCTTCCGAGTCGCGCGGAGTTCGCGTTCCTGGCCGTGTAGCGCATCTCCAGATCTCGCGTTCCGCTACGGCGAATTCGGCCGGCTAGTTGAAGGCAGCGTATTCGAGCAGCGCGATCAGATCGTCATCCCGGATGATGATGGCGCAACCATTGTTGTGGTCGATGATGATCTCGACAATCGAGCCGCCGAGAAACGCTGCGTTCGCATAGCGCGCAGCTGCGCGAATGCCGATGAAGGTTGCCGTGGGGCTCTCGCCCGTCCAGACAGCAACCGTGCAGTTTGCGGACTCGCATTGCTCCGCTATGAGCCAAGGATTGATCGTCAACTCTTGTCCCGCCCATCCGGCTGAAGGAGAGTTATGAAACCATTCTGAGGCCATCTGTAGTACTAAAGGTCTCACGACCCGTCTGATCCGTCATCGGACCAAAGTCCGTTCGATTATCTAGTCCCATTCACTATCGTGAGATCGGATGTCGCGTATCGAGCGAAGGAGACCGATCGCCTTACGCAAAGGACCAGCCCTGGGGATCGGGAGCGCGGCTCCACCGGCGGTGGCTATCGCCTCGGCAACATCTTCGTGGGAATTGCCGACGAACTGCCGCTTGCCGCTGATCTCGAGGGACGACAGGATTCCATCCGCCTGGTGCCTGGAATCCAGTGGAAGCGGCCCCGATGCTTTCTCGGCGTCGAACCAGACCGGCGATCCGTCCGGTAGCGCAAGTTCCGCAAGCGTTGGCAGTTTCTCGCCCACGACAGCCGCGACATAGTCCGGAAGCTCGATCACCAGCAGGAGATCGACGCAGTCGATGCGCGTCTTGGCGAGAGGGTCGCCGTCGCTGGGAAGAGCCCGCCTGATGCGGGCGACCCGGCGAGCGAGCAGTTGAACCGGAGATCCATCGGACAGTGTCAGCGAGATCATCGGCAGTCCCGGGCCCTCGTTTCAAGGCAGCCAACTCATCGTAATGCGTCTTCTGGCCGATACTCAATCAAGTCATGCTCATAACCTTAAGGCAGGACGACCTTCGTCGCGCGCGACCGGTCGAATGCGACGTCGATCTCACCGCTACCGCGCCGCAAGATCGCCCCGAGGTCTCTTCGTCTGAACATGCCTTTCCTGAATAATTGTTCATGGAACCAATGACTTGGAAGAGTGTTCCGTACTCCGGCGGGGGCTCACGGGAGATCGATCATGATCAGGAAGATTGCCCTTGTGGCTGCGCTCGTCGCCCTGCCTATGGCCGTGTCGGCGCAACAGCCCAATCCCGGTGCGGCAGGTGGTGCCGCGGCCGGCGCGGGAACCGGAGCTGTCGGTGGTGCGATTGTCGGCGGGCCGGCGGGCGCCGCGGTCGGAGCTGTCGGTGGCGCCGCGGCTGGCGCGATCGCCGGCGGCATCGCGGCCAACCGGCGCGCCGAATTCCGCACCTATGTGACGGAGCAGCGGGTTCCTTCGGTGGCCTATCGCGAGAAGGTCGTCGTCGGCGCGACGCTTCCCCAATCCGTCACGTATCGGGAGGTTCCGGCGCGTTTCGGGAAGACCAAGTATCGCTACACGGTCGTGAACGATCAGACGGTGCTGGTCGAGCCGAGGACCCGCAGGATCGTGCAGATCATCGAATGATGACCTGAAAACGGAGAGGCCCGCCGAGAATGGCGGGCCTCTCCCATGTTTGGCGTGAGACTGGGCACTGGGCGTCCGGCCTGAGGATCGGGTTCGGGTCCGGTCCTTCGCGACTGGGGATGGCTGCTCAGAACCCGCCCATGGCTTGCGGCAGCATGCGCTTCAGGACGACGTCGCGGCGGATCAATGCATGATACAGCGCTGCGCCGATATGCGTCACGATGATGACGATCAGAAAATACCCGACCCAGCGATGAAGCGTAAACAACGTCTCCGCCAAAGCTTCGTCCTTGCCGAGGATGGGGGGAAGATTGAACAGCCCGAAGAACGGTGTCGGCGCACCGTAAACGGAGTTGGCGGTGTAGCCGACGATCGGCATGGCGATCAGCAGAACATAGAGCGAGGTATGGACGGCGGAGGATACGGTCTTCTGCCAGGGCTCGATTCCCGGATCGGCGATCGGCGCGCCCATGACGAGCCTGTTGACTAGCCGCAGGATCATCAGCAGCAGGATCGTGACGCCGAGCGACTTGTGGAAATTATAGAGAAGGTCCTGTGTCGGCCCTTTCTCCACGCGTGTCATCGCGATCGCCACCGGTGCGGTCGTCAGCACACAGATGGCAATGAGCCAGTGAAGCAATTTCGATGTTGCGGGATAGTGGTCGGTCCTCGTGCCGTAAGACATTGCTCTCTCCCGGGCGGCGGCCAGTTCGTTCTCGACTAGCCCCTGCGAGCACAACGCCGATGCGAGGCGGAAGTTCGCTCGCCTTGGATTGCCTCGCTGCAGGCTCGCGGGCTGGCGGAGGTCAACCCGTCGGCAATGCCACGCGCCAGACCGCGTTGCCGACATCATCGGCGACCAGCAGGCCGCCCCGCCGGTCGACCCGTACGCCCACCGGGCGCCCCCGCGCCTCGCCCTTTTCGTTCAGGAAACCGGTGAGGATCTCTTGCGGCATGCCGGCGGGCTTGCCGCCGGTAAAGGGGATGAAGATCACGCGATAGCCGACCGGGCGCGAGCGGTTCCACGAGCCGTGCTGGCCGACGAAGGCGCCACCCTGATAGCGCGGCCCGAGCCGCCCGTTCGGCACGAACGCCAGCCCGAGCGACGCGGTGTGTGAACCCAGCGCGTAATCCGGCTTGATCGCCTCGGCGACGAGCTCCGGGCGCTGCGGCTCGACCCGCCTGTCGATATGCTGGCCGTAATAGCTGTAGGGCCAGCCATAGAAGCCGCCGCGCTTCACCGATGTCATGTAGTCCGGCACCAGATCGTCGCCGATCTCGTCGCGCTCGTTGACCGCCACCCAGAGTTCCCGGGTGGCGGGGTTCCAGTCGATTCCGACAGGGTTGCGCAAGCCCGACGCAAAGACCTGCGCCGCGCCCGTCGCCGGGTCGATTTCGAGCACGGCTGCGCGCCGTACCTCCTCCGTCATGCCGTTCTCGGCGACATTGGAATTGGAGCCGACGCCGACATAGAGCCTGGAGCCGTCGGCGCTGGCGGTCAGGCTCTTCGTCCAATGGTGGTTTCTGCCGGCGGGCAGGTCGGCGACCGTCACCGGCGTGCCTGCGCTTCTGGTTTCGCCCGGCTTGTAGGGGACACGGACGACCGCGTCGGCATTGGCGATGTAGAGCTGGTCGCCGACCAGAACCATGCCGAACGGCGAATTGAGGTTCTCCAGGAAGATGCTCTTCGTTTCGGCGACGCCGTCGCCATCCGCGTCGCGCAGCAAGGTGATCCGGTTGGCGCTCGGTGTCTGTGACCCGGCCTTTTTCATGAAGAGGCCCTGCACCCAGCCGCGGATGCCACCGCTCTTGTCCGCCGGCTTCGGTGGCGCGTCGCTTTCCGCCACCAGCACGTCACCATTGGGCAATTCATAGAGCCAGCGCGGGTGCTGCAGCCCTGTCGCGAATGCCGTCACCCGCCCGCCGGTCGGCGCGGTCGGTCTCTCGCCCTGCTTCCAGCCGATGGCATCGGCGACCTTGATGGTCGGAAGCCATGACGTCTGTGGTTCGGGCAGGGTCGGATTGGGCCCGTAGCCGGCTTCTTCGTTGAGGGTGGACCGGCCGGAACCTGCGCAAGCCGCAATGGCGAGCGCCGAGGCGGCAACGCTGGCGATGTGGATGACGCGGCGCGTGGTCGCCATGATTGGCACTCCTGCTGGGCTGCGGGGGCGGTCGGCCCGCCGTCTCGTGAGCGGTGAACGTAAAACCCCGGCATTTTGTTCGCCTGCCTCGACCCGTCGGGGAGACGAGCCATGGAACCTCTCGCGGCCACCGTTCGTTGGCAAGCGAGGGGGGAAGGTCTTGCGCCGCACTTTCGTTCAACACGACGGCATGGTGGGACCGGATGGCGCGATGGCCATCCTGGCGAGTTCCGCGCTCGTTGCCGCGGCGGGGGCGCTTGTCATTGCGACGGTGGGCGAGTTCGGCCCCTTGTCGCTGCAGATGCTGCAGCATCTTGCCATCATGAATGTCCTGGCTCCCCTCATTGCGCTCCTCCTCTCGCCGCGCAGGGAGAGAGCAGGGCCACACCGGATAGGGATGGCAGGGCTGTTCCAGCTCGTCCTGCTCTGGGCCTGGCACGCGCCTGCGATGCAGCAGGCTGCGGCCGGGTCCAGCCTTGTCCAGACTGCGCTTCTCGTCCTGCTTGGCGGGGCGGCCGTCCAGTTCTGGCGCAGGGTGCTGGCGGCTGTCCCGGCCGGTGGCTGGCACGCGCTCGCCGCGCTGATGCTCACCGGCAAGTTCGCCTGCCTTCTCGGCGCGCTTCTGATCTTCGCGCCCCGGGATCTCTATGGGTTGCCCGGCCTCGTGCTTGCGCTGTGCGCGACCGGCCCGTCGACTCTCGCCGATCAGCAGCTTGCCGGTCTCCTGATGATCACGGCCTGCCCGCTGAGCTATCTCGGTGCGGGCGTCATGCTGGCGGCCCGGATGCTGCGTGGTCTCGACATCGGGCAGGTGGATGGCGATGTCCCTGCTCGCCCGCGCTAGATCGACCAGCCTCTGGCTGCTCGGCAGCTGGCGGCGGCTTGTTGCCGCCCTCGCCATGCTTGTCGCGCTTGGCCTTGCCGGCGTGTTCCTGTTCGCCTGGCTCGGGGTCTACAACGTCGCCGCCAGCACCGGCCACTTCCAGCTCTTCGACAGTTTCCTGCGCTTCGGAATGGAGAATTCGGTCCGGGCGCGGGCGCCCAAGGATACGTTGCCGCGGCAGGAGGACGACAATCTAGTCCGGCTTGGCGCTGGCCATTTCCATGCCGGCTGCTCCTATTGCCATGGCGCACCGGGCCAGCCGATCAGCCCGGTCGCGGCCAGGATGCTGCCACCACCGCCGGACCTTTCGGAGAAAGTCGGCCTGTGGCGCGACGGTGAACTGTTCTGGATCGTGAAGCATGGACTGAAATATGCCGGCATGCCGGGCTGGCCCGTGCTGGAGCGCGATGACGAGGTCTGGGCGCTCGTGGCCTTCCTGCGGCGGCTGCCGGAACTCGACGAGCGCGGCTACCGCGCTCTGGCCTTCGGCGAGGTCAGGATCGACCCGCCAAGCGGGCGCGAAATCGCGACCGGCGAGAGTGGAGAGGATGCGATCGGTGCCTGTGCGCGTTGCCACGGGGCCGTCGAAGGCCCCAAGAGCGACCTCGTCCCGGTCCTGCACGGTCAGCCGAAGGCGATGCTCGCCGGCGCGCTGCGCGCCTTTGCGGCCGGGACGCGCGAAAGCGGGATCATGCAGACGGCCGCCTCGGACCTTTCCGAACGCCAGATCGAGCAACTCGCGAGCTTCTATGCCGGGCTGTCTTCGCCGCCGCGACACAATCCGCTTCCTGCCGATGGCGCCGCGGTCGATCGCGGTGCGGCTCTGGCGCGTCACGGCGTTCCGTCACTCGGCATCCCTGCCTGCCTCGACTGCCATGGTGCGAGTGCCCTGCCATCCTACCCGCGGCTGGCCGGCCAGCCTGTCCGGTATCTGCTGGGCCAGCTTCGCGCCTGGCGTGCCGGCTTGAACGATCGCAGCCCGTCCGGTCAGGTCATGGCCCCGATCGCGCGTCGGCTCAGCGCCGAGCAGGCGGCCGACGTCGCAGCCTATTTCGCCGCTCAGCCGGCCGCCTCTGTCTCCGCCGGAGGCCTGGGGCGATGAGGTGCTGCAGAGCTCTCCTGATTGTCACTGCGACAACGAGCCTGGCCGGCTGCAGCGAGATGCAGTCGGCACTGGCACCAGGCGGGGAGGAGGCGGGCCGCATCGCGTTCCTGACCTGGATTCTGTTCGCAGGGGCCGGCGCGATCCTGCTCGTCGTCGCCGGCTCGCTCGTCATGGCCATGCGCGGCCCGGAGCGCTTGCGCCAGGCGCTCGGGGGCGAGCGGGCGATCAGGCTCGGCGGCATCGTCTTTCCGGTGGTGACGCTCGCGATCCTGCTCGGCTGTGGAGTCTGGCTGATGCGCGAGTCGCTTGCGCTGGGTCGGCCAGCGGCGTTGCGCATCGAGGTCACGGGCGAGCGATGGTGGTGGCGCATCAGCTATCCCGGCTCCGATGGCAGCCTGCTCGCCGACGCTAACGAGCTCCGGATACCTGTGGGACGCGAGATCGATCTGGTGCTGCACACCGCCGATGTCATCCACTCCTTCTGGGTGCCGAACCTGGGCGGAAAGCTGGACATGATCCCCGGCCGAACGAATACGCTGCGGATCAAGGCCGACAGGCCGGGGATCTACCGGGGCCAGTGCGCTGAATATTGCGGCGGGGCCCATGCGCTGATGGCGCTCGAAATCCACGCCGTGGCGCCGGACGAATTCGATGCCTGGCTGATATCGACACAAGCGCCGCGTCTCGGCGAGGGCATCGCTCGCGGACAGGGGCTTTTCCAGGCGGCTGGTTGCGGCGCCTGCCACGGCATTCGGGGCACGCCGGCCGCGGGCACGATCGGCCCCGATCTATCGCGTGTCGGTGGGCGTCGCTTTCTGGCGGCTGCGACGATTCCGAACTCCACCGAGAATCTCGTCCGGTTCATCAGTCGCGGGCAGTCGGTCAAGCCAGGCAATCTGATGCCGGAGTTCCGGATCTTCTCCGATGAGGAGCTTGACGCCGTGGCCGCCTATCTCTCGAGCCTGAAATGAGCGCGATCCGCATGACCGGGTCCGCAGGCGAAAAGGCTCTGCCGAACCCAGGCCCAAGCCCCGCTGACGAGTTGCGCAGCCTCGAAACCATCTGGGCCAGTCCAAAGGGATGGCGCATCGTCAGCGACGTCAACAACACGACGATCGGTCATTTCTATCTCGCGACCGCTTTTCTGTTCTTCCTTCTTGCCGGGGTGCTCGGCCTGCTGATCCGGCTGCAGCTGGCCGCGCCCGGCAACGAATTCCTGTCGCAGGAAACCTACAACCAGATCTTCACCATGCATGGCACGGTGATGATGTTCCTCTTCGCCGTACCGGCGGTTGAAGCGGTGGGCATTTTGCTGCTGCCGGCGATGCTGGGTGCGCGCGACCTGCCATTCCCCCGGCTTGGCGCATTTGCGCTTTGGGCCTATGTCGTCGGCGGTCTCGTCTTCTTCTGCACGCTGTTCTTCGGTGTCGCGCCCTCGGGCGGCTGGTTCATGTATCCGCCCCTGACGGGCATGCGCTTCTCGCCGGGCGTCGGCGCGGATTGGTGGCTGCTCGGCATCGGCTTCATCGAGATCTCGGCGATCGCCGGCGCCATCGAGATCATCGTCGGCGTGCTGCGGACCCGCGCACCCGGCATGACGCTCGCCCGCATGCCGATCCTGGCCTGGACGATGCTGGTCTTTGCCGGGATGATCGTCTTCGCCTTCCCGGCGGTGATCCTGGCGACGATTCTGCTCGAGCTGGAGAGAGCCTTCGACTGGCCCTTCTTCATTGCCGAGCGCGGCGGCGATGCGCTGCTCTGGCAGCACCTGTTCTGGTTCTTCGGCCATCCCGACGTCTACATCATCTTCCTGCCGGCAGCCGGGATGGTCTCGATGATCGTGCCGACGATGGCGGGCACGCCGCTCGTCGGCTATCGGCTGATCGTGGTGGCGCTGATCGCTGTCGGCTCCTTCTCGTTCGGGCTGTGGGTCCACCACATGTTCACCACCGGCATTCCTGCCCGATCGCTCGGCTTCTTCTCGGCCGCAAGCATGGCGGTCGCGATCCCGAGCGGCATCCAGGTCTTCGCCTGGATCGCGACGATCGCCTCGGGGCGGTTGCGGCTCACCGTGCCCTCGCTCTTCGTCATCGGCTTCCTCCTGATCTTCACGCTGGGCGGGCTGACCGGCGTGATGGTGGCGATGGTCCCGTTCGACCGGCAGGCTCATGACAGCTATTTCGTCGTCGCCCATCTCCATTACGTGCTGTTTGGCGGAATGGTCTTTCCCCTCTTTGCCGCGATCTATTACTGGACGCCCGCCTTCAGCCGCCGCGCGCTTTCAGAGCGGCTCGGTCGCTGGGCTTTCGGGCTGATTTTCGCCGGCTTCAACATCGCCTTCCTGCCGATGCACATCACCGGCCTGATCGGCATGCCGCGACGGGTCTATACCTATCCGGCGGGGATGGGGTGGGATGGGCTCAATCTGGTCTCGACCATCGGCGCTTTCATGCTGGCCGCAGGGGTTTTCGCCTTCCTCGTCGATTTCATCCGCCATATGCGGCTCAGCAGCAAAACCGCCGGCAATATCTGGCAGGCCGGCACGCTCGAATGGCTGCCGAACCATCCCTATGGCACGCGCAGCATACCGCGGATCTCGAGCCGCGACCCGCTCTGGACGGAGCCTGATCTTGCCCGCGATGTCGAGGCGGGCCGCTATTACCTGCCGCGATCCGCGACGGGCGCGCGCGAGACCATCGTCACCTCCCCAGTTGATGCCGAGCCGCAATATCTGATGCGGCTGAGCGCTCCCGGCTGGGCCCATGTCGCCGCCGCCGTCTTCACCGCCGGCTTCTTCCTGCTTCTGACGGTGAAGCTCGTCACGCTGGCGGCGATGTCCGGCGTGCTCGCAGTCGTCTCGATCATCGTCTGGATGTGGGACAGCGATCCAGCCCCGACCGAGCCGGTCGATATCGGCGGCGGCATCACCCTTCCGACCTACGCGTCGGGGCCGGTCTCGCTCGGCTGGTGGGCGATGGTGATCCTGATGCTCGTCGCCGCTGCACTCTATGTCTCGTATGCGTTTGGGTATCTCTACCTCTGGACCGTCTCAGCCCAGACCTGGCCGGACGGGGCCGCGCTGCCGGGCCTGTCCCGCCCGCTCGGTGCCGCAGGAATGCTGTTTGCCAGCGCGGCGATGCTGTTTGGCGCGCACTCCCTGTCGCAACGCGATCATGTGCCGGGCACCGCCTTCATGATGCTGATCGGGTTCGGCACGTTGGCTCTCCTGGGCGGGCTCGCGCTCGACCTGCTCGCGCACTGGCGGGCCGGTCTGCGGCCGCAGGCCAGCGGGTACGCGGCGATGGTCTATGCCAACACCGTGCTTCAGCTTCAGATCGCGGCAGCCGTGACGATCATGGCCGCCTTTGCGATCGCCCGCAGCATCGCCGGGCGCCTGACGTCCGAGCGTCGCGTGGTGTTCGACAACCTGGCGCTGCTCTGGGGCTACGCCATCAGCCAGAGCCTGCTGGGCATGGCTCTGACCCACGGCTTTCCACGACTGGTCGGGCCGTGACGAGCTGGCGCAGCCCGGCCGGCCGCGGCCTATCGATCCTGTTCGGGCCGACGGTGTGGGCGCTTCATTTCATCGTGGTCTACGCCGCGGAATCCCTGCTCTGCCGGACCGCGGGCGGCGATAGTCATGGCATTCTGCTCGCGAGCGCGACAGTGCTGGCGATCGTGGCGCTTGGCTGCCATCTGCGTGTCGAGGGGCGCCGGCTGGGCGAGGAGGGGACGGCACGTTTCCTGGCAGGAGTTGCCATCGCGCTTGATGGCCTCTCGGGCATCGCGCTGCTGTTCGTTGCCGGAGCCGGTCTCGCCCTGCCGGCCTGTACCGGCGCCATGACGTGAGGCTGTCGCGGGCTTCGGCGCAGCCTTGGAACGGATCGAACCTCGCGGCGTTTCCATGGGGTGTGGCAATGAACGAGGTTGAGAGATGCGCCCAGAATCGAACCCGGCTGTGGAGAGCCTCCGCAAGGAGCAGAAGGCGCAACGCAAGGCGGAACGCGAAGGGACGGAAGACGAGCGGCTCAACAAGGCCCTGAAGGCGACCTTTCCGGCGAGCGATCCGGTCGCTGCTGAGAGCCCGGCGAAACCCGGGGCGCCCAAGAAGCGGCGGCAGTGACGTCCTTCGACGCACGAGGCGAAACCCTCCTGGTGCCGTCATCTCATCGCTTGCGGGAGGGAAGACGCATGCGCGCGCTCGTTCATTTCATCGGGTTGTGGATCGCCCGCGATATCGCTGAGGGACGATATCCCAAGCAGTTTGCGATTCCCTTGGGTTTCCTGATCGCACGGTTGCGGACGCCGCCGCTGATGATTGCGGTGTTCGGCTGCATCCTGGCCAAACTGGCGCTGGACCGGCGTGAACCTGGCGCAAAGCGGCGGTCGGAGCTCGGTGGTACGCGTCGGCGCACCACGCCCTCCCGATGAAGGCCGCTGGAGCGCAGGCTGCAGCTCTCAGCAGGCAGCTCTCAATCGTCCAACGCATCCAACCCCGCGGCACTGACGGTTGCTGCCAGCGCCATGGCCGTCCAGAAAAGCTCGGACATTGGTCCGAGTCCTGGTCCGGGGCCGGCCAGGACCGACCACAACCCGCCGAGGAGGAAGACCAGGCAGCCCGACACCAGCGTTTTCACGGACGCCTCCTGTGGCCGCGCGCATAACGCTCATCCCGGCAGGAAGTTCCTTTGGTCGGCGAAAGAAAACACAGCCTCCATCTCGTCGCTTCATGGGGCTCTGCCGATAGCCCCCAGTGGCAGGGTCACTCGGTTCCGCTCGCCACATTCGGGGATGGCGAGCGAGATTCAGTGCGACTTGGACATGCGCTCGGGTTTGCCCTTGCGCTTGGTCGAAGCCAGGTCGTGCAGCTCCTTTTCAGTCATCGCTGGTCTTCATCTCGCCCCGCTTGGCGGCGAGCGCCGCTCCCGCCGGGCTTTGGATTTCGCCGGCATGATGCACCTCCTCCGAAGGTCGGACGGAGATCAGCTGCCGGGCCGCGTCTGCGTTCCCCACAGACGCCGCGACGCAGTGGCTCGATCCGTGATTGCCGGAGACGACGCCGTCTCCAGTCCTGTCCGAGTCCGAAAGAATTGGCGGGGGAGCGGGAACCACGCTCAAGGCGGTTGGTTATCCCGGCATTTGCGAGAGACCCATGACACTGGCCCGCCGCTCCGAAAGGGGTGGCGGGCCTTCTTACGCTGGAGAGCTTGCATTTCGGAGCGCGATGGCCTGATTTAGGATGCAGTCAGTTCTTGGCAGTCAGTTCTTTGGGGGGAGCGACGATGCCATTCTCATCGCTCAGGGATCCGGTGGACATTGCGCGCGCCCAGGCGGCCTTGGATGCGGCCTGGGAGAAAATCAGGCCAAGCCTCGACGAGAGGCAGGACCGCGAGCGCGAACGGCAGAGGCTGGCCTCGATCGTGACGAACCTGGTGATGGTCGCCATCGATGACGAGGACCTTGCGAGGCGTGCCCTGGAGAAGTTCAGGCTGCACGCCTAGAGCCTGCTGCGAAACAGTGGCAACGGTTTTTCGCATCGAGCATGCTCAGCCATGAGAGTCGATCACCGTTTTCAGCGTGTGGACGATTTCGTCCAACCGCAGCGTGATCTGAAGCATCGGCCCGAGAGGTGGATTGCCGGCGCCGAATGCCGGGCAGGCTGTGGAACCAGGGGCGCTGCAATGCGTTGTTGGGACGTCCTGGCGCCGCGATCCCCTTCCGGCGTCATCACGGCCTGAGAGCCCCGCCGCGCCCCCCGGAACGGCGGGGCACCTGCGTCGGCTTTCCCCGGTTGACGAACCCTGCTGCCGCCCCCGAGTGATGCCTTCATGGCGTCCCGGCGCTTCGCATTGAGCCGGCGGACCAGGTCGTCGACGGACAGGACCTCGCGGGTTCGAGCGCGCATCACCGGCGCGCTCATGTCGTGGCTCGAGAACCCCGTGGCAAGCGCCCGCCTATTGCGGGTTGGTCGCAACCGTCTGCGCTGCGCCGAAGGCAGGTTGTGGCGGGGAGCGCGGCTGGAGTCGGTCTGCCAAATCCACCGGGAATGGGAAGCCAAGGACCGTGGACCGGCCGCGAACCCGGTTCTGCGCCTGGCAGTTCTGGACGCATTCCGTGGCCGGCGGGGCGACCTCGACGGCATCCTCGCCCATCACCTGGCCCATGCGGCCACCGCTCGCGACGTCCCAGCGGGACACGCCGCCGCAATGACGCACCGTCGCGGGGGCACCGGGGAAGCGGGTGGTGATCTGGTTCACGCAGCCCGGCTCCGCCCTGCGCGTGGCAACCTGCGGGCTGTCCCTGCCGACGAACTTGCGGGAGAAGTCATTGCCGAAATTGACGCGTGCCGGGACGATGACCGTGATGTCCTTGAAGGGAACCTCGTCGCCTTCCCGGTTCCGGAAGTTGCGGTTGTCGAAATAGAACGCCTTCAGGCTGGGGTTGGCGCCTTCGGCCAGGATATGGGTGAACAGCGTCGGCGTTCCGTCCTCGCGCTCGACCTCCATCTGGAAGATGCCGCCAGTCGCGCAGTCCTTGGCCTGGATCTTCATGCTGAGATCGCGGCCGGTTCGCCCGATCTCGATCTCGGTCTCCTTGATCTCAACGGTGAGTGAACTGGTCAGCGACAACCCGCGATGGTCGGGGAGCTTGCTGGCGAAGACCGGCGTCGGCACTCCTCCCGTGATATCGAGCGGGTTTGGCGCGCCGGTCAGCGTGAAGTTGCGGATGCCCAGGGTCGCCGAGTCGACATCGAACTGGGCATATTTGCCCTGCACGCGAAAACTCGTCCCAAGGGCGCTGGCGGGGATCGTGGCGTTCTGGGTGCGACCCAGCACGGTGAAGCCACCGCCCTCGCAACCTGCCGATGCCGCGGCATCGGCTCCGCCCGTAGCGAAGAGCAGCGGCAGCGCGACCAGCATGACGGTTCCGAGATCGCCGATTGCGCGGCCGCTATGGTCTGCCGTCAGAGGCTTTACGCGGGACGTGGTGGAAAAACGGGAAGCATATCGGGTGACCATGATTATCCTCCCTGGGGGGTCTTATGATTGACAGTCCCAACCCGGACCGGAAGCGTCCTGCTCACGGCAGCATTATCCGACCGAGAGGAGCCCGGCGGAATACGTGCTGAGTGACGTGGCGTTCGCGGTCTTCTTCGCCGGTCCGTGAAGGGCTTCCGGGGCGTGCAGGTGCGGTGACGACGGGAGACTACGCCGCTCAAGCTGACATTTGGCTGACGCAACCTGTCACCTGCGCTTCGAGAGGCGCTGTCCCGGCGGAATGATCAGGCGCGACGGAGGTCGAGCCCCCCGAGGAGAAATAGGGTGCCGGTTGCCGCTGCTTTGCTTCTGGAGGTGGAATGCGAGCTCAAGCGAGACCAACCCCCCGGATCGTTCCGTTTGGGCTGGCAGCCTGGAGTTCGCACCGGACTGGCCAGGGGTCATTGGGGGGGCGCCGTGGCTGGAGTGACCGCTATAGAGGCTCGGGCCGCTGCCGTGGACGCCCCAGATGGATGTCCAATGGCGGCGAGCGGATTGTATCTCTCCGTATCCAGGCCACCCGATGCTACGCGCGCTTGCACGATCGGCCGCGCGGCGACACAGCCGGGATACAGTGGACCCGCTTCCATCCCTTGTCATTCAAGCCATCGGGAAAAGAGCCATGTCGGAGCAGATCGATCACCCCAGGAGGAGTTTCCTCGGTACCCTGGCGCTGGGAGCGGCGCTTGCTCCCCTCAGTGCGATCGGCAGTGCCCGCGCGCAGTCGCGCCCATCACCCGCCGCCCCGGCGGGCAGCGCGGGGCAGGGCGCGCAGACCTCGTTTGCCGCGCTGAAGCGGATCGAGGCCGGCGTTCTCGAGGTCTGCTATGCCGAGGCCGGGCCTGCGGATGGCCCGCCGGTGCTGCTGCTGCATGGCTGGCCCTATGACATCCACAGCTATGTCGATGTCGCCCCCATTCTCGCCGGGGCCGGATACCGGGTGATCGTGCCCCATCTGCGGGGCTATGGCAGCACCCGCTTCCTGTCGGCCGAGACGCCGCGCAACGGCCAGCAGGCGGCGCTTGCGACCGATATCATCGCCTTGCTGGACGCGCTGAAGATCGGGAAGACGGTCATCGCCGGCTATGACTGGGGCGCCCGGACCGCCAATATCGTCGCCGCGCTCTGGCCGGAGCGCTGCAAGGCGATGGTCTCTGTCAGCGGCTATCTCATCGGCAGCCAGGAGCTGAACAAGGCGCCGCTTCCGCCGAAGGCCGAACTGCAATGGTGGTACCAGTATTATTTCGCGACCGAGCGCGGGCAGGCGGGATACACGAAATACACCCGCGATTTCGCCCGCCTGATCTGGGAACTGGCCTCGCCGAAATGGGCCTTTGACGACGCGACCTTCGCGCGCTCGGCCACGGCCCTCGACAACCCCGACCATGTCGCCATCTCGATCCATAATTACCGCTGGCGGCTCGGCCTGGCCGCGGGCGAGCCGCAATACGACGAACTCGAGAGGAAGCTCGCCATGTTTCCGACGATCGGCGTGCCGACGATCACCATCGAGGGCGATGCCAATGGCGCGCCGCATCCCGAGCCCGCGGCCTATGCGAAGCGCTTCACCGGCAAATACGAGCACCGTCTCTTCACCGGCGGCATCGGCCACAATCCGCCGCAAGAGGCGCCGCAGGCCTTCGCCCAGGCGGTGATCGACGCCGACAGGCTTTGACAGCGGGCCAAGGGAGATTCGGGGAAGCGTGCCTTCCACAGGCCCGCATCGTCGCGGCAGCGTCCGCCGGGGCGCGCGGCTTGGGGGAGGGCGCCCACCTGGGGCCGGAAGCGGGCTGTAAGACGGGAGCGGAGACTGCGATCCAGGGGAGAAAACCTGCCCTGAATCTGTGCATCGAACCGTGAATGGCGCCGACCTGTGCAGAGCGCTGCCGCGGCCCCTTCTTAAGTATAGATTCGCGGTCTGACCTTCGCCGCACGGATCGCCGGACCATATTCTCTACAATTCGCGGCACCCTCCAGCTATTAACGGTACTGTAATTCTGCCGCAGCTGCGGCAAAGGGGGAGGCCGGCATGTATCTACCGCGTCTGACCAAGGGTTTGCGGCTGAGGGAGGCCCAGCGTGCGCTGGACAACCGGCTCGAGATCGTCAAGGCGCTGTCGGTCGGCGATATCACCAAGCGCGATCTGCTGCGCTGGGGCTATTTCACGGCAGGCGGCCTGCTGATCGCGAAGAACGGCCTCAGCCCCTTCGCCAAGAGCGCCTATGCCCAGGTGCCGACGGGCGCGCCGCGCAGCCCGACCTTCGGCGTCGCCAAGTTCCATGACCCGATGCCGCGGCCAGACGTGCTGAAACCAGTGCCACTGACGCGCATGTCGAATGGCGACGCAGCGTGGGGAGGGGCCGCGGGCGCCCAGGAACTGCCGGCCAGGAACTTCTCCTACCACAGCGACTTCACCAATTCCGGCGGTGCGCTCTACCGCAACCCGGTGACCAATGCCGGGCCGTTCGAGGGGCGCCCGCCCGGCGAGTTCTTCGCGCATCAGCGCTGGGAGGAATTCTATCCCAGGAAGGGCTATCTGCTGTCACTCGGACAGATCAAGCCTGGCTGCTCTTTCTGCGACGGCATGCCCGAGCAGAATGCGACCTCGATGTGGACCTTCGGTCCGCGCGCACCCGGCCGCGAGGGGCGGATTGCGGGCCTGCGCACCGGGATTGGGCAGCCGACCCTGATCAAGGCGCGCTATGGCGAGCCGATCCTGACCCGGATCTATAACGACCTGCCGGTCGACCGGAAGAAGAATGGCGGCTTCGGGCGCAACGAGATTTCGATCCATCTCCATAACGCCCATAACGGCGCCGAAAGCGACGGCGCCTGCAACGCCTATCATTTCCCCGGCACTTTCTACGATTACCATTGGGGCATGGCGATGGCCCGGCGCGACATGCCGAATGTCTGGCCGACCGGCGACCGCGACTATGCCCGCAAATGCTCGGGGCCGGATGACCGCGAGGGGCTGGTCCAGGTCCCCGGTGATTTCCGCGAGATCCAGGGCAGCCTCTGGTTCCACGACCACCGCTTCTTCTTCACCGCAGAGAACGTGCACAAGGGCATTTTCGGGCTGTGCAATGTCTATAGCGGCCCGGATCGCGGCCGCGAGGACCTCAATGACGGCATCAACCTGCGGCTGCCGAGCGGCTCGCAGCTGAAATGGGGCAATCTCGACTTCGACGTCAACCTGGCGATCTCGAACCCGGCCTTCGACGCCAATGGCCAATGCCGTTTCGATATTTTCGACACCGACGGCTTCCTCGGCGACATGCTTTGCGTCAACGGCACCTATTACCCCTATTTCGAAGTGCTGCCGCGGCGCTACCGCTTCCGCATCCTGAATGCGGCGATGGCTCGCTTCGTCAAGCTGGCGCTGGCCGTCAACAAGAGCCGCCGCTTTGCGCGGCTGACCAATGTACCGTTCTACTTCATTGCCAATGATGGCAACCTGCTGGTCAACCCGATTGCCCTGACCGAGACCGACGAGATGGGCGTGGCGGAGCGCTTCGACATCGTCATCGACTTTGCCGCGTTCGAACCGGGCGACAGCATCTATCTGGTCAACCTGCTGAAGCAGGTCGATGGGCGTCTTCCCAAGGGGCCGGTCTCGATGGGCTCGGCCTTCAAGGGCGATGACAACGACCCCTGCATCGGTCCGTTCCTCGAATTCCGGGTGGTCAACCAGCTCCAGAGCGTCGACAATCCCGGCAAGCTCTACAATGCCAGCAATCCGCTTGATGCCGATCGCAGCGCCAATTTCGCCGATCCCGACTGGCGCACGGGGACGAAGACGCTGACCGCCCAGATCCCGATCGTCGCGCCGGTGCGCGAACGCGTGATCGAGTTCGGGCGATCCGGCACCGGCGATTCACGCAGCACGCCCGACGGCCAGTGCGTGCCGGAATGCGGAGACATCCTGAACTTCCCCTGGACGGTCAAGATCAATGGCGAAAGCGCCCATTCCCTGAATGCCAACCGCATCTCGCTCTTGATCCCGAAGCCGGGCGAGGTCGAGCATTGGACGCTGGTCAATGGTGGCGACGGCTGGGATCATCCGATCCACCTGCATTTCGAGGAGGGCGTCACGATCGATCGCGGCGGCGCGCCGATCCCCGCGACGGAGCGGCTGGTGCGCAAGGATGTCTGGCGGTTGCGACCCTCCGGCCGGGTCAAGTTCCAGGTGCGCTTCGGCGAGTTCGGCGGATCCTATGTCAGCCATTGCCACAACACCGCGCATGAGGATTTCGCGATGCTGCTGCGCTACCAGATCCAGAGCGAGCAGCCGGGCGATCCGAATTTCCGCGGCCAGCCGCAATACCAGCTGACCATGACCCCGATCCCGACGCCGAACGGCGTCGTCTGGAAGCAGCCCGAGGTCCTGCCGGAGGGCGACCCGCGCAGCACACGCTTCGCCAGCAATGGCTGAGGGCTCCAAGCATCGGCCCGAAAAGTGGAAGCCGATGCAAAGGCAGCCATCGCAGCCGTCGCCTCTCGCGACGGCTGCTGCTCCATAGGCTGCGCGCTAAAGCATCGGACCGAAAAGTGGAATCCGGTTTTTCGGAAAGATCCGATGCTCAAACAAAGAGATGGATCGCCCCTCCTGCGTCCGAACGGACGCGCGGCGATCTAGCGTTTGAGCGGGGTCTCAGCGAGTACGCGCAACCCCGCGGAATACTTGTTGAAAAGCCTTTCGCGGTCATAGACCTTGTTCATCCGCTCTTCCGCCAGGTTGTCCCGGATATCGGCTTCCTTGACGAAGCGCGCCAACGGGTGGCCGGCGGCGCGCCGGATATAGTCGACGTATTCCTCGCCCTCGCGCCGGGTCAGGGCTTCGAGCGCAGACAGGATCTCCTGCGAGAAGCCCTCGCGATGCAGGTCGGCGAGCGTCCATTTCGAATCCTGGACGACATCGTGCAGCGCCGCGATGATCGCCGATTCCTCATTGCCACCTGTCAGGAAGTGGACCATCAGCCGCATCGGGTGGGCGATATAGGGGGCGCCGGTCTTGTCGAGCTGGCCGGAGTGAGCCTCTGCCGCAATATCGATCGCGCGTTCCAGGGTTGCCATCATTCAACCTCCAGGGATCCCACAGCTTAGATCATCCGACCGGATATCGTATCCGGTCCGATGACCTAACCTTCCTTGTGTGCATCGACTTTCCCGAAAACCGCAATCCACTTTTCGGGCCGATGCTTTAGGCTGCAAGGCGCCCGCCAGGAAGGTGGGGCGTGACCGGCGTCAAGGCGAGTCGAAAGAGCTCTGGCGCCTGGTGCCGGCGAAGGCCCCGGGGCTGCCGGGCAAGTCAGCTTCTGGGCAAGTCCGCTTCCGGACAGACGAGGCACGCCGCGGCGGCGCGCAGAGCTCGGCGGCGGATGTCAAAGCTTCATCGCCGCTACCATGTCACGCGAAGCCCGAGATTTCCGCCAAAGCCGCGGCTGCGATTCGAGTCGGCATTGGTCAGGTAGCTCGCCTTGGCGTAGAGGCTGACCGCCGGCGTGACCTGCGCCGTGACGCCGCCGCCGATTTCGAAGGCGGTCGCGCCGCGCTGCGTCGTGATCAGGTTGGTGTCGAAGAGCGTCTTGTCGCTGCCGCCGAAGCTGCGCCAGAGATTGGCGGTCAGATAGGGCCTGATCTCCGTCGTGCCCCAGAGCAGGCTGCCCCGCAGGCGTGCGCCGATCCGGCCGGTCAGCGCGTCGCTGCTGTCCTGGCTGATCGCGGAGAACAGATCCCTCGTCCGGTCGAGCGATGTGCGTTGCCAGATGAGCTGGCCCTGCGGCTCCAGGACGAAGCCGCCGCCAAGAGCGATGGGATAGCCTGCCTCGAGCGAGCCGGTGAAGACCGTGCCATCGGCTTCAGACCGGATGCCGCGGTCGGAACGGGGCGTGCCATCGAGCCAGCTGTTCATCAGGACGGTGTCGAGATACCAGCCGGCCGGGCCGATATGGGTCCAGTAGGCGCCGAGGCTGTAGGAATTGAGCCCGAGCTTGCCGGTGGAGGCGCGCAACTGCCCGAGGGCGAAGCCGCGCACGTCCCCCTCGGCCCGCCCATAGCCGAAAAAGGCGCCGAAACGGTCACGATGTCCGCTTGGCCAGTCGATGCCGTAGAGATCGAGGCCGGTCTGCAGGCCGATGATGCTGCCCTTGAATTCCGGGCTGACATCGCCCGAGAACCGCTGTTCGCGCTGCTGGCCGAAGATGCGTCCCCATCCGGCCGACGCGATGCCGGTTCCCCGCAACAGGTCCTGGTCGCCCTGGCGCTCGTGAAAGGTTCCGAGCGTGCTGAGCGCGACCATGCGCGCGGTCGCGGATGTGAGCGCATTCGTGGCGACTTCGGGACGATAGAGCGCCACCACCGGCCCGTCCGGGGTTGCAATCGTCGGTGCGCCCGGCGATGGCGCCAGGATGGCGCTCTCGGCGCCTACAGCCAGTTGAGGCTGCGGCACCACGGTTGTCGGCGGGGGCAGGGTGGAGCGGAGATACCAGTTCTGCTCGGTGCCCGCCGCGATGCCGCCGCGATAGAGGGCGTATTCGAAGGCCCCCGCCGCAATCGGCCCGGCCTGGCTGAAGGCTCCGGCTGCGGTCGTCGCACCGTTCAGGGTGTCGACCACCTTGATGCCGCTGCCGAATGTCAGTGCGCCGGTTCCGCCCAGGTTGACGACCGTGATCCCGGTCTGCCCGCTCGCCAAGCCGCCGGAGATGATCAACTGGTCCGATGGCGAGGCGCTGTCGCCAAGTACCGTCTGCAACCGCATGCGCGCGTTCTGGCCGGCATAGTTGCCGATGATCATGAGGCTGTCGCTCGCGGCCGCCGGGCCGTTGGTCAGATCGATGGTGCCGGCATTGTTGACCGTCACCAGCTGGCCCGGCGTGAAGGGCGCGATCGCATGCACGCCATTCCCGGCGAAGACGGTGCTTGTCGCATCGATCGACAGCGTGCCCGTGCCGGTGCCGGCGTCGCCGAGGGTCAGCGTGCTGGCGAAGGTGAGCTGCGAGTTGTTGGTGAGTTCAAACAGCTCCCAGTTGGTGAAGCGGGCGACCCCGGTTGCGCTGGTATTGTTCCAGGTCAGCCGATCGATGCCGGGCCCGCCATCGATCACGGCGGCCGGCACGATGTGCGCCGCCGTCAGACCGGTGAAGATGGCCAGGTCATTGCCCGCGCCCAGCCGGAAGCCGGATTCGAGCACGCCGCCGCCGCTCCAGTTCACCGTGTCGGTGCCGGTTCCGCTGAGCAGGAAGCCGCCGACGCTGCCCCCAGTGATGTTGAAGACGTTGTTGCCATTGCCGAAATTGACGAAGCCGCCGATGCGCCCGCCCGACAGGTTGAGCGTGTCGTTGTTCTGCGCCGCCAGCACATTGGTGACGACCAGCCCGCCCGACATGGTCAGCACGTTATTGGCGAGCGTCATGTCGATCGAGCCGATCTGGCCGCCGGTGACCGTGACGAAGTCGCCTTCGTTCAGTCCGCCGGTGATGACGCCGCCGGACACCGTCGCGAAGTCGAGTTCGCCGCCCTGATTGACGGTGCCGTTGATCGTGCCGCCGGTCATCGTGAAGCGATCGACGCCGTCGCCGAGACCGCTGCCCTGGTCGAGAGTGCCGTTCACCACGCCGCCGCGCATGATGAAGGTATCGGCGCTGTTGCCCTGATTGATGTTGCCATTGATGGTGCCGGAATTGTCGATGACGATCGACGCGTTGCCGGTGCTGACGATGTTGCCGTTGATCGTGCCTGTGGCGAGGTTGTTGACGGTGTTGAGGCCGTTGCCGGCAAAGGTGATCGCGGCGCCGGTCCCGCCATTGATCTGTGCCGCCGCGCCGCCGACGCCGTTATTGATGGTGATGGTCTGAGCCGCGCTGGATGCACCGGTGCCGGCAGCGACGCCGTTGGTCGTTCCGCGAATGATGCCGCTATTGTCGATGACCAGCGCGCGTGCCGTGGCGCCGGCCGCAAAATTCTGGTTCACGCCGACGCCTGTGCCGCCGCCTGTCGCCGTCCCGACGATCGTCGCACCAGTGGCATTGACGATCTGGATGGTCGAGGCCGCATTGCCCTGCAGGAGGGACACGGCGAGCGCATTGCCGGCTCCCGCGTTCGTCGCGGACAAGATGCCGAAATTGTTGAGGATGCTCGTCCCGGCGCCTGTCCCGGACGAGAAGGTCACGCCGGTAAAGGTGCCGGCGGCGTTTCCGGATGAGATGATCGAGCCATTGTTGTTGAGCAGGTTTCCAGCCGTGTTCAGCCCGAAGGTGATCGCCTGACCTGTCGCCGGAGCCTGCTGGACGGTCGCTCCCGGCGCGACATTGATGGTGACGGGCGTGTTGGCCGGCGCCGCAAAACCATCGACATCAGTGCCCGAGCAGGTCACCGTTGCGCCGAATCCCGGCGGATCGGGCGTGCACTGCGCCTGGGCGGGCAAGGCTGCAAAGAGCCCGACCAGACCGGAAACAAGGGTGGAAACCGAGCCGTGAGCGGAGTTTCGCCTTGCCCCGGTCGCTCGAAGCCATCGCCCCATATGCACGCCCCGCTTGTATCTAGGTCCGGGTATGATGAAGCGGGTTGAGCATTTAGTCGACCGGAAAAAGCGACGGAGCCGTCGCCACATCACGAACGCCTGTGAATGCTTGGCGGGCGGCAATCGTCCCTTAGGCGTGGCGCGCAGTTGCTTGTCTAGAATGCAGGCGGAGGCAGTTCAAAGACGGATTTCACACTCACCCCGGTCTTCTGGGCGACAAGCTCAGCCAATTCGTTGAAGGGCTGGGATTCTCCCTGGCAGGAGATACCGCGTGTATCGGCATAACTGACGTGGATCTTCGAGCCTGCTTGCCCGACATTGGCCTTTCCGTATACGACCTTTCGGAACGGGCCTTGATCGTAGATCGCGCTGATGCAGTAGGCGAAGACGGTGCTGCCGGTTATGCCCTTGCTCGCGAAGGGGCCTGAGATGCTGGGGACCTTGAGAGGAAGATAGCCAAGGGCCCAATGGCGGCCGAGATTCTCGATCGCCACGGCGGCAACTGCCTTCCGCTGTTGCGGCGTGTCTGCTGTCTCCGGGATTTTTTGATCCAGAGTGCTGACGCAGGCGGAAAGACCGAATGCGAGAAGGGCGACAACAGCAGGCTTCGTCATGGCGAACCAATCGTGGGAGGAATCCAATACGCCTCTAGCAACCCCCGGTTGGTCGTTCCAGGTCGCTCCCATGCGCCTTTGGTCGATGATCGATGGGCTATTCGCCCAACAGAAACACGCGCCAGAATCGATCCGTGGCGAATGCGGCTATGAAGAACGACATGACGGCCAGCCCCCGGTGCCCTTCGGAGAGCGGCCAGTCCCATGCCGCGCCAGTGAGCCAGATGAGGCCGGCAAAGCTGGCGCCGAAGCTCGCGCAGAAAAACAGCCCGTAGAGCAGCACGGGCCAGAGAACGTGTTTGAGGATCATGCGCCCTCAATTCCTGGCCACTATGCCCCCGATCGATTTGTGCAGTTCATGAAGGCCATATGTGCAGGCGTTCCGCGGCGCGCGGCCTGCCATTTGATCTTGCCCGGGCGATGGGGATCGGCGGAGACCGAGCCACCATTATTGAGGGCACAGCTGCAGGCGCGAACATTGTTCATGCCCCGGCATTCCGCTCTCGTCCCGCCTGACTGCGCCGACGCAGTCGACACCAAACCCAGCATGCCCAACAGCACGCTGCTCATGACCCAAGGCATCCTCACGACCAAAGTCATCTTCACGGCAATCTCCCCACAGCCTGACGCAACGTTCCACGCAGTGTTGCGGCTGTCCATGGGGCAGCGCCTTCTCGTTCCCCCCTCGGGCAGGGCTTGCTGGTTGCGAGGCTTCGGATGGGAAGGCGGCTTTCCGCGTCCAGGCCACCGTGGCTCTGGATCTTCGATGGGCTTCGCTCCCGTTCCGGCGATACGGCACGTCGTCCGACTCGGAAAAGCAGTCGAGCCCTATGCGGCGGCGCTGACCGCACTCTGCGAAATCTGGATGGAACGATGAACTTCAACATTCTGGCATTCGGCGACAGCCTCACCTGGGGCTCGGATCACCAGCAGGGCAGTCGCCATGCCTTTCAGGATCGCTGGCCGAATGTGCTTGCGGCCGGACTAGGGGGCGCAGCGACCGTCGTGGCCGAAGGGCTCGGGGGCCGAACGACCTGTTTCGACGATCATATGTCGCCGTCTGATCGAAACGGAGCGCGGATCCTGCCGACGCTGCTCGGCAGCCATTATCCCGTCGACCTGCTCATCATCATGCTGGGCGCCAATGATCTCAAGCCGCATATCTGTGGCCGCGCTGCGGGCGCTGCGGCGGGAATCGACCGGCTGATCGAGATCGCGCAGAGCTTTCCCTATGGCTGGGGCGCGGCGGCGCCCAAGGTCCTGGTGGTTTCGCCGCCGATTTTCGCCGCGTCGCGCGCGGCGGACGGGTTGCCCGCCGGCGGGCGCGACATTGCCGAGTCACAACGCCTGGCAGCGGAATATGAAGCCGTCGCCCGGCGCCGCGGCTGCAGCTTCTTCGATGCGGCGTCGGTTGCAAAGGCTTCGGTCATCGACGGCGTGCACCTGGACGCGGAAAACACCCGCAATATTGGGCTGGCCCTTGTGCCTGTGGTCGCCTCGATCATCAAAACGTCGAGTTAGGTCATAGGACCGGAATCGCATCCGGTCCGATGATCTCTGGTTTTGCAAGCCCGCCGTTCTTCGCCCGTCCGAAATCCCGGCGCGCCAGCGCGGCGGCGGTGCCAAGACGATCCCGCTCGTCACCCGCCGCACGGGATCGACCAGCTTCATCAATGGCATCACCATCTTCGAGCCCGGGGCTGCGATCCCGCTGCACAGCCATAATTGCGAAGAGAGCGTGATGCTGCTCGAAGGCCAGGCCATCGCCGAAATCGATGGTGTCGAGTACCCGATCACGGCAGGCGACATCACGTTCATCCCCGCCAATCTTCCGCATCGGTTCCGCAACGTCTCGACGACCGAAGGCATGAAGATCCTCTGGAACTATGCTTCGATCGACGCGACACGAACGCTGCTCGGGACAGGCGATACGCGTTCGATCGACGACGAGCACCAGGCGCCTGTGGCGACCTGAGAACGGGTCGCCAGCATCACCCATGGGCTGAAGGTGGTTGGGGCGGCCTGCCGAACGGATAGCTCGGCGAGCGAAGCCGTGTCGGTTCCTGGATCGCAGCCGCTTGGCTGTCCGTCGAACAGGCGTAGCTTCAGCACTTATGGGTCATCGCAGCGTCACTTTAGCCGGCGAGACTGCTGCGGCAGGAACTGGTGCCGGTGGCGCGGGTTTCGCCTTTCAAGCGTTGCGTCCCGCTCCCGCCGCGGTTTGTCGAGGTCTTCGCAAGGCCCCTGCAAAACCGCGGTTTGGTGCGTCCGCACCCTCGCTTGTCGAAACGCATGTCAAAGGTTCGCAACTCATGACACCCGATCTGGACCGGATCAAAGCCGAGATCGCCGACAGCTTCGACGAGGAACTGGAGCTGCAGCTTGAGGAGGACCGGCTCGACGAACTTGTCTCCGAGGGGCTGGGCTCGGGAGGCCCGACGCTGGACCGGAAGGTGTATTTCCGGGAGCTGTTCAGCCTGCAGCATGAGCTCGTGCGGCTTCAGGACTGGATCCAGTACAAGAAGCTCAAGGTCGTCGTGCTCTTCGAAGGGCGCGACTCGGCCGGCAAGGGCGGCGCGATCAAGCGCGTGACGCAGCGGCTCAATCCGCGGATCTGCCGCGTCGTGGCGCTGCCGGCGCCGACCGAGCGCGAGCGCCACCAATGGTATTTCCAGCGCTATGTGCCGCATCTGCCGACGGCTGGCGAAATGGTGCTGTTCGACCGCAGCTGGTACAACCGCGCCGGGGTCGAGCGGGTCATGGGGTTCTGCACGCAAGACGAACTGGAGGAGTTCTTCCGCTCCGTTCCGGATTTCGAGCATATGCTCGTGCGCTCCGGCATCATCCTGATCAAATACTGGTTCTCGATCACGGACGAGGAGCAGGAATTCCGCTTCCGCATGCGGATCGCTGATCCCCTGAAGCAGTGGAAGCTCTCGCCGATGGACATGGAGAGCCGGGTCCACTGGGAGGACTATACCCGCGCCAAGGAGGAGATGTTCGATCGCACCCATACGGAGCACGCGCCGTGGTGGGTCGTTCAGGCGGTCGACAAGAAGCGCGCCCGGCTCAACTGCATCGCGCATCTGCTCAGCCAGATTCCCTATGAGTCGGTGCCGAAGCAGGACATCACCTTGCCGGAGCGCGTGCGCCATCCCGACTACATCCGAAGCGCCGTTCCGCCGGAGCTCTTCGTTCCGGAAGCCTACTGACGGCCATGTGTCGGGCGGTTGACTGAAGGGGCCGGCCGCGCCGCGACTTGAACGTCAGCGGCGCGTCCCTATTGCGCTTTGCGAAACGCCAAGATCGCTGTTCAGGTCGCCGAGTTCATGCCGATTCAGGGCGCGGGCAGGGTGGCGCCGGCGCCGAGCGACCTCTGCACCATGACGCTGTCGGACCATTTGCCGTAGCGATAGGCGACGCCCGGCAGCAGACCGACCCTGGCGAATCCGAAGCGCTCGTGCAGGGCAAGCGAGGCGGTGTTCTCGGCGTCGATATAACCGATCATCTGCCTGAAACCCGCCGCCGCACAGGCGTCGATCAGCGCCTGCATCAGCAGGCGCCCGATCCCCCGTCCGAGATGGTCGTGGTGGACATAGATCGAATGCTTGACGGTGAAGCGATAGGCCGGGCGCTTGCGGAACAGGACGACATAGGCATAGCCGACGACCTCTCCACCCAGGGTCGCGGCCAGATGCGGCAGGCGGCGGTTGCGCAGGTTCTTGCGCCGGTCGCGCAGGTCGTCCGGCTGCGGCGTGCCGCTGTCCTCGACACCGGCCTCGATGCCACGCCGGATATGGCGGCGATAGATCGCCAGCATCGGCTCGACATCGGCATCGCGCGACGGGCGGATGATGATCGGGGTTTCGTTCTGCATGGCGCGTCGCTGCCCTCGACGCATCGGCCCGAAAAGTGGATTGCGGTTTTCGGGAAAGCCGATGCGCAGCCAGAAGGTTAGAAGCATCGGCCCGAAAAGTGGATTGCGGTTTTCGGGAAAGCCGATGCGCAGCCAGAAGGTTAGAAGCATCGGCCCGAAAAGTGGATTGCGGTTTTCGGGAAAGCCGATGCAAACCCGGAGGATTGGATCATCGGACCGGATACCGGCCCGATGATCTATCCCTGAGCCTGTTCGCTGACGACATAGGTGTGGAGCCGCACCCGCCCGGTGGCATCGGTCTCGCGATAGATGCCCTGGATCTCGACATCGAAGCCGGGGAAGGCATTGAAGCTCGCCTCGAACATCCTGAGGTAGTCGATCATCGGCTGGGCCCGCCCGGTCAGCCGCTCGCCTGGAACGATGGATGCGATGCCTGGCGGATAGACGACGAAGGGCGTCGTGGCGATGCGCCCGGCAATGGCGTCGATCGGCAGGTAGTCGACATCGTTGCGCACCAGGCAGCGTGCTGCATCATGGGGCGACATCGCCATTTCCGGCAGGTGCTCGGGCGAGAACTGTCTCGCCTGCAACCCGCTGACATCCGCCTCGCGGAAGAAGCGGTGCATCTCGCCACAGAGATCGCGCAGCCGGACCCCGGCATAGCGCGAAGGCCGGCGTCGGTAGAACTCGGGGATCGCCTCCTCCAGCAGGGCGTTGTCGTCATGCAGCTTCTTGAAAGCGACAAGGCCGCTGATCAGGGTGCCGGCCTTGCTCGCCTCGACGCCCGGCGTCAGCAGGAAGAGCAGCGAGTTGAGGTCGTTCTTCTCGGCGACGATCCGGTTCTCGCGCAGAAACTGGGCGACGACGGGCGCCGGGATGCCGTGTTCGACATAGCTGCCGGTCGCGCGGTCGAAGCCCGGCGTCAGCAGCGTCAGCTTGTTGGGGTCGGTCATGGCAAAGCCCGGCTCCAATCCGGGAAAGCCATGCCAGGTCGCCCCCGGCGCGAGCTGCCAATAGGCCGGGTCCAGGGCGAGCTGGTCGGTCGAGACCATCTCCCAGGCGACGTCATGGACCGCACCCTCGCGCGATGCGTCGGGAATCGTCACCCGGTCGGGCACGAAGGGCTCGAAGAACCAGCGCCGCTCGGGCCGCGCTTCCTTCTCCTCGAATTCGCGCCGGACGGCCCGGATCTTCTTGCGCAGCTCGATTCCGAGCCTGATCGTGTCGTCCCAGAGCACTTCGCCGGAGCGGCCCTTCATCATCTGCGCGCCAACATCCAGCGAGGCGAACAGCGGATAGAAGGGCGAGGTCGAGGCATATTGCATGAAGCTCTCATTGAAGCGGCGATGCTCGACCCGGCGCTTCTGCCCCCGGATGTGTCTGTCCTTGATGTGGATCTGCGAGGCCTGGGAGAAGCTGGCCAACTGCTTGTGCGTCGATTGCGTCGCGATGATGCCGGGCGCATCGGGTCCGAGGTCGGAGAGCCCCATCGCGAAACGCCCGGCATAGAGCGGGTGGAACTTCATGAATCCGGCCCAGGCCTCGTCGAAGAGGATGTAGTCGCAGAGATGCCCGATGCGCTGCAGGATCATCTCGGCGCTGTGGATCGAGCCGTCATAGGTGCATTGCTCGACCACGGCGACGCGGAACGGGCGCGGCTTCTGCCAGGCATCCCGATCCGTGACCAGCGGATGGATCCTGATGCGCTCGCGCAGAGCTTCCTCGTCGAATGTGTCCCAGCGCATCGGCCCGATCAGCCCCCAGGCGTTGCGGACGGTAGGAACATAGACCGGGATCCCGCCGCCGATCAGCAGGGCGCCATGATGGGCGGCCTTGTGGTTGTTGCGGTCGAAGAGCACGAGGTCGCCATCCGTGACCAGTGCCGCGAGCGCGACCTTGTTGGAGGTCGAGGTGCCGTTGAGGACGAAATAGGTCTTCTCGGCGCCAAAGATCTGGGCGGCTTCCTTCTGCGCTTTCAGCGCGGGTCCCTCATGGGTCAGCAGGTCGCCGAGATCGAGCACCGAATTGTCGAGGTCGTCGCGGAAGACCGCCTCGCCGAGATGCTCCATGAAGACGCGCCCGATCGGACTGCGGCTGTAGAAGACGCCGCCATTATGGCCGGGGCAGGTCCACAAATGATTGCCCTCTTCGGCATAGTCGACGAGCGCACCGAAGAACGGCGTCTTCAGCGTCTCGGCATATTGCTTGAGGCGGCTGATGAGGCTCTTGGCGATGAAGGGCGGCGTTTCCTCCGACAGGAAGATGTACCCGTCGATGAAGTCGAGCACCTCGACCGGCACGTCCTCGAAGCGCTTGCGGCGGATCAGAAGGATGATCGGGAAGTCGAGCCCGCGGCGGCGCATCAGGTTGATCAGGTGCGCCGTCTTGCCTTCCAGCCCCTTCTTGCCCCAGTCGACCACCATGCAGCCGATGGCTGCATCGGTCTGGACCGCGATCTCGGCATCTTCCAGCTTGCGCGCCTTGACGACCTCGAAGCCGGAGCGCTCGATCTCGTCGACGATCTGGTTGAACCGGATCCCCTCGAGATCCTCCGCGTCGAAATTTGGCGTCGCGAACAGGAAGGTGAAGCGCCTGAAATAATCCATGCCGGCCCCGTCGGTGCGAGCTGCGATGTGTCGGTGATGACCGTCGGACGACGTTTCACCAGATTATGTGACAACCATGCATGCGGCGAAGAGATCCGGCTGTGGTCAATTTCCGTCCTTGGGCATTCGAGCTTGCGCTGGTGGATCGCGCCAGCAGCAGACCTCGGTTACTCCACGAAATCCGGGCTGTCCGGAAAATGGCACTGTGATCCGCGCTTGCGAAGCGCTACCGGACAGGCGGCATCTCATTCGCAAGCAGCCTCTCGTGCGCAAGCAGCCTCTCATGCGAATGAATGTCCTCAAGCGCTGCCGATCAGGGTATCGCCGGCACTCCTCTCATAAGCTCCGCACTGTCATGCCTCGCTACGCGCTTGCCATCTTCGATTTCGACGGAACCCTTGCCGATAGCTTTCCGTGGTTCTGTTCGGTGCTGAACGGAACCGCGCGGAAATTCGGGTTCCGGGAGGTCCAGGAGCATGAGAGGGATGATCTCCGTGCGCTGGGCAGCCGCGAGATCGTTGCACGCCTTGGTGTTCCCTTGTGGAAGATGCCCGCAATCGCCGCGCATATGCGTGAGCTCAATGCGCAGAGCCAAGGTGAGGTTCGCCTCTTCGACGGGGTCGAGCGGGCGCTCGAAACTCTGGCCCGTCATCACATCGCGATCGCCGTGGTCAGTTCTAATGCGGAGGAGACGATCCGGCGAACGCTTGGTCGGGCTGCGGACCATGTCAGCGCCTTCGACTGTGGCGCCTCGCTCTGGGGAAAAAGCGCCAAGTTCAAGGCCGTCGCGAAGCGGCTGGGCGTGCCCCGCGAGCGCGCGATTGCGATCGGCGATGAGGTCCGTGACATCGAGGCGGCACGCAAGGCCGGGATGGCCTGCGGCGCGGTAACCTTCGGCTACAACGCGCCTGCCGCTCTGCTGGCTCAGCGGCCGGATCTGGTCTTCGAGGATTACGCTGATCTGCAGGCACAGTTGACCGGTGCCTGAGGCTCAGGGCCTCGCCCGAGGCCGTTCATCCCGATGATTCAGAATCGCAGAATTCCCTGGCAATACCTTGGTTTACAAGAGTATTCTCTTGAGCGGATCTGCCGGTTCCGCTCCCGCCTTGGAGTTTCGTTCAGCGCCCGCCAGCAACCGCAGCGACGGTTGCCGGCCATTCGCGTGGAGCCGATAAGACGGCGCGCCGGATCGGCACGCGCCTCCCTGGGTTGCTACGATGCTGCGAGGCTGAGGGCGACAAGCCGGCTCAGGCGCTCGGAGAAGGCCTTGGCATCGGTCGGGCGCTCGCCGTCGAGCACGCGGGCCGTATCGAGCAGCAGGTTCGCGACATCGCTGCGCACGGCCTCATTCCGGACGCCGGCCAGCCCGACGATCATCTCGTGGCGCGGATTAACCTCGAGGATCGGCTTGCTGGCGCTCTCGATGCGCCCGGCCGCGGTCAAAAGCCGCTCGAACTGGCGATCCGGGCCGTCTTCCGCGGCGACGAGGCAGACCGCGCTGTCGGTCAGCCGCTCGGAGGCCCTGACATCGGCGACCTGGTCCGCGAGAACCTCCTTCATCGCCGCGAGCAAGGCCTGCACCGCCTCACTCGTTTCAGTGGAGGGCGGCGTCGCGTTGTCGAGCAGCGGGATCAGGCTGAGATCGGCCGCACCCTGCGTCACCGATTTGAACGGCTTGCCCTCGAATTCCGGCGCTCCCGAAACCCAGAAGCTGTCGACGGGATCGCTGAGCAGCAGCACCTCGATGCCGCGCGCCCGAAAACCTTCGAGCTGCGGGGAGGTCGCGATCCTGCCCGCATCGTCGCCGGCGATATAGTAGATCGCCGTCTGGTTCTCCTTGAGCGCTCCGACATAGTCCTTCAGGCTGCGCCGGCCCTCGCTCGCAGCCGTCGTCCTGAAGCGGGCGAGGCCGAGCAACTGCGCGCGACGCTCGAAATCCTCGTAGATCCCTTCCTTGATGACCGAGCCGAAGTTCTCCCAGACCTTGGAGAAGGCGTCGCCGTCCTGTTCGGCGAGCTTCGCGAGCTCGGAGAGGACGCGGTTGGTGACGCCCTTCTTGATTGCGCCGAGCAGCGGGCTGTCCTGGATCATCTCGCGCGAGACGTTCAGCGGCAGATCGGCCGTGTCGACGATGCCGCGCACGAAGCGCAGATAGCGCGGGAGCAGCTCCGCCTCATCGGTGATGAAGACGCGCTTCACGTAAAGCTTGATGCGCCCCTTGCGATCGGCATCGAACAGGTCAAAGGGGCGCCCGCCCGGCACGAAGACGAGCGCGCTGTATTCCTGACGACCCTCGGCGCGGAAATGGATCGTCGCGGCAGGCTCGTCATATTGCGCGGCGACGCTGCGATAAAAGTCCGTGTATTCCTGCGCGTCGATCTCGCTCTTCGGCTTCGCCCAGAGCGCCGCGCCGTCCGCCAGCGGGGTTGCCTCCGCGCCCGGCTTCTCGATCAGCGCGATCGGCACCGGCACGTGGCCCGACTGGTCCCTGACAATGCGCTCCAGCGTCCAGCGCTCGGCATAGGACTTGGCATCCTCCATCAGGTGCAGGGTCACGCGGGTGCCGCGCAGGGGAGCATCATCCAGCGCGACGGGAGCGACAGTGAATTCGCCCTTGCCGTCCGATGACCAGAGCCAGGCCTCGTCGCTGCCGGCGCGGCGGCTGACGACATCGACCTTGTCCGCGACCATGAAAGCCGAGTAGAAGCCGACGCCGAACTGGCCGATGAGCTGCGCGCCTTCCTTGCCCTCAGCGGTCGCGATGCGCTCCAGGAAGCCGCGCGTGCCGGAGCGGGCGATGGTGCCGAGCGCCTCGATCATCTCGTCGCGGCCCATGCCGATGCCGTTATCGGCGATCGCGAGCGTGCCGGCCTCCGGATCGGCCGCGATCGTGATCGCTAGCTTCAGTTCGTCGCCCAGAAGCTCCGGCCTGGCGATGGCCTCGTAGCGCAGCTTCTCGCTGGCGTCGGCGGCGTTGGAGATCAGCTCCCGCAGGAAGACATCCCGGTCCGAATAGACCGAGTGCACCATCAGATGCAGGAGGCGGGAAACATCGGCTTCGAAGCTGCGGCTTTCGGCGGTCTTGGTTGTCATGGCTGCACGCTGTCTGGCTGGTGAACTCGGCGCGTCAGATGCCTGGAATGGCCGGATCTTTCAAGACAGACCGCGCATCCGCCCAGCCCTGCTCGCCGATCAGCGGAACGAAGGCGACAGGGCCGAGATCCTTGTCCTCAAAGCTCGTCTCGCTGCGGCGCACCACCTTCAACAGCGATTGTCCCCCATCCTGCACCCCGACCGGAATGACCAGCCGACCTCCGATGGCCAATTGCCGCTTGAGGGCCTGAGGCACATCCGGGCTGCCGGCCGCGACCAGGATGGCATTGAAGGCCTGCTGTTCCGGCCAGCCCAGCGTGCCATCGCCGACAGCCAGCTCGATATTGTCATAGCCGAGTCTCTCGAAGCGCTGCCGCGCCCGCTCGCCAAGCGATGCGTGCCGTTCGATGGCATAGACCCGCTCGGCAATCCGGCTGATCACCGCCGCGGCGTAGCCGGAGCCGGCGCCGACTTCCAGCACGCGGTCCCCCGGCCCGATCTCTGCCGCTTCGATCATCAGGGCGACGATCATCGGCTGCGAGATCGACTGGCCTTCGCCGATCGGGAGGGGGCTGTCCTCATAGGCAAATTCCTCGAAGCCCTCTTCGACGAAATCCTCCCGGGGAACCTCCCGCATCGCTTCGAGCACAGGCTCTGATCGGATGCCCCGGAGCGCGATCTGCGTCTCGACCATATGCCGGCGTGCGCGGGCGAAATCCGATTGATCCAGCATGGCGCTGCTCCTGCGGTTGGCTGGCAAACGCGGATGTTCCGATCAAACGGGCGAGCGCTCGCTGCGTTCCTCTTTGCCCAGGTGCAGGGAGCATTTCGTAGTGGTGCGCGTTCATGGGGGATGAGGAGGCATGGGTGGTAGTCAGGGACGGTCGCTGCACGGCCGGCAGTCGCGGCTGAGGGCAGGGAAAGGCAGGAGCAAGGAGGCAAGGAAGGCAGGAGGCAGGCATGGCGGGAAATCAGCAGAAATGGTCCGCGGAGGTCGCCAGGCATAGCGATGCGCTCGACCTCGACAAGGACGTGTTCGCGTCGCGCGATCCACGCGCCATCGCGAAGTCCCTGAAGCATTCGGCCGAAGAAAGTCATCGCCGCAAGACGACGCCGTTCCGTTCGGCCATGTCGATGCTGACCTTCCACATCAACCGGGCCGGAACCAAATTGTCGCGGTCGCAGAAGAAGGTGCTGGAAGCCGCCAAGGATGAGCTTCGTCGCGAATTCCATCGCTGAGCCTGCGCCTGGAACCAGGTGGGCAAGGCCCGGCACGGACGGGTAAAGCGGCCTGGCATCGCCAACGCAAGATGGGAGAGGGCGCCCGTGCCAAAACGTCCGGAGAAACGCGATTTTCCCGTCAGCCAGGTGCGCCGCTATCTGGAACCCGGACCCATCGTGCTGGTGTCGTCGCGATGGCGGGGCGCCGACAATGTCATGACGCTTGGCTGGCACACGGTTCTGGAGTTCTCGCCGTCGCTCATCGGCCTGATGGTGTCCAGCGGCAATCACAGCCACGGAATGATCCGCGAAAGCCGTGCCTGCGTCGTCAATCTGCCGACCACGGCCTTGACCGATGCCGTCGTCGGGATCGGCAATACGACCGGGGCGGAGATCGACAAATTCGACCGGTTCAAGCTCACGGCAGAGCCCGCAAGCAGCGTCGATGCGCCGCTGATCGGCGAATGCCACGCCAGTTTCGAGTGCCGTCTTCATGACGATGCGCTGGTCGAGCGCTATAATTTCTTCATTCTCGAAGTGGTGAAGGCGCATGTCGCACCGTCGCCGCAGCGCCCCGAGACACTGCACTACACCGGCGAGGGCGTTTTCATGGTGTCGGGGAAGACCATCAGCCGTCGCGCGCAATTCCGGCCGGAGAGGCTGCGCTGAGCCGCACGCGTGTCGCCAGCGCCGAGGGGCCGCGCGTCTATTCCCTGTCGGCCGGGCCGGAAAAGCGCGGACGCCTGGGGCGGGCAGAGCTTCAGCGGCCGCCCGGAGGCGGCCGCTGAAGGCTTTTCACCTGGATCGGGCCAGGTCGAAGCGATCGAGGTTCGTCACCTTGGTCCAGGCTGCAACGAAGTCTTTCACGAACTTCTGCTGCGCGTCGGAGCTGGCATAGACCTCGGCGAGCGCGCGCAGGATCGAGTTCGACCCGAACACGAGGTCGACGCGCGTGCCCGTCCATTTCGGCGCGCCGCTCTTGCGGTCGGTGCCCTCGAAGATGTCCTTGGACTCAGGCCTCGCCTTCCACTGCGTGCCCATGTCCAGCAGGTTGACGAAGAAGTCGTTCGTCAGCGCGCCGGGCCGGTCGGTCAGGACACCTTGGCTCATGCCATCGACATTGATGTTGATCGCGCGCAGTCCACCGACCAGCACGGTCAGCTCGGGCGCGGTCAGCGTCAGCAGCTGCGCCTT
The DNA here is from genome assembly GCF_000735605.1 of Allobosea sp. LC85. GTDB lineage: Bacteria > Pseudomonadota > Alphaproteobacteria > Rhizobiales > Beijerinckiaceae > Allobosea. The sequence goes on from NZ_JPKG01000033.1 coordinate 207,306, forward strand.
GTCGATCAGGGCTACCTCGGCCGGCACCCTGAGGGTCGCCTTCTGGTAGTTGCGGAAGCCGTCCGCCTGCGGCTCCATCACGTCGAAGGCGTGGATGTCGGTCTGCCCCTGCGAGGCGTCGGTGCGGCCCGGTGCGAACGGCACGGTCACATTCTGGCCGGCAACCTTCGCCGCCTGCTCGACGCCGGCATTGCCCGCCAGCACGATCAGGTCGGCGAGCGAGACCTCCTTGCCGCCGGTCGCGGCCAGGTTGAACTCCGACTGGATGCCCTTGAGGACCTTGAGCACCTTGGCGAGCTGCAGGGGCTGGTTGACCTCCCAGTCCTTCTGCGGCGCCAGGCGAAGGCGCGCGCCATTGGCGCCGCCGCGCTTGTCGCCGCCGCGGAAGGTCGAGGCCGAGGCCCAGGCGGTGCCGACGAGCTCGGAGACGCTCAGGCCCGAGGCCAGGACCTTGGCCTTCAGCGCAGCGACGTCCTCGTCATTGATCAGGGGATGCTCGACGGCCGGCACCGGATCCTGCCAGACCAACTCTTCCCGGGGCACTTCCCGCCCGAGATAGCGCGAACGCGGGCCGAGATCGCGATGGGTCAGCTTGAACCAGGCGCGGGCGAAGGCCTCAGCAAAAGCCTGCGGATTCTGCAGGAAGCGGCGCGAGATCTTCTCGTAGACCGGGTCGACGCGCAGCGACAGGTCGGTCGTCAGCATGGTCGGCTTGCGCTTCTTCGACGGATCATGGGCGTCGGGGATGACGGCCTCGGCGTCCTTCGCCTCCCACTGGATGGCGCCGCCGGGGCTGCGGGTCTGGACCCATTCGTATTTGAACAGGTTCTCGAAGAAGTGGTTGCTCCACTGCACCGGCGTCTGCGTCCAGGTGACCTCGATGCCGCTGCCGACTGCGTCTGCGCCAAAGCCGGTGCCGAAATTGCTGGCCCAGCCCAGGCCCTGCGCCTCCAGCTCTCCGGCTTCCGGGTCCGGCCCCTTGTGGGATTCGGGCGCCGCGCCATGGGTCTTGCCGAAGGTATGGCCGCCGCCGATCAGCGCGACGGTCTCTTCGTCGTTCATCGCCATGCGGGCGAAGGTTTCACGGATGAAATGGGCCGCGGAAAGCGGGTCGCCATTGGCGTTCGGGCCTTCCGGATTGACGTAGATCAGGCCCATCTCGGTAGCGCTGAGCGGGGCATCGAACGTGTCGAGCGGGCGATGCGTCAGCCAGGCGGTCTCGGAGCCCCAGTTGACGTCGAGATCCGGCTCCCAGGTGTCGGTACGGCCGGCGGCGAAGCCAAAGGTGCGGAAGCCCATCGTCTCCAGGGCGACGTTGCCGGTGAGGATCATCAGGTCGGCCCAGGAGATCCGCTGCCCGTATTTCTGCTTGATCGGCCAGAGCAGGCGGCGCGACTTGTCGATATTGACGTTGTCCGGCCAGCTGTTGAGCGGGGCGAAGCGCTGCTGCCCGCGGCCGCCGCCGCCACGGCCGTCGCTCAGGCGGTAGGTGCCGGCGGCGTGCCAGGACATGCGGACGAATTGCGGGCCGTAATGGCCGAAATCGGCCGGCCACCAATCCTGCGAGTCGGTCATCAGCTTGCGCAGGTCGTTCTTCAGCTCTTCATAGTCGAGCTTGCCGAATTCCTCGCGATAGTCGAAGGCCTGGTCCAGCGGATCGGATTTGGAGGAGTGCTGGTTCAGCAGGTCGACGCGCAGCTGGTTGGGCCACCAGTCGCGGCTCTGGGTGCCGCTGGTCCCGTGAGCGACCGGGCATTTCCCGGCTCCATCCTCAGTTTTCGCATTCATGATTCTCTCCAATTCACATTACGCTGGTCGCGCGTTTCTCAATCACAGGCGGTCGGTGCGGGGCAGCGACCCGTGGTCATGGCCTGCCAGGCCTGCCAGCCGGGCGGCTGGAAACAGGGGCGATCGACAGGCGCCGGCGGCTGGGATGGCCAGACCGGCCATGAGCAGATCGCCACCGGCCTTGATCATGCGGGGCGGTCTCGGCATTGCCTGCTCCTCGTCTTCGCAGGGAGCGTCTTAGCAAAAGGGTTTCATTATTTTAATTCCGATTTTCTGATTGCGTCGATAAGCTAAAATTATGACGAACCTGACACTGAAGCAGCTGCGCTATTTCGAGGCGCTGGCCCGCCACGGACATTTCGGACGTGCGGCTGAGAGCTGCGCCATTTCCCAGCCGGCCCTGTCGATGCAGATCAAGGCCTTCGAGGAAGAGCTCGGCGCCGAACTCTTCGAGAGGGACAGGCGCCAGGTCCGGCTGACGAGCTTTGGCGAAGAGATCGCGCTCCGGACCAAGGATATCCTGCGCTCGGTCGATGAGCTGGAGGACTATGCGCGCAGCTCGCGCGGAGGGCTGGTCGCCAAGCTGCGCATCGGCGTCATTCCGACGGTCGCGCCCTATCTGCTGCCCGGCCTCATCGCCGACCTGACCCGCCTCTATGACGGCCTCGACCTCCATGTCCGCGAGACGCTGACACCGAAGCTCGTGCAGGAGCTGAATGAGGGCCGGCTTGACATGGCGGTCGTGGCCTTGCCGGTCTCGGAGCCGTCGCTGACCGAGGCCGCCCTCTTCACCGAAAGCTTCGTCCTCGTCCGGCCGCGCGAGGATGAGGGAAAGCCCGCCCCCAATCGCGAGGCGCTGCACGAAATGCGGCTGCTGCTCCTGGAGGAGGGGCACTGCTTTCGCGATCAGGCGCTCTCGTTCTGCAACAAGACCCCGCGCGCCATGCAGCCACGCGATCTGCTCGACGCAAGCTCGCTGTCGACCTTGGTGCAGATGGTCGACGCTGGCCTGGGCGTCACCTTGATTCCGGAAATGGCGGTCTCGGTCGAGACCCGCTCGGCTTCGGTCTCAGTCACTCGCTTCAAGGATCCCCAGCCGTCGCGCACGATCGGCATGGTCTGGCGCAAGACGAGCCCGCTTGCGAAGCAGTTTGCGCAGATTTCCGAAGCCGTGCGCCTCTCGGCCGGAGCCCGTCGGCTGTAGGAGAGGGCGGACGGCCCGGCTGCCTCACGCCACGCTTGATAGGGCTTTCCAAAACGTTTTGGATGGCGTTATCCTGATCACAGAGCAGCGAAACGTCCAACCGATTGCCGAGACGCCGATGAGTTCCTTGCGCGTGCTGGCGCAAACGCTGGGGTTGTCGATCACGACCGTCTCGCGGGCGCTCGATGGCTATGGCGATGTTGCGCTCGCGACGCGGGAACGTGTGCTGGCAGCGGCCGAGGCAGCCGGTTACCGGCCCAATTCCGCCGCCCGGCGCCTGCGGCGCGGGCTCACCGAGATCGTCACCATGGTGCTTCCGGCCGAGCCGGGGCATTTCAACGAACCGCTCTATATCGAGCTCATGGGCTCGATCGGCGAGCGGCTTGCGGAGCAGGGCTATGATCTGACCTTGATCGCCGCGCTGCCCGGCCCCGACGAACTCAAGACCTATCGCCGCCTCGTCGACGGTCGGCGCACCGACGCCATCATCGTCGTCCGCACCCGGCGCGAGGATGCGCGCCTGCGCTACCTCACCGATTCCGGCTTTCCCTTCGTCGCGATGGGGCGCAGCGATTTTCCCGAACCCTATGCCTTCGTCGATGGCGATGGCGAGGCCGCGTTCCACGATGCCGTGCTGCGTCTGGCCGCGCTCGGCCACCGCAGGATCGGCCATCTGGCGGCTCCCTCGGCCTTCACCTTCGCGCATCTGCGCCGCAGCGGCTTCGAGCGGGCCAGTCGCCAGGCTGGCCTTTCGGCTGAGATCGTCGAGGACAGCGCAAACGAGGCCGGCGGCTATCGGGCAGCGAAGCTGCTGCTGGCGCAGCCGGAGCTGCCCAGCGCCCTGCTTTGCGCCACCGACAGCATGGCGCTGGGCGCGATGCGCGCCATTCGCGAGCGCGGTCTCGTCGTCGGGCGCGACATTGCGATCATCGGCCATGACAATATTCCGGCCGCGGCCTTTTCCGATCCGGCGCTCGCGACGATGGAGCTGCCGATCGCCGCAACGGGGCGCCGCCTTGCGGAGATGGCTCTGGCCCGCATCGGCGGGGCGGATCCGCGCGATCTGACAGAGATCAATGCCGTCGAGTTCATTGCACGCGCCTCGCTCGGGGAGGCGCGAACCTGACCCCATCGCGGACGGGGCAGGCCGCTCGCAGCCGCACCGTCCGATGCCAGCCAGAACAAGCGAGACAGGGAGGAGCCTATGAAGACGCTCAATCATCTGGCGATCGCCGCCTTCGCGGCGGGGGCCGTGCTCGCTGCGCCTGTCGCCAGGGCGCAGGATGTCGTCTTTCTGTCGACACAGCTGCGGCCGATCGACGAGGCGCAGAAGGTGCGCGACGTGCTGCTCAAGGGCGCGCCGAAAACCACCTATGTGGTCGAGGAGCCGCCGCAATTCGCGGTACGCATGAAGGCGGAGCAGGCGGCCGGCAAACGCACGATCAGCCTGGTGGGGGCGCTGCACGGCGAGTTGCAGCCGCTGGCGCCGGCGGGCTCGCTCGACGCTGTCGACGATCTTGCGGCCAAGCTCGGTTCGAGCGGCATACCGGCCGGCCTGATGGAACTCGGCAAGCTCGGCACGCCCCATCAGCAATATATCCCCTGGATCCAGGCGACCTATGTTCTGGTCGTCAAGAAGGAGGCGTTGCCGTTCCTGCCGGCTGGCGCCGATGTCAACGCGCTGACCTATGAGCAGCTCGCCGCCTGGGGCAAGGCGATCCAGGACAAGACCGGCCAGCGTCGCATCGGCTTTCCGGCGGGGCCGAAGGGCCTGTTTGCCCGCTTCGTGCAGGGCAACCTCGTGCCGTCCTATACCGGCTCGATGGTGACGGAGTTCCGCTCGGCCGCAGCCGAGAAGGGCTGGACCGATTTCAAGGCGCTCTGGGCGACGGTGAACCCCAACGCGAACAACTACAATTTCATGCAGGAACCGCTGATGGCGGGCGAAGTCTGGATCGCCTGGGACCATATCGCCCGCGTCAAGGATGCGCTGACCGCCCAGCCCGACCAGTATCTCGTCGTGCCGCCGCCGGCTGGTGCGAAGGGGCGCGCCTATATGCCCGTCATTGCCGGGCTCGCCATCGCGAAGGACGCGCCGAACCGGGCCCAGGCCGCGGCGGTGATCGAGCATCTGCTGAAGCCTGCGACGCAGCTTGCCACGGCGCAGGAGGTCGGCTTCTTCCCGGTCGTGGATGCGCCCCTGCCGCCCGACCTGCCGGCAGGCGTCAAGCTGCTCGCCGATGGCGTCGCCAAGACGCAAGGCGCGAAGGACGCGATCGTCGCGCTCCTGCCGATCGGCCTTGGCGACAAGGGCGGCGAGTTCAACAAGGTCTATTTCGACACGTTCCAGCGCATCGTGCTGCGCAACGAGCCGATCCGCGCGGTCCTCGACGCGCAGGCCGAGATTCTGCGCACGCTGATGACCCAGACCGCCGCGCCCTGCTGGGCCCCGGACAAGCCGAGCCAGGGCGCCTGCCCGGTCACCTGAGCTTCGGACGGCTGCGCTCCGGTCATTCCGGCCAAGCGCAGCCTCCAGGAGCGCCTTGCAGAGGCCTTCGACCATGCCCCAGCCACGCTGGTTGCCCTATGTCCTGATCGCGCCCGCGGTCGCCTTCCTTGCGGCCTTCTTCCTGGTGCCGTTGGGCCAGACCATCCTGCTCTCCTTCGATGGCGGGCAGGGTGTCTCGCTTGCGAATTACGCCCGCATGGCCGGCGATCTCAATTTCCCGACAGCGCTGCGCAACACCTTCGCGCTCGTCATCGTGGTGATTCCGCTGCAGGTGGCGCTCGCGCTCGTCATGGGGCTGATGCTGCAGAAGATGACGCGCGGGCGGGAGCTGGTGCTCTGGATCTGGACGATCCCGCTCGGCGTCTCGGACCTCGCCGCCGGCCTCGTCTGGCTCGCGATCCTGCAGGATTCGGGCTATCTCAACACGCTGCTGTTCCAGATCGGCGTGATCAGCGGCCCGACCGCCTATCTCAACAGCGAAACGCCCGTTTCCCTCTTCTTCGCCGTCGTGATGGCCGAGCTGTGGCGCGCGACCGCGATCGTCCTGATCATTCTCGTTGCCGGGATTCAGCTCATTCCCAAGGAGTTCGGCGAGGCCGCCGACATCTTCGGCGCCAGCCCCTGGACGAAATTCCGCAGGATCACGCTGCCCTTGCTGAAGCCCAGCCTGCAATCGGCGCTGATCCTGCGCACGGTCCTGGCCTTCGAGGTCTTCGCGGTCGTCTATGCGCTTGGCGGGCGCAATTTCCCGATCCTCGTCGGCGAGGCCTACACCTGGCAGAACGAGAACCAGAATTACGGCGTCGCCGCGGCCTATGCCGTGCTGGTGATGGCGATCTCGCTTGCCGCGACGATCATCTATCTCAAGGCGCTGCGGGTCGATCCGGAGACGCAAGGATGAGCGCGCCCCGCAAATGGCTTTATGTCACCGGCGTGCTGGCGCTCTGCGCCTGGGTGCTGGTGCCGATCTACCTGATCGGGCTTGGCGCGATGGGCGGACGGATGGCGGTCTTCAAATGGCCAAAAACCTTCACGCCGGCGGAGACCTCCTTCACGGCGCTCGCAACCTTCCTCAGGATCGAGGGTGTCTGGAACGCCGCGCTGAACTCGCTGATCGCCGCGTCGCTGACCATGCTGTTCTCGATCCTGCTCGGCGCGCCGGCGGGCTACGCGCTGGCGCGTTTCGCCTTCCGGGGACAGAGCGCCTTCCGCCTGCTGGTCCTGCTGACGCGGGCCTTTCCGCTGGCGATTCTTGCCCTGCCGCTGACCGTCATCTTCATCCGCGTCGGGCTCTACGACACGCCGTTTGGCGTCTCGCTGGTCCACACGGCCCTGGCGCTGCCCTTCGCGGCTCTCGTGACCTCGTCGCTCTTCATGGGTATTCCCCGCGAATACGAGGAGGCGGCCTGGGTCTTCGGCTGCACGCGCTGGCAGGCTTTCCGCAAGGTGGTGCTGCCGCTGGCGCTGCCCGGCATCGCAGCAGTGGCGATCTTCGCCTTCGTCATTTCCTGGAACGAGGTCTTTGCCGCCTCGGTCCTGACGGTGCGGGAGCGCACGCTCACCGCCTATCTGCTGACCGTCCTGTCCGAATCACCGCTGCATTACCGCTTTGCCGGCGGCTTCATTCTCATCGTTCCCTCGGTGCTCTTCATCTTCGCGGTCAGGAAATACCTGTTCGCGATGTGGGGCGTCTCGAGCAAATAGGGGGAAGCCCTTGGCCGGGATCCTGATCGACAAGGTCGCCAAGCAGTTCGGCAGCGCCATCGCCCTGCAGGAGATTTCGCTCACCGTCGAGGATGGCGAGTTCGTCGCGCTGCTCGGCCCTTCCGGCTGCGGCAAGACCACGCTGCTGCGCATCATCGCCGGGCTGGAGGTGCAGAGCTCGGGCCGGGTCATGATCGGCGACCGCGACGTCTCCGCGCTGAAGCCGGCCCAGCGCGGCCTTGCCATGGTGTTCCAGAACTACGCCGTCTTTCCGCATATGACGGTGTTCGAGAATGTCGCCTTCGGCCTGCGCATGAAGGGCGCCGACCAGGCGCGGGTCGAGGCGAAGGTGCGCAAGGCGGCCGAGCTTCTGCATATCGAGCCCTATCTCGACCGCTACCCGGCGAAGCTCTCGGGTGGCCAGCGCCAGCGCGTCGCGGTGGCGCGCGCGCTGGCGGTCGAGCCGGCCGTGCTCCTGATGGACGAGCCGCTGTCCAATCTCGACGCGCTGCTCAGGCTCGAGATGCGGGCGGAGCTGCGCAGCGTGCTGCGCGAGGCCGGCACGACCACGATCTACGTCACGCATGATCAGACCGAGGCCATGGGCCTGGCCGATCGGATCGCGGTAATGCATGGCGGCCATATCGTGCAGATCGGCACGCCGACCCAGGTCTATTCGCGGCCGGCGACCCGTTTCGTCGGAGGCTTCGTCGGCTCGCCGCCGATGAATTTCGTCAACGCCGTCGCGACCTCCGGTCAGGCCCGGCTCGGCGGACTGACATTGGCCTCTCCCGCCGACGGGCCGATCGTCCTCGGCTTTCGCGGCGAGGATGCGAAGCTGACCGAGACTGCCAGCGGCGTGCCCTTCACCGTGCGGGTCGCGGAGCCGATGGGCTCGCATCTCCTGCTCACCGGCAGGATCGGCGATGACCTTGCCCGCATCGTTGCCCCGCCGGGCGCCCGGATCGCGGCGGGCGAAACGCTCGGTCTGGCGCTCGACCCTGCCCGCATCGTCTGGATCGACCCGGAAACGGGCCGCAGCCATCCCGGAGCCTGAGCCATGCTGTCGACCACACCTCCTTCCGACCGCGATGAGGCAGCGCGCGCCGTGCTGCGCCGCAATGACCGTGGCGGCTTCACCGTCCCCAATGGCCGCGTCTACCCGTTCCAGTGGAACTGGGATTCGGCCTTCGTCGCGCTCGGTTTCGCCACCTTCGATCTCGACCGCGCCTGGCGCGAGTTGGAAACCCTGTTCGAGGGCCAGTGGGATGACGGCATGGTGCCGCATATCGTGTTCCGCGCCCCGGCCGACGGCTACTATCCGGGCCCCGAGGCCTGGGGCATCCAGCGCCAGCCGTTGACCTCCGGAATCTCGCAGCCACCCGTCGCAGCGACCGCGGCGCGGGTGCTGCACGGGCTCTCCGGCGGCGATTCCTCGCGCATCCGGGCTCTTGTCCCAAAGCTCTTCGCCTCGCATCGCTGGTGGCATGAGACCCGCGACCCGGACGGCACCGGGCTGGTCACCATCGTCCATCCCTGGGAATCGGGGCGGGACAATTCGCCGGACTGGGATGAGCCGCTCGCCAATGTCATTCCGCAGGTCGATGTCGCGCATCTGCGCAAGGACCTCGGCCATGTCGATGCGGCCCACCGCCCGACGCATGATTTCTACAACCGGGTCATGACCCTGGTCGAGGAAGCCAAGGCCCTGGACTGGGAGGGGGGGGCCGTGGCGCGCAAGCTCTCCTTCCGGGTCTGCGATCTCGGCATCCAGTCGATCCTGCTGCGCGCCGATCGCGATCTTCTGACGCTGGCGGAGGAACTGGGCTTCACCGAAGAGGCCGGCGCCCTGCGCGGCTGGATCGCACGCGGCGAGAGGGCGATGCCGCGGCTCAAGGGCCCGGATGGGCTGTATCGGTCTCTCGACCTGCGCAGCGGACGGCTCAGCGAGGCCGTCACCTGCGCGGCCTATCTCCCGCTCTATGCGCGCACAGCGCTCCAGGAGGATGCGCTCGCGCTCAAGCACCATCTCGAGGCGACGCGTGCAGCCGCCGGCTTCTCCGTCGCCAGCAGCGATCCGCGCGATCGACGTTTCGATGCGACGCGCTATTGGCGCGGCCCGGTCTGGCTGATGATGAACCGGATGATCGCCGATGGCCTGGCTGCCTATGGTCTGACCGACGAGGCGAACCTGCTCCGGCGCGACAGCGGCGATCTCGTCCGGCAGAACGGTTTTTGGGAGTATTTCGACCCAAGCGACGGCACGGGATGCGGCGGCCCTGATTTCTCCTGGACTGCAGCCATGTGGCTCAGCTGGGCCGGATCGGAGGGCAATGGCCAGGCCTTGACCACGCTCTGAGCCGAGCATTGGCGCAAGCGCGAGCGTCCGAAACCGAAAAGTGAAACGCGGTTTTCGCCGTAGGCCGATGCAAACACAAAAAGCCGGATCATCAGATGGGATGCGATATCCGGTCCGATGATCCAGCGTGCCGGATGAAACGGGGAAAGGGTGGGGCGGCCGTCAGGCCGCCTTCTTCTTCTTGTCTGCGTCGAACGGGATCTCGATATCGACGGCGAGCGTCGTGACCTTGGCGCCGCGCTCCATCTTGACGCTGACCCGGTCGTCGTCGATCTGCATATGCTTCGAGATCGCACGCAGGATCTCGTCGCGCAGCTTGGTGACGAGGTCGGAATCGCCGACCGAGGCGCGCTCATGGGCGAGCAGGACCTGCAGGCGCTCGCGCGCGGCGGGGGCCGACGACTGGGAGCGGGTGAAAATACGAAGGAAGTTCATGCTGCTTTCCTTCCGAAAATCTTGCCGAAGAAGCCCTTCTTCTCACCGGGAATGGTTACCGGCAGGTTTTCGCCGTTGAGGCGGCGCGCAGCCTCGAAATAGGCGATCGCCGGCGCGCTGCGGCCATCGGCCAGGGTGACGGGCGAGCCGACATTGGAGGCGCGCAGCACGTCCATGCTTTCGGGGATGATGCCGAGCAGCGGGATCGACAGGATCTCGAGGACATCGTCGACCTTCAGCATGTCGCCGCGCTCGGCCCGGACCGGGTCGTAGCGGGTCAGCAGCAGGTGTTTCTCCATCCGCTCGCCCTTCTCGGCCTTGAGCGTCTTCGAATCGAGCAGCCCGATGATCCGGTCGGAATCGCGCACCGAGGAGACTTCCGGATTCGTCACCACGATCGCGACATCGGCATGGCGCATGGCCAGCGTCGCGCCGCGCTCGATGCCGGCCGGGCTGTCGCAGATGACCCAGTCGAAGGCCGTCTTCAGGGCGGCAATGACCTTCTCGACGCCTTCCGGGGTGAGATTGTCCTTGTCGCGTGTCTGCGAGGCCGGCAGCAGGTAGAGCGATTCCAGCCGCTTGTCGCGGATCAGCGCCTGCGTCAGCTTCGCTTCGCCCTGGATGACGTTGACGATGTCATAGACGACGCGTCGTTCCGCACCCATGACGAGGTCGAGATTGCGCAGCCCGACGTCGAAATCGACGACCACGACCTTGTCGCCGTTATGCGCAAGCGCTGCCCCCAATGCGGCCGACGACGTCGTCTTGCCGACGCCGCCCTTACCCGATGTGACTACGATTACCTTGCCCATTGCACTCTCCCGCTTTCTGTGGACACGCCGTCGTTTCAGGCGAGTGACCCAACCTTGAATGTTTCGCCTTCGAGCCAGATCTGGACGGCCTTGCCGCGCATGTCGGGTCCAAGGTCCTCGGCCGTCTTGTAGAAGCCGTCGATCGCGATCAGCTCCGCCTCGAGCTTGCGGCAGAAGATGCGCGCGCTGGCATTGCCCATCGCACCGGCGATCGCCCGGCCCCTGAGCGTGCCGTAGACATGGATCGAGCCGCCGGCGACGATCTCGGCGCCCGATGCGACCGAGCCGACGATGGTGACGTCGCCTTCGGTGAAGATCAGCGACTGCCCCGAGCGCACCGGCTCGGTCACGATGATCGACGGCATCGCCTTGACCGGCAGCTGGGCAGGAGGCGCTTGCTGCACGCTCTCTGCCACATCCGCCTGCGGTGCCTGTTCGGCGGTCGGGGCTTCGATATCCGAAGCCGCCCGCCCGCCGGACATCGCCGGCGGCAGGTCCGCCCCGAGCAGCGAGGGCGGTGCGCCCTCGATGCCCATGATCCGCACATTGCGCTTGCCGAGCTGGCCGACGAGTTCGCGAAGCTGCGGACGGTCGATAGTCAGGCCTTCGACATCGACCACCACCGGCCGCCGTAGGAAAAATCCGGCGGAGAGGGCCGCAAGCTCGTCGAGCCGCGTCAGCCAATCCTCGAAGGGCAGCTCCGGGGTCAGCGTCAATGCAAGGTAGGAGCGCCCCTTGAGGCGGATCGGCCTAGGTTTGGTTAACACGGCGGTCATCTTGGTAAATTTTCGGTTGCCAAGATGTACCGAGAGAATGGTTAACGAGTGGTAAAAATCCAGTCCTTCACCTATCGGAATGCGGCCCTCGAAATTGGGCTATAACCGATGAAAAGCGTTTTCTATCAAGCGGTTGATTTCAGGCGATGATGTGCATCGGGAGCTGCGGCCAGCCCTGCCGGCAGGGTTGCCTGCGGCCCGGCCCGGAGCCGTTGGACGGCGCCGCTGGCCGGCGGATGACGGCATCCGCGAGCGCGTTTTCGCCTCCCTGAACCGGTCGCGCAGGGGCGCCGCCAGCGATTCAGCAGGGCTGAAGCCATAGGCTGGGCCGCCTCTCATGGCTGGGATTCGGGCCGGGGAAACGGTGTCATTTCGGCCGGGAGGGGATTCGATGATTCCCTTCAGCCAGAGCGGCCAGCTCTGTGCAGTCGATTCGAGCGGGGGACGCACCCTCAGCGATTGTTTAGAGCGTCGGACCTGAAATCGGAATCGGGCGATTCCCTTTTTGCAGCGTTTGTGATTCACCGTTTGCGGAGGTGGATCATGGGTCTGAGCTATTCGAAGGATCTTCGCGAGCGGGTTGTCGGCTTTGTCGAGGCCG
>NZ_JPKG01000034.1 GCF_000735605.1 Allobosea sp. LC85
CCAGGCCCGTCCCGACATGCGTCCCGGGGTTGGTGCCGGAACCAGGAGCCGGCGTCCCCGTGCCGGCCCCGTCGTCATCGTCGTCGTCGTCACAGCCGCAATCGTCGTCATCATCGTCGTCATCGCCATCGTCGATAACGGGCATCTCCCCGGTGAAGGTGATCGAGTGGCTGCCATTCGACAGGGTCGTCGTGCCGTCGCCATTATCGGTCGCTTCGTAGTCTGCCAGCGTCGCGCCGTCCGGCAGCTCGATCACGTCCTGGGCCCGCAGCGAGCCAATGATCGTGTCGTTACCGCCGTTCGACCTGAAGACGATGCGGTGCGCCGAGTTCAGCGCCGAGATGTCGACCGTATCGTTGCCGCTCGTGCCGTCGATCGTGATGGTGTTCAGGTTGAGGCTGGTCTGGGTAAAATCGCCGAAGACTTCGATCGTATCGCCGCCTATGGTGGTGCCTGGAGGCGGTGTGGACGCCCCGCTGATCACGATCTCCTCGATCTCGGTCAGTTCTGCGATGATCGTCGCCGCCCCTGCCCCGACGCTTCGGGTGATCACGATCTCGGCTGTTCCGGTATAGCCGATTCCGCCTGCACCGGCCGCGGCGGCGCGGGTATAGACGCGGAATGTCTCGGCGCCAGCCGCCCCGGAGATCGAGAAGGTATCGCCCGCGGAGCCTTCGGTCCCGCCATTGACGACATCGCGACCATCGCCCGCCGCCCAGGCGATGGTATCGTCGCCCGCCCCGGCATGGATGGCGTCGTTTCCGGCGCCACCGATGATCGTGTCATTGCCGGCAAAGCCGAACAGGAGCTGAGCGCCCGTCCCGCCGAGGAGGGCTCCGTCGGCACCGTTCGTGCCCGCAACGACCTGGGTGTAGGTCGTCCCGCCGAACGAGAAACGCTCGACACCGGTGATCGTGTCGGTGCCCTCGGCCGCGCCCGTCACCACGATCCGGCCGGCCCCATCCAGCGCGATGTCGTAGTCGGTGATCGGACCAGTATAGACCGCGACATCGGCCGTGCCGTCGCCGCCGTCGAGCGTGTCGTTGCCCGCGCCGCCAGTCAGGGTGTCGTTACCCAATCCACCATTGAGGATGTCGTTGCCGGCTCCGCCAGAGAGCACGTCATTGGCCGCGCCACCGTCGATCGTGTCATTGCCGTCACCGCCATCGACGATATCGGCACCAGCCCCGGCATTGATGATGTCGTTGCCGGCCAGCCCGTTGATCGTGTCATTGCCGCCGCGGCCATTGAGCAGGTTGGCTTCGGCGGTACCGTCGATGATCTCCACCGCCGCGCCATTGGTGTTGCTGCCGACCTTTGCCGTTACATTGGACACGGCGAACTCGGAGAAGCCGCGTTGATCGACATAGCTCACGATGCTCCGGATCAGCTGGCCCGTCAGGGCAGCCGTGACGGTCAGGCTGGCGGATATCGCGCCAAAGATCGTGTTCCAGGTGACGCCGCCATCTGTCGAGGACTGCCATCCGTAGCTGAAGGTGCCGAGGCCGTCGGCGTCGCTGAGGCCCGAGGTGTCCGCGGTCAGTACGTTCCCGGCGCCCGTGGTCGTCAGGGCCCCGGTCGGCAGGCGATTGAGGCTGACGGTCTGGTCCGCGAACTCCAGCGCCTCGATGTTGAAGAGCCGGTCGGTTCCGTCCGACTGACGTGCCCGTCCCGTGGTCGGGTCGATCACTGCCGCGGATTGCGTGACATGCGTGACGGTGACGCTGCCATCCTCATTGCGGCTGATCAGGTAATTGGCCGCGACGTCCCAGTAGGCCGCCGTATCGACGTCGTTCGCCTGGTTCCCGTCGAGAATCTCGCGAACGATGTTGAGCTGGTTTGGGATGATCTCACGGGAGAGCATCAATTCGGGCAGAGTCCGTCCGTTCCAATGCGCAACCGACGGGTCCGCATTGGTGATCGTGTCGGACAGCGTATCCACCGTCGCGAGTTCATTGCCCTCGTCATCCCGGATGCTGATCCGCACGTTCAGCCAGGCGTCGCCGTCGATGATATCATTGCCGGCCTTGCCTTCGATCAGGTCACTGCCGCCGCCACCCAGCAGGATGTCGGAGGCATCGGAGGTGTCCATGATGATGGTTTCGGTCTTGCCGGCAACGGTCACGGTCGTCGGGGTGAGATGTGCGACCAGCCGCTCCAGCCCGCTGATCAGGGCAAGGTTCTTCGCGAGCAGCGCGCTCGAGTAGGAGTCGAGCGGAGCGCCGGGGTCGACCTGCGTCGCATTGCCGTTTTCGTCGAAGGCCCCCATCACCACTTCGCGGCCGGTGAGCGTGTCGTTGTATTTCCAGCCCGACAGGCCCTCCACCAGATCGAACCGGTCGCGCAGGATATTGTCCTGCTGGTTCTGGAAGATCGTCATGCCCATGTCGGAAACGGCGGCTTCCTCGTGCCCCTTGTGGGTCGCCCAGTCGAACCCAGCCATGCCGTTGTTGCGCTCGACGCCCTCGCCCTGGATCATGATGTCGTCGCCTGACTCGGCGTCGTAATCATTGTCGTTGCTGCGGCCGTTGAGCACGTCATGGCCGATGATGGTCGAATTGAAGAACAGTTCGGAATTCTCGCCGGCAAGGGTGTCGAAGCTGTCCCCGCCCTCGATCCAGTCGTCGCCCTCGTTGCCGGCCAGGAAACTGCCTCCTGTCCCGCCGCGGATGAAGTCGTTGCCTTCGCCACCCGAGACGGTCTTGCCCTCGGTGCCGCCATAGATGAAGTCGCTGCCGTCGCCGCCGAAGATCAGGTCGAGGCCGTTGCCGGGCGTGATGACGTCATGACCTTCGTCGCCATGGATGACATCGGCTGCACCGATATCCGTGCCGCTGTCGGTGAGGATGTCGTTGCCGGCTCCGCCGTGCAGATGGTCGACGCCATAGCCGCCCTCGAGACGGTCATCGCCCGCCCCGCCCCAGAGCGTGTCGTCACCCTCGCCACCAATCAGGATGTCGTTCCCGGTCGTGCCGCCGAGGACGACGTGATCGACGCCCGTGTAGCGCAGATAATTGCTGTCGGCCCCGGTTGTCGCGGGGTTGTCGCGGATGACCATCGGACTGATGGCCTGCAGCACCAGGTTGGTATGGGTCGGGTCCGCCTTGCCGTTGAGGCCCAGCCCCGTGATCTGCTTGGTCGGGTCCATCTCGAGGATGTAAGTGGCCGTCTGGAAGGCTGCGCCGTTGATATGCGGCGCTCCGTTGTCACCCGCGTCGGTGTTGCGCATCAGGAGCTGCGCAAAGGAATCCGCCTCCAGTTCGTTCAGAAGGTTCAGGCCCTGGGTACGGCTGAGATAGTAGAACCTGTCGCCGGCCTGCAATTGCTCCATCTGGTATTCGAAGACATAGGTGAAGCTTGATCCCAGCATGGCGCCGAAGGCCATCTTCTTCTCGGCGAGCCCGCCGATCCAGAAATCGACCGCGTCGAGTCCGGTGATCGTGGCGCCATTGGCGGCATTCGCCCAGGCGCCTGTTCCGTTCAGGAACGCGATGCGATCGGTCGGCGCGTTGGCTCCGCCCATGACCAGCAGGGTCGCGGCATCGCGCTTCTGTTCGAGCGTCAGATTGCCGAGCAAGGAGGAATGCGTGCCGTAAGCTGCGATGAAGTTGATCAGCGAGGCCGGGTTCTTCATCGACAGCGCGAAGTCGTACCAGCTCTCGTAAGGCTTCACGCGGCTGTCCTGCGTGTCCTCATAGAACTGGCGGCGGGCCTCGTTGAGCGAGGGAATGCCGGTATCGCGAGCCCGCGCGATGTTGAGCGCCCCAAGATCGAGGGGCAAGCCGACGAGATTGTTGCGCAGCGCATCGGTGATGTGCTCGTCGATCTCGTTGCCGACCTGGCGAGTCATGCCGGTCAGGATCGCTGCGGCGGCAGCCTCGGCTGTCGTGCCGGCTGCATTGAAGGCAATCGGATTCAGGAAGGCATCGAACAGCGCGATATCCGACTCGACGGGATTGCCGTTCGCGTCGAGCTTGACCATGTCGATCGTGTCGGTGAGCATCGAATGCCCGAAGCGATAGACGACATGGGCGAATTCGGCGACGATCCCGGCATCGATCACCGTGGTGTTGGAGAACACGAACGGATCGACGTCCGGCGTAACGGCACGCGCGAACTCCTCGAAGACGAGGTGCTGATAGACCATCTCGGTCGAGAACCGGCCGGCCTGGAAGAGACGCTCGCCATCCCAGACCAGTGCGTCGAGCTCAGCCTGCGATGTCGGCATCGCCGTGACATCGGTCAGTAGCCACTCATTCAGGAAGGCAACGCTTGCCCCCTCGCCTGTCAGCAGCTGCGTCTTGATCTGCTCGATGCGCTGATTGTGCTCGTGGTGGAAGGTGTGGTGGACCGAGGTCAGGCCGATATTCTCGTTCCCGCGACCGTCGCCGACGATGTAGTGGGCATTGAGCAGTTCGTCGTCATAGGTTGTCGCAATCCCGAACTGGTTGAGCGCGATCTGGTTTCCAGCAATGTTGTCATCGTCGGCAACGACGAGGACGGGTGCGGTTGTCGGGTTTCGGTCATGATCGACCAGGCCACCCGGCACCGCAGTGTGGGCGATATCATTCAGGAAGGCGCGGCCGGCGGACATGGCGCCCGATGCCGCGGCCAGTGCGCCCGGATCGCCCTCTACCGGCCCCCCGCTCGTGACCAGTTGCGGAAAGCCGTCGGCTCCGCGAATGAACTCGCCATAGAGGTCGGTCAGGATCGCCGGAACGCGCAGGACGTCGGCATCGGTCAGCAGGATGCCGAGTTTGAGCGCCGCCTGCTCCTTGACCTCTGCCCAGGTCGGAGGACCGCCATTCGCCCCCTCCAGCATCTTCCCGGTAGCAACCGGCTTGCCATCCAGCAGATCGTATTCCCGCAGAAAGACCTGGTGGGACGGATTCGAGGTATAGACCTGGTTCAGGTCGATCCACGGCGTCGTCTCGTTGTTGTGTTCACGCACGTCATCCGCAGTGCCCAGCACACCGTCGGCGCCAGGCTGGTTTTGCGCGCGCGTCAGCACCATGAAGTTGGTCGGGCTGCCGGCGACGTAAAGCGGATCGTCGGGCTGGAGCGGGATATAGACCGTGCCGCTGCCGCCCTTGCTGACCAGATCAAGCCCGTGATCGAAGAACTGGCCGAACAGCGTGAAGAACCCGTTGAACGGAGCGGTGTCACCCAGATCGGGCGCGACATTCGGGATTAGGACCGTGTCGCCTTCCATCGTGACACCAAGCGCGTCCGTCATGGTGGTGTAAGCGGCCTGCTTCTGCTGCACCTCGGCCTGTAGGGTCGCGGCTGCGACGCCGATGGCAGCCGCCGCAGCGGTGGCATTGCCTACAGCCGTGGCAAGGCTTGTCTGTGCGGCTGCGAGTGCGGCCAGAGCCGGCCCGGTGTCACCTCCCTCAGCGACAGCCAGATCGAAAGCTGCCTGGGCCTGGGCGACCTGGCCTTGCGCCGGTCCGATAGCGCGTTGCGCAAGCGCAAGATTGGCGTTCGCTTGCGCGAGGCCGCGGTCGGCCGCTTCCCATTGCTCATAGGCCAGCACGGCAGCCTCGTAGACAGCCTCGTGCGCCTGCAGGAAGAGATAGGGATCCTCGTGCCCAAGATTGGTCAATGCGGAAATGATCGTTGCCGGGTTGCCGATCGTCTGATCGGAAATCAGGTTCGAGATCACGCGCGGCTGGGAATCATAGACGTTCCCAGAGGTCTGCAGGTAGCTCGTCGGCGAGCCGTTGGGCGCGTTCCCGGCCGTGCGAAAGACCGGATCGAGCAGGCGCGGCATCGTCTGGTCGGACGACCCGACCCATTCCCTGCCGGGAATGATGTTGTTGTAGCTGCCGTCGACCGTGCGCAGGCCGTAGGGCACCAGCGGATTATCGACCAGCTCCGTCAAGGGCGTCCCGGCCGTGTGGGCCTCGGCGATCTTGATCTGCTTCAGGATGAACTCAAGGTCGTGCGTATTGAGCTTCATGATACCCTCGCTCCGCCCATGGTGCTGCGTTGAGACCCAAGAACTGTGTCTGGTGCACCGAGCGTTTGTCGCGGAGCCGCACAAAGGACTCTCATAGCCCTTGCGTACGACATGCTCGACGATCCGCCCGATTACGTTTCGTTAAACAAGAGGATCGCCGGGCCGCGTGCTGATTTGAAGAAGACAAGGTCTGCCAATGTTCGGGGACCTACGTGCGTGGCGTCGCGACGACCTTTGAACCGACGCTGGCACGTCTGGGGGCGAGCTTCCCTACTATACCTTCGACCAGTTTCGGCGCGGGACTGGTGACCCTAGCCGTTTAGCTGGGTTCGGTTGCAATACTGATGGCCCGCGCGACCATATGCTGATTTCACAGTCATCAGTTTGCGTTAATCTGTGCGCGGGAAGTCGACGGGCGATATGCTGAAGCAGGTTCAGGAATTCGAGAGCGGTGACGCGATCACGGAGGTGCCGTTGCGGCATTCGCCCGCCGTGAAAGCTGCGCCACGACGCGCGACCCTGTCAGTGCAGTTTCTGATTGCCGGCGGCCTCGTCATGCAGGTCGCCATGATCGTGGCCGGCTATCTGATTACCGAGCTGGTTTCGCGGGAGGCGATCAGGAGCAAGGCGATCTCGACCGCCCTGTTCATGCAGAATCTGGTCGGCCCAACTGTTCAGGAGCTTGCCACATCCCAGACCTTGTCGGCCGGGGCTATCGCGCGGCTTGACCAGTTGTTCGCCGACGAGGCCGTGAAGCGCCGCTTTCCCTATTTCGAAGTCTGGACGCCGGGTGGGGTCGTGGCGTACTCCAACACCCCCCAGATCATCGGCCATCAATTCGAGCCCCCGAGCGGCTTGTTGCGGGCCCTTACGGGCGAGATCACCGCCGACCATGCCGACCCACGCGCTGGCGAGCATGTGATCCGGGGCATCAGGACCCGCAATCTCGAAATCTACAGCCCGATCCGGCAGGAGGGTTCTTCCCGTATCATCGCCGTGGCCGAAATCAACGAGCGGGCCGAGCCCTTCCGGGGGGAACTTGCAGCGCTCAGACGGAGCAGCTGGCTGGTCGTGGCTGCGGTTACGGCAGCGATCATGCTCGCCCTGTTCGGCATCGTCCATCGCGGCAGCCGGACCATCGAGACGCAAAGGAAGGCTCTGGAAAGGCGTGTCGAGGAAACCGAACAGCTGCTGCTCGAGAACCGCCAGCTGTCCGACCGCGTACAGCGCGCCTCGGCTCGTGTAGCGGAGTTGAACGAGCAGTTCATCCGCGGGATCGGCGCCGATCTCCATGACGGCCCGGCCCAGTTGATCAGCTTCTCGATCCTGAAGATCGAGGACGTGCGCAACGCCGGAGGCAAGGCCACGCGCGACCGCTCCTTGCTGACCATGCAGTCGGCGCTCGACGAGGCGATGCGCGAGATCAGGAGCATCTCCAAGGGGCTTGTCCTTCCGGAGATCGCCGACCTGCCCCTCCATACCGTCATCGAGCGCGCCGTCCGGGCGCATGAGGCGCGCACGCGAACCCGCGTGGCGCTCGCCACTGTCGAGCTGCCGCAGCCCGTGTCGCATGCCGTCAGGATCTGCGCCTTCCGTTTCGTCCAGGAGGGGCTCAACAATGCCTATCGCCATGGCGGGGCAACGGGACAGGACGTGCGGAGCTGGATGGACGGATCCCTCCTGAACCTCTCGGTGACCGACAGCGGAGGCGACACCCCTTCTGTGGAGAAGGCCCTCCCCGGAGAGGGCATTGGGCTCTACGGCCTGCAGGAGCGGGTCGAGAGCCTCGGCGGAACATTGACGAATCGCCGCCTCCGTGAAGGCGGCAACCTGCTCAAGATGACCTTGGACCTCAGCGGAGGGCTGCTCGTTGCGTGAACGAAAATCCATCATCGTCGTGGATGATCACGCGATCTTCCGCGCAGGTCTGGTTCAGATCTTTTCGGCAAGCGGTGACCTGGAGGTGGTCGGCGAAGGGGCGTCAGCGGATGAGGCCGTCGCCCTTGTCGGAAAGCTCGCCCCGCAGATCGCCCTGCTCGATGTGTCGATGCCTGGCGGAGGAATTGCCGCGGCGCGACGGATTCACCAGGCGTGGCCGCAGGTGAAAGTGGTCATGCTGACGGTATCGGAGGAAGAAGACGTCGTGCTGCAGGCCCTGGACGCCGGCGCGTCGGGCTATGCCTTGAAGGGCGTCCCCGCCGTGGATCTGATCGCGATCGTCAGGGCGATTACAGGAGGCGAATCCTATGTACCTCCCAACATGGCCGTGCGCCTGCTGAGCGCGATGCGAGGGCAGCAGGAGGTCGATCCCGTGCTCGCCAGGATCGGTGCCCTTTCAGCGAAGGAAAACCGCACGCTGCGCCTGCTCGGGCGTGGCTTCAGCAACCGCGAGATTGCCGAAGCGACCGGGGTGCAAATCCAGACCACGAAGTTTCACGTCTCCAATATTCTCGCAAAGCTCGGCCTCAAGAGCCGGGT
Organism: Allobosea sp. LC85; assembly: GCF_000735605.1. Classification (GTDB taxonomy): domain Bacteria; phylum Pseudomonadota; class Alphaproteobacteria; order Rhizobiales; family Beijerinckiaceae; genus Allobosea. The sequence continues at coordinate 8,441 of NZ_JPKG01000034.1, forward strand.
CGAAGCCGCGCTGATCGCGCAAAAACACCTTCAGGATTAGCGCCATCGGCGACCTCATCTTCGCGGATCAGCTCGAGCCGCTCTCTCCCGCGAAGATGAGGTCGCCGGCCGGGCCGTCGATGAGCTGCGGCAGCAATGCCTTCCATGCGTCGATGAGTTCGCGGTAGTAGCCCGGGTCAGGACGCAGCACCGTCTGGACGCCCATGCCGCGCACCAGACAAAGCGTCAGGTTGAGGATGATGCGCGCTTGCTGCGGCGGCCGCCTCTGCGGGGCGCAGAACTCCGACCATATGCCGTCGAGCGCTTCGTGGAAGCGCTTCACCACCGGAACCATCCGTTCACGCAGCTCCGGATCGTTGCGGGCCTCGGTGATCATCTCCAGCGAGAGATAGAAGAACCGACCCGAGAAAAGCTGCCACAGGAACTCGACGAAGCCCTCAAGCGAGATCTTGCCGCCCTGAACCTCGTTGGCCACGGCCTTGATCTGCCGCGTGCCGTCCTCCAGCAGTTCCTCCATGGCGGCGAGCACGATGTCGGCCCGCGCCGCAAAGTGATGCAGCAGAGCACCGCGCGAGACATTGGCCCGGGCAGCAATCTCCTGCGTGGTGGCGGCGTGATAGCCCACCTCGAAGATCTCATCGAGTGCCGACTGGATCAGCCGCTCGCGCGTCATGATGCTGCGCATCTGCTGTTGCCGCGCCGCCTTGTTCACCTTCCCCTCCATCCGGCTCCGACCGACAGCTCTCGCGGTCCTGTAGGTCTCGCTGCTTCGGGAGTCACAAAAACAATCTTGCTTGTTTTTTTAACGCAATCAAGGATGGCGTTGACAGCATGTCAGCAAGCAGGGAGAGCCGCGATGAGCGACGATTACCAAAACCGCAGTTATGGTGAGATCCCGGTCGGGTTCGGCAGGAAGCCGGGCATTGTCGTGGTCGATTTCCAGAAGGGCTTTACCGATCCACAGTATCCCCTGGGCGGTGCGCCGCTGGTCATGCGCGCCCTCGAGAACACCGCGACGCTGCTCGATGTCGCGCGCCGCTACAATGTGCCGGTCGCCAACTGCAACACCGCCTATATGAACGAGCGGGAAATGCCCTACTGGAAGATTACGGCCGTGCGCGAGACCTTCCTGCACGATCATCCGAGCGTGGCCCATGATCCGCGCATCTATGATGCGTCCTATGATCTGACCGTGTGCAAGAAAGGACCGTCGATCTTCTTCAATACGGGCGTCAGCGATTATTTCACCAAGGAACGCGTCGATACCGTGATCGTCACCGGCTGCAACACCAGCGGCTGCATCCGCGCGACCTCGATCGATTCCTTCAGCTACCGCTACCGCACCATCGTGCCCGAAGACTGCGTCGGGGATATCGAGGAGCAGCCGCACAAGGACAATCTGCGCGATCTCGGCCGCCGCTATGTCGACGTGTCGGATCTGAAGACCGTGCTGGCCCACCTGGACGAATGGCACCGCCAGAACGCCGCCTGACGCCGAACCAGAGGCAGGCGCGCTGCTCCTGCTTCAGCCGTCGACCGTCAGGCTCATGCCGTCGTAGGCGACATCGATGCCCGGCGGCAACCGCTTGGACAGGCTCTCATAGTCCAGGTCGATATGGAGGTTGGTCAGCACAGCGCGTCTGGGGGCGAGTTCGGCGATTGCCTCCAGCGCCTGCGACAGGCTGAAATGACTCGGGTGCGGCGTCTCGCGCAAGCAGTCGAGGATCAGCACGTCCAGGCCTGCGAGCGCGGTCTTGGCCTCGGCCGGCATCATGCTGACATCCGGCACATAGCCGAGATCGGCGAAGCGGAAACCGAGAGCCTCGTAACCCGGCCCGTGCTCCAGGACGATTGGGTGCGCACAAATACCGCCCCCCATCCCCTCGATCGTCAGCGGTTCGCCTGCCTGCATGGAATGCATCTCGAGGATCGGCGGGTAGAGGCTGCCCGGCGGCGTCTCAAAAATGTAGCCGAAGCGGGTCTGCAAGGTCGTAGCCGTCACAGGGTCGGCATAGACAGGAATCCGCTTGCGCATGTGCAGCACCAGCGCCCGCATGTCGTCGATTCCATGGGTATGGTCGGCGTGATCGTGAGTGAAGAGCACCGCGTCGAGATGCTTGACGTCGGCATCGATCAACTGCTCGCGCAGATCCGGCGTGGTATCGACGATCAGGCTGGTCGTTCCGTTGCCCCCGTTGCGCTCGACCAGGATCGAGCAGCGCCGCCGCCGGTTCTTCGGGTTCTTCGGATCGCAGGCGCCCCAGCCCGACCCCGGCCGTGGCACGCCTCCGGAAGAACCGCAGCCGAGGATCGTGATCGTCAGGGCCATCGTTGGGCGTGCTGCTCAGGCGACTTGCGCCACAGGCGCAGCGTGATCCATCTTCCAGTAGCAGCGCCGCGCATTCTCCGTCGTGACGCGCGAGATCTCGTCGAAGGAGACCCCCTTCACGTCGGCGAGAGTCTTTGCTGTTTCGACGACATAAGACGGTTCGTTGCGCTTTCCTCTGAACGGGACCGGGGCGAGATAGGGCGCATCGGTCTCGACCAGAAGCCGATCGATCGGGACATCGCGCGCAATCCGGCGCAGGTCCTCGGAGGTCTTGAAGGTCAAGATTCCGGAAAAAGACACGTAGAGCCCAAGCTCGACGCCGACCCGTGCCAGTTCCGGGCCTGCCGTGAAGCAGTGCAGGATGGCAGGGAAAGCGCCCTTCTCCGTCTCTTCGCGCAGGATCGCGATCATGTCCTCGTCAGCCTGACGAGCGTGGATGACCAGCGGCAGCCTTGTCATGCGCGCTGCGGCGATATGGGTGCGCAGCCCCTGAGCCTGCGCATCGCGCGGGCTCTTGTCATAGTGATAGTCGAGCCCGGCCTCGCCAATCGCGACACAGCGCGGGTGCTCCGCCAGCTGGGCAAGCTGGTCGGCCGTGACGTCCAGTTCTTCATGCGCACCGTGCGGATGCGTGCCCACCGTGCACCAGACCGAGGCGAAGCGCTCGGCGATGCCGGCATAGGTCGCAAAGCGCGAAACCCGCGTCGAGATCGTCACCATCCGCGAGACCCCGGCCGCCTCGGCCCGCGCGACATAGGCCGCGAGATCCTCGGCGAAATCCGGAAAGTCGAGATGGCAATGGGTATCGATCAACATCAGGCCACCTGCCCTGCATCGGGCTCGATATAGCGCGGGAAGATCGCGCTCGGCGCAGGCAGAACGGTGCCGCTTGCCAGACGCCCGGCTTCGCCCAGGCTCGCGAAGCTGCGGGCGTCCGCACCGACCGCAAGCAGGTCGAGCAGCTTGCCGGCTGCGCTCGGGATCACCGGTTGCGTCAAAATCCCGACCTGGCGCAGCACTTCCGCCGTGACATAGAGCACGGTGTCGCGCCTGGCTGGATCGGATTTGCTCAGCCGCCAGGGTTCGTTGGCCGCGAAATAGCGGTTTGCCTCCGCCACCAGCGCCCAGATTTCCGCCAGCACGACGTGCAGGGCAAAATCCTGCATCGCTGCCCGCGCCTTGGCGAGCGCACCATCGGCGAGCGCCAGCATGGCCACATCACCCTCGTTCAATGCGCCCTGCACCGGCACCTTGGCTTCGCAGTTCTTTGCGATCATCGAGAGCGAACGCTGCGCCAGATTGCCGAGATCATTGGCGAGATCGGCGTTGATGCGCCCGATGATGGCCTCGTGGCTGTAGTTGCCGTCCTGGCCGAAAGAAACCTCGCGCAGGAAGAAATAGCGCAGCTGGTCGACGCCGTAGGTCTCGGCGAGGCCGAAGGGATCGACGACATTGCCGAGCGACTTCGACATCTTCTCGCCCTTGGAGAGCAGGAAGCCATGGCCGAAGACGCGCTTCGGCAGTGGCAGCCCGGCCGACATCAGGAAAGCCGGCCAGTAAACCGTATGAAAGCGCACGATGTCCTTGCCGATGATGTGCACATCGGCGGGCCAATAGTGCCAGCGCGGATTGTTCTCGTCGGGGAAGCCGCAGCCGGTGACGTAATTGTTGAGCGCGTCGACCCAGACATACATCACGTGCTTCGGATCACCGGGGACCGGCAGGCCCCAGTCGAAGGTGGTGCGGCTGATCGAAAGATCCTCGAGCCCGCCCTTCACAAAGCTGACGATCTCGTTCTTGCGCGTCGCCGGCGAGATGAAATCCGGTACGTCCTCGTAGAGCTTCAGCAGCCGGTCCTGAAAGGATTTCAGGCGGAAGAAATAGCTTTCTTCCTCGACCCATTCGACCGGAGTGCCCTGCCCGCCCAGCCGCGTGCCATCCGGCAGGAGGGTGGTTTCCTCCTCGCCGTAGAAGGCCTCGTCGCGCACGGAGTACCAGCCGGAATATTTGGCGAGGTAGATGTCGCCGGCCTGCTCCATGCGCCGCCAGAGCTCATGGGTCGAAGGCAGATGATCCGGGTCGGTCGTGCGGATGAACCGGTCAAAGGAACAGCCGAGCGTCTGTTCCATCTCCTGGAAGCGCTGGGCCACCTGATCGACATAGGATTTCGCGTCGAGCCCGTTCTGCCCGGCGGTGCGCTGCACCTTCTGGCCGTGCTCATCGGTGCCGGTCATGGCGAAGACGTCATAGCCGTCCAGCCGCTTGAAGCGCGCGATCGCGTCCGAGGCCACCATCTCATAAGCGTGCCCGATATGGGGCGGGCCATTCGTGTAGTGAATGGCGGTGGTCAGATAGAATTTCGGGGCCTGGGCCATCGTTCAGTCCGGACGGTTCGCTTTCAAGCTGCGCGCGACCGGCGAACAGCCTCCGACAGATCATGAAACATAGAGATCACGAGCGGCCGGCGGTCGAGATTGTAGGTTTCCACCTCGCGGGCCGCGCGACCCAGCTTTTCCCATACCTCCGCCAGCGGTGCAAGGCGGGCCGCGCCGGCATGGGCATGCGCGTGGAGATGTGCGGCGAGCCAGCTCTGGATGGTGTCGATCATGATGGCGAAATCACTCTCGCCGGCGCGGCCTGCGACATCCTCCGCCAGCGCCAGCAGCGCGGTGAGATCGACGCCCGGCAAGGCATCGAGACGCGCCCTGACGGCCTCGACCAGCGCCAGCGTCTCCGGAGAGACATAGGTCAGGGCACGCCGCACGGAACCGTCCGCGAGTGATGCGGCGCGCATCAACGCGGAGGCGTCGAACGGCGACCCCATGCGTTCGAGCGCCAGCCGGCCGGCTTCGGCGACCGCGCCTTCATCCAGCGCATCGAATGTCAGCAGCCGACAGCGCGAGCGAATGGTCGGCAGAGCCCGCCCGGGCGCATGGGCGACGATCAGGAACAGGGCGCGTGGCGGCGGCTCCTCGAGCAGTTTCAACAGCGCATTGGCGCTGGAGCGATCCATGTCCTCGGCACTGTCGACGATGCAGACACGCCAGCCGCCTTCGGCCGCGCTTGCCCCGAATCGGTCGATGACGCGGCGCACGGAATCGACCGGGATATTGCTGGTCACGCCCTTGCCGTCCGGCTTCACCGTCCGCCGCAGCAGATGCAGGTCGGGATGCGACTGAGCCATCACGCGTCGCGTCGCCGGATCCTCTTCCGGCATCGCCAGGCTCTCTACCGAGCCGGCGCGCACCAGAGGATCACCCGACGCCAGCAGGAAGCGCGCTGCACGATAGGCAAAGCTCGCCTTGCCGATTCCCTCGGGGCCGCCGAGAAGCCAGGCATGATGCAGGCGTTCCGAGCGCAGCGCATCCAGGAAGCTCCGCTCCTGCCGCACATGCCCGACAAGCGCCAACGTCTCGCGCGGATGCGGCGCATTGGGAAGGCGGTCCGGTTCGTTGCTGCTCTCGCGCATCAGGCGTCCTGGTTCAGCTGCAGGCGTTCACGCACAACCGCCCAGGCGGCCTGAGCCAGTTCCTCGGGAGAAAGCGTCGCGTCAAGCACCGAGCAGCGCTCCGGCTCGGCTTCGGCAATGGCGAGATAGGCGGCGCGCAACTTGCGATGAAAGGTGAGCGCCTCGCCCTCGAAGCGGTCCTTGCCTTCGCCGGGCGCTCGCCGCCGGGAGGCGCGAGCGAGGCCGACCCTGGGGTCAAGATCGAGGATCAGCGTCAGATCCGGCGTCAGCCCGTCGATGGTGACGCGTTCCAACTCCGCCAGCAGATTGGGATCGATGCGCCCAAGCGTGCCTTGGTAGACCCGCGTCGAATCGATGAAGCGGTCGCAAATCACCCAGTCGCCATGTGCAAGCGCCGGCCGGATGCGCCGGTCGATATGGTCGATCCGGGCGGCCGAGAACATCAGCGCTTCGACAAAGGGGCCATGATGTTTCACCCGGCCGGACAGAATGGCTTCCCGAATGGCTTCTGCCTTGGGCGAACCACCGGGTTCGCGCGTCAGCTCCGAACGAATGCCCGCCGCCTCGAGCCGGGCGGCGAGCGCGCGCGCCAGGGTCGACTTGCCAGCCCCTTCGCCGCCTTCGAGTGTGATGAAACGTCCTGTTGTCATGCCACGCGCCGCCGCTCAGGTCCTGCCGAGCGCCTTGCGCACCCAGCCGGTGGCGGCCTCCATCAGCGCATCGAGCGCGCGGCTGTGCAGGCTGCCGGCTCCGACCGTCTCGGCCGCGTAGAGCGGAATGTCCAGCGTCTTCACATCGCCGCGGGTGACAAGGAGCCGCCCGACCTCGGCGCCCTCCTGGACAGGGACGATCAGCGGCCCACGATAGGTGATGCGCGCGCTCAACCGGTCACTGCTGCCGCGCGGCAGCAGCAGGCTGACCGGTCCCTTGGCCTTGAGCCCGACCCGACCCTTCGCTCCGCCATAGACGCTAGCCTCGCCGACGATCTCGCCATCGGCGAAGAGCTGTCGGGGCTCAAAGGAGCGGAAGCCCCATTCGAGCAGCTTGCGGGCTTCCTGGGCACGGTCGCGGGCGGTCTTCAGCCCGTTCACCACCACGATCAGCCGTTGCCCCCTCTGCACCGCCGAACCGACAAGGCCATAACCCGATTCATCGATATTGCCGGTCTTCAGGCCGTCTGCACCGATATCCATGGCCAGCAGCGGATTACGGTTCTGCTGTCTGATCTTGTTCCAGACAAACTCTCGCTGCCCGAAGAGCTTGTAGAGTTCCGGATAGGTCTTGATGATGTGGTCCGACAGGCGCGCCAACTCGCGGGCGGTGACCTTCTGCTCGGGGTCGCCCATGCCGGTCGCGTTGCGGAAGACCGACTTGGTCAGGCCGAGCGCACGCACCCGCTCGGTCATCAACCGCGCGAAATTCGCCTCATCCCCGGCGATGGCCTCGGCGAGCGCAATCGAGGCATCATTGCCGGACTGGACGATGACGCCCTGCAGGATGTCGGAGAGCTTGATGCGGCTGTTGACCAACGCGAACATGGTCGAGCCGCCCGAAATGCCGCCGCCCTTGCGCCAGGCGTTCTCGGAAATGCCAATTTCGCTATCGAGCGTGAGCCGGCCCTGAGCGATTTCCTGGAACGCCACGAGGGCCGTCGCGATCTTGGCGAGACTGGCCGGGACCATGAGTTCGTCGGCGGCTTTTTCGTAGAGGACCGCGCCGGTGGCCGAATCGAGCAGCAACGCATGCGGCGCGAGAGACTGGAAGCTCTGGGCCAGCAAAGGCGTCGCGGTTGCCAGAACAAAAAAGGCCGTCAGCACAGCGCGCGCGGTGGCCGCAAATCTCGTAGCGATCGGAGCGCGATGGCGGGGCGGGTTCATGCCCCGATCTGAAGCAGAGGCGGGCTCAGCCGGTCAAGCCCGATACATGTCAATTGCGCGATAACGGCCGCAATGCCTGCGGAACCAGATCCCGTGCCAACGGGGTCTTGCGCGCGAAACGCTCGGCCGCATCGCGCTCGGGAGCGGCGAACAGGCTGGCGGTGCGCAGTGCTGGCGGCCGTGGCGGCAGGACGGCCGGGCGGAGCAGAACTGGGGTCGCAGCATTGGCGATGGTGTCGAGGTCAAATGGCCGGTTCGGCGGCAGCGGCGCGCCCCGGACCGGGACGCCGGCACTCGACGAGGTCGAAACCAGCGTTGCGGCGACAGGCGTGCCGGGCGCGATGGTGCGGACGGGCTGCGGCACATAGGCCTGCACGACCGGCTGCGGAGCCACCGGAGCCGCGGCAACAGGCTGGCGAGCCTGCTCGTCGCGCGGATCCTGGAGATCTGCGCTCGCCGTCCGGTTGGCGGCAACCGGGGCGTTGCTCGCGACCATCGTCGGCGCGCTGGTGCCGGGAATCGAGGCCGGCATGCCATCGGTTCGCAGGGTTGCGAGCAGAAGCTGGTCGTCGGAGCCGCCAAGCGAGGCCTGGCCGAGATATTCGAGCTTGATGCGAGCGGTGCCGAGGTGGCGGAAGGCCAGCGCGTCGGCCGTCTTCTGCGACACGTCCATGACGCGGCTGCCATGGTAAGGACCGCGATCATTGACGCGCACGATGATCGAGCGGTTGTTCAGGAGATTGGTCACGCGGGCATAAGCCGGCAGCGGCATCGTGGGATGCGCGGCGCTGATGCCGTCGCGGTCATAAATCTCGCCATTGGCAGTGCGCCGGCCATGGAAGGCCTCGCCATACCAGGACGCGGTGCCGACGGCGGTGTAGCCGACCGGCTTCTCATAAGGCGTATAGCGCTTGCCTGCGACGGAATAGGACTTGCCGACGAGCTCGCGGCCGCCACCCTTCGGCACAGGCTGGCCCTCTGCGATAACCCGGGGGCTGGCGGGGCCGTATTTCGAGGACGGGAACGCGCCGATCTCCTTCGACTTGCGGCGCGCAACCTGATCGTTGGCGCAATTGGCAAGGAGAAGGCCGGCAAGCGCTACACAGCCAAGTCGCGCAGCACGAAGAGCAAGGGAAGAGGAAGCTCTGTCCGAGTCGGTTACCACATGGGCCAATGCCGGAGCCGGAGAGCTTGCGCCTCGCATCATGGTAATCGTCCGTCGCTGCGCCGAAAGCCATCGCCCGGCCAAGCCGCATCCTGCGGCGAAGCCGAAGTTTTCGGTCAATCCTGTAAAGGGATCGTTAAGCGGGCGAATCGCCGAGCGCGAATGCCCCGATCCGGCATCTAGAGTGCCTTTGGGCGGGCCAAAGGTGTCCGAAATGCGGCAATTGTCAACCCGCGACCATTCCACCGCCATTTTTCAGACAGGCGTTGCCACAATGCAACGCCATTACTCGGCTGATTTCGGTAGCGGTTTTCTGCTGGGAATGGGCCTTCCGGTGGCCGCCAACCGTCAAGACGGTCTTGAAGCAGGCCTCCGCCAAATCCGGCGCGCGGCCCACAGTCCAGAGCAGCGCCCTGCCCACCTGCCCGGCCTCATTCCGACTCACATGCACGTGGCGGGACAATCCAGGCATGGCAAAGTGGAAGCCGCCTCGGCTCTGCGTCATCGCACTTGCAAAAACGCCTCGCACCCGGCAATGACAGGCCAGCCGGAAGGGTGGCCGAGTGGTTTAAGGCAGCGGTCTTGAAAACCGCCGTGGGTGCAAGCCCACCGTGGGTTCGAATCCCACCCCTTCCGCCAGAAATTCCACCGATCAAATTTCGCTGAATTATCAATATGATAAGAAGGCGGAAAATTGAAGTGGACCCAGAAAGCCCCCAAGGATGGACCCAGATTTGGACCCATCTAGCGCTCAGGAGTTCGACTCAGTGCGTCGCCAGACCAGCGCCGTCGCGCATATCGCCGCTGCCATGCTGGCTTTCGCGCTCCCCGCAGCGGCGCAATCTGTGCCCGTCGAGAAGCTGCAAGCGCTCTACCTGAGTCGGCTGGATGCGTGGGTCGTCTCCCGAGACGTCAAAACGGTTCAGGCGGAGGTCGTCGAGAACTGTGGCAAGATGATGTATCTGCGAGACCCTTCTCTTGGCAGCGCGACGACCAGCGACCTTAAAGAGGCGCTCGACATGCGTATCGACGTCTGCACGAAGATCACCGTCCATCGCGTAGAGCCCCAGCCTGAGTTCTCTAACCCGGCGATCAACAAGATCGTGTGCGGAGACATGCCTAAGAGCGAGCCGGTGATCGGCGTTCTGTGCGCCAAGGCGGGCGTGAAGGGCTGAGCAAGAAAAACTGGGGAGGCCCCGGCGCTAAGCGGGACGGACTATCTGTGCGCCGCCAGTTCCGCCGTAAGGTGATGTGATGACAGAGAAGCCAAAGCTGCTCCGGGATGGCCCGGCTACCGAGTTTAAGGTCATCCCCAACACGGCGCACGATCTAGAGGAGATGAAGCGCATCGACGCAGCGATGGCGCCCGTCTATGAACTGTTGAGGCACTTCCAGCGGGAGCGCGACCACCAGCCCTTCACTTCCCAAGCGCCTTGCCCCATTTGCGGTGGAACGGTCACCTACCAATACCGGGCACCGCTGGTGGGCGGCATGAAGTGCGACACCCCCGGCTGCATCCGTATCGCCTTGTGACGCCTCGGCCCCGAGAAAAAACAGGGGGAGGCTCCAGTTGAAGTCTCCCCCTGAGGGTCCGCTAGAACGCCCTCTCAGGCGCCTCGCGACGTGGTCGCCTGTCGTACTCGGGAAGGTCCCGCCCGGAGGTGATCCGAACGGGACCTTTTGGGAAAGCGTCAGTTGCCCCGGACGATGTCGCGATAGCGGCCACCAGGGGGGACGGCTTCCGGCGCATCGGCCTCCGTCGTTACGCCGTTCTTGATTGTGTCCACGGCACCCCAGAACGTGCCCTTGACGAAGTCAGCGACGGGATCACCTTTCGCTTCGTTAGCCTTGCGGCGCTCGACGATGCCGGGCTCTGGGAGCGGAGTGACCTGAATGACAGGTAGCTGTCGGGTGTCTCTGCCGGGGTCTGCCGGACCATTGAGACGCTTCTGCACCTCCTCCTGCTTCTCTGCGATGACCCTGCGCTTGGCATCTTCACGGGCCGTCTTGATCTTCATCAAGGTGTCGATGGTCACGATACGGTCGTTGGCGTCGTCGAGGATGCCGCCAGTATGGGTGTTGCGAAGTACCCACGCGCCGGTTCCCTCTACAGCGGGTTCGAGGGTGATGTCGCCCGCGTCGAGAAACTCACGCTTACCGTGCTTCCTGACGTATTCGTCGATGTGGGTCTTGGCCAAATCGGCAAAGTCAGGCGGCAGGGCGCGATCAGAGACGTCGATGTAATGGCCGTTGATTTGCTGATGAGTCCGCTTGTACTCGTCTGTGGCCCGTTTGATTGCGTCCTTAGACGACAGGCCAGCCCCCGCGAAGACGAACGACCGCTTGTGGATAGCCTGCAGGATGTGGCCCTTGTTGGTGGCCCCCCTGAACTCGCGGTCAACGGACTCAAGCAGCTCCTGACGAGTCCCCTCGCCCAGCAGCTCGCGGAACTTCACGGGGTCCTTGCTCATCGTAGTGAACTGGAGAGCGGCCTTGGACGGGTCCATGCCGACTTCTTGCACCATGACGCGCATGGTCTCCCACCGCTCACGCTCGTCCTTCGACAGGTGCGAGTTCAGCAGCGCGGGAGCCCTCGTGTAGAGTTCCGTGTAGCGGTTGTATCCCTCAACGAACGCGGCAGGCAGCTTGTCGCCCGAGGTGGTCACCGCCGAGACGGTCTTGATCCCGGCAGACATCGTCGACTTCCACTCGGGGTGGACCATGCCGTTCTGACGGACAGCGGGCAGTTCGCGGGCAAAGCGCTGCTCAGGGGTCTCCCGGTTCCGCGCCGCCACCTTGTCGCTGACCTCCAGCCACTGTTCGGTAGCCTTCTCCTTGTTCTTCTCGGCGCTGATCTCCTCGATCTCGCCGTTCTCCTTAGCCTGGATGGTGGGGCCGAGGCGGTGGAGATTGCCGTCGTTGACGGCTGCGAGGCGGGCATCCCGGTTGCGGATGTCGCCGCGGTCAGCTGCCTCGCGGTTGGACTGGTCACGGAACAGCTTCTGCTGCTCGTTCAGGCGCTTCTCGATCTCGGCGTTGCTTCTGGCTTTGAGTGCGAGGGCACGTTCGTCCGACATCAGGCCGGGGCGCTCTTTGACCAGTCGATCCACCTCGGCGGCGTCAAGAGTCCCATCACGGGAGGCTCTATCAAGCCGGTCCATGGTCTCGTAACCACCTTCGCGGTTCTTCTCGCGGCGCTTGCTGTCGGCCAGTTCAAGGAGCTTGGTGGCCTTCAGGCCGTGCTCGCGGTTGCCGAGAAGGCTGATGCCGTTGGCCCCCTTCGATTTGACAAGGGCAGTGACGAAGTCAACGTCCCCCTGCTCGGCGTAGCGCATGGCGATGTTGAGGACTTCACCCTCCTGCCACGAGGCATCGCGACCAGCCAGCAGCTTGTTGCCGGTGATCTCTCCCCGCACCAGCGAAACGATATCGTCGGCGTTCTTTCCCTCTGCCTTGCCGTTGGCGATGGTGCGCTCGATAAGGGCAAGCGCGCCCTGTGAAACCTGCTCGTCAGCCTTCTGAACGTTGTGCTTGAGCTGGCCGTTGCGGATGCCGTCCATGCCCGGCCGGACCAGCCTGAGGTACTCGTTGACGAAGCGACTGCCGGTGCCCCCGTGTTCCTTCATGCGGCCTTCAACACGCGACCGCAGGAACTCTTCGACGTCCACGCCGTCCTTCGGCCCGGTCGCCCATTCCTCTTGCCAGCGGGTGACGTCGTCCTGGGCCATCTTGGCGGCGAACAGTTCCTGCCCCTTCTCCTCGCGGAGTGAGGTGGCCAGTTCGCCGGTCGGATTGTCGCGCAGCTCCTTGCGGGCATCTTCAGCGCTGTGCGTCGCCAGCCACGCGTTCGAGGCGGCATGCTTGTCCTTCTGCTCGCCCTTCATGACCTCCCCGAAGCCCAGCAGGGCCGAGTTCAGGGGAGCCAGAGCGGCCATGAGGCGCTCGGCGTCGTTGTCCTTGGGGAGTGCGCCGGGGCGGGTATAGGTCTCGATAGGGGACGCGGCGGGCCGCAGCTTGGGCATCCGAGGGACGCCGTCAGACTGCAAGCCTACGCGGCCGGTGTTGCGCTCAAGGTCGGGCTTCTCCTGAAGACCGCCACGGAGGCCGGGTACAAGTGCCATGTTGAATTCCTGTGTTTAGACGGTTCGCCTCTGCGAAGGCGGCCTGTGGTGTTGAGGACAATGGAAAGCCCCGCCCGGAGGTGGTCCGAACGGGGCAACTCCGAGTGATTGATGGGGCGGGTTAGCTGCTGAACTTCTTGTAGGTGGACACCGAGTTGAGGCCGGCTGCCGCGATGCGGAGCCCGGCATCGGCGAAGCTGGGCTTCTGGCCGGTGGGCACCGCGTTGACCCGGTCCTTGTACTGGTAGCCCAGCCCCTTCTTCTCCTGCTGGAGTTGGGTGATGGTCCAGTCGGTGTTCTGGTCGACGCGGTCGTTGTGGCGCGCCTGTCGCCCCGAGAAGTCCCTTAGGAGCTGGTCGACGGACAGCCCGGAGATGCCAGCCTCGCCTGCCGCCACGCGGGCCGTAGCGCGGGCCTTGTTGGCGTCGAGGGCCACATCGAACTTCTCGGCCGAAGCCGCCTCCTGCTCCTGCGTTTGCCGGACGGAGATGTCGTTGTTCTTGTCCTCGAAGGCCTTGCGGGCATTGTCCTTGTTGATGTTGTAGGCGAGCGTCTGGTTCTTCGCTGCCATGTTCTGCTGCTGGTAGCCGATGACGGCCGAGGTCGCCGACACAGCGAAGCTCGCAGCCGTCAGAATTGTGGCCAATTCACACATGCTGAAGCCTTGCGAATTCGAGAAAGGGCCTGCGCTCCTTGCCCCACTGGGCATGCCGACGCAGGAAGCTGTAGCCGAGCCAGCGGAGCCACCCGATATGGACCGCGTTGCGCTCGTCTACACAGTTCATGAGGACCGGGAAGTCCCGATGGAACTCGGTGGTCATGGTCTTCGACAGGCGCAGGAAGGACATTCGGTTGTCCTTCACGGCGTCCGTACCGAGGAGCCACACGCTGCCCACAAGGGGCTCTGGCATCGGCGCAACGCCAAACATACATACCGGTTTGCCCTCCTGATTATCCGCAACAAGCGGACGGAGCGAGGCATTGAAGCCGAGTGTGAGCGCTTGGGCAGGGGTCATCTCAGAAGCCGAGACGATTTCCTCAACATCGGCCAAGCGCATGCGCGCAGCAATGTAGGCGATGTCTTCCGGCTTGGCCGGTCGGATTGAGAGCGTGTTCACGCCCTTTTGGCGAGGAGTTGGTTGCATTCTGACTGGGGCTTTCGAGGCGTTCGCTCGGCTTGCGAGCGAGGGATTGAGGACAATGGAAAGCCCCGCCCGGAGGTGATCCGAACGGGGCATTAGGATGGGGATTAGGTGGACGGCTGTAAGTTCGCGAATGCGTGCTTCAGGCTCTGGCGTGCCCGATGGACCGTGCCGATGGGCTTGCCCTTAACGACAGCGAGGTTGTGCCGGGTGAGGTTCAGAGGATCGCCGTCGAGGAAGGCCGTGCGCTCACGGCGTCCACATCTCTTGATGAGTAAGGCCACCGCGACGTGGCGATTGGTGAAAGGGCATAGGAGCTTGACGTTGCCGCCCGTCGCCCCCACTGCCCACTCATCGGCGGACGGGTAGCCGAGGGTCAAAAGGGCGTCGTAATCGTCAGCGTCTAGCCGCACGCGTGCAGCATCTTCGGTTTGCATGAGGTGGCTCTTCTGAAACGGAAAAGGCCCCCGAGAGGTGATCTCCCGAGGGCCTCGCTGAGGTTGAGTGGGGCCTGACCCGACTTTGGCTGTGGGGGCGTCAGCCGCGCGAGAGCTTCACCAGCCCCTGCCTCACGGCTGCCGCGTAGGACATCGTGCCGATGCCCGGCAGGTCGAGCACGACTTGACCATCGACCTTGCGGACCGTGACGCCCGTGTCGGACGTGGCCTCCATGATGTCAGCGGGCGTCGAACTCTCCCGGCTGGCGAGGTACTTGCTGACCAGCTTGGCGTAGGCCTTCGGGTTCCGATCCATGACGTGCTGGCTCATGGCATCCCTGAACTCTCCCCGATGGTGCTGTTCAGCCCACTCAACGAAGGCGTCAGGGTCAGTCACGCCACTGGTGCGGAAGGCCTTGGCAGCCTGCGCTGCGAAAGCGTCCTGTACCTTGGCGAGGTCTGTCTGGAGCATCTGCGGGCTGACGCCGGCAGCGTCTGCCATGGCGCGCAGGGTGTCGTTCGAGACCGCACCCTTGGCGATGACGTCCGTCATGGCGCGGATTTGAGCGCCTTCGGGCGTACCGTGCACGATGGTCTCGAAGAGGTTCTCCGCGCGGTGGTCGTCGAAGGCCGTCTCGTTGCCGGTATAGTCCGGCTGAACCTGCGCCTTCGGCGTCTCTGCGGTGCCCTTTCCTCCTCCAGCCTCCTTCGCGGCAAGTCCGGTGTCCCTGAAGTCGCCCTCCTTCCCGGCAAGGTAGCCGAGACGAAGAGCCACCTTCACAGTTGTGGGTGACCCGTTGATGGTCACGAGGTCGTTCATTCCCAGTTCGGCTGAGGAGCGCTGGAAGCCCGACTGCGTACGTCCCGTGGCGAGCACGTCCACGTTGGTCGGGTCCAAGTGGCCGTCGATGGATGGGCCATGGCTAACCGGGGGTGCGGTGATAGCCGACACATCCGGTCCAACGGCAATCTTCGGGGAGAAGCTGAAGGGGTTGCGGCTGGGAGCGGGCTCGCGGGTGGCATTGGCAGCGGCGCGGACGGCAGCTTCCCGCTGCTCGAAAACGGCAACGCCGTCGATGAGGTCTGACATGGTGGTGTCCTTGGAGAAAGGGGAAATGAGGAGCTGCCGCGATCAGCGGGCGAGATAGTCGTAAGTGGCGCTACGCGAGGCTGCCTCGGCGGCTTTGGTGTAGACCAGCTCGGCCACCGCCTTCTCGAAGGCAGCCTCGGCCTGAGCCTCAAGAGCCCGGACGTGGGAGGAGAGCTTGGGCCGTGCGGGGTCGTTCTGGCCGCACTTGGAAAGGGCTTCGTTGGCCACTGCCACGGCTCGCGTAGCCTCGGCGTAGGCGGCGTTGGCGGTAGCGAGGTCGGCGGGCGTCAGGGAAGCGCGGATGTGTTCGACGGACATGGCTGGTTCTTTCGTTTCGGGAAATGAGAAAGCCCCGCCCGGAGGTGATCCGAACGGGGCTGTGATGGGGATTGCTGGAGTCTGGAGACCGGTACAGCCGAGGCTGGCGGGGTTCAGCTAGTGGTAGTGCTGCCAAAGGAGGGGCGCTTCCTGTACCGCTCCAGGAGGATGTAGAACTGCCCCCGCGAGCCCACCCACAACTCGACACAACCAGGGCCGCGCGAGGCATCGATTGGGCGTCCGTTGCGGGGCTTTGTGATGCCGTTCAACTCGATGTCAACGGTGCCAAGGAAGGGGATGTCGAGGGCGTAGGTACGCATAGCGGGGGCCTGCTTCAGTCGAGCGATCAGCGGGGAGTTGCTGAACGGCGTGGTGGATACGCGGCAGCGGAGTCCTCGCCAATGCGGCCAAACGACTCCTTGCCTCGGTGAGAAATCACGACTAAGCTTCTGAAATACCTACCCTTTATCGCGTCAATCACACTTGTGGGTAGGTTCTCGGCTTGGCTCGCTGATCGACCCAGAAGCTGGAGCGACCACGGATCGGGGGAAGATTGGCCGGCTTGTCTGGGACATCGCGAACGGCTTCAGTGTCCACCGCGCTCCGTTGGGCAGCTCGGTATCTGCGCATTCGCTCCCGCCTTGTTTTAGGCAAGGGGAGGATACCGTCTCGGAATACCTCCGGGTACTGGCGGGGCGTGAAGGGTTCGCTTTCGACTCCCGTGTCGGCGTTGCGGACCACGAGAGCGGCGTTTGGGGACAATCCCCCCAGCCTCAGCACCGATAGCGACGTGGTGAGGGCCTGCCGGCCGGTGAATAGGGTCGTGCCATTCAGAGAAACGGAATAATCGCCCTGGCCTGCTGACCGGACGACGAGGACAACGGGTGGCGTCATAGGCCCTCCTGCGATGAGCGGGGATAGGGGACGAGCAACGGGGCAAGGCCCAGTTCAGGTCATTTTTCGGCGTGTAAATGTCTTGGGTAATATACTCGGGTCAATCAGCGTCATGCGTCAGCACGACCATTCGGGATAGCTTCTCGGTGACTGATAGTTCTTCAAGGGGCTCTTGCATCTTCCGCTTCCGGTAAGCCGTCTCTGAGGCCCGTTGATTGGCGTACCGCGTCACCAGAGCGGGCGAGACCTCCAAGGCCTTCGCCACCACATTGAGCTTGATGTCTGGGAAGTGATCTAAGACCCAACGGACTTCACCAGATGTCCCCAGGGGTTCGCGCCGGCCTGCCTCAAATGCAGACAGGGCTTCCCTGACGGTGGCGACCAAGTCGGAACTAGCTGCTTCGGCCTCGTAGTCCGTGACGGTCTCCGACCAGACCGAGGAAATTATCCCCTGCCCCTTCGGGCTGATGACGTCGAAGGCATGACCTGAGCGGGTGAAGTCGTGTCGGAGGCCGATGCCTTGGTCGACCAACTGCCGAGAAAGGCGGTAGCTTCTGCCCTCCCGCCCCAGCACGCCCATGTGGTGGAGGATTGCCCTGACCTTCCGGGGGCCCATGCCGTAGCGCTGGCCCAGCTCGGTCACCGTAATCCAGTCCCCCGGGCTCTGGGTCGTCAGATGACCTGTTCCCCGGTCGAGCACCTCTTGATGATATTCCATTCAGCAGGGCTCCAGAAATGATGAAGCCCGCACGAGGCGGGCACTAAGGGCGAGTGACGTTGTCGGAGAAGTGGTTAGCGGCAGCGCTTTGCTTTCGAGGTCTTCCGGCCTCCGGGTCCGTAGCTCCGTCCACGCCCCAGCATGGCGAAAGCATCGGAACGTGCGCCTCGCTCCTCGTCGTTGATGGCCGCAAGGCGGGCCTCTAGCCTGTCCTGCACCGCGCCCAGCTCGGCCGCCGCAGCATCGTCCACCGGGGCAAGCCGCCCGGCCACGACCATGTCGAATATCTCGGCAATGGACACCGCGAGGCTGTTGGCCCGCTTCGTCCCGGCCTTGGCGATGATGAATGCAGCCTGCGGTCTCGTGAGATGGTACTCGGTGACGGCGCGTTGGGCGCCCTTACCGACAACGATCATCACGCCATGTTGGCGCAATGATCCCATCGCCTCCAGCAGTGGCTGATGTCTCTTGATCAGCTTGCGGATGTCGGTGAGACGCTCGTAGCCGAGCGCACTGGCGAGCTTAAGGTCAGGAATAGTGGGCTCGCTCATCGCGAGCGGCAAGGGCAGTAAGGTTGCCGGTGAGGTGCTCATGGGCGGCTCCTATGAGGCCGCGTTGGGCGGATGAGGTTTTCCCGGCGAAGGTTCAGGCTGTCGCCGTCTTGGTATCGAACGGCACCGCTCTCGATGCCGAGGACGACCCGAGCAATCATGACGTTCAGGTTCGTTGCCGGGTCTTTGGCTCGGACGTAGTGATGACCGTTGCCGCTGGAGTTGAGGAACCACGAGGCGTTGCCTATGGCGGTCAAGACGCGCTCGTAGTCGGAGAGATAAAGGACGGCATGGGTCTGCGCCTTGGCGAACTGAACGCGCACCAAGGGGAGCCCACGGATGTCCTCCGCGAGTTCGATTAGGTTCATGTCTGGGGCCGATTGAGGGGGCCGGGTGGTCCGGCTGATTTCGAGGGGCGCCAAGTACAAGAGCGCCAAAAGAAAGATACCCGGTCACAACCGGGCGCTTCCTTTCCTAGTGTGGGTGGTAATTGCTTGGAGAGCCTCAGAGCCGCGCCAGCAGCCCCTTCACCGTCTCCTGCCCCCGAGCCGTGAGCGTCAGGATGTTGACTCTGCGGTCCTCGAAGTCCTCGCGAGATGTGATGAGGCCCAGCCCTCCACGGTCCGACAGGCGGTCCACGATGCGTGCCGCTGTGGACTGCGTCAGGGGCACGTACTTGGGCAGCTCCCGCTGGTAGATGCTCGGCTTGCTAGCGACTCGCAGGAGGACGAGGGCCGCGTTTATCTGCATGGCCTCATCGACCTCCGTCAGTGCCTCAAGGAACTGGATAGCTCGGTGCAGCGCGGGCGTGGGCAAGGTCGGCGTCCTGTAGGCAAAGGCGGGATCACCCAGTTGTGGGAAAAACCCAGCCTCGCCGTCCAATGACAAAAATGACTCGATCAGGTCTGACCGAGTCACGGCGTTGATGAATGCCGTTGTTGTCAATGCGTCGTCCGCAGTCCGAGAAGTGCGGAGAAGCTGGCGCGCGCCGCCTTGTTGAGCCGACCTTGCTCAAAGGCACTGGCCATCTCCTCGAACAAGTCCAGCTCAAGCCGCTGCCGCTCGACGCGCGAGCGAAGATCGTTGGCGAAGCTGCGGCCACCAGGAACGGCCTCGATGCGATCAATCATGTTCTCCGCGTCGTCCTGCTCCTCGCGGCCGGCTTCGATCATGGCGCGCATCTCGGCGACCGTGAGGCGGCCCGCTGCCGCAATTTCCGCCTGACGGATGTCGAGGTTGTCGTATGTCGTGTTCGTCATGGCTTGGCCCTTGTGTGGCAAGCGGGAGCGCCTGCCTTTGCTAGTGTGGGTGATTACCTGGCGTCACTTTGCGCGCAAGCACTTGATCCAAAAGGAAAAGGCCCGCCTTTCGGGCGAGCCCCGCAGAGAGCAAACTGTCGGCCAGTCACGCTGCCGAGGCAGCCCCGTCCGTGGCCTTCAGGATGCGATGCACTGACCCCTTCCCAATGCCCAGCCGCTTGGCGATGTCGCCCATGCTGGCACCCGTCGCGGCCAGCTCGCGCACCTCGTCGGACTTCGCCCTAGCTGTCGGTGCTCGGCCCTTGTAACGCCCCTCGGCTTTGGCCTTGGCGATGCCCTCGCGCTGCCGCTCCAGCATCATGTCCCGCTCGAACTCGGCCACGCTGCCCAGGACGTTCAGCATCAGCTTCCCGTTCGGTGTTGTCGTATCGATGCCCGCACCGACGATGCGCAGTTCTACGCCCTTCGCCTTGAGCTGCTCCACGATTGCCGAGAGGTGCAGCACCGAACGCGCTAGCCGGTCGATCTTCGTCACTGTGAAGACGTCCCCGCTCCGCATGAATTCCAGCACCTCGTCGAGTCTGGGGCGCGGCCCGACTGCGCTGGTTTGCTCGGTGACGATCTTCTCACATCCCAACGCCTTGAGGTCACGGACCTGAGCAGCCAAGCCGGCTTCCTGTTCGAGGGTCGAAGCGCGGGCGTAACCGATGAGCATGGCCGAGGGCTCCGTTCCAAAAGGTCTTAAACGGATGAGTCCTATCGTTCCGAAAGTCAATACCCTATTTCTATGGAACGACCTGGGAGCGGATTGGAACGTTCAGTATGGGCTTGACCTGTGGAACGGGATGGGGCTGGTCGCCTGTGGATAGCCGGCCGTCATCCGATTGCCTGAACGCGAGACGCGGTAGTGTAGCGGCCGACCTTGTCCGCCCCTGTTGAGAGGCTACCACGTTGGACCCGTTCTGGATTTATTTCGCCAGTTTCATCGCGCTGCTGGCATGCCTACCTGTTGCGGATTGGTGCAGAGGCCGGCGCTACGGCCGCGCCGTCTTGCCGGTTCTCGTGGTCGGGCTGCTGGCAGCCGTGGTGCTCTTCACCAAGGGCGTCTCGATGGCTTCCGACTGGACGGTGTTTTCTGTCGATACGAGCGGTCTTCACAACCCGAAAGCCCGGTTGGTCGGTAGCCTGCTTCCATACTGGCCGTACGTTGTCATGGCCTACAGCGGCTTCCTCGGGTTCTGCATCATGGTAGTGCTGAAGCGAGGGCTGAAGAGCCGCCGAAGCGTCACGCGCTGACTGGCGAAAAGCGGTCCCCAACGCTTCACGGAAGCGGGCGGCACGGGGGGAAGTCGCGCCGGCTCATTTATCGATAGGCGCTCAGATTTTTTCACCGGAACCAAGCGCTTTCTGCGGCCCTCCTCGGGCACGATCAATCGCTAGCACGATTTGGGCGGATAACTTCTTGGGGAGCGTTGCCGAAGCAATCGAACTGTGGCGTCTTGCTCGAAAATCGGAGCTAGCGCATGGATGGGCAGTGGATCGGTCGGTTCAACGGATCATCTTCCGGTGTATTTGTCGCTGACCTAGACGACCACAAGACCCACGTCGAAGGGCATGCCTTCCTATTTCAGGACGACCCGAGTATCCCCAATACCGTTGCCTTCGTCAGGACCGACAGCAAGGCTCCAAAGCAGTCGTTGACTGTTCAACCGACGGCCGTGGACCCGGACGGTTTACCAATTCCGCCAGAGATCCTAGCTCAACGCTACCCGGACGCAGTGTTTCCAGCGACTGCTTTGGTGCGGCTAGAGCTTGGGAACCGTGAACTGCGCGTACAATGGACGACGCCAGTCGAAACTTTCGGCGAAGCAACCTGCAAAGCCAGCTTGGCTGATCGGCCATCTGCGCTGAAGGCGGAGCCCAACATCACGACTTGGGTGAAATTTCGCCAGTATGTCGTGAAGCTGCCCGCCTATAAGTATGTCTTCCGAGGCCAGCCATCTCGTTGGCGACTACGCACGGCGTTTCATCGAACGCACCGTAAGGACTTGGTTCGCTTTACCCACCGCGACATAAGTGAATTACATCGCGTTCTATCTGCGCGAACCAGGCATTACTTCCATCTTGGAGACTCAGTGCAGAATGGGGCCTTTTGGCACCTCGCCCAGCATCACGGATATCCTACGCCACTCCTCGATTGGTCAGCATCCCCATTCGTTGCTGCCTATTTCGCATTTAGACCCGACGCATATCGGCCGCTGAACCAAGAATATGTCCGCATTTTTATGTTTGACGCTGAAGCATGGACGAATAGCTGCTCCCAGTACCGTCGAACTTCGGGCATCCGGCCTCACTTCTCTCTGCTTGACGCGGTAACCGTAGGCAATGAGCGGGCACTGCCCCAGCAAGCCAAGTCGTTCCTGACGAACGTCGATGATATCGAGGGCTACCTGAAGGACGTCGAAGAGGCGCACAACGTGCAATATCTGAGAGCTTTTGACCTCCCCTACAAAGAGCGGCTCGATGTCCTGAACGAACTCACGTTGATGGGCGTCACGCCGGGATCGCTGTTCCCCGGTCTCGACGGAGCATGCCAAGAGCTGAGGGCTCGATATTTCGGCTACAGCGGCTGACTCGGACGTGTTCTGGGCCGGGCCGGTGCTCGCTAGCCATAGGCCGGCAGCCTCACGGCCACCACACACGCCCGCTTGGCCTCCCCGGAAGCATCGCCCGCGTACCGGCTCATGGTCAGCCCCAGCGGCAGCTTAATGCCCTCTAGGCTCGCATTCTCGACAGCGTGTCCTACCACTTCTGCAATCGTCCAGACGCTGTAGCCCTTGGCCCCCTTGTCCAGCTCATCGGCGGCTTTGCGCACGAACCAGCGCCGGAAGGAGTGGAAGTCGATGTTGCTCTGCCTCTGGCCCGGCAACGGCCTCTCGTCCACCTTCAAGCGGCGGCGTTCGCGGGTGAAGACCTGAGAGACGGGAGCGCCCCTGCCCCGCTTCGAGTCGGCATCCTGTTCCGGCAGCTCATGGAACAGATAGTCGCCGGGCTTCTTGCCCTTGATGCGGGTCGTGACGATGTCCGCAAGGTCAGGGTGAATGGGCACCGTGCGGCGGAAGCCGGCAGCGGTCTTCGAGTGGGAGATGGTGAAGCCCTCCTTCCCGACGTCTGAAACCCTCAAGCCGGCTATTTCATCGACCCGCATGCCCGTCAGTGCGGCGATCTTGCAGAACTCCGGCAGCACAGTCGCAACCGAGCCCTTGAGGACCACAGGGCCGCGCCCTACGCCAGCCAGCAGAGTCTTCACCTCGTCGTCAGTGAAGGGGCGCTTATCGGCACTCTGTGGCCCTTCAAGAAGATCGGCTTCCGAGCGGACGGCGCGCTTCTCGATGCTCTGGCCGGTCCACGGGTTTTCTACCTGCCCCCAGCGCTTGACGAGATAGGTCCAATAAGACGCGAGGCACGAAATGGCGCGGTTCGCGCTCTTGCGGTGCATGTTCGTGACGATCATCCTGTCGTGGATGAATTCACCGGCTATCCGCTTCGTCACCGCCTCAACCGTCACGCTGTAGCTCTTCGCCTCCAACCAGTCGGCCAGCCACCCAACGTGGCGGCTGATGTCGTCGGAGTAGCCCTTGGCGAAGCGCTTCTCCCGGTAGAACGGTTGCAAGGCGAGCTTCAGAGGCGTCTGCTGGCCAGCCGCTACCGCAACGAAGGACTGGGCCACGGCCTGCCCCGCTGCCTGCCTGACGGCATCCACACGGGCGTCCAGCGCGTAGATGGCGTCCCCGTTGTCATCATTGGCCACGGCCTCGCGCCAGCTCATGGCCTCTTCGGTGAAGTCCTGAAGGATGACGGGCAGCTTCCCCTTCGGGTTCTTGATGCGGCCCCGAAGGCGCTTGATGACGTCGACCTTCTCCCGCTCGGCCTCCAGGGGGTCCGCGGTGGTCAGCACCTCGCGGAGCTTCGCGGCCCCTACCGCACCCCTTCGGCTGGGCGGCACGGTTACAGATACGCGGATGCTGCTGCCGTGCCATTCGAGGTTCTTGCCGAGCTTCTTGAGGCGTGGTTTGCGGGCCATGGGTTGACGTTTCCCGGAGCAATGTGGACCCACAAATGAGTCAAAAAAGCCCCCAACGCAAGTCCTTCTAGATCAGCGACTTAGGACTTATCAACGGCTTAGCCTCCGGGTGGAATATCGTCCCACCCCTTCCGCCAGATGTTTTGCAGTAAGCGCACGATGTTTCTCTTGTCTCAGAAACCATCTCGGCACGTACCCTCATCTCCGTCCAACGCACCGAGGTTCGTCGTGAGACGTGGTCTTGTCGGGCTCTACCGTCGCTGCGCGCCCGTGAAGCGCGAAGTTGCGCTGCGTAGTCGTCTGCACCCAGGACCGATCTCGCGATCGACGGGGCTGCACTGAAGCTCCGCTCTCTCGTCCAGGGAACGCTCGGAAAAAGAGCAAAAGATCGGCCCGCGCAATTGGTCTATGGACAGGCCCGGTTTGCCACCATCGCCGGCGATAGACCTTGCAGCCTGTCGATCCTCCCCCGGCCATTTCGTCATACTGAGTCTGGCCCGTCCGAGACGGGGCGCTCCGAACCCTCCAGCGACCGCCGCCACGCGAAGCGCAGGATCACGCCCAGCGATGCCGCGAGAGGTATCGCCAACAGCACGCCGATGAAGCCGAACAGCCATCCAAAGGCGAACAGCGCAAACATCATCCAGACCGGGTTGAGGTTGACGCGACGGCCAATGAGATGCGGCGACAGCACATAGTCGGCGAGCATTTCTCCCACGATGAAGATGCTCCCCACAACAGCGACCGGCACCCAATTCGGCCAGAACTGGGCCATCGCAACGCAGGCCGCCACGAAGAACCCGGTGGCAGCGCCGAAATAGGGAACAAAACTGATGAGGCCGGCAGTGATCCCTATCAGAATGGCGTGGTTGAGCCCGGTCATCTTCAGGGCCGTCGCATAAAGCACGACCAGAACGAGACAAATGACGATCTGGCCGCGCACGAAGCCGGCGATCGTATCGTGGATTTCACGCCCAAGCGCCCGAGCATCGTCGCGATACGCCGGGACAAACCAGCCATCGACCGTCGCCAGCATGCGTTGCCAGTCAATGGCGAGATAGATGGCAATGATCGGCGTCACCACGAGCAGCGAGAGAAGGGAGACCAGGGCTAGCCCGCTCGACCATAACGAGCGAAGGAAGCCATCGAGCCAGTTGCTGCCCATCGTCTTGGCGAGATCGGCGGAGGATTGCTCGATATGGAGTTCGCCACCCATGACAGTGTGCAGCCAGGGGCGGCTCGCATCGGTCACGAGCGACTGGAGCCGTGTAAAGTAGCGGGGAAACTCCTCAACGAAAAACCTGAGTTCGCCAATGATCGCCGGCAGCATCACCAGGAGAAAGGCAATGAGACCGGCAACCAGCGGCAGGAAGACGGCCAGGGCTGCAAGGGAACGATTCATCCCGAACCGCTCCAATCTGTCGACCACCGGAACGATGAGATAGGCGAGCAAGGCACCCACCACAAACGGCAGCAGGATCTCGCGCAACAGCACCAGCACGACCAAGGCGACCACAGAGATCGCAATCCAGAACCTGGCTGGCTGCGCGATCCTCATCGACGTTCTGCGCACATGCGATCTCGAGCTCAATTGCAGGCTTCACTGCCCCCGGAGCATCGATCATCGAGCCCTGCGGAAGGCAGCAAGAATACAGGTTCAGTCCTTTATCAAACTGGCGAAGGCGATCTCACCATCGGTCATGTAATGGTTGACCTTTCCGGTCTGCAAACGCGAACCGGATGGGTGCAAGACGACGTCACCGATCACCTGCTTGGCCCTCAACTCGGCGACTATGTAGTTGCGCTCCGCATTCGTGTCGGAATCGGTCGCATGGGTCACCTGGAACGTCAGTCGGGTCAGTGACAGCCCGGTATCTCGGGTCCCCGCGCCGACCCATAATACAGGCTGGTCGGTCGCTGGTTTATCCGTATTCAGCCAAAAACTCGCTGCGGTCATATCGTCCCCGGAATGAGCGAGGCTCAGCGCCCAGAAGCGGATGTGATGGCGCTTGCGCGGGCTGTTGTCGATGGGCTCCTGGAAGCCGATGTCCTGCCTTCGTCCAAAGAGATAGAGGGTGCTGAAAGGAGCGGTGGGATAGGTCGAGTTGAGCAGAAAGGCTCGTATCATTCGCCAGGAGCTGGCGATCCCCAGGCGATCAGCCGTCGACCAGCCCGCTGCTGCAAATGCATCGCGGAGCTGTTGAAGAGTACCGATGAGGACGAGGTTTACAGGATCGCCGGGCAAACCATCTCCGGTGATCGTGTATCGGGGGATCAATCTGCGGTGAAGAACCTTCAGGCTCATTCGAACCACGTTTGGCAGAATGACATAAGCAGCCAAACCGTAGGTCAGACTCGCCGCCAGGATCCAAGGCAGTCTGTGGTCCGCCGTATCGAAGACGACGAAGACGATCAGCCACACGCTGACGACGCCCAGGCAGAGAACGAGGAAACGTTGAAAAAGGCGCGCAAGCAAGCTCAACGTTCTTTGTCCCGTCTGATGCTGAGTGAAGTCGTCGTCGCAGGTTGTCGCGAGGATTTTGACATCCGAACGCACCCACACGGGTGGCAGTGCTGTTGGCGGCCCTCAGATCGCGGGTCCAGTTGGAAGGCTATACTAGTGTATGCTTGGCATTGGCGCTACGGTCGCAGGCCGGCGTACCAAAATGGACAAGCTGCAGAAGCGGCTCAATGCCCGCCAGAGGTCGAGAGAACGTTCACGACCAGGACACCGGCCACGATCAGGCCCATTCCGATCACCGCCCAAAGATCGAGCTTCTGGCCGAACACAAGCCACCCCACCGCCGAGATCAGGACGATGCCTGCGCCCGACCAGACGGCATAGGCGATCCCGACAGGCATGCTCTTCAAGGTGAGCGACAGGAAGTAGAACGCGACGCCATATCCAACCGCAACGACGGCCGTGGGCCCGAATTTCGAAAAACCCTGCGACGCTTTGAGGGCCGAGGTGGCAATGACCTCAGCGACGATGGCAACAGCTAGAGTGAGATAGGCGTTCATGCTCCGCCTAAACATCCTTGTGTGACACTCTCAAGGCTCTTGATCGAAGGGAGGTCCGCAGCAGGCTCACGCCATGGCGCTGGCGCCAGCCTTTCTGCCTAGCGCACCTTCAAGCCCAGTTCCGCGAGCAGCTGGCCGGCCTGCTGGCGAGAGATCGTGGCGCCGCGAAAGAGGGTGGCGTCAACCAGCCTCAATCCGCCCAGATCAGCGCCGCGAAGATCGGCCCCCTCGAAGCGAGAGCCATTCAGTGCCGCGTCCGTCAGACTGCAATCCTCGAAGACCGCATCCCTGAAATCGCATTTCCTCAGGTCCGATTGGCTGAAATCGATCTTCCTGAGCGTGGTCTTGCGGAAGCTGAACGAAGGCAGCTTCGCGCTGACGAGAAGGACCTCTTCAAACCGGCAATTCAATGCTCTGGCTTCGGACAAATCGACGCCAGTCAACTTGCAGCCAGCAAAGGAAGCCGAGACCAGCGTCGTCCGGCGCAGGATGGCGTTGTTGAAATCGCCGGATTGAACGCAGCCATCCGATAGATCGGCCCCCATGAAATCAGCGAAGGCCGCTCGACAGCCGAGCCATTGCACCCGCTCGAGCCTCGTACCTCTGAGCTTGGCGCGCTTGAGGCTGCACCGCTCAAAACTCCACCCCGACAGATCGAGCCCTGAAAGATCCGCCTCATCCAGATCGCACGCGATCACATGGTGAGGCCTGCGCAATTCCGAGAGAGCTGCCAGATCGGCTCGCTGCAGGGTCCGATCGGCGACGGTCTGAAGGGGATCATCGGGCATGCGCTCCCCTAGCAACTGACTGGCAGATGATCAATTAACGACCTTCGCGCAGTGGCACTCTGCCGATCTCGGAAGGCCGCCAACCAGGGGCCCCGGTTGGCACCGACGAGCGCCCAGCTACATGATCCTGCGACGTCGATTGTTTACCCAGGGCAGTAGACGACGGCGACCGCGAACCGGGCGGCCTCTGTAGTCGGATCATTGTGAACCTCGTACCAACGGCCATCCTGTTCCTGTTCGCAGCAACCTTCGGCGCCGTCTGGCTGTTCGAGCGCCGAAGCTGGTACCTGCTCCATTTCGCACAGGGGTTCTTGGCCTTCGGCATCGGGATGCTCGTTCAGACAACGCGCATACCGGCCGATTTCGGCCTTAACACGATGCTGTACGGCGTCCTCTATGTCTTCGGCACGCTGGTTTTCGTGACGGGCGTCATGGCGCGCTCCGCTCGGCGGCCGCCGCGCTGGTTCCACGTCATCTGGTTCGCAGGGATCATCGGGGCGCTCGGCTATTTCTTCTATGTCGACCGAAACCTGGTTGCGCGCGTCCACGTCGTGAGCTTCGGCCTCGGTGGCATCATCGCCTCCGCCTCCTGGATCATGAGATCGCTTGCGCGAGGAGGCGCCACAGACCGGGTGATATTCTGGCTGGTCCTGGTGTTGGCCTGCATTTTTTCCTGCGCACATTGTTGTCTGCCGAGTTGGCTGCGGCAACATCCGCGTCTGCGTTCATGCAGTCGGGGTCCTGGATCTGGGTGCAGTTCAGCGCCTCGGTGTTCGGGGTCGGGTTGGGCCTTGGGCTGCTCCTGGCCGCAGGTGTGGACGTGACTGCCCGGCTGCCAACGAGCGCGATAGCGATCCGCTCACGGGCGCCTTGAACCGGCGCGGCCTGCGAAGCCGGTTTCAATCCCTGAGCGCGGCGCGTCATCCCTTGGCAATCAGCGTCGTCGCTTGCGATATCGATCATTTCAAGAGCATCAAAGACGCCTATGGCCACGCGGCAGGCGATGCCGTGCTGGTCACGATCGCCGCCACCATCCGGAGCGCAGTTCGCGTCAATGATGCCGCCGGTCGCATCGGTGGCGAGGAGTTCGTCATCCTGCTCAAGGATACGACGGCAGAGCAATCCTTCCATTTCGCGGAGCGCCTGCGCGGCGATATCGCGAGGATCTCGTTTCCCAAGCTGGCGCCCGATCGGAAGGTGACCTGCAGTTTCGAGATTACCGAGCTTCGCCGCGGCGAGACGCTCGCACACGCGATCGGCCGCGCCGATCAGGCCCTCTATGCCGCGAAGAATGCAGGACGGAACCGCACGCGCGTGGCCGCGACCCTGGCGCCGCCCGATGATCTAACCTTCTGCGTTTGCATCGGCTGTCCCGAAAACCGCAATCCACTTTTCGGGCCGATGCTTTAGCTGTCATTGCTGGCGTTGAGTTCGTCCAGCTCAAGCCCGTCCTTGTCGTTAGGATCCGGCAACAGCCCCTGCCCGGTCGCCCAGCGGGCCACAATCTCGGCGACGGCCTCTTCCCGCGATCGACGTGACTGGATTTCGCGCAAATATCGATCGAGCGCGGTCAGTTCGGCGGCACTCAGATGGATGGTCAAGGGCGTCCTCGGCTCGACTGCAGGCATGGCATACTCCCGTCCGCTCTCGCAACGGAATGCTCGCCTGGCGGCGGCAATCCGACAATCGAAGCATGACAGGATCACGGGGCGCGGCAAGGCTTCGCAGCCCGGCAGGCTCAGGTGAAAGGCACGTTGCCCTGTTCCAGGCGCCCATGCACTACACGCATGGCGATGTCCCGTGGCGAAAGAGAGGAATTTTCCGAACAAAATCCGGTTTCCGACGTTTTCCCCTCAAGCCGCACTCGCGGTTTCTGGATGGAGGAAGCGATGTTCAAGCACTCAATCGCGCTGACGGCGGTCGGAGCTGTCATGCTTGCGACGACCGCGATGGCGCAGACCAGTGCGCCCCCGTCGAACGCCCCCTCGACAGCTCCTTCGGCGCCGGCACCCGCTGTGGAGCGCGCCAAGCCGCCTGAGAACAATCTCGCGGGCCAGGGCAAGTGGCGTGCGTCCAAGGTGATGGGTGTCGATATCTACGGCCCCGACAAGAAGAAGGTTGGTGATGTGACGGAAGTTCTGTTCGACAAGACAGGCAAGGTCGAGATGGTGACCGTCGGCGTCGGCGGCTTCCTCGGTATCGGTTCGAAGGATGTTGCGATTCCCTTCGAACAGGTGACGTGGAGCGACGAACCGATGGTGGCTCCGGCTCCGCCTCCTGCTCCCGCCCCGTCCGGCGGTAGCGGCAGCATGGGCGGCACGGCCTCGGCTCCGCCAGCAGCAGCGCCTGCCCCGCGTGGTCCGATGATGTACCCGGACCACGGCGTCATCAACATGACGAAGGAGCAACTGACGGAAGCTCCGGCCGTGACCTATGCCAGCCGCTGACTGACATCCCGGCCCGCCCGACCGGCGGGCCGGTCATCTCTGGTGTTCCGCGTCGGCTAGATCGCGCTGCGTTTGGACGAAATCGTCCAAACGCAGAAAACGTGATCGACTCTCATAGTTTAGTGCATGCTCTATGCGAAAAACCGTTGCCAGCATGCTCTAGCCGAAGCTACCCGCCTTGTTGAGCAGGCAATTCGGACAGAGCGGGCAGGATCGCTTCGGGCAGGTCATCGGCGATCAAGCCGCGTCCGAGCCGTTCCGCCGCCTTGCCATGGAGCCAAACGGCGGCGCAGGCGGCTTGGAAGGCTGGCATGCCCTGAGCCAGCAGGCCTGCTATCAGACCCGCCAAGACATCGCCGGAACCAGCCGTCGCCAAGGCCGGGCTGCCGGTCATGTTGATCGCGGCTCTTCCATCTGGCTCGGCGATGATGCTGTCCGGCCCCTTCAGGACGACGACCGCACCGGTTGCCGCCGAAGCGCGGCGCGCTCGTTCGAGCTTGGATGGAGCGGTCATCACGTCCGCAGACGAGGCAAAAAGGCGCTCGAATTCCCCTTCGTGCGGCGTGAGTACGCAAGCTGCCCCACGCCGCTTGGTCCAGGTCCCGATCGAGACAGACGTGGTTTCTGCCGCCAGCAAGGTAAGCGCGTCCGCATCGAACACCGCCGGAACGTTCGAGCGTAGCGCGGCCAGGACGGCTTCGCGAGCGGTTGCGTCAAGACCGAGTGCTGGCCCGGCGAGGACCGCGCCGAGCCGCTTCTCGGCCAGTAGGTTTTCGATATCGGCTGCCGAGCCGACCCCGCGCTGGATCAGCGCATCCGGGCCGCGGGCGGCATGAGCGGCAAGCGCTTCGGGCCGGCACGCAATCGTCACCAGGCCGGCGCCGATGCGCAGCGCCGCCCGCGCTCCGAGCCTGGGCGCGCCGACACCCGCAAGCCCGCCAGCCAGGACGAGCACCGCGCCACGCTTGTACTTATGGGTATCGACCGCATGGTTCGGCCACTCGGAGCGCCATAGCGGGGGAGCGTTGCAAAAGGTTCGCGCCTCCAGGGCGCCGTCGCCAAACGCCGCCTCCGCTGTGATGCCGATATCGGCGAGCGTCACCACGCCGCATAATCCGCGTCCGGGATGGAGCAGATGCCCGGGCTTGAGGCGAAAGAAGGTGACCGTCTCATCGGCTTCTATGACCGGACCATCAGCGCGTCCCGTCTCTCCCGAAAGGCCGCTGGGGACATCGACGGCGATCACCGAGGCTTCCGAGGCGTTGACGCGATGCGCCAGGGCAGCGACCTCGCCGATCAGGGGCCGATCGAGGCCTGCACCGAAAAGGGCGTCGACCACGACCGCTGCCCGCTCCGGAGCGGTGGAGGAAATCGGCATGACCTCCCCGGTCCAGGCCCGCGCCATCGCGCGGGCATCGCCCTTCATGGCGGCGCGATCGACGGACAAAGCCAGTGTCACCGCGAAACCGCGCTCGCGGAGGAGACGGGCTGCGACAAATCCGTCGCCGCCATTATTGCCAGGGCCACAGAGCACCAGAATGGCCTGTCCAGGCCGGGCCCGCCGGCTGACGGCATCGGCGACCGCCCTGCCCGCCCGCTCCATCAGGACCAGCCCCGTCGTTCCGGCAGCAATCGCAGCCTTGTCGGCGCGTGCCATCTCGTCGGGCGTCAACAGCGCAAGGGAGATCTCGTCGGGGGTGCTCATCCCATGATCATCGGGAAGCAAGGCGCTCATCGCAAGATGAGGGTGCAGATCTCGTTTGGCTATCGATTGATCAACTGCATAAATTATGGGCGGAATATCGCCTCATCATGAGGCGATACCTGCCATGCTACCTCATGGCGAGGCACACGCGCCGATGCTATGAGCACATTCGGCGAGTGTTCGTCTGCCACGACGGAACGCTGAGCCGGCCACCGAGACATCGGGAAAGGCCGATTTTCAGCGCATCGACGATTGGACCGGCAGGCAGTATCGAGGAACGGACGAATATCCGTTTCCAACCACGCGCAAGGGAGGCCGGTCGGCGCATGAAGAAGATCGAAGCGATCATCAAGCCCTTCAAGCTGGATGAGGTGAAGGAGGCGCTGCAGGAAGTCGGACTGCAGGGCATCACTGTGCTCGAAGCCAAGGGATTCGGCCGCCAGAAGGGCCATACCGAGCTCTATCGCGGCGCCGAATACGTCGTCGACTTCCTGCCGAAGGTGAAGATCGAGATCGTGCTGGCGGACGAGATGGTCGAGAGCGCGATCGAAGCCATCAAGAAGGCCGCCCAGACCGGCCGGATCGGCGATGGCAAGATTTTTGTATCGACGGTGGAGGGGGCGATCCGCATCCGTACCGGAGAGACCGGCGCGGACGCGATCTGAGGGCTTCATTCCCGAACCCGTGAAATCGGCGTCCGCCGGGCGAATACCCGCGGATCGATGAATGTTGAGAAACTGCTTTCAAGAGGAATGCTGAGATGAAGAGCGCCAAGGACGTCCTCAAGGCGATCAAGGACAACGACGTCAAGTATGTCGACTTCCGCTTTACCGACCCGCGCGGCAAGTGGCAGCACGTCACCTTCGACATCACCATGATCGACGAGGACATCTTCGCCGAAGGCACGATGTTCGACGGTTCGTCGATTGCCGGCTGGAAGGCGATCAACGAGTCCGACATGCTTCTGATGCCTGATCCGACGACGGCGGTGATGGATCCGTTCTTCTCGGCCGCGACGATGGTGATCACCTGCGACGTCCTCGAGCCCGCGACCGGCGAGCCCTATAACCGCGACCCACGCGGCATCGCCAAGAAGGCCGAGGCCTATCTCAAGTCGACCGGTATCGGCGACACGGTCTATGTCGGCCCGGAAGCTGAATTCTTTGTCTTCGACGACGTCAAGATCTCGGCTGAGCCCTACAATACCGGCTTCAAGCTCGATAACGTCGAGCTGCCGATCAACGGCATGACCGACTACGAAGGCGGCAATCTCGGCCACCGCATCGCCACCAAGGGCGGTTACTTCCCCGTCCCGCCGCAGGATTCGGCGCAGGACATGCGCGGCGAGATGCTGGCAGCCATGGCGGCGATGGGCGCCAAGGTCGAGAAGCACCACCACGAGGTCGCCTCGGCCCAGCACGAGCTCGGCCTGAAGTTCGACACGCTGACCCACATGGCCGACACCATGCAGGTCTACAAGTACGCGATCCACAACGTGGCGCAGAGCTACGGCAAGACCGCGACCTTCATGCCGAAGCCGATCTATGGCGACAACGGCTCGGGCATGCACGTCCACCAGTCGATCTGGAAGGCCGGCAAGCCGATCATGGCCGGCAACAAATATGCCGACCTGTCGCAGGAGTGCCTCTGGTACATCGGCGGCATCATCAAGCACGCCAAGGCGCTGAACGCCTTCACCAACCCGTCGACGAACTCCTACAAGCGTCTCGTTCCGGGCTATGAGGCTCCGGTGCTGCTGGCCTATTCGGCCCGTAACCGCTCGGCCTCCTGCCGTATTCCGTGGACGACCTCGCCGAAGGCCAAGCGCGTCGAGGTTCGCTTCCCCGATCCGATGGCGAACCCCTATCTCGCCTTTGCCGCGCTGCTGATGGCCGGCCTCGACGGCATCGTGAACAAGATCGATCCCGGCCCGGCGATGGACAAGGATCTCTACGACCTGCCGCCGCGCGAGCTGAAGAAGATCCCGACCGTCTGCGGTTCGCTGCGCGAGGCGCTGGAGGCGCTGAAGAAGGACAACGCCTTCCTCAAGGCCGGCGGCGTCTTCAACGACGACTTCATCGAGAGCTATATCGAGCTCAAGATGCAGGATGTGGCGCGCTTCGAAATGACGCCGCACCCGGTCGAGTTCGCGATGTACTATTCCTACTGAGAGCTCTGCGCCGGAATCTTCCCGGCGCAGCTGCCTTCCTCCCGACCGCGACGGTTCGTGGTCCACCTGAAACGCCGGGGCGGTGACGCCCCGGCTTTTTTGCTGGTCTCCTTCTGCGAGCAATACATCGTGTGAGCCGGGAGGCCGCCGCTCAGGAGCAACGCACCGTCGGTCACGGCTGGAAAGGCGATTGGAGGACCGTGTCCGCGGGACGCTGAAGTGCGGGTGCGTCTATTCGCGGCGGAGAATGTCCAGCCAGGAATTCGAACGAGTGGCCAGGACGTTGTAGCCGCGCCTGCGGTTCACCTTCATCGCGGCCATCGCCGCCAGCGGATCGGCCGCCTCGCGGAAGCGGTGTCCATCGTAGACGAATATGGGGATGCCGAGCGTCTGCGAAACGAACCGCGTATTGGCGTGCCCATCATCCGAGCCTTGCTCTTCATAGATCAGCAATGTGTCACGTCGCAGCATTTCGCTTGCTCCGCGTAACGCCGCCTCCTCGACGCCTTCGACATCGAGCTTCAGGACGAAACGTTTGCTCCCGTCGAACCAAGGCCTTCGCAACATCAATCCATCGAGCGAGACGCAAGCAACCGTCTCTGCATCTGGCGCCGCCTTGGCCGTGTCGACGATGGCCAGACCTTCATGTGTCGGACCGCCCAAAGTCACAAAACCACCATCAGTCTCGGCGACGGCCGCATGTACGGCCTCGAACCGTTTCTGATTGATTGCCGCATTGGCCGTCAATTCGATGAAGTTGCGGCCCGACGCTTCGATGGCGATGGCTCGATGTCTGCCTAGTGCCGCGCCCGATACCAGAACCGACCAATAGCCAAAGTTCGCACCGCAATCGACGAAGGCGTAGTCCTCTGCGCGTATCATGCGGAAGAGTGCAATCATCTCAGGCTCATACACGACACTAGGTGCCAGCAAACGGCTCCAGTAGGCATCGCCGAACGGAAACCTGAATCGGCTGTCGGGGTCGATCTCCAGAACGATATGGCGCTCGGGCGCGGCACGGCGGAGTAGCGAAGCTATCCGGCCGTAACCCTTGAAATGTGTCGGTTCAAGGAGTTGCGACGAAATCCGCAAGCCAGAGAGTGCCAGGCGTTCGATTGCCGAAATCCCGTCCGGAGCAGGTCGCCCCGCGTGCAACACGATATCCGACATGGGTCACCCTTGAATATGTCGGGGATGCCGCTGCGACATCCGAACCGCTCCGTCAAACCATAGTCGCCGGCAATCTTACGATGTCGTGAAGCAAGAGCCGCAACGGCGGGCGGAACAAACCGGCATGCTCACGCAAGGTTAGTAAAGCCATGTCATAGCCCTGCGATCCGTCAATCTCGCACAGCCCAGCAGCACGCATGCCTCTCTCCGGTTCATCACTCAAGCCCTCCGTCGTGATCTTCGGCTCGGCCCGCCCTGTCACCTGCGCCGTCATGGATTACGCGCAGCGGCTCGGCGAAGCGATCAACGCGCAGCGACCCGCCTTCGTCGCCTTGCAGATGATCGAACCCGACCAGCCGCGACGCTTCATCGACGCTATCGTCGACGTGCTGCGCGCCGGACAGATCGCGCATTTTCAGATGCCGACCGAGGGGTGGGGCAACAGCGTGCTGCCAGGCTCGGCCCTGATGGCGGCCCGACTTGCCACGCGCAAGGGACGCATCGCCGTGACCTTGCATGAATGGGCCTCGATCAACCGACTTCGCTACCTCTCGATGATCCCCGACATCCTCGCGACCGACAGCTTCATCTTCGTGTCCCAACAGCAGCGCGAGAGCTTCCTCGGCACGCCACTCGTCGGAGACCGCAAAAAGCAGGCGGCGCCGGTCATCCCGATCGGCCCGAACATCATGCCGGCGCGGATCGATCCGGAGCGGGTGGTCGAGGAGCGAGCGAAGACACGCGGCAACGGCACGACGCGGGCCGATATCGTGATCGGCTATTTCGGAGTGCTCTATGCGAGCAAGCGTCCGGACATGCTGCTGCGCGTCGTCAAGACACTGCATGAGCGCGGCACCAGAGCGCGGCTCCTGGTCTGTGGCGATTTCCTCTGGGACAAGCCCAGGGATCGCGAGGCCTTCCTTGCACTTGCGCGCGAGCTCGGCATCATCGACTGGCTCGACTTTCGCGGTCGCATCGACGACGAGGGCGAACTGATGGCGACGCTTTCAGCGGCCGATGTCTTCCTGCTGCCCTTCACCGACGGCATCAGCACACGTCGCGGCAGCTTCCAGGCCGTCAGCCAGCTCGCGATCCCCCTGGTCTCGACCGAAGCCGAGCGCCGGGACGAGTTTGACCTGTCACCGTCGCTGAAGGCCAAGATCGACAGCCCCGCAACCGTGCTTTGCCCGGTCGATGCAGCACCTGATAAATTCGCCGACGCCATCGTCACCGCCCATCTTCACAAGGCGGACGCGATCGCGGTCGATCTTTCCGCATCATGGGATGAGGCGGCGCAGGCCCATCTCGCCTTCTACGACCAGATGATCGCCAGTAGCCGGCGCTGATAGCAGACAGAGACCAGACTCAGCCCGCGTTTACGCCCCGCCGGGCGCCTTACGTCTCAGCGCAGGGCGAGAGCAACCAAGCCGATCACAGCGATGGAAGCAGCAAGCCACCACAGTTTGCGGGACTGGCCGATATCGGTGGCGCGCGACCGGGCCAGGAAGGCCATGTCCTCGTAACCAAAGGCTTCACCGGCAAGGCGCGCGGTGCGCTCGAGCCCGGCCATCTTCACCCCTGGAACCGACGAACGCGCGACCACGACAGCCTCCCATTTTCCCAATATTCCGGCAGCTGGCAGCCATTCGCAAGCTGACGAATCTCGACCCGGTCACTCTCGTTCGTGCCGGGTTAATGCGACATGAACCATGCGCTTCGCCAACGCATGGCATGCTCGCGTGACACAGCTGCGACACTCTCGCGATTGAGGCTTCCGGTGCACAGCAAGAGGCAGTGCGATGATTCTCCTGCTTGTTCGGAGCGATGTTCGATATATGTCTGGGGACCAATCGCTGCAGCTGGCTGGAGTGCCGGCCCTGGCGATGTCCCGAATGCGCTATCCTAAGAGCGCTGCGAATCAGGTGATCGGCGGAAGAAATGGCGGAGAATGGCGATCTTTTCGGTGAGGGCAGCGGCGGGCAGCCGCAGCGGGCGCCCGAGCCATCGCCGGTCAAGCGTGACACGGCGGCCCCGAGCAAGCCTCCGCAGCAATCGGCCTC
Source organism: Allobosea sp. LC85 (assembly GCF_000735605.1). Lineage (GTDB taxonomy): Bacteria > Pseudomonadota > Alphaproteobacteria > Rhizobiales > Beijerinckiaceae > Allobosea. Next base: position 45,256 of record NZ_JPKG01000034.1, read on the forward strand.
GCCTTCCGTACCGCGCAACGGAACCTTGTCCGAGGCCGGATATACGGCGTCCGCAATCGAAGTCCTCGAGGGGCTCGAGCCGGTGCGCCGGCGGCCAGGCATGTATATCGGCGGCACCGATGAGCGCGCGCTGCATCATCTCTTCGCCGAGGTGATCGACAACGCGATGGACGAGGCCGTCGCCGGCCACGCCACCTTCATCGACGTCGAATTATTCGAGGACGGCTCGCTCGCGGTCACCGATAATGGCCGCGGTATCCCCGTCGATCCGCATCCGAAATTCCCCGACAAGTCGGCGCTCGAAGTCATCATGACAACGCTGCATGCCGGCGGAAAATTCGACTCCAAGGCCTATGAGACCTCCGGCGGCCTGCACGGTGTCGGCGTTTCCGTCGTCAATGCCCTGTCGGACCGGCTCGAGGTCGAGGTCGCGCGCGGCCAGATGCTCTATCGCCAGGTCTTTTCGCGCGGGGCGCCGCAGGGGCCGTTGGAAACTGTCGGGCGCGTCGCCAACCGGCGTGGCACGAAGGTGCGTTTCCATCCCGACGCGCAGATTTTCGGCGAGGGCGCCCATTTTTCCCCTGCCCGCCTGTTCCGGATGGCACGCTCGAAGGCCTATCTCTTCGGTGGCGTGGAGATCCGCTGGCGCTGTGCGCCCGCGCTGCTGAAGCCAGAGGGCGATGTCGCGGCGGAGGCTGTCTTCCGCTTTCCCGGAGGCTTGCGCGACTATCTCGGCCGCGAGATCGAGGGCAAGGATCTGGTCGCCGAGCCGATCTTCTCCGGTAAGATCACAAAGGATGGCGGCCACGGCTCGCTGGAATGGGCCGTGGCGTGGCTGGCAACCGGCGAGGACGGCTTCAGCTCGTCCTACTGCAACACCATTCCGACGCCCGAAGGCGGCACGCATGAGCAGGGCTTGCGCGTCGCTCTGCTGCGCGGCCTGCGTGACCATGCCGAGCGTATCGGACAGTCGAAGCGCATGGCGCAGGTGACCTCCGACGACGTCATGGCGACCTGTGCCGCGATGCTGTCGGTCTTCATTCGCGAGCCCGAGTTCCAGGGCCAGACCAAGGACAAGCTCGCGACGCTGGAGGCCGCGCGCATCGTCGAGAACGCGGTGCGCGATGCCTTCGACCACTGGCTCGCCGCCGCGCCGCAGCAGGCACTGAAGCTGCTCGACTGGTCGGTCGACCGGGCCGAGGAGCGCCAGCGCCGCCGGCTGGAGAAGGAGGTTTCGCGCAAGACCGCGACGCGCAAGCTCCGGCTGCCGGGAAAGCTCGCCGATTGCAGCAGCGCCGGCGCTGCAGGTTCCGAACTTTTCATCGTCGAGGGCGATTCCGCCGGCGGGTCAGCCAAGCAGGCGCGCAACCGCGCGACGCAGGCGATCCTGCCGCTGCGCGGCAAGATCCTCAACGTCGCCAACGCGACCCGCGAGAAGCTGAACCAGAACCAGCAGCTTGCCGACTTGATCCTGGCGCTCGGCTGCGGCATCGGCAGCCAGTTCCGCGAGGATGACCTGCGCTACGAGAAGGTCATCGTCATGACGGACGCCGACGTCGACGGCGCCCATATCGCCTCGCTGCTGGTCACCTTCTTCTGGCGCCAGACGCCGCGCCTGATCGAGAAGGGCCATCTCTATCTCGCCGTGCCGCCGCTCTATCGGCTCCAGCATGGCGGCAAGAGCGTCTATGCCCGCAACGACGCGCATAAGGACGAGCTGATCGCGACCGTGTTCAAGGGCAAGAAGCCGGAGATCAGCCGATTCAAGGGCCTGGGCGAGATGATGCCGGCCCAGCTCAAGGAGACCACGATGGACCCGGCCAAGCGCATCCTGCTCAAGGTCATGGTCGACCATGAGGCGCGGGACGAGACCACCGATACCGTTGAGCGGCTGATGGGCAACAAACCGGAAGCCCGCTTCACCTTCATCCAGGAACGCGCGGCCTTTGCCGGCGAACTGATCGACCTGTGAGGCGGGGGCGCGGCATTCGGGCACGCGCTACCCTCGCATTTTTGTCGGTGAGGCCGTCAAAGTCGGCGGGCTGTCAGCCGGGGGCGCCATCGGCATCTTGCCGGCATGTCGAACCGCAGTCGCCCGCACCCAAACACACCGCATGATGACGCCGATGCCAGGACAGCCCCCCATGCTCAGCCATGGCCGATGATCGCATGGGGCAGCCTGCTTCCCCTTCACCTCGACGCCACGAACTGGTTTCACCCAACTGGGACGACATCGCGATCTTCCACTCCATCGCCCTCGGTGGGACGCTGGCCGTGGCAGCGGTCGCGCTCGGGCTGAGCGAGGCGACCGTGGCCCGTCGCCTCAAGAGTCTCGAGGCGCAACTCGGCCTGCCACTGTTCAGGCGCATGGCAAACCGGCTGGTTCTCACCGAGATTGGCGCAACTCTAGCCGGCGATGCCGGTGAGGTCGCCAATGCGGTCGAGCGTTTCACCAACCGGACGCGTGCGGCGCGCTCCGCCGATGACGCGCCTGTCCGTGTGACTGCCACGACCTCGATCAGCCTGTTCCTGACCATGCATGCGACGACGATCTCAGCTCAGGCGGGCGGCGTGGAGATTGGTATCATCAGCACGCGAGACCGGCTCGACCTGGCCCGCGGGGATGCCGATATCGCGATCCGGATGCGCCGCCCGCCGCAGGAGAACGGCTATTTCAGCCAGAAGATCGGGCGGCTGGTGCAGGCGCTGTATGTGCGCCGCGATGTCGACCCTCTGACGGCGCCCATCATTTCGGTCAGCCGCGACGTCTCCTCCCGGATCGAGGAGCACATTCTGAACTGGGCCAATGGGCGCCCGATCGCGGCCCGCGTCGGAGATTCAGCCGCGCGCTATGAGAGCATCCGCTCGGCGGGGGCCGTTTCAATGGCGCCTTGCTTCATGGGCGATTTCGACGAGGCATTGATCCGCCTCGCCCCGCCGCCGGACGAGACTGCCGACGAGATCTTCCTCGTTTCACACGAGGTCTCGCGACAGCGGCCCGCGGTGATCGCCGTGCTGCGGGCTCTTCAGGCGCTCTTTCGTGCAAACCGGAGGCGATTGAATGGCATTCCGACGACCCCGGCAAGCATTCGCTAACCAAGCTTTTACTGGCTGGCGCGCAAGATGCATCACGGGGCCGCATTGCGCCCCGACGATGCGGAGCGCCCCATGCGGGTCATCAAACTCTTCTTGAAGAACGAGCGCGGCAGCATGGTCGCGGATGTTGCCAAGGCCGGTGCGGCGATCGCCTTCCTTTCGGTCATCGCCGTCAATTTCGTGTCCACTCAGACGGCGCAGCATCTCGACACAGAACGCCTGGGCCAGGTCGCGTCCGCGGCCTCCAAGGGCCAGATGATCGACCCGCTCGTGACCGGTTCGATCCGCAAGAGCGCAAACGAAACCAGGCTCGACCCCTGCACTGCTCCGCGCTGATCGTCAGGCGAGCCAGCTCAGCAGCGCCTTTGTGACCGCTTGCGGTGCCTCCAAAGTCGAAAGGTGGCCGCAGGCCGGAATCGTCAGCAGCTGCGCATTGCCGCCGATCCCGTCGGCGATCTCCCGGGCTTCCGCAACGGGCGTGATCTGATCTTCCGCTCCCACCAAAACCAGGGTCGGCACAGAGATGGCGGCAAGGCCCGGCCGGGAGTCCGGCCGCCCCATGATCGCTCGTTGCTGGCGAATAAACCCTTCTGCGCCAATATTTTCTGCCATTTTCCGCACGTCGAGCCGCAGTGCGTCATCAGTCAAGCGTTCCGGCGCCACCAGCTTTTGCCAGAGCAACGTCGTGACATTGTCGAAAGCCCCTTTCTCGGCGAGGGCTATCATTTGTTCACGCGGCGCGTTGGTTTCCGGCGTCGCCGGCTTCGCGCTGGTGTCGAGGAGGGCCAGCCGCGTCACGCGCTCCGGCGCCTGGCGCAGGATTTCAAAGGCGACATAGCCACCCATCGATAAACCGCAGAGTGCAAACCGCTCCGGAGCCGCCTCCAGCAGCCGGGCCGTGATGGCAGCCAGGCCATCGTCGCGGGCATGATCGGCGACGAGGACCGGCCGCCCTGGGGCGAGTGCCGGCCATTGCGGTCCATAGAGCGCCGCGGTGCAGCTCAACCCCGGAATCATCACAAGCGGCTCGTTCATGGCGATCATACCTTCCGTTCTTGCCTAGTTTGTTGACTTTCCCGCGTTATTTCTGCATTGGACAGGGGTCCGAAGGCGCGCAGGAAAGAGAAGTCGCGCCACCGTCGCGGTTGATAGGTCGTCCCGCCACGTGTCACCGACCCTGAAGAAGCGCAACTCTCGATGTCTTTTGCCGAACTCGGCCTCAGCGATAAAGTTCTGACGGCGGTTACATCCGCAGGCTATTCTACGCCTACCCCTATCCAGGCTCAGGCCATTCCCCATGTGCTCGCGCGCCGCGATGTCCTCGGCATTGCACAGACGGGCACAGGCAAGACCGCCGCCTTCACCCTGCCGATGCTCACCATTCTGGAGAATGGCCGGGCCAGGGCGCGGATGCCGCGCACTCTGATCCTGGAGCCGACCCGCGAGCTCGCAGCTCAGGTCGAGGAGAATTTCTCGCGCTACGGCGTCAACCAGAAGCTCTCGGTTGCGCTGTTGATCGGCGGCGTTTCCTTCGGCGATCAGGACGCCAAGATCACCCGCGGTGTTGACGTGCTGATCGCCACGCCCGGGCGCCTGCTCGATCATGTCGAGCGCGGCAAGTTGCTGCTGACCGGCGTCGAATTGCTTGTCATCGATGAGGCGGACCGAATGCTCGACATGGGCTTCATTCCCGACATCGAGCGGGTCTGCAAGCTTGTGCCTTTCACGAGGCAGACGCTGTTCTTCACGGCGACGATGCCGCCGGAGATCACACGGATCAGCGAGCAGTTCCTGCATAACCCGGTGCGCATCGAGGCTTCGCGCCCCGCGACGGCGGCCACGACCATCACCCAGCGTCTGATCGCCTCGCATTCGCAGGACTATGAGAAGCGCGACACACTGCGCAAGCTGATCCGCGACGCCAAGGACCTGCAGAACGCGATTGTCTTCTGCAACCGCAAGCGCGATGTAGCGACACTCCATAAGTCACTGCAGAAACATGGCTTTCCGGCCGTCGCGCTGCATGGCGACATGGACCAATATGCACGCATGGCGGCACTGGAATCCTTCCGCACCGGCGAGAATCCAATCCTGGTGGCGAGCGACGTCGCTGCGCGAGGGCTGGATATCCCGGCCGTCAGCCACGTCTTCAATTTCGACGTTCCGACCCATGCCGAGGACTATATCCACCGCATCGGCCGCACCGGCCGGGCCGGCCGGCTCGGCGCGGCCTTCACGATCGTGACCCGCCACGACGACAAGCTTGTCGCCGCCGTTGAGAAGCTCACCGGCCTGGCGATCGCCTGGGAAGGCCCCGGCCTCAATGACCTGCCTCCCGGCGAACCGCGCGACGAGCGTCGCAGCCGCCGTGACGACAAGCGTTCGCCGCGTGGTGGTCGCGGGCGTCCCGTGCGGTCACCGCGCGAGGAAGCCGCGCCGTCGGAACAGCCAGCGGTCGTGGAAGCTGCCGATCGCGTTCCTCACGACGCCCGCCGCCGTGGCGAGGACCGGCCGACCAAGACCCGCATTCGCCATGACAGCGAGCAGCCTGTGCCAGTGCATTCGCGCCCGCATGACCGGCGCCGGGACGAGGATGATCGCGAGCCCAAGGTCAAGGGGCTGGGCGATCACGTTCCGGCCTTCCTGCTGCGGCCGGTCAAGGTCGGCTGACACGGCTGCATCAACGGTATCTTAACACCGTTCCTCCAATCTTACGGAGTGGCTAGGGCTTCCCGCAGCCATCCTGCGGGGCGCGATTGCCGCCGTCATGACGGACAGAATGTCCCGCTTCGATTCATGATCGAGCCCGAGATGGCCGGTGTGGCCAGCGGGATCGGCTCCGGTCGGGCGATGACGATGAGCGAACAGACGCAGTCCTCCCAGTACACGTCCGACCTCCCCGACCGTGTCGTTACGGCCATGCGTCAACATGGCTCTCCCGGCTATCCCCGCGCTTTCGAGGTCTGGTACGCACATCTGAGCGGCGAGATGCCCGCGCTCAGCATGGCGATGAGCGCCATCATCACCGGTAGCGAGGGCCAGGTCGGCGCCGCCGATATCGATAGCCTCTATGATCGTTTCATCAGCACCGAACGGCTCGCGCGCCAGGCCGAACGCACCAGCCTGCAGGTGCTCGGCGAAATCGACAGCCTGATGTCACTGGTCGATCGCGCGCTGGATTCGAGCGAACGCTATCACGGCCGCCTCAGCGCGATGTCCGACGAAGTCCCGCCGATGACCGACCGGCAGCGCTTGCGCGAATGGGTCGAAGCGCTGGTCATGTCGACCCGCGAAGAGGTGGTCCGCAAGACCCAGCTCGAGTCGCAATTGAAGGACAGCTCCAACGAGATCCGCCATCTTCGCGAGGCGCTGGAAACGACGCGGGCCGAAGCGTTGACCGATCCGCTGACCGGACTCGCCAATCGGCGGCACTTCGAGGAGATGCTGCAGAAATCGATCGACCAGGCGACCCTGCAGCGCGACCCCTTTGCGCTGGTCATGGCCGATATCGACTTCTTCAAGACCTTCAACGACGCACACGGCCATCTGACCGGCGATCAGGTGCTGCGTCTTGTCGCCCGCACCATGAAGGACAAGTTCAAGGAGAAGGCGGTAATCTCGCGCTTCGGCGGCGAGGAGTTTGCGATCATCCTGCCGGAGGCCGATATCGTCGCGGGCAAGTTTGGCGCCGAGACGGTGCGCCAGGCGCTCCTCACCCGCGAGTTGATCAAGCGCTCGACCAACGAGAATCTCGGTCGCATCACCATTTCGCTGGGGGTTTCGGTCTATCGTCGCGGCGACACGGCCGGTTCACTGGTCGACCGAGCCGACCAGGCCTTGATGCAGGCCAAGCGTGACGGCCGCAACCGCACCATCACAGAAGAGGCGCTGGACACGACAAGCCGCGTCGCCTGACCGGCTGCTTCCCCGGGAATCAGGAGCCGGTGAGCGCGGTCTCGGCGCGCGGCTTGATCTCGACCGATTCGCCACAGCCACAGGCCGAAACCTGGTTCGGGTTGTTGAAGACGAAGGTCGAGGAGAACCGGTCGCTCCGGAAATCCAGCTCCGTACCGAGCAGGAAGAGCACAGCCTTGGCATCGACGACCACGGTCGCATCCTTCTCGGTGACGACCTCGTCGCCCTTGTGCGCCTCGCGCGCGACCTCGAAGGTGTACTCCATCCCGGCGCAGCCGCCCTTCTTGACGCCGACACGAAGGCCGAGCGCCGGCGCGTCGGGATTGTCGAGCGCCGATTGCGCCATGATCTCGCGGATACGCGTCGCAGCGGCGTCGGTCAGCGACACCACCTTCAGGCCCGGAATCGAAAACATCCTCGTCCCTCCTCGATCGGGTTCAAGGCCCGATGAAACAGGATTGCAAATCCAACATAAGGATCGGTAAGCGCAACGTCGAGGTGTTGCGGCGCAACGGCGCCATTTCATTGCGTGCATTGCATGACTGGCCGGGGCATGCACTGTGGCGCTCTCACCAGAAGCGGCTCGAACACACATGACCTATCGCCTGCATCGCCCGGAATCGCTCCATGCCCTCGTCCGCGAGATGGTCACAAGGGCCGGCTGGACGGAGGCGCAGGCGCAGGAGACGGCCCACCATCTCGTGCTCGCCAATCTGAGCGGCCATGACAGCCATGGCGTCGGCATGATCCCGCTCTATTTCACCTCGCTAGCTGACGGGAACCTGAAGCCGGATGCGGCGCCCGTCACGAAACTCGACGGCGCTCCCTTTCTGATCATCGACGGCCAAGTCGCACTCGGGCAGCCCACCGCGCGTGAAGCGGTCGAGCGGGCAGCCAAGATGGCGCAGGATGGTGGCGTTGCCATCGTCAATCTGCTGGATGCGCACCATATCGGCCGCATCGGCCATTATGCCGAGATCGCTGCGGAAGCGGGCCTGATCTCCTTCTTCTGGGTGAATGTCGCTGGTCGCCCGCCGATCGTCGCGCCCTATGCCGCAAAAGAAGCGCGTTTCGGCACCAATCCGCACGCCATCGGCATTCCCGTGCCTGATGGCGAGCCGATCATCCTGGATTTCGCCACCAGCCGCATGGCGCATGGCAAAGCTCGCGTCGCGCTGAACAAGGGCGTTCAGGTGCCGCCAGGCTACATCCTCGATGGCGAAGGCAAGCCAACGACCGATCCTGCCCATGTCTTTCAGCACGCCATTCCGGACCTGCCGCTCGGCGCGCTGCTGCCCTTTGGCGACCACAAGGGCGCCGGCCTCTCGCTGATCGCCGAACTGCTCTCGGCCGGACTGATGGGCGCTGCCCGTATCGACGAAAAGCCCCAGAAGAGCTGGATCATCAATTCGCTGTTCGGTGTTCTGATCGACCCGTCGCGGCTGGAGCCCGATGCGGCGCTGCGCAGGAGCCGGACCGAGAGCTATCTCGCTTTTGTTCGCGCAGCCAAGCCGCAGGACCCGGCCGATCCCGTGCTGGCGCCCGGCGACAAGGAGCGTGCAATCCGTGCCGAGCGCGGCCGCGCGGGCATTCCCCTTGATGATGAGACCTGGTCGCAGATCAAGGCCGCGGCGGCCCGTTATGGGATCGACGCAGAGCAGTTCTGAGCTCTCTTACTCGCAATGGGAGCGCGAAGGCGCCAATGATACTGGATGACTACAACGCGTTCTGCGCCACGCTGCCGGCGACGAGCCATGTCGTGCAGTGGGGCGGCGCCCATGTCTGGAAGGTCGGCGGCAAGGTCTTTGCCATTGCCGGTTGGAGCGGCGGCAAGCCACTGGCGGTCACGTTCAAATGTTCGGAGATGGCCTACGCCATCCTCCAGGAACAGCCCGGTCTGCGGCCTGCCCCCTATCTCGCCTCACGCGGGATGACCTGGATCCAGCGGCAATCCGATGAGAGCATGCCAGACGACGCGCTCCGGGACTATCTCCGCGAAAGCCACCGTCTGATTGCACTCAAACTGACAAAGGCGCTGCGCCGGCAATTGGGGCTGGCTGGCTAAAGCATCGGCCCGAAAAGTGGAATGCGGTTTTCGGGCCGATGCAAACATAGAAGGTTAGATCATCGGGCCGGATACGATATCCGGTCCGATGATCTAAAGCTGCGCCTCGCCGCGCAACACCGGCACGCATCCACCCCCGACGGTGGCGCGGATGCCATCCCCGGTGCGCCGCGCCGTCAATTGCAACAGACTTCGGCGCCCCATCTCGACGCCTTGCGTGAGTTCGAAGCGCGCGCTCTCGCCACCTTCGAGCGATAGCAGCAGCGCTGCCAGAGTGGCACTTGCCGAACCCGTTGCCGGGTCCTCCCATGTGCCGGCCAATGGCGCAAACATGCGGGCGCGGATGCTCTCCCCATCACGCACGTAGAGGAAGAGCGACAGTCGCTTCTCCAGCTCCGGATGCGCCGCCTCAAGCGCCCGGAACGCTGCAAGATCGGGAACGGCTCGCGACAGAGCCTCGGCTTTCACTTCCGCCAGCACGAAGCGCACGCCGACCGAGGCCTGCAGCGGCTGGTGCGCCGCGACCACAACATCCGAAGGGGCCAGACCGGCACAGGCGGCAATGCCGGCAACGGGCAGGGAAATGTCTGTGGAGAGTGGCTGCGGCGCTGCGATGGTAGCGCCCGTCACAGCGCCATTGGCGTCGCGCTCAACCTTCACCTCGACGAGGCCCGCGATCTCCTCGAAGAGCAGCACGCCATCCCGGTCGCGGCCATGCCGCGCCAGCACGCAGGCCGTGCCCACGTTGGGATGGCCCGCAAAGGGCATTTCAGCGGTGCGGTGAAAGATGCGGACACGTGCCGTGTGAGCCGGATCGTCGGGCGGAAGCACAAAGGTCGTCTCGCTGAGATTCATCTCTGCGGCCAGGGACTGCATCTGCGCGTCCGACATGCCGCGCGCATCGGTGAAGACGGCCAGGGGGTTTCCACCAAAGCGACGGTCGGTGAAGACATCGACGGTTTCGAAGGGATAGGACGGCATGGCGGCTCCGATCGGCGCTGAAACCCGGTAGTTGAGACGGATTCCTCTTGCCATGAATTAGGAACTTGGCAAAGTGACAAAATGAATGCGGCAGACTTGTTCCGCGCGCTCGCCAATGAGCGCCGCCTCCAGATCCTGGATTGGCTGAAGGATCCGCGCGCGCATTTTCCGCCACAGGTCGACGGAGATCTGGTCGAGGATGGGGTTTGCGGGGTCTTCATCGCCGAGAAGCTCGGCATCAGTCAGCCGACATTGAGCGAACACATGAAGATCCTGGTGCAGGCTGGGCTGGTGACGCCGAAGCGGATCAGGCAATGGACATTCTACCGACGCAATGAGGAGCGCATCCGTGCTGCCAAAGCAGCCATGCTCGCCGAGCTATAGATCATCGCTCCTTCGTGACAGGGTCGTAGCTTAGGCTCCAGCCATCGCCCTGCAGCCAGGTCCGCACAGAGGATTTCTCGTCGCCACGCCTCAGGCTGCTCACGAACTCAGCATCTCCGCCGCCGAACGCCGTCCAAAGGGCCGCCTGCTCGGCCGGCGTTCCGGCCAGGGCACCTTCAGCGCAAACGAAGGATACCATTCCCAGCCAGGAGACACTGAAGCCCTCGCCCTGCGGTTCAACCAGATAGCCCGCACCGCGAAAGGACTGTCGCCCTCTCCTCCCCCTTGCATCGACCGGCCCGGGCACGCCAAGCGGGAAGATCAGCCGGCCGCCGGGCGTGAGGCGATCGAGCCATGCCTCGGCCGGGCGCGCGGCGGCGAAATTGACGTAGATGCAATCAACCGGCTCGTACGGCCATTCGGCCCCGTCGCCCTTGACGACCGTGACCGAGGGCTGGTCCGCCAGATTGTCGGCGGCACGCTCGGCCAAGGTCGGATCGTACTCGACTGCGAGCACCTGTCCTGTAGGGCCGACAAGCTGTGCCAGGATTGCCGTATAATATCCGGTTCCAGCGCCGATATGGAGGACACGCTCGCCCGGGCGCGGCCCGAGCGCGTTCAGCCAATGGGCATGCAGGCTTGGGCTGCCGTTGTTGACGCCGCGCTCCGGCGCCAATGCAATCAAGACATCCTGATAGACGACGGTCGGATCGCTGGATGTCAGGACCGCATAGCCGCCGCCGCGCGACATGTGCCATGGCGGCGGGCCGATGAAGCGCTCGCGAGCGACTGCCGCAAAGGCGTTCTCAAGAGCAGGATTGTCGGCGATGCCGACGCTGGCGAGCATCTGCCGGGCATAGGCGCGCCGTACGATGGCAAGCTCTCGGTCATTCGCCCTGCGCTGTCCCGGCACGGAAGCCCGCCTGCCCTGTCACCACATGTCGAGCGCGACTCGGGCCTCGTCGGACATCCGGGACTGGTCCCAGGGCGGATCGAAGGTCATGTTCACCGTCACCAAGGCAACGCCGGGCACAGCGCTCACCGCGTTCTCGACCCAGCCGGGCATCTCGCCGGCAACCGGGCAACCTGGCGCGGTCAGCGTCATGTCGATCGCGACCTGGCGGTCATCGGCGATATCGACCCGGTAGATCAGGCCGAGCTCATAGATGTCGGCCGGAATTTCCGGATCGTAGACCGTCTTCAGCGCCGCAACGATATCGTCGGTGAGACGATCGATCTCCTCCGGCGGCAGGCCCGAGCTCGCTCCCATGCTGGGGGCGTTCGGCTTCAGCTCTTCGGTGGCGCTCTCACTCATCACAACAATCCCGTTCAGGCGAAAAGGCTCTCGGCCTTCCGCAACGACTCGACCAGATGGTCGACCTCCTCCAGCGTATTGTAGAGGCCGAAGGAAGCCCGGCAGGTCGACGTCACTCCATATCGGGCCAGAAGCGGCATCGCGCAATGGGTACCCGCCCTGACTGCGACACCCGCGCGGTCAATCACGGTCGCGACGTCATGCGCATGCGCGCCCTTCATCTCGAAGGAAACGATGGCCCCCTTGTTCGCAGCCCTGCCAAATATCCGGATCGAGTTCATCTCGCCAAGCCGCTGCATGGCGTAGCTGGTGAGCTTGGCCTCGTGGGCGGCGATGTTCTCGCGCCCCAGCGCCATCATGTAGTCGAGCGCGGCGCCAAGCCCCACGGCCTCGACGATCGCCGGCGTACCCGCCTCGAACCGATGCGGAGGGTCGTTATATGTGATCGCGTCCTCGCTGACGGTGACGATCATCTCGCCGCCACCCTCATAGGGGGGCAGCTTTTCCAGCCATTCACGCTTGCCCCAGAGGACGCCGGAGCCGGTCGGTCCATAGGTCTTGTGGCCGGTAAAGCAGTAGAAATCACAGCCGAGGGTCTGCACGTCGACCGGCAGGTGCACCGCACTCTGACTGCCGTCCACCACCAGTGGAATCCGATAGGCCTGGCAAATGGCAGCAACCTCAGCGATCGGAACGATCGTGCCGATCGCATTCGACATATGGGTCAGTGCCACGATCTTGGTGCGTGGCGAGATCAGCTTCTCGAATTCCTCGATGAGGAAATTACCGTCATCGTCGATCGGCGCCCATTTGATCACCGCGCCATGCCGCTCGCGCCAATAATGCCAGGGGACGATGTTGGAATGGTGCTCGAGGATCGAGAGAATGATCTCGTCGCCTTCCTGGATGCCGAGATGGCGGCCAAGAGACGAGGCGACGAGATTCAGCGCGCCGGTCGAGGACCGCGTGAAGATGATCTCTTCGAGATGGGCGGCATTGATGAAGCGGCGCGCGCTCTCGCGCGCCGCTTCATAGGCCTCCGTCGAAGCGTTGGCGAGGTAGTGCAGGCCGCGATGGACATTGGCATAGTCCTCGCGCATCAGCCGGCTCATCGCATCGATGACGACATTTGGCTTCTGCGCCGAGGCCGCATTGTCGAGATACACCAGCGGCTTGCCATAGACCTCCCGACTCAGGATCGGGAAATCCCGGCGGATGGCAGCAACGTCATAAGGCTTCACCGGCGCATTCATGGTCAGGCCTTTCCGGGATTGCTTGGCCTGTCGGCGACGAGCGCGCCGGCATGGCCCCAGTCCTCGCGCTCGATCTCCTGAATCACGATATGGGTGTTCTCCGGGTTCTTGCCGAGCACGCGGACAAGGGTCTGCGTGAACTCCTTAACGATCTCGGCCTTCTGCTCGCGGGTTGCGCCCTTGGTGATCTGGAGATTGACGTAAGGCATCAGGCCGCGTTCTCCGCCGTGTGCTTGCGGTTCGCGAGCCAGCCTTCGACTTCGCCCATGATCAGGTCGCGCAGCGCCTCGTCGGCAACGAACTCGACCGCCTCGCCGGCAAATGCCTGAAGGACCAGCGCCTCGGCCTGAGGTCGCGGCAGGCCGCGTGCCATCAGATAGAAGAGCTGCTCACCGTCGATCTGCGCCACGGTGGCGCCATGGCCGCAGACCACGTCGTCGGCGAAGATCTCGAGCTCGGGCTTGTTGAACATGGTCGCACCGTCATTCAGGAGCAGTGCGTTGCTCTTCATGCTGCCGTCAGTCTTCTGCGCATGCTGGCGCACGATGACCTTGCCCTGGAAGACGCCGGTGCCTTCGCCGCCGATGATCGACTTGAACAGCTCGCGGCTGGTGCCATGAGGGACCTCATGGTCGACCACAAGCGTGACGTCGGAATGCTCCTGGCCGCCGAGCAGGTTGACGCCGCGCAATCCGACTTCGGTATGCTCACCGGCATAGCGCACGAAATGTTGCTGGCGGACCGTCCCCGCATTGCAGATCAGCGCGAAGGAGTCGAACCTGGCATGGGCACCAACGGTCGCGAGCAGGCTCAGAACCTGCACGGTCTCGGCCGGCTGGCGCGTCACCAGCCGGATGTGCTGGATCTCGCTCTCGTCGCCGGCCTCGAAGACGATCGCCGTGTTGATCTGCGCAGCCTTCGGCCCGGTGCTCTCGCTGATCTCGACGATAGAGCCCTTGACGCCCTTGCCGGCAAGTACGACCGAGCGGCCGAAGATCGCCTGCTCCTCTTCGCCGGAGGCGAGCGAGATGATGGCGATCGGCGCGGCGAGTTCGGTGCCTTCCGCGATCTCGACCAGGACACCGTCACGCATCAGTGCAGTGTTGAGCATCAGGCCGGTATCGTCTTCGGCGACGCCGGGGCCGGAGAGGATCCGCGTCAAATCCTCGCGCGGCGAAACCAGCGCATCAGCCAAAGCATAAACCGTGACACCCTCGGGCAATGCATCCAGGCCCGAAAGTTCGGGATTGAAGGCGCCGTCGATCAGGACGAGCTTGAGGCCGCCCAGTTTGAGGGTGGAAAGGCGGTCACGCACAGCCTGATTCGCCGCTTTGCCGCCGGCGAGAGGCTTCGCCTCGCGCAGTATCATGCGCAGATCCGTATAGCGCCAGGCTTCGAGCCGGCGATGCGGCAGGCCCTTGGTCTCAAAGCCGGCAAAGGCATCTTCGCGCAGCTTGCGAACCGGCCCGGCTCCCGGCAGCTCAGCCTTCACATTGGCGAACTGCTGGGCGAGAACCTGCTCGGCCGCGGTCTTCAGCGGGGTGACGATGGCCATCAGGCGGCCTCCCCATAGGACGCATATCCGCTCTTCTCGAGTTCCAGGGCCAGTTCCTTGCCGCCGGTGCGGACGATGCGGCCCTTGGCCATGACATGCACGGTGTCCGGCACGATATGATCGAGCAGGCGCTGGTAGTGGGTGATCACCAGGAAACCGCGGTTCTTGTCGCGCAGGGCGTTGACGCCCTCGGCGACAATGCGCAGCGCATCGATGTCGAGGCCGGAATCGGTCTCGTCAAGGATGCACATGGACGGCGTGAGCAGCGCCATCTGCAGGATTTCCATGCGCTTCTTCTCTCCGCCGGAGAAGCCGACATTGAGCGGGCGGCGCAGCATTTCGCGATTGATACTAAGGCCATCCGCCGCGGCGTTGACGCGCTTGATGAAGTCGGGAGTGAGCAGCTCGTCCTCACCGCGAGCCTTGCGCTGCGCGTTCATCGCCGCCTTCAGGAAGGTCATGGTGGCAACGCCGGGGATCTCCAGCGGATACTGGAAGGCCAGGAAGATGCCGGCGGCGGCGCGGGCATCGGCCTCCATCTCCAGCACGTTCTCGCCATTCAGCAGGATCTCGCCGTCGAGGACTTCATAGTCCTCCTTGCCGGCGATGACATAAGACAGGGTCGACTTGCCGGAGCCGTTCGGCCCCATGATGGCAGCGACTTCGCCGTCATTCACGGTGAGGTTCAGGCCGTTCAGGATCTGGGTGTCCTCGTCGGCGATCTTGACGGTCAGGTTGCGAATTTCGAGCATTGGTCAGAGTTCCGGTTTCTGCCGCGTCGCGCTCGGTCTTGTGCCAAGCATCCGCAGCTGGTGTCTGTTCAAGAAGGGCGTGGCTGGTCTGGCATGCCAGACCATGATGTCGCCTAGCCGACGGAGCCTTCGAGCGAGATGGTGATGAGCTTCTGCGCCTCGACGGCGAACTCCATCGGGAGCTGCTGCAGCACCTCCTTGACGAAGCCGTTGACGATCAGCGCCACCGCCTCTTCCTCGGAAAGGCCGCGCTGCTGGCAATAGAAGAGTTGGTCCTCTCCGATCTTCGACGTCGTCGCCTCGTGCTCGAAGATCGCGGTGGCCGTCTTGGCCTCGATATAGGGGATCGTGTGCGCGCCGCACTGGTCGCCGATCAGCAGCGAATCGCAGTTGGTGAAGTTGCGCGCGCCCGTCGCCTTGCGATGCGCCGAGACCATGCCGCGATAGGTCGAGTCCGACTTTCCGGCTGCGATGCCCTTGGCGATGATCTTCGAGGTGGTGTTGCGGCCGAGATGGATCATCTTGGTGCCGCTATCGACCTGCTGCATGCCGTTCGACACGGCGATCGAGTAGAACTCGCCACGCGAGCCGTCACCGCGCAGGATGCAGGACGGGTATTTCCAGGTGATGGCGGACCCGGTCTCGACCTGCGTCCACGAGATCTTCGAGTTCTTGCCGCGGCAATCGCCGCGCTTGGTAACGAAGTTGTAGATGCCGCCCTTGCCCTCGGCATCGCCGGGGAACCAGTTCTGCACGGTCGAGTACTTGATCTCGGCATTATCGAGCGCGATCAGCTCGACCACCGCCGCATGGAGCTGGTTCTCGTCGCGCTTCGGCGCCGTGCAGCCTTCGAGATAGCTCACATAGGAGCCCTCCTCGGCGATGATCAGCGTGCGCTCGAACTGGCCGGTGTTCTGCTCGTTGATGCGGAAATAGGTCGACAGCTCCATCGGGCAGCGCACGCCCTTGGGGATGTAGACGAAAGAGCCATCGGTGAAGACCGCGCTGTTCAACGTGGCGAAGTAGTTGTCGGTCACCGGCACGACGGTGGCGAGGTACTTCCTTACGAGCTCGGGATGCTCCTGGATCGCCTCGGAGATCGAGCAGAAGATCACACCGGCCTCGGCCAGCTCCTTCTTGAAGGTGGTGACAACCGAAACGGAATCGAAGACAGCATCGACCGCGACGCGGTTCTCCGGCGCGACGCCGGCGAGAATTTCCTGCTCGCGCAGCGGAATGCCGAGCTTCTTGTAGGTCTCCAGGATCGCCGGATCGACCTCATCGAGCGACTTCGGCTGCGCGCC
This sequence comes from Allobosea sp. LC85, assembly GCF_000735605.1. Classification (GTDB taxonomy): domain Bacteria; phylum Pseudomonadota; class Alphaproteobacteria; order Rhizobiales; family Beijerinckiaceae; genus Allobosea. The sequence continues at coordinate 61,876 of NZ_JPKG01000034.1, forward strand.
CATCTTCGGCGCGGCGTAGTAGTAGATGTCCTGATAATTGATCGGCGGGTAGTTGACGCGCGACCAGGTCGGCTCCGTCATCGTCTTCCAGCGCCGGAAGGCATCGAGCCGCCATTCCAGCATCCATGCCGGCTCGTTCTTGCGCGCCGAGATGTAGCGGACCGTGTCTTCGGTCAGCCCCTTGGCGGGCTTCTCGACTTCGAGCTCGGTGACGAAGCCGTATTTGTATTCGGTCACGTCAATCAACTTGACCTGATCAATGGTCTCCTGGACCGCTGCCATATTCAGTCTCCAGTCGCGGGTTCAAGGCCCGCCGGTTCTTTCAAGATAGTCGCCGGAACAGTCAGGCCGCCGCCTGCCTCTCCCGACCGGTTTTCGCGGCAAGCGCCTTCGCGTATGCCGCAAGGAAATCAGCAATGTCGGCCTCGGAAGTGGTCCATCCCAGGCTCGCCCGCAAGGCCCCCGCACTCATGACAGGGTCGACGCCCATGGCATCCAGGACATGCGAGCGCTTGACCTTGCCCGAGGAGCAGGCCGAGCCGGACGAGAGCGCTATGCCAGCGAGATCCAGCATGATCAACGCCGTTTCCGCCTTGATCCCCGGCGTCGCGAAGGCGCTGGTATTCGGCAGACGCGGAGCAGCGCGACCGAATAGGACCGTCTCCGGTGCGAGAGCGAGGATTCCAGCTTCCAGCGTGCTGCGGAGGTTCGAAAGCCTGGCCGCCTCGGTCGCGAGTGCCTTGCCGGCGATCTCGGCAGCAACGCCGAAGCCGACGATGCCGGGAACGTTTTCGGTACCCGCGCGCCAGCCACGCTCCTGCCCGCCTCCGCGAACCGGCTTGTCGGCGAGTTCGTAGGTCCCGCTGCGGAGGACGATCGCGCCAACCCCCTTCGGACCACCGATCTTGTGTGCAGACAGCGCCAGAACATCCGCGCCCAGTGCGTTGATATCGACGGGAATCTTGCCGGCAGCCTGAACCGCGTCGCAGTGCAGCAGCGCGCCGTAGCGCCTGGCAATGACCGCTGCTTCGGCAATCGACTGGATGACGCCGGTTTCGTTATTCGCAAGATGCAGCGACACCAGCGCCCGCGCGCCGGGCTGCTCGCTGGCCAATCTCTGCAGTCGCGTCTCGAGCCAGGCCAGATCGGCGAGGCCGGCCGCGTCAACCGGAATGGTTTCCGCCGCGCCTCCTGCGAAGCGATGACCGTCGCGGACGCAGGCATGCTCGGTCGCGCCATAGAGAAGAAGCGAGCCCGGCATACGCACGCAATCGCGCCCGCCACTGCATTCCATCAGCGCCGGCGAAAGCACCGTCGCATTGGCCTCCGTGCCGCCGCTGGTGAAAACGACATTGGCCGGTCTGGCGGCGCAAAGCTGCGCGACCTGCTCCCGTGCCTTCTCGACAGCCGCCCGCGCCAGCCTGCCCTCAGTGTGGACGGAGGATGGATTGCCCGGCATGCGCAGCGCGGCCAACATCGCCTCCGCCACCTCCGGACGAACCGGCGTTGTGGCGTTGTGGTCGAGATAGCTGCGGGCTGACCCGGTCACGTTTGCGAAGCTCCGATCCAGCATCGGCCACGCCGGCACGAAATGCTTGAAATTGCACCCCTGCGCCGTGCTATAGCCGCCCATCCAACCGGCCGTGTTCCGGGACCGCAGGTTCGCCAAAACGGCAAACCGCTCGTTTGTTCCGGTCTTGTTCACGGCTGTTAGAACTATTCTAAGCGCTTGATGTAGGGCGCGAGCGGTAGGTCCGTCAAGGGCAGCAGGACATTTTGGACGGCAGTTTGCCGCCGATTTGCCGGTTGCGCGCGGCTCTGCCCCAACAAAAGGCGAGTGTGATATGCCCGAGGTGATTTTCAACGGACCGGCCGGACGGATCGAAGGTCGCTACCAGCCCGCCAAGAAGAAGGGCGCTCCGCTCGCCATCATCCTGCACCCGCACCCCCAGTTCGGCGGCACGATGAACAACCAGATCGTCTACAACCTGTTCTACACTTTCGTGAACCGGGGCTTTTCGGCGCTGCGCTTCAACTTCCGCGGCGTCGGCCGCAGCCAGGGCCATTTCGACCATGGCGCCGGTGAACTGTCGGACGCTGCTGCTGCACTGGACTGGATGCAGGCGCTGAACCCCGAGGCCAAGAGCTGCTGGATCACCGGCGTCTCCTTCGGTGCCTGGATCGGCATGCAGCTTCTGATGCGCCGCCCGGAGATCGAGGGCTTCATGTCGATCGCCGCGATGGCGAACCGCTATGATTTCTCCTTCCTGGCCCCCTGCCCGTCCTCCGGACTGTTCGTGCACGGTTCTGAAGACCGGGTGGCGCCCGTCAAGGAAGTCATGGCCGTGATCGAGAAGGTGAAGACCCAGAAGGGCATCCAGATCGAACACGCCGTCGTCGAGGGCGCCAACCACTTCTTCGATGGTCGCGTCGACCAGCTGATGGAGGCGGTCAGCGCCTATCTCGACCGCAAGGTCGGCCCCGAAATCAGCAAGGCCGAACAGGAACAGGTCTGAATTCAGCCCTCATCCTGAAGTGCCACGAAGCGGCTTCCCGAAGGACGACCCAGTACGCGCTGGAGACATCCTTCGGGGCGCGATCCGCGGTTGCTCCCCAAGGATGAGGTCGCATCATGCAAACGAGCTTTCGCCATGACGACTTTCAAATCCGATCTTCTGCGCGTTCTCTCCGAGCGCGGCTATGTTCATCAGATCTCCGATCCGGAAGGGCTTGATGCGGCTGCGCTGAAGGGGCCGATCAGCGCCTATATCGGCTTCGACGCCACCGCGACGTCTCTGCATGCGGGCTCGCTGATCCAGATCATGATGCTGCACTGGATGCAGGAGACCGGTCACAAGCCAATCGCCCTGATGGGCGGCGGCACTTCGATGGTGGGTGATCCGTCCTTCAAGGACGAGGCGCGCAAGCTGCTGACGGTCGAAGACATCGAGCGCAACCTGACGGGTATCCGCAAGGTTTTTGCCCGCTATCTCGACTTCGATGGCGCGGCGAGCATGATGAACAATGCCGACTGGCTGCTCGGGCTCAACTATCTCGAGTTCCTGCGCGATGTCGGCCGGCACTTCTCGGTCAACCGCATGCTATCCTTCGACAGCGTGAAGATGCGGCTCGACCGCGAGCAGTCGCTGTCCTTCCTCGAATTCAACTACATGATCCTGCAGGCCTATGACTTCGTGGAGCTGAACAAGCGCACGGGCTGCGTGCTGCAGATGGGCGGCTCCGACCAATGGGGCAATATCGTCAACGGCATCGACCTCGGCCACCGCATGGCGAATGTGCAGCTCTACGCGCTGACTTCGCCACTGCTGACGACGGCCTCGGGCGGCAAGATGGGCAAGACCGCCAATGGCGCTGTCTGGCTCAATGCCGATCTGATGAGCCCCTATGAGTTCTGGCAGTTCTGGCGCAATACCGAGGACGCCGATGTCGAGCGCTTCCTGAAGCTCTACACCAAGCTCCCGATGGACGAGATCGCTCGTCTGGCCGCCCTCGGAGGTTCCGAGATCAACGACGCCAAGAAGGTGCTCGCGACCGAAGCCACCGCATTGCTGCACGGCCGCGAAGCTGCGGAGGCGGCTGCCGAGACGGCGCGCCGGACCTTTGAGGAGGGTACGCTCGCAGAGGACCTGCCAAGCGTCGGAATTTCGCAGGCCGCTCTCGACGCAGGCCTCGGCGTCCTGACCGCCTTCGTCACAGCCGGCCTCGTGCCCTCGACCGGCGAAGCCCGCCGGCAGGTCAAGTCCGGCGGCCTTCGCGTCAATGACGAGGTCGTCACCGATGAGCGCGCAGCGCTCGGTGCGGGCCATCTCTCGCCAGAGGGCGTGATCAAGCTCTCCTTCGGCCGCAAGAAGCACGTCCTGTTGCGGCCGGAATAGGCGCCCTCAAGCCTCAGCGCTGGGCCTGGCTCGGTGCTGGGACCGGTGGTCTGGCGGGGCGCTCCAGAGGGGCGCCCCCGAGCGGATCAATGAAACGACGCAGGATGCCGGGCGCAATCGCCGAAAGCGGATTGATCGACATGGTCGGCGCGCTGGCAGATCCCATTATCCGGAAATTCAGGGCGAACAGGCCGCCATACTGGCCTCCACCAAGGATCATCCCGACAACCGGGACCTGTGCGAAGGCATTGTTGAAGGCATAGCTCGGCACGAAGGTGCCGCCGATATCGACCTTGTCGCGGCCGTAATCGACATTCCCCTGAAGGGTGAACCCAATCTGCTGGCCCCAGATCACCATGTCCGAGACATCCAGGCGGCTGGCAGAACGGGTGAACTCTGCCCGCAGCTTGGTGAAGGCGACCTCGCTGGCATCGATGCGGCCGCCCGCCCCACCAACGCGATCACCGGACAGGGCCGTCACCGCCTGCTCTCCGAGGACCCGCCGCAACGCCGGCTCGTCGCGCACGACGAAATTGCGGAAGAGCAGCTCTCCGCTTTGGCGCGTGTCGCCCGGGCCCAGCGTCAGCACCAGATCGCCGCCGTGAGCCCGGCGGTAGAAGTCAAAGAAGCGCAGCACCGAGCCGCCATTCTCCGACTGCAGGACAAGTGTGCCGGCGCCTTCGCCTTGGCGGGTCTGCCTTGCGGACACGCTCGACCGGCCGATGCGACCGTCGAAGCTCAGCGAGCGCAGGTCGCCATTGCGCTTCGAGAACTTCAGCACGCCGTTGCCGATCGCCTCGTTGTTGAAGCCGGTCAGGATCGGCACATCGAGATCGACATCGACGTCGTTGCTGCGCGCTGCGCTCTTGTCGCCTCGCGCCGTCGGAGCCGCCCCAACCTGCAGGTCACGAACGAAGGGCCGCACATCGGCAACCTGCCCACGGATGACCAGCTTCGTCACGGCGCCGTCGCGCTTGGCCTCGAGCTTGAGGTTGTCACCGGGGGAGATCCGGAACTGGGAGAGAGAGGCTCCTTCAAATCCGCTCTGCTTGTTGAGCTCGATCTTGCCACGAATCAGGACCGGCGACGCATCGAGCGTGAAGTCGTCGAGATCGGGCCCCTCGGTATCGGCGATGTAATTGAAGGTGGCCCGCCCTGCCCGCCCGGCAGGCTTGGTGAAGCCAGGAATTATCCCGTCGATCGCAACCTTGGTCAGATCGAGTTCGACGCGCGGTGCGGCATCCGCGCCCTTGCCGAGCTGCTTCGACACCTTGACCTGCACGGGACCGTTGACGCCGAGTTCCGGCCCGAAGCCGCGCTTCTGGCGGGCGGCGTTGTCCAGCGCGAAGGCGAGGGTCGCTTCGCCCTGTCCTTTCGCGTTCTGACGAATCTCGATCTGCGCACGCTCGCCGCCGACGCGGCCTTCGCCCCGGATCGAAAGGCCGCTTCTGTCGAAACCAACCGCGAAATTGGCGCCTTCGAGCTTCTCGGTGCCGAGCAATGTATCGGAGGCAATGTTGGAGAGCGTGCCGGAGCTCTGGACCACGACGTCGGAAGGCTGGATTTCGTCGGCCATCGGCAAGGAGATGACGGTCTTCAGGTCACTACTGCCACGGATCAACGCCGGATCGCCCGCTCCGGGATTGAATTCCTTGAGCGCCGGAAAGGTGAAGAGTGCGGCAACCGCATCAGCCGGCCCGATGGAGCGGAAGCCGATCTTGGCTTGAGGACGCGGTGCCCAGGTATCGCGTATGGCAAAGCTGCCTTCGCTCAACGCGAGCTTGCGGCCATCACCCAGGTCGGCGGTTGCCTTTGGGATGCTGAGCTGGACCGTGCGGCCGGTCGCGGTTCCATTGACCGCACCATCGATCAGCGGCGGCAGTCCAGGCCCCGGCAGGTAGCGCACATTCGTCGCGTCCACCGTTACGAGCAGCGCCTTGTCGGGCATGCCCGCACCTTGCAGCATTCTGGCGTGGTCTTCTGCCGGCAGGTCGACCTTCACATCCACCGAAGCAAGGCGGCCCGCGGCCACTTCACGGGTCAGCGAAGCGTGCAGCTGGGGCGAAGTCCACCCCGGCCAGACAGCAAGGGCGGCCCGCGCATCCGAATCCGTCGCCCTGACCCAGAACTGCTGAGTGGGAGAATCGCCTCGCTTCTGCACAAGCCCGGTCATGTCGACCGCAATCAGAGGACCGCGTAGTGAGAAATTCTCGATACGGACCTCCCCGGCTGAGCTGTCGAGGACGATACCGCTCTGAATGCTATCGATGGCGACTGCCGGATCCGAGCCGATTCCCGATATCTGCCCCTTTGCGTCCAGCCCGACGCGCCAGACGCCGTTCTCTCCACGCAAGCTGCCGGAACCGCGCAGCAATGTCGGGCCGGCCTTGAACTCCGCGGAGGTCACACGGAAATCAGCAAGCCCCGTTCCGCTCTCCAGCTCGACATGCGCGGCATCGACCGAGATCGGCGCGACCGGGCTGTCGCGAAAGGTGATCGTGCCGGGAAGGATGTCGAAGCGCGCCGACATCTTGCTTTGACCGCCCGGTCGGTGAGCCAGGGAGATCTTGCCCTTCATCGGCAGCCCGTCGATGGCGACGCTCGACGTGCCCACGGCGAGAGCAACGGCCTCGGCGGGCTCGAAGCGAACGACATCGATCTCCGCCCGCTGCGTTCCATCCGGATCGGCCGACAGGTCGACAGCGAGCTCCTTCCAGCGCGAGCCGGTCCGGCCCTTCATGGTGAGACGGCTGACGCCGTTGCCGACACGCGACAGCTTGATGTCGACATCCTCGAGGCTGGTCTTCTGTCGGCCATCGGGATCGACCAGTGCCAGCCTCGCTCCGCGCATGCCTGCCGTTTCGAGCGCCCCGAGAAGACCGTCTCCGGCAGCAACCGTCGCGACCGCCTCCATGATGTTGGTGAAGACCTTCCAATGGCTGGCATCTGGAATCGCGGGCGGCTGCACCACGGGTTCGGGGGGCGCCGCATCCGCATTCACGATCAATGTGCCATCATGATTCACGCCGAGGCGCATATTGACGCCACGCAGGTCGACCGACACCAGCCGGATTTCTCCACGCAGCAGTGCCAGTGGCACATAGCCGAGCACGGCTTCCGGCGCACGGAAGGCTGCACCGCTGCGATGGCGGAACGAAACCTGCCTAACCCTGAGTTGGGAATGTCCGTCGATCCGACTGAGCTCGGCGCTGCCGGCCTCGACCTGCCAGTCGGGGCCGAGCCGCTCTGCAATAGCCGCCGAGATTCGGCCCTCGAGGCCCGAGAGCGGAATCATCCCGGTGACCAGCAGCGCTCCGGCCGCACCCGCCAACGTCACCAGTGCGACGGCCACAGCCACCACGATCGTGACAAGCCCAGCCTTCGCGCGCCGTGCGACAGCAGCGACCTCATCGCAGGTCGTGCTTTCGGCCGCCGCAACCTGCGGCGGCTCCTGACCGACCTTGTCGTTACTCTCGTTCACCAAGGACTTTCGCGTTCTGAAAAGGGCCGAAATGCGACTTCGGTCCGGCTTCACCAGATTCTATGAGTCTTCGCCGGCCTGAATGACCGTAGGCGGGTTACACGGATGTTGCGGCCAGACTAACCGATTCGGCTTCTGCTCCACCCAGGCTGGCTGGCGCATGAACGGGCGGCATACCCTGCCCATCGATTCTTTGCGCTCCTTGCAGCGCGATCGCGACAAAAGGAAGGCAATTCATGGGCTTGCAAGTGGGCGATCTCGCGCCAGCATTCACATTGCCCAGGGACGGCGGCGGCACGGTTTCGCTCGCGGACCTCAAGGGGCGCAAGGTCGTGCTCTACGCCTATCCGAAGGACGATACCGAGAGCTGCACAAAGGAAGCGATTGCCTTCAACGCCTTGCATGCCGAGTTTGCTGCGGCTGGGGCCGATATCATCGGAATCTCTCCCGATCCGATCAAGCGTCACGATCGCTTCAAGCAGAAATATGCCCTCGCCTTCCCCCTTGTCGCAGATGAAGCTCGCGGAGTGCTCGAGAACTACGGCATCTGGGTCGAGAAGAGCATGTATGGCCGCAAGTATATGGGGGTGGAGCGAACCACCTATCTGATCGGCCAAGACGGGCGCATCGCCCGGATCTGGCCGAAGGTGAAGGTCACGGGCCATGCCGAGGAGGTCCTGGCGGCCGTCCGGGCGATGTGACAGCCGCGGCAGAATGCTGAGCCGGCGCCAGCGATTTGCAAAGGATTAACCCTAACAAGGTCTACTCGCATCATCGGCAGCGTTACATCCGGTTTTGCGTATGACTCATCCCACCTCGCCTGGTCCGGCCCTTCCCGTCACGGGGCTGGCCTCGCACAAGAGCTACACGATCCGCCGTTCGACGGCCTTCGCGGGCCTCTCGCTTCTGGCCCTTACGACTGCCTGGGGTGGTGTGACCGGCTGGTACATCCTCAGCAAGGACGACATCGCGGCGCGGTTGATCGCCCGCGAGACCGCCCGGCAATATGCCTATGAAGACAGGATCGCGGCGTTGCGCGCCGATATCGACCGGCTCGCCAGCCGCGCCCTGCTCGATCAGGATGGCGTCGAGGCGCGTGTCGACGAACTGGCCACCCGTCAGGCCGAACTGGAGAGCAAGCAGGCCCTGGTGGCCGCCGTCACCGAAACGCTGCAGGCCGGCGGCATTGCATCTCCTGCGAAGGTTCCGCTGCGTTCGCGCCTGATCAAGGCGGAGGAGCCGATCCGTGCCTCCAGCGTCTCAAGCTTCGCGCCGATCACCTCGAGCAAGCCGATGCCGGCTCCCGACGTTCCCGGGCTCCGCAGCTCGGAAGAGCGCAAGAGCGTTCCCTGGCAATCGGGGGAGGCGGAGGAAGCTCCGCAACCGCCCGCGCAACGCGTCGCTGAATCGCTGACCAGGCTCGACCAATCGCTGTCCGAGACAGCCACTGCTCAGCTCGCCGCGCTGCGCCATATGGACCAATCGCTCGCCGAATCTCAAAAAACGCTGCGCGGTGCGCTGGCGGAAACCGGACTCGACACCGACAAGCTTGCCGCTTCGACGACGGTCGCCAAGGGCGTCGGCGGCCCCTTCGTCCCCTTCAAGGTGGATGCATCCGCCGGTCCCTTCGAGGCCACATTGAGCGCTCTGCAACCGCGCATATCGGCAGTGAATCGGCTGCGCGGTCTTGTTGAGCAGTTGCCCCTTCGCAAGCCGATGCAGGGCGAGGTCGACATGACATCGAACTATGGCTATCGCGTCGACCCTTTCACCCGCGGCCCGGCGATGCATACCGGTATCGACTTCCGCGCGGAAACTGGCACGCCGATCCGCGCCACTGCGCCCGGCAAGGTTGTCTCGGCTGAATATACCGGCGGCTACGGAAACATGGTCGAGATCGAACATGCTGGCGGCATCACCACGCGCTATGCTCACATGTCTGCAATCAGCGTTTCGGCCGGACAATTGGTGACGAGCGGTACCGTGGTCGGCAAGGTCGGCACCACCGGGCGCTCGACCGGTCCGCATCTGCATTACGAAACCCGGATCGACGGCGAGCCAATCGACCCGACGCGCTTTGTCCGCGCCGGCAGCAAGCTCGCGAACCAGCTCTAGGATCTGTGGACACTTATCTGATCCATAGGATCGTCGCGGCGATTGTGACGACGGCGAGGTAGTGTCTGGCCGTCTTTTCGAAGCGCGTCGCGACGCGACGAAACTGCTTGAGTTTCGAGAAGCAGCACTCGATCAGGTGGCGCTGTGCGTAGAGGTGCTTGTCGAGGGGATATTTGCGGGCTCTCGAAGGGTTGTTTGGGATGACGGCCAAGGCGCCCTTTTCTGCGATCTCTCGACGCAGGGGATCGGCATCATAGGCGGCGTCGGCCATGACGACTTTGGCGGGCAAGCCGTCGATCAGGGCGTGAGCCTGCGGGCAATCTCCGCGTTGGCCGGCGGTCAGGGTGAAGCGCACCGGGCAGCCAAGACCTCTGACGGCCATATGGATTTTGGTGCTCAGGCCACCGCGAGAGCGGCCAAGGGCCTGATCTTCAGACCCCCTTTTTTAGCGCCCGAAGCGTGCTGGTGAGCGCGGATGATCGTGGAATCGACGATCAGATACTCGAAGTCCGGATCGTCCGACATCGCCGCGAAGATGCGCCACCAGACACCCTTGTGGCTCCAGCGGCTGAAGCGACGGAAAACGCTGTTCCAGTCGCCGAAAACCTCTGGCAGATCGCGCCAAGGCGAGCCAGTTCGCACGATCCACAAGACCGCTTCCACGAACATCCGGTTGTTGCGACCAGACGAACCGCGCGTCCTCTCATCACCGATGATGTGGGGCGAGATCCGCTCCCATTGATCGTCCCGAAGAATCAGGCGGTCCAGAACGCCCATGGCTGCCTCCAAAAGACAGCCTTGAATCACGCATCAGCGCCCGTGGGAATCCCAAGAGTCCACGGCTCCTAGAAGGTCATCGTCGCCGCGTTGATGACCCCCGCCGCAAGCGAGGCGGCACCGAGGAACAGCGCGGCGGCCAGCTCCCCGGCAGCGATTCGCGCCGACAGGTTGGGCAGCACGAGCCTGACCAGGAAATAAACCAGCAACTGCACCACGAGGGCGACGATGCCCCAGACCACGAGGTCGATGATCGTCGTTGCGTGGACCACGGCGCTCGACAGCGGCAGGGCGAAACCCGTGAGGCTGAGCCCCAGCGAGAGTGCAGCAGCTACGTTGTTGCGGCGGATCAGGCCGAATTCATTATGCGAGGTCGCAAGGGTATAGATCAGCAGATAGATGGCAACGAGCCCAAGCGACGCCGAAAAGAAAAGCGCAAAATCCGGCAATCGCGCCAAAGCCTGGCCGAGCATCGTCATCCCCCGAGTGATTCTTTGAGCGATCCTGCGCTTCAGTTCGCCTCGAACGCAACCGTGCAGCCCATGGCGTTGCTAGCCGGTACGACGATGCGACTACCGATCTGCCGCCACTCCACCCCAGCCGCGTCCAGATCACCACGCAGCGCATCGAGATCCTTCACCGCGACCGCGAATCCGATGAAATGCGGATCATTTCTCCCCTCCTCGACCCCAAAGAGCTGGTAGGCGGCATGCGGCGTCAGAATATCGACGCGACCGCGCGGAAGGGTTGCGCTGATGCCGAGCGAATTGGATTTCAGACTGCGCTCGCCAGTGAAGGCCGATAGGAAAACGTGGTGGTCGGTCGGATTCTCCGCAACCATGACGGCGGCGGCCAGCGCCTGCACGCCGTTCGGATGCTGCTGGAAGGTCGGGTTCCAGAAATTCTGCGGCTCGTGCTGCTGGCAGACGAAGAAGCCGCAAGCTGGTGCCAACGCGTTGCGGGCAAAGGCCAGCGAGAAGGCAACGCGGACCTCGTTCCCATCGGGACTGCGCGCCTGTCGCTCAAAGAAAAACGGCTCGTAATCGCCGATTCCGGCTGCTTCGAAGGCCTGCGCATCGGCCTTCGCATCGCGGCTTTCGAGAACCAGCATCGACAGGCCTTCTGCCCGAGCGAGCTGATCGCGCACAAAGCCTCCGAAGGAGAAGCGACGATGGGCATGGGGTGGAATTGCCTCGGAGTCGCCGATCGTGATCAGTTCGAGGAAGGCCCCCGGAAACTGCACGATGCGGTTCTCCGTGCCCCAGGGATGTCGATTGCGGGCGCCCACCCTGAAGCCCATCTTCGCATAGAGTTCGCCGGCAGCATCGAGGTCACGCACGCCGATGACGAGGTGGTCGAGGCCACGTGGCTGATTGGGCTGGGACATGTCGTGAATCGCCGTTGCTCAGGCCGCGCGTTGCGGTCTCAGGCGCCGGCTGTAGCAAGCTTTGCGGGAGCGGTCACGGCTCGATGTAATGCGGCACGAAGCGCGACGTGTTCTTGGTGATCGGCGTCACATCCTCGCGGATACATAGTCCGCAGGGTTGCGAGGCAACGAGCCAGGAACCCAGCACGGCATGGTAACCGGCAAAAGAGGCGAGCGGCGCAGCGTCCTGAAGGATGAAGCCCTCCGCCCCATAGGGGCCGTCATCGCTGTCCAGCACCGTTCCCCGTTCGATCAGCGCGATGTTGGCACCCTCGCGCGAGTACAGCGGCTTGCGGACATAGCGTGGACTGAGCTCCGCGCAACGCGGGTCGCCCTCGAAGAAGGCAGGCAGCAGATTCGGGTGGCGGGGCTCCATCTGCCAGAGGCAGGCAAGCAGGCCCTTGTTGGAGAGAAGCGCTTTCCAGGGCGGCTCGATGAACTGGCAGCGTGAGCCAGCCAGAGCCTGCGCGTAGCTCTCTCGGAAGAGCCACTCCCACGGATAGAGCTTGAACAGCGTCTCGATCGGCAGGTTGGCTCCGTCGCAGAACCGTCCGTCGGCAAGCAGTCCGATCTCCTCGATGAAGGTGAAACGCGCGTCGAGACCGGCCTGGACCGCGCAATCCTTGAGATAGTCGACGGTGCCCTTGTCCTCGTTGCTGTTCTGGACGCAAGTCAGATGCAGCTGATAGGGCGACGGCTCGCGCAGGGCCGCAAAGGCCCCGATCAATCGTTCGTGCAGCGAATTGAACTGATCGCTACCGGGCGGGAGGGCACCCCGTGCCATGGCCTGCTCGAGCCAGTCCCATTGCACGACGCTCGATTCGAACAGCGCAGTCGGCGTATCGGCGTTATATTCCAGCAGCTTGGCCGGCCCGCTGCCGTCATAGGCCAGATCGAGCCGACCATAGAGGTTGCGGTCGCCGCGCTGCCAGCTGTCGCGGATCAGAGGCCAGTGCATGGGCGGGATGGCGAGCCGGGTCAGGATTTCTTCTTCGGCGATCGCGCGTTCGACAAAGGCAAAACAAAGCTGTTCGATCTCGCCTGTCGGCGCTTCGATATCGCGCTCGATCTCCTCCAGCGTGAAGACGTAGGCGGCGCTCTCGTCCCAGTAGGCCTCGCCGTCGAGGGTGTGGAAGGCGAAGCCCAGACGCTCGACCTGCGCCTGCCAATCCCGACGTGGTGCCAGTGCAACCCGCCGCATCTCAGGACGAAGAGGAGGAACTGTAGGACCGGGAGGTCGAGCCGAAGCCGCCGCGAGAGGCGGCGCTCGGCATGCTCGCGACGCCGCTCGACGATACGTTGCGCGCGACGAGTGCCTGTCCCGAGGCTGTCGAATAGGCGCGCGAACTTCCGCCTCTGCCGCCTCCTCCGGACGACGAAGACCGGGCCTGCTGACATTCCTCAGCCAGACTGCCGGGCGGGCAGGCCTGACGCGTCGGCGGCAGGAGCGGCTGGGCTGAACCGCCGCCCTGCGCGAAGCTGCGCGCGAGCATGATTCCGGCAAGCGCCGGAATAACGACCTGCGCGCCATTCCAGACCGCGCTCTGACAGGAACCGGAGCCGTACTCGGCTTCGCATGCGCCGGCGCTCGTGAACTTCTTCGCGTCGCGGAGTTGATTTGCGGAGGCTTCGTTGAAACGCTGCTCACATTGGCTGCCGGAGATTTGCCCGGCTGCGCGACAATCGGCGAGCGAGTTGTAGACGAGCGTATCCTCCACTTCGTCCTCCGAGCGCGGCCACGCGATCGCGACCAGCACCACACCCACCGCGGCCAATCCGATCTGCGAGGAGCGCTTCATGACCCCCTCCCCTCAAACCGTCATGCTGGCGGCTGCCAGCGTGCCGCTGATCACCGCGATCACCGCCAGCATTGCGGCAGACGGGAGGCGATCTTCCTGGATCTTCTTCGAGAGATCAGGGATCAGGGCGCGGGCAAGCCCGTAGGCCGCGAACTGGATCAGCATCGCGGCAAGCGCCCAGAGCACGCAGTCGGGAATGCTGTTCGCCTGGGCGATTGCCCTTTCGAGCGGGATCGAGAAACCAGCGAGATTGCCGCCTAGCGCTATCGCGGCGGAGAGATTCCCTGCCCGGATCAGTGCGATTTCGTCATGCGCGGTCAACCGCATGTAGATGAGAGCGAAACCCGTGATCAGCGCTGATCCGACCACAAAATATAGCAAAAACGCCGGTAAACCGGCCATCGAGACCGCCATATCGCTCCCCCCGACTCGTGAAGCGACTATAGTCCGCCGGCGGCGCTGCACCAGCGGCTTGTCGGAAGTATCGCGGCACGTGATCAGGCGGGCAGCTCGCACCGCCCGGCTTGGATCAAACCAGGCGGCTCTGCACCACCGCCGCCTCGACGAAGCTGGCGAAAAGCGGGTGAGGCTCGAATGGCCGCGACTTCAGTTCGGGATGATACTGCACGCCGATGAACCAGGGATGGTCGGGATACTCGACCGTCTCGGGTAGAAGGCCGTCCGGCGAAACACCACAGAACTTCAGGCCATTCGCCTCAAGCCGCTCACGATAGCCCATATTGACTTCGTAGCGGTGGCGGTGGCGCTCGGAAATCTCGGTCGAGCCGTAGATTTCGGCTATCTTTGAGCCGGGGGTGAGCTTCGAGGCGTAGGCGCCGAGCCGCATCGTGCCGCCCAGATCGCCACCGGCCGCACGCATCTCGAGATCGTTGCCGCGCATCCATTCGGTCATCAGGCCGACGACAGGCTCGTCGGTGGGGCCGAACTCGGTCGAATTGGCCTTCTTGATATGAGCGAGCGAACGGGCGGCCTCGATTACCGCCATCTGCATGCCGAAGCAGATGCCGAAATAGGGAACCTTGCGCTGCCGGGCGAAGGTCGCAGCCTTGATCTTGCCCTCGGCGCCGCGATGTCCGAAGCCGCCGGGAACCAGGATGCCATGGACATGCTCCAGGAAGGGAGCCGGATCTTCCTTCTCGAAGACCTCCGATTCGATCCAGTCGAGATTGACCTTGACCCGGTTGGCGATGCCGCCATGCATCAGGGCCTCGATGAGGGACTTATAGGCGTCCTTCATGCCGGTGTACTTGCCGACGATGGCGATCGTGACTTCGCCCTCGGGATTCTTCACGCGCTCGGAAATGCGCCGCCAATTGCTCAGATCGGGCGCTTCGCCGGCGTCCAGGCCGAACGCCGCCAGGACCTCGGTGTCGAGCCCTTCGGCGTGATAGGACAGCGGCACGTCATAGATCGAAGCAACGTCCCGGGCCTCAATCACCGCGGTTTCCCGGACATTGCAGAACAGAGCGAGCTTGCGGCGTTCCTCGCGCGGGATTTCGCGGTCGGTGCGGCAGAGCAGGATATCGGCCTGGATGCCGATCGACCGCAGCTCGGCAACCGAATGCTGGGTCGGCTTCGTCTTTAGCTCCCCGGCCGTCGGGATATAGGGCAGCAGCGTGAGATGCGTGAAGATGCACTGCCCGCGCGGCAATTGCTGGCTGATCTGGCGAATGGATTCGAGGAAGGGCAGGCTCTCGATATCGCCCACCGTCCCGCCGATCTCGACCAGCGTGAAGTCGTAGTCTTCGTTGCCGGCGAGGACAAACTCCTTGATGGCGTTGGTGACGTGCGGAACGACCTGGATCGTCGCTCCGAGATAGTCACCACGGCGCTCCTTGGTCAGGATGTCCATATAGATGCGGCCGGTGGTGATGTTGTCACCCTTGTTGCAGGGCCTGCCGGTGAAGCGCTCGTAATGCCCGAGATCGAGATCGGTCTCGGCTCCGTCATCGGTGACGAAGACCTCGCCATGCTGATACGGGCTCATCGTGCCCGGATCGACATTCAGATAGGGATCAAGCTTGCGCAGGCGGACCGTATAGCCCCGTGCCTGCAGGAGAGCTGCGAGAGCTGCCGCCGCGAGGCCTTTGCCAAGCGAGGATACCACGCCGCCGGTGATGAAAACGTACCGCGTCATGGGAGATCACCTTTAACGCCAGGGTTCCGATTCGCTAAGCGCGCCGTTGCAGACCCGCCTTGCTGTTTACGCTTGTCCACAACAGAGAAGAGCCGGCCTTCCGCCAGCTCTCCCCCAAAAGAGAAGGGCCGGTTTCCCGGCAGCTCTTCTCCAAAAGAGAAGGGCCGGTTTCCCGGCCCCTGCCCCGTCCTCATCACTGCTGCGGCGCTGCCGGCGGCGTCGGCGGTTGCGAGCCGCCCTGATTCTGCATCTGGCGCAGCTGGTCGAGCACGCCGCCTCCGGCGTTGGGAGCGCTTGGACCGGTCGGCGCCGCGGGAGCAGTCGTTCCCGGCGCGCCATCGATGATCGAGCGCTGCGTCCGCCCCTGAGTGGCCATGATCGCCAGCGCGATCGAGGTCAGGAAGAAGAGCCCGGCCAGGATCGCCGTCGCGCGGGTCAGGGCATTGGCTTGGCCGCGGCCCGTCATGAAGCCGCCGGCACCACCGCCACCGCCCGAACCCATGCCCAGGCCGCCGCCTTCGGAACGCTGCAGCAGGACCACGCCGACGAGCGCGATCACGATGATCAGATGGATGACGATGAGAACGTTCTGCATGATCCCACGAAATAGGTATGACGCGGGCTGCCACAAGGTGCCCCGCGCCGCATGTCCGCCGATTGCGGGCTCGGCGGCGCACATAGCACGCAGATGCCGGGTGCACCACCCGGCAATTGCGTCATTCGTGCAATGCCCCCGCCAGCTCGGCGACAAGGATCAGCGGCAGGCGCGCGCGATGCCGAGGAAATCCTCGGCCTTGAGGCTGGCGCCGCCGACGAGCGCACCGTCGACATGGGGAACATTCATCAGTTCGGCCGCGTTGGACGGCTTGACCGATCCGCCATAGAGCAACCGCACACCAGCGGCCGCGGCCTTGCCAAGCATCTTGCCGAGTTCGATCCGGATCGCCTCGTGCATCTCGGCCACGTCGGCAACGGTCGGGGTCAGACCTGTGCCGATGGCCCATACCGGCTCGTAGGCGATGACGAGGGTCGAGAGCGTCGACGCATCGGGAACCGAGCCGCGAAGCTGTTTCCTGACCACGGCAAGCGCCTTGCCGGCTGCGCGCTCGGCCTGCATCTCGCCCACGCAGACGACCGGGACGAGCAGCGACCGCTGCGCCGCCTCGGCCTTGGCCTTGACGACGACGTTGGTCTCGCCGTGGAGGGTGCGACGCTCGGAATGACCGACGATGGCATAGCCGGCCCCGGCATCGGCCAGCATGGCGGCAGAAACCTCTCCGGTGAAGGCGCCACTTTCCTGCTCACTGCAATCCTGGCCGCCCGTGGCGATCCGCGAGCCGGTCAAGACGCCCGTCATGGTGAAGAGCAGCGTCGCTGGCGGGCAGATGGCGAGATCGACCGCGTGCTTCAGTTCCCGGTCATAGCCCCTGGCTACCTCGGTTGCGATGGCAAGCTCGGCCTTGAGCCCGTTCATCTTCCAATTGCCCGCCACCAACGGCTTGATGCTGCGCGTCACCTTGATCCTCCTGATTTCTCGCCTGGGGGGCTCCTAGCAATGCCCGCAACGCGCCGCAATCGGTCGGCAAGAGCACGGTGAAGATTGCCCGCGGCGTGATCGGTTCCTATAAGCAGCGCCGAAACGACGCGAAGGCTCGCGCCGCTGACACGCGGCCGGAGAGGGAAAGAACCACCAAATGATGATGCATCGCATCCGCATGGCGGGGCAGAGCTTCCTTGGCAAGCTCATCATCACCATCATGTTCGGCTTCCTGATCCTGTCGTTCGCGATCTGGGGCATCGGCGACATTTTCCAGGGCTACGGGCGAAATTCCGTCGCCAAGGTCGGGAAGACCGAGATCGGCCTCGAGCAGATGCGCGTGGCCTATCAGAACGAAGTCCAGAACCTGACACGCCAGCAGCGCCGCTCGATCACGCCCGAAATGGCGCGCGCGCTTGGTCTCGACCGTCAGGTGCTCTCGCGCCTCGTTACCGAGGCCGTGCTCGACCAGACCGCGAGCCGGATGCGGCTTGCCGTGTCCGACGAGACCATCCGCAACCTGATTTTCCAGGACCCGGTCTTCCGGGATGCCTCCGGCAACTTCTCGCCGGCACGCTTCAACGAATTGCTGCGCTCGAACGGGCTCAACGAACAGAATTATGTGCGCGAGCAGCGGGCCACGATCCTGCGCCAGCAGATCGCCGAGATGGTGGTCGGCGGCGTGACCGCTCCGGTCGCGCTGCAGGAACTCGGACATCGCCTGCGCAACGAGCGACGCGCGGTGACATTCTCCAGGCTGCCGCCGGCTGCCGCCGGTGAGATCGCGGCACCGACCGAGGCCCAGCTCAAGGGCTATTTCGACGAACGCAAGGCGAGCTTCCGTGCTCCCGAGCTCCGCAGCGCCAACATATTGACGATCTCGGCCGAGGCGCTGGCCGACCCGAGCAAGATCACCGACGAAGAGGCCAAGGCCCGCTACGAGCAGGTCAAGGCGCAGCGCTTTGGCTCGCCCGAGAAGCGCACGATCCAGCAGATCACCTTCCCGAATCCCGAGGAGGCGCAGGCTGCCAAGGCGAAGATCGATGCCGGCGAGGCGTTCGAGGCGATCGCCGCGGCGCGCAATGTCGCCGAGAAGGACCTGACGCTCGGCACCTTCACGCGCAATCAGGTTTTCGATCCGGCTGTGCGCGAGGCCGCGTTCGCGCTTGCCCAGGGAGCCGTCAGCGCGCCGGTCGCAAGCGCCTTCGGCGCTGTGCTGCTCCGCGTCCCGACGATCGAGCTCGAGCGGGTGCGCCCGTTCGAGGAAGTAGCCGATGAGGTGCGCAAGGACGTTGCGACCAGCAGGGCCACCAGCCAGCTCACGGACCTGCATGACCGGATCGAGGACCAGCGGGCTGCCGCCAAGCCGCTTGCCGAGATCGCGCGCGAGTTCAACCTGCCCCTGCTGACGGTCGGCCCGGTCGATGCCAGCCTGGGCAAGCCGGACGGCACGCAGGTGCAGCCCCTGCCTGGCGGCGACGCCACGCTTCCCGCAATCTTCCGCTCGGATATCGGCGTCGACAACGAGGCCATTCGCCTGCCGCGCGACACGGGCTATGTCTGGTTCGATGTGACCAAGATCGAACCCTCGCGCGAGCGGACCTTTGACGAGGTCAAGGCCGAGGTCGAGCGTCAGTGGCGGGCAGACGAAGTCGCCAGCAAGCTCTCCGCCAAGGCTCGCGAACTCGTGCAGCGTCTCGATTCCGGCGAGGCCTTCGATGCCGTGGCCGCCTCGGCCAGCCTGGTTGTCGAGCAGGCGGCGGATCTGGGCCGGCAGGACCAGAAGCCGCAGCTGCCAGCCAATGTCGTCAGCCTGATCTTCGGAACGCCCGTCGGCAAGGGCAACTCGGCCCTGGGCGCCGGCGACAACGGGCGCGTGCTCTTCAAGGTCGTTTCCGCGACCGTGCCGCCCTATGCCCGCACGACGCAGGAGGCGGAGAATTTTGCCCGCCTGCTCGGTTCCAGCGTCAGCGAGGATATCCTCGCGCAGTATGTCGCGAAACTGCAGAGCAATCTCGGCGTCACGGTCAACGAGACGGCCTTCCGGAATGCCACCGGCGGCGCGCAGAACTGATGTCTGCGCCCTCCGATCTCTCCTCCTTTGCGGAGGCGTATGACGCGGGAGTGCCACAGCTCCTGCGGCGGATCCTGGTCGGTGATTGCGAGACGCCCGTCGCCGCCTTCATGAAGCTGAGGCACGCCACTCTCGGCCCGAGCTTCCTGCTCGAATCAGTCGAGGGCGGCGCCGTACGCGGGCGTTACTCGATGATCGGGATCGAGCCGGACGTGATCTGGCGCTGCCATCGCGGCGCGGCTTCGCTCTGCCGGCCGGCATTGGGCGAGGCCTTCGTCGCCGATCCGCGCCCCGCCTTCGAGAGCCTGCGGGCTCTGCTCGCCGAGAGCGCCATCCCCGACGAGGATGGCCTGCCCCCGATGGCAGCCGGTGTCTTCGGCTATCTCGGCTACGACATGGTGCGGCTGATGGAGCGCCTGCCGCAGCCAAAGGACACCGGGACCGGCGTCCCCGACGCGATCCTGACTCGCCCTACCCTGATGGTGGTGTTTGATACCGTGCGCGACGAGATCCATCTCGTGACGCCGGTCCGCCTGCAACCGGGCGTTGCCGCACGTGTCGCCCACGAGCGGGCGCTGGAGCGGCTCGACCGGGTCACTGATATTCTCGAGGGCCCTCTCCCACCGGAAGCCGACATCGATATTGCTGCGCTGCCGCAGCCCGACATCGTTTCCAACACGACCGAGGCGGAGTTTCACGCCATGGTGGCCAGGGCGCAGGATTACATCCGCGCCGGCGATATCTTCCAGGTCGTGCTGTCGCAGCGTTTCGAGGCGCCCTTTGCCCTGCCCTCCTTTGCGCTCTACCGGGCATTGCGGCGCGTCAACCCGGCGCCGTTCCTGTGCTATCTCGACTTCGCAGAGTTTCAGATCGTCTGCTCGAGCCCCGAGATCCTGGTGCGGCTGCGCGACGATACCGTCACCATCCGGCCGATCGCCGGCACGCGGCGGCGCGGCGCGACGATCGAAGAGGATGCGGCGCTCGCCGAGGAACTGCTGGCCGACCCCAAGGAACGAGCCGAGCATCTGATGCTGCTCGATCTTGGTCGCAATGACGTCGGCCGCGTTGCGCGGATCGGCTCGGTCAAGGTCACGGATTCCTTCTTCATCGAGCGTTACAGCCAGGTCATGCACATCGTTTCCAATGTCGAGGGAGCGATCGACCCGCAGCATGATGCGCTGGCCGCGCTCTCCGCGGGCTTTCCGGCCGGCACCGTTTCCGGGGCGCCGAAGGTGCGTGCCATGGAGATCATCGATGAGATGGAACATGACGCACGCGGCGCCTATGGCGGCTGCATCGGCTATTTCGGCGCCAATGGCGAGATGGATACCTGCATCGTGCTCCGCACCGCCGTGGTGAAGGACGGCCGCATGCATGTCCAGGCCGGCGCCGGCATCGTCTATGATTCGAATCCGGCCTCCGAGCAGCTCGAGTGCATCAACAAGGCCAAGGCCCTGTTCAAGGCGGCTGAGGAAGCGATCCGTTTCGCGGCACGCGCCGGCCGGGGGCAATAGTGGCCCTGCTGGAGCCCAGGGGCGGCGAGGCCGGTACGGTCGTCGAAATCCTGCGGGTCTTCAGCCATGCGAGCACGCGCCCCTGCTTGGTTCGGACGACGGACGGCAGGCTGTATGTGCTGAAGCTCGCCGGCGCCGGGCCAGGGCCTCGCGGCCTGCTGATCGAGTATCTCGCCCTGCGCTTCGCCAAGCTGCTCGGCGCGCCGGTCCCGGACGCCAAGCCTCTGCTGCTGCCGCATGGCTTTCCCTGGATGGTCGGCACCGACGAATTCGACGAGATGATCCAGCGTAGCTTTGGCTGGAATCTCGGTGTCGGCTTCATCCCGGATACCGAGCCGGTCGCAGCCGTGGACCTTGGCCTCGATGATACGGCAAGTCTCCTGACGATCGCGGAGGCGGATTGCTTCCTGCACAATGTCGACCGGCCGCGCTCGAATCCGAATCTCCTGCGCGGGGTGTGTGGAAAGCTGCACGCGATCGATTTCGACGCCTGTCTCTATTTCGACAGGGCGCTGGCCGGTCGCCTGCCCGCCAGCTTCACGCTTCCAGGCACACATCTTCTGGAAGGCACTATGACGCGCATCGAAGGCAAGACACTCGATCCCGACCTGCCGGCTTCCTGGCTGGCGGAAGTGCCGCCGGCGTGGATCGATGCCGCGGGGCGCGAGGTCTCGGCCATCGCCAACGCGCTTGCAACCTATGTCCGGCACTGGAACGCCACGTGCCCTGACCGGACGCATACGGGCTGACGATCAGCGCGCGGCCAGCGTCGGCGAGAGCGGCGGCTGCGTCTCCCAGGCCTTGCCGCTGCGACCCTGCTCGTAGCCGAGCTGGAACAGGGCCTTCATATACTCCGTGTCGAATTCGGTGCGCTGGTTGCCCTGAAAGCTCTCGGGAATGGTGGTGAAGGCGAAGCGCGCATGCATTCGCTTCGCCATCTCCGAGATTGCTGCGATGTTGGCGAGCGCCTGGTATTTCACCAGCGTCGAGATCGAGCGTGTGGCCAGTCCCGCCACGGTCTGGGTGCTGGCCTTGTATTCCGGCTTCAGCTTGCCGTTGCGAATGACATAGAGCGCGAGACTGCGTTCCTGACCGAGATTACGGCGGGCAGCACCGTTGAGATCGAGGCCCGGTGGGGCGAAGAAGATCTGCGAGGTGACGCCGCCGTCGACGTGAAGCTCGTCGAAGACCTTGCCATTGCTCTCGACATTGAGGCGCACGGCCGGGAAGACCGCCGGTATGGCCGCTGAAGCAAGCAGGATGTCGACGAAAAGCTTCTGTCGGCCCGGTTGCTGACTCGCGGCGATGCTGCCCACGTCCCAGATCACCGGCCGCTGTGCATCGAGATTGGTGGACTGGACCAGCAAGCGGCGCCCCTTGCGATGCTCGGCGGCGATTTCATCGAGCAGTTGCTGGGTGGCATAGCGTTCGATCAGGCGGCGCAGCGGCGTCGTGTCGTAGAGGGATTCGCCAACCAGTCCGAGGACCCCTTTGCTGCGAAAGAGCTCGTCATCGCCGTATCGCGTATAGATCTCCTCCAGGGCGCCGTCATAGCGCGAGCCGAGGAACGCAAAGGGCGCGGCGAGCGAGCCGGTGCTGACCCCGGTGACAACCTCGAACTGAGGCCTGTCGCCGCGCGCACTCCAGCCTTTCAGGAAACCCGCGCCATAGGCCCCCTCTCCGCTTCCGCCCGAAATCGCGAGGAATGTTGCCGCCGCCTGGCATTTTACGCAGCCTGAAGCAGCGATCTGCCGGTACTGAATATCGAGATATTTGCTTGTTGCGGGGACGACCGCATCACCCCAGAAGCGGATCGTGCCAAAGCCGACAACCTCGGCTGTCGACAGGCCTTCGGCGGGGAGAGCTTGCGGACGTTCCCCGGAATTGCATGCAGCCAGGCCGAGCAGCGCCGAGGCCAGCAGCACATGCCTGGTCGCCTTGGCCCGACGCATCATCGCATGCTCCACACACCGAACGCTCCCCGCAAGATTGCGCGGTCTCATCACGACCATCTTGTCGCGAGCGCGCCCGCGAGCGCAATCGCGATGGAGCCACGCTCCGACAATAACTTGACCACTTGCCCCCCGAACGGGCATGACCACCTTGCCATCATCGCGACCGGAGATCTCGTTAGCGGCAATGCGTATCCTGCTGATCGACAACTACGACAGTTTCACCTGGAACCTGGTCCACCTGATCGGCGGGCTTGGGGCGGAGGTCGAGGTTCGCCGCAACGACGCCCTTACCGCTGAAGAGGCGCTGGGCGGAGGGCATGATGCGATCGTATTGTCGCCGGGGCCCTGCACTCCCAATGAGGCCGGCATCTGCCTTGAGCTCGTGCGCCGGGGGGCCGACAGGAAGCCGATCTTTGGTGTCTGCCTTGGCCTGCAGACCATCGGGCAGGCCTTTGGTGGCGAGATCGTGCGCGCGCCGCTGCCGATGCACGGCAAGATCTCGACCATCAGCCATCACGCTCGCGGCCTCTTTCACGGCGTCAACGGGCCGATCCAGGCAACGCGCTACCACTCCCTCATCGTGGCACGCGAAAGCTGCCCGACAGAGCTCGAGATCGAAGCCGCGACGGAAGACGGGCAAATCATGGCGCTCTCACACCGCTCCTTGCCGGTGCATGGTGTGCAGTTTCATCCCGAGAGCATCGCCTCGGAACATGGTGCGACGATCCTGCGCAATTTCCTGGGCCTGGCGGAACGATGGTCGCAGACACAGGACCGCGCCGCACTTTCCGAAACAGCCTGACTTCGAAGAACCCATGGACGATTTCAAACCCTTCATCGCCAAGGTGGCGACCGGCGCATCGCTCTCCCGCGAGGAAGCGCGCGATGCCTTTGACACCATCCTGTCCGGCGAGGTCACCAATGCGCAGGCAGCCGCCTTCCTGATGGCGCTGCGCGTCCGTGGCGAGACCGTCGAGGAGATCGCCGGTGCGGTCAGCGCGATGCGCGGCAAGATGCTGCCGGTGAAAGCACCGGCCAGCGCGATCGACATCGTCGGAACCGGCGGCGATGCTTCGGGCTCCTATAATGTCTCGACGCTGGCCGCGATCATCACCGCCGCCTGCGGCGTGCCGGTCGCCAAGCACGGCAATCGCGCCGCCTCGTCGCGCTCCGGAGCGGCCGACGTGCTCACCGCGCTCGGCGTCAAGGTGGGGCTCGAGCCCGCGGGCACGGAGCGTTGCATCGCCGAGGCTGGCGTCGGCTTCATGTTCGCACCGACCCATCACGCCTCGATGCGGCATGTCGCGCCGGTGCGCACCGAACTCGGAACGCGCACCATCTTCAACCTGCTCGGGCCGCTCTCCAATCCGGCCGGAGTCAAGAAGCAGCTCGTCGGCGCCTTCTCCGAGACCTGGCTCGAGCCGATGGTGCGCGTGCTCTCTGCGCTCGGCTCCGAACGGATCTGGGCTGTGAACGGTTCTGACGGCCTTGACGAGATCACCACCACCGGGCCGACCCGCGTCATCGCGCTCGACAAGGGCAAGATCGAGAGTTTCTCGATCAGCCCGGACGATGTCGGCCTGGCCCGTGCAAAGCCCGAGGATCTGCGTGGCGGTGAACCGGCGCAGAATGCCGAGGCGCTCCGCGCCGTTCTCGACGGCAAGAAGACGCCCTTCCGCGATATCGCCGCCTTCAATGCCGCAGCCGCGCTCGTCGTGGCCGGCGAGGCCGGCGACCTGCGCGATGGCCTCGCCCGCGCGACCTCGGCGATCGACAGCGGCAAAGCCAAGGCGACGCTGACGGCGCTGATCGCCAGCTCGAACGCGTGAGGCCGTCATGACCGACATTCTCTCCCGCATCGAGACCTATAAGCGCCAGGAGATCGCCGCAGCCAAGGCGGCGGTTCCCCCGGCAGAGATCGAGCGACGCGCCCTGGCCGCGGGGCCCGTGCGCAGCTTGACGGCTGCGCTTGCCGCGAAACACGCAGCCGGCAAGCCTGCATTGATCGCCGAAATCAAGAAGGCGAGCCCGTCCAAGGGGCTGATCCGCGCCGATTTCGACCCGCCGTCGCTGGCCCGTGCTTATGCCGAAGGCGGCGCGGCCTGCCTTTCCGTGCTGACCGATGCGCCCTCTTTCCAGGGACAGCCGGAGTTCCTGCAGCAGGCGCGCGCGGCAAGCGGCCTGCCTGCCCTGCGCAAGGATTTCCTCTACGACCCCTATCAGGTCTTCGAGGCTCGCGCCTGGGGGGCCGACTGTATCCTGATCATCATGGCTGGCGTCGATGATGAGACAGCCCGCACACTGAACGAGACGGCAAAGTCACTCGGCATCGACGTGCTGGTCGAGGTTCATAACGAAGCCGAGCTCGATCGTGCACTCGAGCTCGACGGCCACCTGCTTGGCATCAACAATCGCGACCTGCGCAGCTTTGCCGTAGACCTCGCCGTCACCGAACGACTGGCACCGCGCGTGCCCGCCGACCGCATCATCGTTGGCGAGAGCGGTATTTTCAGCCATGCCGACATCGCACGGTTGCAGCGCGCCGGCGTCAACACCTTCCTCGTCGGCGAGAGCCTGATGCGACAAGACGATGTCGCCGCTGCGACCCGCGATCTCCTGACCGGTTCTGCGCGTAGCGCAGCATGAGCAAACTCAGCCATCTCGACGCCAGCGGCCAGGCCCATATGGTCGATGTCGGCGACAAGGAGGAGACCTCGCGCGTTGCCGTCGCCGAGGGCTTTGTCGTCATGCAGCCCGCGACCCTGGCGATCGTGCGCGATGGCGACGCCAAGAAGGGCGATGTGCTTGGCACAGCGCGCCTGGCCGGAATCATGGCCGCCAAGCGCACGCATGAACTGATCCCGCTCTGTCACCCTCTGCTGATCAGCAAGATCAGCGTCGACCTCACCCTGGACGAGGCATTGCCTGGGGTGCGCGTGAGCGCAGAGGTCAAGATGAAGGGGCAGACCGGCGTCGAGATGGAGGCGTTGACCGCCGTCGGCGTCGCCTGTCTCACGGTCTACGATATGGTCAAGGCGGTCGACCGGGCGATGCGGATCGAGGGCATCAGGCTCGTCCATAAGTCCGGCGGAAAATCCGGCACCTTTGATCTTCCGGAAACGGTGCGATGAGCCTCACGCCCGTTCCCGTCGCCCTGAAGGCGCTGATCGACAGCGTTCCGGCTCCGACACCATCCGAACCCCTGCCGCTGGCCCATTGCGCAGGGCGCGTGCTCGCTGCCGATCTGCAGGCGCTTCGGACTCAGCCCCCCTTCGCCAACTCCGCAATGGACGGATACGCAGTTCGCGCGGACGATCTTGCGCCGGCAAATGAATTACGGGTCATCGGGGAATCGGCTGCCGGGCGTTCCTTCTCAGGGATGGTCCGCTCCAACGAGGCGGTCCGCATCTTCACGGGCGCTCCGGTTCCGGACGGCGCCGACACGATCCTGATCCAGGAGAATGCCGACGGCGTCGGCAGCACGACGATTCGCGTGCGCGAGGGCGCCGAGCGCGGCAAGTTCGTTCGTCAGGCGGGATTGGACTTTCGCGAGGGCGAGGTGCTGCTTCTTGCCGGCAGCCGGCTCGACAGTGCGAGCCTCGGCCTCGCTGCGGCAATGGGCCACCCCACACTCGCCGTCCGTCGCAAGCCACTGGTCGCCATCCTCGCGACCGGCGACGAACTGGTCCAGCCGGGCGAGCCGGTCGGGCCCGACCAGATCGTCGCGTCCAACAGTTTTGCGCTCGCCGCGCTGGTCGAGCAGACCGGCGGCATAGCGCTCGATCTCGGGATCGCCCGCGATGATCATGCCGACCTGGCCGACAAGATTGGCCGGGCACGCAAGGCTGACGCCGATGTTCTGATCACGCTGGGGGGAGCCTCGGTGGGCGAACACGACCTCGTCCAGGCAGCGCTGATCGGGCAAGGCATGGCGCTCGGTTTCTGGAAGATCGCCATGCGGCCGGGCAAGCCGATGATGATGGGCCGCCTCGGCCGCATGGTTGCTCTCGGCCTGCCCGGGAACCCCGTCGCCTCCATCGTCTGCGGGCATCTCTTCGTCGTGCCGCTGCTCAGGGCCCTGCTCGGTGTGCCGGAACCGGAACGCGAGCTCAGCGAACCTGCGATCGTCGGAAGAGATTTGCCGGCAAATGATGAGCGGCGGGACTATATGAGATCCCAACTGACCCTCACCCCTGAGGGTTGGCTGGCAACGCCGTTCGCCAAGCAGGATTCGTCGATGCTGGCCACTCTTGCCCGCGCAGACGCGCTACTGATCCGTGAGGCTTTTGCTGTGCCGGCAAATAAAGGTGACGGCTGCCGGATTCTCCGCCTGCGTTGAGCGTGCTTGCGGAACACAACGCGAACCTGTATGGTGTTCGTGCTTTGTTTCGATTCCGTGCAAAGGGCGCCGGCGGGGACCATGCTGACACGCAAACAGTTCGAACTGCTTCGTTTCATCCAGGAACGCCTGCGCGAGACAGGGGTGCCGCCCTCCTTTGACGAGATGAAGGACGCGCTCGATCTGCGCTCCAAGTCCGGTATCCATCGCCTGATCATGGCGCTGGAGGAGCGCGGCTTCATTCGCCGCCTTCCGAACCGAGCTCGAGCGCTCGAGATCATTAAGCTGCCCGAGGGTGCGGGTGGCCCTCAGGCGACGCGCGGACGGTTCAGTCCTTCGGTCGTCCAGGGTGGCCTTGGCAAGGTCCGGCCGATCGCGCCGCCACCGGAAGAGGATGTGCGCTCCACAGTCGCGATTCCGGTCATGGGGCGGATTGCCGCCGGTACACCGATTTCCGCCATCCAAAACCGCAGCCATAGTGTGGCGCTGCCTGCCGACATGCTTGGCCCCGGCGAACATTTTGCTCTCGAGGTTCGCGGCGACTCGATGGTGGAAGCCGGTATTCTCGACGGTGATACGGTGGTGATCAAACGTCAGGACACGGCCAATACCGGCGATATTGTCGTGGCGCTGATCGATGACGAAGAGGCGACGCTGAAGCGACTGCGCAAGCGCGGCTCCTCGATCGCTCTCGAAGCCGCCAATCCTGCCTATGAAACAAGGGTGCTCGGACCCGACCGTGTCAAGATTCAGGGCCGCCTGGTCAACCTGATGCGGCGCTACTGAAGCGGCTCGAGATCTTCCACTGCCACAGGCGGCAGTGCCGGCGAAGGTTCCGGCTGAGTGGTGGCAGACCGCACCCGCTTGCGGCTCCAGGGGCGGTCAACGCCATCCTGCTCGGATAGATGGGTGCGCCAGCCGCCATTGTGGCTGACAAGGGCCGTCGCGCCATCGCGCGCCAATGCCAGGCGGTCAATCAACCGTGCTGCGCAAGGGGCGGTCCAGGGGATCGGCGTGATGACGAGATCGGCGCGCCGGCAGTCCTCGACGATGGCCAGGCGATCTCGTGCATAGGCGACGCTCCGTCCATCCTTGCTGCGGACGACGCAACCCAGCGTGTCGCAGGCTGCGCCGTCCCGCAGGCTGTTGTCGTCAGGCCGGCGATTATCGCCATCTGCGTTCAGCCATTGTTGCAGCACGAAGCGGCTCGGTTGACCGGCCAGGGTCATGCGATTGTCGACGCCGCGGACCAGGATGCCGGAACCATCGCGTTCAATCAGGATATCGGGCCTCTCGGGTTTTGCCGCCACGAGCAGTCCCGCGACCAGGGGGACGGCTGCCAGGAAGCGCAGCGGTGTCGTCCAGAGGGTGATCCAGAGAAGCGCGGCGGCAAAGCATGCGAGCGCCGCCGTCCCGAACGCAGGAATGATCACCGCGGAGTGATCGAAACCCGCAACCCAGCGCGCCAACTGCAGCACATAGTCCGAAGCGGCTCCCATCAGCGCCCAAGCCAGCCAATCCAAGCCGAAGGGATAGGCGAGCACGCCGAAGACTGCGGCAGGCATGACGATCAGTGAAACGAAGGGCAAGGCGAGCGCATTGCCGAGCAGGCCGAAGGGGTTGAAGGTCTGGAAGTGATAGGCACCGAAAGGCGCGGTTGCTACCGTCGCCAGCAGGGTCGTGACCGTGAGCCCGACCACCGCGATCCA
Source organism: Allobosea sp. LC85 (assembly GCF_000735605.1). Lineage (GTDB taxonomy): Bacteria > Pseudomonadota > Alphaproteobacteria > Rhizobiales > Beijerinckiaceae > Allobosea. The sequence goes on from NZ_JPKG01000034.1 coordinate 90,656, forward strand.
GATCGGCCGTAGCGGCCAAGGCAGGTTCGCTGGCGCTTCGGTATGGCCGCGATCCTCCCAGCGCTCGGCGAAGGCGATCAGTGCCGCGACAGCACCAAAGGACATCTGGAAGCTCGGACCGAGCAGCGCGTCAGGCTCGCGCAGCAGAACGATCATCGCGGCAAGAGCCAGGTTGCGCATGCTGAGCGCCGGGCGATCGACGAGGATCGCACCGAGCATGACCAACGTCATGATCAGCGAGCGCACCGTCGCGACCTCGGCTCCCGAGAAGATGCAATAGGCCGTGGCGCCGAGCATCGCGGCAAGAGCGGCGAGCTTCTTCACCGGCCAGCGCAATGCCAGCGTTTGCGACAGCGCCAGCAGGCCACGGACCAGGCCGAAGATCGTACCGGCGGCCAGCACCATGTGAAGGCCGGAGATCGAGATGATATGGTAGATGCCGGCCGCGCGCAGATCGATATTGGTGGCCTCTGTGATGAGGCCTCGCTTGCCGGTGACCAGCGACGCCGCCATCGCGCCGGCCTGCCCTCCCCCGATTCCGGCGATGCGCTCCGTCAGGGCATTGCGCGCCCGGTCGACCATCGCGCGAATCTGAAGCTCGAGCGGCGGCTGCGAGGGCGGTGGGGCGAGCGTGATCTTTCCGGGAATGGTACCGACCGCGCCAAGTCCTCGGAAGAAGGCGTCGCGCCCGAAATCGTAGCCACCCGGGCGCACTGGACCGGGCGGCGGCAGGAGGCGCGCGACAGCGGCAATATGATCACCCGGCGAAACCGAGCCACCCCTGACATTGACGCGAACCCGCTGCGGCAGGCGCTCAGGCTCCACCCCGGCAATGCCGGTCACCAGGATCACAAGGCGTGCGCCGACATCACGTGTCTCGACCGATTCGACAAAGCCGGTGAGCTGTCCCACGCGTGTCCGATCGAGCATCGGTGCTGCGATCGTCGCCGTGCGCCAGGCCGCGGCACCGAATCCAGCGAAAATGGCAGCAAGGGCGACGCAAACCAGCATGACCGAGCGCCGCGGGCGCGACAGCGCAGCCATCACAGCGGAGATGCCAAAGCCGGAGAGCGGGACCCAGGGGGATGGCTCGCGGTCAGCCGCGAAATAGAGCAGGATACCGGCTCCCATCAGCACCGGCAGCCAGAGAAACAGCCGCCTGCGTCCGGCCTCGATCGCGATCGCGCCCACGAGACGCGTGCGCCATTCGGCGAGAAGCAATCGAATGGCAGCGTCCTGAAACCGCATCTTCGGTATGCGGAGTGGTACGGCGCGAACACGCGCACCGCGAAGCCGGCTCGAGTCTGGCGGCGCCTCGGGCATAGGCCGTTCCTCCGGCAGCCATCCGGATGCGATCTTGCGCTTAACGTCGGCCCCATCAGCATGTTACAGGGGCCGCGTCGGTTGTCATGTCCCATCGACGTCTCGTTCCTCTGCCGCTCTGTCGGCCTCATTTTCCGTCCTGCCGGAGCCTGCCTTTCATGAGTGATGCGGTCGTTACGCGCTTCGCGCCGTCTCCAACCGGATTCCTGCATATCGGCGGCGCGCGTACCGCGCTGTTCAACTGGCTTTATGCCCGTCGCCATGGCGGCAAGATGCTGCTGCGCATCGAGGACACCGACCGCGAACGCTCGACCGAGCCGGCCATCGCGGCGATTCTCGACGGTCTGTCCTGGCTCGGCCTCGATTGGGACGGCGAGACCGTCTACCAGTTCGCCCGTGCGGCCCGGCATCGCGAGGTCGCCGAGCAGATGCTCGCGGCGGGCAAGGCCTATTATTGCTATGCGACGCCCCAGGAACTCGAGGAGATGCGCGAAAAGGCGCGCGCTGAGGGCCGTCCCATGCGCTATGACGGACGCTGGCGCGACCGCGATCCGGCGACCGCTCCGGCGGGCGTGAAGCCGGTCATCCGCCTGCGCGCGCCGCAGACCGGCGAGACTGTGGTCGAGGACGAGGTGCAGGGCCGCGTCGTCTGGCAGAACGAGAATCTCGACGACCTCGTGCTGCTGCGCTCCGACGGCAACCCGACCTATATGCTCGCTGTCGTCGTGGACGACCATGACATGGCGGTGACCCATGTCATCCGTGGTGACGACCATCTCACCAACGCCGCCCGTCAGACCCAGATCTACCAGGCGATGGGCTGGCGGGTGCCAAGCATGTCGCATATCCCGCTGATCCACGGGGCGGACGGCGCGAAGCTCTCCAAACGTCATGGCGCGCTTGGCGTCGATGCCTATCGCTCCATGGGCTATCTGCCGGTGGCCCTGCGCAACTACCTGCTCCGTCTCGGCTGGAGCCATGGCGACCAGGAAATCTTCTCGACGCAGGAGATGGTCTCGCTGTTCAATCTTTCCTCGATCGGCCGCTCGCCGGCTCGCTTCGACTACGCCAAGCTGGAGAGCCTGAACGGGCTCTACATGCGTCAGGCCAATGATCGTGACCTGCTCGATGCACTAAAGGGGATCCTCCCAGAAATCGGCCCCGCGCACGGCCTCGGTCCGGAGCTCGATCCGACTCTCGAAGCCAAGCTGCTTGCAGCGATGCCGGGACTGAAGGAGCGTGCCAAGACACTGATCGAGCTGCTCGACAGCGCCTCCTATCTCTTCGCCAAGCGTCCGCTCGCCCTCGATCAAAAGGCGGCGACGCTGCTGGACGATGGCGCACGCCAGCGCATGCCCGACCTGGCAGAGAAGCTTGCCGCAGTGAACGACTGGGCGCCGGCACCACTCGAGGCCGCGGTCCGCTCCTTCGCCGAGGAGCAGGCACTCAAGCTTGGACAGGTGGCGCAGCCGCTGCGGGCCGCCCTCACCGGGCGCAGCCAGTCGCCCGGTCTGTTCGATGTGATGGCGGTGCTCGGCCGCGAGGAAACGCTCGCTCGCCTAGGCGATCAAACGTGATCAAAGGCGGGGCAGCCCCGCCTTTGTGATTGGTTGAACCCCTGGGGCAAATGGGCTAGTGACGCCGCATATGCCGGGGGCGTCCGAAGCGGCGCCCCGGTATGAATATTGCTTTAATATCAGTCGGATGTACCTTCCCGTGCCAGCAATCCCGTCACATGGCCGTTACGCAGAGCCACTCGGGGGATGATTGCCGCTCCGGTATCCTTTCGTGCCGGCTCGGATGGAACGAAGATTGATCAGCAGCGAGCCTGAAAGGATCGGTATCGATGAGCGGAACCAACAGCCAGCTGAGTGTGGGCGGCAAGACCGTCGACCTGACGGTCAAGACCGGATCGATCGGCCCTTCCGTCATCGATATCAGCAAGCTCTACGCACAAACCGGGATGTTCACCTATGATCCCGGCTTCACCTCGACCGCGAGCTGCGAGTCGGAGATCACCTATATCGACGGCGACGAGGGCGTTCTGCTCCATCGTGGCTACCCGATCGAGCAGCTTGCCGAGCATGGCGACTTTCTCGAAACCTGCTATCTCCTGCTTTACGGCGATCTGCCGACGGCGGCACAGAAGGCGGATTTCGACTACCGCGTGACGCGCCACACCATGGTGCACGAGCAGATGGCCCGCTTCTTCCAGGGCTTCCGCCGCGACGCGCATCCGATGGCGGTGCTGGTGGCCTCGGTCGGCGCGATGTCGGCCTTCTATCACGACTCGACCGACATCTCGGACCCGCAGCAGCGCATGATCGCGTCGATGCGGATGATCGCCAAGCTGCCGACGCTGGCCGCGATGGCCTACAAGTACACGATCGGCCAGCCTTTCGTGTATCCGCTGAACTCGCTGGACTACACCTCGAATTTCCTGCGCATGTGCTTCGCGGTGCCGGCAGAGGAGTACAAGGTCAATCCGGTGCTGTCGCGCGCGCTTGACCGCATCTTCATCCTGCACGCCGACCATGAGCAGAACGCCTCGACCTCTACGGTGCGTCTCGCCGGTTCCTCGGGCGCCAATCCCTTCGCCTGCATCGCAGCCGGCATCGCCTGCCTCTGGGGCCCCGCGCATGGCGGCGCCAACGAGGCAGCCCTCAAGATGCTTGAGGAGATCGGCTCGGTCGACAACATCCCGAAATACATCGCCAAGGCGAAGGACAAGAACGATCCGTTCCGCCTGATGGGTTTCGGGCACCGCGTCTACAAGAACTACGATCCGCGCGCCAAGATCATGCAGAAGACGTCGCATGAAGTGCTGAACGAGCTCGGCATCAAGGACGACCCGCTGCTCGACGTCGCGATCGAGCTCGAGCGCATCGCGCTCAGCGACAGCTACTTCATCGAGAAGAAGCTCTATCCGAACATCGACTTCTATTCGGGCATCACCCTGAAGGCGATGGGCTTCCCAACCTCGATGTTCACCGCGCTCTTCGCTCTCGCCCGCACCGTCGGCTGGATCGCGCAGTGGAAGGAAATGATCGAGGATCCGTCCCAGCGGATCGGCCGCCCGCGCCAGCTCTATACCGGCTCGCCGAAGCGCGATTACACGCCGATCGGCCGCCGCTGAGAACGACCTGACACAGCCTTCATGACGAAGGTCGAACCCCACCGGATTTAACAATCCGGTGGGGTTTATCATATGGTGCGCCGCCATAATCTGCCGTCCGCAGAGCAATGATGGGAAACGCCAGATGGACCGCCTCATGACACCGAACCGCCGCGCTTTCATGGCTGGGGCCGGGGCATCCGCCCTCGTGGCCGGCAGCTTGCCCGCGCGGGCCCAGAACTTCCCGACCCGGCCGATCATGCTCGTCGTGCCCTTCGCCGCCGGCGGCTCGACAGATATCGTCGCCCGCCTCGTCGGGGCGAAGATGGCGGAGTCGCTCGGCCAGCAAGTGGTGATCGAGAACCGCGCCGGCGCAGGCGGCAATGTCGGCTCGACCGCGGTCGCCCGCGCTGCACCCGACGGCTACACGATCCTGATGGGCACGATCTCGACCCATGCCCTCAATCCCGCGATCCTCAAGGTGGTGACATTCGATCCGGTCAAGGATTTCACGCCGATCTCCCTGCTGGCCGTCGTGCCCAATGTCATGGTCGTGCATCCGAGCTTTCCGGCCAAGACGGTCCAGGAGGTCATCAGGGTCCTGAAGGACAATCCCGGCAAGTACTCCTACGCCTCATCAGGTGTGGGCACGCCACTGCATCTTTCGGGAGAGCTCTTCAAGTCGCTCGGCGGCGTGAGCATGAACCACGTCCCCTATCGCGGCGCCGGTCCGGCACTCAACGATGTCGTGGCGGGCGCTGTGCCGATCATGTTCGATAACCTGCCCTCCTCCGCGCAGTTCATTCGCAGCGGCCAGCTCCGTGCAATCGGCGTCACCACGAAGGAGCGCGTGCCATCATTCCCGGAGATACCGACCATCGCCGAAGGTGGTCTTGCCGGCTACGAAACCTATACGTGGAACGCATTGTTCGGTCCGGCCAATATGCCAAGGGCGGTCGTTGAACGCCTCAACACCGAGGCCAACAAGGCCCTGACCGACCCCAATGTGAAGCAACGCCTGAACGATGTCAGCGCCGTCATCGTCGGCTCGACGCCCGAGGCCCTGGGTGAACACGTCAAGGTCGAATTCGCGAAATGGGGGCCCATCGCCAAGGCATCCGGTGCGGCGCTCGAATGAGTGCTGCACCGAGCTGATCAGGCCGCCAGCAGCCCCAGAGCGGCATGGACCGCGTTCTCGGCCGGGCTCGCTCCGGCCGATTTCATGATGCGCTCGACATCAGCGAATCCGGCAAGCTGGGCGCTGCGCGCAGGGCCGTCGCCCAGGACCGCCAGCAAGGCTGCACTGAGTACTTCGGGCGAAGCATCATCCTGGATGAACTCGGGAACGATGCGCGCGCCGACAACCAGATTGGGCAGGATCACCGTCGACAGCTTGATCAGCCTGCGCGCCAGCATCGCTTCCCAGGCCGCGCCGCGATAGGCTGCGACCAGTGGCACCTGTGCCAGGGCAAGTTCGAGTGTCACTGTCCCGGAGGCCGCGAGTGCTGCGCGCGCTGTGCGAAAAGCTGCGAGCTTGGCGTCTTCGCCATCGACGAGATGTGGCTTCACCGGCCAGGTCGAGGCAGCCTCTTCAATCATGCCGCGAAGATGCGGCACGGCCGGCAGCACAAAGCGCGCGCCGGGTACCTTGTCCGCGATCAGTGAGACCGTCTCGCCGAAAGCCGGCATGAGGTGGTTGATTTCCGAACGACGGCTGCCGGGGAGGACGAGGATGCTGGGCGTTGAGGGGTCGTTGCGCCGCGCCTGCTCCTCGTCGTTTGGCCGCAACTCGGCGAGCCGCTCGATCAAGGGGTGACCGACATAGATCGTCTTCGGGCCTCCCAGCCTTTCGAGCGCGGCCGGCTCGAAGGGCAGCAGCGCCAGGATGCGATCGACATGGGGCGCCATCCTGCGGGCGCGGCCCGAACGCCAGGCCCAGACGCTGGGGCAAACCCAATGCGCAATCGGAATCCCTGGCGATGCCCGCCGAACCTTTTGCGCGACACGCAGCGAGAAATCCGGGCTGTCGATGGTGAGCAGCAGATCAGGCGCGAAGGCAACGACGCCTTTGGCGCCATCGGACATGCGCCGGAGCAGCAGGGGTAGTCTCGCCAAGACCGGACCAAACCCCATCACCGCGATATCGGATTGGGGAAAGAGCGGCTGCAGCCCCTGCGCGATCAGGCTCTCGCCGCCGACACCCACGATCTCGAGAGGGCGATCACCCAACCGCTGCCGCAGGGCGGTGAGAAAACGTAGCGCCAGAGCGTCGCCAGACGCCTCGCCCGCAATGATGGCGAGCCGGAAGGGCCGGCTCACGCGACGCCCTCGACGAACAGGCCAAGCTCGTCGGCCAGTGCGCCAAGCCGGGCGCTGTCTCCGACAAGCACGTTGCCGGCGCGTAGCGCGATGCCGGAGAGTCCGGCCCTGGCCGCGTTCCGCAGGGTTTCAGGTCCGACGGCCGGCATGTCGACGCGCAGGTCCTGGCCATCCTTGGGGGCCTTGACCAGAACGCCATCGCCCTTGTCGATCTTGAGGCGCCCTGCGCTGACAAGATCGGCGACGCGCCTGATCATGGCATCGGTGCCCTCCGCAGCCTCAATCGCTACGATACGGTGATCCGCAACGATCGCGGCCTGACCGACATCGAAGGGCGACAAAGCCGCCAGCAAGGAGAAGCCATGTTCGATGCCATCGCGCGCCACCGCGGAGGCGCTGCGGCGCCCCAGTGGACCGAGCGGCGCGGTCAAGCCCGGAGCGATCTCGGCTGGACCGTGAACGCGAAAACCCCGCCCCTCGAAGAACTGGACCACGCCCTTGAGCAAATGATCGTCTCCGCCGCGAAAGGCGCGAGCGAAGTGAGGCAGGTACTTCAGCGTCGAAGGCTCAGGCATCAGCGAGCCAAAGCTCGGCCGCGGCAACGCGCCGATCATGACGATGTCGACGATCCCGCGTCGCTTGAGTTCGTCGAGCAGTCGCCCGAGCTGCCCCAGGCGATAGACACGCGAGGATTCAGGGTCGAAATCGCTCGGGTTGGCTGCGCCGTCGATCGCCGCGATGTAGAGCTGGTGCCCTCGCGCCGTCGCCAGACGGGCCAGGTGCGGCGGGTATTCGCCGCCTCCGGCGATGATGGCGAGAGGAAAGGCGCCAGTCGCTGCGTCGCTGCCCGTGCTCACCGGTCGGGCGCGTTGACGTCGCGCGGAATGCAGATGGCGCGGTCGCTGCCCGAGCGGATGAAATCGAGGATCTCGAGCATCAGCGGGTGCGAGGCAAATTCCGCCGCCACATCCTCGACACGCTCGGCCAGGGTGCCTTCATCGGCAAAGAGCAGGCGATAGGCGCGACGCAGCTCATGAATCTGCTCGCGCGAGAAACCACGCCGCTTCAGCCCGACCAGATTGAGCCCGGCCAGATGCGCAGGATTATCCCGCACCATGCCGAAGGGTATGACATCATTCATCACGCCAGCGCCGCCGCCGATGAACGCATGCTCCCCGATGCGTACGAATTGATGGAGCCCGGTCCCGCCACTGACGATGACATAGTCGCCAACCTTGACATGGCCGGCGCTCATCACGTTGTTCGAAAAGATGACGTTGTTGCCGATCTCGTTGTCGTGCGCGACATGCGAATTGGCAAGGAACAGGCAGCGATCGCCGACGACGGTCTTCATGCCGCCGCCTTCGGTGCCCGGATTCATGGTCACGCCTTCGCGGATCATGCAATCCGCGCCAATCGTCAGCGTCGACGGCTCGCCGTGATATTTGAGGTCCTGCGGCGGATGGCCGATGGAGGCGAAGGGGTAGATTCTGGTACGCGGTCCGATCGTGGTTCGGCCAGCGATCGCGGCATGGCTGACCAGTTCCACACCGTCCCCGAGAACGACATTGGGGCCGACCGTGCAGAATGGACCGATAACGACCCCCTCGCCCAGCTGCGCAGCCGGATCGACGACCGACATCGGATGGATAGTCGCACTCATGTAAGATCTGTCCTGATTTCGACGGAAGGCGGCGGGCTTACGCCACCATCGCGGAGATCTCGGCCTCGGCGACGAGCACGCCGTCGACCTTCGCCTCACCGCGGTAGAACCAGATATTGCGCTTGCGCGCGACCTTGGTGAGGTGAAAACGCAAGGTATCGCCCGGCACGACCGGCTTGCGGAACTTGGCCTTGTCGATCGTGGTGAAGAGGACGGACTGCACCGCTTCCTCATCGATGCCGCGCGCGCTGACGACAAGCACGCCGGCGGTCTGCGCCATGGCCTCGATCATCAACACGCCTGGAAAGACCGGACGGCCCGGAAAATGACCGGTGAACTGGGGCTCGTTGGCGGTGACGTTCTTGATGCCAATGCCAGACTCGTCGCCATTCATCTCGATGACACGGTCGACGAGAAGAAACGGATAGCGGTGGGGAATGCAGGCCATGATCTTCTGAATATCGGCCACACCCAGCGATGTCGTCGCGTCGGTCATGCTCTCCCGTCTCCCGCGCAGGCCTGCCGGCTTCGCCCGCAAAGTTGTATCGTTTAAACCGATGCCGGAACAGGACCTTACGGCTGGTGCCGAGGTCCTGTCAGCTTCTATGCCCGTTTGCCGGAAATCGTACCGAACGATCAAGCGAATTCGACACAAGGCCCCGTTCTTCGTACGCCCTGCGACGGCTGCCCCGCGCTCTCGTGTATCGTCAGCTCTCCGAACCACCCGAGGTCTTGCCGCGCTTTGCGACAAGAGATTTGAGGAGCGCTGTTTCGCGCGCCCAGCTGAGAGCCGGCTGCGCGGGAGAGCCGCCATAGCGCGCGCCTCGAGGGATGTCGCCCGTGACGCCGCTTTGGGCGGCAACCTGTGCGCCCATCCCGACCGTCAGATGGCCGGCCAGGCCAACCTGGCCACCAAGTACGACGAAATCTTCCAAGGTCGAAGAGCCGGCAATGCCGACCTGCGAAACGATCACGCAATGGCGGCCGATGACGCAGTTATGACCGATCTGAACAAGATTATCGATCTTGGTGCCTTCACCGATGACGGTATCGCGGCTGGCGCCCCGGTCGATGCAGCTATTGGCGCCGATCTCGACATCATCCTGGATGATGACCCGCCCGATCTGCGGCACTTTCATATGGCCCTTGGGGCTCATGGCGAAACCAAAACCGTCCTGGCCGATCCGGACACCCGGGTGAATGATGACCCGGTTTCCGACCAAGGCCGATTGCAAGGTGCTGCCGGCACCGATCGCACAATCACGCCCGATGCGGACCTGGGGTCCGATCACGGCATGCGAGGCGATCACGGAACCAGCGCCGATCTCGGCGCCGGGACCGACCACGGCGCCCGGATCGATCGTGACGTTATCCTCGATCCTTGCCGTGGCGTGGACGAAAGCCCCCGGCGCGACGCCTTGCGAGCCGAATACCGAGCGAGGCTTGAGTGCTTCGGGATAGAAGCGCGCCATGATCCTGGCAAAGGCATGGTAGGGCGCGGGCGAGACGAGTGCGACGGTGCCCGTGGGAACGCGGGCGGCAAAGCGAGAAGAGACGAGGCACAGCCCCGCCGACGTCGCCGCCAGCGCATCCGTATATTTGGGGTTGTCCATATAGGCGATGTCGCCGGGCCCGGCGGCCTCGAGCGCGGCCGCTCCGGTAACGAGCCGCGTGGACTCCACCCCATCGGGAAGAGCAACCCCTGAAATGGCAGCGACCTCGCCGTAGCTTAGCGAGGTCGCGATCGGGAAGAATTGAGGATCTGACATGCAATGGGTCCGTGCGGGGCGTTGCCGCCCCGCCGCGTCAGAAGCGAGTGCCGCCGGAGAAGCGGAAGGCCTGCAGGCGGTCGCCGCCATAGCGGACACCGGTCGTCGGGTCGCGCACGCCATCATCCTTGGTGAGGGCATAGGCATAGTCGAACCGGATAGGCCCGAGCGGCGACTGCCAGAGCAAGCTTACACCGACCGAAGACCGGAGAACGTTCTTGTCGCGTACGCAGGCCACGTTGCTCTGGTAGATGGACGTGCTCGGGACGGCGAACTGCCGGGGATCGGATCCGACCGGGCAAACCCCTGTCGTCGTCGGGATCGCGCTGGTGATCACCTTCGAGCCGCCATCATAATCGAACAGCGTACCGGCATCGGCAAAGATCGCGCCGCGTAAGCCAAGGTCACGCGGCAGACCCCAAATCGGGAACTGAACTTCGACCGAGCCACCGAAATAGGTCGAGCCGCCGAGAGCGTTGGCCGTCGGGTCGTTCAGCACGTCGCGCGGACCAATGCCGGACGGGGCGAAGCCACGCACCAGGCTCGGGCCGAGGAAATAGTGATCGACCATGCGCAGGGTACCCTCCGTCGCCTGGACGTGACCGCCCTGGACCCGGAGGAAGCCGACGACATCGTCGTAGATCTCGCGGTAGTAGCGAGCATCCGCCGCGACGCGAAGGAACTTCGAGTCACCGCCGAGACCGGCGAATTCCGGCTTCAATTCGGCAATGAAGCCGTTGCGCGGCGTCTGGTAATTATCAAGCGAGTTGTAATTCAGCGTCACGCCCGCCAGGGAGGTCAGCGTCGTGCCACGCGCTTCCTTGACCGCGAGTGTCGCTTCGCCGTTGGTCAAGCAGTTGAAGGACTGCGTTGCTGCGAACCCCGAAGCCGGAGTTCCGGGTGTGATCCCGTCGATCGGGAACGAGCAGTCATTATACGGCCGGGTCGTCGTATTCGGGATCTTGATCTCGGTCGTATAGAGCGAGTAGCGCGGCGTGATCGAAAACTCTTCCGTGATCGGGAAGGTGAAACGCAGCTGACCGCCGGTCACGCGGCTTTCATAGCGACCAATATTGTAGTTGTCGTTGTACTTCGAGAACAGGTCGATACCGGCAGCGATACGGCGACCGAGGAAATAGGGCTCGGTGAACGAGAAATCGATGCCCTGGGTCCGCTGACCGAGCGTACCGGCAATCTTCACGAATTGGCCGCGGCCGAGGAAGTTGGATTCCGACAGCGACACCTCGCCGATGACACCGTCAGACGTCGAGTAACCGCCCGCGATCGAGAAGGAGCCTGTGGCCTTGTCCTCGACGTCGATGTTCATGACGACCCGGTCAGGTGCGCTGCCCGGCTCGTTGGTGATGCGAACCTTGTTGAAGAAGCCGAGATTGTTCAGGCGCCGTTCGGCGCGATCAACCATCACCTTGTTGTAGGCATCGCCCTCGCCCAGGTCGAGCTCGCGGCGGACCACATAGTCGCGGGTACGCGTGTTGCCACGCACATTGATGCGCTCGACATAGACCCGCGGACCTTCTTCCACGACATAGGTAATGCCGATCAGGCGGCCAGCTGCATCGCGGTCACCGCGCGGGCGAACCTGCGCAAATGGATGGCCACGGCGCGACACCTCGGTCGTGAGGCTGACGAGCGACTTCTCGACCGCCTCGGCATTGTAGGTATCGCCAGCCGATGTCGCGAGGAGCCTTTGCATTGTCGCCGAGTCGATATCGCTGAGCTGCGAATCGACCGCGACATTGCCAACCTTGTATTGCGGCCCTTCATCGATCGTGACGTCAATGACCCAGCCACCCTTGGCATCATCGAAGCGAGCGTCGCTCGCAACGACGCGGAAGTCGGCATAGCCGTTCTTCAGGTAGAAGCGACGAACCAGATCGAGATCGGACGCGATACGGTCGGGATCATAGACGTCGGAGGTCTTGATGAAGCTGAGGAAGTTCGATTCCGTCGAGCTCATCAACCCGCGCAGGCGCGATGCCGAATAGGCGCCGTTACCCGCGAAATTGATTTCCTTGATGCCGGTCTTGCCGCTCTCGGCGATGGTAAAGACCACGTCCGAACGGCCGTTGGGCAACGGCGCGATGCGGCCGGAGATCGTTGCGGTGCCGTACCCGGCCCGGCGATAGACCTCCCTCAGGCGCTGCACGTCGGAGTCGATCAACGTCTGGCTCAGAGGGCCACGCGCTTTCGATTCGACCTGCTGCAGCAGAACCTCGCTCTTGAGGCGCTTGTTGCCTTCGAAAGCGACGCGATTGATCGTGTCGTTCTCGTGAACCGAGATTACGGTCTGATTGCCGCGACGGCTAACCTGCACGTTCGAAAACAATCCGGTCGCCATCAGGCTCTGCCGAACCTCCTGCGGACCACCCTGCCCTGCATAGGACCGAATGGTCTCCGCATCGACGCGGCGGTTGCCTTGGACAATCACGGCCTGCGCAAAAACAACGCCACCGCTAACGGCCAACATAAAGGCCGAAAGTCCGACTGATCGAGAGAGCCGCATTTTGAAAGACCGGCTCTTTGGGGTCGACGTCATCGGGTCGCCTATTCCATTTAGTAGGTCACCACCCCAACCGGGGACACCTGCCTTTGGGCAGGTGCGTGGCGACATTGCAGACCAATCGCTTCTACAAAGTTTCCGACGAGGTGCAAACGAACATTGTCGTTAACAAATTATTTTTAACCGCGTCGTTGCCAGGAGGCCACGCGCCTTGAGCAAAGAGCCCGATTCGACGCAATTTTCGCGGCTATCGGCAATGAATCTTGCCGCAGGTCATTATTGCCAGCCGGCGTCAAAGAAGTGAGCGGACGTGGATGATGTCATTCCAGGTCACGAAAAGCATCAGCATCAACACCAGCCCAAATCCGACCCGAAAGCCGATTTCCTGGGCGCGCTCGCTCAAGGGGCGGCCGCGCAAGGCTTCGATCGCATAGAACATCAGATGTCCGCCATCGAGCATCGGAACCGGCAACAGGTTCATCAGGCCGATCGAGACCGAAAGAATCGCCGCAAGATTGATCAGCGCGAGCAGGCCTCCATTGGAAGCGACCATCCCGGAAACCTGAGCGATGCGGATCGGCCCCGAAAGCTGGTCCGTCGATTCACGCCCGGTGACCAACTTGGACAGGTAGTCATAAGTCCGGTCGACCACGAACCAGGTCTCGGTGAAACCAACCATTACGGATTCACCCAGGCTGAAATGCTGGGTCGTCCAGTCCTCGGCGCGGCGGGAGGCCTGGACCCCGATCATGCCGACGCGCTGCTTGCCGAGGGCCGTCGACGTTTCGACGAGATCAGGCGTGATCGGCAGCGTCAGCATGCTGCCTGCGCGATCGACCGTCATCGAAAGGGTCTCGTTCGGACGCGTCGAGACCGCTCTCTGCATGTCGCCGAAGCTGCGGATCTGCTTGCCGTCGATCGTCAGGACGATATCTCCGGCGAGCAGGCCTGCGCGCTCAGCCGCTTTGCCCGCAATCACCTGTTCGACCCGCGGCGTCAGGATCGGGCGGCCGAAGGCGTACACGGTTCCTGCAAAGATGAGGATGGCCAGCAGGAAATTGGCGATGGGTCCAGCCGCGACGATTGCCACCCGTTCGCCGACCGACTGAGCCGGGAAAGAACGCGCGCGCTGTTCCGCCGTCATGCGCTCGACTTCAGCGCTGTCGGCCGCAGAACTCGAGGGATCGGCATCGCCAGAGAATTTTACATAGCCGCCAAGCGGGATCAGCGCAAAGCGCCAGCGCGTGCCGTGCTTGTCAACGAAGCCGAAAATCTCGCGGCCGAAGCCGATGGAGAACACTTTCACGTCGACGCCGCACCAGCGGCCGACAAGGAAGTGTCCGAGCTCGTGCACGAATACAACGATGGTCAGGACAAACAGGAACGGCACCAGATAGCCGAGCAGGAAGCTGCCCGAGTTCCAGACGGTCGCTGCAATATCCATAAAATTCTCCCGATCCCTGCCCCTTACGTGACAGTGAAGGTGCCCTTCGACAAGAGGAGGCGGGCGCGGTTTCTCGCCTCATGGTCAATGGCAAGGGCAGCCTCAATATCGACCGGCGCCGCGATGCTGCCACCGAACCCGCTACAGACGGCATCGACGAGAGCCGGGATGCCGGGAAAGCCGATACGTCCGCCAAGAAAAGCCTCGACCGCGACTTCATTGGCGGCATTGAGGATGGCCGGCACCGCGCCTCCGATCTCCAACGCTGCCATCGCAAGAGCAAGCGCCGGAAAGCGGGCAAGATCAGGGCGTTCGAAGGCCAGCGGCGCGGTCGTCACGAGATCGACGAAGCGCGTGGCCGGCGCATCGAGCCGGCCATCGACGCCGAGACAATGCGCGGCAGCAACCCGCATATCCGGAACTGCCATGCCTGCACTGACCGAGCCATCGCGGAAGGTGACGAGGCCATGCACGATCTGCTGGGGATGCACCAGAACATCGAGCTGATCATGGTTCAGGCCGAACAGGAAACAGGCCTCGATCAGCTCGAGGCCCTTGTTCATCATGCTGGCGGAGTCGATCGTGATCTTGGCGCCCATTGCGTAATTAGGGTGGGCCAGAGCCTGCTCCGGTTTGGCCGCCGCAATTCGTTCGGCCGACCAGGTGCGAAACGGACCACCCGATGCCGTCAGCGTCATCGATCGGATCGCTGAGATCGGCTCGGCTCCAAGCGCCTGGAAGAGAGCATTATGTTCCGAATCCAGTGGAAGGATGCGCGCGCCCGCTGCCCTGGCCTGCGCCATTACGGCAGCCCCGGCGCAAACCAGGCTCTCCTTGTTGGCGAGCGCAATCACGCGGCCGGGCGTCAAGGCTGCAAAGGTCGCTTCCAGACCGGCAGCTCCCGATATGGCGCTGACCACAATGTCGCTCGGCATCGCGACGGCATCGAGAACGGCCTGCCGCCCAGCCCCGCTGCCGATACCGCTGCCAGCCAGGGCCTGCGCCAGGGCGTCGCCTCCGGCGTCGTCGGCCAGAGCGGCAAAGCGCGCACCTGTCTCGAGCGCAACCTGGGCAAGGGCCGCGGCGTCCCGGCCGCCAACCACGACATCGATCTTCAGGCGATCAGGATTCTCCGAGACGACGTCGCGCGTCGATCGGCCAATGGAGCCCGTGGCCCCAAGAAGAGTGACGAGACGGCGCATGACGTCGTCAGAACTCCAGGTGCGCCAGGAACAGTGCGGCACCGACAAGGACCAAGACGGCCCAGTAGCCATCAAGCCGATCGAAAAAGCCACCATGGCCGGGGATCAGCTTGCTTGAATCCTTGGTGCCAAAGCGGCGCTTTACGGCCGATTCAAACAGATCGCCGGCTTGGCTCACGATCGAGGCCAAAAGCGAGGCGGCGATCACAAAGGCTGGACCAGCGGCTGCCGCCGCTCCCGGGGTCAACGCCCAGACGGCGTAGCCACCGAGCGCGCCGGCAGCGGTTCCGCCGAGTGCGCCGGACCAGGTCTTTTTCGGGCTGATCGCGGGCATCAGCTTCGGCCCACCAAGAGCACGACCCGTAAAATAGGCGGCAATATCGGTCAGCCAGCAGACTGCGAAGGTCCAGATGATCACGGCAAACCCGAAGTCCGGGAGTGCGCGCAGCGCCGGCGTGATCAGGGCAAAGGCGAGCGCGTAGGCGACGCCGCAGGCTTCCAGCCAGCTCCGCCTTTCGAGAACCGGGGTCAGGAGCGCCCCAAAGAGGGCCGCGAAGGCCGAAACACCGGCGAGCGCCACTGGGCTGATCGGGGCGAAGCCGAGCGCCAGGCCGGCAATCGTCACGCCAATGCCTGCGGGCACCGCATTCCGGCGGCTCACGATCGCGAGCCATTCATAGGCCACCAACCCGGCAGCAAGCGCCCAGATGAGTCTGAACGGCCAGCCTCCGACAAATGTGACGGCGATAATGCCCGCAGCCAGCACCAGCGCGGATGCGATACGCAGCTTCAATTCGCTCGGGCCGGCAGCCGGGCTGCCGGAAGGTTGGTCGCTCACGCTACGCCCACATTGCGGCCGGATGGTTCCGACACGCCGCCGAACCGGCGCTCTCGGCGGCGATACTCGGCCAGCGCTTCTTCCAGTGCCGCGCGGTCGAAATCCGGCCAGAGTATCGGGGTGAAGACGAACTCTGCATAGGCGGCCTGCCAAAGCAGGAAGTTCGAGATCCGGGTCTCACCTGACGTGCGGATGACGAGCTCGGGGTCAGGCAGATCCGCGGTATCGAGCCGCGCAGACATGCTGCTCTCATCAATGGCGGTTGCGTCGATACGGCCAGCCGCAACATCCGAGGCCAGTTGGCGTGTCGCTCGGATGATCTCGTCGCGCGAGCCATAGTTGAAGGCCACAACAAGCGTCATTCCCGTGTTGTTGCGCGTGGTCGCCTCGGCGTGCTCGACCAGACGGCGCAGATCCGGCGCCAGATCGCTCCTGCCTCCAATGACACGGACCCGTACACCAGCCGCGCCGAGTTCGGTCAGATCCTTCTCGATGAAATGCTTGAGCAGCGTCATCAGGAACGACACTTCGGCAGCAGGCCGGCGCCAGTTCTCCGTCGAGAAACTGTAGACGGTCAAAATCTCGATGCCGAGATCGCTGGCGTTCCTAACGGTACGGCGCAAGGCTTCCAGCCCGCGCCGATGCCCCTCATGTCGCGGCAGGCCGCGCAACTGGGCCCAGCGCCCGTTGCCGTCCATGATCACTGCGACATGGGAGGGCCCTGCAGCCTGGACACCCGGACGCTGGCCTGCTGACATTCTCGTGCCTCTTTCGGCGTTGCGGCCCGGACCATTGCCGGCGGCTCAAACCCGCCGGGCGACAGGATCAGACGTGCAGGATTTCCTTTTCCTTCGCCGCCAGTGCCTGATCGATCTCGGCAATATGCTGGTCTGTGACCTTCTGGACCTGATCCGACTCGCGCGTCACGTCATCCTTGGTCAGATGGCCGTCCTTCTCGAGCTTCTTGATCACGTCGATCCCGTCGCGGCGGACATGGCGCACTGCGATCTTGGATTCCTCGGCATATTTATGAGCGACCTTGACCATCTCCTTGCGGCGCTGCTCGTTCAGTTCCGGAATCCGGATGCGCAGCACCTGCCCTTCGGTCTGCGGGTTGAGGCCGAGATCGGATTCGCGGATCGCCTTCTCGACGGCCTGAACCATGCTGCGGTCCCAGACCTGGACACTGAGCAGGCGCGCCTCAGGCACGCTGACAGTGGCAAGTTGGGTCAATGGCGTACGCGCACCATACGCCTCGACCTGGATCGGATCGAGAACGTTGGCGGAGGCGCGGCCGGTGCGCAGGGAGGCGAGATCGCTCCTGAAGGATTGCACCGCGCCTTGCATCCGACGCTTCACGTCGGCGAGGTCGAATGTCGTCTGGGCCATTTTAGTCAAGACCTTGCAGATAATCGAAAACCGGCGCGACCATGGCCGCGGCCCCGCTCAGGGTCAAGGATTTCATGTTCCAACAGCACCCTCCCGGCGCAATCTGCAAGGGAAAAACCGCCGCATGCAGGCGGGGCATGGGGCCGGACGTTCCAGGACGGTGGCAAGATCAGGCGTCGCTTCCTAGCTTGAAGGCCGAGTCTCGGCCGCAACGTCACGGGCCGGGCTGGATCGATCCTTGAGGAGCAGCCACGTGCCCCGTCTGAACCGCATCATCGAAACTGCGCTCTATGTCGACGATCTCGATCGCGCGCAGGCGTTCTACGAGACGAAGCTCGGGTTGAAGCCGATGCTGAAGACCCGGACTCTGTTCGCCTACGATGTCGGCGGAGCGAGCGTCCTTCTGCTCTTCCTTCGGGGGCAAGCTCTCCTCACCCAATCATCAGCCAAGGGCAATATTCCACCGCATGACGGCAGTGGCCCGTTGCATATCTGCTTCGCGATCGACACGAGCGAACTCGCGGCCTGGGAAGAACGGCTGCAGCAGCATGGAATCGATATTGAGGGCCGGATGAGCTGGGATCGCGGCGGAAACAGCGTCTACTTCCGTGATCCCGACGGCCATCTGCTGGAGTTGATGACGCCGGGGATCTGGCCGAACTACTGAGTCTGGTAGCCGCGAGGGGCTGGCAGTCAGGGCGTCACATAGGTTGCCCTGCCCTCACCGCGCAGAACGGCCGCGAGCGCGCCCGTTTCAGCGATCGAGAACACGACAATGGTCAGCCCGGCATCGCGCGCCAGCGCAAAGGCTGCCGTGTCCATCACCTTGAGATCATGCCTGATCGCCTCGGCATGGGTCAGGCTCTCATAGCGCTTGGCGTTCGGATCCTTCTTCGGATCGGCGGTATAGACGCCGTCGACCTGCGTCGCCTTCAGCAATTGCTGACAGTCGAGCTCGGCCGCGCGAAGGGCCGCCCCGGTATCGGTGGTGAAATAGGGATTGCCCGTGCCGCCGCCGAGGATAACGACCTTGCCATGGCTGAGATGATCGAGCGCGCGACGGCGTGCATAGCTCTCGCAGAGCGAGGGCATCGGCACCGCCGACATGGCGCGGGCGGGAGCGCCGGCGATCTCGATGGCATGTTCGAGCGCGAGCGCGTTCATCACTGTGCCGAGCATACCGATCGAGTCGGCGCTCGGCCGATCGAGGCCCTTGTTCAAGCCCTGGACGCCGCGAAAGAAATTGCCGCCGCCGACGACGATCGCAATCTCGACGCCTTCATGCGCGGCCTTCGCGATATCGGCTGCGAGCGCAGTCAGCGTCGCGCCGTCGAGGCCAGATCCTGCTTTCCCGGCAAGGGCTTCACCGGAGAGCTTCACAAGAACGCGTTTGGGTCTCACCGGCTTTCTCCATGGCTGGGACGGCGCGATTCGGCACCAACATCGTCTTCTTACAAAAAAGGCCGCGCAGAGCGCGGCCTTTTTCAGATCCTATCAACCGGCTTCTCAGCCGGTCGTGCCGCCGGCCGCGGCGACTTCGGCGGCGAAATCGGTCTCTTCCTTCTCGATGCCCTCACCGAGCGCGAAGCGAGCGAAGCCCGTCAGCTTGACCGGTGCACCGACCTTGCCCTCAGCTTCCTTCAGCACCTGGGCGACGGATTTCGAGCCGTCATGGATATAGGCCTGCTCGAGCAGGCAGTATTCCTTGGCGTAGCTCTTCAGGCCGCTCTCGGTGATCTTCTCGAGAACATTGGCGGGCTTGCCGGCATTCTTCTCGGCCAGGATCGCCTTCTCGCGCTCCAGGATCGCCGGATCGACCGAAGCGAGATCGAGCGCAACCGGATTGGTGGCGGCGACGTGCATGGCAAGCTGACGCCCGAGCGCTGCAAGTTCCTCGCCCTTGCCGGTTGTCTCGAGGCCGACGATGACGCCGATCTTGCCGAGGCCATCGGCAACCGAACCGTGGACGTACTGGCCGATGACGCCGGCGCTGACCTTGACCTCGGCGACACGGCGCAGGGTCATGTTCTCACCAATCGTGGCGATGGCATTAGCGATGGCGTCAGCGACGGTGCCGCCGCCCGGATAGTGATGGGCGAGCAATGCCTCGACGTCGCCGCCGCGCTCCAGCGAGACGTCGGCGATCGTGCGGGCCAGCGCCTGGAATTCAAGGTTGCGCGCAACGAAGTCGGTCTCGGAATTGACCTCGGCGACGACGCCGCGGTTCTCGGACACGGACACGGCGACCAGGCCTTCAGCGGCAACGCGGCCGGCCTTCTTGGCGGCCTTGGCCAGGCCCTTGGTGCGGAGCCAGTCGATGGCGGCCTCGATGTTGCCGTCGGTCGCGGCCAGCGCGGTCTTACAATCCATCATGCCCGCGCCAGTCTTGTCGCGGAGTTCCTTCACCATGCCGGCGGTGATCGCAGCCATCTGTCGTTCCTTGCTGTCATGTGCCGGGCCTGCGCAACGACGCTGGCGGCCAACGGCACGTCCTTCGATTTCAGAGCGCGCCATAGCGCGAAGGGAAAACGCCGACGCTCCGTGACCGGCCGCCGGCGTGACTTCATTCATGCACCGCGCATTGCTGCGCTGCCGAGGCGACGCGCCGATGACGCGCCGCCTTGAGCTTGCTCTCAGGCCTCGGCGAGATCGCGCGCCTGGGCAACCCAGCCGTCGCGCTCGATGCGGCCGCCGAGCTTCAGCTCAGCATCAACCTTGGCGACATCGGCCGGCGACATCACGGCAAACTGCCAGAAGTGGAACAGTCCGCCGTCGTTGAGCTTCTGAACCAGCTCCGGGCCCATGCCGGAGAGCTTCATGAAGTCGTCCGGTGCACCGCGCGGTGCGGTCAGCAGTTCGAAGGCCGGAGCTGCGTCTGCGGCAGGCTCGACGATCGCCGTCTCAACGATCGGCGCCTCGGCAGCGCCGAGGTCGATGCCATGGTCGCCCGAGGCACGCGAGATGCCGTCGATGGCCGAACGGGCGATCAGGTCGCAATAGAGCTGGATGGCGCGGCCGGCGTCGTCATTGGCCGGCACCGGGAAGGTGATGCCATCCGGATCCGAGTTCGAGTCGACGATAGCGGCGACCGGGATGCCGAGGCGCTGGGCCTCCTTGATCGCGAGCGCTTCCTTGTTGGTGTCGATCACGAAGATCATGTCGGGCGTGCCGCCCATGTCCTTGATGCCGCCGAGCGCCTTCTCGAGCTTGTCGCGCTCACGCGCCAGCATCAGGCGCTCCTTCTTTGTCAGGCCGGTGCTGCCGCCATTGAGGAGCTCGTCGACCTTGCGCAGGCGCTGGATCGAGGCCGAGATGGTCTTCCAGTTGGTCAGCATGCCGCCGAGCCAGCGGGAGTTGACGTAGTACTGAGCCGACCGCTTGGCGGCGTCTGCAATCGAGTCCTGCGCCTGGCGCTTGGTGCCGACGAACAGGACGCGGCCGCCGCGGGCCACGGTGTCGCTGACAGCCTGCAGGGCGCGCGAGAGCATCGGCACCGACTGCGACAGGTCGAGGATGTGGATGTTGTTGCGGGTGCCGTAGATATACGGCGACATCTTCGGGTTCCAGCGGTGAGCCTGGTGGCCGAAATGCGCGCCGGCCTCGAGCAACTGGCGCATGGAAAAGTCTGGCAGAGCCATGATTCGATCGTCCTTCCGGTTGAGCCTCTGGGGTGCGAATGAACAAGGCATGGACTGCCTCGTCACCGGAACGCCTCGGAAGTGAGGCGATGCTCCCCATGTGGGATGGCCTGCGCCTTACACGGGAAAGCCTGGCAACGCAAGGCTCGCACCGCAGTGGATCATCGGCGCTGTGGCTTTCCTTGCGCGCCAAGCCGCCAGGCCGCTTCGAGCGCACCGGCAAGTTCAGCCAGGCTGAGCCTGGAGAGATTGGCCGTTGTCCAACCCCGCTTGCCCCAGGCATTCGGCACAGGGTTGAAGGCGTCCGGAGCCATCATGCATCTGAACTCCTGCTCCTCGGGTAGGAAGCCGAAATTCGCGCTGCAACCGTCAGGAGCGAGAGTGACGTAGATTCGTGAGACCTTGAATGCGGCACGGTCGAAATGTGGAACCTCGACCGTGCCGTCCAGAGCCAATGCCAAACGGCGCAGATCATCTCCCGTCGCCATCGACCTCACCACCCAAGCAGGGACGGATTCAGCCGGAAGCCGAATTCGCTGGCCTCATCGAGCCCGGCGACCATAGCCCGAAACCGTCACCCAGGATGGCTATTTTGGCAGGGCTGCGCCCGCTTGCTTCACAACATCACCAATCTGCTTGCAGTAAGTCGCGGCCGATGCGTTTTGAGCCTTGGCTATGGTCTCGATGTCCTGAGTGATGCCCATCATGGCGATCGTACCCTTCTTGCCCTGCGCTTCGGCGGCATCGCCGCCGCTCTTGTCGGCAGGAGCCGGGATCAGGCCGAGCATCTTCTTCTGGATCTCGACGACATCAGCTCCGATGTGACCTTTCTCATTGCAGTAGGCCAGTATCCCGAGTTGATTGCGGCCCGATTGATAGGCGACCGCGAGTTGGTCGGCTTGGGTCTGCGCCAAGGCGCCTGGGCCGGCAGAGAGAACGGAAACCAGTGCGCCAAGCGCGCAAAAGGGCTTCAAAAGAAACGACATAACGGCTTTCCCTCAAGCAATGGACATCGGATCGATACATGCCCCGTTTCCCCAAGGTCGTGACTAACCTTGCAGGCAGGTCAAGACAATCGCGCAACGGTCATGGCAGGGAGCACGCAACCGGAGGTCGATCCGCAGCGCTTGAGCCCGCGCTCGACAGCGGCACGTCTCCCGATCGCTTCGCAAGGAACCGGACAACGTCCGGTCTTGCGGCAACTCAACTCAAGCGAGGCGTCACGGTGCTTTCACGGCTTCCGACGCGCGTGCAGACATGCTCGGCGCGCCTTGCCCCTGCAAGGTGACGATGTCGCGGTAGAGGGTGCGTGTGCTGACACGGAGCTCGTCAGCCAGCCGCCGGCCGCAGACCGGGCGACGATGGCGCCGCAGCAGTTGGATCAGATCAAGCAGGCGTTGCGAGCGCGACATCTGCTTGCGTCACATTGGTAACTCCTGCGGGGCGAACCGCCTAACCCCAAGCGCCGCCATGTCGGACCAGGCCTTTGCCAGGGAGCCATTGAGATCGATCGCGCGGCAAGCCTCCTCGACAACAAAGGTTTCCAGCCCGCTCCGAACGGCATCCTGCGCCGTCCAGTTGACGCAGAAATCGGTGGCGAGCCCGACGATGGCGACCCGCGAGATGCCGCGCTCCTTGAGGTAGCCACCCAATCCTGTGGGCGTCACACGGTCGGCCTCGAAAAAGCCGGAGTAGCTGTCGATTCCGGAGCGATAGCCCTTGCGGATGATGGCCTGCGCGTGGGGCAGGTCGAGGCCTGGATGAAACTCAGCGCCTCGCGTGCCCTGGATACAGTGATCAGGCCAAAGCACCTGATCGCCGTAGGCCATCGTCACACTCTCGAAATGGTTTCTGCCAGGATGGCGCGAGGCAAAGGAGGAGTGCCCTGCCGGATGCCAGTCCTGGGTCAGCACAACCGTTTGAAAGCGGCGGCCAAGCGCGTTGACCACAGGTATGATCTCATCTCCGCCAGGAACGGCAAGACAGCCGCCCAGGCAGAAATCGTTCTGCACATCGACGACAATCAGCGCTGTCATACTGCCCTCACCGCTTCTCAGCGCAATTCGACGCTGACCACGCCCGGCGCCGCCCGTACCGCGTTGGCAATCTGCTGGTTGACCGGGTAGCGGCCCGGCAGCTCGATCTCGACCTCCTGCGCGCCGTCATCGAGGATCATGATCACCGCGATCTTGCCTTCGGCGCGGACACCTTCGCGCGCGCGAATACGCTCCGCAATGCTGCCCAGTGCCCTGTCGTCGCGCAAGTAGACCAGCAGATCCTGCTTCTGGCGAGCGGCCAGATCATCGAGAACCTCGACATCCTCGATGCGTGGTCGAACATCCTCGCCATCGAGCACCGCGCTGAGACGCAACACCAGCGCCCGGCCCGGCTCCAGCAGATCGCGGTGACGCTGCAGTCCTTCCGAAAACAGGATCGCCTCGAACTGCCCGCTGGGGTCTGACAGGTTGACGATGCCCATCTTGTTGCCGGACTTGGTGCGCCGTTCCGATCTGTCGATGACCGAGGCCGCAACCTTGGCGACGGAGGTTCCGTTTGCCCTGACCGTCTTGGCAAAATCGGCAAAGCGCTGAACCCGTAGCCGCTTCAGCACATGTTCGTACTCGTCGAGCGGATGACCCGACAGGAAGAAACCGACGGCGTCATGTTCGCGCCGCAGTCGCTCGGCCGGCGCCCACGGTTCGGTCGGCGGAATGCGAAAGGCTTCCGCGACGGAGCCCCCACCAAAGAGTTCGGACTGGCCACCCGCAGCCGCCTCGCGCGTGCGGTTCGAGAGCGCCAGCATGCCATCGATCGCCGCCATGGCACGAGCGCGGTCCTTCTCCAGCGGATCGAGCGCACCAGCGGCGATCAACGCCTCGATCGTGCGGCGGTTGACGAGCTTGGTGTCGATGCGGCGAGCAAAATCGGCGAGATCGCGGAACGGCCCGTCTGAATTGCGCGCCACGACGACGGCTTCGACCGCCGTGCGCCCTACCCCCTTGATCGCGCCGAGCGCGTAGCGGATCGCGCCATCGGCCACGTCGAACTCGACGCCCGAGCGGTTGATCGACGGCGGTTCGACCGTGATGCCGAGGCGCTCGGCATCACGCCGGAATTCCGAAAGCTTGTCGGTGTTGCCCATGTCGAGCGTCATCGACGCGGCGAGGAACTCGACCGGGAAATTCGCTTTGAGATAGGCGGTCTGGAACGCGACGACAGCGTAGGCGGCGGCGTGGCTCTTGTTGAAGCCATAGTCGGCGAACTTCGCGAGCAGGTCGAAGATTTCGGAGGCGATGCTCTTCGTCATGCCGCCTTCGACTGCGCCCTTCACGAAACGATCGCGCTGGGCGTCCATCTCCGCCTTGATCTTCTTGCCCATGGCGCGGCGCAGCAAGTCGGCCTCACCGAGCGAATAACCCGAGAGCGCCTGCGCCACCTGCATGACCTGCTCCTGGTAGACGATGATGCCATGCGTCTCGGCCAGGATCGGCTCCAGCTTCGGATGGAGATAGGTGGGGTCCTCCAAGCCGAGCTTGCGGCGGCAATAGGTCGGGATGTTGTCCATCGGACCTGGCCGGTAGAGGGCGACCAGCGCGATCAGGTCCTCGATGCGGTCGGCCTTCATCTCGACCAGGGCCTTGCGCATGCCCGCCGATTCAACCTGGAACACGCCGACCGTCTCGCCGCGCGCCAGCATCTCGTAGCTCTTCGGATCGTCGAAGGGCAGCTTGGCGAGGTCGATCTGGATGTTGCGCTGGGCGATCAGCGTGACAGCGGTGGTCAGCGTCGTCAGGGTCTTGAGGCCGAGGAAGTCGAACTTCACCAGGCCGGCCTGCTCGACCCATTTCATGTTGAACTGGGTCACGCGCATTCCGGTGCGCGGATCGACCGAGAGCGCGACGAGTTGCTCGAGCGGCCGATCGCCGATCACGACACCTGCAGCGTGAGTCGAAGCGTGGCGGTGAAGCCCTTCCAGTTTCTGGGCAATTTCGAGCAGACGGGCCACGACCGGCTCTTCATCCGCAGCCGCCTGCAGCTTCGGCTCGCCGGCGATCGCCTCTGGCAGCGAGATCGGCTTTGCCGGGTTCTGCGGCACCAGCTTGGTCAGCTTGTCGACCTGACCATAGGGCATTTCCAGCACGCGGCCGACGTCGCGCAGCACGCCGCGCGCCAGCAGCGTGCCGAAGGTGATGATCTGCGCGACGCGCTCCTCGCCATAGCGCCGCTTGACGTAGTCGATCACCTCTTCGCGCCGGTTCTGGCAGAAGTCGATGTCGAAGTCCGGCATCGAGACGCGGTCGGGGTTGAGGAAGCGCTCGAAGAGCAGGCCGAAGCGGAGCGGATCGACGTCAGTGATGGTCAGCGCATAGGCAACGAGCGAACCCGCGCCGGAGCCGCGTCCCGGTCCAACCGGGATGCCCTGGTCCTTCGCCCATTTGATGAAGTCCGAGACGATGAGGAAGTAGCCCGGGAACTTCATACGGTTGATGATCGAAAGCTCGAAATCAAGCCGCGACTCGTATTCCCCGACCGTATAGCCCGCAGCCGGGCCGTGCTTGGACAGCCGAGCCGCCAGACCGGCGCGCGCCTGGGCCTCGAGTTCCTCTGCTTCGTCGCGCCCCTCCTCGCCGAAACGCGGCAGGATCGGCTTGCGTGTCGTGACGCGCCAGGTGCAGCGCATCGCGATCTCGACGGTCGCAGCCAACGCCTCCGGCAGATCGGCGAAGCGGCGCTTCATCTCGGACCGAGTGACGAAGAAGTGCCCTGGCGTCACACGCCGGCGCTCGCCGTCAGAGACCAGTCGCCCTTCGGCTACGGCAAGCAGCGCATCGTGCGCCTCGAAATCCCCGGCCTTGGCGAAGAAGGGCTCGTTAGTCGCGACGATGGCGAGATCGGAATCATAGGCGAGCCTAAGCAGATGCGCCTCGACGGCAGCCTCGCCATCACGGCCATGGCGCTGGATCTCGACATAGAGCCTGTCGCCGAATATCTCGGCGAGCTTTGCCAGGCGCGCGCCAGCCTGGACCACCTGCCCGGCACGCAGTGCACTGTCGATCGGACCGCCCGGACCTCCGGTCAACGCGATCACGCCGTCATGATGTGCCGTCAGTTTCTCGAGCGACGAAATCGGCTGCCCGGCGCCTCCGCTTGCAAGGCATGCTTCGGTGACGAGCTTCATCAGATTGCCGTAGCCTGCCTCGGACATGGCAAGCAGCACGATATGCGGTACGGCCTGCGCCTGAACGGGCCGGCGGCCGCTATCCGCCTCGTCGGCGAAATCGACCGAGAGCTGGACCCCGACGATGGGCTGGATGCCGCCACCAGCGAGCTTCTCGGAGAATTCGAGTGCGCCGAAGAGGTTGTTGCTGTCGGTCAGGGCCAGAGCGGGCTGGCCGTCCGCAGCGGCGAGCTTGGCCAGGGTACTGACCGTCATGGCCCCTTCGAGCAGGGAATAGCTCGAATGAACGTGGAGATGGACGAAGCCCACCTCGGACAGAATGCGGGATCGGCCCTGCTCTCGACTCATCGGGTCACCTCGTTCGCCCTTATGGAGCGGGCCGACGGGTCCAGTCGAGAGGCTTTCCGCCGGCTGTGGATGGCTTAGACGCTGGGGGCGGCGAGCAGCGCCGCCCAGAGCCAGATCATCCCAAGGAAGAGGCCGAGCGAGGCAAGCTCCACCATTCCGACGACAAGCTTACGTGCTAAAACCATCTTGACCTCCAGATGTTCTCTATATGTCCATCATAATTCCTGTTTTGTTCTCGTCAATCGCGCAGCGTTAGTTCCATTCTGGACGTCTGAATGGCGGTTAACATCCCCTTGATGGCGGTGGATGGCGATTAACCCTTTGGCGTAGGCCGCCTGCGCGCTCCCGTCGACGCATTCAGGTTCTTCCGCGGCTGGCGTCGCGGAATCTGCTAGAGAGCCGCATGGACCAAAGTTCAGACGCCTCCGGCGCTTCCGTCGTCAATCGCCGCTCAAAGCCCGCCGAGGCGAACAAGCGAGACGAGCGCGCGCCGTCCTCCGACATTGCTCGCAGCCCCGCGCTGGGCATCGTCCTGATGGCGATATCGATGCTGTTCATCCCCGGTGCGGATGCGATTGGCAAGCATCTCAGCAGTGCGCATTCCCCGGCCTTTCTGAGCTGGGCTCGTTATGTCACAGCACTCGGCTTCGTGCTGCCTGTCGTGCTGTTTGTGCAGGCGCGCGCAGCGCGGCCGCTGATTGGCCGCAGCCAGATCCTGCCGCAACTTCTGCGCACCGCCTTCCTGGTTGGCGCGATGACGCTCTATTTCACCGCGATTGCGCGCATTCCGCTTGCGGACGCGCTGGGCGCCTACTTCATTGCGCCGATCATAGCGACCTTGCTGGCCGTGATTGTCCTGCGCGAGCGGCTCGATCGCCGAAAGCTGGCGGCCGTCATTCTGGGCTTCATTGGCGCCATGTTGATCGTGAAGCCGGGCGCCGCCGGCAGTTCCGGCACGCTGATCGCGCTGACGTCGGGCGGGCTGATGGCGTGCTACCTGGTGATGACGCGGGCGACCGCCCAGGACAGCACCCCCTTGGCGACGCTGACCATCCAGCTCGTCTTCGGCATCCTGCTGCTGACGCCTTTCGTCCTGTTCCAGTGGACGGTGCCCAATCGCGAGGAGATTCTGCTGATCCTCCTGATGGGCCTGCTATCGGCTGCCAGCAACCTGCTCACGATCAGTGCCTTCAGGTTGGCGCCGGTTTCCACACTTTCGCCGCTTGTCTATCTCGAACTGCTTGGCGCGACCGGGCTGGGTTATGCGATGTTCGGCGATCTGCCATCGACGGCGACCTGGATCGGCATTGCCGTGATCGTGGTTGCAGGCCTTGCCGTGGTGGCACCGGCTCGTGGAAAACGCAGGAGCGCCCGATAGCGCGCAACCGCGCATCCGAGCTAGCGCAGCGGAACGACCAGCCCGTCCCGAATCGTCACCTGCCGGTCCATCCGCCGGGCGAGGTCGAGATTATGGGTTGCAATCAGGGCCGCGAGACCCGAAGCCCGAGCCAAGGCCACCAGCGTGTTGAAGACATGCAGTGAGGTGTGGGGGTCGAGATTGCCGGTCGGCTCGTCCGCAAGGAGCAGACGCGGCGCATTGGCGACCGCACGCCCAATTGCGACGCGCTGCTGCTCGCCGCCCGAAAGCTCGCCGGGGAGATGATCCAGCCGCTCGCCGAGCCCGAGAAAGGCGAGCAATTCAGTCGCCCGCTCCTCGGCTTCCCGCTTCCGCAGACCGCGAATGCGCTGCGGAAGCATGACGTTCTCGAGCGCCGTGAACTCGGGCAGCAAGTGATGGAACTGGTAGACAAAGCCGATCTCGGTGCGGCGCAGCCGGGTGCGGCCCTTGTCGTCCAGCTTGCTGGTCGCGATTCCGCCGACGAAGACCTCGCCGCCATCCGGCTTCTCGAGCAGACCGGCGACATGGAGGAGCGTCGATTTGCCGGTCCCGCTCGGCGCGACGAGCGCGACGAGCTCGCCTGGCCACAGTGCGAAATCCGCCTTGCGGAGGATTTCGAGTGGGGCGTCGGTCTGGGGATAATAGCGCTCGATCTGGGAGAGGAAGAGCGTCGGTGTTTCGCGTTGCATGGCCACGGGTTCTTCTGCCTCAACCCATCCGCAAGGCCTGGACCGGGTCCAGCCTCGCCGCCTTCCAGGCCGGATACAGCGTCGCCAGCAGCGACAGGACCAGCGCCATCGCGACGACACTCGCCACTTCCCGCCAGTCGATCACAGAAGGGATATCGCTCAGGAAGCGTACGGTCGGGTCCCAGAGATTAGCGCCGGTGATCCAGTTCAGCGTGGCCATGATCGACTTGATGTTGTTGGCGAAGAGAACGCCCAAGCCTAGTCCCGCCAATGTGCCGAACACGCCGATGGCCGCCCCCGTGATCAGGAAGACGCGCAGCACGGTTCCGCGAGATGCACCCATGGTGCGCATGATCGCGATGTCCTCGGTCTTGTCCTTCACCAGCATGATCAGGCCCGAGACGATGTTCAGCGCTGCCACCAGCACGATCAGGGTGAGGATGATGAACATGACGTTCCGCTCCACCTCGAGCGCGTTGAAGAAGGTGCGGTTGCGCTGTCGCCAATCGGACAGCACCAGCGGCCGTGGCGCGTCGGCCTCGATCGCATCGCGCACGACCTGGGTCCGGTCCGGGTCGTCGATGAAGACCTCGATGACGTTCACATCGCCGTCGCGGTTGAAATAGGCCTGCGATTCCGCCAGCGGCATGAAGACGAACGAGGCGTCGAACTCGGTCATGCCAATCTCGAAGACCGCCTGGATCGGATAGGCCTTGATGCGCGGAGCGGTCCCGAACGGCGTTGAGGCTCCCTTCGGCGAAACGAGCGTGATCGTGTCGCCAGCCGTCAGCGAAAGCGCCGCAGCAAGCCGACTGCCGATGGCGACGCCGGCGGCGGCGTCGAAACCATCGAGCGTACCGCGTTTGATATTGTTGCCGATGAAGGGGATCGACTTCAGATCTCGTTCGGAAATGCCGCGCACCAGCACACCGCCATTGGCATATTGGGACGAAGCGAGCGCCTGGCCTTCCACCAAGGGGATTGCGAGCTTGATGCCGGGAACTTGCCGCAGCCGTGCCGCGACCGCTTCGTAATCATCGAGCGGGCGATCGATCGGCGTCGCGAAGATGTGGCCGTTGACGCCGACGATCTTCTCCAGGAGTTCCTTGCGGAAGCCGTTCATCACCGACATCACGATGATCAGCGTGGCGACCCCGAGCATGATGCCGAGGAAAGAGAAGCCGGCGATGACCGAGACAAAGCCTTCACGCCGACGCGTGCGCAGGTAACGCCCGGCCAGCAGCCATTCGAAACCCGCAAAGGGTCGCGTGCCGGTAGGCTGCTTCGTTTCGGTCGACATCGACTCTACCGCCACGTTCATCGGCGCCTGCTCCGCTCCGCGATCATGAGGCTCCCACTCAAGCCGGGCGGCCCGGGAAGCGTTCCAGCGCAGCCGCGAGCGAGACGAGTTCGCGCTCCCCGCCGGCGCGGCGTTTGATTTCGACTTTGCCGTCTGCCAGCCCCTTCGGGCCGACGATGACCTGCCACGGCACGCCGATCAGGTCGGCCGTCGCGAATTTGGCGCCCGGCCGGTCGTCGGTATCGTCATAGAGCGTGTCATAGCCCTTGGCCGAAAGCGCTCTGTAGAGCTGCTCGCAGGCGCCATCGGTCGCGGCGTCGCCGGTCTTCAGGTTCAGCACGGCGACGTCGAACGGTGCGATTTCGTCCGGCCAGACGATGCCGGCATCATCATGACCGGCCTCGATCAATGCTGCGACGAGGCGGCTCGGGCCAATGCCGTAGGAGCCCATATGCACCGGCACCTGCTGCCCGTCGGGCCCGGTCACCGTCGCGCCCATCGGTTCGGAATACTTCGTGCCGAAATAGAAGATATGACCGACCTCGATGCCGCGAGCCGACAGCTGCTGACCGGCGGGAACCGCGTCGAACGCCGCCTTGTCGTGCATCTCCTCGGTCGCTGCGTAGAGGCTCGTCCATTTGTCGACGATGGCCTGCAACCCGTCGACACTATCGAAGTCGGTATCGACCTTCGGCGTCTCGAAGCTGAGATAGTCCTTGTGGCAGAAAACCTCGCTCTCGCCGGTGGACGCGAGCACGATGAACTCATGGCTGAGGTCGCCCCCGATCGGGCCGGTATCGGCGCGCATCGGAATCGCCTTCAGGCCAAGCCGGGCGAAGGTCCTCAGATAGGCGGTGAACATGCGGTTATAGGCGTGCCGCGCGCCGGCCTGGTCGAGATCGAAGGAATAGGCGTCCTTCATCAGGAACTCGCGCCCGCGCATCACGCCAAAGCGCGGCCTGACCTCATCCCGGAACTTCCACTGGATATGGTAGAGATTGAGCGGCAGGTCCTTGTAGGACTTCACATAGGACCGGAAGATGTCGGTGATCATCTCCTCGTTGGTCGGCCCGTACAGCATATCGCGGTCATGCCGGTCCTTGATGCGCAGCATCTCCTTGCCATAGGCGTCGTAACGCCCGCTCTCGCGCCAAAGATCGGCCGACTGAATGGTCGGCATCAGAACCTCGATGGCGCCCGAACGATTCTGCTCCTCGCGCACCACGGCGTTGATCTTGTTGAGCACCCGCAGGCCGAGCGGCAGCCACGAGTAGATTCCTGCCGATTGCTGGCGGATCATGCCGGCGCGCAGCATCAAGCGATGCGAGACGATCTCGGCTTCCTTGGGCGTGTCACGCAGGATCGGCAGGAAGTAGCGGGAAAGGCGCATCGGAAAACTCGTTCGAGGGCAGTACGCGGCTCAGCGCGCAGCGAGTCA
Organism: Allobosea sp. LC85; assembly: GCF_000735605.1. Classification (GTDB taxonomy): domain Bacteria; phylum Pseudomonadota; class Alphaproteobacteria; order Rhizobiales; family Beijerinckiaceae; genus Allobosea. Next base: position 122,230 of record NZ_JPKG01000034.1, read on the forward strand.
TGTTGTCCCAGAGACACCATCGCCGCCGGCAAAATGCAAACGCAAATCCGCAGAATGCGGAGGAAGATGCCAAACGATCGGCTCGGCTCTCGACTGTCGCTGGGTCAGCGCGCCGGGAACTTCGCCTTGAGTCGACCGCTGACCGCGGATGGCACGAAAGCCGAGACATCGCCCCCCATGGAAGCGATCTGCCGCACAAGCGTCGCAGTGATGTGGCGCGTCCTCGCAGAAGCCGGCAGAAATACGGTCTGCAACTCGGGCACCATGGCCTGGTTCATGCCGGAAAGCTGCATCTCGTAGTCGAAATCCGTTGCGTCACGCAGGCCGCGAATCATGATGGTCGCGCCTGCCTCCCTGGCCGCCTGAACGGCGAGATAGTCGAAGGTCACGACTTCGATCGCGACTTTGGCAGCAGCGGCAATCGGGCCTGCAACCTCCCGCAGCAAGTGCGCGCGCTCGTCGGCCGAGAAGATCGGAGCCTTGCCCGGGTGGACCCCGATGGCGAGCACCAGCCTGTCGCACAGCCGGCAAGCGCCAGCGATCACATCGGCATGGCCATTGGTGATGGGGTCGAAAGATCCGGGATAGAAAGCGGTTCTGCGGCTCATGGGACAGCGTTAACCTCGGGGCATCCTTGCGGCAAGGGCGGCAGCCAACCGGCCCTATCTGAGCGAAGTCGTGCCGGCATCCTGCTGCGGCATGGATTGCCAGGTCACGGCGGGCTCGGCGCGACGATCGACCAGAAGCGCGCTCAATGCACCGGCACTGCCCAGAATCAGGGAAATGATCGCCAGGGCGGCCGCGGTCGTGGAGAGTCGCCGCTGAATCATATGCCGGGGGCTGAGATGCATCGGTTTCTCTTTGCGAATCATGGATGTAGACGCAATCCCATGGCTGAAGGGCAGCTCCGGCGGTGCCGTGGCCGCTTCATGTCAAAAGCACGACTGACCTTTCGATCGCGTTAGCCCGCAGCGTTAACCATTGCTTGCCATGGCTCCAGGCCCTAAATCCGCGCCATGCTCACGCTCAACGATATCACCTACAGGCTCGGCGAACGGCTGCTCCTGGACCGGGCCAGTGCGGCCCTGCCGGACGGATCACGCGTCGGCCTCGTCGGCCGCAACGGCACCGGCAAGACCACGCTCTTCCGCATCATAACCGGCGATCTCTCGCCCGAAGGTGGTTCGGTCAGCGTGCCGCGGGGCATGCGGATCGGTGGCGTCGCCCAGGAGGCTCCGGGTGGTCCAGAATCGTTGATCGAGGTCGTGCTAGCAGCCGATACCGAGCGCGCCGCCCTGATCAAGGAAGCCGAGACCGCGACCGACCCGCTGCGCATCGCCGAAATCGAGACCCGGCTCGCCGATATCGGCGCGCATGCGGCCCCGGCCCGGGCAGCGACCGTGCTGCACGGGCTCGGCTTCGATGAGGCAGCGCAGCAACGCCCCTGCTCCGATTATTCGGGCGGCTGGCGGATGCGCGTTGCGCTCGCTGCCGTGCTCTTCGCCGAACCGGATCTGCTGCTGCTCGACGAGCCGACCAACTACCTCGATCTCGAAGGCACGCTTTGGCTCTACGACTATCTGGAGCGCTATCCGCACACCGTCCTGGTGGTGAGCCACGACCGCGAACTGCTCGACACCTGCGTCGACCACATCCTGCATCTCGATCAGGGCAAACTCACGATCTATCGTGGCGGTTACTCCTCCTTCGAACGTCAGCGCGCCGAGAAGCAGATGCTGCTCGCCAAGCAACGCGAGAAACAGGACGCCGAGCGCAAGCATCTCCAGGCTTTCGTCGATCGCTTCAAGGCCAAGGCCTCGAAGGCGCGCCAGGCGCAATCGCGCGTCAAGCGGCTTGAGAAGATGGAATCGATCGCGACCATCGTCGACCGCGATGTGCAGCCGTTCAGCCTTCCCGGGCCGGAGCGGCCGCTCTCGCCGCCCATGGTGGTGCTGGACGATGTCAGCGCGGGCTATGGCGAGCGCAAGGTGCTGTCGCGGCTCGACCTCACCTTGCTGCCGGACGACCGCATCGCGCTGCTCGGTTCGAACGGCAACGGCAAATCGACCTTCTGCAAGCTGATCGGCGGGCGGCTCCCCCCCCTGTCAGGCGATCTGCGGCGTTCATCGAAGCTCCAGACCGCCTATTTCGCCCAGCATCAGCTCGACGAACTGCGGATGGAGGAAACACCGGTCGCGCATCTGCGCGACCTGATGCCCGATGCCCCGGAAGCCAAGGTGCGCTCGAAAGCGGCACAGATCGGCTTTCCCGCGAGCAAGGCGGATACGCCGGTCAAAAACCTGTCCGGCGGCGAGAAAGCGCGGCTGATGCTCGGGATCGCGGCCTTCGGGGGCCCGCATCTGCTCATCCTGGACGAGCCGACGAACCATCTCGACATCGACAGCCGCACGGCCCTGGTCAAGGCCATCAACGATTATCCCGGCGCGGTCATCCTGGTCAGCCACGACCGGTTCCTGATCGAAGCCTGTGCCGATCGGCTCTGGCTCGTCGGAGATGGCACGGTGAAGAATTTTGACGGCGACATGGAGGATTATCGCGCCCTCGTCCTCGGTGGCGCCAAGGCTGCCCGTCGCGAGAAACCCACAGAGGCTGCGAATTCCAACAGCAAGGCCGAAGAGCGCAAGGGCGCAGCCGTCAAACGTGTGGCCCAAGGGCCGCTGCGCCAGAAGCTGAACCTGGCCGAGGCACGGATCGCCAAGCTGACCGGGTTGATCGAGAAGGTCGACGGCGTGCTCGGCAACGGCGCCGCTTTTGCGCGCGATCCGGAAAAGGCCCTGCAGCTCTCACGGCAGCGCGCGGAGCTGGCGGAGGCGTTGACTGCCGCGGAGGAAGAATGGCTCGGGCTGAGCGAGGAGCTCGAAAACGCCTGAAACGACCTCGACGATGGGCATGGGCGAAACCCGAGCCTATCGTCTGATGCTTAGATCATCAGACCGGATACCGTATCCGCTTTTCGGGCCGATGCCTCAACCCTGCCCCTGTCCCGGCTTGACGATCCGGCTGAGACGGTTGTCGGTGAACATATAGATCTCGCGTCCACCGGGTTCGGAATAGAGCACCTGCACCTCGCGCTGCCCCTTGCCGCTCTCGCCGATGAGGACATCCGTCGGTCGGGCGCCCTTCAGCTTCACGAGTTCGCATTCGGTCACGCCGAGCGCGATCTCCTTTGGCTGCGAACGCGTCGACGGATCCAGCGAAACATCCGCTTCGCAACCGCCATCGGCGGTCAGCAAGGCTTCCTGAGTGGATGCGCGGGCTGAAGCGCTGCTGGTTCGCGTGCCGCTGGAATCCTTGGTAAAGGAGAAGCCGCCAATATCGACGGAACACCCGCCCAGAGCCACAGCGCACCCGAACAGAACAGCCAATCTCACGCTTTTTTCTCCCAGCGACCGGTTTCGTCCTGCTGCCAGTAGCTGGCCGCCGCACCAGTGGCACGAACCGCCTTCCAATCCTCGCGCGCAGCCGCGAGCGCGTCGGGATCGTCGCCGTCGAAGATGAGGACGACGCGCTCGTAATCCTGCAATGCGTCGGGAATGCGGACGCCGTCAGCGCAGATTCGGACCTGCGCCGCGTTGGGATTATGGGGCTGCGTCGTCAGCACGACCGGATTTGTCGGCGCATCCGGCTCGCTCGCCATGACATGCGGCAGGAAACTGTCATCCGCATAGGTCCAGAGATGATCGTCCAGCACACTCGCGCGCTCGGGACTGGAGACCTCGACCACCACCTTCTGGCCGCGCGACAGCGCCCGGTCCAGGATGGTCGGAAGAACCTGCTCGAGCGGACGTGACTGAAGGTGGAAGAACAGGACTTCCGCCATGAAAGCCCTTTCGTGTCAGAGCATTGCGAAACAATGTTTCGAGAGAGACTCAGGTCTCGTAGTGATTTGCGACGAGTCGGTCGAGGAGGCGCACGCCCCAGCCTGAACCCCAGGAGCGATTGGTCTCGCTGGTCGGGGAGCCCATGCCGGTACCGGCGATGTCGAGATGTGCCCAGGGCGTCTCATTGACATGCCGCTGCAGGAACTGCGCAGCGGTGATCGAACCGCCATAGCGCCCGGCCGAGTTCTTCATGTCTGCGAACTTTGAATCGATCATCTTGTCGTAGGCTGCGCCAAGCGGCATGCGCCAGACCGTTTCGCCAGTGGCTTTGCCAGCGACTGCCAGGCGCTCGGACAGCTCGTCATCATTCGAGAAGAGCCCGGCATTCTCCTGTGCGAGCGCTACCAGAATCGCTCCAGTGAGGGTCGCCAGGTTGATCATGAAGCGCGGCTTGTACTTGTCCTGCGTGTACCAGAGCACATCGGCAAGGACGAGCCGTCCCTCGGCGTCGGTATTGATGATCTCGATGGTCTGCCCCGAAAGCGAGGTAACGATGTCACCGGGGCGCTGGGCGTTGCCATCCGGCATATTCTCGACCAGCCCAATCACGCCAATCGCATTGACCTTGGCCTTGCGCGCTGCGAGTGCATGCATCAGCCCGGTGACGCAGGCAGCGCCAGCCATGTCCCCCTTCATGTCCTCCATGCCGGCGCCCGGCTTCAGCGAGATGCCGCCAGTGTCGAACGTGACACCCTTGCCGACAAAGGCGACGGGCTTGGCGCCCGGCTTGGCGCCATTCCAGCGCATGACGACGACGCGGCTCTCGCGGCGCGACCCCTGGCCGACGCCGAGCAGGGCCCGCATGCCGATCTTCTTGAGCTGCTTCTCATCGAGAATCTCGACCTCGACACCGAGCTTCTCAAGTTTTGCGGCGCGTTCGGCGAACTCTTCGGGATAGAGCACATTCGGCGGCTCGTTCACGAGATCGCGAGCAATCTCGACGCCGCCGGCGACGGCTTCGCACGCCCTGAGGGCCTTCTTGAGGGCCGCCGGGTCGGGTGTGCGCAGCGTCACGGTGATCGGATCGGCCTCGTCGGCTTCGCGGGTCTTGGTCTTGTAACGGTCGAAGACATAGGCCCGGAGTCGCAACCCGAGAGCGATCGCGGCAGCTTGCTCAGCGCTGATTTCAGCGTCAGGCAGGGCGATAATCACATCGGCCGAGCGGCCACTACCAAGCTTGCTTGCGACAGCCCCGCCGAGTTTGGCGAAATCGAGCTTATCGCGATCTCCATCCGGCCCGACTCCGATGACGACCAGCCGTTCATACCCAGCCCCGTCGGGCGCCAGCAATGTCATCCCGGAGAACGCCTTGCCCTTGAACTTGTCGGCTGCCGCGGCCCGGGCGAGCAGTGCATGAGCGCCCTCTCCAAGCCAATCCTCGGCAAGCTTGGCGGGCGTCAGCTTGTCCGACACGAAAATGACGAGGTCATGCCCGCCGATTGTGTTCAGGGCTTTGACCTCAAGCTTCAGGCGCTGCGACATAAGCTGCTCACAATTGGCGGGAATAGGGCTCATCAGGAAGGTCGTGAACATGGTGCGAACGATTCCCGTTTGCGCCATGATCGTGGCTATACCATAGGGAGTGTTTGGCGAACCGTCCAAGGGGAGCCTCGCCCTCGGTGTCACCGGAAGCTAACGCGTGCGTCTTCTCCGTCTCGACCGCTACATCCTGAAGATCGCCGCGGTCGCAGCGATCGTGCTTCTGATCGGGCTGACGAGCGTGATCTGGGTGACGCAGGCCCTGCGCGAGGTCGACCTGATCACCGGTAAGGGCCAGACGATCTATATCTTCTTCACGGTGACGCTGCTTTCGCTGCCAGCCTTGATCGCTGGCATCGCGCCGGTCGCACTGTTCATGTCAACGCTCTACACGCTGAATCGTCTGAACGGCGATTCGGAGTTGATCGTCATGAATGCGGCCGGAGTCGCGCCCTACCGGCTGACCCGCCCGTTCATCGTGCTGACGCTGGCGACCTCGCTCCTTGTCGGCTGGATGGCGATTTCGGTCATGCCCGCTGGGTTCCGTGCGCTGCGGGACCTGATCACGCTGATCAGGGCTGATTTCGTCGCCAATGTCGTGAAGGAAGGCCAGTTCGTTTCACTCGATTCCGGCGTGACGTTTCACTACCGCGAGCGTTCGGGTGACGCGCTGCTCGGCATTTTCATGCAGGACCGCCGCGACCCCAGCCAGCCCGCCGTCTATATCGCCGAACGCGGCCGGACCGTGGAATCAGAGGGCAACAGCTTCCTGATGCTGGAGAAGGGAACGATTCAGCGCGAGGCCAAGAACAAGGAATCGACTTCGATCATCTCCTTCGAACGCTATGCGCTCAATCTGTCTGCATTGTCGGGCGAGCCGACAGGCGGCGATGGCGAGGGCAATGGCGACAAGGTGATCTACAAGCCACGCGAACGCACGACGTGGGCCTTGCTGCGACAGGACCCGAATGAGGCCTATTACAAGCTGCAGGCTGGGCGGTTCCGCGCCGAACTGCACAATCGTCTTTCGGCACCGCTCTATCCGATCGCGTTCATGCTCGTTGCCTTCGCCGCCCTCGGCGAAGCGCGAACAACGCGTCAGGGCCGCAATGTCGCGATCCAGGCAGCGATTCTGATTGTCGGCGCGGTCCGCATCGGCGCTTACGCCGCATGGACGGCCAGCGTCAGATCCGGTTTTGCAGTCGTCCTGCTCTACCTTCTGCCGCTGGTCACGATCATCTGCTCCACGACCCTGATCATGTTTGGCGCGTCGCTGCGGCCGCGGCTCAACAAGCTGTTCGAGCCTATCGTCCTGTCGCTTTCCGCCCTGCCCTCTCGCCTGCGTCGCGCCTGATGCTGCTTGTCTCGACCTTCGGCCGATACCTGACGAAGCGCTTCGCACGCGCCATCATCAGCGTGTTCAGCACCTTCTTCTTTCTGATCCTGACGCTTGATTTCGTCGAACTGATGCGTCGAGCCGGCGATTCTCCGCTCGCGACGACGCCGCAGATCATCAAACTCGCGCTCTTTCGTGCGCCGGCAGTGGCGGAACAGATCTTCCCCTTCGCCGTCCTGTTCGGCGGCATGTTCGCTCTGCTGACGCTGAGCCGAAAGCTGGAGCTCGTGGTAGCCCGCTCCGTCGGCGTCTCAGCCTGGCAATTCCTGCAGCCTGCCGCATTGGTCGCAGCAGTGATCGGCTTTGTCTCGATCATGATCTACAACCCGCTCGCAGCCGAACTGAAGCGGAGCGCGACGACCCTCGAAGCCAGGCTGTTCGCGAGGAGCACGCAGGCGTCCGGGGCGCAGGAAATCTGGATCCGCCAACGGAGCGTCGACGGGCAGGCGATTATTCGCGCCGCGGCGGCCTTGCCGGACGCGTCAGGTCTCTCGCAGGTCGCGGTCTTCAACTTCGACGCGAATGGCGGCTTTAACGAGCGCGTGGAGGCGCGGGAAGCGGTCCTGCATCGCGGTTATTGGGAATTGACCGACGCGCGCGTCGTGTCTGCCACGGAAGAGCCACAGAGCTACACGACCTATCTGCTCGCGACGACTCTGGAGCCCGACCAAGTGCGGCAAAGTTTCACCCCGCCTGACGCTGTCGGGTTCTGGTCGATGCCGACGGTGATCGAACGAACACAGAAGGCGGGCCTTGATTCCACACGCTACGAACTGCGTTATCAGTCGCTCAAGGCGCGGCCGCTTCTGCTTGTCGCCATGATCTTGGTGGCGGCATCCGTTTCCTTAAGATTTTTCAGATTTGGTGGTGTCACAAGATTGGTGATAGGTGGCGTGGCGGCCGGGTTCGTGCTCTATGTGGCGACGCAGCTGTCGGAAGAACTTGGGGCATCGGGGATCGTCAATCCCATGGTGGCCGCGTGGTTGCCGGCGGTTGTGGGGACGATGCTCGGGGCGCTCGCTCTCCTTCACCAGGAAGACGGGTAACTTGTACTGTGCCTATGGTTAATTTTGGATTGAGCGTATGGCCTCTGGCGTGAGACGCATGGCTCGTTTTGCCGCGGCGACCGCCCTCGCCTCGAGCTTGACCTATTGCCTGACGGCAGGGGGCGCTTTGGCGCAAGCTCCGGCGAAGCCGCAGGAGCGCATGGTCGTCGACGCGCGCGAGCTGGTCTACGACAACAAGAACAACAGCGTTTCGGCCGTTGGCGACGTCCAGATTCTCTATCAGGGACGTACGATCGAAGCCGACAAGGTCACCTATGACCGCGCCAGCAAGCGCGTCATCGCCAGCGGCAATGCCCGGATCACCGAATCGAACGGCACCGTCATCACCGGTGATCGCTTCAATCTGACCGACGATTTCCGTGACGGCTTCATTGATTCGCTGCGCGTCGTGAACCCGGACAAGACGCGGTTTACCGCACCGCGCGCGGAGCGCACGGACGGCGAGACCTTTGTCTTTGAAAAGGGCATCTACACGGCTTGCGAGCCGTGCAAGGACAAGCCCGAAAGACCGCCGCTGTGGCAGGTCCGCTCGGCTCGGATCATCCACAAGAAGTCCGAGCAGACAATCTATTACGAATCCTCCCGACTGGAATTCGCCGGAGTTCCTATTGCGTATATCCCGTACATGTCGGGTCCGGATTCGACGGTGAAGCGCAAGAGCGGCTTCCTGTCGCCGACCTTCACCAACACCGGAGCGCTCGGGTTCGGCGTCGGCCTGCCCTATTTCCTCAACCTCGCTCCCAACTATGATCTGACTGTCACGCCAAGCTATCTCTCGCGGCAGGGCTTCCTCGGTCAGGCCGAGTGGCGTCACCGGCTCGTCAATGGATCCTATAACATCCGTGCTGCCGGTATCTTCCAGGCGGAGCCGGATGCCTTCCTCGCAACGCCGTTCGGCGCAGCCGATGATAATTTCCGCGGTTCAGTGGAGACCACGGGCAAATTCTACCTGAATCCGCGCTGGTCCTTCGGCTGGGACGTCGCGATGTCAACGGACCGCTGGTTCTGGAAGAACTATCGGATCCGGAGCGAGAGCATCAGCTCGACCACCTTTTTGCAGGAATCGATCTCTACGGGCTATCTCAACGGCCAGAGCCCGACGGCCTGGTTCGACCTGCGAGGCTATTATTTCCAGCCTCTGACCTCGTCCGATTGGCAGAAGCAGCAGCCCGTCGTGCTGCCGGTGCTCGACTACAACAAGCGAGTGCACAAGCCGGACGTCATTGGCGGTGAACTGGCGTTCAATGTGAACGTCACAAACCTGACGCGCGATGCTGCTGCCTTTCAGCAGATTCCGGCCCAGAAGACCTTCCTGCTCACCACGCCGAACCAGCTGTATGACGGCTGCGCGGTCTACCAGAAGGACCAGTGCCTGGTGCGCGGCATCGGCGGCTCGGTGGCTCGCGCGACGGCAGACGTGTCCTGGCGGCGGAACTTCATCGATTCGATCGGGCAGGTCTGGACGCCCTATGCGTCGGTTCGCGCGGACATCTTCTCGGTCAATCCCTCGACGACCGGCTTTGCCAACGCCAACGTGTCCTCGATCTTCAACACATCCGACGATGTCTTCGGACGCGTCATGCCGGCGGTCGGCCTGATGTACCGCTACCCCTTCGTGGCAAAGACCTCGTGGGGCACGCATATCATCGAGCCCGTCGCCCAGATCGTTGCGCGTCCGAATGAGACCAATGTCCTGCGCGTCGCCAACGAAGACGCGCAAAGCCTCGTCTTCGACGACACCAACCTGTTCGAGTGGAGCGGCAAGTTCTCCGGCTATGATCGGGTCGAGGGTGGGACGCGTGCGAATGTCGGCGCACTGTACACGGGCCGCTTCGGCAAGGAGGCCTACGCCAATTTCCTTGTCGGCCAGTCCTTCAATCTCGCCGGGCGCAATTCCTTCGCACAAGCCGACCTTGTCAATGCCGGACTGGATTCAGGCCTCGAAACGAAACAGTCCGATTTCGTAACCCGGGCGCAGATCTCGCCGTTCAGGAACTTCTTCCTGACTGGCGCGGCGCGGCTGGATGAAACGACGTTCGAGGCGCAGCGGATCGACGCAGGCGCCACATACAGCAATGGCGTTGTGACGACTTCGGTGACCTATGGCCGCTATGAGCCCCAACCCGAGTTGGGCATTCCGCGGCGGCGCGAGGGTCTCGGCCTGAACGGCTCGCTCGGGGTCGCGCAGTACTGGCGCGTACGAGCCGGGGTCTTGTTCGACCTCGACAAGTACAAGTTCGACCGGGAGCGCTATCGCGACGCCGTCGCTGCGGCGCAGCTCGATCCCGCGGCGCTTGCGGCAATCACCTACCCGAAGACCGGCCTGTTCCAACCCGCCTCGATGAGCCTGGGTATCAACTACACGGACGAATGCACCGTGTTCGACGTCTCCTATTCGCAGTCCTACGCCGACCGGCAGTCCGGCGCCACGAAGGATACGCGAACGGTGATGTTCCGGCTTGAACTGCGCACCTTGGGCGAGATCAGCTACTCGCAGAACCTGGGCCAATCGACGGGTGACGGTGTCACCTCGCGCTGAGAATGGGATCAGGGTTGCTGCGCGCGAGCCGGTGCGGGTGGAGAAACAGGTGTCGCCGCGACTGCTCGCTCTCACGCAAGGTGATCCGTCAGGCATCGGGCCGGAGCTCGCCTTGAAGGCCTGGCTGCTGCGGGAATCTGCGGCACTTCCACCCTTCGCCTGCATTGCCGATGCCGGCCTTTTGGAAAGCCTGTCACGGCGGCTTGGGCTCGATGTACCCGTCGCGCGCTGCACCTGGCATGAGGCGGAGGCGCTCTTCGAACAGGCCCTGCCCGTCATCGCGCTGGAGAAGACCGCGATCGTGATATCCGGACACCCTGATCCGGCCACGGCTTCGGGGACCATCGAGGCGATTGATCGTGCCGTCGCTGCAGTGCGCGAAGGGCATGCGGCAGCACTAGTCACCAATCCCATTGCCAAGAGCGTTCTTTACGCCGCCGGTTTCTCCCACCCCGGCCACACGGAATATCTGGCGCATCTTGCGGCGGATGGAGGCAGAGCGCCCCACCCCGTGATGATGCTCTGGTGTGAAGATCTGGCGGTCGTTCCGGTGACGATCCACGTGCCGCTCAGCGCAGTACCATCGCTGCTCACGACGGATCTCATTGTCGAGACTGGGCGAATTGTCGCTCGCGAACTGGCCTCCCGCTTTGGAATTGCGCAGCCGCGGATCGCATTGAGCGGGCTGAATCCGCATGCGGGAGAAGGCGGAGCGCTGGGCACGGAGGATTCTGCGGTGGTGGCGCCGGCTGTCGCGCGCCTCAAGGCGTTGGGAGTCGACGCCAGCGGTCCCTATCCTGCCGACACAATGTTCCATTCCCGCGCCCGCGCCGGCTACGACGCGGCACTGGCAATGTATCACGACCAGGCCCTGATCCCGATCAAGACGATTGCCTTCGACGAGGGCGTCAACGTCACGCTCGGCCTGCCCTTCATCCGCACGTCACCCGATCACGGGACGGCCTTCGACATCGCAGGCCGCGGCATTGCCCGCCCCGACAGCCTTTGCGCCGCGCTGCGGCTGGGAGCCCGTATGGCAGCCCATTCCGAAAGCCGCCTGCCATGAGTCAGATCGACACGCTGCCGCCGCTGCGCGAGGTGGTCGAACGCCACGGGCTGATGGCGCAGAAATCGCTGGGCCAGAACTTCCTGTTCGATCTCAACCTGACGAGCAGGATCGCCCGCGCCGCCGGTCCGCTTGACGGCGAGACAGTGGTGGAAATCGGCCCTGGCCCCGGAGGGTTGACGCGTGCCTTGCTCGCCAACGGGGCTGGACGTGTCATCGCGGTTGAGCGTGATCGACGCTGCCTGCCGGCACTGGCCGAGATCGCCGCACATTACCCGGGCCGGCTTGAGGTGATCGACGGCGATGCGCTTGCAGTCGACCTCTCCATTCATCTCGGCGGCTTGCCCGCCCGGATCATCGCGAACCTGCCCTACAATATCGGCACGCCGCTGCTCGTTGGCTGGCTTAGCCTGGAACCCTGGCCCTCCTGGTGGAGTTCGCTCACGCTGATGTTCCAGCGCGAGGTGGCGGAGCGCATCGTCGCAACCCCGGAGCAGCGCGCCGACTATGGCAGGCTGGCCGTTCTCGCGAACTGGCGCTGCGAAACCAAGATCCTGTTCGACGTGCCCAGGTCCGCCTTCGTGCCGTCGCCGAAAATCACGTCTTCGGTCGTTCAACTCGTGCCGCGGCCGAAGCTAGAGCCCTGCGAACAGAGATTGCTGGAGCGTGTCACTCTCGCTGCCTTCGGCCAGCGCCGGAAGATGCTGCGCCAGAGCCTCAAGGCCGTGACGCCCGATCCGCAGCCGATGATCGATGCCGCGGGGCTGTCGCCAACGGCGCGCGCAGAAGAAGTGCCCGTTTCAGGTTTCGTGCGCCTCGCCAACGCCTTCGCTGCGCTGAAGACCGGATAGCAGTGCTCCTTACGAGATTGCCTCGCTGAGGAGCCCGGCGACAAATTCGCTCATGCCAACCGCGCGCGAACGCTTCAAGCGCTCGGCGGTGAGGATGGCGCGGACCGATTCATAGGCAGCACCGAGATCGTCATTGATGATGACGTAGTCGTAGACGCTCCAGCGAGCGATCTCGTCGCGGGCATTGTCGAGCCGCTTGGCGATAACCTCTGGCGCATCCTCGGCGCGACGCACAAGGCGGGAGCGCAGTTCCGCCATCGACGGCGGCAGGATGAAAATGGCGACGACATCCTCGCGCGCCTTTTCAAGGATCTGCTGCGTGCCCTGATAGTCGATGTCGAAGAGCACATCGCGGCCAGCCTTCAGCGCGTCCTCGACGGGCTTGCGCGGCGTCCCATAGCCATTGCCATGGACCTCGGCCCATTCCAGCAGTTCATCGCGCTCGCGCAACGTGTCGAAGGCCGGACGGTCGATGAAGTGGTAATGGACGCCATGGATCTCGGAGGGGCGCTTGAGCCGGGTCGTGACCGAGACAGACAGATCGAGATTGGTTTCCTTCTGCGACAGGGTTCGCGTCAGAGTCGATTTGCCCGCTCCCGATGGAGAGGACAGGATCAACATCAGGCCGCGACGGGCCGGGCGCACCAGATCGGCCATCAGCCGTCACTCCACATTCTGAACCTGTTCGCGCATCTGGTCGACGACCGTGCGCAATTCGAGCCCGATGCGCGACAGCCCGGCATCACCAGCCTTGGCGCAAAGCGTTGACGATTCTCGCCCGAACTCCTGCGCGAGAAAGTCGAGCTTGCGGCCGATCGGCCCGCCCTGAGCGAACAGGGCCTGCAACGCGGCGACATGAGCATGCAGCCGGTCGATCTCCTCGCGGATATCGGCCTTGACCGCAAGCAGCGCAGCCTCCTGATGCAGGCGCTGCGGATCGAGCGCCGGGCTGGCATCGAGCAGAGCCTGCACCTGCGTCGCGAGCCGTGCGCGGATCGCGTCCACAGTCCGCCCGGGATGCTGCTCCGCCTCGTCGGTCAGCCGGGCAATGCTGGCAAGGTGCCCGGTGAGAACGGCTTCAAGCGCTCGCCCCTCGGCGGAGCGCGCTTCCTTGAGACCAAGGACCACTGCTTCCAGGCCGGCAAGCAAGGGAGGTTCGAGCAGCGCCAGGACATCCTCGTCCTCGTCGGCAATCTCGACCACGCCGCGAATCCCAAGGAGCGCGTCAAAGGAGGCTGGGCGGATTCCGTCAGACGCAGGCAGTCTCGCAACGGATTCCAGTAGGCCAGCGAGCACAGCCTCGTTGATACGTGGTTTCGCCGGCCGGGCATCGCTATTGATTGAGAGGTTGACGTGCAATGTGCCGCGAGAAAAAGCGCCGCCCAGGCGCTTGCGTGCCGCCTCGGCCAGGGCTTCGAATCCGGAGGGCACCCGGACGCGCACGTCGAGGCCGCGCGCGTTGACGCTGCGGATTTCCCATGCCCAGGCATGAAGTCCTGCGGTACCGGCTGCGCGGGCAAATCCGGTCATGCTCTCGATCGCCATGGACGCTGAAACTCCCCCGACGGTTCACCGTGCGATTGAACTGCACGGGATCGCCGCTTGACGCTGTATCTGATGCGGCGGGACCGTAGTGAGGGGAAACACCACTCGCAAGTCGCGCTGCACACTCGGCAGCGCGAAGATGGGGAGAAATCAGTGCGGCTGCCAATGCTTGCCGCTGCTGCTCAGGGCCGCAGTGCAGGAACCTGCTTGGGCGAGTTGAGATCGTAGCTTCGGTTCAGCAGGGGATCCCGGTTCGTCCCTTCCGACGCATCGAAGGCGCGCACGCGCGTCCCCGCCGGACCATCCGCCGACGCTCGTCGGTTGCCCGCCGCGGTCTCGGTGTCCCCGGACGTCGCATCAGCGGCCCGCGAGGCGCCAGGCGCCTCGGTGCGGTTATCCGGCGCCGGCGGCGGCTCCACCTTGTCGACGTTGGAATCCGGCGAGGGCTTGCCCGCTTCGCGCCGCTGCGACTCGACCTGCCGCCAACGGGCGACATTGCGGTTATGCTGCTCCAAGGTCTCCGCGAAGGCATGCCCGCCGCTGCCATCGGCAACGAAATAGAGATCCTTGGTCCGCGAATGGTTGACTACGGCCTCCATCGCGGCGCGGCCCGGATTGGCGATCGGGCCCGGCGGCAGGCCGTCGATGACATAGGTGTTGTAGGGCGTCGCTTGCGTGATCTCGTTACGCTGGATCGCGCGGCCGAGCGTGCCCTTGCTGCCGACGATCCCGTAGACGATCGTCGGGTCGGATTGCAGCTTCATCTTGCGGTTCAGACGGTTGATGAAGACGCCGGCAACGCGCGGGCGCTCGTCGGCACGGCCGGTTTCCTTCTCGACGATCGAAGCCAGGATCACCAACTCCTGCGGCGTCTTGATCGGCAGGTCCGCAGGGCGGCGATTCCAGACGTCGTTGAGGATGCGGCGCTGATCGCGCGTCATCCGGTCGACGATCGCCTGCCGTGTGAACCCGCGCGGAAACTTGAAGGTATCGGGCAGGATGGTCCCCTCGCGAGGCACCTGAATGACGTCGCCCGTGAGGAGATCATTGTCGCGCAGCCGCGCGATGATCTGTTCGCTGGTCAGGCCTTCCGGCACTGTGATCGAATGCTCGACCGCCTTGCCCTCGGCAATGATGTCGAGAATGTCCTGCTGGCTGGCGCGGGCCTTGAACAGGTACTCACCCGCCTTGAGCTTGGTCCAGTTGCCGGAGATCAGCGCCGAAACCTTGAAGGTCCAGGGATGCTCGATCAGCCCCTCGCGCTGAAGCAGTTCGGCGATTTCGGTGAGACCGCTTTCCTTGGGGATGATCAGGACACGGTCGCTCGCGAGCGGCCCAGGCGCCTTGCTTTGGCTGCCGACCACCGCGATTCCGGCACCGACGACGCCGGCCAATACGAGCGCAGTCGTGAACAACCCGCTGAGCATTCCGATGAAGGGATTGCGCCTCCTGCGACGCACCTTCGGCGGCGGCGCAGGCGGCGCTACCGGCTTCAACGCCTCGCTCGGGCTCTTCGGGGCGACGCGGGGCGAAGTGTTCACAGTGCTGGCGCTCGCGTTCTGGTGTCGTGAGGTTCGCCGCAATGCCCTTGCGATGCGACGCATTTCGAGCCTGTCCCGAAATCCGATGACAGACTAGCAGAAATTATGGCGAAAGCGCGCTGAGCCCTTTGGGCCGATGCGTCAGTCAACGAAACGACGGATCACCAGCGAGGCGTTCGTCCCGCCAAAACCGAAGGAATTCGACAGGGCGATCTCGATGCCGCGCTTCTTCGCGACATTCGGCACCAGGTCCAGATCGGTCTCGACGGATGGATTGTCGAGATTGATCGTCGGCGGCGCGATCTGGTCGCGAATCGCGAGAACCGTGAAGATCGCCTCGATCGCGCCCGCCGCGCCGAGCAGGTGTCCCGTCGCCGACTTGGTCGAGGACATGGCAGGCTTCCGCGGGGCGTTGGCGAGCAGCCGCTCGACTGCCCGCAGTTCGATCTCGTCGCCGAGCTGGGTCGAGGTGCCATGCGCGTTGATGTAGTCGAGATCACCCGCGGTGACGCCAGCACGATCAAGCGCCGCCGACATGCAACGATAGGCGCCGTCACCATCCTCAGCCGGCGAGGTGATGTGATAGGCGTCCCCCGACATGCCATAGCCGACGATTTCGGCATAGATGCGCGCGCCGCGCGCCTTGGCATGCTCGAGATCCTCGAGAACGACGACCCCTGCCCCCTCGCCCATCACGAAGCCGTCGCGATCCTTGTCATACGGACGCGAGGCCTTCTCGGGCGAGTCGTTGAAGCCCGTGGACAGAGCACGACAAGCGCAGAACCCGGCAATGCCGATGCGGTTGATCGCCGATTCGGTGCCGCCCGCGACCATGACCTTGGCATCGCCGAGAGCGATCATGCGCGAGGCGTCGCCAATGGCATGGGCACCGGTCGAGCAGGCCGTGACCACTGCGTGATTCGGCCCCTTGAGGCCGTGCGTGATCGAGACATAGCCGGCGGCGAGATTGCTCAACCGGCCGGGAATGAAGAAAGGCGAGAGGCGGCGCGGGCCGCGCTCCTTGAGCAGGATCGACGCTTCATAGATGCCGCCGAGCCCACCAATGCCGGAACCAATCGCGACACCGGTCGCGATCTGGTCCTCATAGCTTTCGGGTTTCCACCCGGCATCATTGAGCGCCTGCGTCGCAGCTGCCATTGCGAAGACGATGAAATCATCGACCTTGCGCTGTTCCTTGGGCTCCATCCAATCGTCAGGATTGAAGGTGCCGTTGGAACCATCGCCACGCGGGATATTGCAGGCGATCTGGGCGGGAAGGTCGCTCGCGTCGAAGCTCGTGATCGGACCGGCGCCGCTGGCGCCGGAGATCAGACGTGACCAGGTCGGCTCGACGCCGCATGCAAGCGGCGTCACCATGCCAAGCCCGGTCACCACGACACGTCGCATGGTGTAGCTGCGTGGGCTCATGATGCAGTAACGGCCAGAGGCCGATCAGGCGCTCTTCGAGAGGAACTTGACGGCATCACCGACCGTGACGATCGTCTCAGCCGCATCGTCCGGAATCTCGACGCCGAACTCTTCCTCGAAAGCCATCACGAGCTCGACCGTATCGAGGCTGTCGGCACCCAGATCTTCAATGAAGTTGGCGCCTTCGACGACCTTCTCGGGTTCGACGCCGAGATGCTCGATCACGATCTTCTTCACGCGCTCGGCGACATCGCTCATGGATCTTTTCCTCAAAGCTTGAAACGCATCGCTGGATCGCGATGCGTGTAGGGAACCGCTCCCGCCACCCGGCACCCCTTCCGGAATGCCGCCGGGGCGGAACTCTTAAGGCTGCACAAACGCAACAACAGGGTTCGCGTCAAGTCCCCCTGAGCACGCGCGCTGCAGCGCGACGGCGCTAGTTAACATACTCGTCGATAGCTGACGAGAGCCGGAAACCGATCTCGGAAGGTTACGAAGAACCTTCTCAAGGCATTCAAATCATTGCCATTCCACCGTTGACGTGAAGCGTCTGCCCGGTCACGTAAGCGGCCTCGTTGCTAGCGAGATAGGCAACCGCCGCAGCAACATCGTCACCCACACCCAATCGGCCCATCGGTACGTCGGCGAGGATGCCCTCGCGCTGCTTATCGTTAAGGGCCTGGGTCATGGGCGACTCGATGAAGCCCGGTGCAACGACGTTCACGGTGATGTTGCGGCTCGCGACTTCCGCCGCCAGGGCCTTGGACATCCCGATCAGGCCGGCCTTGGAGGCGGCATAGTTGCCCTGCCCGGGATTGCCGGTGACGCCGACAACTGAACCGATCGAAACGATGCGGCCATACCGGCGGCGCATCATCGTCTTCACGGCCGCCCGCGACAGCCGGAACGCCGCGGTCAGATTGACGGCGATCACGCTGTCCCAGTCCTCGTCCTTGAGGCGAAGGAAAAGATTGTCTCGCGTCACACCAGCATTGTTGACGAGGATATCGAGCCCACCGAGCTTCTCCTCGGCAGCCGGGACGAGTGCCTCGACCGAATCCTTGTCCGACAGGTTGCAGGGCGCAATCACCGCGCGCTCGCCGAGTTCGGCCGCGAGAGCTTCGAGCGCTTCGACCCGCGTACCGGACAGCGCGACGCTGGCGCCGAGACCATGAAGCGTGCGGGCGATCGCGCCTCCGAGGCCACCGGTCGCGCCGGTGACCAGGGCTTTCTTCCCCGTCAGGTCAAACATGCTGCCTCCCTTTATATGTATCCGGCGTCCTGCCGGTTCACCCGTTCTGGGCACTGTAATTGCGAATATCGTCGGCGGCTCCGAGCGAAACCGCGCTCGTACCAGCAGCGATACGCTTGACCAGGCCTGCCAGCACCTTGCCGCTGCCGGCCTCGACGAAACGGGTCACGCCGGCATCCGCCATGGCTTGCACGCATTCACGCCAGCGCACGGTTCCCGTCACCTGCGCCACCAGCGAGGCGCGGATCGCGTCAGGGTCGCTCAGCGGAGCAGCGCCGACATTGGCCATCACCGGAATGACGGGCGGCGCCAGGGCGACCTTGGCCAAGGCCTCGCGCATGGCATCGGCGGCAGGCTGCATCAGCGCGCAATGGAAGGGTGCAGACACCGGCAACGGCAGGGCGCGCTTGACACCGCGCTGGCCGGAAAGCGCAATCGCCCGCTCGATCGCTGCCTTGCTGCCGGACAGAACGACCTGCCCGCCGCCATTGTCATTGGCAGCCTCGCAGATCTCGCCTTGCGCTGCGTCCCTGGCGATCTCGCGCGCCTGGGCGAGCTCGACGCCAAGCAACGCGGCCATGGCCCCCTCGCCTGCCGGCACGGCCTTCTGCATGGCGTCGCCGCGAATCCGGAGCAGACGAGCGGCATCCGCAATCGAGAAGCTGCCAGCAGCCGCCAGCGCAGAATATTCGCCGAGCGAGTGGCCAGCGACGAAGGCCGCATCGCGCTGCAGCGACAGACCGGCCTCCGCCTCGAGGACACGGATCACGGCAAGGCTGACCGCCATCAGGGCCGGCTGGGCATTGGCGGTCAGCGTCAGATCCTCGGCAGGACCATCCCACATAATTGTCGAAAGCTTCTGCGACAGGGCGTCGTCGACCTCGGCGAAGACCGCCCTGGCCACCGGAAAAGCGTCGGCCAAGGTCTTGCCCATGCCGACGGCCTGAGAGCCCTGACCGGGAAAGATGAACGCGGTTGTCATGCTGAGAAAATCCCGATGTTCATAATTTAGTCATCGCGACGGGGCTCTCACATTGCTTGGGAGGCCAAGTCAAGCTTTGCTGGAGAATTCGCAGTCATTCATGCAGTGATTTGGCTTGCGGAAATGGCCCCGACGCTGTATCAGCCGCCTCCTGTTTGTTCGGCCGGAGGCTGAACGGATGGCGGGCAGCTCACTGAGCGTCTCGCAGGTTCGGCTCTCGAACCGCCATCCCGTGTCTCCGCCTTCGATGAAATCCTGTCGGGCCTTATCCAGGGCTCGGAGGGCTCCGCGCCGAGCGAAACAGGGTGAAACAAAGGAAGGCCATTATGGCATTGTACGAGCATGTGCTGCTCGCGCGGCAGGATGTCAGCGCGCAGCAAGTCGAAGCTCTTGTCGAACAGTTCAAGGGCATCATCGAGGCAAATGGCGGCTCGGTCCCCAAGACCGAGTACTGGGGCGTGAAGTCGCTCGGCTATCGCATCCGTAAGAACCGCAAGGCTCATTACTCGCTGCTGAACATCAACGCACCATCCGCCGCCGTGCTGGAGATGGAGCGCCAGATGCGCATCAACGAAGACGTCCTGCGCTTCCTGACGATCCGCGTCGAGGAGCTCGAGGAAGGCCAGTCGGCGATGCTGCAAAAGCGCGATCGTGACGACCGCGGCGAGCGCGGCGGTGATCGCTTCGACCGCGGCGGCGACCGGTTCGACCGCGGCCCGCGCCGCGACCGTCCGCGTCGCGACGACGAGACCACCGAAACCACCGGCACGGAGGCCTAAGCCATGTCGACCGCTTCCGCCGGCGCCCGCCGCCCCTTCTTCCGCCGCCGCAAGTCCTGCCCGTTCTCGGGCGAAGGCGCTCCGAAGATCGACTACAAGGATGTGCGCCTGCTTTCGCGCTACATCTCCGAGCGCGGCAAGATCGTGCCGTCGCGCATCACGGCCGTATCGGCCAAGAAGCAGCGTGAGCTCGCCCAGGCGATCAAGCGCGCCCGCTTCCTGGGCCTGCTGCCTTACGTCATCCGCTAAGCGGATTGCGACCCATCGCCGGTGCCTGGCACCGGCGATGGCCCTAACCCCGAGTCGCCCAGCGGTGAAACCCCGCCGGGTATGTTGAGGCGAGATGCCTCTCACCCTGCCATTTCGAGCAGCGGGACAGCAGGACGAAGAATGCTTCCGATCGTCGGCATCGGTGCGGGCCTTGTCTCGGCCCTTCTTTTCGCAGTGGTGATCACCGGATCGCCGCTGGCCTTTCTGCTGTATTCTGCAGCCCCTCTTCCGATCTTCATCGCGGCACTCGGCTGGAATCATCGCGCAGGACTGGTTGCGACCGCAGCCGGCGCGATCGCCGGTATGATCGCGCTCAGTTTCGCCGCCGGGCTCAATTTTGCACTGATCGTTGCGCTGCCAGCCTGGTGGATTGCCTATCTCGCGCTGCTTGCCCGCAACGACGACACTGGCGGCGCCGAGTGGTATCCGCTCGGCCATCTTCTGGTCTGGATCGCCGCGATAGCCGCGCTGACCACAGTCGGCAGCGCTCTCGTGATGACGACGGATTATGACACCTATCGCACGGTGATTGCACGCGTCATCGAGAACCTGCTCTCCGAGATGGTCCGCAGCCGCTACATCACCTTGCCTGCGGATGTGAAGGTTTCCGAGCTTGCGCTGACGCTGGCGCCGGCGGTCCCCGTCGGGATCGGCGCGTCCTTTGTCACGACGATCGTCGCCAATCTCTGGCTTGCGGCCAAGGCGGTGCAGGTCTCCGGCCGACTGCCGCGCCCTTGGCCCTTCATTCCCGCGACGACGGTTCCTCGCCGCGCGCTGATCCTGCTCGGTCTGGCGATGGCGACCGCTACGCTCGGCGGCTTCATCGGCGTTGCCGGGGCGGCGATGACCGGCGCACTCCTCGCTGTCTTCATGTTCAGCGGGCTGGCGACGATCCACGACCTGACGCGCGGCAAAGCCTGGCGCGGCCCGGCGCTGATCTCGGTCTATCTCGCACTCTTCGTCATGCAGGCCCTGCTGACGCCATTGCTGTCGCTTGCCGGCATCGTCGATTCGCTGCTGGGGCGCCGAAAGGCCCCCAGCCCGCCCTCCGTTCCACCCATGCCTAACGCCTGACACCCAACACAAGCCAACACAAGAAGGAGAAGACCAATGGAAGTGATCCTGCTCGAACGCGTCGCCAAGCTCGGCCAGATGGGCGAAGTCGTCCGCGTGCGCGACGGCTTCGGCCGCAACTTTCTGCTGCCCCGCGGCAAGGCGCTGCGCGCCACCGAAGAGAACAAGAAGCGCTTCGAGACGCAGCGCGCCCAGCTCGAGACCCGCAATCTCGAACTCAAGAAGGAGGCCGATTCGGTCGCCGAGACGCTGAACGGCCACTCGGTCGTGATGCTGCGCCAGTCGGGCGAATCCGGCGTGCTCTACGGTTCGGTCTCGACCCGCGACATCGCCGAGGCCCTGACCTCGGACGGGTTCAGCGTCGACCGCAGCCAGATCACGCTGAACGCGCCGATCAAGACGCTCGGCCTGCACACCGTTCCGGTCGTGCTGCATCCGGAGGTTTCGGTCACCGTCACCGTCAACATCGCCCGTTCCGCCGAGGAAGCCGAGCGCCAGGTCCGCGGCGAGAACGTCACGGCTCGCGAAGAGTTCGATCTTGACGATCTCGGCCTTGAGGTCGGTGCGGCGCTGGCCGAAGCCGGCGACAGCGACGATCGCTGAGGCGCCCTCGTCCAACCATGAGTCAAGGGCGCCGTGGCAACACGGCGCCCTTTTCGTTGGAGGGTTGTGAAGATCGGGAGGAAGACGCATTGCCTGCTGGCATCGGGCGTCAGGGTGCTAGACTACACATGATCCGACTCATCCCAGCTGAGCTTGCCCGCAGATCATGGCCACTGCCACCGCCCTCGTTGCCCGTCTCGACAATCAAGAGGCGGAGTATCGTGTCCAGCCGCATAATATCGAGGCTGAACAGGCGTTGCTGGGCGCCATCCTGGTCAATAACGACGCGTTCTACCGGGTCTCCGACTTTCTGCTGCAGGACCATTTCTTCGAGCCGATCCACCAGCGCATCTTCGAGCTGACCGCGAGCCTGATCCGAGCGGGCAAGATCGCGACGCCGATCACGCTGAAGACATTCCTCGCCGAGATCGATCTTGGCGGCATCACGGCCTCGCAATACCTTGCTCGCCTCGCGGCCGAGGCCACGACCATCATCAACGCGCAGGATTACGGGCGGACGATCTACGAGCTCGCCATCCGCCGCCTGCTCATTGGCGTCGGCGAGGATCTGGTCAACGTCGCCTATGACGCACCGGTCGAGATGGCGCCGCGCGAGCAGATCGAGGAGGCCGAGCGCCGGCTCTACGAGCTGGCCGAGAAAGGTCGCTACGAGGGTGGTTTCCAGAAATTCGACGGCGCCCTGCGCCTCGCGATCGACATGGCGGCGAGCGCCTATCAGCGCGCCGGCGGTCTCTCAGGCATCTCGTCGGGCCTCCGCGATCTCGACCAGCGCATGGGCGGCCTGCAGCGCTCCGACCTGATCGTGCTCGCCGGCCGCCCGGCCATGGGCAAGACGTCGCTGGCGACCAACATCGCGTTCAACATCGCCAAGGCCTGGCGCGGCGAGCGGCAGGATGACGGTTCGCTCAAGTCCGTAGACGGCGGTATCGTTGCCTTCTTCTCGCTCGAAATGTCGGCCGACCAGCTCGCGACCCGTATCGTCGCCGAACAATCGGGCATCTCGTCCTACAAGATCAGGCAGGGCCGCATCTCCGAGGCCGATTTCGCGCGGCTGGCCGATGTCGCAAACCAAATCGAGAAACTGCCGCTCTATATCGACCAGACCGGCGGCCTCTCGATCGCGCAGCTGATGGCGCGCGCGCGACGGCTGAAGCGCCAGAAGGGGCTCGATGTTCTCTTCATCGACTACCTCCAGTTGCTCTCGGGTTCGGCCAAGAAGGGCGAGAATCGCGTGCAGGAGCTGACCGAGATCACGACCAGCCTGAAAGCGCTGGCGAAGGAACTCTCGGTACCGATCATCGCGCTCTCGCAGCTTTCGCGCCAGGTCGAGAACCGCGACGACAAGCGGCCCCAGCTCTCGGACCTGCGCGAATCCGGCTCGATCGAGCAGGACGCCGACGTCGTGATGTTCGTCTATCGCGAGGAATATTACCTCAAGGGCAAGGAGCCGCGTGCCGGGACACCGGAGCATGCGACTTGGCTCAACGAGATGGAGCTGGCCCATGGCCTCGCCGAATTGATCATCGGCAAACAGCGTCATGGCCCGACCGGCACCATCGCCTTGCAGTTCGATGCCGACGTCACACGCTTCTCCGACCGCGCCGAAGAAGCCCATTTGCCGGAACATATATGACCGCCTTCGACTCCCCGGATGCCGGCATGGCCGGCGCGACACTGACGATCGATCTTGGGGCGCTGGTAGCGAACTGGCATGCGCTCGGGCAACGTGCCAGCGGTGCCGAGACCGGCGCCGTGGTCAAGGCCGACGCCTATGGCATCGGCATCGAGCCCGCGGTCACAGCTCTCGCCAAGGCCGGCTGCCGCACATTCTTCGTCGCCCATCTGTCCGAGGGCGTTCGGGCCCGAGCGGTGGCTCCGGACGCGGCGATTTATGTGCTGAACGGCCTCTTGCCGGAAACCTGTGGCTACTTTGCCCAGCACGGCCTGTCACCGGTGCTCGGCTCGCATGAAGAACTGCTCGAATGGGCCGCATTCCGCCAGGGCGGAGCCGCAGCCAGGCCGGCCGCCCTGCATGTCGACACGGCAATGAACCGGCTCGGGCTCTGGGCCGGCGAAGGTTTGAACCTCGCTCGCGAGCGCTCGGGCACGATCACGGCAGCCGGCATCGGTCTGGTGATGTCGCATTTCGCCTCATCCGAGGATGAAGCCGATCCGGCCAACGCGCGGCAAGCCGCCGCCTTCGCCGAGATTGCTGCTGCTTTCCCCGGCATTCCCGCCTCGCTGAAGAACTCCTCGGGTCATTTCCTTAGGGATGTCCCGTCTTACCAACTCACCCGGCCGGGCTATGCGCTCTATGGCGGCAATCCGACGCCGAACCGGCCCAACCCGATGCAGCCTGTCATCGGGCTGGAGGCACGCATTCTCCAACTGCGCGAGGTCAAGGCCGGCACGCAGGTGGGTTATAACGGCCGCTGGACGGCACGGGGGCCGCGTAAGCTCGCCACGATCTGCCTCGGCTATGCTGACGGCTATCCGCGCAATGCGAGCTGGACGGATAGCAGCACCGGCGGCTCGGCCATCGTCGGCGGCGTCACCTGCCCCTTCGTCGGCACTGTCTCGATGGACCTGATCATCATCGATGTCACGGAAGCGCCTGCGGCTGCCGCCGTGCGGGGCGCGCCGGTGACGTTGATCGGCGGGCCGCTCGACATCGATACGGTTGGCACTGGTGCAAAGACCATCGGCTATGAGATCCTGACCAGCCTCGGCCGGCGCTATGCGCGCCGCTATGTCGGGCTCTAGTGCGGCATGGCGAAACGCGGCCCGACCTATACCTGCCAGGCCTGCGGCGCGGTTTATCATCGCTGGCAGGGCAAATGCGACGCCTGCGGCACATGGTCGTCGCTCAGCGAGGAAGCGCAGGCCGCGCCGGTGCCAGGCGGGCGCGGCTCGTCGAACGGCCGTGCGCGCGGCCGCGTCTTTGCGCTTGAGACGCTCAGGGGCGAGACACAGGACGCTCCCCGTATTGTCGCCGGCATCGGTGAACTCGACCGGGTCACCGGTGGCGGCTTCGTGCCGGGCTCGGTGCTGCTGATCGGCGGCGATCCCGGCATCGGCAAATCGACCCTGCTGATGCAGGCTTGTGCAGCACTCGCGAATGGCGGCCATCGCGTCGTCTATGTCTCGGGCGAAGAATCGACCGGGCAGGTCCGCCTGCGGGCCGAGCGCATGGGCCTCGCCGATGCGCCCGTCGACCTTGCCGCCGAAACCAATGTCGAGGACATCGTCGCCACCCTCAATCAGGGCCAGCGCCCGGCCCTCGTCGTGATCGATTCGATCCAGACCATGTGGTCGGGCGAGGTTGAAAGCGCGCCGGGCACGGTGACGCAGGTCCGCGGTTCGGCCCAGTCGCTGATCCGCTATGCCAAGACCAGCGGCGCCTGCCTGATCCTCGTCGGCCATGTCACCAAGGACGGGCAGATCGCCGGGCCCCGCGTGGTCGAGCACATGGTCGACGCCGTTCTCTCCTTCGAGGGCGAAGGCGCGCATGCCTTTCGCGTCTTGCGCGCGCAGAAGAACCGCTTCGGGGCGACCGACGAGATCGGCGTTTTCGAGATGACTGGCAAGGGATTGTCGGAAGTCTCCAATCCGTCGGCGCTTTTCCTGGCTGGACGCGACCAGGCTGCCCCCGGCGCCGCCGTCTTCGCCGGGGTCGAGGGCACGAGGCCGGTACTGGTCGAGATCCAGGCACTGGTCTCGCCGACCTCGCTGGGTACGCCGCGGCGCGCAGTCGTCGGCTGGGAAAACAGCCGTCTCGCCATGGTGCTCGCCGTGCTCGAAACCCATGGCGGCCTCAGGCTCGGCCAGCACGATGTCTATCTCAACGTGGCCGGCGGCTTGCGGGTCAATGAGCCGGCCGCCGATCTGGCGGTTGCGGCCTCGCTCATCTCCTCGCTGACCGGAGCGATCCTGCCCGCGGAAGGCGTTTATTTCGGCGAGATTGCCCTGTCGGGGGCGATTCGCCCGGTTTCCGTCGCTGCGGCCCGGCTGCGCGAGGCAGCAAAACTGGGCTTCGAGGCGGCGCTCCTCCCCGCGGGAGGAGCAGATTTCGGCGATGGCAGCGGGCTTGGATTGCGCCGTTTCGGGCATGTTGCGGAGCTGGTCGCCGACATCGCGGCCCGCGCTCCTCGCAGGGATGTGAAATGAACCGCCCCCAAAGGTGACGGAACCCGTTCGAACGCGTATAGCAAAATCGTTGCGGCCAGCCCATTTCTTGCAGGCCACCCCTAGATGCTAGAGAAGCGGCTTCCTACATGCCTGTCACAATCCTCGATCTCGTCGTCATCGGCGTGGTTCTGATCTCGGCGTTGCTGGCCGCTGTGCGCGGGCTGACACGAGAAGTGTTGGCTATCGCGTCCTGGGCGACGGCGGCCGTGGTGGCTTGGGTGTTTCATCCCCAGCTCCTGCCGCTGGCACAGCAACATATCCCGAACCAGACCATCGCTCTGGTCGCGGTGATCGCGGCCCTGTTCCTGGTAACCTTGATCATCGTGTCGCTCGTGACTGCCCGGATTTCCGATTTCGTCCTCGACTCCCGTATCGGTGCGCTCGACCGGACGCTGGGCTTTGTCTTCGGCGCGGCCCGCGGGCTGCTGCTCGCGGTCGTCGGCTATGTGTTCTTCACGGCACTGATGGGCGACAAGAACCTGCCGAGCTGGGCAAAGGACGCCAAGGCCAAGCCGATCCTTGAAGAGACCGGGCGGTCGCTGCTGACGATGCTGCCGCAGGACATCAATTCCGACTTCGTCAAGAAGCTGCTGAAGCCCAAGACCGGCGAAGAGCCCGCCGAGGTGCCGGCTGAGGAGCCGCGCCCGCCGGCGAGCCCGACCGCCGACCCGCAGCGCCGCACCGAAGTGCCGAACGCCAACGACCGCCAGGCCCTGCAGCGCGCGATCGAAGGCACCCGCCCCGCAAAACCTGCCCAAACTCGTCCGTAATTGGAGCGTAACGCAGCCGTGTTACAGCGTATGGAGCCCGTAATGACGTCTCAACCCGAGACCCACGACGCCTTCGATCCCTATGCCGACCGGCTGCGCGAGGAATGCGGCGTGTTCGGCATCTTCGGTCATGCCGATGCCGCCGCGCTGACGGCGCTCGGTCTGCATGCGCTCCAGCATCGCGGCCAGGAGGCGGCGGGTATCGTCACCTTTGATGGCAGGCGCTTCCATTCGGAGCGGCGTCTCGGCCTTGTCGGCGACGCGTTCTCGGAAGCCTCGGTGATCGACAAGCTCAAGGGTGCACAGGCGATCGGTCATGTGCGCTATTCGACAACGGGCGAGACGATCCTCCGCAACGTCCAGCCGCTCTTCGCCGAGCTGCATGGCGGCGGTTTCGCCGTTGCTCATAATGGCAACCTTACCAACGGCCTGACGCTGCGCCGCAACCTCGTCCGTGACGGCGCTATCTATCAGTCAACCTCCGACACGGAGGTGCTGCTCCATCTCGTTGCTCGCAGCCGCAAGACCCGCTTCATCGATCGTTTTGTCGACGCCATCCGCCAGATCGAGGGCGCTTACGCCTTCGTCGGCATCACCAACAAGAAGCTGATTGGCGCGCGCGATCCGCTGGGCATCCGCCCGCTGGTGCTGGGTGAACTGGACGGCGCCCCCATCCTGACCTCCGAAACCTGCGCGCTCGACATCATCGGCGCCAAGTTCGTCCGTGAGGTCGAGAACGGCGAAGTCATCGTCATCTCCGAAGACGGTATCGAGAGTCACAAGCCCTTCCCGCCGGCCGCGGAACGCCCCTGCATCTTCGAGTATATCTATTTCGCCCGACCGGATTCGATCGTGAAGGGCCAGAGCATCTATGAACGGCGCAAGCGCATGGGTGCGCAGCTGGCGCTGGAAGCGCCGGCGAATGCCGACGTGATCGTGCCCGTACCGGACTCCGGCGTGCCGGCGGCGCTGGGCTTCGCCCAGGCGAGCGGCGTTCCCTTTGAGCTTGGCATTATCCGCAACCATTATGTCGGGCGCACCTTCATCGAACCGACCCAGAAGGTCCGTGAACTTGGCGTGCGCCTGAAGCACTCCGCCAATCGTAGCGTGGTCGAAGGCAAGAGCATCGTTCTGGTCGACGACTCGATCGTGCGCGGCACGACCTCGTTCAAGATCGTCAAGATGATGCGCGAGGCGGGTGCGCGCGAGGTTCATTTCCGGATCTCGTCTCCGCCGATCACCCATCCCGACTATTACGGAATCGACACGCCTGACCGCGAGAAGCTGCTGGCGGCAACCCACACCCTCGAAGAGATGCGCCAGTTCGTCGGCGCGGATTCTCTCGCCTTCCTCTCGGTCGACGGTCTTTACCGCGCCATGGGACATGAGCGGCGCGATCCCGCCCGGCCTCAGTTCACTGACCATTGCTTCACTGGCGACTACCCGACCTCGCTGACCGATGTCATCGGCGAGAGCGCCAAGCAGGAATTGTCCCTCCTGGCCGAAGCCGGCTGATCACCACGAGCACATGATGACCAAGCCTCTCGCAGGGCGCGTCGCGCTCGTCACCGGAGCGTCGCGCGGTATTGGCCGTGCAGCAGCCCTCGCCTTCGCCGATGCGGGCGCCCATGTCGTCGCGCTGGCGCGCACCTCGGGCGCGCTTGAAGAGCTCGATGACGAGATTCAGGGCATCGGCGGCAGCACGACGCTGGTTCCGGTCGACCTCGCTGACGTGGCTGCGATCGAGAAGCTTGGCCCGGCTCTGCTGCAGCGCTGGGGCAAGCTCGACATCCTGCTCGCCAATGCCGGCATCCTTGGCCCCCTGACCCCCCTCACCCACGCCTCGCCGAAGGAATGGGCCAAGGTGTTCGAGACCAATGTCACGGCCAACTGGCGCCTGATCAAATCGGTCGAACCGGCGCTCCAGGCCTCGGACGCGGGCCGCGTGATCGTGATGTCGTCAGGCGCCGCGCATAAGTGCGTGGCCTATTGGGGCCCGTACTCGATCTCGAAGGCGGCCGTCGAAGCCATGGCGCGCACCTATGCGGCCGAGACCGTGACGACCCCGCTCAAGGTGATGATCGTCAATCCCGGCCCCCTGCGCACCCGCATGCGGGAAGAAGCGATGCCGGGCGAGGATCCGCTGACACTCAAGACCCCGGAAGACCTCGCTCCGCATCTCGTACGCCTGGCCTCGCCCGACTGGGCCGAGACGGGCAAGATTTTCGACTTTCCGCAGGGCAAGGTGCTGACCCCGCAGATGCCAGCCTAACTCGAGGAGCGATCAGGCTCCGCGGTCCGGCGACGCACGCACCAGCGTGATCAGATCGGGGATGGTGAGGTTTGGCAGCGCCTCCATCTCGTCGAGCGCAAACCAGCGTATCTCGACGTGCTCGTCGCAGAGATTGACCGCCTCCCCGCCCTCCCAGGAATGCACGACGTAGATGTGGTGCAGCGCCTCGCCGTTTCGCTCCGGGAAGCGCTCCGGCTCCGACAGCACCAGTTGATAGCGCGTCGGGACAAGGCCGACTTCCTCACGGCATTCGCGCAGAAGTGCCTCCCGGAGGCTTTCACCCGCCTCGACCCGGCCACCAATCGCGTCCCAGTGATCGGCCCATGCGCGCTTCCAGGATGCCCTCAGGCCGAGCAGAACCTTGTTTTCCGGGCTGACGAACAGAGCGCTGACCGTCTCGAGCATCTGCCCCTCCATTGGGCCTACTCCGCTCGCAGCCAGCGGAGCAATCCGGCATCGCCTCCGCTCTCCAGAGCCGTCGCGACATGTCGACCGACCGCCGCGCCAAACTTGTAGCCGTGCCCCGAACATGCCGAGAGCGCGAGGCGGCCAAGGGGTTGGGGATCACCGGCGCCTGCTCGAGCAGCGTCACCTCATGGCCACGCCCGCTGAGGGCCCAGGCGGCACAAGGTCGCCAATGCCCGCGCCGACGACGGTGATTTTCACTTGCGCTTGTTTCGATCGTAGGGATTGTCGCCGCCGCGCGTGTGCAATCGGATCGGCGTACCCGGCAGCTCGAACGCCTCGCGCAGATTGTTGACGAGATAGCGCGTATAGGACACCGGCAAATGGTCGAGCTGGTTGCCGAACAGCGCGAAGGTCGGCGGGCGCGCCTTCGCCTGCGTCATGTAGCGGATCTTGATGCGGCGCCCGGCAACCGCCGGAGGCGGGTGAGCCGAGAGCACGCCTTCGAGCCAGCGGTTGATCCGCGCCGTGGAGACGCGGCGATTCCAGACGTCATAACTGGCGAAGACAGCCTGCATCAGCCGGTCGATGCCCTCGCCCGCCAGACCCGACAGCGGAACGATCTGCACGCCGCGCACCTGTGCCAGCAAATGGTTCGCCTTCTCCTTGAGCTCGGCGAGCAGGCCCTGCTTGTCGGCGACGAGATCCCATTTGTTCAGGCCGATGACGACCGACCGGCCCTCCCTCTCGGTCAGGTCGACCAGCGTCAGGTCCTGCTTCTCGAACGGAATGGTCGAATCGAGCAGGACGACGACGACTTCGGCGAAGCGAATGGCCCGAAGCGCATCGGCAACCGACAGCTTCTCGAGCTTCTCCTCGATGCGGGCGCGCTTGCGCATGCCCGCCGTGTCGAAGAGCTTGACCGGACGGCTGCGCCACTCCCAGTCAACCGAGATGGTGTCTCGGGTGATTCCGGCCTCCGGACCCGTCAGCAGACGGTCCTCGCCAATCATGCGGTTGACCAGGGTGGACTTGCCGGCATTGGGGCGGCCGATGATGGTGACGCGCAGCGGCTTGTTGGGGTCGCTCTCTTCGTCGAAATCGGCAGCCGGGGCTTCGGCCCAGGCCTGATCGTCTTCGTCTTCGTCGGGCTCGTCGGCAATGAAGGGCACGAGCGCTTCGAGCAGATCCGCGGTGCCTTCGCCGTGTTCGGCCGAGAACGGCACGGGGTCGCCCAGGCCGAGCGCATAGGCTTCAAAAGTGCCGTCCTTGCCCTTGTTCCCTTCCGCCTTGTTGGCGAGCAGGATCACGGGCTTTCCAGAACGGCGTACCAGGTCCGCGAAGGGCTGGTCCATCGGCGTCAGGCCGAGCCGGGCATCGATCATGAAGAGGATCACGTCGGCCTGCGCGATCGCGGTCTCGGTCTGAGCGCGCATGCGGCCCGCGAGCGAGTCCTTGTCGGCCTCCTCGAGTCCGGCGGTATCGATGATGCGGAAGCGCAAATGGCCGAGCGAGGCATCACCTTCGCGCCGGTCGCGGGTCACGCCCGGCCGGTCATCGACCAGAGCGAGCTTCTTGCCCACGAGCCGGTTGAAGAGCGTCGATTTGCCGACATTCGGCCGGCCGATGATGGCGACGGTCGCGGTCATGGTGTTCAAATTCGTCCTGTTACGCGCCGGGATCAGCACGTCGGGTCAATTCTTGGTCTCGACGGCGCCGCCGCGCACCAGAGCGAGATAGAGATCGGTACGCTGGCGCAGCACCTGCGGCGATTGCGGGTCGGTCACGATTGCGTCGAACCAGCGGCCGGCATCCTCGAACAGATTGGCCTTGAGAGCGGCAATGCCGAGAAACTCACGGGCCGAATGGCGCCACACGCCCTGCGGAGTGGCCAGTGGCTCAAGCGCGGTGCGAATCTCGGCATAAGGTGCGAGATCGACGCGCAACATGCCGGCGCGAAGCCGGGCAAGGTCGCGGTAGAGCTGATCGAGAGCGCCGTCATTCGCCAGCGCGTCGAAAGCCGTCGCGCCCGCGGCAGGGTCGCGCTTGCCGGTTTCGGCAGCCAGACGGAACCGCGCGATCTGGCGGTATCCCGCCGGCGCGTTGGCCGAAAGCTCGAGGAGGATCGATTCCGCTTCGGCGCCGCGGTTGTCGCGTGAAGCTCTCAGTGCCTCTTCCAGCCGTGCACCCACGGCCTGCGAAGCCTGCTGCTCGCGATACAGCCAGACCTGCCAGGCAGCGACGGCCACGACAGCAGCCACGGCCAAGCCGATGAGCAGGTTGCCATATTTCTTCCAGAGCGCCGCCGCTTTGTCGCGCCGGACCTCCTCGTCGATCTCACGAAAAATATCGGCCATAGGGTGTCACAATCCTCTTCACCCTGCCGGGTAGCATTTTCGCTGGCCGATTGCGAGCCGGATCAAGCGACGAGTAGACTGGAGGACTCAGCCCTGAACAGCAAACTGCCGTCGCCATAGGAATAGAACCGGTAATTCTCCGCGATCGCATGGGCATAGGCCCGTTTCATGACGTCGAGCCCGCAGAAGGCCGAGACCAGCATGAACAGTGTCGAGCGTGGCAGGTGGAAGTTCGTCATCAGGATATCGACGGCCCGGAAGCGATAGCCTGGCGTGATGAAGATGGCCGTATCACCGGAGAACGGCGCGACGACGCCGTTCTCGCCAGTGGCGCTCTCAAGCAGCCGCAGGGCCGTGGTGCCAACGGCGACGACGCGGCCTCCCCTTGCCTTGACCTGATTGAGCGCTGCTGCGGTCTCGCCGCTCAGGCTACCCCATTCGGCATGCATGCGGTGCTCACGCGTATCCTCGGCCTTGACCGGGAGGAACGTGCCCGCGCCGACATGAAGCGTCACGAAATGGCAGGAAACGCCGCGCGCCTCGAGGGCGGCAAACAGTTCAGGCGTGAAGTGGAGGCCAGCGGTCGGGGCGGCCACGGCTCCATCTGCGCGGGCGTGGACCGTCTGGTAGTCGTGGGCATCAGCCTGATCGGTCGGTCGCTTGCCGGCGATATAGGGCGGGAGCGGAAGTTCACCCAGCCGCGCGATCGCTTCATCGAGGATCGGACCGGACCAGGCGAAGCGCAATTCGACCTCGCCGCCTTCGCTCTTTCCGACGATTTCGGCATGCAGCGCGCCGAGTTCGCACGCATTCGATGCTGCGTCCGAGCCGAACACGACCGTCTCGCCGAGGGCCAGTTTCTTGGCCGGCCGGGCGAAAGCGAGCCAGCGGTCGGATGCCTCGCGCTTGTGCAGCATGATCTCGACGCGAGCCGAGGCTTCTCCCCTGACGCGTCGGCCATAGAGCCGGGACGGGATCACGCGCGTATCGTTGAGGACGAGCGCGTCGCCGGGCTGAAGCAGGCTGGCGAGGTCGCGAACGCCGCGATCCTCGAATGGTTCGGCTGCATCTGGCCGCACCACGAGCATCCGCGCTGCATCACGCGGGCTGACGGGCCTCAGCGCGATGCGCTCTTCCGGCAGGTCGAAGTCGAAGAGTTCGACATCCACGATCGGATCCGCCTCACTGAACTGCGATCAAAAACAAGATGAGCCCCCACCCGTTGGGACGCGCCTGCGGCGCTGCCGGGATGAGGGCTCATCTGAACTCAAGCCCCGTGGGAGCGGGGCTTGTGGCGATATCAGGCCGCGTCAGCCATCACCTTCATCGAGACGATGGAGTCCGGGTCACGCACCGGCTCGCCGCGCTTGATGTTGTCGACATTCTCCATGCCTTCAACAACCTGGCCCCAGACAGTGTACTGCTTGTCGAGGAAACGGGCGTCGTCGAAAACGATGAAGAACTGGCTGTTGGCCGAGTTCGGGTTCTGCGAACGGGCCATCGAGCAGATGCCCCGAACATGCGGCTCGGCGTTGAACTCGGCCTTCAGGTCAGGCAGGTCGGAGCCGCCGGTGCCGGTGCCATGCGGGCAGCCGACCTGGGCCATGAAGCCGTCGATGACACGGTGGAAGACGATGCCGTCATAGAAGCCCTGGCGTGCCAGGGTCTTCAGGCGCTCGACATGGCCGGGAGCCAGGTCAGGGCGCAGCTTGATGACAACACGGCCCTTGGTGGTCTCCATGACGAGGGTGTTTTCGGGATCGAGCGACATCAGATTGGCCTTTCATTGGACGGCGCACGGCCGTGGAAGCGAATGGTGAAGGGTCGCCCCGCGATACTCGCTCCGAAGCGCGGCGACAA
The DNA here is from genome assembly GCF_000735605.1 of Allobosea sp. LC85. GTDB lineage: Bacteria > Pseudomonadota > Alphaproteobacteria > Rhizobiales > Beijerinckiaceae > Allobosea. The sequence continues at coordinate 155,898 of NZ_JPKG01000034.1, forward strand.
CCTCACAGGTGCGCAGTCCCGGATGGCGTCGATCACGGAGGCGGTGAACCGTTCCCTCAGATCGGGATCAGTGCGGCGGGTTTCCCATGTGACACGCGGCTGGCCAAAGATGGTACCGTCGCGACGCAGACTGAAGCGGACCGTCGCCATGGCACCGTCGCTGGAACCTGTCATCGCAGGCGGGTTCCAGCAGCGGCGGAACGCCGGGCCGATCTCCGAAATGCGATCGACAGCTTCGCCTTCAAAGCTGCGGGTGATTGGCGACACTGATCCGCTCAGCCCCGAATCGACCGGGGGCGGCAGGCGCGGTATCGCGCGGCGCGGCGCGTGTTCCCCGAACGGCCCGCCGATGCCTGGCAGGTAGCGCTGCCCCGTGGGCGGCGGCAGCACAGGGTTCTGCGAACCGGAAGGCGGCGGCAGAACCGGATTCTGCGAGCCGGAGGGCGGCGGCAGTCCGAGATCGGTCGTGTCCTGCGCCGCGCCGGCACCGACCATGACAATCTGCAAGCCGGCAACGAACACGAGCAGGACACGCGCCATGGCTGCAGCCGCTCCTTGCTACTTCGCGTCGGCCTGGAGACGCATGCGCACGATCTTGTCGGGGGCACTGACCTGGCCGTTATTGGCCGAGCTGCCCTTCTTGATCTTACGCGCCACATCCATGCCCGACACCACCTCGCCGAACAGCGTGTACTGCCCGGTCAGCGAGCCGCAGCCTTCGTAGCAGATGAAGAACTGCGAATTGGCGGAATCGGGCGAGGCGGAGCGTGCCATGCCGACCGAGCCGACCTTGTAAGGCGTGGGCGTGAATTCAGCCGGAAGATTCGGCAGGTCGGACTTGCCGGTGCCGGTTCCGGTCGGGTCGCCGGTCTGGGCCATGAAGCCGTCGATGACGCGATGGAAGACGATGCCGTCATAGAAGCCGCGCTTGGCCAGCGCCTTGATCTGCTCGACATGCTTGGGGGCCAGATCGGGACGAAGACGAATCGTGATGTTGCCGTCCTTGGTCTCGAGCACGACAGTATTGTTGGGATCGGAGGCTGGCGCCTGCGCCTGCGCGCAACCGAGCGACGCAGCAAGAGCGAGAATGGCGAGAGAACTGCGCAGCATGTGAAGCATCTCCGTCGTTGCCGGAGGATCCGGCCGATCAACACGGGCGTCGTAACGGCATCCTTTGGCCGGAACAAGGCGTCGACCCGCTTCATCCGGAGCATGCTGCACCGCACAAGAGCAAACCTCATTCAACTTGCAAAAAGATCAGGCTAGCGCTGCCTAAATGGGTGACAGCCCTGTCACAATCGGCTACTCATCTGGCGCTGGGCTCGCTCGGGGAAACCTTGAGCGCCGCGGACCAGGTCTCGGGAGGAACAAACGCCCGCCTAGTATATGAGTCGCACGCATCCAGATGTGCGCCGTTGCTGCGGAAAAAACAGACTCACGGGCAAGGCTTCGGCCTTGCCCTTTGTTTTTGGCGTTACCATCCGCGTCGATCAAAGATCGTAGGCCGACCAGATATACCAGACGAACGCGAAGATGATTCCGGCCAGGATCGAGGTGATCAGCGCCTTCCTGGCGAGGTTCGGAAGCACGGGGGCGCCCGGCTCGGTGCCCTTAACGACCTCCCCGTCCTCCGCCTGGCTGCGGACCCCGAACGGCAGGGTCACGAACAGAACCGTCCACCAGATCACGAAATAAACGGCGAGACCGCCAGCAATGGTCATGGCATGATCCTTTCTCGGGCGGAGGCGGTCATCTCATGGCAAGCCAGCGCGATTGCGGCAAGGCTCCTCGCTGCCGCAGCCCCTCACGATCCACGCGAAAGCCTAAGCATCGGCCCGAAAAGTGGATTGCGATTTTCGGGGCAAAGCCGATGCAAACACAAAAAGCTCAGATCATCGGACCGGATACGATATCCGGTCCGATGATCTAGCCGGCCAATGCGACGCAGGAGAATGCGACACGCGCTTCCGTAGGCACGCCGAAGCGCGCGGTGTGGCGAGCCGGCAGGCCGCCGGGGAAATGCTTCACATATTCAGCATTGCAGGCGGCGTAGTCGGACGGGTCGGTGATCAGCATCGTCATCTGCACGACGCGGTCGAGACCACTGCCGGCCTCGGCCAGAATCTCGCTGATCCGCCCCAGCGCATTGCGGACCTCATCGGCCGGAGTCTCACCGCGGTGGATGCCGTTCGCAGGGTCATGCGGAGCCGAATGTCCGGAGACAAAGATCAGCCCTGCGGCCCGGGTCGCCGCGCTGAAGGGGCGCGGCGAGCCCGCCTCGGGCTCCCCGAAGAAGTCGATCATCAGTCGTCTCCCGAACGTTTCGCGCCGCTGGATCTCAGGCCTGTTCCAGTTCGACGAGCGTGCCACAGAAATCCTTGGGGTGCAGGAACAGGACCGGCTTGCCGTGGGCGCCGATGCGTGGCTCGCCGGAGCCGAGCACGCGCGCGCCCGTTGCCTTCAGCCGGTCACGCGCCGCCAGGATGTCGTCGACCTCGTAGCAGATGTGATGAATGCCGCCATCGGCATTCCGCTCGAGAAATTTCGCGACGGGGGAATCCGCCCCGAGGGGCTCGAGCAACTCGATCTTGGTGTTGGGCAGCTCGACGAAGACGACGGTGACGCCGTGCTCAGGCTGCGGCAGCGGCTGGGAGACGCGTGCACCGAGCGTATCGCGATAGAGCGCGCTTGAAGCCGCGAGGTCCTTCACGGCGATGGCGACATGGTTGAGGCGACCGATCATTCAGAGCTCCCTTGCATCCGGCGAGAACACCGCCGTCCGTACTGCCGGTGATCTAGGCTTCTATGTCAGCATCGGCTTTCCCGAAAACCGCAATCCACTTTTCGGGTCGGTGGGTTAGATCATCGGACCGGAAATCGTATCCAGTCCGATGATCTAACCCTTTGTGTTTGCATCGGCTTTCCCGAAAACCGCAATCCACTTTTCGGGCCGATGCCCTAGACTTCGATCACCAGCGCATGCACCAGCGGCTTCTTGCCCCATTCCTCATTGACGGTGCTGCGCAAGCCGCGCTCCAGGGCGTTGCGCAGCGCTTCAGGATCGCGGCGGCGCGCCTTGGGGATGTTGTCGAGCAGATCGGAGACCGCATCGGCGACCAGTTCGTCAAAGGGCGTGCCGTCACGCGCGACCGGTGGCAGGCCGAGCACAGCAATCTCCGGTTCGCCGGCGATGCCGCCCTTGTCGTCGACCGCAACCGCGACCGAAATCATGCCGGCAAAGGAGAGCCTGCGGCGCTCCTGGATCGTCTTCTCCGTGGCGTTCACCAGGAGAGCGCCGTCCTGATAGAGCCGGCCATGTGGTGCTTCATCGATCTTGCCGGCCCCGTCGGCAGTGATGGCGATGATGTCGCCATTGCCGGCACGAACGACATTCTTGACACCGAGTCCGCGCGCGAAAGCCGCGTGCTCGCTCAGATGCAGATCCTCGCCATGAGCGGGAATGGCGATCTTGGGCCGCAGCCAGCCATAAAGCCGGGCCATTTCCTCGCGGCGCGGATGGCCTGAGACATGGACCAGATGCGTGCGGTCCGTGATGATCTCGATATTGTCCCGCGCCAGCGCATTCAGGATGTTGCCGACAGCTTTCTCGTTGCCCGGAATGGTGCGGGAGGAGAAGATCACGCGATCGCCTGGAGACAAGGCGATCTCGGGATGGTCGTCGGACGCGATTCGCGAGAGCGCGGCGCGCGGCTCGCCCTGGCTGCCGGTGACCAGCGCGACGACCTTGTCGCGCGGCAGGTAGCCGTAATGCTCGACGGAGCGGAATGCCGGTATGCCGTCGAGGTAGCCGCATTCGCGCGCGACATCGATGACACGGTCCATGGCGCGGCCGACCACAACGACATCACGGTGACCGGCCATGGCAGCCTCTGCGACGGCCCGCAGCCGTGCCACATTCGAGGCGAATGTGGTGACGGCAACGCGGCCGGGCGCCGAAGCGACCAGTTCCTTCAGCTTGGCCGCGACATCCGCCTCGCTCGGGCTGATGCCGTCGCGCATGACATTGGTCGAGTCACAGATCAGGGCGAGCACGCCCTCGTCGCCAAGCTCGCGCAGTCGCTTCTCGTCGGTCGGCAGGCCGACCTGCGGGGTCGGGTCGATCTTCCAGTCTCCGGTATGAACGACGAGGCCGACAGGGGTGCGGATCGCCAGCGCGCAGGATTCCGGAATGGAATGCGCGACCGGCACGAACTCGACCTCGAAGGGACCAAGCGTGAAGTGACCGCCCTGGGCGACGACGTTGATCGGCACCTTCGGCGCGCCGGGCTCGCCCAGCCGCCGCGTGGCGAGCAGCCCGGCCGCGAATTGCGTGCAGTAGACGGGCGCGCGCAGGGAGGGCCACAGCGCCGCGAGCGCACCAATATGATCCTCATGCGCGTGAGTGATCACGATGCCAAGCAGATTGGCCCGTTCCTCGATGATGTAGCGCAGATCGGGGAGGACGATATCGACGCCCGGAACCTCGGGACCGGCAAATGAGAGGCCGCAATCAACCAGGATCCATTTGCGCCGCCCTTCAGGCCCGAAGCCGTAGAGTGCCGCATTCATACCGATCTCGCCAAGGCCGCCGAGGGGAACGAAGACGAGTTGGTCGCTGGAACGGGTCACGGGAAATCCTAAGGCAAAAGGCAGGGCACAGAGCGCGCCGGATGAGTGGCAAGGCCTAGAGCATGCTGCGAAAAAGTGGCAACGGTTTTTCGCATCAAGCATGCTCTAAACTATGAGAGTCGATCACGTTTTCTGCGTTTGGACGATGTCGTCCAAACGCAGCGTGATCTAGCATGAAGGCCGTGGAAGAGCGACAGGAGCCGCTCTGGGACAGACGTGGGCCGATCAGCCGGGTAGGCCGAAATAGAGATCGCCTGCGTCAACCAGATGTCGCGCGCCTGCGACATCGAGCTCAAGCCTGCCCGAAGCATCGAGGCCGAGGAAACGGCCACTCAGCGGGCCCTCCGCCAGGCGCAGGGTGATGGTCTCGCCGAGGAATGCCGCACGTTCGAGCCAGGCTGCGCGAGTCGGGCCAAAACCGCCCGGCAATGACCAGGCGTTGAAGCGGGCAACCCAGGCGTCACTGAGCGCGGCCAGCAGGGCTTCGATACTGGCAGCCGCGCCTTCGGCCTTCAGGAAGGTCGCGGGATAGGGGGTGTCGTCCGGCCGGCTGGCGACATTGATGCCCATGCCGATGGTCACTGCAAAGCGCCCCGCCCGGCTCTCGCCCTCCAGCAGGAGACCCGCCGTCTTGGCGCGGTCGATCAGCAGGTCATTGGGCCATTTCAGAGCAAGGCGCGGAGCAGAAAGGCCGGTGACTTTGGCTGCGGCGTCATGCAAGGCGAGACCCGCAACAAAGCCGAGCTGCGGCGCCAGCGCCGGTTCGCAGGGCTGCACGAGCAGGAGGCTGGCGTAGAGATTTCCTGGCGGAGAGCCCCAGTTGCGGCCGTGACGGCCTCGCCCGGCGCTTTGGCTGCGAGCCACGATCCAGAGTGAACCAGGGTCGCCCTGGTCTAAGGCACGACGCGCCTCCTCCATGGTCGAGCCGACCGCGTCCCGCACGATCAGTCGGTAGCCGGCGGCGCGCGCCGCCTCGCCGAGCACGCCGCCCGCCCCCTTAGAACAGCGACTTGGCGGCGGCGGCAGCCGAGTCGAACAGCGGAGCCGGCAGGAACGAGAGCATCAGCACGAACAGGGTCGAGACCAGCAGCACGCCGCGCACGCCGATGTCCCCCTTCTCGAAGGCCGGCTTCGCCTCATCGAAATACATCACCTTGATGATGCGCAGGTAGTAGTAGGCACCGACCACGCTGGTCACGACGCCGATCACCGCAAGCGCGTAGAGCTTGGCATCGATCGCGGCAGCGAAAACGTAGAACTTCGCCCAGAAGCCGGCCAGCGGCGGGATGCCGGCGAGCGAGAACATCATCATCGCCAGCGCGAAGGCCATCCAGGGATTGGTGCGCGAGAGCCCGGCAAGCTCGGAGATGTCTTCGACCGGCTTGCCGTCGCGACGCATCATCAGAACGCAGGCGAAGGCGGCAAGCGTGGTGGCGAGATAGATTGCCATATAGGTCATCACGCCCTGGACGCCGGCCGCCGTTCCCGTCGCGAGGCCGACCAGGGCGTAGCCCATATTGGCGATCGAGGAATAGGCGAGCAGGCGCTTGATGTTGCGTTGCCCGATGGCGGCGAAGGCACCGAGCGCCATCGAGGCGATCGACATGAAGATGATGATCTGCTGCCAGTCATGCAGCGCGCCCGGGAAGGCCCCGACGAAGATGCGAACCATCATCGCCATCGCAGCCATCTTGGGAGCAGTGGCGAAGAAGGCGGCAACCGGCGTCGGCGCGCCCTCATAGACGTCCGGCGTCCACATATGGAAGGGCACGGCCGAGATCTTGAAGGCAAGGCCGGCGGCAACGAAGACGATGCCGAAGATCAGCCCGAGGCCGACATGCTCGCCATGGATCGCCTGGGCGATACCGGAATAGGTCACAGTACCGGTGAAGCCGTAAACCAGCGAGCTGCCATAGAGCAGCATGCCCGAGGACAGTGCGCCGAGGACGAAATATTTCAGGCCCGCTTCGGTTGACCTGGTGTTGTCGCGGTCGAAGGCGGCGACGACATAGAGCGCGAGGCTCTGCAGCTCGAGACCAACATAAAGGCCAATCAGGTCGCTCGCCGAGATCATCATCATCATGCCGATCGTGGCGAGCACGACCAGCACGGGGAACTCGAAACGCATCGAGCCGTCGCGGCGCATGAAATCGCCTGCGAGCACGATCGCCGCGCCGGCGCCGATCAGTGTCAGCGCCTTCATGAAGCGCGCGAAGCCGTCAGCGACGAACGCGCCGTTGAAGGTCACCGCCTTGCCGGTGCCGGAGAGCACCAGCACGAGCGCAAGCGCGAGCAAGGCAAGCCCGATGACTTCGAGCGCACGGGTCGCGCTCTCGCCGCGAATGGCGCCGTAGAGAACCATGGCGATCGCGCCGATGGCGAGGGTGATTTCCGGCAGAGCTGGGCCGAGAGCGGGCAAGGTCATCGCTGCCAAACCTTACTGTACGACCAGCATCGCCGTTTTCGCGGCGGTGAGTGCGGCCTGATAATTCTTGATGAGGGCTTCGGTCGGCGCGGCAAAGGCGTCGAGGATCGTGCCCGGCGCAATGCCGTACCAGATCGTCAGCACCATCAGCGGAGCGAGAATGACGACCTCGCGGGTGTTGAGATCGGTGATGTTCTTGAGCTCCGGCTTCACCAGTTCGCCGAACACGACGCGGCGATAGAGCCAGAGCGCATAGCCGGCCGAGAGGATGACGCCGAAGGCCGCGAAGAAAGCGACCCAGGGATTGGCCTTGAAGGCTCCCAAGATGGTCAGGAACTCGCCGACGAAACCTGCCGTGCCGGGGAGCCCGACATTGGCCATGGTGAAGACCATGAAGGCGACCGCGTAACGCGGCATCCGGTTGACCAGCCCGCCATAGGCCGCGATCTCGCGGGTATGCATGCGGTCATAGATCACGCCGACGCAAAGGAAGAGCGCGCCCGAGACCAGCCCGTGGCTGACCATCTGGAACATCGCACCCTGGATGCCCTGCGGCGTCAGCGTGAACAGGCCCATGGTGACGAAACCCATATGGGCGACCGACGAGTAGGCGATCAGCTTCTTGATGTCCTCCTGCATCAGCGCCACCAGGGAGGTGTAGATGATGGCGATGACGGAGAGCGCGAAGACGAGCGGCGCAAACATCGCCGAGGCTTCCGGGAACATCGGGATCGAGAAGCGGATGAAGCCGTAGCCACCCATCTTAAGCAGGATCGCAGCCAGGATGACGGAGCCCGCGGTCGGCGCCTCGACGTGGGCGTCAGGCAGCCAAGTATGGACCGGCCACATCGGCATCTTCACGGCGAAGGACGCGAAGAAGGCGAGCCAGAGCCAGGGCTGCATCGAGACCGGGAACTTATGCGCAAGCAGCGTCGGGATGTCGGTGGTGCCGGCATTCCAGTACATCGCCATCAGTGCGAGCAGCATCAGCACCGAGCCGAGCAGCGTGTAGAGGAAGAACTTGTAGGACGCGTAGACGCGACGCTTGCCGCCCCAGATGCCGATGATCAGGAACATCGGGATCAGGCCGGCCTCGAAGAACACGTAGAACAGCACGAGATCGAGCGCGACGAAGACACCGATCATCAGCGTCTCAAGGATCAGGAACGCGACCATGTACTCGCGAACCCGCTTCTCAACCGAGGTCCAGGACGCGAGGATGCAGAACGGCATCAAGAAGGCGGTCAGCACCACGAACGGGAACGAGAAACCGTCGACGCCGAGCTTGTACTTGATCGCATCCGAGACCCAGCCATGGGTCTCGACCATCTGGAAGGCCGGATTGGCCGAGTCGAACCGGCCCCATGCCACCAGCGACAGGATAAAGGTCGCGATCGTCGCTGCCAGGGCGACATAGCGTGCGTTGGAGCTGACCGAAGCCTCGTCGCCGCGCTGCGCCAGGATGAAGGCGGCGCCGACGAGCGGCAGGACGAGAAGACCGGTGAGGATACCGAAACCGAACATCATCTCACCCGCGAGTCAGCAAATACCAGGTCACCAGGCCCGCGACGCCGATCAGCATGGCGAAGGCATAGTGATAGACGAAACCGGTCTGGAGCCGGACGACACGGTTGGTGACATCGACCACGCGAGCCGAGACGCCATCGGGGCCGAAACCGTCGATGATGAAGCCGTCGCCCTTCTTCCAGAGGAAGCGGCCGAGCCATTTCGCCGGCCGAACGAACAGGAAGTCGTAGATCTCGTCGAAATACCACTTGTTGAGCAGGAACCGGTACAGGACGGGGTTCGCCTTCGCGAGCTTGCCTGGCACGTCCGGGCGCAGCACGTAGCAGTAGAGCGCACCGACGAAGCCGAGCACCATCGCGATGAAGGGCGAGGCCACGACCCAGCCGGGAACCTCGTGCATCGCGTGCAGGATATGGTTGTCCTTGCCGGTAAACAGCGAAGCCTTCCAGAAATGCTCGTAGTCATGACCGATGAAGGCTTCCTTGAACGCGAAGCCAGCGGCAATGGCACCGAGCCCGAGCAGGGCAAGCGGCACGAGCATGCTGAGCGGACTCTCGTGCGGCTGGTGCGCGTGATGGCCGTGATCGTCATGACCATGTCCGGCATGCGCGTGGTCATCGTGGCCATGGGCGTGTGCAGCATGGGCGTGGTCGTTGTGACCATGCGCGTCATGGCCGTGGCCGGCCCAGCGCGGACGGCCCTCGAAGGTCATGAAATACAGCCGCCAGGAGTAGAACGACGTGAAGCAGGCAGCCACGACCAGCAGCACGAAGGCGTAATCGGTGGCGAAGCCATGCTTGGCCGCAAAGGCGCTTTCGATGATCGCGTCCTTCGAGAAGTACCCGGCGAAGAAGGGGAAGCCGGTCAGCGCCAGCGTGCCGATCGTCATCGCCGCCGCGGTGAAGGGTATGTGCTTCCGCAGGCCGCCCATATGGCGCATGTCCTGTTCGTGGTGCATCGCGTGGATGACCGAGCCGGCCCCGAGGAACAGCAGCGCCTTGAAGAAGGCGTGGGTGAAGAGGTGGAAGATGCCGGCGGAATAAGCTCCGACGCCGAGCGCGACGAACATGTAGCCGAGCTGCGAGCAGGTCGAATAGGCGATGACGCGCTTGATGTCGTTCTGCACCAGACCGACCGTCGCCGCGAAGAAGGCCGTGGTTGCGCCGATGACAACGACGACGGTCATCGCGACCGGCGCATATTCGAAGATCGGCGACAGACGCGCCACCATGAAGACGCCGGCGGTGACCATGGTCGCGGCATGAATCAGCGCCGAGACCGGGGTCGGGCCTTCCATCGCGTCAGGCAGCCAGGTGTGCAGCAGGAACTGCGCCGACTTGCCCATCGCGCCCATGAACAGCAGCAGGCAGGTCAGGGTCAGCGCGTTCCACTCATAGCCGAGGAACCGGAAGGTCTGGCCGGTCAGTTCGCCCGCCTTCGGGAAGATGCTGTCGAAGGTGACCGAGCCGAACAGCACGAAGACCAGGGCGAGGCCGAGGAGGAAACCGAAATCGCCGACGCGGTTGACGACGAAGGCCTTGATCGCGGCCGCGTTCGCCGAGGGCTTCTGGTACCAGAAACCGATCAGCAGATAGGAGGCGAGACCGACGCCTTCCCAGCCGAAGAACATCTGGACGAGATTGTCCGCCGTCACCAGCATCAGCATCGCGAAGGTGAAGAGCGAGAGATAGGCGAAGAAGCGCGGCCGGTGCGGATCCTCGTGCATGTAGCCGATGGAATAGAGGTGCACGAGCGAGGAGACGGTGTTGACGACGACCAGCATGACCGCAGTCAGCGTGTCGATGCGGAAAGCCCAGTCGACGCGCAGATCGGCGGAGGCGAGCCAGGTCGCGACCTGGACACGCGTGGTGCCCGCGCCGAAGCCGACATTGAAGAAGGCGATCCAGGACAGGACCGCCGAGACCATCAACAGCGAGGTGGTGACGATCTCCGAGGCGCGTGATCCGATCAGCCGGCCGAAGAGGCCGGCAATCAGGAAGCCGAGGAGCGGGAGGAAGACGATCGCGTGATACATGGCAGCTAGCAGGGCGCGCAGGCGCGCTCAGCCTTTCATCATGTTGATGTCTTCCACCGCGATGGTGCCGCGATTTCGGAAGTAGACGACAAGAATGGCGAGGCCGATCGCGGCTTCAGCCGCCGCGACAGTCAGCACCAGGAGCGCAAAGACCTGGCCGACGAGATCGTTCATGAACGACGAGAAGGCCACGAAGTTGATGTTGACCGCGAGCAGGATGAGCTCGATCGACATCAGGATGACGATGACGTTCTTGCGGTTGATGAAGATGCCGAGCACGCCGAGCGTGAACAGGATCGCGCCGACCGCGAGGTAATGTCCCAGGCCGATCATCAGACGGTCTCCTCAGGCAGGCCGGCGCGCGAGGGCACCTTGCGCACGTCCATCGCGGTTTCCTTGGTGCGGGCGTTCTGGGCGACGACATTCTGGCGCTTGACGCCGGGACGGTCGCGCAGGGTCAGCACGATCGCGCCGATCATGGCGACGAGCAGCACCAGACCGGCCGCCTGGAAGTAATAGACATACTGGGTATAGAGCACCTGCCCGAGTGCCTCGGTGTTGCTGATATTGGTCGGGATTGCAGCAACAGGCGTGCTGACGATCTTCGGATCGATGACCCAGGCGCCGACCACCAGCAGCAGTTCGATCAGGAAGACCAGCCCGACGAGCACCCCGACCGGCAGGTAGTTCAGGAACCCCTGGCGGAACTCGGCGAAATCAACGTCGAGCATCATCACCACGAAGAGGAAGAGCACTGCGACGGCGCCGACATAGACGACGACCAGCAGCATCGCGAGGAACTCGGCCCCGAGCAGCAGGAACAGGCCCGCTGCATTGACGAAGGCCAGGATCAGGAACAGCACCGAATGAACGGGGTTGCGCGACGACACCACCATGAACGCCGAAGCGACGGTGATGCCAGAGAACAGATAGAAGAAAGCCGCTGCGGCGTTCATCTCGGTCAGCCCTTCCGCCCTTGCGGGCGGCCCTCGTTTCAAGCGTGCCCAAGCGAGTCAGGCACAGTTTTGAGCGTCTATAGAGAGGCCCGCCGGACGCGACAACCGCGCGACGCTCCCCATCCCTCGTCATCCCTGCCCACTGACCCGGATGCCCGGAGCGGCGGAGGTCTTCACCGCCTCAGCGATACGGCGCATCCATCGCGATGTTGCGCGCGATCTCGCGCTCCCAGCGATCGCCGTTCGCCAGCAGTTTTGCCTTGTCGTAGAACAGTTCTTCGCGGGTTTCTGTCGCGAACTCGAAGTTCGGTCCCTCGACGATGGCGTCCACCGGGCAGGCTTCCTGGCAGAAGCCGCAATAGATGCACTTCGTCATGTCGATGTCGTAGCGCGTGGTGCGACGCGTGCCGTCATTGCGGCGCGGGCCGGCCTCGATGGTGATGGCCTGGGCCGGGCAGATCGCCTCGCAGAGCTTGCACGCAATGCAGCGCTCCTCGCCATTGGGATAGCGGCGCAGCGCATGCTCGCCGCGGAAGCGCGGCGAAAGCACGCCCTTCTCGAAGGGATAGTTGAGCGTCGCCTTCGGCTTGAAGAAATAGCGCATCGACAGGAAGAACGCCGAAACGAACTCCTTGAGAAGCAGCCCCTTGGCGGCTTGCGCGAGTGACATCGCTCTTTTCCTCTTCACAAACTCAACCGAACAGCACGCGGCCGAGCAGGTAACCCAGAATGGGGAAGAACCCCATGGCGCCGACGAGAAAGACGATCCTGAACAGCCCGATGCGCCGTTCGTAATTGTCCTTCTCCTCGCGTGTCGTCGACGTATCCGTCCGCCGCAGTGCGCGCTCGACGAAGCCTCCGACGACTTTGTAGTCCACCCACCCCAGGACCAGACCGACGGCAGCGCCGATCAGCCCCGCAGTGGATAATTCCATCAGCGCACCGGCCCCCAGCCGGTGATCTGCAGCACCGCCGCCACGACCACCACCGAGGCCAGCGAGAGCGGCAGGAACACCTTCCAGCCCAGCCGCATCAGCTGGTCATAGCGGTAGCGCGGCACGAAGGCCTTCACCATGGCGAACATGAAGAACACCATGCAGATCTTGAGCGCGAACCAGAACACGCCGGGTAGCCAGGTGAAGGGCGCGATCGGGAACGGCGGCAGCCAGCCCCCGAGGAACAGGATCGTGGTCAGCGAGCACATGGTCATGATCGCCACGTATTCGCCGAGCATGAACAGCAGATACGGCGTCGAGGAGTACTCGACCATGAAGCCGGCGACGAGCTCGGACTCTGCTTCCGGCAGATCGAAAGGCGGCCGGTTCGTCTCGGCCAGAGCCGAGATGAAGAAGACGACGAACATCGGGAACAGCGGCAGGAAGAACCAGCGCAGCATGCCCCAGCTCGTGTTCTGTGCCTCCACGATGGCCGACAGGTTCAGCGAGCCGACGCAAAGCAGCACGGTGATGATGACGAAGCCGATCGAGACTTCGTAGGAGACCATCTGGGCCGCCGAGCGCAGGGCGCCGAGGAACGGGTATTTTGAGTTCGAGGCCCAGCCGCCCATGATCACGCCATAGACGCCGAGCGACGAGATCGCGAAAATGTAGAGGACGCCGACATTGATGTCGGCGATCGCCCAGCCATCCGCAACCGGGATGACCGCCCAGGCCGCGAGGGAGAGCACGCAGGAGACCAGCGGGGCAAGCAGGAAGACGCCCTTGTTGGAGCTCGACGGGACGATCGGCTCCTTGAAGACGAATTTCAGCAAGTCGGCGAAACTCTGGAACAAGCCGAAGGGGCCGACCACGTTCGGGCCGCGCCGAAGCTGCACCGCCGCCCAGATCTTGCGGTCCGCCAGCAGGATGAAGGCAATGAAGACGAGCAGGCAAACCAGCAGCAGCAAGCTCTTGCCGAGAATGATCGCGAGATTGAGGACGATATCCCAGTTCATCTGGCCTTACTCCGCCGCCTGCCGCATCCGGCCGGAGGCCAGCGCCGAGCATTCCGCCATCACGGCCGAGGCACGCGCGATCGGGTTGGTCTGGTAGAAATCAGCGACCGGCGAGGCGAAGCCGGCCTTGTCGGTCTTGCCGCCGAGTCCCGCAAGGGCGCCAAGCGAAGAGCCGTCAGCCGCGGGAAGCGTATCGAGCCCGGCGAAATGCGGATGGGCAGCATAGAGTGCCTGGCGCAGCGCCGCGAGCGAGTCGAAGGGCAAGGTCTTGCCGAGCGCGCCTGAGAGCGCCCGCAGGATCGCCCAATCCTCGCGGGCATCGCCCGGCGGGAAGGTGGCACGATCGGTCATCTGCACCCTGCCCTCGGTATTGGCATAGGTGCCGGACTTCTCGGTATAGGCGGCGCCCGGCAGGATGACGTCGGCGCGATGCGCGCCACGGTCGCCATGCGTGCCCTGATAGATCACGAACGCGCCGGCCGGGACTTCGACCTCGTCGGCGCCGAGCAGGAACAGCACGTCGAGCGCGCCGGGCGAAACCATGCCGGCGACATCCAGTGCCCCCTCACCCGGCACGAAGCCGAGATCGAGCGCACCGACGCGGGCGGCTGCCGTGTGCAGCACGCCGAAGCCGTTCCAGCCGTCCTTGACCGCGCCCAGCACCTGCGCCGCCTTGGCGGCGAGAGAGAGGATCGCCTCGCCGTCCGCGCGGGCGAGAGCGCCCTGCCCGACCAGAACCATCGGCTTGTCGCCGGCAGCCGGAGCGCGCTTGACCAGATCGGCCAGCGTCTCAGGACCGGCGCCGAGGTAACCATGGGCGTAGGTCAGATCGGCCTGTTCGCCAATCAGCGAGACCTTGAAGTCACCACGCAGCCAGCGCTTGCGGATGCGGGCATTGAGGATCGGCGCTTCCTTGCGCGGATTGGCGCCGACGATCAGCAGCGAGGTGGCATCCTCGATCCCGGCGATGCCGGCATTGAGGAGGTAGCTGGCGCGGCCATGCTTCGGATGCAGCTTCGCTCCATCCTGGCGGCTGTCGATATTGCTGACGCCAAACGAGGCCATCAGGCTCTTCAGCGCGAAAATCTCCTCGACCGCGGCAAGGTCGCCGACGACCGCGCCGATGCGCTCGGGCCTGGTTGCATTCAGCCTGTCCGCGATCAGCGCAAAGGCCTCGTTCCAGCTTGCCGGCTTCAGCGCGCCGTTCTGCCGGATATAGGGCCGGTCGAGACGCTGCGTACGCAGGCCGTCGACGACATGGCGCGTCTTGTCGGAAATCCACTCCTCGTTCACCGCCTCGTTGACGCGCGGCAGGATGCGCATCACCTCGCGGCCACGCGAATCGACCCGGATAGCGGAGCCGACCGCATCCATCACGTCGACGGATTCGGTCTTGGTCAGCTCCCAGGGCCGCGCCTTGTTCTGGTAAGGCCGCGAGGTCAGCGCGCCGACTGGGCAAAGATCGACGATATTGCCCTGGAGTTCCGAACCCATCGCCTGTTCGAGATAGGTCGTGATCTCCATGTCCTCGCCGCGGCCAATGGCGCCGAGGTCGGTGCCGCCGGCGACTTCGGTGGTGAAGCGGACGCAGCGCGTGCAGTGGATGCAGCGCGTCATCGTCGTCTTCACCAACGGGCCGATATACTTGTCCTCGACCGCGCGCTTGTTCTCGGCATAGCGGGAATTGTCCACGCCATAGGCCATCGCCTGGTCCTGCAGGTCGCATTCGCCGCCCTGGTCGCAGATCGGGCAGTCGAGCGGGTGGTTGATGAGCAGGAACTCCATCACCCCCTCGCGCGCCTTCTTGACCATCGGCGACTTGGTCGAGACGACCGGCAGCTCGCCATTCGGGCCGGGGCGCAGGTCGCGCACGCCGATGGCGCAGGAGGCCTGGGGCTTCGGCGGCCCGCCCTTCACCTCGACGAGGCACATGCGGCAGTTGCCGGCGATCGAGAGCCGCTCATGGAAGCAGAAGCGCGGCACTTCGGCGCCCGCGGCCTCACAGGCCTGGAGCACGGTGTAATCGGCCGGGACGTCGACCTCGATGCCGTCGATGACGAGTTTGGTCATGGTCTTACTCCGCCGCCATCAGCCGCGCCGGCTCGGAATGCGGATTGGCGGCATAATCGTCGATGCGCTTTTCGATCTCGTGACGGAAATGCGCGATCAGGCCCTGGATCGGCCAGGCCGCGGCATCGCCGAGCGCGCAGATCGTGTGGCCTTCGACCTGCTTGGTGACGTCCAGCAGCATGTCGATCTCGCGCTTCTGCGCCCTGCCCTCGGCCATGCGGTTGAGGACGCGCCACATCCAGCCCGTGCCCTCGCGACATGGCGTGCACTGGCCGCAGCTCTCATGCTTGTAGAAATAGCTGATACGGGCAATGGCGCGGACGATATCGGTGGACTTGTCCATGACGATCACGGCGGCGGTGCCGAGGCCCGAGCGCAGCTTCGAGAGCGAGTCGAAGTCCATCGGCGTGTCGATGATCTGCTCGGCAGGCACCATGCGCACGGAGGAGCCGCCGGGGATGACGGCGAGCAGATTGTCCCAGCCGCCACGGATGCCGCCGCAATGGCGGTCGATCAGCTCGCGGAACGGGATGCCCATCACCTCTTCGACGTTGCAGGGCTTGTTCACATGGCCCGAGACGCAGAACAGCTTGGTGCCGACATTATTCGGATTGCCAAGCGAGGAGAACCAGCTCGCGCCGCGGCGCAGGATGGTCGGCGCCACCGCGATCGACTCGACGTTGTTGACGGTAGTCGGGCAGCCGTAGAGGCCGACATTGGCCGGGAATGGCGGCTTCAGGCGCGGCATGCCCTTCTTGCCTTCGAGGCTCTCCAGCAGCGCCGTCTCTTCGCCGCAGATATAGGCGCCGGCGCCGTGATGCACATAGAGATCAAACGGATAGCCGTGCTTGTTGTTCTTGCCGATGAGGTTTGCCGCATAGGCCTCGTCGACGGCGCGCTGCAGCGCCTCGCGCTCGCGGACATATTCGCCGCGAATATAGATGTAGGCCGCATGCGCGCCCATGGCGAAGGAGGCGATCAGGCAGCCCTCGACCAGCGTATGCGGGTCGTTGCGCATGATCTCGCGGTCCTTGCAGGTGCCGGGCTCCGATTCGTCGGCATTGACGACGAGGTAATGCGGACGCCCGTCGTTCTGCTTCGGCATGAACGACCACTTGAGTCCGGTCGGGAACCCGGCGCCGCCGCGCCCGCGCAGGCCCGAGTGCTTCATCTCGTCGATGATCCAATCGCGCCCCTGCTCGAGCAGGAACTTGGTGCCGTCCCAGGCGCCACGCGCCATGGCGCCCTTCAGCGACAGGTCGTGCCGGCCGTAGAGGTTCGTAAAGATGCGGTCGCGATCTGCGAGCATGTCTCGCCTCACTCTTTCGGCTTGTCGCTGGGCTTGGTAGCCCGCGTACGGCGCGCCGGCGCATCGGCCGGCTTCGCAGATTCAGCAACGGCGGCCTTGTCGACCTTGCCGCCAGCTGCCGGCGTGTCCTGAGCCGAACCCGCCGGCTGAGCTGGGGACGAGGGCTTCGGACGGGCAGGAGCCGCCGTTTCGGTCGCGGGCTTGGTCGCGACCGCTGCTGGCGTCGCTTCGGCCGCCTTGGCATCGGCTTCCGCGGCAGCCTTGGCCGCAGCCGCCTCGGCCGCCGCCTTGCGCTGTTCGGCGACGCGAGCCTGCCAGTTGCCCGCGCCGACCATCGAGCCGTCATAGAGGCCCGGATCCTTCAGCGTCTCGCCACCGCCGACCGGTTCCGAGCAGGAGCGGTCGATCTGCGGGCCGGACTTGGTCGGACGATCGTGTCGCAGATCGTCGAGGAGCGCGCGGAAATTCTCGGGCGTCAGGTCTTCGTAATAGTCGAAATTGATCTGCGCCATCGGGGCGTTGCAGCAGGCGCCGAGGCATTCGACCTCGAGCCAGGACAGCTTGCCATCGGCAGAAACGGTCGATTGCGGGCCGATGACGTCCTCGCAGACCTTCTTCAGCGCCTCGGCACCGCGCAGCGCGCAAGGGGTCGTGCCGCAGAGCTGGATGAAGTGAGCTCCGACCGGCTGCAGGTTGAACATGGTGTAGAAGGTCGCGATCTCCAGCACGCGCATCGGTGCCATCGAGAGCTTCTTCGCCACCGCCTCGATCGCGGCGCGCGGAACCCAGCCGTGATGCTGTTCCTGCGCCTTCCACAGCAGCGGAATCACGGCGGAGGCCTGCCGGCCTTCCGGATATTTGGCGATCTGCTGATCAGCCCAGTTCTCGTTCGCCGCGGTGAAGGCGAAGGACGCGGGTTGAACGTGATCGGGCGCGAGACGACGGACGGACATTAGCGGTCCACCTCACCAAAGACGATGTCGAGAGAGCCGAGGATCGCGGAGACGTCCGCCAGCATGTGCTTGCGGCACATGAAATCCATGGCCTGGAGATGGGCGAAGCCCGGAGCCTTGATCTTGCAGCGATAGGGCTGGTTGGTGCCGTCGGAGACGAGATAGACGCCGAACTCGCCCTTCGGCGCCTCGACGGCGGCGTAGACTTCGCCTTCGGGGACCTTGTAGCCCTCGGTGTAGAGCTTGAAATGGTGGATGAGCGCTTCCATCGAGCGCTTCATCTCACCGCGCTTCGGCGGCACCATCTTGCCGTCGAGCGAAGAGACCGGCCCGCCGCCATCGGCCGCCAGCAGCTTTTCGCAGCACTGCTTCATGATGCGCACGGACTGGCGCATTTCTTCCATGCGGATGCAGTAGCGGTCGTAGCAGTCGCCGTTCTTGCCGATGGGGATGTCGAATTCCATCTCCTCGTAGCATTCATAGGGCTGGCTCTTGCGCAGGTCCCAGGCGGCGCCGGAGCCGCGCACCATCACGCCCGAGAACCCCCATTTCCAGCAGGTATCGAGATCGACGACGCCGATATCGACATTGCGCTGCTTGAAGATGCGGTTGTCGGTGAGCAGCCCCTCGAGGTCGTCGCAGACTTTGAGGAAGGGGTCGCACCATTCGGCGATATCGTGGATCAGCGAGGGCGGCAGGTCCTGGTGGACGCCGCCCGGCCGGATATAGGCCGCATGCATGCGCGCGCCGCAGGCCCGCTCATAGAAGATCATCAGCTTCTCGCGTTCCTCGAAACCCCAGAGCGGCGGCGTCAGCGCGCCGACATCCATCGCTTGCGTGGTGACATTGAGGATATGCGAGAGGATGCGGCCGATCTCGGAATAGAGCACGCGGATGAGTTGCCCGCGCCGTGGCACGGTCACCCCCATCAGCTTCTCGACCGCGAGCGAATAAGCATGCTCCTGGTTCATCGGCGCGACATAGTCGAGCCGGTCGAAATAGGGCAGCGCCTGCAGATAGGTCTTGGCCTCGATCAGCTTCTCGGTACCGCGATGCAGCAAGCCGATATGCGGATCGACGCGCTCGACGATCTCACCGTCGAGTTCCAGGACGAGGCGCAGCACACCGTGCGCGGCCGGGTGCTGCGGCCCGAAATTGATCGAGAAATTGCGGATGTTGTGTTCGGTCATTCTCAGCCCGCCTGTTTCGCGGCGAATTCGGCGACGACCTGCGCGCCGGTCTTGCGCGTCCGCTCTCCTGCAAAGACATAGAGGGCTGGCTTCTCGTCGATGAAGATTTCTTCGGTAAAGGTGAAGGACGAAAGGTCGTCGAAGCTCTGCATCGAGACGGCGACATGCCCATCCCCGCCGCGCAGCCGCCAAAACAGGCTGGAGCCGCAGGTCTTGCAGAACACGCGCTCGCCCCAGTCAGAGGACGGGTAGACACCGAGCGCAGTGTCGTCGACGACGGTCACTCCGGTGCAGGGCACGGCCATGAAGGTGCCGCCGCTCCATTTCCGGCACATGCCGCAATGGCAGACATCCATTTCCAGCTTCTCGGGCACGGCCGCAAAACGGACCGCGCCGCAGAGACAGCCTCCGGACAGGGATTTGTCGGCAGCAGCCATCGCGCTCAGGCTCCCTTCGCCTTCTCGTCACCGGGCAGCACGTAATCCGTGCCTTCCCAGGGGCTCAAAAAGTCGAAATTCCTGAATTCCTGGTTGAGCTTCACCGGTTCGTAGACGACCCGCTTCTGTTCGTCGTCATAGCGAACCTCGACGAATCCGGTCAGCGGGAAATCCTTGCGCAGCGGATAGCCCTCAAACCCGTAATCGGTGAGGATACGACGCAGGTCCGGGTGTCCCGAAAACAGGATTCCGTAGAAATCATAGGCTTCGCGCTCGTACCAGTTCGCGGCCGGGAAGATATCGATGATTGACGGAACCGGGGTCGCCTCGTCCGTCTGCACCTTGACCCGGATACGCCGGTTATGGCGCGGTGACAGCAGATGATAGACGACATCGAAGCGCCTTTCGCGCCTCGGATAATCGGCGCCGGCGATATCGGTGAAGTTCACGAAACGAAAGCGCGAATCATCGCGAAGCGTCGCCATGATCTGGACGATCGACGCGGCCTCGGCCTCGATCGTCAACTCCTCGAAGGCGACGACAGCCTTCACGACGGCGCCGGGCAGCGCAGCCTTGATCTCTTCACCGAGTGTCACGAGCTCTTCGCTCATCTCAACCTCAACCTTTTCGCCGCTCGTCTCGTCACGACCGGAGCAATACCCGCCTTGGTGCGATGCGGGGGCGTTTACCGTTCGATCGTGCCTGTGCGCCGAATCTTCTTCTGCAGCAGCAGCACGCCATAGAGCAGCGCTTCCGCAGTCGGCGGGCAGCCGGGAACATAGATGTCGATCGGCACGATCCGGTCGCAGCCGCGCACCACCGAGTAGCTGTAGTGGTAATAACCGCCGCCATTGGCGCAGGAGCCCATCGAGATGACGTAGCGCGGCTCCGGCATCTGGTCATAGACCTTGCGCAGCGCCGGAGCCATCTTGTTGGTCAGCGTACCGGCAACGATCATCACATCCGACTGGCGTGGAGACGCGCGTGGCGCGAAGCCGAAGCGCTCGACATCATAGCGCGGCATCGACATCTGCATCATCTCGACCGCGCAACAGGCGAGGCCGAAGGTCATCCACATCAGCGAGCCGGTCCGGGACCAGTTGATCAGATCGTCGGTCGCCGTGACGAGGAAACCCTTGTCGGCGAGTTCGTTGTTGATCTCGACGAAGAAGGGATCGCGCGCACCCACCGGCTTCCCGTCGGGGCCGAGCAGCCCCCGGGGCGCGGGCGCGACGAGCGGATCGCCGCGGTCGATCGCTGTGATTGCCATGAAACTACCCTTGTGAACCCGTTACCGTCAGATCAACACCGAGGCGGCGCCTCGCGAACCGACAGCTAGTCCCACTCCAATGCGCCCTTGCGCCACTCGTAGACGAAGCCAACGGTCAAGACGCCCAGAAAGATCATCATTGACCAAAAACCATACCAGCCGAGATCGCCGAACGCGACCGCCCATGGGAACAGGAAGGCGACCTCGAGATCGAAGATGATGAACAGGATGGAGACCAGGTAGAAGCGGACATCGAACTTCATGCGCGCGTCATCGAACGCATTGAAACCGCACTCATAGGCGGAGAGCTTTTCAGCGTCCGGCTTGGAAAATGCGACTGCGAACGGCGCGATCAGCAGCGCAAGACCAATGACCATGGAAACGCCGATGAAGATGGCCAGCGGCAGGTAGTCGCTCAGCAAGGACGGTACAGGTAATGCTTGCATGGACAACCTCGCTTCGCGGGCCCAGACCCGCGGCACACGCATCGGCAGTCGATTAGCCCCTACTCTAGAATCACGCAAGGGTTCGCCGCGCCGCACAACCGCGCCACGGCAATGAACCAGGCGCATTGCACGCAATTTTTACCGCAAGATCGATAGCTCGCACCGACCGGCAAGCGCACGGCGCGACAAGATGGTTACGAATCGGCCTAATTGCGGGAATCAGCCGCCCAGGAGCGAGACGCATGGTCCGACCTCTCCACCGTATCGCGGCGCTCGCGACTCTGGCCGGAAGCTTGCTCGCACCCGCCGGCGCTCCGCATGCCGAGGGTATCGACCTCACCCGCGCGACCTGCGCCGATTTCAGCGCAATGACCGGCAACGACCAGAGCCAGCTCGTGCTGTGGCTCGCCGGCTATTATGCGGGCGGTGCGCAGCGTCCGCTGCTCGACGTCGAGAAAGTCACGGCGGCCCCTGCCGAGCTTCTCGCGCTTTGCGGAAAGACGCCGCAGCTTCCACTCGTAGGCGCCGAAACACGTGCCGTCTTCCTGCCAGCGCCGACACCCTGAGATGCCTTTGCCTAAGCCTTTGCCTGCAGGAAATACCAGATCAACCCCGCGGCCCGGCTTCCCATTGCCGCTGCTCGCGATCGTCTTCGCCCTGACGGCGTCCCATGCCAGCGCCGAAGACGGCCAGATGGTGCTGGCGCCGCTGCCGCCCGGACGTCCCTTCGATCTGGACCTGCCGGCAAAGACGGTGACGCCTGTCATCGTCGTCCCTCCCCCGGCTGTCGCTGATCTTGCTCCCACGCCTGTGAGTGCGCAGGTCGATTCTCCCCCTGCTCCGAATTCTCCAGCGGTCACGGAACCTGACGAGGACGAAGGTCCGGAATGGCCGCAGCTGACGCCCGGCCAGAAGGCCGGAGCGGAGCCGGACTTCGATCCGAACGAGAAACCGGACCGGCCGGGCATCTCGACCGACCCTGGCACCTCGACCGCCTGTCTTCCGCAATTGCTCAAGTCGGTTCTTGGCAAGATTGCCGACAAGTACGGAGCCGTGAAGGTGACCTCGACCTGGCGCCCGCCCTGGCGCGCCCGGCGCGGCTCCTATCACAAGCGTTGCGAAGCAATGGATTTCCGCGTGCCCGGCGTGCGGCCGCGGGTCGTGCTCGACTATGCCCGCTCACTGCCAGAGGTCGGCGGCCACAAGGTCTACTGGAACGGACTTATCCACATCGATACGGGACCGCGTCGGCCCTGGTGAGGCCGGAGGGCGCCTTATCCTGGCTTCCATCGGCCTCAAGGCTTGAAGGCGCGGCGCTGAAGCCTTAAACCGCACCTCTGTGGGGGCGGTTAGCTCAGTTGGTAGAGCATCTCGTTTACACCGAGAGGGTCGGCGGTTCGAGCCCGTCACCGCCCACCATGCATCGCCCTCAGCGTGCACGCGCTTTTATCGCGCGCCTCGGGCAGAGCGGCCGACACCGCCTGCGCCCGCGGGGTCTGCAATCGCTGAACGGATACCTATCCGGCCTATATCGCGCCGCAGGGGACGCCGGGCGAACCCGCCGGCACGAGCAATCTGCGACGCGTTGACCCTTCAGGCCCGATGGTCTCGCGCTCTCCGCTGTTAAACGCGGCGCAGCCCGGCGACGCCCCATTCAGTCTCGAAGGTCGCCAAGGTGCTGAGACCAGATACGGGGTTCCGAATGTCGTCGACAGCGCGAAATTCGAACGAAGCGCGGTCTCGCGTGAAGGTGCAGCGCGTGTATCCGTGGCGTTGAGCATCGACGAACTGGATATGTGGGTTGTTCGGAAGCGACGCAACATAGTTGCTGTGATCGCCCAGGCGCGAGCTGATCGCTCCGCAGACGATGTGCGCTGCGACGACATCCGAGTCCATATCCTGGTGCCCGGCTGGGACATTCGAGGCGACGAACCCGTGAATATCGCCTCCGAGGACTACTGTGTCGCGGCTCGGACGCGCGGCGATGAGATCGACCATGCGCTGGTGGGCCGCCGCGTAACCACCCCACCCGTCGGTGTCGAGACCGGTTCCGATTTCCAGCTTTCGCGCGAATGGGGAGAACATGAGTTGCTGGCCGAGAAGCAGCCATCGTCCGCGAGCCGGCTCGGTAAGGCACCGCGCAAGCCAACTCTCCTGATCGAGCCCCAGCATGGTGCGCTTGGGGTCGAATGCATCCGCGCATTCGCTGGCCGAAACCAACCGACTTCGATCAAGCTGCGGCGCTGGCGGTGGGCAGGCAAGCGGCGAGCGATATTGGCGTTCGTCGAGCATGATGAGGTCGATCAGGTCGCCGAACGCCAAACGCCGATAGAGGAGTGCATCCGGTCCCAGAGGCCGCTGTGCAATTCTCAGCGGCATGTGCTCCCAATAGGCCTGATAGGCAGCAGCACGCTGCCGCAGGAACGCCGCCGCGGGAGGTCGGCCGGGCGCTTGATTCCCCGCATAGTCGTTTTCGACGTCGTGATCGTCCCAGATGGCAATCCAGGGAAAGGCAGAGTGCGCCGACTGGATCGCCGGGTCGGTCTTGTACCAGGAATGCATCCGACGATAGTCGGCCAACGTCTTTGGAACATCGATCGGGACGTCGCGGACCTTTTGCCTGACGGCGGCCTGGCTCGATGACGGAGCCTCATAGATGTAATCTCCCAGGTGCAAGACGAAATCGAGGTCTTCATCGGCCATCCGATGATAGGCCGCCCAGTTCCCGTACATCCAATGCTGACATGCGGCTGCGGCGAACCGCAGGCGCGACACCTGTTGCCCCGGCGCCGGCGCGGTCCGGGTCCTACCGATTGGGCTTTCGGTGTTCTCGGCACGAAAGCGGTACCAATAGGAACGTCCGGGTTCGAGGCCGCTCACCTCGACATGCACCGAATGTGCGAATTCTGGCATCGCCAGAGTGACTCCGGTCCGCACGACATCCTGCAGCCGCTCGTCGCGTGCCACCTCCCAGACAACCTCGACGGGCGCCTCGCCCATGCCGCCGTCAGCCGCCACAGCATCGCGAACCAGTCTCGTCCACAGCACGACGCCGTCCGGCCAGGGATCTCCTGAGGCGATCCCGAGTTTGAAGATGCTGCCTGAGGACGATCGAACCGGGCTCGCTGCAAGAGAGGCCGACAAGCCGATGCCGATGGCTCCGGCGAGCGTGTCGCGGCGCGTGTAGGACGTCATTGTCGTTGCCTCCACTGGAGCGATCGCCAGCCGATGCGGCACGGTCCGATCTGCATGCGTGGAGGCTGGCAACGCAGTCGGCGCGGGGCAAATAGATTTTTGAATCCCGATAGATAGAAAAAAGCGATGAGATGACCAGGATGATTACTGGGGGAAGCAGCGCGGTCCGTACGGGAGGGCGCCGCTCTGATCGGCAACCTTGCGGCCCGTCGCTTCCAGCCCGCTCCTGCTGCTGGGATTGACGTCGGCTGTGGATAACTTGGCCCGCCTCCCCGAAGTGAATCCAGGCCTCCTCTGCTTTTCACGCGGAAACCTCCCCCGGTCTCTATCGCGTGTCCATTATTGCCGCGAACCTTGACGCAACGGGGCGGCAACAGCCGCGAGCGAACGTGGCGATGAAATCGCGTTCCACGCGCATGGAGCCTCGATTTGCACAGAGAAAGGCGGAGGCTTGTGCCTGCTAGCGCCCCTGAAGGTTTGGAATTTGGGGAAGATGAATTTTGCCGGCACCTCGCGCTTGACACTGCCGGCCCGGCACCCTAATCCCAACCTCGCTGAGGCCAAGACGCCTTAGCCGCCCTGCGCGGGCGTAGCTCAGTTGGTTAGAGTGCCGGCCTGTCACGCCGGAGGTCGCGGGTTCGAGCCCCGTCGCCCGCGCCATTTATCTCAAGTAGATAGATGAAAATCTGCGTCCACCATCACAGGCGGATTTGGATGAATTGGGTCTCGGGACGGCCGCGCCTCCCACCTCCTCCTTTCGTATTTTCGGCATGGACCGCGCATCCTTTCGAGCGCTCCATCACGCCGTTTTTGATGCGTCGACGTGACCTTGGCGGGCGCTGCGGATCGGCCCTTCCCCAGTATAGCGGGGTGGTTGCCCGCCCCGTCGATTCTCGTTTCAAATCGGACGACGCTCTTGCGCCCCAAGGTACTGGGCGCAGCCACAGGGTGTGAATCACGCCGTCGTTGGTCCAGCCGATTGCGCATTCCAGCGCACCAGGCGTGGCGAAACGCGCCTCATAGACATCCACCCCGTTCTGCCCGACACCCTTGAAGCTCAGTGCCTGCAGGGCCCCTTTGGCCAGCAATGCAGCACTCACCAGGGAGAACTGCTCCTGGATGGCCACAGCAAGCTCTGGGCTCATGTTCTCGACTTAGCGATGTCCTGCCTGATGTTCCTTGATGACGCGGCGATTCGTGACCATCCTGATGAAGGATCAGAGCATCGACGCGCCCGCCATGGCCGGGAACAAAGCTGACCTGTGCTGCTGGAAATTTCAGAAGGAACTTCGTGGCGCTTTCGGCGAAGAGCTCCACGGGCATCTGCCCCGAAGTTTCCAGAAGAAGTGCCTAGCCCTTTCGGCTGATCGGCAGGATCGGCCCGGAGGTGAGCTGGTAGTCCCCGATAGAGCTGTCGAGCAGTGCCGGATCGATCCCGGCAACCGACGAGCGGCAGGCAGCGCAATCAGGACAGCCATCCGGAAACGAAGAAGGCCGGCAGCGATGCTGCCGGCCTTCTTGTCACTTTCGCGTGTAGCGCGGGATAGCCGCGTCAGTGGGCGACGAGCCCGCCCGAAGCGTCATCCTCCGCTGCCTTGGGGCGAACGGCCGAGAGGTCCTCCTCCCAGACGATCGGCACCGGCTGGCGGATCAGCGCGTGCTGGAGCACCTGCTCCATGCGCGCGACCGGGACGATCTCAAGCCCGCTCTTCACCGACTTCGGCAGGTCGACCAGATCCTTGGCATTGTCCTCGGGGATCAGCACCTTCTTGATGCCGCCTCTCAGCGCCGCCAGGAGCTTCTCCTTGAGGCCGCCGATCGGCAGCACCCTGCCCCGCAGCGTGACCTCGCCGGTCATGGCAAGGTCACGGCGGGTCGGAATGCCGGTCAGCACCGAGACGATCGCAGTCGCCATGGCGATACCGGCCGAGGGGCCGTCCTTCGGGGTTGCGCCCTCGGGAACGTGGACGTGGATGTCGCGCCGCTCGAAGAGCGGCGGCTCGATGCCGAAATCGATGGCGCGCGAGCGGACATAGGATGCCGCTGCCGAAATCGATTCCTTCATCACGTCCCGCAGGTTGCCGGTGACGGTCATCTTGCCCCGGCCGGGCATCATGACGCCTTCGATCGTCAGCAGCTCGCCGCCGACCTCCGTCCAGGCCAGACCCGTGACGACACCAACCTGATCCTCGGTCTCGGCTTCGCCATAGCGGTAACGCGGCGGGCCAAGATAGTCCTCGAGCACGGTCGGGGTGATCGCGACCTTCTTCTTCTTGGTCAGGATGATGTCCTTCACCGCCTTGCGCACGGTGTTGGAAAGCTCGCGCTCGAGGTTGCGAACGCCAGCCTCGCGCGTATAGCGCCGGATCAGCGTCATCAGGGCCTCTTCATCGATCGACCATTCCTTGGATTCAAGGCCGTGCTTCTTGATCGTCTCCGGGATCAGGTGACGACGCGAGATCTCGACCTTTTCTTCCTCGGTGTAGCCAGCAATGCGGATCACCTCCATGCGGTCCAGAAGGGCCGGCGGAATGTTCAGCGTGTTGGCCGTCGTCACGAACATCACGTTCGAAAGGTCGTAGTCGACCTCCAGATAGTGGTCGTTGAAGGCGGCGTTCTGCTCGGGATCGAGCACCTCGAGCAAGGCGGCCGAGGGATCGCCCCGGAAGTCCTGGCCCATCTTGTCGATCTCGTCGAGCAGGATGAGCGGATTCGCGGTCTTCGCCTTCTTCATCGACTGGATGATCTTGCCGGGCATCGAACCGATATAGGTGCGCCGGTGGCCACGGATCTCGGCCTCGTCACGGACGCCGCCGAGCGACATGCGCACGAACTCACGGCCGGTCGCCTTGGCAATCGACTTTCCGAGCGAGGTCTTGCCGACGCCGGGAGGGCCGACGAGGCACAGGATCGGGCCGGCGAGCCGGTTGGCGCGCTGCTGCACGGCAAGGTACTCGACGATGCGGTCCTTGACCTTGTCGAGCCCGTAGTGATCGTCGTCGAGCACCTGCTGGGCGACGGCGAGGTCCTTCTTGATCTTCGACTTCTTGCCCCACGGAATGCCGAGCATCCAGTCGAGATAGTTGCGGACCACCGTCGCCTCGGCCGACATCGGCGACATCTGGCGGAGCTTCTTCATCTCCGCCATCGCCTTGTCGCGGGCTTCCTTGGAGAGCTTGGTGTTGACGATGCGCTCTTCCAGTTCGGCGAGTTCGTCGCGGCCTTCCTCGCCGTCGCCGAGCTCCTTCTGGATCGCCTTCATCTGCTCGTTGAGATAGTACTCGCGCTGGGTCTTCTCCATCTGGCGCTTGACGCGCGAGCGGATGCGCTTCTCGACCTGCAGAACCGACATCTCGCTTTCCATCAGCGAGAGCACCTTCTCCAGCCGGTGCGCGACGTTGACGATCTCAAGCACCGCCTGACGGTCGGCGATCTTGACGGCCAGATGCGAGGCAACTGTGTCGGCGAGCTTGGAGGGCTCGTCGATCTGCGAGACGGCGGCGACGATCTCGGGCGAGATTTTCTTGTTGAGCTTCACATAGCTCTCGAACTCGCTGACGACCGAGCGGCCGAGCGCCTCGACCTCGACCTTCTTGCCTTCTTCCTCGGAGAGCCCGATCGCATCAGCCTGATAAAAGGCTTCCTCGGCGACATAGGACGTCGCCTTGGCGCGGCCGACGCCCTCGACCAGCACCTTAACGGTGGAGTCGGGCAGCTTGAGCAGCTGAAGCACGCGGGCAAGCGTGCCGATCTCATAGATGTCCTTGGTTGCCGGATCGTCGTCGCCGGCGTTCTTCTGCGTCGCAAGCAGGATCAGGCCGTCGGTCTTGACCACTTCCTCAAGGGCGCGAATGGACTTCTCGCGTCCGACGAAGAGCGGGACGATCATATGTGGGAAAACGACGATGTCGCGCAGGGGGAGAACCGGATAGGTGCCGGTCTCGCCGGGAACGAAAGGAGCGCGGGGCGCCGAACCAGTCATGACATATCCTTTGCAGTTGCGCCCGGCGAACCCCCTTATGGGCGGAACGATCGGACGTAAGCGGCTAGACGACCATTCGCCTGACCGCCCCCGTGGGCCCCGCCCTTAGAAGGCGCGCGACTCTCGCAGGTGCAGCTAAAGTGGAGGCTTCTGTGCCGGCTTTCAAGCAAGCCGAAGGCGTCTTCCAACGTTGCTTTGTCGCAAGGAACGATTCCGGCAATGCAACGGCCTTCCGAACGCAAAACGCGCGCCAACCGGCGCGCGTTCCCGAAATTGCAAGATTCAGCGGATGTCAGGCCGAGGCCGACTTCGCATCTTCCTCGCGCTCCGCATAGATGAAGAGCGGACGCGACTTGTTCTCGACAGCCTCCGGCCCAATCACGACCTGCTCGACGCCTTCCAGCCCCGGCAGCTCGTACATGGTCTCGAGCAGGATGCTCTCCATGATCGAACGCAGGCCGCGTGCGCCGGTCTTGCGCTCTATCGCCTTGCGCGCGATGAGGCTGACGGCCTCGTCGGTGAAGGTGAGCTCGGTATCCTCCATCTCGAAGAGGCGCTGATACTGCTTCACCAGCGCGTTCTTCGGTTCGGTCAGGATCGTCTTCAGCGCCGCCTCATCGAGATCCTCGAGCGTCGCCAGCACCGGCAGACGGCCGACGAATTCCGGGATCAGGCCGAACTTCAGCAGATCCTCGGGCTCGACCTCACGGAAGATCGCGCCGGTGCGACGGTCATCGGGGGCCTTCACGGTCGCGCCGAAGCCGATCGAGGTGCCCTTGCCACGGCTGGAGATGATCTTGTCCAGCCCGGCGAAGGCGCCGCCGCAGATGAACAGGATGTTGGTGGTGTCGACCTGCAGGAATTCCTGCTGCGGATGCTTGCGCCCACCCTGCGGCGGCACGGAGGCGACCGTGCCTTCCATGATCTTGAGCAGCGCCTGCTGGACGCCCTCGCCCGAGACGTCGCGGGTGATCGAGGGATTGTCGGACTTGCGGCTGATCTTGTCGATCTCGTCGATATAGACGATGCCTCGCTGCGCCCGCTCGACATTGTAGTCGGAGGCCTGGAGCAGCTTCAGGATGATGTTCTCGACATCCTCGCCGACATAGCCGGCCTCGGTCAGCGTCGTCGCATCCGCCATGGTGAACGGCACGTCGAGGATGCGGGCGAGCGTCTGCGCGAGCAGCGTCTTGCCCGAGCCGGTCGGCCCGATCAGCAGGATGTTCGACTTCGCGAGCTCGACATCGTTGTGCTTCGTCGCGTGCGAGAGCCGCTTGTAGTGGTTGTGAACCGCGACCGAGAGCACCTTCTTGGCATGGTCCTGGCCGATGACATAGTCATCCAGCACCTTGCGGATCTCGCGCGGCGTCGGCACGCCGTCCTTCGATTTCACCAGCGCGGATTTCGATTCCTCGCGGATGATGTCCATGCAGAGCTCGACGCACTCGTCGCAGATGAACACGGTCGGTCCCGCAATCAGCTTGCGAACCTCGTGCTGGCTCTTGCCGCAGAAGGAGCAGTAGAGCGTGCTCTTCGAATCGCCGCTGCTGACCTTACTCATCGTTCATCTCCATTTCCGGAGTCGGTCCACACCAGCCGAAGCGGATGCGGGCGTCGTCTCTCCGTCACAATAGGCCGCTGAGTTCGCGATTATTAGGTTAACGCGTCAGGTCGAGACTTCCGACCTGAAAACCTGACCCAAAACCGGACACCAGTTGCGCCTGTCCGCTCACCCGAGTCCCCATGCAAGCATGGGGCCGCTTTCCAAATCAATATGGGACGCCCGGCTGAGCAAGCCAACCCACAGATAGCGGGGCGGCTCGTCGCAGCCGACTCCAGGAGGGAAGCCGAAACGCCCAAGGCGTCCTTCGCTCCCTGCCCGGCTATCCATTCCGGCCCAATCAGGCCGCGGCGTCTTCCGGACGCCGATCGATGACCTTGTCGATCAGGCCGAAATCGCGGGCCGCCTCGGCAGTCATGAAATTGTCGCGCTCGAGCGCAGCCTCGACCTCGTCATAGCTACGGCCGGTATGCGTGACATAGATCTCGTTCAGCCGGCGCTTGAGGTTCTCGACCTCGCGGGCGTGGATCAGGATGTCGGTGACCTGGCCCTGATAGCCGCCGGAGGGCTGGTGCACCATGATGCGGGCGTTCGGCAACGCGAAGCGCATGTCCTTGGCGCCGGCGGTCAGCAGCAGCGAGCCCATCGAGGCCGCCTGCCCGACACACAATGTCGTGACCGGGCAGCGGATGAACTGCATCGTATCATAGATCGACAGGCCCGAGGTGACCACGCCGCCCGGCGAGTTGATGTAGAAGGAAATCTCCTTCTTCGGGTTCTCGGCCTCGAGAAACAGCAGCTGCGCCACGATCAGCGAGGCGGAGTAATCCTCGACCGGGCCGGTCAGGAAGATGATGCGCTCCCGCAGCAGGCGCGAGTAGATGTCGAAGGCGCGTTCGCCGCGGCTCGACTGCTCGACCACCATCGGGACGAGATTGTTGTAGGTCTCGATCGGATCGCGCAGCATGGGTCTGTCCTTGGGGTCGCGGTCGCCGGGAATCAGCGGATGTCGTGAATGCTATCCACATAAGCACGCGGATCGTGGCTGAAAAGGGAAGCGCCGCCCTGGCCATTGCCGGGCGGCGCCAATCTTGAATCAAGGTTTCCGAACGTCTCAGGCCGAAGCGTCGTCGGCCTTGGCTGCGTCGTCGGCCTTGGCTGCGTCGTCGGTCTTGGCTTCGGACTTCTTGGTCTTCTTGGCGGCTGCCTTCTTCGGCTTGGCCTCACCGGCCTCCTCAGTGGCGTCCTCATCGGCGTAAAGAGCCTCGCGGCTGACCGTCTGGTCCTCGACCTTCACCTGGCCGAGCAGATGGTCGACGACCTTCTCCTCGAAGATCGGAGCGCGGATCTCGGCGAGAGCCTGCGGGTTCTTCTGGTAGAACTCCCAGACCTGCTTCTCCTGGCCGGGGAACTGGCGAACGCGCTCGACCAGAGCCTGGGTGACCTCGTCATCCGAGATCTGGACCTTGGCCTGCTCGCCGATCTCGGCCAGCACGAGGCCCAGGCGCACCCGGCGCTCGGCGATCCTGCGGTACTCGGCGCGGGCCTCGTCCTCGGTTGTGTTCTCGTCCGCGAAGGTCTTCTTCGCGTCCTTCATGTCGGCCTCGACCTGGCTCCAGACGGCAGCGAACTCCTGCTCGACCAGGGTCGGCGGCAGTTCGAACGTGTACTTGCCATCAAGCGCGTCGAGCAGGCTCTTCTTGATCTTGCGGCGCGACTGGGCGCCGAAATCACGGCCGATCTGCTCGCGAACGGCGGTCTTGAGCGCGTCCAGCGACTCCATACCGAAGCCCTTGGCGAGTTCGTCGTCGATCTTGAGGGCGTCGGGGCCCTGCACGTCGTCGACGGTGACCTCGAACTCGGCCGGCTTCCCGGCAAGGTGGGTCGCGGTGTAGTTCTCCGGGAAGGTCACCTTGACGGTGCGCTTTTCGCCGGTCTTGGCGCCTTCGAGCTGATCCTCGAAGCCGGGAATGAACTGGCCGGCGCCGAGATCGAGCGGGATGCCCTCGCCGGTGCCGCCGTCGAAGGGCTGGCCCTCGAGCGTGCCGACGAAGGAGATCATCAGGCGATCGCCCTTCTCGGCCTTGGCCTTTTCACCCTTCGAGGTGAAGCTGCGGTTCTGCGAAGCCATGCGCTCGAGGGCGGCATCGACTTCGCTCTCAGGCACTTCCGCGACCGGCTTGACCAGCGAAACGTCGGAGATGTCGGCGAGCTCGATCTTCGGCAGGACCTCGAGTGCGACCGTGAAGGCGAGATCGCCCTTGGCCTCCATCGCGGCCTCGATCTCGTCCTTGTTCTCGGGGAACCGGATCTGCGGCTCGAAAGCGAGCTTCAGGCCGTTATCCGCGACGATCTTCTGGTTGGCCTCGTTGACCGCGTTCTGCAGCACATCGGCCATGACCGAACGGCCATAGAGCCGGCGCAGATGCGCGACCGGTACCTTGCCGGGGCGGAAACCGTTGATGCGCGCCTTGCCCTGCAGGCCCTGCAGGCCGTCATCGAGCCTGGTCTTGAGGTCGGCAGCGTTCAGCACCACCTGGAATTCGCGCTTGAGGCCCTGGGACAGGGTTTCGGTCACGTTCATTGTTTCGTTCCGCCAACTGCTCGTTAATTCAAAAATCCAAACGCGCGCCGTCGGGTTGTCCGCCGCCGCGCTTGAGAAATCCGGCCAAGTCTGGTGCGGGCGGAGGGACTCGAACCCCCACGACTTTCGCCGCTGGAACCTAAATCCAGTGCGTCTACCAATTCCGCCACGCCCGCCGACCCGATGCGCTGCGCGCGAGCAAACGCAGCGCCGCCATCGTTGGGCCGCGGTGCTATACGCATTTCAGGCGCGGCATGCAGCAAAAAAATGCGACGGTTCTGCGAAACCGCTGAAACAGGAGCGCGATACCCGCCCTCTCGCCAGATCGCGCGCCACGGATTATGCCGCTAGCCATGACCGACAGAAGCGCTCGCCGTCCTGCCTCTCACGCCTTCAAGGCGACCGTGCCAACACGGCGCATGGTGCTGGCAGGGCTCGGCGCCAGTGCGGTTCTGGGCGAGGCCGGCGCACAGTCATCGCCAACCGCCACTCCAGTGAAGCCCCTGACAGAGAACGCCGATTCGGCTGTGCTGCCGAGCCGGAACCTCGTTGCCGGCCCGGTGAAGTCACGCCTGCGCCCGCCCCCGGCGCCGGAGAGTGAGGTCTGGGCCGTCGATGGAGAAACGCCTGGCCCCGTCTTGCGGATCAAGCTGGGGCAGACGCTGCGGCTCCAGCTACAGAACCGGACGACGAAACCGCTGAGCCTGCATTGGCACGGCCTGCGCGGGTTGTCCGAGATGGATGGCGTCGGCGGCTTCAGCCAGCCGCCGATAGCGCCGGGAGCCAGCTTCGAATACCGCCTGACGCCGCCCGATTCGGGCTTCTTCCTCTATCGCCCTCTCCTCGTCGGAGCCTCGTCGGAGCCGGCAGGACGCGGCCTGGCTGGCTTGCTCATCGTGGAGGAGGCTGAGGCGCCGCGCGTCGATCTCGACCTGCCCGTGATCGTCACCGACTGGCTGCTGGGCGACGACCAGTCGATTCAGCCCTTTGACGCGAAGGGGCCCGAAGGAGCCGCCGCCGGCCGGCTCGGCAACTGGATCACCGTCAATGGCAAGGCGCCGCCCCAGCGGATCGCTCTGCCTCCAGGCGCACGCGTTCGCCTGCGCCTCGCGAATGCCTGCAACGCCCGGATCACCCGGTTGCGCTTCGACGGCATCAAGCCCTTCGTCATGGCGATCGACAGCCAGCCGACCGACAATTTCGAGCCCGTGCGCGCGCAACTGCCCTTCGCCCCCGGTACGCGCTACGATCTCGTCTTCGATATGCCGGACGAAGCCGGCGCAACAGCAATGGTCACCGCGCTCACCGGCTCAGGCGTCCCGCTGCTGCGCTTCGTCGCGGAGGGTACGAAGCCGGCCGCGGCTGGCGAGATCGCCGCGCTCAGACCGAGTCCGGCCCTGCCGCTCGCGGTACGGCTGCAGGACGCCAGGCGCAGCGAGGTCATCGTGACCGGCGGAGCCAAGGTCACCGCCGACAACAAACTGGATCTCTCCAGCCTCGATCTCGTCCGGCCTTGGGCGATCAATGGTGCGATCGGCACGCCTGAGGCCAAGCCGCTCTTCAGCGTCAGGCGCGGCGCGCCGGTGGTGATCGCCATCGACAATCGCACCGCCTTCCTGCAGCCGTTCCATGTCCACGGCCACAGTTTTCGCCTGCTGCATCCGCTCGACGACGGCTGGGAGCCCTATTTCCTCGATACCGTCCAGATCCCCGAAGGGCGGCGGCTGCACATTGCCTTCATCGCCGACAATCCCGGCCGCTGGCTGATTTCGTCGACTGTGCTGGAGCGTTTCGATCTCGGTCTCTGGACCTGGTTCGAGGTGACGTGACCTGCAGCCCCGGCTTGACCTCAACCGGACGAGCGACCTAAGCCCGCCGCCAGTAACCGTATTGGAGCCGCCATGTCCGCCAACGCCATCGTCACGATCGGCGCCGACCTCGCGAGGCCGGTCCGCTTCGGCAATGCCTTGCCGCTCGCCTTGATCGCTGGCCCCTGCCAAATGGAAAGCCGCGAACACGCACTCGAAATCGCCCTTGCGCTCAAGGAGATCGCGGCGAAGCTTGAGATCGGACTGGTTTTCAAGACCTCCTTCGACAAGGCGAACCGGACCAGCGTCAAGGGGCAGCGCGGCATGGGCCTGGACGCCGCCCTGCCCGTCTTCGCCGAGATCCGCGAACGCACCGGCCTGCCGGTCCTGACCGATGTGCACGAGGCCGGGCAATGCGCAGCCGTGGCTGAGGTCGTCGACGTCCTTCAGATTCCCGCGTTCCTTTGCCGCCAGACCGATCTGCTGGTTGCCGCAGCACAGACCGGGCGCGTCGTCAACGTCAAGAAGGGCCAGTTCCTGGCGCCCTGGGACATGGTCAATGTCGCGGCCAAGGTCACCGAGAGCGGCAACCCGAATGTCATGGTCACCGAACGCGGCGCCTCTTTCGGCTACAACACGCTGGTCACCGACATGAGGGCGCTGCCAATCATGGCCGAGGGTATCGGAGCACCGGTGATCTTCGACGCGACGCATTCTGTCCAGCAGCCGGGCGGCAAGGGCGCCTCCACCGGCGGCCAGCGCGAATTCGTGCCCGTACTGTCGCGGGCGGCGGTGGCAGTCGGCGTCGCCGGCCTCTTCATCGAGACCCATCCCGACCCCGACAATGCGCCCTCGGACGGCCCCAACATGGTGCCGCTCTCAGACTTCCCTGCGCTGATTGCAGAGCTGCAAGGCTTTGACCGGCTTGCCAAGGCGAGGCGCGCGCCGGTTTAAGGCGTGATGGACAAGACCGTTGCCGCAACCAAGCCTGCCTCACTGCGCCCGCTGATCCTGGTCCTCGGGGCCTGCGGTTTTGCATCGACCTTCACCATGCGCATCCTCGATCCGCTGGTGCCGACACTGGCAGCCGAGTTCGGCCGGACCATCGCGCAGATCGCCGCCATGGCGACCGCGTTCTCCTTTGCCTACGCGGTCGGTCAACCCTTCCTCGGCCCGATCGCGGATGCGGTCGGCAAGCTGCGGACAATCAGTGTCTGCCTCGGGCTGCTTGCCCTGCTCTCGATCGCGGCCGCCTTCGCCCTGTCCTTCGACGTGCTGACCGTGATCCGCGCCAGCACCGGGATCGTCGCCGGCGGGGTGATCCCCATCGCCATGGCTGCTATCGGCGACCGCGCGCCGATGGCCGAGCGGCAGGTGCTGCTCGGCCGCTTCCTCGTCCTGATGATCGTCGGACAAATGGCGGGGGCCGCCTGCTCGGGCGTGATCGCGGAGCATTTCGGCTGGCGCAGCGTCTTCGTGATGGCCGCTGCCATGGCGGCGTGCGCGGCACTTCTCGTCATCGTCGTGCTGAAGCCGCGCCCGGACGCGGCGCGGCTGCCGCTCAGCTTTGCAGGTGCGCTGGCGAATTACAGATCGGTCTTCGCCAATCCGCGCAGCAAGCTGCTCTATGCGATCGTCATCACCGAAGGCAGCCTGATCTTCGGCATGCCGCCCTATGTCGCGGCGATCCTGCAGGAGCGCTCAGGGATCGGCCCCTCGCTTGCCGGGCTGGTGATCGCCGGCACCGGGCTTGGCGGCATCATCTACGGAATCCTGACCCGCGTCCTGGTCGAGCGCCTCGGACCGGCCCGCATGACGGTGACCGGCGGACTCCTGATGGCAACGGGCTATGTGCTGTTCTCGCTGCCCTTCCTCCCCTGGTGGAGTGCCGTCGGCCTGTTCACCCTGAACGGGTTCGGCTTTTTCCTGATGCACGGCACCTTCCAGGCTCAGGCGACGGAGCTTGCTCCGACAGCGCGCGGCTCGGCCGTCTCGCTCTTCGCCTGCGCGCTGTTTCTCGGCCACGCGATCGGCCCGGTCGCCATGGGCATCGCGCTGCATCTGCTCGGCACGACAGGCGCGATCCTGCTCTTCGCGGCAGGGATCGGCCTGCTCGGCATCGCGACGCCGCGCATCCTGCCGTTGGCAGGCTCGCGGACCTGAACTCAGCGACCGCGATAGGGAGCGACGCCCTGATCAGGCAGCCAGAGCCCCTTCGGCGGTTCGCCGGTCTGCCAGAAGACGTCGATCGGGATACCGCCCCGCGGATACCAGTAGCCGCCGATGCGGAACCATTCCGGCTCCAGCAGCTCGACCAGGGTCTTGCCGATATTGACGGTGCAATCCTCGTGGAAGGCCCCGTGGTTGCGGAACGAGCCGAGATAGAGCTTCAGCGATTTCGATTCGACCAGCCATTGGCCGGGCAGATAGTCGATGACCAGGATGCCGAAATCGGGCTGCCCGGTCACCGGGCAGATCGAGGTGAATTCCGGGCATGTGAAGCGGGCGAGATAATTCGTGCCGGCATGCGGATTGGGCACGCGGTCGAGGCGGGCCTCCTCGGGAGATTGCGGCAGCGCGCTGGCTTGGCCCAGTTGCAGGGTCGAGGCGTCGATCGTCATGGTCATGGCTCCTTGAACGCGGCCTTCTAGAGCCTCGGGCGCGCCCGCGCCACCGGCCAATCGCCGCGACGCCTCTTTCCGTTACGCCTGCGCTTGGCTAGAAGCGCGGCATCCTTCCGTTTCGCCTCGCACCGGAGCCTCCCATGACCGCGATCATCGACATCATCGGCCGCCAGATTCTCGACAGCCGTGGCAACCCGACCGTCGAGGTCGACGTGGTGCTCGAAGACGGCTCGATGGGTCGCGCTGCGGTTCCGTCCGGCGCCTCGACGGGCGCGCATGAAGCGGTCGAGCTGCGTGACGGCGACAAGAGCCGCTATCTCGGCAAGGGCGTGCTGAAGGCGGTCGAGATCGTCAACACCACGATTGCCGAAGCCCTCGTCGCCATGGATGCCGAGGACCAGGCCGCGATCGACCAGACCATGATCGATCTCGATGGTACGCCGAACAAGAAGAAGCTCGGCGCCAACGCCATTCTCGGCGTCTCTCTCGCCGTCGCCAAGGCCGCCGCCGAATGCGC
Source organism: Allobosea sp. LC85 (assembly GCF_000735605.1). Lineage (GTDB taxonomy): Bacteria > Pseudomonadota > Alphaproteobacteria > Rhizobiales > Beijerinckiaceae > Allobosea. The sequence goes on from NZ_JPKG01000034.1 coordinate 193,370, forward strand.
CGGCCTGCCGCTCTATCGCTATGTCGGCGGCACCTCCGCCCGCGTCCTGCCCGTGCCGATGATGAACATCGTCAATGGCGGCGCCCATGCCGACAACCCGATCGACTTCCAGGAATTCATGATCATGCCGGTCGGTGCGCCCTCCTTCGCGGAAGGCCTGCGCATGGGCGCGGAGGTGTTCCACACGCTGAAGAAGGCGCTTCACGACGCCGGTCACAACACCAATGTCGGCGATGAGGGCGGCTTCGCGCCGAACCTTAAATCGGCGGAGGCGGCGCTCGATTTCGTCATGCAGGCGGTCGAGAAGGCCGGCTACCGGCCGGGCGAAGACATCGCGCTGGCGCTCGACTGTGCCGCGACGGAGTTCTTCAAGGACGGTTCCTATGTCTATGAAGGTGAACGCAAAACCCGCGATCCGAAGGCGCAGGCCAAATACCTTGCCAAGCTTGTCGGCAACTACCCGATCGTCTCGATCGAGGACGGCATGGCAGAGGATGACTGGGAGGGCTGGAAGGCCCTGACCGACCTCGTCGGCAGCAAGTGCCAGCTTGTTGGCGACGATCTCTTCGTCACCAACGTCACCCGCCTGGCGCAGGGCATCAAGAGCAAGACCGCGAACTCGATCCTGGTGAAGGTCAACCAGATCGGCTCGCTGACCGAGACGCTTGCCGCCGTCGAGATGGCGCAGCGTGCCGGCTACACCGCGGTGATGTCGCACCGCTCGGGCGAGACCGAAGACGCAACCATCGCCGATCTCGCGGTTGCGACCAATTGCGGGCAGATCAAGACCGGCTCGCTCGCCCGCTCCGACCGGACTGCGAAGTACAATCAGCTCCTGCGCATCGAGGAAGAGCTCGGCGCCCAGGCGATCTATGCCGGCCGCTCGGCCCTGAAAGCGCTGGCCTGAGGCCTACGCGCCCGCTCTCACCAGCTCGGCAGGAGCTGGCTTGCCGTCGAGACCGTCCAGGTCCCGGCGGCGCCAACCCGGTCGGCCAGACCGCCGAGCGCGCGGCCGGCTCGTGTTACGCCATCGGGCAATTCCAGCCCGAGCAGGCTCGGCCCGTGCGCTGAAGCGACGGCCGGCGTGGCATCCCCCGCTGAGGCCGCCAGGTGCAGCGGTGGCGCAATCGGCAAGGGCTGCGCCACTGCGACGCTTGGCTTGGTCCGCTCGCGCGGGATGGTGCGTGCCACCGCAGCCGTGACAGGAGCGCTGCCGGGCTGTGGTTCAGAGTGAGCCAATGCGGCTGTCGTGCCAGTCGGCAGGGTCCAAGCTGTCGCCATCGGCATCAGCAACGTCGCCGGCACAGCCAATGCCCTGGTGGACGAAACGGACTCGGCCTTACCAACGCTCATCTGATCGCGATGCCGCTCCATGAACTTGTTCACGGGCACTTCCGAGGCATTGGCAAGCGCTGCATCAGGCTGCGACGCCCGGACGATCTGCTCAGCCATGGTCGCGCGATGGGCCGCTCCGGACTGGATCTGAAGAAAGGCCAGGACCCCGGCTGCAGCCACCGAGGCCGTAACAGAAACCGCCACCTGCCCGCCAAAGCTGCGCAGAACCCGGCCGATTGCCATCTTCGTCGTATCGTCGTTCATGAGTTCATCCCTTGGTCGCCCCATGAGAAGCGGCCGGACACGGCGACAAAATGGCGCAGCCGGGGAGCAATTGCGGCCCTCGACAGATTTCCCATCCCGCGAGCGGTGCGGGCGAGCCATGCAGCATCGGGCATATCGCTATTGTGCAATGCGGGATTAATCGAAGCATGGACAAGATCGCCGATGCTTCGCTGATCGATCAAAAAGCACTGCGGCTGCGCTGGCGGCTCGCCGTCATCGGCATGCTGTGCAGCGTGCTGATCTTCGGCTCGAACTTCGTGATCAGCCGCCATGCCGTACTCAACGGACTGAGCCAGCATGACCTGCTTGCCCTGCGCTTCACGACCGCCGGACTTCTGCTGCTGCCGATCTTCCTCAGGGATGGCGGCTTTGCGACATGCGGCGGCGTGACCTGGCGGCGCGGAATCTGGCTCGCGATCACCAGCGGCTTCCCGATGACCTATCTGATGCTGACCGGGCTGACGCTTGCCCCCGCGGCCCATGGCGCCACCATCGGCCCGGGAACGGTGACGCTGATCGGCATTGCCGGAAGCGTCGTGCTGTTTGGCGCCATGCTGACGCGCAACCTGATCATCGGCGTCATCGGGGTTCTCGCAGGCCTGGCCTGCCTCGGCATCGCCGGCAGCACCGGTTCGACGGCCGGCACCTTGCGCGGCGATCTCTGCTTTCTCGGCGTCGGGCTGCTCTGGGGCTTCTATCCGCTGCTGATCCAGCTCTGGAAGGTGAATGGGCTGAAGGCGGCGGCGATCGTCTCGATCCTGTCGATGGCCTATCTGCCGTTTTACTTTCTGTTCTATTTTCGCGGCTTCGATGTCGCGCCGTGGTGGGTGCTCGTCGCGCATGCGTTGAATCAGGGCGTGCTCAACGTCATCATCGGCCTGTGGATCTGGGGCTGGGCGGCGCATGTGCTCGGCGCCTCGGTCGTCGGGCGTTTCCCACCCTTGATCCCGGTGACCGGCACCCTGCTCGCCATCCCGATCCTTGGCGAGATCCCGAGTCCGCTTCAGGTGGTGGGCTTCATCCTGATCATTGGCGGCCTGTTCGTCGCGTCATGGCGCCGCCCGACGCGCGCGGCGGCCAATAGCCATCAAGCCCAGATTCCAGCCGATGCAAAGCAGAAGCCCGAGGCCGAGCGCCGGCCATGAGCCGAGCGGCACCGCCGTCAGGTGAACAAGACCAAGCGCAAGGCCGAACCCGAGAAGGCCGAGCGCGCTGTTGGCGATGACGGCCGCAGTCGCGGGGCCGCCAATGCGCGGCTGCAGCATGGCGATGAGGCTCGACAGCACGATCGGGAATGCAGCCAGCACACCGGACCAACCCGGCCCGACGCGCGCGCTGATGGTCGTCACCATCCCCGCCAGCCCGGCGACGCAAGCGGCACGCAGCGGGATCGCGTACCAGGGCCGTCCGGGAGGTGCCGCCGGCCTCGCCGCCAGATACGGCCTGAAGAGAATGTGAAGGCCAGAAAAAACCGCAACGGTCAGCGCGGCCATGACCATGACCGGCGGCGTGAGCTGCCGCAGCACGATGGCAATCGTGAACCACATCGCCAGCCCGGGCGCGAGGCTTGCCACCGTGCCGCGGCGCTGGGCGAGCAGGACATAAACCAGCGCCAGACCGGAATTCGAGAGATTGGCGGCCATGCTGCCAAGCGCACCGGCTGCAATGAAGGCCGGGTCATGCTCGAGCGCCAGGAAGACATAGACCGGCCCGGCCGAAATCGGCAGCGTCGCGATCAGGGCCGCGACAAGCGGGCCGGTCCGCTCGGCCAGCAGCGAGCATCCGACGACGATCGCTGCCGCGATCGCCATCTTGAGCAGCAGCATGCCCAGCCAGGGGTCGATCATCGCTCCAGCCGGGACGCCGCGGCCACAATCCAAATCATGCCGGCTCGCCTCTCGCCCAGCCTTCCTTGGTCTCCGCAACGAAATCAACCAGCGTTCCGGCCGCGATCGCGGCGCGCAGCCCGGCCATCAGCTCCTGGTAATAGGCGAGATTGACCCAGGTCAGCAGCATCTTGCCGAGCATCTCGTCGGCCTTGACGAGATGGTGCAGATAGGCGCGCGCATAGCCGTTGGCAGCCTGGCAGCTCGACTGCGGGTCGATCGGCCGCGAGTCGTCGGCGTGCTTGGCGTTGCGAAGGTTCATCCGGCCAAAGCGGGTGAAGATCTGGCCATGGCGCCCGGCACGGGTCGGCATCACGCAGTCGAACATGTCGACGCCGCGGCTCACCGCCTCGACGATATCGTCCGGCGTGCCGACGCCCATCAGGTAGCGCGGCCGCTCCTGCGGCAGATGCGGCTCGACCGTCTCGATCATCGCCAGCATCACGTCCTGCGGCTCGCCAACCGCAAGGCCGCCGATCGCATAGCCCTTGAGGTCCATTTCGACGAGCGACCTGGCGCTCTCGACGCGCAGGGCCGGTACGGCACCGCCCTGGACGATGCCGAAGAGCGCCCTGCCCGCAGGATTGCCGAAGGCCGACTTGCAGCGCTCGGCCCAGCGCAGCGACAGGCGCATCGCCTTCTCCGCGACCTTGTCCTCGCATGGCAGCGAGACGCATTCGTCGAGCTGCATGACGATGTCGGAGCCGAGCAGGTTCTGGATCTCGACGGAGCGCTCGGGCGAGAGCATGTGGCGCGAGCCGTCGATATGCGACTGGAAGGTCACGCCCTCCTCGGTCAGCTTCCGGAGCTGGGACAGCGACATCACCTGGAACCCGCCGGAATCGGTCAGGATCGGGTGCTGCCAGTTCATGAACTCGTGCAGGCCGCCCAGGCCCGCGATGCGCTCCGCTCCGGGGCGCAGCATCAGGTGATAGGTGTTGCCGAGCACGACATCGGCGCCGAGCGCCTTGACCTGCTCGGGGTACATGCCCTTCACGGTCGCGGCTGTGCCGACCGGCATGAAGGCCGGGGTGCGGATCACGCCGCGTGGCATGCGAATCTCGCCGGTACGGGCAGTGCCGTCTCGACCGAGCAGGTGGAAGCTGAAATCGGTTGTCATGCGCAGCGAGGTAGCGCAGCAGCAGCGACAACGGAAGTGCGGCACACGCCGGCCCACCGTGACGGCACGGCCGGGCGCGGCGTGGCCAGGCGTGGCTTGGCCAGGCACGGCTTGGCCAGGCACGTGGATCAGCGCGTGAAGGCCGCCTCGTAGAGCGCCGGCTTGAAGCCGACCAGCGTCTGCGAGCCAAGGTCGAGCACTGGCCGCTTGACCAGGGAAGGTTGCGCCAGCATCAGGGAAATTGCCTTGCCGGTATCGAGCCCCTGCTTGTCGGCATCGGGCAGCGCCCGAAACGTGGTGCCGGCGCGGTTCAGGATCGTTTCCCAGCCATGTTCCGCGCACCATGCCTCGAGGCTGGCGCGTGCCACGCCCTCGGCCTTGTAGTCATGGAAGCGATAGGCGATCCCGTGCTCGTCCAGCCAGGTTCGAGCCTTCTTCATCGTGTCGCAGTTCTTGATGCCGTAGACCGTGATCGTCATGTCGCCCTCTGCCTGAACGCCTTGGTCTAGGCAGGGAATGGGCAGGGCTCAACCGACGCGCGCCTTCTCCCCCAGAAAATCGAGCAGGGCCCGGATGCGCGCCGGCAGGGGCCCGCCCTGCCCCAGATAGACGGCGTGAACCTCCTCGAGATCGCCCGGATTGCTTTCTTCCAGAACCGGTCGCAACCGCCCTGCCCGGATATCCTCGCGCACGGTGAAGGTCGCGAGCCGCGCAAGCCCCACCCCCGCGACAGCCAGATGCCGCAGTGCCTCGCCATCGCTGGTCTGCGTGCTGCCGACGATCGGGACGGTGACGGCTTGACCGTCATCCAGCAGCGGCCAGCCTTCAATGGTGCGGGCGTAGCAAAGGCCGATGCGGTTATGACTTTCGAGTTCCGCCACGCTCCTCGGCTCGCCGAAGCGCTCCAGATAGCTCGGCGCCGCGACGATCGTCATGCGGGTCGCGCCGAGCTTGCGGGCGATGAGATTGGAGCTCTTCAGCGGCCCGGCCCTGACCGCGACATCGGTGCGCTCTTCCATGAGGTCGATGATTGCATCGGTCTGCACGATGTTCAGCGTCACGCCGGGGTAGCGCGCCAGGAACTCCGGCACGACCGGCGCCAGAATATGCGTGCCATAGGACGCGTTGGTGTTGAGACGAATACGGCCCGACGGGCTTTCGCTGGACGAGGCGCTACGCTCCGCCTCATCCAGGTCGGCCAGGACGCGGATGCTGCGCTCATAGAAGATGCCGCCTTCCGGCGTAAGCTGGAGCTTGCGTGTCGAGCGGTTCACCAGTCTCGTGCCAAGGCGGGTCTCCAACCGGGCGACGAGCTTGCTGACGGCCGAAGGCGTCATCCTGAAGGCACGGGCCGCCGCCGAGAATCCGCCAAGCTCGACGACCCGGGCAAAAACCTCCATCTCTCCGGAGCGGTTTATTTCCAAGCGCGCCATAATGAATTCAACTCACAAATGATATTCCCAGCGGCAGCCTAACGCACGATGCTGCAGCGCGCCATCTTGCCGCAAGACATTCCCCGTCTTGCGGACAACCACCATGCCCATTGCACTCTATGCCCTCACCGCCGGCGCCTTCGGCATCGGCGTCACCGAATTCGTCATCATGGGACTGCTTATCGAAGTCAGCGCCGATCTCGGCGTCTCGATTGCTTCGGCCGGCCTGCTGATCTCCGGCTATGCGCTCGGCGTGGTCGTGGGTGCGCCGCTGATGACCGCCTTCACCGCGCGCTGGCCGCGCAAGACCGTGCTGCTCGCGCTCATGGTCATCTTCACGCTCGGCAACGCTGCCTGCGCGCTGGCGCCTGATTACGCGTTGCTAATGGCGGCGCGCATCCTCACCGCCTTCGCGCATGGCACCTTTTTCGGCGTCGGCTCGGTCGTCGCCACGGGCCTGGTCCCACAGGAGCGCAAGGCCTCGGCGATCGCGATCATGTTCACCGGCCTGACGATCGCCAATATCCTCGGCGTGCCGTTCGGCACCTGGCTCGGGCAGCAGCTCGGCTGGCGCGCCACCTTTTGGGCGGTGACGCTTGTCGGCATCGCCGCGCTCGCGATCATCGCGGCCTTTGTGCCGAAGGATAAGGCGGCACCGGAGGCCAGCGACTGGCGTACCGACCTAAAGGCCATGGCGCAGCGCCCCGTGCTGCTCGGACTGCTGACGACCGTCCTCGGCTTTGCCGGTGTCTTTGCGGTCTTCACCTATATCGCGCCAATCCTGACCAAGGTGACCGGGCTCGGCGACAGCCTGGTCTCGCCGGTCATGCTCGTCTTCGGCGGCGGGTTGATCGTCGGCAACCTGATCGGAGGGCGGCTGGCCGACCGGTACCTGGTCCCGACGGTGATCGGCAGCATGCTCGTCCTGGCGCTGGTGCTCGGCCTGATGACCTTCGCCATTCACGACGGCATCGCAGCCGCCGTCTTCGTCGGGCTGCTCGGCGCCGCCGGCTTCGCGACCGTGCCCCCGCTTCAGATATGGGTGCTGGAGAAGGCCTCCGGGGCTGGCCAGAGCCTCGCCTCCAGCCTCAATATCGCCGCCTTCAATCTCGGCAATGCGCTCGGCGCCTGGGCGGGCGGCGCGGTGATCGTCCACGGGCCCGGCCTGACGGCCGTCCCCCTCGTCGCAGCGCTGATGCCGATCGGCGGCCTGCTGGTCGCACTCTGGAGCCTGCGCCTCGATCGCAAAGCCGCAGTCACCGCACCGGCTTTGAGCGGCTGCTGACCGATTTCATCCAACCAGACCTATCTGCTCGATCGAACATCAAGGAGAACCATCATGGACTATCGCAATCTCGGAGCATCCGGCCTCAAGGTCCCTGCCCTCAGCTTCGGCGCCGGAACCTTCGGCGGCCAAGGGCCGCTCTTCGGCGCCTGGGGCACCACCGACGCCAGGGAAGCCCGGCGACTGGTCGATATCTGCCTTGAAGCGGGTCTCACCTTGTTCGACACCGCCGATGTCTATTCCAACGGAGCATCGGAGGAGGTGCTGGGCGAGGCGATCAAGGGGCGCCGCAACGAGGTGCTGATCTCGACCAAGACCAGCCTTCCGATGGGCGATGGGCCCAACGATGCCGGCTCGTCGCGCCCGCGCCTGATCAAGGCGGTCGAGGATGCGCTCCGCCGGCTCGGTGCCGACCATATCGACCTGTTGCAGCTCCACGCCTTCGACGCGCATACGCCGATCGAGGAGGTCCTGTCGACGCTCGGCGACCTCGTGCGCGCCGGCAAGCTCCGCTATGTCGGCGTCTCCAACTTTGCCGGCTGGGAGCTGATGAAGTCGCTCGCACTGGCGGAAAAGCATGGGCACCCGCGCTATGTCGCGCATCAGGTCTATTACTCGCTGGTCGGGCGCGACTACGAATGGGAACTGATGCCGCTCGGGCGCGACCAGGGCGTCGGCGCACTGGCCTGGAGCCCCCTCGGCTGGGGCCGCCTTACCGGCAAGCTGCGTCGCGGCCAGCCGCTGCCGGAGGGAAGCCGCCTGCACCAGACCGCCGAGTTCGGCCCGCCTGTCGACGATGAGCGGCTTTATTCGGTGGTTGATGCGCTCGACGAGGTCGCCAAGGAGACCGACAGATCGGTGCCGCAAATCGCGATCAACTGGCTGCTTCAGCGCCCGACCGTGTCGAGCGTCATCATCGGTGCCCGCAACGAGGAGCAGCTCCGGCAGAATCTCGGAGCGGTCGGCTGGTCACTGACCGCCGAGCAGATCGCGCGGCTCGATGCAGCAAGCAGCGTGACCGCGCCCTATCCCTATTTCCCCTATCGCCGTCAGGAAGGATTTGCGCGGCTCAACCCGCCCATCGTCTGAGACCGCAGGACACGCCAGCCTGACGCCCGAGCGGCGTCAGGCATTGACCGCGAGCGCAGCCGCGATGGTCATGAGGAGCAAGGCGATCTGCGTGAGCTGAAGCTCGCCCTGGCGGATCCAGTAGGCAAACCAGAGCCCGCCACTCATCATCGACAGCCAGACCAGCGCCATCACGCCGAGCCCCATTGTCGAGAACCAGATTCCCCGCGCCGGAGCCGTGGCAGAAAGACAGGCGCGGATCAGTTCAACCCCGCCAATTCCAAGCAGCGCGGTCGCAAGAACCTGCATCGCGAGGATGCCCGCAAGCGCCAGAACCGACCAGCGATCCGAGCGCAGTGCCCGCCGGAGCAGCGGTGTCGGGATCGCGGGCTCCTCCCTGAGCGGCGTCATCTCCAATGTTCGCGCAATGGCGCCAGCCGCCCCACGGAAGTCGCGGACGTTGTTCAGGACCGTGATCGCCGACCAGAGCGAAAGACCGCAGACCAGCATCGCCTTGAACAGCAGGATCGCTGAGGGCAGATCAGGCATGATCCACGGTTCCGACAGGTTTTGAAGCGCGCTTGAGGAAGACCTGCATCTGCCGGGCGGACTGAATGTCACCTCGCCGTTCGGCAGCCCCAATTCCGCTCTGCCACGCCGTGCACGCCTCTTCCGTCAGACCAGCCTGCAACCGGGCCCGGCCAAGCTGCGCCCACGCCGCCGAATAATCGGGATCAAGCGCGACCGCGCGCTCGAGATGCACGATCGCGGCCGGACCGTCGCCGCATTTCAGGCAGGTCGTGCCGAGGGCGAAGCGGAGAATGTGGTTGTCCGCGCCTGCCTGGAGCCGCGCCGACAGCCTCTCGGTAAGTGCCGCCACGGGCTCAGGCCGGCAAGCGTGACGCGACCACCTCCCAGTCGACCAGGTGATCGAGGAAGGCCTGGAGGTAATCGGCACGGCGGTTGCGATAGTCGACATAGTAGGAATGTTCCCAGACATCGCAGCCGAGCAGCGGAGTCTGGTCATGGACCAGCGGGTTGATCGCGCTGGCTGACTTGGTGATGGCAAGACGCCCTTCCCGCGTCTGCACCAGCCAGACCCAGCCGGAACCGAACTGGGCAAGGCCCTGCTTCACGAACTCGGCCTTCAAGGCATCGATCGTTCCGAAATCGCCCTTCAGCCGGGCTTCCAGCCTGCCGGGCATGCCGCCGGCGTCGCGCCTCATCGATGGCCAGAAGAAATTGTGATTCCAGTGCTGGCCAGCATTGTTGAAGATCGCCTCTGCGCCCGGCTTCTCGAAAGAGCCGCGAATGATCTCCTCAAGGCTCAAGCCATCGAAGGCGGAGCCCGGGACAAGCTCGTTGAGCTTGGTGACATAGGCCTGGTGGTGCTTGCCGTGATGCAGCTCCAGCGTCTCCGCCGACATGACCGGCGCCAGCGCATCGGGAGCATAAGGCAGGCTCGGTAGGATGAAGGGCATCGTCATCTCCAGCGCCAGCTTGCGGCGAGATGCGGCAAGCTCTATAAAACAAGTATAAACTTGGAATATTGGTGCTCCTGAAATATGTCAAGCCAGCACTTGGAAAATGAATCCTCACTGCTCCGCCCACCGGCTGACAGGCTCCTGACCCTGTTGAAGACACGCGGGACGCAGACCGCTTCCGACCTGGGGAAGGCACTTGGCACGACCGGCGAGAACGCGAGGCAGCAGCTCGCGAAGCTCGCGGCCGACGCGCTTGTCGAAGCCGAGACCGTTTCCCGGGGTGTCGGCCGCCCGACCCAGTTCTGGCGCTTGACCGACAAGGGCCAGGCGCGCTTTCCCGACAGCCATGCTGAGCTCACGGTCAGCCTGTTACGGTCGGTGCGCGAGCTCCTGGGCGCAGACGCGCTCGACCGATTGATCGGCGCCCGCGAGAACGAGATGCGAACCGCCTATCAGGCGGCCATGGTGGACGCCGAGGGGCTGGAGACCCGCATCGCGGCGCTCACCCAGATCCGGAGCCGCGAAGGCTATATGGCCGAATGGCAGCGAACGAAGGATGGCTGGCTTCTGATCGAGAACCACTGCCCGATCTGCGCCGCCGCGTCGATCTGCCAGGGATTTTGCCGCGCCGAGCTCGCGATATTCAGAGGCGCGCTCGGACCGGATTGCTCGATCGAACGGGAGGAGCACATACTTCATGGCGCGCGGCGCTGCGCCTACCGGATTCGGCAGGAGCCGCCTTCAACATAGGGGGTGCAGCGGCCAGCGTCCCAGAATTTCGTATCGGCTCTGCCCCTGGAAGCTCTCGATCAGGACAAAGTCGCGGGCAACCCAGCCGATCGGCCGCTCGAGCCCCATGGAGGGTACGAGTTCGCGGTCGTACAATATGGTGACATGTGGCGTAGAGCCTGCCTGACCACCGGGCTTCAGCCCGACCCTCTTGAGCGCCCGATCGATGTTGCGGCGTAGTGTCGAGAGGGCGGCGAGGTCCTCCCCGCAGCACAGGACAAAGGCGTGAGGCTCGCCGCCACTGAAACTGAGAAAACGATCAAGGCTCACGGCGAACTGATGGGCCTCGACCATGCGGCCCGCTTCCAGCGCCGCGGCGACGATCTCCTCGGGCAGTTCGATGAAATTGCCGACCTTGTTCAATGAGACGTGGAGCAGTCTCGTCGGACGCAGCCGGCCATGCAGGTTGAACTCGGCGCGAAGATCGCCAGCGAGATGGGCAATGTTGCTCGCGGTATCCGGCTCCGGCAGGAGGGCGAAGAAGATCGCGACGCTTTCGCGACTGCCTGCCCGGGGTGGGCCGCGAAGATTCTGCGGCAGACTGAGATCCGGCATCGGCAGATCACACACGTCGACAGGCGTCATCTCGCACCTCGCTCTCGACCTGTCCGGCAAGCCGCCCGACCGCTACCGCAGCACGAAATCCGATACCTCTTGTCCTGCTGCCCGCTAGCCAGGCCCTCCAATCGCAGCGCGACCGACCTCAGCGCCCTGATGCTCGCCGGAGGGGGATCAGGGCGCGCACTCGATCAAGAGATTTTGGAGCTTTCAAGGCAGCCGCGATCCGAGCTTCACCTCGTTCAGCACCTCGCTATGGTCTGCCAGGTCGCGCGCCAGTCCGGGCGGCAGGATCTGCGCGAGACTGGCCTGTGCCCTGCGCCAGACGGGCAGAGCCTCCTGCAGCCGCCGCAGGCCGGCTTCGGTCAGCCACACCGCACGACGGCGCAGGTCCGCCTCCACTAGCGTGATCTCGATGAGCCCCTCGCGCTCCAGCGTACGCAGATTGCGCGACAGGGTCGATTGTTCGAGCCCGGTCCGTTGGGCGAGCGCACTGAGCGTATCGTCGCCGATGGTCGCGATCTGCGCCATCAGCCCGGCTTGCGCCGCCGTGAGGCCAAGACCCGCCATTTGCCGATCGAGGAACAGGGTGATGCGCCGCGCCGCCAGCCGGGCATTCCAGGCCGGGCAAGCGTCGACCAGGGCGCGAGCCTCATTTCGCAGGCTGCCTTGCGATTGCTTCCCAGCTTTCATGGTTATATGCATCTACAATAAATGTAGATGCATGGAAATAGGCCGCCGCGCATTCCGCACGCGCCTCGTTCCCTCATATGGCAGGCGTCAAATGGCTTCATTCGTCCTGAAACGTGTCTACGAGCAGCCGGCTGCTGCAGACGGCAGGCGCATCCTGATCGACCGGCTTTGGCCGCGCGGCATCTCCAGGGAAAAAGCGCATATCGATCTCTGGCTCAAGGAGATCGCGCCGAGCGATGCCCTGCGGAAGCAGTTTCACGACAAGCCGAATGATTGGGATGCGTTCTGCGCAGCCTATGCGGACGAACTGACAGGCGAAGCGGCGCAAGCTGCCGCTAGGGAACTCTTCCAGCACTTGCGCGAGGGTCCGGTTACCCTGCTCTACGCGGCGCGCGACGAAGAGCGGAACAATGCGGTTGCGCTCAAGATCTGGCTGGAAAAGCAAGGCGCCTGAGATGAATCATCCGGACCGCACCATCCTGGACCTCGTCGGCAACACCACCCTCCTCGCCCTGCGGCGGATCGCACCGGCGAACGGCGCCCGGATCCTGCTGAAGCTCGAAAGCGAAAACCCGACAGGGAGCATGAAGGACCGGATGGCGCTCGCGATGATCGAGGCCGCCGAAGCGGACGGCCGCCTGAAGCCGGGAGGCTCCGTCGTTGAATATACCGGCGGCAACACAGGCGTATCCCTGTCCCTGGTCTGCGCAGTGAAGGGCTACCCGCTGCATATCGTGACCTCGGACGCCTTCGCGCGTGAGAAGCTCGAGCACATGAAGGTGCTGGGCGCCCAGCTTCAGATCATTCCCAGCGAGAGCGGTCGCATGACCGAGAAACTCACCCGCGACATGATCGAAGCCGCCCGGGTCATTGCCGCCGAGACCGGCAGCTTCTGGACCGACCAGATGAAGAATCGGGACCAGATGGCGGCCTATCACCAGATGGCTGACGAGATCTGGACGCAGACGAAGGGCAGGATCGACGGCTTCGTCCAGTGCGTCGGCACCGCCGCCTCGCTTCGCGGAACCGGCGAGGCGCTGCGCCGCCGCACCCCCACGATCGCGATCACGGCTGTGGAGCCCGCCGAGTCTCCGGTGCTGTCGGGCGGCGAGACCGGTGCCCACAGGATCGACGGGATAGGCGCCGGCTATGTCGTGCCGCTCTGGGACAAGGACGTCTCCGACCGGATCGAACGGGTTTCGACGGAAGAGGCAGCCGCCATGGCCAGCCGCCTTACCCGAGAGGAAGGCCTCTTCGGCGGAACGTCGACAGGGGCCAATGTCGTCGCGGCGCTACGCCTCGCCGAGCAACTCGGCCCCGACGCGACCATCGTCACCGTGATGTGCGATACCGGCATGAAGTATCTCAGCAAGCGCTGAGGCGCCGGTCCGACAGTTGCACGACGTCCGTTCCTCTTCGACGGGATGGAACAGGCGGTGGCAAGCGACAACAGATCATGGCGACGCGCTATGCCTCCTGAACTTCAGGCCATGAGCCTGGGCAGTGCCGTTGCCAGTGCGTCGACGGCAAGGCGGACCTTGCGCGGCAGATGAGGCGTCTGCAGCCAGAGCGCATAGTTGTCGAACACATATCCCGGCTCATCCGGCAACAACGGCACAAGTGTGCCCGCCTGAATGCGTTCGCGAACCAGCCACGATGGCAGCCACGCAAGCCCCATGCCGGAAATTGCAGCATCGGCCACCGCATCAAGGTCGTCGAGCCGCAACCGGCCGCTTGGCACAACCTCCACCGGAGGCTGGCCCTCACGCGCGAACAGCCACGGGTGGACCCAGCCCGGCCGGCTGTAGATGACGGCGTGATGCCGGCCGAGTTCTTCGATCTGCCCTGGCCGGCCGTGTGTCTCGAGATAGGACGGCGACGCGCAGACGAGCATGCGGTGACGCGCGATGCGTCGCGCGATCACGCCGGTCTTGTCCGCCAGGTCGCCGGTCAGGATGGCGAGATCATAGCCACCCTCGGCAAGATCGACGATGCGGTCGCTGAATGACAGATCAAGCTCCAACGCCGGATATTGCTGCGCAAGCTCCAGCAGGATGGGCGCAACGCAGCGTCGGCCAAGCAGTGCGGGCACGGTGACACGCAGCCTTCCGCGCGGTTCTGAAAGCTGGTCGGCAGCGAGCGCATCTGCTGCCTCCGCTTCGGCCAGGACCACCCGGCAGCGGTCGTAATAGGTGCGCCCGAAATCCGTCAGGCTCTGACGGCGTGTGGTGCGGTTGATGAGGCGCACGCCCAGCCGTTCCTCGAGAAAGCGGACATGCTTGCCGACCATCGGCGCCAACAGATCGAGTGCCTCGGCGGCAGCCGCGAACGAGCCCAAATCTACGGCTTTGACGAACACGGCCATGCTCGTAAGGCGATCCATCCTTCAAAACCCGCAGTTTCGACTGCTCTGCTCAACGATCAACACCCGTCTTGACGGGACGCGAGAACAAAGCGAAAACATTCGAAGTGGATTGGGGAGGCAGCGATTGCCTAAGCACATTCCGGAAGACCCGGCGGATCTATTTCGTCACGTGAGCGCCGAGAAGGCCGCATTCTACCGCTGCATCATGAACGTCTTCGCGGCGGCAAAGCGGCAATATCGTCTGCAGTTGAGGCCGGATGAAGTGCTTGCCGAAGCCCAATGGCCGGACGGGCCGCCACGCATCGAGGAAGTCAATGTGGCGCTCGGCCAGCTTGCGGAATGGGGTAATCTCGAATCGCACCCCGACACCGCACGGGTCTCCAGCCTCAGCGACTTCTACCGCGCACGCTTTCTCTATCGGCTATCACAGGGAGGCGAGGCGGTGGAATCGGCGTTGGCGATGTTCGTGCAGACCCTGCAACGCCGCGCCGAACTGCAAACGGTCGCGCTTGAAGACATAGCGAGCCGGTTGCAGGCCCTTCAGGCACTGGCTGGTGCTGCCGCCCCTGACGTGGCCAAGATCCACGAAACGCTGCGGGACCTTGTGCGCGTCTTCGAAGGCCTGGCCGAGAACGCGCAGGCCTTCATGGCCGGGGTCGCGCGCAGCATCGAGTTGCAGCAGGCCGAAGCGGGCGCAGTCGCGAACTACAAGAAGCGGCTGATCGACTATCTCGAACGCTTCATGGGCGATCTGGTGCGCCGTTCCGATACGATCGCCCGCCTCATTCTGGCTTTGGAACCGAACATCGACGCGCTGCTTGGGCAGGTGGCCGAGCGCGAATCGCGCGACGCGGCCCCCGGTGGCGCGCAGGATCAGGCCGAGTCGTGGAAAGGCTACCTGGACGCCTGGCGAGAGCGCTGGAAGGGTCTGCGCGGCTGGTTCCTCAGCACTGGCCACGAGCCGCCGCAAGCCGAACTGTTGCGGGCGCGGGCACGGTCCGCCATCCCGCAGCTCCTGGCGGCGATCGCCGCGCTCAACGAGCGGCGCAGCGGCCGCAGCGATCGCTCCGCCGACTTCCGCTTGCTCGCCGGCTGGTTTGCCGCCTGCGCAGACAACGGCGAGGCACACCGGCTTGCGCGGGCTGCCTTCGCTCTCAATCCGGCACGGCATTTCTCGCTCAACGCCAACGCGGACGCCGAGCTGCCGGCCAACACCTCCTGGGCCGACGCGGCGCCGCTCAAGATTCACCCGCGTCTGCGCGAGTACGGCGAAGCGGCCCCGCGCGGACCGCTGCCGCGCGTGCGAGACCGCGCCGAAGAGCGCGCGTTCCTGGCACTCCAGCTCGCGGAGGAATCACTTCAGGTCGAAGCGGCGCGCAAGCGTCTCGCCACCAGCCGCCCGGCGCGGCTTTCGGATCTGGGCGAACTCGACACGCATACCTTCGGCCTGTTCCTGGGCCTGCTCGGAGAAGCGCTGAGCGAACAGGCCGGGCCGGAGGCCCCGGTGGAACGGCAGACGGGCGACGGCCTGCTGCACATTCACCTGCGGCCGCTCGCCCGCGACAGCCACGCCAGGATCGAAACGCCGTACGGCGTCTTTGCCGGGCGTGACCATCTGATCACCATCACGCCTCTGCACGGCCGATGAAAGCGGCAAACAGGTTAAGCGACGGCCGGAACATCGGCCTGCAGCAGCAGCGCTTCCAGCGCGAGGAATTTCGCGCCTGCGTGCGCGCGCTGCTGATGACGCCTTTGATGAGCCCCGCAGATGACGATTTCGCCGCCGTGCGCCGCCAGGCCGAAGCGTTGCGCGAATGGTTTTCGCGCGAGGCCGGCTGGATATTGCAGGTCGAGCGCGAAGGCGCGCGCCTCTACAAGCGTCCGGGAAACCTGAGCGACGCCATGCGCGGCCTTCCCGGCTACGACCGTCGCCGCTACGTGCTGCTTTGCCTCGCCTGCGCGGTGCTCGAACGCGCCGACCCGCAGATCACCCTACGGCTGCTGGGCGAGAGGCTGCTGGAACTCGCCGCCGAGCCGGCGCTCGACTTCACCTTCACGCTCGAGGCGCAACACGAGCGTCGCGAACTCGTGTCGGTGTGCCGCACATTGCTGGGCCTCGGGGTGCTGCACCGCGTCGCCGGCGACGAAGAGACATTCGTGCAGGCGGGAGGCGATCAGGCCGACGCGCTGTACGACGTGCAGCGCCGCATGCTCGCCGGCATGCTGGCGGCGGTGCGTGGTCCGTCCACCTGGATACCGGAAGAAGCGCCCGTGACGCTCGAAGCGCGGCTGCACGCCATGGTCGACGAACATGTTGCGGACAGCGAGGAAGGCCGTCGCACGGCGCTGCGCCACCAACTCGCGCGCCGACTTCTCGACGACCCGGTCGTCTATGTCGAAACGCTGGATGCGGAAGCCAGCGCCTATTTCTTCAACCAGCGCGGAACGATGGCCGCCCGCCTGTGCGATGCCGCCGGCCTGGTGGCGGAACAGCGCGCGGAAGGTTTGGCACTCGTCGACGAAGGCGGCCTGCTGACCGATGTGGCGATGCCAGCCGAAGGCACCGATGCCCATGTGACGCTGCTCGTCGCCGAGCATCTGGCCGCTGGCCAAAGGCAGCGGCGAAAGGATGGCGCCGGCACGGCGCAGGCTCACGTCATGCGGGAGCACGACATTGCCGACTTCCTGCACGAGGTCAAAGGCCAGTACGGGCGCTACTGGCGCAAATCGGCGCGCGAGCCCGGCGCCGAACGCGAGCTCGCGGCAATCGCTATCGATCGGCTGGAAAAGCTGCAACTGGCGGTGCGAAAAGCCGGCGTGGTGCACCCGCTGCCGGCCCTCGCCCGCTTTGCGATGGGCGAGGCCGAACTTCGCGAAACCCGCAATGCGCCCGCCCAGGCCATCGACTCTCTGTTCGGCCCGACATGAACGACCGCTTTAACCCGCTCGCTTCGCCACTGGAAAAGCCCGCGCTACCGACACCGACGCGGCAGCGCTGGCAGCCTCTGCGGCTGGGTCTGGTGGAGCTCTATCACTATGACAGCGAGGAATTCTGGTTCCGCGACGGCCATCTGCTGCTGCGCGGCAACAACGGCACCGGCAAGTCCAAGGTGCTGTCGCTGACGCTGCCGTTCCTGCTTGACGCTCAGCTCAAATCCTCACGCATCGAGCCCGACGGAGACGCCGGCAAGAGGATGGCTTGGAATCTGCTGATGAACAGCCAGGACCGGCGCAACGGCTATGCGTGGATCGAGTTCGGCCGCGTCGCGGAAGACGGCACGCCGCATTATCTCTCGCTCGGCGTCGGCCTCTCGGCAGCGGCCGCACGCCCACAGGTCGACAGTTGGTTCTTCCTGCTGGAAGACGCCGACGGCGCGCCGCGCATCAACCAGGATCTGTGGCTGACGAGCGAGCACCGGATCGTGCTGACCAGGGAGCGCCTGCGCGATGCGCTCGAAGGCCGTGGCCAGGTGTTCGACACCGCCGCCAGCTATCGCCGCGCGGTCGACGAGCGCCTGTTCCATCTGGGCGCCAAGCGCTACGACGCGCTGATGGACACGCTGATCCAGCTTCGCCAGCCGCAGCTTTCCAGGAAACCCGATGAAACTGCGCTGTCGAACGCGCTGACCGAGGCCCTGCCGCCGCTGGCGCCCGAACTGCTCGGGGACGTCGCCGAGGCGCTCGGACAGCTCGAGGAAGACCGCCGACAGCTCGAAGAGTATCAGGCGCTGGCCAAGGCCGTCGGCCGCTTCGAGGAGCGTTATCGCGTCTATGCCGGCACGCAGACCCGCCGGCAGGCACGCCTGCTGCGCCAGGCCCAGACGGAGTTCGACAATGCCAGCCGGGCACGCGGCGAAGCCCAGGCCCGGTTCGACGAAGCGCAAGCGCGGGAAGCGCTCGCCCAGACGGCTCATGACGAATCGGAAATCGTGTTGGCGCGCGGGCGAGCGCGGCTTGACGCCTTGCGCTCCGATCCGACGATGCAGGACGCCAACCGCCTCGAAAACGCCGAGAGGGAGATGGCTGCGCGCCGGCAAGCGACGCAGAAAGCCGCGGCGGCGGTCGAGCAGGCAGGCCGGCGGCTGGGACTCAGCACCGAGGAAACCGGGCACACCGCCCGACGCGCAGAGCAGGTGGAACGCGCCTTGGCCGAGCTGCGCCGGCAAAGTGCCGTTCACGCCGACGCGGCAGGCATCGCCGGCCAGCACACCGCAAGCCCGCTCGCCGCATTCGAGACTTCCGCGCTGGTCGAGCTGATGCAGCCTGCTTTCGACAGAGCCTGCGCCGAGCTTCGCAACCTCGTCGCCGGCCGGCGTGAGCAGATCGCCTTATTGCGTCGCCGCCACGGCGAAGTCGCGCGAGCCGAGGCGGACTATATGCGCCGGCGCGAAACCCAGGACGAGCGGCAGGTCGAAGCCGAAGAGGCTGCCGAACGTCGTACGCAGGCCGATGCCGAAGTCGAGCGTCAAGGCCGGGATCTGGCGGAAAGCTGGGATCGCCACGTCATCGGCCTGAAGCAACTGCAAGTCGATGCTGATGCCAAGTTCGCAGCCTTGACGGCGCTGGCGGAATGGGCGGCGACGCTGCAAGGCGACAATCCCGCCCGGCACCTGCTGCAATCGGCACATGAAGCGGCCAGCTTCACGTTGACGCAACGTCGTGCGGCGCTCGACAGCCAACGGCAGGCGCTGGAGGGGGAAAGCGGGGCGCTCGAAGACGAACGCCAGCGCCTGGAAGCCGGCGACGACATGGTGCCGCCCCTGCCCTACACGCGCGACGCTTCCGTCCGGGATGCACGTGAGGGCGCGCCATTCTGGCAAGTGGTGGATTTTCGCGACGCGGTGGCTGCCCCGCAGCGCGCCGGCCTTGAGGCTGCGCTCGAAGCCGCGGGGCTGCTCGATGCGTGGATTTCGCCGGACGGCCGCCTTCAGGCCGGCGACGATGGGGCGCCGCTATACGACACACAGGTCCTGGAACGGCGAAAGTCTTCTCCATCGCTTGCCGACTTTATGGAAGTCACGGTGCCGGCCGGCTGTACCGTGCCGGCCGTCATCGTCGAGCGCGTGCTGTCCGGCATCGCCTGCGCGGATGACGACCCAATCGACACCGAAGCCTGGATCGCCGCCGACGGCCGATATCGTCTCGGCGCCCTTTTCGGCGGCTGGGCCAAGCCGGCGGCGGTCTATATCGGACACGCGGCCCGTGCCGCGGCCCGCACGCGGCGGTTGGCCGAGATTGCCGAGCGCCTGGCGCAGCTTTCCGACGAATTGGCTGCCGTGCAGGGCATGACCAAGCAGCTCGCGCTGGATCGCGAGCAGTCCGACGAAGAGTGGCGTCGGGCGCCCGCCGACGAGATGCTGCGTGGCGCTCACCTGGCCGCCGTTGCCAGCGCCCGCGCCGCTCGTCTGGCCAGTGAAAGGCTGGCCGAAGCGGATATGCGGTGCCGCGAGGCCGAACAGGCGCTCAAGGCCGTGCGCGAACAGCTCGCAACGGACGCCGCCGACCTGCGCCTGCCCGGATCGCCCGAGGCACTGCCCGCCGTCGAAACGGAACTGGATCAGTATCGCGACACGCAGGTCCGGCTCGAGCAAGCCGCCCACGGGTTGCGTCTGGCGCTGCCCGAATGGCAGCGGCAACTTGCCCGGGAGAACGAAGCGCGGAGCGATCTTCAGCAGCACGAGCAGGAGTCCGCGGCGGCCCGTGTCGAAGCGGAAGAGGCCCTTGCCCGGCTCGAAGTGCTGCGCGACATGGTCGGCGCCAAGGTCGAAGAATTGCAGCGGCAGCTCACCCAAGCCCGCGTCACGGTCGAAGCCGGAGAGGGCGCGCTGAAGCTCGCCGGTGACGCCCTGCGCAAGGCGGGCGAGATGCGGGCGGTCGCGAACCAACAGGCCGAGACCGCGACCAGCGTCTTGCACGGGCGCGGCGAGGCGCGCGCCCAGGCGATCTCCAAATTGCAGCAGTTTGCCGGCACCGGCCTGCTTTCGGCCGCGCTGCCGCGAGTCGAACTGCCGGACATGGCGGCCCAGTGGACGATCGATCCGGCTCTGACATTGGCCAGGCGGGCGGAACAGGAACTGTCGAACCTCAAGGACGACGACGAGGCGTGGGCGCGCGTGCAGCGCCAGATCGCCGAGGCACTGACCGAGTTGCAGCGCGCGCTCGGCGCGCTGGGCCACCAGGCCCAGGCCGACCCAAGCGATTGGGGGTTCAGCGTGGACATCATCTACCAGAACCGGCGCGAACGGCCGGACCGCCTCGCTGACCGACTCGCCGAAGAGATCAGCCAGCGCAGCGAATTGCTGACCGCCAGCGAGCGGACCGTTCTGGAGAACCATCTGCAGGCCGAGATCGCTGCTGAAATCCAGCGTCTGCTGCAAGCCGCCGAACGGCAGGTCGACGCCATCAACAGGGAGCTGCACAAGCGTCCCACCTCGACCGGCGTGCGCTATCGGCTGCAATGGCAGCCGCTGTCCGAGGAGGAAGGCGCGCCGGTGGGCCTCGACGTGGCGCGCAAGCGCCTGCTCAACACCAGCTCGGACCTCTGGTCGGCGGAAGACCGGCGCGTCGTCGGAGCGATGCTGCAGCAGCGCATCTCGGCCGAGCGGGAGCGTGCCGATTCCAGCAGCGGAAAGGACAGCGGCACCCTGCTCGACCAACTCGCGCGCGCCCTGGACTATCGTCATTGGCACCGTTTTCGCGTCGAACGCTGGCAGGAGGGGCATTGGCGCAAGCTTTCCGGCCCCGCCTCGAGCGGCGAGCGGGCACTCGGCCTGACAGTGCCGCTGTTCGCCGCGGTCGCCAGCTTCTACAATCAGGGCAGCCATGCCCTGGCGCCGCGGCTGATGCTGCTCGACGAAGCCTTTGCCGGCATCGACGACACGGCGCGCGCGCACTGCATGGGGCTGATCCGCGAGTTCGACCTGGACTTCGTCATCACCAGCGAGCGCGAGTGGGCCTGCTACGCTGAACTGCCGGGCGTCGCCATCTGCCAATTGCAGCGGCGCGAAGGAATCGATGCCGTGTTCGTGTCGCGATGGACTTGGGACGGACGAGAGAAGAAACCCGAGGCCGATCCCGATCGCAGATTTGCGCCGGCATGAACGAGCAGGTCGACCCGCGGCTTCAACGCCTGCTCGGCGGCAAGCATCTCGCTTCGCTGCGCAAGCGGCTGCGCCAGCGTTTCGAGCGCGCGCCGCTCGACGAGGCCGTCGAATACATTCGCGTCGGCGAACTCAGCGCGGAGGAACACGAAGCGCTGGCCTCGCTGCTCGGCCGCCCGCAGCGCCGCTCCAAGTCATTGCAGATCGACGTCCACCGCGTCGATGCCGACCTGCGGCGCGCCGGGCTCGCCCCTTCCCTGCGCGAGGCCCTAGAGAAGCTCGACGGTCCCATCCCTCACCTCGCGGGGGCGCGTCTGCGGCTGCAAACGCTATGGTCGGGCGTCATCGACGGGTGCGGCCACCCTGGCCTGGCTGGCCTGCTCGGGACGCCGGCGGGCATCGGCCTGCTCAAGCGGCTCGCGCGGCAGGAGCCGGCAATGGCGGGGGAGCTTTGCCGGCGTGCAGAAGAGGTGCTGCGGCATTTGCCGGCAAACGGCATCACGCGTTCGCAACTGGCCGCGGACGTACTGGGCGATGCCCACGCGCTCGACAATGGCCGCGGGGTCGCGGCGCTCGTGCTGGCCGTCTGGCGCCGGGCCGCCGCGCCCGCGGCCGATGAAGATAGCGATACGTTGCCGGAGCCGGGGGAGAACGCCGATCCGGAGCCGGCCGGCGGTGCGGAGCGGGCGCGCGACACATGGGCCAGGGCAGGCGTTCTGGTCAACGAGCTGGCACGCCCGGCCTTGTTCCTGAACCTGCCGATAGGCGAAGCCGGAAGCGATTGCCGGCCCTTGGGAGAACCGTCCTATGCATCGCTGCGATTGCTGCTGCGTTCGCCGCCGCGATGGGATGCGGCGGGCCGCACCGTTTTCGTATGCGAAAATCCCAACCTGCTCGCTATCGCCGTGGACCGATGGGGCGCCGGCTGCGCGCCGCTGATCTGCACCGACGGCATGCCCGCCGCCGCGCAACGATGTCTCCTGTCGCAGCTCGCGCAGGCGGGCGCACGGCTCCGCTATCACGGCGATTTCGACTGGCCCGGAGTGCGCATCGGCAACCATGTCATGCGCGAACATGGCGCGGAGCCATGGCGCTTTGGCGCCGTCGACTATCTAGCCGCTGTGCAAACGGCGCCGAACCCCGCCCATTCCCTCAAGGGGAACCCGGTCGAAGCATCATGGGACGGGGCGCTGACGCTCGCCATGCAAGAACGGCGCGTGGCCATCGCCGAGGAGGCCCTTGCCGCTTCGTTGTTGCAGGATCTCTGTGATCGATAAAGCTGCCTTCTTCATAGAAGAACGTATTTTCAGCGGCCCATCATATAGACACCTGCCTTTGGGGATCAGACATAGCTGATAGGCTCGTGCATTCACACGAACGCATGGAACCTTTGACAACCCAGTCTCGGGTTCCTCCCGTTCGTCGTCGCCAGCGAGCGCCGGCATGATCTCTGACATAGCTGCGATATTAGAATTCTAAGAGGGGTCGCGATCGACATCGATCGCGACCCCTGTTCAGATGGAAATTCCTCAATTGAATGTTTTGAGCAGCAAGCAGCGTGGGGTTACGCTTGGGTGCCTATTCACACCGTCAACGCTTTACAGTCGTCGGCTGAATAAACTGCGTAGGCGGTCTGATGCTCGACCATTGTCCGACGCGAAGACGGTCAGGCCAAAATACTGCGCCGCAGCATCAATCCAGCGCAAGTCGCAAATGGCATCGGGCGAATGAGAGGCGAAGTGAACCCGCCTATTTGCACGCCGTTTTACGCTAATGCGGTACGCGGCTCTGAAGGCGCTTTACATCAACAGCTGAGCGCGTTTCAGTTTCGTTGGGTTCGCTGGAAGGAGCGTTGGAGACGATCGACGGCAATATTGGGCACGTCAGCAGACAGCGAAAACCCGCCGAACCTGCGCTATTGCCGCCCTCCCCCTCACTCCCACTCGATCGTACCAGGCGGCTTCGACGTCACGTCGTAGACGACCCGGTTGATGCCCTTGACCTCGTTGATGATGCGGGTCGCAGTGCGGCCGAGGAAGGCCATGTCGTAGGGGTAGAAATCGGCCGTCATGCCGTCCACCGAGGTGACGGCGCGCAGCGCGCAGACATGGTCGTAAGTGCGGTAGTCACCCATCACACCGACGGTGCGCACCGGCAGCAGCACGGCAAAGGCCTGCCAGATCACGTCGTAGAGACCGGCCTTGCGGATCTCCTCGAGATAGATCGCGTCGGCCTTGCGCAGGATGTCGAGCTTTTCCCTGGTGATCTCGCCGGGGCAGCGAATGGCGAGGCCGGGTCCCGGGAAGGGATGGCGGCCGACAAAGGCCTCAGGCAGGCCAAGCTCCCGGCCGAGCACGCGGACCTCGTCCTTGAACAGCTCGCGCAGCGGCTCGACGAGCTTCATCTTCATGCGCTCGGGCAATCCGCCGACATTATGGTGCGACTTGATCGTCACCGAGGGCCCGCCGGAGAAGGAGACGCTCTCGATCACGTCGGGATAGAGCGTGCCCTGCGCCAGGAAATCGGCCCCGCCGAGCCTGCGCGCTTCCTCGTCGAAAACCTCGATGAAGAGGCGGCCGATGGTCTTGCGCTTGGCTTCCGGATCGGAGCCGCATTTGGCGAGCTCGGCGAGGAAGAGCTCCTCCGCCTCAACATGCACGAGCGGGATGTTGTAGCTGTCGCGGAACAGGCGCACGACCTCTTCCGCCTCGTTCATCCGCATCAGTCCATGATCGACGAAGACGCAGGTGAGCTGGTCGCCGATGGCCTCGTGGATCAGCACGGCGGCAACGGCGGAATCGACGCCGCCGGAAAGCCCGCAGATCACCCTGCCCTTGCCGACCTGCGCACGGATCTTGGCAATCGTCTCGGCGCGATAGGCGGACATGCTCCAATCCGGGACGCAGCCGCAGATATCGACGACGAAGTTGCGCAGCAGCTTGGCGCCGTCCGGCGTATGCACCACCTCCGGGTGGAACATGGTCGAATAGAAGCGCCGCTCCTCGTCGCTCGCCACCGCATAGGGCGCGTTCTCCGAGGTCGCCTTGACCGAAAAGCCAGCCGGCAACTGCGTGACGCGGTCGCCATGGCTCATCCAGACCGGAAAGCGGCCGCCCTGATTCCAGACGTTCTTGAACAGTGCCGAGGGCGCGACGATCTCGACATCGGCACGGCCGAACTCGGCGGCATGCCCGCCCTCGACCTTGCCACCGAGCTGATGCGCCATGGTCTGCTGTCCGTAGCAGATGCCGAGAAGCGGCAGGCCCGCTGAGAAGACCTCCTGCGGGGCGCGTGGTGAGCTGGCATCCGGCACGGAGGCCGGCCCACCGGAGAAGATGACGCCCTTCGGCTTCATCCGCTGGAAGGCCTCGGAGGCCGACTGGAACGGCGCGATCTCGCAATAGACGCCGATCTCGCGTACGCGACGCGCGATCAGCTGCGTGACCTGGCTGCCGAAGTCGATGATGAGAATGGAGTCGTGGGGCTTGCTCGTCATCGCGCCCGGTTACGCCATCACGCGCGCAGGCGCAACGGCGCAAGCGCGCCTCAGGCCTCGCGCCTGACGCAGGCCAGATAGAACCCGTCCGTCCCGGTGCGCTGCGGCGACAATTGCAAGCCAAGCCCGGTCGCGAACCGCGAGAGCAAAGCAAAGTCGCCTTCCGTCGATGAGAGGATCTCCTGGCTCGGCACGAGGGTGAAGCCGGGATGGCGCTGAAGAAACCCTGAGACGGCCCCGTCATTCTCATCCGGCAGCACCGAACAGGTGACGTAAGCGATACGACCGCCGGGCTTCACCAGGCGGGCTGCGCGCGCCAGCACCTCGGTCTGATCCTTGAGCCGCTCGGCGAGCGCGCCCGGTCGCACGCGCCATTTTGCATCGGGATTACGCCGCCAGGTGCCGGAGCCGGTGCAGGGCGCATCGACCAGGACGAGATCGACCTCGCCGACAACTTCAGTGAGGGATTCATGGCCGCGGCTGCGGGGCACGCGGATCTGGACGATGTTGGCCCCCGAGCGCGCCAGCCGCTCATGCAGTGGCGCCAGACGACGGCTATCGAGATCGGTCGCGAACAGGCGACCTTGGTTCTGCATCTGGGCGGCAAGCGCCAGCGTCTTGCCTCCGGCGCCGGCGCAAAGATCGACCACGGTCTCGCCGGGTTTGGCGCCGGCCAGCAGGGAGACGAGCTGGGAGCCCTCGTCCTGGATCTCGAAGGCGCCCTCGAAGAAGCTCGGCTCGCTCTGGAGCGAGGGGCCACGCCCATCAGGTCCTGGCAGGAAGCGAATCGCATCAGGGGACCATGCCCCGGCTTCCGCTCCAAGATGAGCAAGATCCGCCAACACCTTGCCCTGGTTCGACTTAAGGCGGTTGACGCGAATGTCGATCGGCGCGCGATCAGCGAGTGCAGCACCTTCCGACACAGCCTGCTCGCCAAAATTCGCGGAGAAGGCGGGCCAAAGCCATTCAGGCACATCGGCACGGACCCAGCCCGGGGCGTCGTCGAGATCGAAGGTGATGAGCCGTGTCGCCTCCTCGCGCGTCAATGGCGCAGGCGCGTGATTCTCGCCCGAGCAGAGTTCGGCGATCTCTTCCATCCGGAGCTCGCGCAGGCCGGCAAGCATGCCGAGGACCAGCGCGCGCGACGTCTCCTCACCCATGGCGAAGGTCGAGGAGGAGCGGCGACGGAGCGCGTCATAGACCAGGGTGGCAATCGCCGCACGATCCTTCGACCCGGCGAAGCGCCGAGACAGACCCCAATCCTTCAGAGCGTCGGATGCCGGCCGGCGGCGCTGGATGATGTCGTCCAGCACCTCGATGGCGGCGCTGATGCGGGCGGCAGGGGTCATTGCGTCGTTCCGTTTCGTGCCGGCGTCTGCGGCACAATCTCGACGCTGTGGTGTCATATAGACGAGGCAGGGGCAACAACGTCTCGACTTGGTACTTGAGGCGGAGGCATGTCTCACAGGCTGCGTCCCACTTGGGCCACTCTTTTGCTCCAGCCGCTCGGTCGAAAACACCATCGGGACAGATCCCGCCTCCCAATGATCCCATGATTGGGACCCGTTGCCGTTCCCGCAGGCAGCTTGAAAATCGACGCATTATCGTGTGAAGCCGCCGGCTTGACGAAGCGTCGCCATCAGCGGCACACGGGGCTCGATCGCTCCGATCAAGTGGAAACCACGCCATGCAGCGCCTCTGCCGAATCACGCTTGCCGGTCTTCTCACCCTGGCGCTCACCGCCTGCGCCACGACGCCGCCGCCGGACCTGACCCCGCCCCCCCAAAAGCGGCTCGACGCCAAGACGACGCTCGAAAACAAGCGCTGAGCCTGTCACCAGCGCCAGATGTCGCTCGGACGTGGCCGAGCGACGCTTCTGCCGGGTCCTTGATCGTCGTCCTGCAAGATCTGCCACGACACGGACCGCACCGGCAGCACTCCCGGCGCCTCTCCCAAGGGTTGTCCTCGCGGCACAAAACCACTTCACGGAGCTGTCATATCGTCTGATCATGGTCGCGCGCTCTTGCCGCGATCAGGGAACAGATCCGATGAAACAGACGCTTCTTTCGGCCACGATGCTGGCCGCCCTTGCCTGTGGCGGCGTTGTCGCCATTTCACCCGTCTCCGCTCAGCCCGCCCCGACGCTGGATGGGAAGAAGCCCCTCATTGTCGGTCACCGCGGCGCCAGCGGCCACAGGCCGGAGCACACGCTCGAATCCTACAAGCTGGCGATCGAACAGGGGGCCGATTTCATCGAGCCCGACCTTGTCGCGACCAAGGACGGCGTGCTCGTCGCGCGGCACGAGCCGATGCTGAGCGGCACCACCGACGTGTCAGAACGACCGGAGTTCGCTGCCCGCAAAACCGTCAAGAAGATCGACGGAGTCGACACCACGGACTGGTTTGCCGGCGATTTCACCCTGGCCGAGATCAAGACGCTGCGCGCCAAGCAGGCGATGCCTGATCGCGACCAGTCGCATAACGGCAAGTTCCCGATCCCGACGCTGCAGGAGATCATCGATCTCGCCAAGGCCGAAAGCACCCGCACCGGCCGTACCATCGGCATCTATCCCGAGACCAAGCACCCGATCTTTCATGCCGCGATCGGGCTGCCGCTCGAGGACCGCCTGCTCGACCAGCTGAAGACGGCCGGCTGGACCGAAAAGTCCTCGCCCGTGATCATCCAGAGTTTCGAGACAGCCAATCTCAAATATCTGCGCGGCAAGACGCAGTTGCGCCTTGTCCAGCTCGTCGATGCCGATGACGTCGACAAGGATGGCGGCATCGTGCTGGCCGCGCCCTTCGACAAGCCCTACGACTTCGTCGTCACCGGCGACAAGCGCACATTCAAGGACCTGGTCACGGCCGATGGGCTGAAGGAGATCAAGAGCTACGCCGACGGCGTCGGACCATGGAAGCCCTATATCCTCGCCGGCAAGCAGACCATCGGCGAGGACGGCAAGCCGAAGGACCTCAATGGCGACGGCAAGATCGACGAGCAGGATCGCGTGCTGATCGCACCGACCAATGTCGTCAAGGACGCGCACGCGGCCGGCCTCTTCGTCCACAGCTGGACATTCCGCAGCGAGCCGAAGCGGTTGACTTCGAACTTCAAGGGCGACCCTGCGGCTGAGTACAGGGCCTTCTTCGATCTCGGCATCGACGGGCTGTTCTCGGACTTCCCCGATGCGGCAGTGAAGGCGCGCGACGCCAAATAGGCGCCCGAAACGATTCAGAAGCCCGCCCCGGATTGCCGGGGCGGGCTTTCTCTGCTCGTCAGGAGGCGATCAATCGCAGACCCGCCTCGTGCGCCTGATCTCGCCGCGTGGCGTTTCCTCGATTGTCGTTACAGTGCGACAATCGTCGCGCCAGTTGCTGCGCTCCCAGCGTGCGCGGTCGCGCATGCGGTCCTCGCGGCGGATTTCGCGATCGATGGCACGTTCGCGCGGAGAGCGCGGATCAACGGAGACGCCGCCAGGACCAATGTTGATCGACTGGGCAAAGGCACCGCTTGTCGCAAGCAGGACAGCAGTCATGGCCGGAATAATGAACTTCATGATGCGTTCCTCCGTTCTCTAGCCAAGAACGGGGCACATCTCGAATTGTTCCCAGGATTGATCGCGGGGGATAGAACGACGATACGGAGCCGCATCTCCGCCTATGGTCTCAGCAACAATTGCCGCGCCGGCGTCAATCTACGGGGATGACGTTCGTTCCTCGCCCTGGACTTGATGCGGTTGCGGCGCACTGAGGGTTCAGCGCGCCGCATGGTTCAGGTCACACCTGGCCTCAGTGCAGGATCTGGCTGAGGAAGAGCTTTGTGCGTTCGTGCTGCGGGTTCTTGAAGAACTCGTTGGGCTCGTTCATCTCGACGACCTGGCCGGCATCCATGAAGATGACGCGGTCGGCGACCTGGCGGGCAAAGCCCATCTCGTGGGTGACGCAGAGCATGGTCATGCCCTCGTCGGCGAGCGAGACCATGGTGTCGAGCACCTCCTTGACCATCTCGGGGTCGAGCGCCGAGGTCGGCTCGTCGAACAGCATGATCTTCGGGCTCATGCAGAGCGAGCGCGCGATCGCGACGCGCTGTTGCTGGCCGCCCGAGAGCTGGCCCGGATATTTCAGCGCCTGCTCCGGGATCTTGACGCGTTTGAGATAGTGCATGCCGATCTCCTCGGCATCCTTCTTCGGCATCTTGCGCACCCAGATCGGGGCCAGCGTCAGGTTCTCCAGGATCGTCAGATGCGGGAACAGGTTGAAGTGCTGGAAGACCATGCCGACATCGCGGCGGATCTCGTCGATCTTCTTCAGATCATTGGTGAGCTCGGTGCCGTCGACGATGATCTGGCCCTTCTGGTGCTCCTCGAGCCGGTTGATGCAGCGGATCATCGTCGACTTGCCCGAGCCGGACGGGCCGCAGATCACCAGCTTCTCGCCGCGCGCCACCTTCAGGTTGATGTCGCGCAGCACATGGAACTCGCCATACCACTTGTTGACCCCGACCATCTCGACGGCCGTGTCCGTGTTCAAAGACGTCTGCTTCAGCGCCGCCGGACGCGTCGAGATGTTGCTCTCTGCCATTGCCATGTTCTTGGTCTCCCTCAACGTCTTTGGCCGGCGGCAAGGCGGCGTTCGACCGAAATCGAATAGCGCGACATGCCCCAGCAGCACAGGAAATAGAAAATCGCGGCGAAAGCATAGCCCGTCGCGCGTGTCGTCGGCGTCGCCCAGGTCGGATCGACCAGGGTCGCCTCGATGGTCCGCAGGAAGTCGAAGATGCCGACGATGGTGACCAGCGTCGTATCCTTGAACAGCCCGATGAAGGTGTTGACGATGCCCGGAATCACGATGCGCAGCGCCTGCGGCAGGATGATCAGGCGCATCATGTTCCAGTAGCCGAGGCCGAGCGACATCGCCCCCTCATACTGGCCCTTCGGGATGGCCTGCAGGCCGCCACGAATGACCTCGGCCATATAGGCGGCCGCAAAGAGCGCAACGCCGACCAGCGGCCGCAACAGACGGTCGGGCGACCATTCCTGCGGCACGAAGAGCGGCAGCATGGTGTTGGCCATGAACAGCACCGTGATCAGCGGCACGCCGCGCACGAACTCGATGAAGATCACCGAGAGCAGCTGGATGATCGGCAGGCGGGAGCGCCGCCCCAGCGCCAGCACGACGCCGAGCGGCAGCGAGAAGACGATGCCGACCGCCGCGATCAGGAAGGTCACCGTCATGCCGCCCCAGAGGCCGGTGTCAACCCGCGGCAGGCCGACTCTGTCATCCAGAATGGCGATGAGGCCAAAGGCGACAAGGGCCATCAGGATCAGTCGCTTGGGCCGATAGAAGCGTTTCCAGACCGGCAGTTCGTGCTCGACCGCGAGCTGCCCCGCTCCCGTATGGAAACGCGCCAGCGAAGGCACGAAGGACAGCACGATGTACACCGCCGCCAGTGCGGCCGTGGCGATGATCAGATAGCGCAGGAGATTGGTCGCTCCGGGGCCGCCGAGCAGCAGGACATAGGCACTGATCGGCAGCAGCACGAAGAAGAAGAAGGCGCCGAGCTTCTTCAGCGGGGCGTTGTTCCAGAGCAGCCAGACGACGCCGAGCGCGAACATTGCGAAGACGATGTTGACGCGCCAGCGCTGGCTGACCGGATAGGAGCCGTAGATGAAGTACTGGAAGCGGTCGGCAACATAGGCCCAGCAGGCGCCAACCGGCCGGCCGACCTTCTCGGCAAGGCAGGCGTCGCGGTTTGAGCCCGTCCAGACCGCATCGATGAAGTAGAACCGGATGATTTCCGGCAGGCTCGTGACGACGATATAGGCGCAGACCAGCGTCAGCAGCGTGTTGACCGGCCCGGAAAAGAGATTGGCCCGGATCCAGGCCAGCGGCCCGGCCACGGATAGCGGAGCCGCTTCCTGCGGCAGGGTCTCGCGGCGGACGAAGAAGGCGGCATTTTCGGTGGTTGCATCGGTCATCGGGGCGCCCTCACCGTTCCACCAGCGCCATGCGCTTGTTGTAGATATTCATGAACAGCGAGGTGACGAGAGAGATCGTCAAATAAACCGCCATGGTGATGGCAACGACCTCGACTGCCTGCCCTGTCTGGTTCAGCACCGTGCCGGTGAAGACCTGGACGAGGTCGGGATAGCCGATGGCAACCGCCAGCGACGAGTTCTTCGTCAGGTTCAGATAGTTCGAGGTCAGCGGCGGGATGATCACGCGCATCGCCTGCGGGATCACCACGAGTTTCAGCGTCGGCCCCGGCCGCAGGCCGAGCGCATGGGCTGCTTCCGACTGCCCCTTGGAGACGGCGAGAATGCCCGCACGCACGACCTCGGCAATGAAGCCTGCGGTGTAGGTCGTCAAGCCGATCAGCAGAGCGACGAATTCCGGGAAGATCTGGATGCCTCCGCGCAGGTTGAAGCCGGCGAGCTCGGGATAGATGAAAGTGATCGGCCGGCCCATCAGGAGATAGACGAAGAAGGGCAGCACGACGACGAGACCGAGTGCGATCCAGCCAACCGGGTACTGCTTGCCGGTCGCCTCCTGCTGCTTGCGGGCCCAATAGCGGAAGGTGATCGCGCCGACGAGGCCAAGCAGGAAGGTCAGGACGATCAGGCTGCCGCCAGGCTCAAGCTGCGGATCGGGCAGATACAGGCCGCGGTTATTGAGCAGGATCCCGGCCGGAAGTGCGATCGACTGGCGCGGGTTCGGCAGCGGCTTGAGCACTGCGTTGTACCAGAAGAACAGTTGCAGCAGCAGCGGCAGGTTCCGGATGACCTCGACATAGACCATGGCGATCTTGGCGAGGATCCAGTTGCTGGACAGGCGCGCGACACCGACGAAGAAGCCGAGGAAGGTTGCCAGCACGATGCCGATCGAGGCCACCAGCAAGGTATTCAGCAGGCCGACCCAGAAGGCCTGGCCATAGGTCGAGCCCGCGGCACTGAAGGGGATCAGCTTCTGATTGACGTCGAAGCCGGCAGCGTTGTGCCAGAAGCCGAAGCCCGACGCGATTTTCTGCGCCCTGAGGTTTTCGATGGCATTGGAGGCGGCCGAGTAGATGAGGAACCCGACGACGGCCAAGAGGGCAAGCTGATAGACATAGCCTCGGATCTTCGGATCGTAGAGTAGTGAGGCCTTGCCTGGTTGGACCGGCTCCGTCGGTATGGTCGTCACGTGTCACGCCCCTTCTTGTTCTTGGGTGGCGGCCGGTGGTCCGGCGATGCCCGGGTCGAGCATCGCCAGCCGTCTTCTTGTCCGTGCCGTGCGGCGGTAGCGAGCGATGCGCAGCGGTCGCCGCGCATCGCGAATTTCAGCGGATCGGCGGCGCGTATTGCAGGCCGCCCTTGGTCCAGAGCGCATTCTGGCCGCGAGCGATCTTCAACAGCGAGCTGGCACCAACGTTCCGTTCGAAGGATTCACCATAGTTTCCGACATGCTTGGTGATGCGGACGACCCAGTCATTGCTCAAGCCGACAGCCTCGCCGAACTTGCCCTCGGTGCCGAGCAAGCGCTTGATCTCCGGGTTCTCGGATTTCAGCATCTCGTCGAGATTGGCCTTGGTCACGCCGAGCTCCTCGGCGTTCAGCATGGCGAAATGGGTCCATTTGACGATGTCGAGCCAGGCATCGTCGCCATGGCGCACGACGGGACCGAGCGGTTCCTTGGAGATGATTTCCGGCAGCACGATATGGTCGGTCGGGACGCCGAGCTTCAGGCGCTCAGCATAGAGGCCCGAGGCATCGGTCGTGAAGGCGTCGCAGCGGCCCGATTCATAGGCCTTGATCGTCTCGTCGGCGCTCGCAAAGGCGACGACCTCGTATTTCAGTTTGTTGGCGCGGAAGAAGTCCGCGAGATTGAGTTCCGTCGTCGTGCCCTGCTGGGTGCAGACGGAGGCGCCCGCAAGCTTCAGCGCTGAATCGATGCCGAGCTTCTTGCGGACCATGAAGCCCTGCCCGTCATAGTAGTTCACGCCCGCAAAGTTCAAGCCGAGCGATGTGTCGCGCGACATGGTCCAGGTCGTGTTGCGCGAGAGCAGATCGACCTCGCCGGATTGCAGCGCAGTGAAACGGTCCTTGGACGAAAGCGGGATGAATTTGACCTTGGTCGGATCATTGAAGACCGCAGCCGAGATCGCACGGCAGAGATCGACATCGAGGCCGCTCCAGTTGCCCTGCGCATCGGGGATGCCGAAGCCTGCAAGGCCCGGACCGACGCCGCAAATCAATTGCCCCCGGCTTTTTACCTGAGCCAGCAACCCCGATTGGGCCTGCGCTCCGCCAGCGAAAGCAGCGGTTGCTGCAACGGCGAGCGCTGCACTGACAAACTTGTTCATTATTATTTCCCCTGTTGCCGGAACGGGTTTTTCCCGTTCTCGAACCTTGCAAGTCTCGGACCAGATTCTGGACCCGACCGTCCTTCCTTTCCGCGCGCCTCCTTCGCCGCCGTCGGTCAAGCAAGCGGAGGCAAGAATGCCCCCGCCGTGTCCGTTATTCACCGCACCGGGGGAGCGTATTGCAGTCCGCCCTTGGTCCACAATGCATTCTTTCCGCGGGCGATTTTCAGGATCGATCCCGATCCGACATTCGCCTCGAATGATTCGCCATAATTGCCGACCTGCTTGACGATCCGATGGGCCCAATCCGCAGTCAGCCCGATCGCCTCGCCAAACTTGCCCTCCGTCCCGAGCAACCGCCGAACCTCCGGATTGGTCGATTTCGCCTGCTCGTCGGCATTGGCTTTGGTGATACCGAGTTCCTCCGCATTGAGCATGGCGAAATGGCTCCATTTCACCAGGTTGAACCACTGCATGTCGCTGCTCCGAACGACCGGGCCCAATGGTTCCTTCGAGATGACCTCCGGAAGCACGATATGATCGTCCGGCGCCTCGAATTTCAGCCGTTGCGCATAGAGAGCCGAGGAATCGTCGCTGAAAGCGTCGCAGCGACCGGCCTCATAGGCCTTGATCGTCTCATCTCCCGTGTTGAAGGCCACCACCTCGTACTTCATGTGGTTGATGCGAAAGAAGTCGGCCAGGTTCACTTCGGTCGTGGTGCCCTGCTGGGTGCAGATCGAGGCGCCGCCGAGCTTCAGCGCCGAATCGACGCCGAGTTTCTTGCGGACCATGAAGGCCTGTCCGTCATAGTAGTTCACTGTCGAAAAGCTCAGGCCAAGGGCGGTATCGCGAGACATCGTCCAGGTGCTGGTCCGTGAAAGCAGGTCGACCTCGCCTGCCTGCAAGGCCGTGAACCGGTCCTTTGACGAGAGCGGCACATATTTGACTTTGCTCGGATCGTTGAAGATCGCCGCGGCGATGGCTGGGAGCCAGATATTATGCCGTTTGTGCCGGGCTTCATGGCATGGACAGCGCTTAGAGCGGGCCTCGGCTCATGCCGAAGCCCGCCTGTCTGTCTGTCTGCGCTCAGCGAACCGGCGGAGCGTATTGCAAGCCGCCCTTGGTCCAGAGGCCGTTCTGGCCGCGGGCGATCTTGAGGAGCGAACCCTGGCCGACGTTCTTCTCGAAGGATTCGCCGTAATTGCCGACCTGCTTGACGATCCGGTAGGCCCAGTCAGCCGTCAGGCCGATGCCTTCGCCGAACTTGCCCTCGGTCCCAAGCAGACGCTTGATCTCGGGGTTGGACGACTTCAGCATCTCGTCGACATTCGCCTTGGTCACGCCGAGCTCTTCGGCGTTCAGCATGGCGAAATGCACCCACTTCACCAGATTGAACCACTGGGCGTCCGTGTTGCGGGTTGCCGGTCCGAGCGGCTCCTTGGAGATGATCTCAGGCAGAACCATGTGATCATCGGGGGCGGTCAGCTTCAGGCGCTCGGCATAGAGGCCGGAAGCATCCGTGGTGAACGCATCGCAGCGGCCAGCGTCATAGGCCTTGACCGTCTCGTCCGAGGAGGCGAAGGCGACGACTTCATATTTCAGGTTGTTGGCGCGGAAGAAGTCCGCGAGGTTCAGTTCGGTCGTGGTGCCCTGCTGGGTGCAGACCGACGCGCCGGAAAGCTGAAGAGCCGAGGTGATGCCGAGCTTCTTGCGGACCATGAAGCCCTGGCCGTCGTAATAGTTCACGCCGGTGAAGAGCAGGCCTAGCGCGGTGTCGCGCGACATGGTCCAGGTCGAGTTGCGCACGAGCACGTCGACTTCGCCGGACTGCAGGGCCGTGAAACGGTCCTTGGCAGACAGGGGAATGAACTTGACCTTGGTCGGATCATTGAAGATCGCGGCCGAGATCGCGCGGCAGTAATCGACATCGAGACCCTGCCAGTTGCCCTGAGCGTCCGGCACGCCGAAGCCGGCGAGACCGGTATTCGAGCCGCAGTTGAGGATGCCGCGGGACTTGACCTGCGCCAGCGTTGCAGGCGCCTGGGCCGTCGCCACCGTCGCGGTCATCGCGAGGCCCAGCCCCGCGACCGCAACTGCCATGAACTTTTTCATCGAACTCTCTCCCGTTGAGGTCTCCCGGCTGGCCGCAGCCAGCGGGCAGTCTTCAGTTGCGTCGCCAGTGGGAGTGCGTGCCCCACTTCTTGCCCATAAATTGAGCGACGTTCCCCTGCGTCGATTGCCAGAGCAGCGCATGTGCGTCAAGCAGGGGACCCTTTCCTGGAACGCATCTATCCACCCCTTGCATCACATGCGACTTTCAAAATGTGGTCAAGCCTGACCGCCTCGACCAGGACCTCCCTCCGGCGCCCGCTTCATGAAAAAATTGTCTCCTTCCGCATTCGCGCAGCTTCGCGAAAAGACCCGCCTTGCTCTCGCCGGCCGCGACCCTGCCGACAGCTATGGGTTCGTCAATCCGCCGATCGTGCGGGGCTCGACGGTCATCTACCCGAACATGGAGGATTTCCTGGCGCGCAAGGCCCGCTACACCTATGGCACGCAGGGGAATCCGACGATCGACGCGCTGGTCGCCGCGCTCAACACCATGGAAGGCGGCGCAGGAACGGTGGTCTGTCCATCCGGCCTGCTCGCCTGCACCCTGCCCATGCTCGCAACCCTGTCGTCCGGCGATCACCTTCTCGTCACTGACAGCGTCTATCGGCCGACGCGGCATTTCTGCGACAAGGTCCTGCCGCGCATGGGCGTCGAGGTCACCTATTACGACCCGGCGGCCGGTGCCGACATCGCAAAGCTGTTCAAGCCAAATACCAAGGCGGTCTGGACCGAGGCTCCGGGCTCGCAGACCTTCGAGATGCAGGACATCCCGGCCATCGTCGCCGCGGCCCATGCCAGCGACATCCTGGTGCTGATGGACAACACGTGGGCGACGCCGCTGTTCTTCGATTCACATAAATTCGGGGTCGATCTCTCGATCCAGGCCGGCACGAAATACTATGCCGGCCATTCGGACGTGCTGATCGGTACGATCTCGGCCCGCACTCCCGAGCTCTACAGGCAGTTGCGCGAAACATGGGAACTGCTCGGCGTCATCATCGCGCCCGAGGATGCCTTCCTTACACTGCGCGGCATCCGCACCATGCATATCCGCCTGAAGGAACAGATGCCCGCCGGCATCGAGATGGCCAATTGGTTCGCGGCCCGTCCCGAGGTGGCGCGCGTGATGCACCCTGCCCTGCCGAACGATCCGGGCCACGATCTGTGGAAGCGCGATTTCACCGGCGCTTCCTCCCTGTTCGCGATCGAGTTGAAACCCGTGGCGCAGAAGGCTGTCGGGGCGATGCTCGACGGGCTTACCCTGTTCGGGATGGGGGCCTCCTGGGGTGGCTATGAGAGCCTTGCCCTTCCCTTCGACTGCAAGGGCTATCGCACGGCAACGGAGCCGGGTTTCAAGGGGCCGACCATCCGCTTCCATATCGGACTGGAGGATCTCGAAGACCTCAAGGACGATCTCGATGCCGGCTTTGCCCGTCTCAGGGCGGCGGCGTGATCCCAGAGGCAAAGTCGGCGACGCGGGAGGCGATTGTCTTCGCCTATCTCGATGAGCCGCCCTTCTGCCGATCAGGCCCCGATGGCAGCGCGCTCGGGAGTGATGTCGAGCTGGTGAGTGAGGCTTTGCGGGCGATCGGCATCGCCTCGGTCGAGATCGCCTGACCAGCATCTCCGATCTGCTGCCGGGCGTCGTCGATGGGCGCTGGACGATTAGGACACCGCTTTTCGTCACGCCGAAGCGGCAGACGATCGTCGACTTCAGCTAACCCGGACCGGCGTTGGTATCCTCGCCCCTTGCCTTGGCGCGCAGCACGAATTGCAGGTTGCGGCAGTAGACGAACAGGCCGAAGCCCTGCCCGAGAATGAAGACCGGGTCACGGCGGTAAAGCGCATAGATCAGCAGCAGGGCCCCGCCACCGATCGAGAACCACCAGAAGGTCTTCGGCACGACCGATCGTTTCGCCTTCTCGCTCGCCAGCCACTGCACCACGAAGCGCATGGTGAAGAGCGCCTGCGCCACGACGCCGAGCAGCACCCACCAGTCGATATTGTTCACGAAGACGTCGTGAAAATACTCGCCGATCATTTGCTGGAGGTCGATCAGCATCAAAGCGTCTCCGGCACGATCTGCGGCACGCGCTTGCGCCGGCGGATCAGCCACCAGACGCCGGCGAGATCAAGAATACCGACCCAGAGCCGGTCGAAGAAACCATAATTGGAGACACCGGTCAGGCGCGGGCGGTCACGCACGTCGACATGCGTGACCTGATAGCCCTCCCGCACCATCAGCGCCGGCATGAAACGGTGCAGCGCATCAAAATAGGG
The DNA here is from genome assembly GCF_000735605.1 of Allobosea sp. LC85. Lineage (GTDB taxonomy): Bacteria > Pseudomonadota > Alphaproteobacteria > Rhizobiales > Beijerinckiaceae > Allobosea. Next base: position 231,000 of record NZ_JPKG01000034.1, read on the forward strand.
CAAGGCGAGATAGGCTTCTCGGCGAAAGCACTTCAGCCCGCAGCCTGTGTCGCGGGTGCCGTCCTTGAGAATGCGGCCCCGGACACCATTGGCGATGCGCGATTGCCATTTCTTGAAGCCGGTATCCTTGCGTCCGACGCGCTGTCCCTGGACGAGCCCGGCCCGCAATCCGGCTTTGTGCAAGGCCTCAACCATTGCGGGAATGAAGGCCGGATCGTTCTGGCCGTCGCCATCCAGCGTCACCACGACCGGCGCGCGCGCGTGGCGGACGCCGGTGCGGACCGCTGCGCTCTGCCCGCAGGACTGCTCGTGACGAACTGCACGCAGCCAGGGGCGCGTCGCGCCGAGTTCGGTCAGCGCGGCCGCCGTGCCGTCGGTCGAACCGTCATTGACGTAGATCACCTCGAAGGGCCCGAGCGTCTGGCAGGCCGTCTCGATATCGGCCAGCAGCGGCGCGATATTGCCGGCTTCGTTGCGAACGGGCACGACAACGCTGAGTTGCGGCAAGGTGATGGGTTGGGTCTCGGTCACGAAAGCTTCATCCGGGAAAACGGCGCGCAAACTGCGTCAAGCGCGCGAACAGGGCAAGCAGGTTTCACTCTCGCGCGAACACGGCCATCTGGAGCGGCTTGCCGCCATTGAGATTGAAACCGGGAATTGAGGTGACGAGGCGAGGCGCGATCCCGGCGGCGGCGACACCGGCGCGGAACTCCGCTTCGAAGCGCTTTTCGACGAGCGCGATCCGGCAGCCGGGCTCCTTCAGGAAGGCTGCGGCCGCCGCACCGTTTGCCCCCATGGCAAGATCGGTCCCGGTCAGGAAGACGAGGCTCGGCTCGCGATAGCCGACGGTCATTACCGCAGGATCGGCACAGCCGACCGCCCGGACGGCTTCCGCCAGACGGGGCGAGAGCTTGAGCGAGCGCAGGCTTTCGATCGCAAAACCGTAGACGCCGATCGAGAGCAGCAGGCTCGCCAGGACGCAGCGCCAGAGCGCCCCCTCCAGGTCGCCCCTTCGGAACGCCATGACGACGCGCCAGGCCACGAACAGCGCCAGGGCGAAAAACGGCAGCGCGAGATAGGGTATGGTGCGGTCGAGGGTCCAGTTGGCGTAGATGATGACGCCGACAAGCGCCGCCGGGACCAGGAAGACCAGCGCCGCAGTCATTGTGGCGCCGCGCCGAAGGCGATCGATGCCGCCATTGACCAGCGCCAGCAGCAGCAGCGCCGTGACCGCCGGATACAGCGGCAGCACGTAATGCGGCAGCTTGGTCGGCACCGCCTCGAAGACGATCCAGGACGGCACGATCCAGGCGAGCAGGAAGATGATTTGCGGCTCGCGGCGACGCACCCAGGCGAAGGGAATCGCCATCGCAGCGAAAGCCGCAGCCGGCCAATAGGTGCCGAAGAAGATCAGCAGATAGAGCCCGGGCGGGCCCCAGTGCTTCTCCTGACCTTCCGCGACCTTGCCCAGCATGTCGTTGCCGACGCTGGCCGTGAAGAAGCTGCCGCCAGTCTTCCAGGCGATCGCCAGGAACCAGGGCAGCACGACCAGCAGGCAAAGCAAAAGGCCCCAGGATGGGCGCAACGACGAGAGCCAGCGCCAGGAACGCTCGCGGATGCACAGAACAATGGTGGCGAGCCCCCAGACCATGGGCACGATCGGCCCCTTGATCAGCAGGGCGATCGCTGTCGCGCCCCAGAAAACCAGCCAGTTGCGGCGATCCGGCACGAAGGCGAGCGAACGGGTCCAGTCCAGCCAGGCGCGCGCCAGGGCCCCCATCGTCGCCACCGCGCAGGCAGCGAGGACCGCGTCTGTCTTGGCGATCCGGGCCTCGACCCCGAGCAGCACGGCAGCGGCCATCAGAGCCCCGCCGAGCAGCGCCAAGCCCGGGCTGAAGAAGGCGAGCAGCGCCCAATAGGTCAGCAGCACCGTTGCAACCGCGCCGACCAGAGACGGCAGGCGATAGAGCCAGATCTGATGGCGGGGGTCCTGGACACCCAGCGCCTCGCCGGCGGTCACAGCCGCACTCTGCAGCCAATAGATTCCGACCGGCTTCTTGTGCCGCGCCTCCTGCTGGAAGCGGATATCGACGAAATCGCCGGTCTCGAGCATCTGCTTGCTCGCCTGGGCGAAGCGCGGTTCGTCGCGATCGAGCGGCTGGAGGCTCGTGAACCCCGGCAGGAAGGCGACGAGGGAGAGCAGAAGCAGAAAGGCGCAGGCGCGCCAATGGCTGGCCGACGCGAAGGCGGAGATACGGTCGAACACGGGCCGGAGCGAAAGCATTGTCCATCCTCGCGACCGGCCAGGTCGCGTTCATCGCAGGCATGAATGTCGCAAGGCCAGGTATCGACCCAGGGCGCCGCCGGCATGGCGGGGCTTTCGGGCGCGATCAAGGCAAAACGGCCCGCGTCCCGGCGACGAACGCCGTTTACGACGCCACCTCCCCTGCTGCAAGCCAAACGCAAGACATCCCGCGAGGCCGCCGCTATCGTGACGACGATCAAGGGGGGATTATCTGTGGGCAAGCTTCTCTGGAAGGCCATCCGCGCCGGGCTCTGGGGCTTGCTGCTCGGCCCGCTCCTCGGAGTCCTCGTCGTCATCGGCCTGATGATCTTCGACCCGAAATGCGCTCGCCCCGGCGATTCCGGCGGCTGCGCCATGGGGCTCGTCACCGTCCCGCTCGGGGTTGCGATCCCGAGCTTCTGCCTGCTCTTCGCACTCGGACTTCTCCACGGCCTCTGGCAAAGACGTCCTGCGGACTGGGGCGCGGCGATCAGGAGATTACGGAACTGGGGGCGCGACGAGTGAGCCCTCCGCTCAGCCTCAGGCCTTCTTCAGGAATTCTGTTCTGAGCACGAGTCCCTTCACCTTTTCGGCGTTGCACTCGATCTCATCCTCGCTGCCAGTCAGGCGGATGTTCTTGACCAGGGTGCCACGCTTCAGGGTGACGGAGGTTCCCTTCACCTTGAGATCCTTGATCAGCGTCACGGAATCGCCGTCCTGCAGGACGTTGCCGTTGCTGTCCTTCACGTCGCTCATCGCGGGGTTCCAGTCTGTGGAATTCTTGTCTGCGGAATTCTTGGTGGATCTCAGCGCGTCCCGCGGCTGCGATCGAAAGGAGTGGCGAGCCCGGCAGGATTCGAACCTGCGACCAGCAGCTTAGAAGGCTGCTGCTCTATCCAACTGAGCTACGGGCCCGTAGTCGAAAGCGCCTGGCGGGGCGCAAAATGGCTGGTCAGTGGGTCCACTGCCCGACACGATTGAACTTGAAGTTATCCGAATAGGCCATGCCGCGACGCTTGGGCATATGCGGCTGTTCGACCCGGTAGGCGATGCCGCTGCGGGTGGCATAGGCCACCGCCTCATCCTCGGTGTCGAACCAGAGTTTCACCTGGCTCCTCATGTCGGCAGAGGATGTCCAACCCATCAGCGGCTCGATCTGGCGCGGCTGCTCCGGCTCGTATTCCAGCAGCCAGCGCTCGGTCTTTGCTGTGCCGGACTGCATGGCATTGCGGGCTGGGCGATAAATGCGTGCGGTCATGCTCTGGCTCGGCCGTCAGCTCGTCATTCCATTGGCCCGCGACGGCGGGCCAGGCGATTTCGAGAATGGTCGGGGCACCAGGATTCGAACCTGGGACCCTCTGCTCCCAAAGCAGATGCGCTACCGGGCTGCGCTATACCCCGACTGTCTGCAAGTGCATCAAATCACTCGCGAAACCATCGCACACGCTCCTCGACGGCCACGTGCGACGCGCAACGAGATAGCACCGAACTGCCGCCATGGGAACCGTAAGTTCCCATGAAATTCCCAGCCAATTCTCGTCAGCCGTTTCCTGCCACCCCCTCGCGGAACCGGGGGCAGGATGACGAAGTCGGGCCGTATAGCCTTTGAAGCACCGTCAATTTGTCCACGCTCGCGCACGCCGACGCTTTGCGCGCAGGTGCAATCTACCTCTTTCGAGCCCAGCCGGCCCTCCGACGGGAGAATGCGCGACGCTGTGCTTTCGCGCTGCCGGCAAGGAGCGCCTCCCCCTTCGGATGACCCGGAAGATCCAGAGCATGTGTATTCAGATCCGCCATAGGGTGAAGTGGCCTAGCGGAAAAGCCAAATTGAGCAAAACGTCGAAAATCGCAATACTTAAGATAGAGCCAACGCTGACAGAACTGAAAATGAAGCCAGCAAAACAGAGAAAAACCATGTAGCACCCTGGCGGCGCAATGCCTTCCCGGGTGGGAGGCATTGCTATGAACCATTTCAAATCAAGCTTATTCATTGCAGGTTTTCTTGCGACAACATCGACATTATCCTATGCGCAGAATCATCACTTGCGCGGCCTTCCTGAATATTATGAAGGCTTCACGATGGGCGGCGCTCCGACGCCACAGCCCTATCGTTCCTGCGAACGCAAGCTCATCGGGAGCCAAAGGCTCTGGCAATGCGATCCGGCGGGCCGCAACAGGGCGACAGGACCAGCTGCCGCGGCGATGAGCGACTGGTTGGCAAGCAGCTGGGCTGCGACATCCGGATCGGTTTCCAGCCTCCCCGCTGTCGGCGGGGTGCGGTATTACAACGCGGTCACCGCGAACGGCCGCAAGACGCGCGCGCCGAGCCGGGACTGTATCGTCCAGCAATATGACGTTCGACTCTTGTGGGTCTGCCCACCGCGCGCCACGGCGGCGATCAGCGCCGGGGCACCTGCGTCCCAGAGCGCCAGCCCTGGCGGCGTCCAGTACTACAGCGCCGTCGCCCCCAACGGTCGCCGAACGCGCGCGCCTAGTCAGGCATGTTCCCTCTACCAGCAGGGCGGCGCCGAGTATTGGGCGTGCCCCCCTCTCACGACGGGAGCACTGTCTTCGGGGGCACCGGGCAGCGCTGGAAATCCGGCAGGCGGCGGCAACGGCGGCGATGGCGGCAATTCTGCGGGCGGCGGCGCCAGCGCATCGAGTAGCGGCAGTGGCTCGGGGTCTGGCAGCAGCTCCGGCGGTGGAAACTCCGGCGGTGGCGGCGGCGGCTCCGGTGGCGGCGGTGGATCCGGTAGTGGCGGCGGCTCCGGCGGTGGCGGCGGCTCCGGTGGCGGCGGCGGCTCCGGTGGCGGCGGCGGCTCCGGTGGCGGCGGTGGCTCCGGTGGTGGCGGTGGCTCCGGTGGCGGCGGCGGCTCCGCC
>NZ_JPKG01000035.1 GCF_000735605.1 Allobosea sp. LC85
GTCCAGGGCAGGGACCAGGTCTTGACGTTGGTGAAGCTCTTCATGGCTTCGACGACGCCCTCCTTGTAGCCGAGGCCGGAATCCTTGATGCCGCCGAAGGGCGACATCTCGATGCGGTAGCCGGGAACCTCCCAGAGATTGACGGTGCCGACCTCCAGCTCCGCGACAAAGCGCTGGATGTAGTCGAAGCGGTTGGTGCAGACGCCCGAGGACAGGCCATAGGCCGTCGCATTCGAGATCCGGATGACCTCGGCGATGTCGTCGGGCACGCGGATGATCGGGATCACCGGCCCGAAGGTTTCCTCATGCACCAGCTCGCAGGCATAGGGGATGCGGTCGACCACGGTCGGATGGAACAGCGCGCCCTCGGCCCGCTGGCCGTAGAGCACTTCGGCGCCCTTCGTCACGGCGTCGTCGACGCGCGCCTGGAAGAGGGCGGCCGAGCGGGCGTTGATGACGGTGCCGACATCTGTTTCCGGATCCATCGGGTTGCCGCATTTCAGCGTCTTCGCCTTCTCGACAACCAGTTTGGAGAAGGCATCGGCGACGCTCTCGACCACCAGGATGCGCTTCACCGCCGTGCAGCGCTGGCCGGAATTCTTGGTCGCACCGGTGACGGCTAGCTCGGCCGCCTTGTCGAGATCGGCGTCCTCCATGACGATCAGCGGGTCATTGCCGCCGAGTTCGAGCACGATGCGCTTGTAGCCGGCGGTGGCGGCGATGTGCTTGCCGACGCGCACCGAGCCGGTGAAGGTCACCAGATCGGCATCGGGGTCGGTGATCATCGCGTCGCCCATGGTCGAGGGGTTGCCGGTGACGACCGAGAGCATTTCGGGCGGCAGGCCGGCCTCGTAGAGCACATCGGCGAGCGCCAGCGCGGTCAGCGGCGTCAGCTCGGTCGGCTTCAGCACGAGGCGGTTATTCGTCGCGATCGCCGGCGCCAGCTTGTGGCTGACCATGTTGAGCGGGTGGTTGAA